>CAXXBX010000205.1:2500-10000 GCA_964274945.1 Dehalococcoidia bacterium | reverse complement strand
GAACAGAACATAAAATCACAGTCAGATGACAGCACCATTTACACTGTAAAACAAGTGGCTTCTGCCTGTGAGACAAACTGATCTGCTCCATGAAGTTGTGCACAAGA
Source organism: Dehalococcoidia bacterium (assembly GCA_964274945.1). Classification (GTDB taxonomy): domain Bacteria; phylum Chloroflexota; class Dehalococcoidia; order Lucifugimonadales; family Lucifugimonadaceae; genus CAXXBX01. The sequence goes on along the minus strand of CAXXBX010000205.1, from coordinate 9,893 downwards.
ATGTAGACCCCTTTGCAGGCATCAGTATGTTTGCAATTGTTATAGATACAGAAATGGCCACCTATGCAAGCATGTACACAAACTTTATGTATTACTCAAGCGGCAAAGACAGGCCATTACACAAGCAGAACCACCAGAAGGGAATGCAGCAAAGAAAAATGACGGGTGTACACTGAACTGATGGTTGCTATTCCAGAGAAGTCTTCAGGCAACAAAAGCAAGTCTATCCAATTCCTACATTTTATACGTTTTCTAGTATGCTCTAATATTTAATTTACTTAAATTAGTAGGTTGATTTAAATGTAATGACTGCTTGCTTTAATAGTATATCACAGTCATTTACAGACATAGGAACATTACAATAGTATGATATACAGTATCTGTATAAAATTTAGCCAAAGGTATACACGAAGAGAACACACACACACACACACACACACACACACACACACACACACACACACACACACACACACACACACACACACACACACACACACACACACACACACACACACACACGCACACACACAGGCAGGTTCCAAAGTTTTCCGCAGTAACAGAATTCACATGTCCTTCCTCACTTAGATTATCCAGAGCAGATCAGATAACTGTGCACAGTCATTGCCTCACGTGCCCAAACATCTCAACAAATCCACCAATCACAAATTGTACTCAAGCAGGCTGAAGTACTGTCAAGGCTGCAAGGTGCCTTAGCTGCGCGTGAACTGAAGAAGTCAAGGACTGCGCCATCTAGAAGAAAGAGTGACAAACAAATGTTACCTTTCAGAAGACTTCCTTGAAAAGGTCAAAACAAAAGCTGGCATACTCAGGTAATGTATGGACTTTGGTGTTAGTACATTTCTGAAAACCATAATTTGATGTATACATACATACATACATACATACATGTGTGTGTGTGTGTGTGTGTGTGTGTGTGTGTGTGTGTGTGTGTGTGTGTGTGTGTGTGTGTGTGTGTGTGTGTGTGTGTGTGTGTATGTGTGTGTATCAATTTCAGAGCTCCTGATCAGAGTGAGATAAAGAAGCTCAAGATAACACTGGAAACAAAGAGCAGTGATGAGGTACACATCCTAGTTAAGAATGGACGCTTATAATTTATTAACAAGGCACATTCTATATTTCACTTACAATTACTTGGACATGTACATCATCCCAGGGAAGCCCATGTGCATAAGGCTGATCCATATGGGGACTTCCATGCACCATGTTGTCTTATCACAACATTATTAGGAGATTTTGCTGGGATTGTCAAATCTGTTAGTGTGTTAGAGCAACTGATAATTTACAATTTGATAGGTGGCAACACTTTAAAATTAAAGTAGGTTCTACTTAGTTAGGCTGTAATGTACTAGTCAGTTTAACCAAGTGCCAAAAGAATTATAGTACTGTACCTATGTAATTAACTAAAAGGGTGTCATTGGTGAGTGGTAACTAAACATTTGCGTTGCAGCCAAAACAACACCAACAGCCACAACAACAGCCAAAACAACAACAATATCAACTGCAGTATATTGCATTGTGTTTGACTGTACGGTGTATATGGTAGGCGTAGTGTGTACACATGCGTATACTTATGCATGTGATGTACACTTGCATGCTGTGTGCACTTGTATGGCTACGAGTATATAAGTAGAGGTATGACTGAGATAGTTCAGTCATTAATTGAGTATTGGTATAATCAAGTTGTGTTCTTACAAAAGTGCAACAACAACCAATACAACAACAACAACAACAACAACAACAGCAACAACAGACAAAACAACAAGCACAACAACAACCAGTTCAACAGGTAGTCCAACAACAAGCAACAATGGAACTAAGCAGTTTGGATAGCCGTTCACTGTGGCTGGATGACATAATAGTAAACCACGCCCAGCAGCTTCTTAGGCAAGAGTTTCCTCAACAGAGAGGGCTTCAAAACACCCTATTGTCTCAAGGGTGCAAATTCTCTGTATCAAGGACAAACTCGATCCAGATCCACCATATTGGGAGCCGCAACCATTGGGTAACAACGTCAAGCAACGAGACAGGAGATGTAACCTTGCATGACAGCCTTCGACACGGCAGTGATCTATCAATGATTTGAAGCAGAATATTGCATGCATGTATAAAACGAATGAGCCACAAATGACAGTCTCTGTAGCAAGAGTTTAACAGCAGAAGAGAGGAAGCGATTGTGGTTTATTTTCAGTAGCATTTGCCTTCGATCTTGCCCAAGGTATACAACCCCAGTATGTTAATTACATACAATCAGAAATGAGAAAACTCCTGAAGACATGCATTCAGCAAAGAACTCTAACAAGTTTTCCACGAAACTTCCCCTCAAAACAAGTTACTGTATCAGAAAGATGTTCTAGTTTTGTTGTTGCATTTCCGGTATAGTGTTCATGCAAAATGGCAGAAACATTTGGACGTCGTATGGTCCAGTGCGCCCAGTGTAAAGGCTGGTTCCACTATGAATGTGTTAACTTGAAACGGCCAGGTAGACGGTTTGTTTGTTCTAGTTGTAAGTCTATTATTAAGTGAGTTACGTGACAGTAAATCTGAAGTGTACATACTTGCAGTGTACTGTTCAATTAGATTAATTAATTACATATATAGGAAAGTGATCTATGTTACTTTACCAACCTTTCTTTACATCAATGGTGGATTATTCATGGAGTCGCGTGAGCAGGCATCCGTCTTGTCTCCGAATTGGCTTGTCTCTCGACTCGCAGCAACTTGAGCGTAACGCGTTAGCTTGTCGCTAACGCACGCTACAAAGTCCATGGTGCCAAATACCGATGTTGGAAATGAGATGCGCGGATGTGTCTTCGCGGAAGTGACGTCATTCTCCACGAATAGATCATGACGTTTAAGGTGGGAAGAGTCCGAGATGGGGATGCTGGAAAATGAGCATTCTGATACGAACGGTCACGTCGGATTGCTTTGCGGCTGAGATTAACCTAAAATTAGATTGCTACGCGAATTTGTCTTCGCGACAGTGCCGAGTATGCGGATGTGACGTTGGGACATGTTCGAAACGCCCATTTTCGTTTGTCCACATGTCTGTCTGTCTGTATCGACATGACGCCGGTCTCGCGGAAGGTGGTGCACCTTCTTTGCAGAAGTGGCGTACAACGATAGATTGCCATCGCCCCTAAGGCGGGTAGTACTAGTCCTTGTCTAATTTATAAAGGCCACCATCTTGCTTAATTTATAGTAAGTAATTTACAGCAATGTTATAAATAATAAATTCATTTACCCAGAAATCCGTTATGTTTAGAATTGCTTAATCGCTGATATGGCATTACGGATTGTTTAATATATATATATACACTACATGTATAAACAAACTGTTATAAAATATATTTTATAAGCAACTGATTTTAAAACTTTCTTAATAATTGTTACGATAAGAAACTAGAGTTCAATGGCGTGGGCCTTTTTAATTTATAAGTAGAAAGTCAGGAGAGAAGTAATCTAGCTAGTCTCAATAAATAGCGTTAATAAAAATTTAACTTCTTTCCCGGAAACACACGCATGTGCAAAATGTTCCACGGTTCTCATCTATGTAGGGTGGCAAAGAAAGATATTTGACAGAGAAACCGTCCATTAGTTCGGCGTTTACCAAATTAATAAAACTGCGAAAGTGTTTGCTTCTAGTGTGACATAATGTCACATCCGGCTGTGCCTTTTCGGCTTCTCAATGAGTCTACTTCAATGATTCACCATGTTCAGGTCATTAACTGCATGCACATCTGCTAGTAGTAAGTCAATTAAACTGGGATGAAACTCAAAAACTACGTTAGATAAAAAAATTGCCGATTGCTTCGAAGACTTGCCTGCATGCCAATTCAACACATGTTAGCAATTGATCATCAGAGGATCTAGAATTTTTCTCGACTACAAAAACTTGAATTCTACGACTCATGGCTTCTTGAGAAAGCGCAAAATGTCTCAAATCTTTTCATTGGTACATAGATAACGGTCAATAAAGTTAATTATATTATTGAAAAAAAATTATTTATATCAATGAATGGAATTTTCCAGAATGACTGATATATAACACAACTTCAACCATACATAACTACACCTTCAACAATCTAATTTATAAATGCACTAAAATTAATATTTAGAAGCAGTTAACTGCACTGTTGACAATAAATAATATGAAGGCGTATTACCAAGTAATGGTCAAATTTAAAACACTAAAACTCATTGAATTAAAACTCATTGAATTAGCAAAATCTCTTAACGCTGTCTTTGTCTTTGATGTCGCAGTCTGATTTCTTTGATTTTCCATTATAACAATTCTTTCAATTACATTGATTTTATCAATTTATCAATAATTTGTTGTATCTGAAGACCGTTAACAACTTACAGCCCACATGTAAGTAGTTATAGTATTTGAAAACAGCAATTTGTGTGTGTGTGTGTGTGTGTGTGTGTGTGTGTGTGTGTGTGTGTGTGTGTGTGTGTGTGTGTGTGTGTATGTGTGTGTGTTTGTGTGTGTGTGTGTGTGTGTGTGTGTGTGTGTGTGTGTGTGTGTGTGAGTGTGTGTGTGCGTGTGCGTGTGCGTGTGTGTGTGTGTGTGTGTGTGTGTGTGTGTGTGTGTGTGTGTGTGTGTGTGTGTGTGTGTGTGTGTGTGTGTGTGTGTGTGTGTGTGTGTGTGTGTGTGTGTACACTATGCGACATCATGTAAATCAAGACTCAACAACAATGTGATTGTACAAAAGTCGTTGCCAAAAGGTATTATAATTGGCTCATGAAGCCTTTTTGAGAGTCGTTGTAATAAAGCAAAGATAAAGAGTGACATATTGCGAGGATAGTAGATCTATATGTCAGAAGCTTCGGATGGACATCTTTGAAGAAATTCAAGTGGCTCCATCTCATCAGCGATAAACTATTGCGCATGGTTCACGAGCGGGCGTCAAAGTGATTTAGATTGACATTGTACAAGGTCAGTACACAAAATGTGTTAGATTATTTAAAAAATCTATTTATGTCATGAGGATTTCCAAAGTAGATAACAACTGACAACGGGCCACAGTTTCGGTCATTCGAGTTTGTGGAATTTTCTTGCAGCTTAATTCCTCAAGATTGTCAGAAAGATTTTCGTTTGACCAAGTTATTTCCTAAATTTATTCTCTAGAAACAATCTAGATAACAATTTTGTAGTTAGGAAGCAGCACGTACATATTAATTGCTAGAAATTACATTTACTAATCTGGTATATTCAATCAGCAGATTTTGCTGTGTTGCTAAGATCTAATACGATTTCATTCGCTTCTTTCGTCTCCCCACTAATTTAAAATAAAGGCTATTTGTATCCAGATACTACTTTTCGTGGCAATAAATCATATCTCCAGCCATATAACTTTACAATTCCAATCTGTCAGGCAAGTGCCTATTTTCTGTTGTCAAAGTTACTTTATTTTTCACTATCCCGGACTAAGTGCTTTTTCGGGGGTGACGTGAACACTTGATTCCAGTTTAACGAAAGCTTTAAAGTCAGAATACAGCAAAAAGACTTCCATTGGTTGGAGAATCATTACGATAAATAGATTAGAATAATTACAGCAAGGCGAGGCAGGTGTAAAAAGTCGTAGGGGGAGTTGCTAGGTTTGAGGATGTGAGTGTCACTTGAGGTCTACCATTCCAAAACCCTATGGTGAATCTACAAAAGGCATGCATGTAGACTAATTACCCCAGACTTTGTGCAATGCATGTACAAATGTATTGAATATATTCACGTTCCGTGCAGCGACTGTCAACGAGTATTATTGTCTTCTTTGTCAAATATTATCTTACTACAACAGGATGAAGAGGCAGTCAATATTTATTTATTAACATTTTACAAAAATCGAAAACCTTTCGTTCTTAGCCAGACCCCATACCCTTACCCCCAAACGAAACAGTCGATGACTGAACTTTCTAATCTGTTTGTTTTCACCTATATAAAATCTTAGAGGTGATATGTACGTATTGTTAGCTTTTACTATGACCACTATGCGTCCGTCGTCTGGAGGTCTGTCGTCTGCCACAATGCCTTCATCACCAGTCATTCGTATAGATGGCAAGCCAAAAGACAGTGCCTTCTCTGCTAGGAAGAGACAGTTGCGGCTTGACCGACATCTTGTAAACAATACCCGTATACAAGTCAAAGTCGCGTCTGTGTTCAATTATCGGGCGTTTGACTTTTTCCAACTGGTGATTGTACAATGCACTCTATTGTTTCTTTATGAGTACTGTACTTGCAAGCAATTGGCTTCGTACAGGCCGTTTGCGTTGCAGTCATGCTTTGGACACTCGTGTAACTGAAATACATTAATCGGCTCTACTGTGGGATGGGAGTGCCCTTGATCCAACGCTCACCACCGTGTCCGCATTTTGCGTAGTGGATGTGAACGCCACGCAGCTGACTTTCGTATCCCAGCCAGCGGGTGACAACGTTGCTTGCGTTTCAGCTTTGGTGGAATGCCTTCTCGTAAGCCGACTGTGGTGTTTCTAATGTGTCACCCGGACACTTGACTTAGGTGACACCTTGAGTGCACCTATCGGCATGTTGGTAAAGGTGACATGCTTGGGTGAAGAATTGGGAACAATGACCGCACAGGTAGAAGTTGGAGACTTTCTTGATATCTTTGATATAGAAGACATGCTTCTCAAACGTACCAATGGTCGGATTGTCGAATCAAACTCTGGACAGGTCTATTTCTGGCATCGACTTCCTTGACATATTGGACCTGCTCGTATACACGGATATTCAGTTTGAATCGTTTCTCGATTTCAGCGATGTTTTTTAGGTTGGTCTTAGGAATATCCCTAACGTGGATATCGTAGAATGCCGTGGCTATCTCTCTTTACCTTTGGCGGTCCTACAATCTGCTCGTGTGCCTTGGTGTATGGGAAAACAACGAAATAGACATACGTTGTCGTTGAATGTGTCCAGAACAATAAGTCCTCTGTTACGGCGTAGCCAGTCGGGTAAAGGTCCTGTGCCTACTAGAGCATCCTTGCCCAGGATGGCAGTCAGATGGAATTCTATAAGCCGCACAAGAGCCCACTTGGTGCTGGGGCGGTCTAGGTTATCCCAGGAGAAGCGGATTTCTTTTTGCTTGGTTATCCAGGTGCGGACTTTTGTCATCCCAACCATTCTTGGGCTATCTGGTAAATATTTGCGAAATTCCTCATTTTTCCGCTTTTGATATTCCTAATCTTGTAAGTGTAGACATACCTAACCAAGTCAAACCGCACACCTTAGAAAAGACCACGCCCTTTTCAGAAAACCCCACCCTACCGCAACGCTTTGCTAAAAACCTGGTTAGAACCATGAAGTGATATCTGTTACAACTCCAGGGGCGTAGCGTGACCTATCGATGGGGGAGCT
>CAXXBX010000204.1:0-18019 GCA_964274945.1 Dehalococcoidia bacterium | reverse complement strand
ACCACAACTGGTCCGGAGGAACCAGTTATGGCAGCCACAAGTGGCCCTTAACTATTTAAAGCAGGGAAGCAACTATAGCCACTCGAATCAGCCAGCTGCGTCGCCAGGCCTACATGGTTAGATAGTCAGACTACTTGTCGACATCAAACTCAATTATTTTAGACCGACTATATCGAAACATGTATCGTCGCTACACGTGGGCCATCAGGAAATGTCATAGGTGGTCCCAATATATGCAGTTGTGGAGTTAGACACTACAAAAGGTGTCATAAGAGACTTTCCAAAAGTTTAAACTAATAAATGTAAATATTTATTAATCAATAAATATAATTTGCCACATATAGCATGTAGAGCTGATTAAAAGACAATATGAAAATTTGGTATGTCAATGCTTGCTTCACTTTTATAATCATGTTTGAGTTCTGATTGCTATTGGGATCTACTGTTTCATTTTTTATCACTTGTGCCCAATTTGAGTAACTTCATTACAATTTATAAAAGTTTCTTTACATGCGTTCTAGAGGATTATTGTTATAGTATGTTTCTTAGCATTCGTTACAGGATAATTGTTATACTATCTTGATATTAAAGTTATACTGTCAAATTTCTAAAATAGTCTAACGCTGCTGTTGTTTTCAAAGATATTACTGCTCCTATACGATTGGTTAACGGTTTAACCAAGTTCGAGGGAAGAATTGAACTCTACTACAATGGTTCCTGGGGAACAGTTTGTATGGATAATTTTGGCCTTCGAGAAGCTCACGTTGCTTGCCATCAACTGGACTACGCAAGAGCATTAACATATGGATTGGCGACAGGGTTGCACGGCCCAGAAAAGGGTGATATAAATATGGACAACTTGACGTGCAGTGGAGCTGAGACTATGCTCCATGACTACAAATTCAACGGATGGGGAAAGCACGACTGTGATCATTCAAAGGATACCAGTGTCGTCTGCGATCCATGTCTGTCATGCAGAGAAAAGAATAGCCTAATAATTGAAAAATGTGAGTTTTGCTGACAGCTGAAATTCTCGTTTATTTATTTATATATACAGACAGAAACATCTACAAGTAATATTGTTGCATGTAGATATAGCTAGTACAGCATAATTGAATCCGTGTGTGTGTGTGTGTGTGTGTGTGTGTGTGTGTGTGTGCGTGTGTGTGTGTGTGTGTGTGTGTGTGTGTACGTGTGTGTGTGTGTGTGTGTGTGTGTGTGTGTGTGTGTGTGTGTGTGTGTGTTGTGTGTGTGTGTGTGTGTGTGTGTGTGTGTGTGTGTGTGTGTGTGTGTGTGTGTGTGTTGTGTGTGTGCTGTGTGTGTGTTTGTGTGTGCGTGAGTTTGCGTGTGTTTGTGTGTGTGTGTGTGTGTGTGTGTGTGTGTGTGCGTGTGTGTGTGTGTGTGTGCGTGAGTTTGCTTGTGTTTGTGTGTGTGTGTGTGTGTGTGTGTGTGTGTGCGTGTGTGTGTGTGTGTGTGTGTGTGTGTGTGTGTGTGTGTGTTGGTGTGTGTGGTTGTGTTTGTGTGTGTGTGTGTGTGTGTGTGTGTGTGTGTGTGTGTGTGTGTTTGTGTGTTTGTGTGTATGTGCGCGCGCGTGCGTGTGCAGTGTATAGTTACAGCGCGCATGCAGACATTAATCAATTATGTGTTTTCCTGCAGCTCAATTTCCTGTGAGATTAGTTGATGGAGGTAAACCATACCGAGAGAGGTTAGAAGTATTCGCAAGAAATCAATGGGGAACGGTGTGTAAAGATCATTTTGGTCCTTCCCAGGCTCTCGTGGCATGCAGTCAACTCGGATATACGGGATACACAAGCTATTCAGGTCGATACGGTAGCTCCAACGGCCCGATTTGGATGGATGACGTCGAATGCCCTAGCAGGGACAACAACCTAATGGAACGCGATGGAGACAAAGTTTTAAACCGACTTGCCGATTTCAATAAAGGAGGTTCCGTCATTCCGTTTAGCGTTGGTCTACACTGGGGATCTCACAACTGTGATCACAGCAAAGACGTTGGGCTTGTCTGCTCTTCAGCAGGTATTACGCTGCATTGCATATGTCTGCTGAGCACGTGATAAGCAAAGGCAAGACAGTCCAGACTAAGGCCAGACTTACGCACGTTTACATAAAGGCTTAGTCGACTAACGCTCGCTAAGGTGCGCACTATAGCATCTTCATGAAGTGGAATACCGGATACAAAACAAATGTTCTATTGTATTTCCAGATTACAGCCTAATAGCATAGATATGCTAGTCTAAATTAAAAAGGCATGCCTGTGTGTCCATGAATGAATGTACGGTTTAGTAAGGTACCCGCTTCACTATGGGCGTGAGTGTTATTGAGAGGAGTAAACAAACTTTTTGACCTAAAAAAGCCAGAAGAAGAGTTTGTAAGAGAAATTTAGTAAATTCAAGATTTTGAAAGCATAGAAACAAAGATAGTTCGTTTATGTTTATTCTTGGTCTTGAACGTTGATGTCTGTAGGCCATTGCCTCAAATGTAGGTGTGGACTTTATATCTTGTGAACCAACAGCAGCTAAGAGCATGACTGGGTACCAATGTTTTATTAAGAAATTTCTGAGAAAGCAGTTCTGACGCTAATACAAAATATCAGCGAGGATTTTCTCCGATAAACTTATGTATTAAAACTATTCTGAGAAGCCTCTGCCAAAACTACCACATATTTTATTACTCACGCATACGCTAAAGGATGCTTGACAAAGGTTGGGTAAGTGGTCTGGCTATGGCCTTAGCCTAGCCAGATTATCCGAATCGGGTTCTCAATCTAAAGCTAAATGTGCGTTTCATACAAGATTAGTATAGGTGTTTATCTTAATGTTTTAGCTATATATACATGTGACAAAATGTGTTGTTTTGATGCATAGCCAAGACGCTTCCAATTCGGTTGGTTGACGGAGGAGCTGCTCACAAAGGCAGAGTGGAGATATTTATCAACGGGATGTGGGGCTCGGTATGCGACGAGTGGTGGAGTTGGAACGACGCTCATGCTGTTTGCCGTCAGTTGGGATACGAAGAGGCGACCAGTTTTCGAAAGGCTGCGTGGTTCGGGCAGAGTAGACATTACCATATTTGGATGTCACACGTTGCGTTTCAGGGCAACGAGATGAGGCTCCAGGATTGCCCTTTCAATGGTTGGGGAGTCCACAATTGCAAGCATGTAAAAGACGCTGGCGTCGAATGCTTGCCTACACGTAATATTCAATTATATCTCTAACAATTAACAATCCTCAATAAAATTAAAAAACAAATGCACGCAATAAGCAAATTTAATTTGTTACTGTATATATTTTATTTAAGCAAATAACTTTTGCAATTAATTAAAATAATTAAAATACAGTGCTATTCTTTGCATAGAGTAAACACTAAATTTCGTTTTAATTAATTTCTATTTATCATAAAAGATCAATGACAATAGCTTAAATGCACAGTTTTACTTGTATCTGTTGATTAAAATTTTGTGTCATAAAATTGAATAAAAACTAAATGCAGCATATTTTACCGACCAGCATTGGACATAAAATATCTTTTGTATTACTCTATTAGCTGGTTCCGTGGCGTACGACTACTACAAAGTATTTGGAGCTCATGACCTTGCAAGAGGCAGAAGAAATAGTAAAATCTGTGATATTGAATGAAGTTATGTTGCAGTTGTTAACATTTATATAATCTGACAGCAAAGAAATCGAATTTAAAAAATTCATTATTGCAGCAGAGTCAGAAAGCTAACAAAGTCATCCGGCTGGCAGACGGATACAGGAAATCTAAAGGACGCGTTGAGATCAAAGCTAATGAATTGTGGAGTACAATTTGTAATTTCAATGTTAGTATAGCAAGTGCAAACGCAATCTGTAATTACCTTGGTTACCCTGGCGCTGTAGAAGTCTTTCCGTACGCCTACTTTGGTAAAGGTAAAGGACCTATACGTATGCTGGCTAATCATTGCATACAGTCCGAAAACTTCAAATCCGGGTCTTGTCTTACAACGCCAGAAGTGGACAAGAACTGCACTCATGCTAATGATGTTGGAGTTATATGTTTTCATAAGTATTAAACTACGCCCATATATATGCATGCATAGTTTAAAAAATACGTAATTTTTGTTAACTCTGTAGCTCATGACAGAGACATGCAGCAATTTATCGAATTTACAACAGAGTACAACAAAGTGTATTCTTCAGGACAAGAACGTAACAGGAAAGCGTCGATCTTTCGTATCAACTTGAAAAAGACCGAAATTCTAAACTCTGCTGATCGATTTTCACCTTACGGAATTAACAAATTCTTCGACATATCGGAAGATGAGTTTGCGAGTACTTACTTGATGTCTAACGCTGTGACTGACAGCATCAAAATTCAACACACGAGGAAGATAATAGACATAAGAGATCATACACTAACCCCATCGACTGGATTGGTCCGATACCTAAATGTTTCGACTGGAGAGATCGGTCTCCTCTAATTGTTTCCAAAGTCAAGAATCAAGGACAATGTGGCTCGTCCTGGGCATTTGCTGCCGTCGCACAGATCGAGAGCGCTTATGCCTTACAAGCTCGTAAACCGCTCATCGAACTCTCAACGCAACAAGTCGTATCTTGCGATCAAGATTCGAACGGTTGTGATGGAGGTATGCCACACAGGGCAATGAGTTACGTCCTGAACGCGCGTGGCATACAAACCGAGGCGCGATATCCCTACCTCTCGGGAAAGGACGATAAAACGAGGAGCTGCGAGTTCATATCTAATCAAATTCACGCAAGTATTACAGGTTACGTTCACGTGACGTCACAAACTCCGACTGCAGACGACGAATATGATATGATGATGTACCTTTATCGGAAGGGACCGATAACGGTGTGCTTCAATGCTGGAAACATTCAGTTCTATTCGCATTCCAAAATACTGAGCTACTGTGGGAGCAACTACAGAGACATCACGCACTGTGTTGTTCTAACGGGCTTCGGAGTTAGCGAATCCGGAATTCCATTTTGGGTTGCGAGAAATTCGTGGGGAAGAGATTGGGGCGACGGCGGATACTTTCTTATAGAACGCAACGTCAACATGTGCGGCATAGAGGAATACGTGTATGCCGCGATCGCGACGAAGTGAACATGGACGCCAACTACTTGACAGAGACTTTGCTTTGACATAGCAATTTTTGCTCTTGCAGTGACTTAATCCCTGCGTCTTTGTTGCTGAAATACTTGTGCATGTGTATAGCTGTGTTTTAGTGCGGCAATTGATAACAATTTTGTCACGCTGCCGCCAAATGCTACGATTTCTTTTTGAATCATAGGTGAGGTGCGTAAAGTTTACTACATCAAATATTCAGATCAAAATACGTCTCCTTATTTAGTAGATTTATAGTTCTTGAAACAATTGAAGAAATTGGACAAGATAGAACAAACAAAGGAACACGAAGAACATGAATCAGATCTGTTTGCAAGAAGTGTTCCTGCATCACAGAGAAAAATGGTACCTGTGAATTCAAAAATTTCTGTATGAGATACAGTTCCCTTTTCAACCTCTTGGTGAAAAGGTTTCCTGTTCAACTCATCAAATATTGAGAATAGTGAGAATAGTACAACATACTTCAGTTTCATTGCTTGTAAATATATTGAAATAATCGAAACAACGCCTACTCGGTAACGTTTACATAGTTGTTGTATTCAAAGGCCAAGTTACAAACCATAAATTAACTAAATACGAACAACAACACTACAAAAGTAACATGCTATTGCTGCCGTTGGGCGCCACAGCTACAAATATGGTTGAACTGCCAAGAAATTCTTCTTTCTGGAGAAGTAAGGAAGTTTATCACAAAGACTCGCACTGCAGCAGCTGATTAGGAAAAGTGGTACTCCCAACACCATATATACTTTACAGTGCACCTTGTGCTTATCTGCTTTCCAATTGGCACGAATGACACTGCCTTGATTAACTTCCAGGTCCTCGTATCCAGGAGGGCAATATATCTGCTAGTAGTTGATTTGTACATTTTACAAACTCTTTGCTAGTTTTGTAAACAAGAAGCTGCTTTTGTAACACTTGTTGTCTTTCTGATGCAGCAATAACTGATCTTCAAAAATTTCTAAACTTACTTGTCATGATTCCAAAGGCATTCTTAATAACGCGACGTGTTCTAGACAAACGGTTATTAAATATTTGCTTGTTTTCAAGCAAAAACTTTCCAAAAGACGGTCAAAGCAGGTCAATCTTTAATGGGAAGGCAACATTACCAACAAAGAATTTTGGAAATAAATCTTTCTGTCTAGGAAGTATATCTGCATCTGGCAACAGCAACATTCTTCTTTCCATAGCTTCGAAAAATGCAGAGTTCTTCAGAACACCAACGTTACTCTGTCTTCCTGTATCATTGATGTCCACTAGCAAAAAACAATAATTTGAATCACAAATAGCCAACAGTAGTAGGCTGAATTGTTCCTTGTAGTTATAAAACTAGATACCAATCATTTTGGAGCTTGGGTAATAATGTACTTGTCATCGATTAATCCACATAATGGGGAACGTTCCAGATTTTGTCAAATCCTTCACTGACTCTTTCTACTTTAGTTTACTGGCAGGACTTCGCAAATACTCTTGAGAGAGGTCTTCCCATATAGCATCACACGTAATGCCAATTAAACCACATAGTGTAGAGCGACCAACGTGATAATTGAACGAAATTGTCTGCAATTATTGAAGAGCGATTGCAAGTCTCTCCAGCAGATATCGGTTGTCCTCAGTTTGAGTGATAGCAGGACCTACTAGGCTGACCAAGTAATCAAAACTTTCTGAGGAAGGCAAAAGTATCTGTAGAAACTTTTGTGGTCGGTCATTATAATTTCATTGACTATGGCGGGGTTTCTACCAATTGCCTGTTTGCGCTGGAAAATCTCTCTAATCCACATTTTCTTCTTTGACTTCGAAACAGAAGAAGAAGCAGTAAGAGACAATGTGTGTGTGTGTGTGTGTGTGTGTGTGTGTGTGTGTGTGTGTGTGTGCGTGTGTGTGTGTGTGTGTGTGTGTGTGTGTGTGTGTGTGTGTGTGTGTGTATTGTCTCTTATATCAATGTAGAATTCCACAGTCAAGATGTTAATTAAAGCTTTTTCTAACTTTTAGATTAGTTTGGTTAATTTTGCTTTTATTTTTAGAGGTGTGTTTGTGTTGCTTTAGAATTAATTTTAGACAAGAAAATGTCACACAGTCCTAGTTCAACGCGTAGTAGACCGACTGTAGCAACCGTATTTTAGCAGAAAAGCACGACAGATACAATACTGCCTATAGGCAGTGCGTCTTCTAGTTAATGTGTAACTGACACATCAAAGTTTATCTGCTCATCGTTATCAGAACGGATATACGATTTCGATAATGTTTTCTTACGCCTTAGTTGTGACTATTGATTGATAACTATTTAAGGTTAAATGCATAAAGCAGAGAAAATCAACTAAAAAGGCGAAGAACTCGTGGATTTTTTCTGTTCTGTATATACACTTTTTATTGTGCTAGGCAGCAATTTGTTTTACGGCGTGTCTTACGAAGTAGACGATTACTAGTTATCAGAGTCTCTAAGGGTGTGTATGCGGAAACTCTCTATTAAACACTCATTGATCCACCATTGTTTATTGCAATTGGCAGACGAAACATCAGAAATCCCACGTAATAACACGTTTACGCCTACACTTTTAAATCAACACGGAACGTTCTAATCATCCCTTTCCCTCGGTTCCAGACGCTTTCCCGTATGTACTTCTGCACGTGACAGGTACATAGGGTCATAGAAAGTGGAGAGAGCGAAAAAGCGACTGGGCGCACTTCTACTACAGGCGAACTTAAGGGCGGAAAAGATATTAAATATGAAACGCTCCACACCAATAGAAAATTCCCGCTCCGTCCGAGCGCTGGTTTTGATTAGTCTGTAACAAGAATTTTACCACTAAGTTTACTTTTACAAATCTAGACATACTAATTAACGTTGTTAGGCATAGAGTTAGGCTCGTATTACAAGATCTGCAGCGTTTCTTGCGATGAAGGTCTTCACGAGTGACCTAAAAATTGAAGCTACCCCTCTACTACATAGTCTAAGACTGATCCTCATAGATCCACTTTAGATGATTCAATAGCGAAAGCAGTAGCTGCTTGCTGTACTCAATTCTTGAATCTCTGAAGCCGTTGCAGCTCCTCTGCATACGTGATATGTCTAGGTTGATCCAGTCTCTCTCCACACTCGTCATTCACCGGATAGTTAATCCTTGGGGAATGACGAGGGCGGAGAGAGACTGGGTCGGGTCTATGATATTTCGTCTGTCCCGAGAAGACGACGGTCTCCCATGTTTTTCCAACTGGCTATGGCAAATCTATAATATTCCGCATGATGCCAAGTGTGTGCAACCCTCTAAGGGTCATTGGTAATGCAGACTGCTCTTTCCATCGAAGCTATTGCTTTCTCTCATGAAAGACTAAGTTACAAAATTTATCAGGACACAGTGTAACAGCTGCAATAATAATATACGCTAGCTTGTTTGAACACGAACAGAATCAACGCGGTGATGTCAACGTTGTGTTTGGCAGTCCAGAGATGATCCCATTAGAGAAACGCCCTTCAACAGAGTCGATTCCGTGATCACGTCGTTGCTGTTGTTGTAGACGAAGTTCACTGCGTCGTTCAGAGGTTAGCCGTTTCTTGACTGTTTTGATGCTATTCGAATGGAAGTGAATGATAAGTTACCTACCTCGTATTACGATTGTGCAACATAATGCAGTGAGACTAATGGTATAATTTGAATCTAATAGATTTCCCACCCCTAAACTCGTTTGCATTAACAGTGCACCTAGACGCTTTCCCGCTCGCCCATGGTAATTTGACCCCATATATATGTCACGTGCAGTAGCACATACGGGAAAGCGTCTGGAACCGAGGCTATGGCTAGGCGTTCGGTGCTGCTTCTTCTGACGTGCTTTCTACTCGTTTCAAGTAAGAGTTCACAAACTTTAATTTAATACATCACTAATACGGTCTAATCAAATAGCACTAGCACTAAGCGACACTACTAGTTGCATGCGCAAAGGTTACGACACTCTGAAATAGCGAGATGACAGTTGCCATGCTGAGCCGCCACATATAATTAGCAACGTTTCGTAAATACATTTCAGAGCGAAAAACTGATGTATTTGCTTTTGTCCTTTCATCACCATTCATTGTCGAGCGCTGATCAACAGATCAATCCTAGCGCAACCTCATGCACCAACATCCAGCCTCGACGTTTCTTCCAGACGGTTGACTATAAACTTTTCCTACAGGTTCTGGATTTTTGCAGCAGGAAGAAATCATCAATCTTGATGGCGAGACAACTGTTGTCACCGGATCCGGATCAGACAGTGTGGGTGACGAGATCAGGATACAATTAGGTATACTAGGATGGTTCGAGTCTGTAATCCCGTCTCTTAGTTAGCACCTGATGCTTGCTATCGACGTGTAGAACATGAAGACGACCGGAGAAGCTCGCGAATCAAGAGAGCAGTAGAATATCAAGTACCGGGAGTGACAGCCCGACAAGATGGCGAGTCGAGAATTGTGAGTTGGGGCCTCGCGTCAGGACAGCTGATCATCTCCAAGTACAACATCTACCGCACGTTCACAACTCTCGTACAATTTGATGTCACTCGTTTGGAACCGATTGCTACCGTGGCGACCGGACCGAATATGCAATGGAGAGACGACTGTCGGACGAGCGAAGCGTCGGTGCGCTATGCGGTGACCGCAGTTGACGTCACTAAAAGGGAGCATACAGAACACGTTGTTCCGTCACCGATTCTGCCGTTGGTGGGATCATTTGATAAGGTGGGAGACATTAAGTATCCGCTGCCTGATCACGTGCGGTGTTGTGTCGTTTGTCATGATATTGCGTTTGATTCGAGCTTGCAAGAGTTCCTGCTTGTCTATGATTGTGATGGTGACGGGGACGGCTATGGAGACGACGTGTTTGCTTTCAGACTTGATTCGTTTGGCAATAGTATTGGTTCTGTTCATCGCGTTAGTGCGACAGTATCAGGTTCGGTCTTTTTGTTGTGTACCCTGTGTACTGTACCTGACATATTTTGCTAAGCATACGCACACATGGGTTAGAATTTAAGTTTTACAAGCAAGCTGGATTACTCGCACCCACACAATGACACACGCGCTTGCACTCACGCACACAAACACGCACGCAGGTACAAAGTTACACACAGACACAGGTTGATTTTCGTTCTAGGCTCCTCTGCTCAACATTGTCCATCTGTAGTCTACAATCCTCATTTCAAAAACTACATGATTCTCTTTCACGTCAAAGCTACAACAGTGCACTCGAACAAGTTCGTCATCGTGACGCGAAGAGTCCCGTCCAGTTCATTTCACTACATCAAACGTCCCCTTCTATCGATAAGAGGAACAACACCAGGAGGAGTAGCCGCAGATCTCGTTAATACAACCATAATTTACAATCCAATAACGTACGGCTACGTCGTCGCATCGGAAATGAAGCTGCAAAATCGGATTGAAATCATATCAGCCTACCTAACCGATGAGGGTTATCTCAAGTCGGGGGGCCCCGTATTCTCATTTTCGGTTAACGTCCTTCAGCCCAGAGTCGTTTTTGACGAATTAACGAAGATGTTTGTGTACGTATCGCAACTGGACAAATCACATCCTCAACTCTCTACGAAGAACGCCCTTATTCAAAAATCTTTTCCTGCATCCGGGTATCCCAACAATCCTCCGCAAGCGGTTGCCTTTGGTGTGACGACCGTCGACGATTCGTCGATTAGTCTGCACTTCAACAATGCCACCAGGTGCGTTCGCGTGTGCTTCTCGCAAGTCAAGGACGACGCTCTGACGGAAACGACTTGCTCCAAGTTGTGCGCCGGCGGAGTCAATCGGTACAATGTGCGACCCTTAAATGTTTCATTCTGTTCCTGCAAAAGCAAAGCGATCAATCCGCATGTGATCGAGTATCCGGTCAACAGCGCAGTGTTTGGCATTTGGGAGGAAAAAGATTCTACTCGTCATCGACTGCATGGATACTTCGTCAGAACGGCTCATTTCCAGCAGAATCCTCCTGCCTCCGTTCAAGAGCACCCACGGGCTGTGTACAAAAGCAGTGACGGACAAGTGTGTGTTGTATGGCGATATCAGTCTTCTGCGGACACTTGCAGCAAACTTGGAATCCGATGCTTTGAATTGACGGCACACTGTAAAGACCCGTGTTGTTGTCAACAAAGGAACAGTCCACAATGTGGTAAGCAACACTGTTAGTCTAATTTCAACAATAATAGTAACTAGATACATTGCCCGTCCTTCGTACGAGCAAGATATTGTAGGGCTCTGACGGAAGGCGCAGTCTGACGGTGACATATTTTACGCGAAGGACGAGCCCTAAAGAGAGGACTCTGTGCAAAGTTTGGAATTTTTACGCAAATTTTATCTTTTGCGTGCCGAGTGTCCTTGCCGATTTCGTTTGCGAACGGACAAAAGCGTGGCCGCGAATCGCCAGCACACACACACACACACACACACACACACACACACACACACACACACACAAATACAAACGCAAACACACAATTCGAGCTTTTACATATACTAGATAACAACAATATTGCAATTATAATAATACGTATTTAAGTAAGCATTTTAGATTCGGTAGAGATCTGATGACCCGTTAAAAAGTTCGAGGACAAGAGGAGGTTTAATTGGCAAAAATTTTGACACAGCGGACACTTTCACTGCCTATATAACAATGGAATCGGCGTGCGAGCGTGATTTTGGGGCTGCGACACACCGTCTTGGAGATATGCATGATCACAAACACGCACAAACAAGACACAGACACGTGCAAGCACACGTAGTGATAAAAATTTAGGCTCGTAGCCTGGCTTCAAAAGTGGGCAGTGCGTAATACACCAAAATGGACGAGCAGGGACCAACTGCACAAACAGAGCGCATTTTGATAATCACGTGATAAGCACTGATTAGAGCACGTTATAAGCGCAAGTGAACAAATACAGTGTACTTGCTTCCTTCAGCCTAGCATCTGCATTCATGCCCGTTTCATATCCCGCGGGGAAACTTTATCAACGCCTCGCGAGTGTCTTCTAGCATTTTGATGTCAGCGAGGCTCCTAGCGTTAGCGCGAGTTGAAAAATGTTTCTAACGTGACCATCGTATGCGATCTGTTTTCAGACTATTTGCTGTTAATATCTAGCGTACTGATATCCAGCTTTGCCTGTAGTTCAAACCATCCTTCTCTCTTGATTACGCAACTACGCAATCAAGTTTGCGTGGGCGTAGCGCTAAATGACGGAGAGTACCTTCAAATAAGCGACATTTAATATTTACGACATTGAAACCATAGGCTTATTCGAATTAGTACCAATTCCTTTCCAATTACAATATTGTACGCCTTGACGAAGACTTTGTGTACGCATAACATAAACTGAGTACGCCTGAGCAACGTGTCTTGAGCTAGCCTCGCCCCAGACGCAGTGTGGATTGCAGCCCCGAATGGGCTTCCATCACCACTACGTCTGGTATGGTACCGCCCCTTGAGGTCAGTGTTAATCCTGTCCCTAGGGACATGATTAGTGTCAGTTAAAAGTGTACTTTGTCGGCGTAGTAGATTACAGGAAACGACTGTCGCGCGGAATCTTCGCTAATTAGCGTGCAGTACGTTGGCAGCAGTCCATTGCATTGCAGTAGAAGCACATGACGCATTGCAGCTTCAAATGAGAACTTGCGTATGCGTTCAAAGGCGCATGATGCACTGCAAGTGCCATTTCTGATCTGATATTTACCCGCTACGCTCTCTAACGTAGCTGCAGTCTCTTACTAACGCTTCACAGTGGCCTAAAATCGTATTATCGGCAAGTACAGAGGCTAGAACAACGTCAAAGTCCAATCGAAGGCTCAGTTCCTAGCTAATAACATTAGTATGAAACGCGCTGTGGAATTTGATTTACATCCTTACTCCGACCAGTAGGGCGTTACCATACCAGACGTAGTGGTGATGGCAGCGCATCCGGGGCTGCAATGCACACTGCGTTTGGGGCAAGGCTAGTCTTGAGCAAGGAGCTTTCGAACTGCTAACAGTACCTTCCCTCGTTCAAAATACTGGAGATTTTCTAGAGTATATATGGTACTCCAAAATGTTGAACATTAATTAAGTTAGAAGCAAAGAGCAAAACGGAAAACTGCTGTCTCTATGTTTTAACTGGCAGTGTGACACTTTGACTGCATCATCAAGGAAACAAAAGTGACCATGTGCTATTACGTCATAATAGATTACTGCTGTCGCAACCGCTAACGCTAGCTTTAAACAGCTAGCTTTAGCTGTATCTGCTCATACTCTTCGCGCGTTTCTCAAACTCTCGCGGTTAATAAACGAAAACTAGCTAAAGCGTTAGAGATACTTTACTGCTGTTGCCCCGTATAGAAGAACATAGCTAGTAGTCAACGCTGTTACATAGCAAAGCAACACGTTATGCACATTCCTCGATAAATGCAGGAAATATGTTGCTAGTGTACCAAAATAAAATTGACATTCCCAACATTGTTTTTTAAAAGGGGACGTTACACTATTATATGATACAGTCCATGTGATATCAGTTTTGTCTCTCATTCAACGGAGTTTCAGTTCCCAAGCATTTAGCATAGGCCAGACTTAAAAGAATTTGTGTCCTGTCACACCAAACACGTTTAGCATGCTGACTGCAATAGAGGCAATGCATAATCACTGCATATACTTACAGTAATAGTGTTCTCGAACCATACACATTATCTAGAAAATGAATGTGTATGGCTCTATTAAAAGAAGTGAAAGCAGCACATGAGCTCATCAATCCTCCATTTAACGCACGAAAGTCAAACCTGCACTCTCTGGAAACCTCTTAGTGCATAAAATAAGTTAAGTTGCAAACTTTTCTTTATAATGTTCGTAACTTTGCTCTATCTCAGTAACGGTGCATTGTGTTTATTATATTAAGATTTTGTTCTTATTCTTTGTCAAACTTATAGCCTAATCTAGATCGTTAATAACATATTAAAAAGCAAACTTTTCCTTCTGCAATACCTAAAAAATTTTATATTGTACGATATATGAGGCCAGTTTGGTAAATTGCTTACATTCAATTGCTTTTTTCAAGGTCGTATACGTACTATTCCTATACGATTGGCTGGTAGTGCATCGCCATATCAGGGAAGAGTCGAATTATTGCACAACGGAATTTGGGGGACAGTTTGTGATGACAATTTTGGCGATAAAGAGGCTGATGTTGCTTGCCATCATTTGGGTTACACGAAAGCTTTGCGCTACAAGCGAGCAGCAAACACGTATGGTCAAGGAGTAGGAGCGATACACATGGACGACTTGAATTGCACTGGAGCCGAGAGTAATCTTCAAGACTGCAAATTCAACGGATGGTCGATACATGACTGCCACCACGGTGAAGATGTAGGAGTCGTTTGCGATACACGCGTTGCATGCGGAGTAAAGAAGAGTCTAGAAACTGAAAAAGGTAAGTTATACTAACAAATATACCTCAAAAAGATATTTTTCAGTATAAAGAGACACATGAAAGATAATATTTTCTTAAGAAGGATAATTGTGACGTCATGTTCCTTGTTCAGTCATTGCACGCAAACAATCATTAAAAAGCATTGATTTGAAAAGCGTCTACTATCACTTGTTCTTGGACAGGTCAGTTTCCGGTGAGATTGGTCGATGGAGGCAAAGCAAACCAAGGCAGACTAGAAATATTTGTTAGAAATCGATGGGGAACAGTCTGTAAAGACCGTTTTAGCTCTTTCGAGGCACTCGTGGCATGCAGTCAACTAGGATATACTGGATACACTAGTTATTCGTCTCAATTTGGTCGCTCAATTGGCCCAATTTGGATGGATGACGTCAACTGCCAAGGCAATGGATCGAAAGTCTTGATCCGGTTTGCTGATTGCACTAAACAAAATTCCAGTTCTCCGTTTAAAGTTGGTCTTGACTGGGGAACAGATAAATGTAATCATAGCAAAGACGTTGGACTTATTTGCAATTCAACAGGTAAGTGTGCCATTGCACAAACATTCTACTTTTCACTCCTCCTAAAGCACGCTCTTCCAAAACAATAAAATTTTGTAAGCCTGACAATTTCTCTGTCTGTCTGTAGGTCTGTCTGCCTATCTATTTGTCTTTATGTCTTTCTGTATGTCTGTCTCTCTGTCTGACTGCAAGATTGTGTGTCTGTCTGTCCGTCTGTCTGTCTGTTTGTCTGTCTGTCTTTCTGTCTGTCTGTCGTGTCTGTGTGTGTGTGTGTGTGTGTGTGTGTGTGTGTGTGTGTGTGTGTGTGTGTGTGTGTGTGTCTGTGTGTGTCTGTGTCTGTGTGTGTGTGTCTGTGTCTGTGTGTGTGTGTGTGTGTGTGTGTGTGTGTGTCTGTCTGTCTGTCTGTCTGTCTGTCTGTCTGTCTGCCTGCCTGCCTGTCTGTCTGTCACTGTCTCGGTCTGTCTGTCTGTCTGTCTGACTGAATATCTGTCTGTCTGTCTATCTGTCTGTAAAATATATATATATATATATATATATATATATATATATATATATATATATATATATATATATATATTTGAACTATTATCTATGGTACATTTTGCAATGTAGGGTACTACATGTACTGTCCAAGTAATGCAGTGTGTTCCGCGCAATAATCCAATTGGAGCAACCAATTATTCAAGTCAGTCAACCAATTATCCCAGTCAGTCAACCAATTATCCGATTGGGACAACCAATTATCCGACTAGTGATTTCAATTGGAAGCAGCGTAGTTAGGGAAGCGCTGTTTCGTACCTAACAGATTACCGAATGAGTCAATAATTCAGTCATTTGCTAGGCATAGAAGTAATTCTTCTGTCGTTCTATAATGCTTGGTACTGATGTTGTCCCCGTTACACTTGCTACCATCAAACGCGGAGGAAAATCCATCAGCAGCGAAGTAAGATCTTTGCTTATAAACGCGCATCAGCGGGAACTATCATACCGAAAAATGACAGTCTTCTACGGCGTTAGAGAAGATACAGCGTATCGAATTTGCAGCCAACGCCAATATCCCAACAAACTACGAGAAGGACGGAGTGGCACAAAACTCAACCAGGAAGCTGTAGAATTTTTGTTGAGTTCAATCAAAGATCGCCAAGACCTGACTCTAGCAGAAATGCAAACCTTACTATTACAGCAGAAGTTTCTAGAGATATCAAAGTCAACCATCGCTAGAAAGTTGGAAAGCCAGCTTATCACCTTAAAAAGGATGAAACCGGTTTCAGAGAGAAGAATTTCTCTAGAAAATAAAGATGCAAGAAAAAGGCACGCAGAATGGTTGGAAAGGGAGTATGATCAAGGAGCAAGATTCTGCTACGCGACTGAATGTGGGTATGTCATGTACACAGATAGAACACAAGGTAGGTCTGTGAGAGGTCTTCTGCCAAAAGAGTAGCTGACAATCAACGAACGCCCAATATTACATTAATGTGTGCCATTTGCCCTGGCCTAGAAGTCATACATAGTACAACAATTTGTAACTGGAGCTAGACAAGATCACTTTGACGAATTTGTAAGATCACTCTTTGAATGTAACTTTGGTGAACCAATGGTACCTGGCTTTGGCCGGAGTCGATACATAGTCTTTGACAATGCCCCATGCCAACGCGGTGTGGAAGCAAGAGTTAGTGAAGATATGCAAAAACTGCAAAATTGTTTGTCTTCCTCCCTACAGCTGCATCTTTATTGCAATCGAGAACTGCTTTCAGTGTCTAAAGGCTCATATAATGAGAAAATTGAGCGAAGACGGTTCTCTTGTTGCAGTGGAGGGTCAGACTCTTGTCCCATCAAGACGGAAACTTCTGCTACGTTTGAGTCCTGACGCAATCAAAGAAGTAACAGGGCTTCAACTCTAAACGCTTTCTATCATGTACTTACTGTCAAAGCTGCACACGCAGCAAGATTAGAAGATATGTAGAACCTCCTTAGTATGTACTACGTACTGTTGTCTGTTTGCTTTTTGTCTGTGCATGTTCTTGTCTGTATAGGTACTGTATGTAGTCTTGTTTGTGAGGGACTTGTACCTAGTAGCTAGTGGTACCAAATGAAACGTATACACATGTTAATCGCTAAAGTAAATGTTATGTCTGCAGTATTTCAGTAGAACAATCACATGATAGTCATGATGTCACTGAAAGATTGAGCTAGGTGAGCAGAACAGAAGTATATAATTAGACTACAGTAGATGTCTTCCTCTACAAATGCTCGTACGCTGTAGACATGCAGTGAGACGTACTCTTGCAAGATTTTACGTCCATGGTTGCAGCCTCCATGCATCACTGAACAGCAAAAACATAAGACATCAAATTTTCTA
This sequence comes from Dehalococcoidia bacterium, assembly GCA_964274945.1. Classification (GTDB taxonomy): domain Bacteria; phylum Chloroflexota; class Dehalococcoidia; order Lucifugimonadales; family Lucifugimonadaceae; genus CAXXBX01. The sequence goes on along the minus strand of CAXXBX010000204.1, from coordinate 574 downwards.
GGCTAACATCAGGCGTTGCACGTACACGAGTCGCTTGTGTGTGGTCTTCAGCTCGTAGTTACATGTGTAGAGCTTATATCGTCATGAATAGTGGCGTTTTGGCTTCAGCATCGTGTAAAAAATGCTAGGAGATCTCCATTCATGCGGAAGACCTCAGAGTATTCTCCAGCTCGCTAGGCGATGCTTCAGAACCGGATGAACGCGGAACGCGACAAGTGTCACTGTCGGTGGTGCAGCAGTTCCACCTCTCAAGTCAATGAGGTTGTTGCAAAAAGATCTGCTAGGAAAGACGGCAGAGCAGAGCTGTTCAGTTGCGGATACAGCCGGATCGATCGAGACATAGAGTTTGCCACGGTGCTACAACAATCTGTCTGCGTATGAGAGAGTTTTGACTGTGACTCAAAGCACTGAACAAAAAGCGACGCAACGTGAGAGTCTAATTCGCGAAATACAGTTGGCAGAACGAATCGGATAATCGGTTGCCTCAAGCGGATAATTGGTTCGCTGAGTCAGATATTTGGTTGGCACAACCGGATAATTGATTGACTGAATCGTATAATTGCGCGGGAAATAC
>CAXXBX010000203.1:0-7302 GCA_964274945.1 Dehalococcoidia bacterium | reverse complement strand
AGAGTGGTGATAGAGTGCAGGTGGGTGATGATGGGGCGAGAGTACAGTACAGGTCCTGGTAGAGGTGCAGCAAAAGCTACTATACACACTACTGCTGAGCATAGTCTCTTGATATGTAAATCTTTCCACTGATATTCAAGTACAGTACTGCTTCATTTGGCATGACTCAACTGCCAGTTATTGAATAAATTGCTTTGTACACTAGCTCCACATGTTTCTTTTTGAAAAAACTTCAACATCCAGGTTACATTGTGCCAATAACCACCCAATGGCCAATAGTCAGCCACCATTTGTTTACGGAAAGTTTACAGATTGTAGACTTTCTGTAACAAACATCATGTGGCGTGTATGGATCGGCATTTGTTCACTTCCTAAATTGTCCATGCATTCTACTGCTCTCAAAGTAACAAAAGAATAATCAACTCACTTTGTGAAGACTATCACTTCAAGTTCTGAGTTAAATCTCTTCATGCACTTGGCAATAATTATACACCACTTTCAAGTAAAATCTGAAAATACACAATCTTTTTAAAATTAACCAAAAATTGTAAAAACTAATATTTAATTCCAAGCTAGATGTCTGACAACTTGTTTAATTAAAAATCATATTAATTGATTACTGTTCACATTCCACTTACTTTATCGTGAATATTTAGTCTGCTGTAGCAGTGTCAATGATATCTAGCTTAGACTCTACCAAATTTACAAAAACATTGTAATTGCAATAGGACAGATCAATATTTTTACTGTCACATTTCTTTAGCAGTAATACCATCTACCTACATTTGTCAATACAACATGAACTGTCTCACCACATTGACTCCATCTAAATAAACAGATACGATTGTACAAACTCTGCTAAACAAGTAACTGCATCACATTTTTTATCCTCATGCTTGCACTACCGACGACAGTGTGATTCAGCATTTTGTATAAAAAATTGACATGATGATACTCAAGATAAAGTACACATAACAATACATGCCGCATGCATGACTCATCGAGGCAAAAAAAGCAAAAAAAGTTTATTTTGGTAAACAAACCTCATGGGTGTTTTTCTGTGGAATGTTTCTCAACTTGCCCTCATTGATGATTTAACTATACATGATAACATCAGTGTCAATATTTAGACTGTACACCCTAGCATATATCATGCTCTGTCTAGCATTGCATACCAGGGATTTATGCAGGTATACTTCTGCACCCACAAAGACCCACTCCTCAGGCAATTTTAGTAAGTTTTAAATTATTTAAATCGTTATTTATTAACATATTAATGATTAAAAGTTAAAGTATACATGACGTCATCAGTGTCAGTATCTAAGATGAACAACTTAGTATAATATATTATGCTCTGTCTAGCATTTCAAAGTAAACTTACTGTAACAGCACATATACTCTAAGCCGTCAGCAAAAAATCCTAGAAAACCGTCTAGACTAAGCCAGCATGCAGTCTAGATGGTGGACTCAACACTGGTACAGTACTTTCGTCTTCCAATTTCACCATAATTATAATAACTAGAGCTAGTTTAATTACTTACATAGACTCGACCCAGTCTCTCCCCGTCCTCGTCATTCCTCGCAGAGCGTCATTCCCCAGATTGTCAAATTCCTGGCGGGAAATGACAATTATTATAAAGGGCCGAGAGAGACTATACTGAGTCACTGACAGCAACTTCAGAGAATCAGAATGCATCGTGTCATCTTTCTACAAATCAAACAAAGTCGAGTAGAGTTCCACGTTGTAAAAGCAGCGGATACATCAACTCTACGCTTCTTTGCAAACGCTTCTTCGCATAGTTAGCCAGCGTTCAAAACATATCCCGGATTTAGATAAACCTAGGCGCGCACAGGAGTGCAGGGGTTTCCAAGGCTTAACATTGGTAAACTTTACGAACTACAGTTGCACGAACACTCACGTTTGAGTGCACTCTCTAAGGTAATAATAAACTACAGAGCGTTTTTCAGAAGGGCGTCAGAGGCAATCTACAAATGAATGAATGAATGAATGAATGCTGATTTATTTACTACTAGATCCATGCCCTGTTCTTCGTACGAGCAAGAGACTGTAGGGTTCTGAGGGAAGACTTCAGTCTGAGCGTACAGAAGTGTCACGTGCAACTTATAAGGTCCCGGATGTACTCTACTCAAATCTGGTTTTTGAATCTTCACTCTTGTTTCGGTAGAAATCGACACACTCTCCGTGCAGCGCTCGCTGCAGGAAACGTGTAGGTTGGATTTGTTGCAAATGCAAACAGAATTTGGAGAGAAACGAAAGAGGTAGACTTGGTTCCGTCGGCAAGAAATATTTGATTGCTCGAAGCTTTGCTAAAGACGACGACACGTACGGTTAATACAGGACTGGTGTGGGCGTGTGTTCGAATAAACTGGAATGTGTAGTGTTTGCGTCATCGATAAATTCTACGCTGGAGTCGACCCCTCGAGAGGAGATCCGGCGCATAATTTTTTTGAATTTTTTTACGAAACATTTGCCCAGTTTGTGTGCCAAATTCGGTTCCGAACGGACAAAAGACATGGCCGCATATCACGAACACACACACAGACAGACAATTAGATATAGCCAGGGAAAACCTTCGGCAACACCGATCTACCAGGCGCCCTGCAGAAGACTATATACATGAGCAACAGAAGATATATACAAATATTTACAACTAACACTAACACTAACAGATATGCAATTAATTAGGACTAATTAGAAAATAATAAGTTGTCAAAATACTTTCTCAGGTTCTTGCTATAACTGTTATAGCCTTCCATACAAGAGAGAAACGATTGCCTAGATAGGCTGAAAGGCTGTTCCAAATAACTTGGCTACAATAAAAGACAGTCTGTTTGAGAGCGTTGGTTCTAGGGCGAGGTCAGGGGTGGATTCAGGATTTTCGAATGGGGGTTCCCTGACATCACAAAGGTTAGGATCAGCCACGCCTCCAGACAAAAATTAGCTATTTAATCACCTAAACCATAGATCGGAAGTATACGTCAATGAATCTACAGTACTGGAGAATTTCAATTGATCTTGCAAGCTTATACATGTCCTTAGCTAGACAGGCAAATGTTACCGCGTTTTCTTTTCTTTCCGAAGAAAGCTTCTGTAGACATATTTGGTTTCATGAAATTGTGAATGTTGTGACCATCAAAGGTGGAAGTATATTTTTATGAGATAGGAAATAACTACTTTGAAACATTATGATTGCAAGGAAGTAAATGAAACATGTTGTTGGAGAACAACTGAGATTGAAAACAAGTTATCATAAATTAATGTAGAAAGAGTAGGAGTACCGTACGACTCACTCGTACCGTCCGACGATTCTGGACCTACGTCGAAAGTTCATAATCTGTACTGCACCTCCGTGTGAAGTTACATAGAGCTAAAACGTGAGCTGCGAGTCACGTCAAGAAGTAACAAGCACTGCTGGTACGCGGTCATCTCGCGTGATGACGCCACAAAATTTTAGGGGGTTTCACGGAACCCCCGAACCCCTCTAGATCCGCCACTGGAGACAAACAGAGACCAGTCTAGCTATATATAGTGACGTTGGTGCGCTCTTCTTGCAAAATCTAGATAAGGTTTAACCGGTACACCATACTGTGATGTTTGAAGACGCCGGAAGATAGATTGGGTCAGCTGTATTCAGTCCGACGACAAATTTGAATATTCTTTGCAAGGAAGGCTAGGCAACCAGTACTTACGCTGATCAAACGAAGAGCTGTCTTTTTCAGGTCCAACCGATTTGCTATTCTAAGAAATCCATTTGACCAAATGAGAGAGCTCTAATCCTTAGGTGGGGTTGAAAGACAGCTGTCCAGATCGAAAGATCGCTTATCTTCCATGGACAATTAGATGACTGTAACTACGCAACGCACCTACCTTTCAGGAACATTTTTCTTGACAACGGCACTAACATAAACTTTCCAGCTTAGATCTTTGTCAAACACTAGTTCAAGATACCTTGCCGATGTAACTGGATACAGTTCTGAATCGTCCACAAAAGACGACATAAAGAAGAATAACAGTCAGAGACTCTGGATGGCTTGAAGAGAATGAATTCTAGTTACTACCCATTTATTTTGAGTAGATTCACATCAAACCAAGATTTCAGATTTTGCAGATCCCATTGAAGTCTATTAGTAACATCTTGAGATGAATCTCCAGAAGTCTAGAGACATGTGCCATACGCTTAAAGAAGAATCGTACTCAAACACACTTGGATTGGCAAATCCCTTGTATGAAAAGACTAAACAAAAAAACTTAGCTTTGATCCTTGAGGAACACCTCTAAGGCAAGGAGATTTATTAGAAAAACATTGGCCTTTCCTGACCACCTGAAATCGATCAGTGCGATAGCTTTGAATACAACTGAGAGCTCTATAGGTGAAACCCGAGCAAAAGAAATTTTCTAGTAGACGGCAGTGGTCCACAGTGTCAAATGCCTTGCTCAAGTCAAGAAAAACGGCACCAGAATGATGACGAGCATTCTTTTTGCCTAAGAACACTATCAGCAAGAATACTCATGGCATCATCAGTCGAACGACCATTACGAAAGCCATATTGATTAACTGTCAGGCAATAGACATCTTCTTTCCGGGTAATCAAGTAAATTGCTCTAAAACAAAATGTTCAAGCACTCTTGACATGCACGAAAGTAGTGAGATCGGACGATAATTAGCAGGGTTGGCTCTATTACCTTTCTTGAAAACTGAAACAACAACTGCAGTTTTCAATTCTCAAGAAAAATTACCTGACATTAGTGACAAGTTAATTAAACAAAGAACAAAGAGATGATGAAATAGTTTCAGCTCCGAATTTGAGAAATTTTGCTTCAATGCCATCCAAACCACATGATTTGAATGGATTAAGAGGGTTCAATTAGCACAACATCTACATCATGAAGAGAAACAAGATGCAAAAACATCATCTTTGACGATTGGAACGGGAAGGTCAGCCAGATTGCAGTCAGAGACTGTACCACATTGCGTAACTCTCAAAGCCATGTTAATTATAGCACTGAGAGCTAGAACATCTGGTAATCTATTAGTTTTGGTTGCCGCTCGCAGGATTTCTTGCTTGCATGCTACAAGTTAAAAACAATTATTATCGCGCACGCACTGTAAATGACTGGATATATTATCTTCTATGTCTAGACTGCTGCAAGTCCAAGAAAGATTGGACTAGAAGTATGGGATTAACCGGAAATAGTAGAACTTTAAACTGAGGGAAATAGTAAAACTTTGGGAAGTAGAGAAATGATAGATACCCGGTAGTGAAACCTCTACTTCATTGGCGCTGTATTGTTGTGTTTGTTTTAGCTTTGCTGTACAGCAATCTAATTAGCCTAGTTAAACGTAGAGAAATAGTAAAGTCAAATCAAGTAATTATTAGAAAATTTTGAATTTTAGCGGCAAATCTAGATGGGGACAGGTGCAGGGCATTGCTGGTACGGCACATGCCCTCATCCTTTTTCTCATTCTCCGTCGTAATCGCAAGTTCTATGTATAGTTTATAGCTGATGATAGAGAACAGGTTAGCGTGCGTCAGCTGACAACTCTTACTAAATTTATGCAAATTTTGCAGTTGCTTTCACAGCCATCAAGAGTCTTCACTTCCTGAACTGCGTCATGAGAACCGCTCTCTTACTTTTTATTCAATGTCTGGTTATCGCCCAGGTGATGACCATTATCTCACACTATGAATTTGATAGTCGTGATTGTATGCTAGTAGACCATCAAACTACAGTCTCTCTACACCTTGTTTTTTGGCATCTTCAAATTGTTCCTCTGTAGGTATGCTTTAAGCAGTCGTATGGAGCTGAATGTTTGTTAGGGAATCTGGTGGAAACGGTGAATGCATTGAGATCTAGCTTATCTAGCAAGTGAGTGATGTCTGTTGTGTTTTAGTGCACTTCCTCTCTGCGGAACCTGCAACAGCGGTTTGAAAATGATGTACATGTAAGACTGTCAATGAACACTTTGAGCTGCGAAATTGTATTCTGTGCTGTCGTTGCGTAAAATGAAACTCCGAGAGGTCACCATGTTGTTGTCTGTTTGCGTGTGTTGACGTGCTAGAAATGGAATGTTTGCATAATTCCTGACCTGGCTTCAGTCTCAATTAGCTAGCTAAGCTTAATGGCTTCCAAACTGAATGAAACCAGTCTGGGACTGTGTATTTCGTCAATAGCCTTCTGAATAAATATATTCTGTGATTTGATTGTTTTGGACAGAATCTCCGGCTGTCTTTTGACATGAAAATCGATGAGCTTCAGAAGAAGGTGGAAAGTCGTGATAGGCAAATCGAGGTATCTAAAGCAAAGCCTCCTCGTAGTCTGTTAATCTAGTTTGTTACAATGTAGACGCCTAGAATCCCAACATCTAAACATTCGATGCACTTGAGTGAATGTATTGTGCATGAGCTTATATATAGAGGTGTAGTAAACCTATGGGACAGCAGATATGTTGGAAGTCTAGACAACAATTTTATGTTCCTTTACAGTACGTACCAGATTTAACTTTTTTCATTATATCAAATGGTTAAAAAATAGCAATAGCGAATTTGAATGACAAGTTAATAAACTAATAATCGTAAAACGAGAGGTATGTCAGTTTTAGATTGACGACTTCGATTTATTTGGTCACCTGTATTTTCTATTGAATTTTATTAAGAAATTAGTGAGTGTATATATTATATTATTATATTACTTTTGTTTTAGGAAAGTAATTTAAGTATATAAATATTATACCTTTGCATGCACACATGTTTTTTATCCGTGTGTTTGTTTGTTTGTTTGTTTGTTTGTGTGTGTGTGTGTGTGTGTGTGTGTGTGTGTGTGTGTGTGTGTCTGTGTGTGTGTCTGTGTGTGTCTGTGTGTCTGTGTGTCTGTGTGTCTGTGTGTGTGTGTGTGTGTCTTTGTGTGTGTGTGTGTGTGTGTGTGTGTGTGTGTGTGTGTGTGTGTGTGTGTGTGTGTGTGTGTGTGTGTGTGTGTGTGTGTTATTTCCTTTGCTTCTAATTAAATTTGTTTAAATGTGTTAGGTTTGTGTTCTTGTTTTCGTGTCAGCAGCCTATAAACTATCATTTACGTTTAGGAACTTCGTGCAAATGTCAGTAGTCTCGCTTTTGAATTCTCCAACCAAGTTGCAAGAATAACGGTAAGTATCCAGTCGCTATTTTTCTATATTGGAAGAAGACTGCTTTATTAATTGTGCATATGACAGAGTTTGCAAGACACTGTTAATATTCAGAGTTCCAACATAAACAGTCTGCAAGAAGTCTTTACGGTTTGTGCTATGT
>CAXXBX010000202.1:0-2093 GCA_964274945.1 Dehalococcoidia bacterium | reverse complement strand
AACGTTGATCTTGTATTCAACAGTGAAGCTACGATATCTCTTGGGCATAACTGCCTAGAACATGTTACCAAATGCGTAGGCAATTAAAGAAGCTAGTCTATATAGAAAGCACCAATTAGCACCAATTAAAGAACAAAAAGGTGTGAAAATCTTAGGACCTGGACCAAAGGTGGGGATGGGACTTTACTCGAGGCCTGGGGTATTAATCGCGTCAGTACGGTATGTACGTTTGTATGTTTATATGTATGTTTGTATGTTTATATGTATGTTTGTAAGCGTGCTTGGGGAGTTTTTAGCCAATCATCAGTCCTTTTGGGATGCGAAAAATAGGTGAAGCAATAATCCCGTGCATAATGACAGAAAAGCCGATGTCATATCCATAGCAACAAAATTAGGTGAAACCGTTGTCAAACTGAGGAGCGCAGAGTAAAATTTAGGTAATAGTTGTACGTGTCTGTGATTGTCTTACAGAAGAATCATAAAACAAACAAATTCATTGTTCTTTAACAAGTTAAGCAAAGGTCCCATGGGACCATGCAACGTTTACGCATGACCAACATGTCATCCACAATGTTCAGGAGAATAATATGTTTAGCTGTAAGTGGGACTGATGAACGATCGACGTTGTCTTGCAAGAAAGATTGGTATGGAACGCTGACTCTGCATGCAATGACTACTTTAGGATCGATCTCGAATTAATTAACGGAACGGAAGATAATAGCAATGGCTCAACGAAAGCATGATAATCATGTCCACCACAATAGTTAACTTCAAGTTCTCTTCTTTTTGCTCTGTCTATCTTTATCTATACTACTAGAATTGGCGGTGTGTGTGTGTGTGTGTGTGTGTGTGTGTGTGTGTGTGTGTGTGTGTGTGTGTGTGTGTGTGTGTGTAAGTTTGATAGCTGGCTAGACCGGATCGCACACGAGGCTAAAATTTGGGGTACGGGCGTAACTCGGCATGGGTAAGAATATACGCAGGGTGGCGTCGGCTTCCAGCTTCAGTCGGGTCCCCTTTTGGAGTACATCGTAGAACGACATAATGCTGTTCGTCGTTCAGAAAGGAAACTGAATGTCCCTGATAGATGCAATTTGAGGGAAGTTCCGTTACTTGAACTCAATCTCATAGGGTAGCTTTGTTTTCTCATAACTAAGAGTGCAATGCTCTCTTTCAGTATCCATTGTTTGTTCACATGCCATTGTTATGTCACAATGCTATGGCTATCCAGCAGTCCCATCAGACTGCGTTACCTGAGCAAGCTGTAGTTGATTTTTTATCTTAATTAAACATCAAACTACATCCAGAGCAAAAAGATAAGAGTTCCGAAAAGAAATATTGTGCAGTGCGTAATTACGTAAGTAGGTTGGAAACGTGCTGAGTATATTCTAAAATATCCCAGGAGGACCCGCCTCTACTCATGCGCATTGGATTACCGGCAACGTGAAAACAACAAGATATTTTTGTGTAGGATATCTAGAGCTGGGTATTTAGAAATACGCCTACCTTCAGTTTTTCTGAGTACGCTTGCCTAATATCTGCCACATTTGATACGCCTGTTTCCTGCAAGGACAGCAACGTCTTCGAAGTGATAACATCCAATGAGACTGTTGAAATGGCTCCAAGAAGACTCACTGAAGAGACGTGTGACTGCATTTGCACTGAATCCAACCTACACGTTTCCTGCACAGAGCTCTACGCTCTGAGTTTGAAAACATCGAAAACGGAGAGCAAACAGTGTGCTAAATCATGCATGCCTGCATGTCAAGCTACTGCGTGTATCCTATGGGTGAGTAAGAAACTGGACATGACTTTCAAGTTTCTGTTGCCCAGATATGTATCTCTAAACGGAAAAGCCGTTGCAAATTTCTCGGAATGGGACACTCAGTTAAGTTTTCATTTGTCTTCAACGGGATATTAACTAATTAGCACATTCCAGTTTATTCAACAGACGCCCACACCAGTCATTTGAACTGAATCCACACAGGGAGTGTGTCGATTTCTACCAAAAATTGCACTTGACGTGTCTACACACGCTCAAACTGAGTCTTCCATCATAACACTACAGTACTTTGCCTGTAGGAAGGACGGGTCAT
>CAXXBX010000201.1:0-33416 GCA_964274945.1 Dehalococcoidia bacterium | reverse complement strand
AGTTAGCTACGAGCGTAAAAGAAGGACACCACAATAAGTGGTGGACTGCTTCGCGAGAAGCTTACTCTAAACGGGCTGAATTGACTTCCGGTTTGTCTGTCGGTACAGTATGTCGCTATGTTTGTTTGTAACTATGTTTGTTTGTAAGCGTGTGTCACGCTCGGGGAGTTTGTCGAGCCAATCAGCAATCGTTTTGGGACGCGAAACGTAGTTGACGTAATACTAGCTTGTCAGCGTGAATCACTCTCGGGAATTTGTTGAGCCAATCAGCCGTCCTTTGGGAGAACAACAATGGGTGACGTAACAATCCCGCGCATTATTTATGACAGAAAAGCCGAGATGTCGTCAACCTCCATTTTACGGTCAAACTGTCGTCAAACCGAGAAGCGCAGAGTAAGGTTCAGGTAATAGTTGTATGCGTTTGTTACTTTTTACAAAAGAATGGCGAAACAAACAAATTCATCGTTCTTCAAGAAGCCAAGCTAAGGCCCCATGGGACTAAGCATCTAGCTAAGCACCGTTGCATGCGCACCAAAAGCATGTCATCCTCGATCTCCAAGAGAGCAATATGTTCTAGGTAGGACTGATGATGAACGATCGACGTCGTCTTGCAAGAAATATTCATAGGAAACGTTGACCCTACTTTCTTCTGGATCCGGTCGCTAGCTGTACATGACGTCGCTTCACAGTATATTCTGCAGCTAGGAGACGTACATCGATCTCTAGCTAAAACGAATTAGCGGAACGAAAGATGGCAACGGTTCAATAAAAGTATGATAATGATTGATAGTCCATCTCAATAGTTAATTAATTTATTAACTTCCAGTGATGCGAGAGTTGCGTGGCTGTGTGAATTCGAAGTAGTGTGGGACATTCATGGTATTTAGTTAATTATCTTTAATCACATTGATAATTCCATGTGTTTTCAAAGAACTACTCTTTACCTTTTAGCAACAATTAAGCTAATGATTAATTAATAAAAATGAAAATAAATAAACAAAATTTAATAAATATACATTAATTAATATTGACAATAAACACACACACACACACACACACACACACACACACACACACACACACACACACACACACACACACACACACACACACACAATACGTCCTTCTGTCACTTGTGCTGAATTGCAAGTATCTATAGTGTGAGACATTGATTTAGCTAATTATCTTTAATCACATCGACACATCCCTGTGTTTTCAAAGAATTATACGTTCTAGCAACAAGACAATAATTAATTAATGATAATGACAATAGATAAACAAAATTTTAATAAAATTTGCATTAATATTCACAATAAATACACACACACACACACACACACACACACACACCACGCACACACACACACACACACACACACACACACACACACACACACCACACACACACACACACACACACACACACACACACACACACACACACACCACGCACACACACGCATGCACACACGCACGCACACACACGCACGCTCGTAGCTCTGAAGCGACGGTGTAAACACAGCTTCATTTACTAGTTTAGTTGCTAGGCAGTAATAGATCTTAGTATCGCACTAACGTTTGTGTACGAGTTTCCTCCAACATAACAGTATTTACTAGTAAATGAAGCTGTGTTTACACCGTCGCTTCACAGCTACGAGCGTGTGTGTGTGTGTGTGTGTGTGTGTGTGTGTGTGTGTGTGTGTGTGTGTGTGTGTGTGTGTGTGTGTGTGTGTGTGTGTGTGTGTGTGTGTGTGTGTGTGTGTGTGTGGTGCGCATGCAACGGTGCTTAGAGCGAGATGTATGGTCCCATGGGACCTTCGCTTGGCGTCTTGAAGAACGATAAATTAGTTTGTTTTGCGATTCTTTTGTAAAAAGTAACAAACGCATACAACTATTACCTGAACTTTACTCTGCGCTTCTTAGTTTGACAACAGTTTGACCGTAAAATGGAGGTTTACGACATCTCAGCTTTTCTGTCATAATGCGCGGGATTGTTACGTCACCCATTGTTGATGTGCCAAAAGACGGCTGATTGGCTCAACAAATTCCCGAGAGTGATTCACGCTGACAAGCTAGTATTACGTCACCTACATTTCGCGTCCCAAAACGAATGCTGATTGGCTCGACAAACTCCCCGAGCGTGACACACGCTTACAAACAAACATAGATAGTTACAAACATAGAAACATAGGTACAAACATACCGACAGACAGACCGGAAGTCAATTCAACCCGTTTAGAGTGAGCTTCTCGCGAAGCAGTCCACCACTTATTGTGGTGTACTTCTTTTACGCTCGTAGCTTAACTAGTAAATGAAGCTGTGTTTACACCGTCGCTTCACAGCTACGAGCGTATATATTTGCATCTAGGTGCTTGTTGTGTGTGTGTGTGTGTGTGTGTGTGTGTGTGTGTGTGTGTGTGTGTGTGTGTGTGTGTGTGTGTGTGTGTCACGTTTGTATTTATCGTGAATATTAATGTAAATTTTATTAATTTTGTAAATGTCTATTTATTGTTGTTATCATTATTAATTCATTAGCTTGTTGCTAGAATGTATAATTCTTTAAAAACACAGGGATGCGTCGACGTGATTAAAGATAATTAACTAAATATTATCAATGTCCCACACTACACTTCGAATTCCGCACAAGTGACAGAAGTGACGTTGTGTGTGTGTGTGTGTGTGTGTGTGTGTGTGTGTGTGCGTGCGTGTGTGTGTGTTTGCTTGTTGTGTGTGTGTGTGTGTGTGTGCGTGCGTGCGTGTGCGTGCGTGTGTGTGTGTTTGCTTGTTGTGTGTGTGTGTGTGTGTGTGTGTGTGTGTGTGTGAGTGTGTGGCACGTGTGTGGCACGTGAGTATTTATTATAAATATTAATGTAAATTTATTAAATTTTGTCTATTTATTGTCATTATCATTATTTATTCATTAGCTTGTTGCTTGAATGTATAATTCTTTGAAAACACAAGGATGCGTCGATGTGATTAAAGATAATTAACTAAATATCATCAATTTCCACACTACACTTCAAATTCAGCACAAGTGACAGAAGTGACGTTGTGTGTGTGTGTGTGTGTGTGTGTGTGTGTGTGTGTGTGTGTGTGTGTGTGTGTGTATTTATTGTAAATATCAATTTATGTTTATTAAATTTTGTTAAATTATTGTCATTATTATTAATTAATCATATTAATTATTAGCTTAATTGATGCTAGAATGTAAACGGCAATTCTTTGAAAACACCTGGATTTATCAATGTGATTAAAGATAATTAACTAAATACCATCAATGTCCCACACTACTTCGAATTCACACAGCTACGCAACTCTTGCACGGCGCGGCTTCTTATCCACGTTATGTCTCAATTCTGCATGTATAGCGCTTTTGTATCACTGGAAGTTAATAAATTAATTAACTATTGAGATGGACTATCAAATTATCATACTTTTATTGAATCGTCGCCATCTTTCGTTCCGCTATTTCGTTGTACCTAGAGATCGGTGTACGTCTTCTAGCTGCATAGAATATACTGTGAAGCGACATCATGTACATCTAGCGACCGGATCCAGAAGATATTAATTAAGCAGCGTCAACGTTTCCTATGAATCTTTCTTGCAAGACGACGTCGATCGTTTATCATCAGTCCTACTTAGAATATATTGCTCTCTTGAAGATCGCGGATGACATGTTGGTGATGCCTATACAACGGTGCCTAGCTAGATGCATGGTCCCATGGGACCTTCGCTTGGCTTCTTGTAGAACGATAAATTCGTTTGTTTTGCGATTCTTTTGTAAAAAGTAACAAACGCGAACAACTATTACCTGATCTTTACTCTGCGCTTCTCAATTTGACGACATTTTGACCGTAAAATGGAGGTTTACGATATCTCGGCTTTTCTGTCATAATGCGCGGGATTGTTACGTCACCCATTGTTGATGTGCCAAAGGTCTGCTGATTGGCTCTGCCAATTCCCGAGAGTGATTCACGCTGACAAGCTAGTATTACGTCACCTACATTTCGCGTCCCAAAACGATTGCTGATTGGCTCGACAAACTCCCCGAGCGTGACACACGCTTACAAACAAACATAGATAGATAGATAGATAGATAGGTACAGACATACCGACAGACAGACCGGAAGTCAATTCAACCCGTTTAGAGTAAGCTTCTCGCGAAGCAGTCCACCACTTATTGTGGTGTCCTTCTTTTACGCTCGTAGCTTAACTAGTAAATGAAGCTGTGTTTACACCGTCGCTTCACAGCTACGAGCGTATATATTTGCATCCAGGTGCTTGTTGTGTGTGTGTGTGATAGCAGTGTGAAAGTCGAGATGAGACATCTTCGTATCGGGATTCAGCTGTTCAAATAGAAGGATGCTATTGACTATGGCAGTGTCCACAACGTTATAAAGAAAAACATATTATTATTGAATTGTCGCTCACGTGACCGGTTAAGCTCGATTGTTGATCATTTTCTCATCTTGGCATACATCTCACCAGTACTTGATAAGCCAACAATGCGACAATATGAAAGAAGAAAGAACTTGAGCTGATAAAAAGTTCCATAAGAAAAGTTGAACAGATCTTGTAGAATAGAAGGGTCGTGTCAGGTGAGAGGTCACGTGGGTCATCCCAGTACAGAATGTTGAGGTTGAGGGGTGTTGTAAGTCACATAAAAGTGTGTCAAAATTGTATCTTTCTTCCAATACTTCAAACACCTGTATGACACAGCTGTACGACAGCATAGCACAACACTTGAACAGTCAGTCAACACAAATGCATTCAGTAGCTCTCAACCAGTTTTGGGCTGCCAACACCACCTCTGACTAACTCAGCAACACACTTAGGACGCAATCCATTAGCTTTCACAATTCATGCAACAAAAGAAGGCTGTAGTTCCACACGATTGCTATAGAAATAATTTCAAACAATTATACGTACTACTCAGTACTGTATCATCATTGTCTGTGATATCAACAATGCAGTGTGGAAATTACAGCAACTGTACCAGTCACGTTAGCCAGCACAAGATGATGCTGTTACCATCGGTCACCACGAGGAGGTGTGACTGGATTTTGACCGACACCCCCCACAGGGCCACCCACAGAGAAGGGAATCTATAAACCATACACTCCTGCCCCGACCTAACCGGTTCAGGAGAAAGAGGGAAGGAAACTATACACTATACACTCCTGTCCCGACCTAACCGGTCCAGGAGAAAGAAAAAAACCTATAATCTACACTCTTGATCCTGCCCCGACCTAACCGGTTCACGAGGAAAAGGGAAGGAAACTATACACTATACACTCCTGTCCCGACCTAACCGGTTCAGGAGAAAGGAAAAACTATAATCTACACACTCCTGCCCTGACCTAACCAGTTCAGGAGAAAGGAAAACTATAAACTACACACTCCTGCCCGACCTAACCGATTCAGGAGAAAGGAAAAACTATAAACTACACACTCCTGCCTGACCTAACCAATAAGGGAGAGAATGACGACCTAGCCAATGAACCAACTGGACGCCTTAGTCTGCGCATTCATCTCCCAGAACTGGTCCTGTGCAGCTTTAGAGTTGTGGTAGGTGTAGAAACAGTTATTCAACCTGCAGCAATAGAGGGCCAGCTTGCATGCCTCACAGTACGCGGTTGAAAGGTTCCTACACACTCCACGACGAGGCCTGTTCCTGGCCTGAGTAAACAGAACATTATGGCCATTAGTGTTACCTGTTGATGTGTTGCGGCACACCAGGTCACTGTGGTTGTACTGCTGGTTGTGGTTGTGATTCAGCAGGTAGCAACATAACACCAGGTTGCTGTGATTGTAGAGCTGGTGGTGGTAGCATCACAACTACCTGTGGTGGTGGTGCCATTAGTTCCGAAACCACAGATCGTTGATGCCTCTTAAATGGCCTCTCCGTAGATGCTGACTGATCAGTACATGTTGACCGAGCAGCAGTTGTCACAACAGGAACAGGTGCAGTCACAGGCAACAGTTCAGCAGCAGTAGTAGCAGTAGGAGTAGGTGCAGGAGCGGGAAGAATCGGCTGTGGCACAAAACGACATTCACTAAACAACTGTACCAGTTGACGTGTGATAGCAGTGTAAAGTCGAGATGGGACATCTTCGTATCGGGATTCAGCTGTTCAAATAGAAGGATGCTATTGACTATGGCAGTGTCCACAACGTTATAAGGAAAACGTATTATTATTGAATTGTCGCTCACGTGACCGGTTAAGCTCGATTGTTGATCTTTTTCACATCTTGGCATACATCTCACCAGTACTTGATAAGCCAACAATGCGACAATATGAAAGAAGAAAGAACTTGAGCTGATAAAAAGTTCCATAAGAAAAGTTGAACAGATCTTGTAGAATAGACGGGTCGTGTCAGGTGAGAGGTCACGTGGGACATCCCAGTACAGAATGTTGAGGTTGAGGGGTGTTGTAAGTCACATAGAAGTGGGTCAAAATTGTATCTTTCTTCCAATACTTTAAACACCTGTACGACACAGCTGAAATTGAGATATCAGTAACACTCAATTATAGCATACATCTCACCAATATTTGATAAGCCAGCATTGTAACAATATCAAAGAGGAAAGAGCTTGAGCCGACAAAGTCCATAAGAAAAGTTGATCAGATTCCATTGTGTATGCCAAAATGTTGCCGAATAGACCCAGTCAAATTAGCTTCTCTCCAATATTTCAAAGACAACTCTACAACACAGAGACAGTTGCATATCAATAATACTCAATTACATGTAGCATACATCTCACCAGTATTTGATAAGCCAGCAGTAACAGTATGAAAGAGGAAAGAATTGAGAAGATAAAAATTCCATAAGAAAAGTTGATCGGATTCATAATAAAAAGTTTATGAAATTTGTGTGTGTAAATACTTGCTGATTACATTTGGCAAGTGTTGTGAGACCTCTGGCTAGCATGGATCGATCAGGGTTCTGCCCGCGGTGGTCGGAGGTGGTCAGGCCCGACCATCACTCAGCAAACACCAACCATCACTCCACATGTTCCGACCATGCTAGTGGTTTACTTGCTGCAATGGATGGCAGACATCTATCCTTGCCATATTATAAACGTGAGACTGGGCAGACTGTTGACAGCAGTTGCACTTTTCTTAGTCTGTTTTTTTTCAGATTATAGACCATCAACAGTGAAATACATTCTGTTTGGTGCTTTCTTGTCTGAAATAAATCATGCCCCTTAATGCAGCAGATACCCGACCACCATTCCGAAACTCCTGGGCAGAACACTGATCGATCATAGTGCACCAAGTCAATTGACTCACAACCAATCACACTCAAGTTCAAGTCTCTGCTCCCACGTGTGCATGACAATGAACCTGTTGCTCAGACAGAGCTGCTAGTCATCAACTATGAAATTACCTGGGAGGCAGTTGGCCTCACTGGCCTTTAGTGGCAAATTCTATGTCTTTGCAAAGGCAGTGACCTATCTAGAGTAACACGTGTACGGTACCTTCTAAGGGACTCGTTGAATCACGTGAACCAGGTCATAGTGCTGTCTATCATAGTTGACCAACTCTATACTGTCAACGGGTACATCCATAGGAAACTGAAAAGAAAACCGAGGTTCATGCGTATGCCATTCCCACTTTTGGCCTGCTCGATAGAAAACGTGTATCGGTAAGCCAAAGTAGGTGGCAGCCGCCATAATTTCTGCATCAGTTCCCCATGTACCCTGCTTTGACATTGACTCAACGTGTTCATTGTAATCGCCATCTACGTAGACAGCAAATGAAACAGCGCGTTCCCTCATGAACTCTACGATCTGCTCTCTGTAAGTTAGGTGGTATCGTTGTGACCCCATAAGAGCTTGAGAAAAGCATTTGAATAGGCAATCACCCCTTCCCCCTACTTGAATAATTTCTCGATTTTGTACAGAGAGCAGATCGTGTGCTTCACTGCGTGAACACTGACATCTACCGCTATTTGACATTGCGGGTATCGTCCTCGGAGTCGCACAAGTAACGTGCAATGACCCAGTTTCCATTAGGTCAACATTACCCTGACTGCTGCCCACTAAACAGTGGCTTTCTGCTTGCATGCCAATTTTTTCTAAATGTTTGGCTGCAAGCCTGCGCTCTTCGTTCTTTCTCACTTGAACGTTCTTATTTTTTGCAAGACTCTTCAGCCGCTCGAAAGCAAACGGCTGTAAAAGACAGTCTTGTAAACGTTTTACACGTGACAAAGCGACAAAAGAAAGTCCCACGGCAAATTCCTTTTTACCCAGGTCTATCACAGCTCGATCTAAAGTAAGACCTTGCGATTTGTGTACTGTGATTGCCCATGCCAGTTTAAGTGGAAGCTGTTGGCGTGACATCTCCCTATTTCCTGTTCTCCACGATCGACTGATGGGTGCAATTGGAACGCATCTTTCGCCTCCCCATGTGGGACCATTGTATTTGTCAAAATGCACTACAACAGCAATCGGAAGGTCAGGAGGTCCACCAGAACGATACAGTATACAGTATAGCCACAATCGTTCCCATGCTCCCATTTACTAACCCTTGCTCTGTCCACAGATTGGAGGACAACATAACACGGGCACCTTCGCATAAGACTACACTCGCATGAAGACCCCCAGCTTCATCTTCACTGGCCTTTTTGACCTCAGCGCAATTGTGTATAGCCTTGATGTAGGCAATAGGCCTGCCTAGCCGACGTAGGTAAGCGACGTTGTATTCGGCCACCTCTTCCACTGTTGAGAATAATCGAATTGCTTCATCAAACAGTGTCAAATTCTCTCTATTTACCCGTGCCGACTCAATGGTACGGGTCATAAAAAGTTGCCAGTCATTTTCAGTGACGGCAGCATTTCTTAGTCGCAGAAGGGCCTGTCTGAATCTGATTTGAGCATCATCACTGCCGGCCTGCCTCATAACTTCGGTCAGCACTACCGACTCCGTAAATTCTGTGTACATGGCTCTACCTAAATTCGACAAAATACCCTTCGAATCTGCGACATAGAGTGGAGTGTCTCCCACTGGAGGCAACTGTCCAAAGTCTCCGACCAGTACCAAGGACATACCACCGAAAGGCTCAGTAGCATGGTCAGGACGTGCCTGGCACAACCTCTGATGTATCATGCCTAGCTGACGTCGACCAATCATTGACATTTCGTCTATAATTACATAACGACATAGCTTTAACTGTTCCTGCAGATTCTGTAGTGCAGGACCACGCAATTCATTACTTGCCGTAAAGTTGAGAGGCAGTTTTAACAAAGAGTGCAATGTTCTACCATTCACATTAAATGCTGCTACCCCTGTCGGAGCAGCGACACAACATGCACCTCTGAGTAGAGAACGGAAGCATCCGATAAGATACGACTTACCGGTACCAGTCGTTCCACATATGACACATCAAAGTGGATCCGGCGACAGACCCTGGTTAAGTTTTTCGAAATGGCATTTGACAATGTCGTATGCAACTCGCTGATTGCCTAGTAAGAAATCAGGATTATAGTCGCACAGGTCAACGTTCTGATCAACTACACCGTGTTCAGATTTATTACGAGCAATAAATGTTATGGCTTCCTGGGCATCAGGAAAATTCACAGCAGATGCTGTCCAATCGGTATTACTATCAGAACCCTGTTCGTTCTCTGGAGATTCTGAAAAGTCAGCATCTAACTGACACAATACCATCCAGTCTTCTACTGCGTGCCATCTATTATTGCACGTACCATTTTCATCAACATCGCAGGGTGCTAGATTGTCATCGTCGATTTCTACTTCGCCGCGATCTGTTGCCCTTTCAACGTCCTGAGCAAAACAAATCCGACGAGTCAGGTCGTCAGAACAATAGCCCTGCCATTCTTCCCACGAAGCAACTGCACTACCACCAAAATCAGCAGTCAGTTCTTCTGGGCACCGAAAAGGTTTATATTTTACCAGCTGCCTAGAGCAGTAAGTTTCATATTTTTCCAAATCATTTGGAAGTGCAGCCTTTACTTCAGGAACGTAACGAATGACAGCCTTTTTGGTGCGTTTGACAAGACACCCCGTCCTTTTGAAATCGTACTGCATGACAAAGTCATCAAAGCAGAGATTTTCAAATTCGTTACTTTTTGGCCTGTTTACGTAGTGGTCCATGGCACTTGAAATTGTAGCCTGTTTATCTTGTGCCACATCGACTTCACGCTGACCATCAACGTTTACACGTAAAATCGTTCTACTGCATACCACTAACTTCTCACCCGTAAGGTGATGGCACGTTTCCTGTGCCGAGTAGTCATGCTCTACTACAGACCTTGTCATTAGCTTTTGGACGGCTTTCTTTGGATGATCATCGTCCTTCAAGTCCTCTACTATAACTTCGAAAGTCTTTTTTAGAGGTTCAGACATGCCTTCACTCTTGCTGGCATATTTGGTCATGTACTTAGACACCATTTCTGCATTGACACACACCTGCATGTCAACATTAGCCCGCCAGCCTGTCAATTGAGCCCGGTTATGCCCATTAATGAGAGAATCATTTCGCCGCGTAACAAGCTCTGGCTGCTTGTCTTGTAGTTCAAAATGTGTTCTACTTGACAAGACTTTGGGAAACTTAAAACGGCACTGTAGCTCGTTTTCACTGCCATGATCGTTGTCCCCTGCTAGGGCAGAGGTCCTCTTACGTTTAGCACGGCGAAGACAGTAAGCCGTTGAGCATTTCGTATGCCTCTGCACATTGGCTATTAGTTCAGCATAATCCTGCTCTTCGTCGGTCACATCTCTATGTCGTTTGTGACAGGGGTGCATTTCTGCTCGAGGCATGTGACCCTCCCCCGTTTCATTCAACGTGGGATTCCACGTAGTTACCAGGGCATCAGCAAAGTCATACACCTCCTGTGCAATGTCCTCTGCCCTTCTCATTTGTTCGCTAGTGGCTTTGGCTTCGCCCGACTCGGATGCTCTGTGCATGCATGCCCACTCTGAACTTATCTTATCAGAATGTGGAGCATCGGACAGCCATGCCACACCATGCAAATGAGAACTACCTCTGTGCTGATACTCAATGCGTGCCCAGAAATCTACAGCACCAAGACTGTTTTGCAAAAAGTATCGCATAAATTTTTCTGCTCTGTGCAAAAAGAACCAATCGGTCAAATGAGGATTTTCAATGACTGCCTTTATTCTCTCACTGGCCCTGTCTTGGTTAGCGTTTGGCCGATAGTGACGCATCAAGTCCTGAAGCTCTGGCCATTGAGTATCAGCAGCACTAAGCGTAAAGAATATAGTCGGCATGCCTAGTGCCTCTTGCATGGCCGCTAGGTTTAGTCTTTGAGTACACCAGTACTGTCTAGTTCCATGCAAAGAACTACTAAACATCATTACTCGAGATGCAAACGAAGTCTCACCTCGATTAACCATATCCTTCAGTTCTTCCACGCTCAGATGGTTTTCACCAATTCTCTGTTTGACAAACACACGGCCTGTCTCGAGAGCTCGCCATCTCATCATGGTGTTCAGTGCAAAGTAACGAAATCTGGGATGCTGCGCAAACCGTCCGTCACGATAGCGAATGAGATGCTTCGAGTACTGACCGAGCGTTAGCCGTCGCTGTCTCGGCGCCAGATACTCACCAGCACCCGTCGGAAACAGAGTAGGAAACGCTCTGCTCCAGTAACCTTCCGAATTAAACTCGTCGATCAACTGATTGGTAATAGCGGGCCAATCGACGACAGTGGCCATCGCCTGATCATTATTTACAATCTGATCAGATACGAATGACTGCGCATGCGCGACACGTGCACCACACGTACGGGCACCTTCATTCACCGAATCGCGAATGATATCGTTCTCACACTTACCCGTACCTAGCCGAGGAAGCACTGTTCGCTGCAGTGGCAAGTCCTCATCATCAGACGAGCCTTCTTGCTGAGATTGCTCGTCTACGTTAGCGTCATCGTTAGGGTCTAGTCTGGCTAGGTCATCGTCCTCAATCACTTGCAAGTCGGACAACGTACCGTCTTCTGGCAACGCGTCTACGACGTCGTAGTCTATCGTTACGTTAGAATAGTAACGGTTATTGCGTATGAGCCAACGAAGAGCTTCCAATACTACAGCACGTCTGACGCGGAAATCTCGATGACCACCAGACTTACCCTTTCGCCTGATGACGACCACACCTACCGACCGTCCAGTACGTGACAACGCGGTAGCTACAGACTGAACGTCTTGCGGTAGACAGATAACGTGCCCTTTGTATCCGTACTGACCGTACGGTAAAATGTAGGTCTGCATCATCGGCATGATCTGAGCGATGAGCATTTCTTCAACAACCGACAACCGAGCGAGACATTCTGGTACCGGCCCCGGTATCGCGTTGTTCTCGATAGAGAACAATTTAGGAAGGCCCTTGTCTCTCTGGCAACGATTACATATAGACAACTCACCTTGTACGCAAACTTTCATCGAAGGCCACGCCTCACGACAAACGTCACATTCCGAGAAATGCAACGTAGAAATTTCGCGATGAAAGCGACCAAATTTGCTTGTACCTTCTGCTTGAAGGCGTTCGTGTTCCAATTACGCCAAGAAGAGTCTACTTTTGTACCGATACCGGCGATATCATCAGTAGACGGTACCGCGACTGTGCTATCGCGTCTGCGCTTGCGATTGTGACGTGCAATGTCACGACTTCGACGCACTTCCGTTTGCTCGTGCGATTCACAAACGCGATTGTTTGCCTTGCCAGCGGCATCTTGCTTTAGTCTCGCTGAGCGTTCAATATCAGTCTCTACTGATCGTCGCTTAGCTTTTTGGTGAGACATGTATGCTTTACGTTCGCTAGTTTTTTCTACTGTCTCATGGGCTCGTCTAGTAGAGACCTGTTCAGCGAGTACTCGGAGCGTAGCGGCACGCTCCTCGTCAGTTTCACGAACTCGCCTGTCAGAAAAACGCGCAGACATCGCTTGAAGTCTGACAGCGCGCTCCTCGTCAGTTTCACGAGCTCGTCTATCGGAATCACGTGTAGCCATCTGTTGAAGCCTGACTACACGCTCGTCGTCAGTTTCACGAGCTCGCTTAACGGCACTACGCGCAGACACCGTTTGAAGCCTGACAACGCGCTCCTCGTCAGTTTCAAGAGCTCGTCTTCTAGCGACCTGTCTAGCAACAGCTTCAAGCCTAGTGGAGCGCTTCTCCTCACTCTCACGAGCCCGGCTATTGGCGACGTGCAGTGCCAATGTTTGAAGCTTCAAACGGAGTTGACGATCGTCAACAGTTTCTACTTTGCGCGCTTTCGTCGTGTGCGACTGCATGCCACTTTCTCGCGAACGACGACGACGCTGATTCTCGGCATTGCAATCTAGACGATTAGATCTTTCGAGTTCACTCTCGCTCGCACGACGACGTCGTTGGCGTTCACGATCAAGACGTCGCCGTTTGGATTTTGGTGACTCACCGTGATGCAAAGACATACACGTATCACGACATGTACACGTACCACTTTTACATGTCAAACACTCTGAAAGTGCTAAGCTTTCAGATACATCATGCATCTGTACGCGCGCAAGTACACCGGTACACGTAGATTGCACGGTACTTTCAACTGTATAGATATCACGCGTCACTGTCGCACCATCATCAATCGACTGCCAGCGACTTGCACTGGCAGGACTAAGAGGTTTGCCGAGGTCGGCACCCGCCAGACTGACCGGTACATCAAAGACCTCGACGTCAGTCCGGCTACTACAGCTATCATTCAAAGCCATAGGTGCGACCTCTAGGCAATGCCCAACATCGTCCGAATCAACGGCCAACGGAGCTGACAGCGATCTACAGGACGAAGCTTGGCATGCATTCGCCACTTCTATACAGCTCTGCGATGCATGCGTTTCTGCCGACCGCGTACTTACCGCCAGTTCAGCTGATTCTTTCGTGCAGCTGCAAAACACGAAATCTCTTTCGTATGACCTTTCTAAACATGCAGTCACGTTGAGGTAGAAAACCTTGTAAAGCCTGCTGTCTCTTCTGTTTTTCTGCGGTTCGTGCAGCTGCAAAACATGACAAAAAAATTATTTTTCTTCGCAACACCGTGTACAAAGTGAAAAGTCGAGTCATTCAACTGCAAGTACCTTGTAAAGTCTTCAGAACGTTCTGTTCTAGTCGCTTGTCTCAAATGCTTCCTCATCTTCGTAAAGTTGGGACGCTAATGAATGCTCACCGGCGATTGGTCACTGGTCATTATGCGCGGGATTGTTACGTCAGGCCATTGTCTAAGCGTTGGATTGTTACGTCACCTACGTTTCGCGTCCCAAAACGATTGCTGATTGGCTCGACAAACTCCCCGAGCGTGACACACGCTTACAAACAAACATAGATAGATAGCGACATACCGACAGACAGACCGGAAGTCAATACAGCCCGTCTAGAGTGAGCTTCTCGCGAAGCAGTCCACCACTTATTGTGGTGTACTTCTTTTACGCTCGTAGCTAATAAGTTTTTATTTGTCTAATAGGCGCAATATTTTTATATAACCGTTTCTATGCCTATGGAGTGACTCGAATACCTCTTGCACTTGCACGACAAAAGTGATATCAGTGCGGTGTCGCTCGATAGTGCATTGCGCGTTTTGAATCCACCCGCTAAGAGGCTAGCTCACGTACACCTCTCACAACTATACGACCAGGAGCATATCGGTGGTACGGCACTCGACTGTATATGCCTCTTAGAACATCAGAGAATTGGTGCTGCCGCGCTCGACTCGGCATTGCGTTTTCTGAGACCTCCCAACAAATTTAAAGATGTGGATGTGGAGGAAACGTCACCCAAGCAGGAAGAGGAGATCAAGGAGGAGCCGTACGACGAACCTTGGTGTATGCCAGGGACGACATCTCCCGAACCACCATCCATCGAAAAACAGCATGTTATAGAGGGTTAGGAGTGTTGGTGATAGGTCTGGTCAATCTGATTCGATAACGGCCCAGATGTAACGCAACTTCGGCACATGTCATTGTAGTGAACACAACTCAACATATATTTCTAGTGCTCGCGCCACTAATCTACCGCATCCAGGAACACTACTTTACCCAGGATTATGTTACGATGCGACCTTTCTCTCTAATCTACTACATTCCTTTCCCCAACTATAGTCACTACTCACTACTGCAAGTCCAGTCTGTCCGGCGGTCTGTCCGCTATGTTTGATCGTCGCAGTTGTACTTCCTCAGCTGTTTTGGTTGGTTGATCATCTGGTTGAATGCTTTTCCGGTTGTGGTTATTTATCAGAATCTGGAGGTGGTGGTGATTCTACATCCTGTTTCTCTGACCCAGTTCCTTGCGCAGG
This sequence comes from Dehalococcoidia bacterium, assembly GCA_964274945.1. Taxonomy (GTDB): domain Bacteria; phylum Chloroflexota; class Dehalococcoidia; order Lucifugimonadales; family Lucifugimonadaceae; genus CAXXBX01. Next base: position 18,114 of record CAXXBX010000201.1, on the reverse strand, counting down.
GGTTTCTTCTTTGACCGCCTGCTTTTGCTCAGCAGTTGAAGGTTCTCTGTGGCGGATTTGATCCTGGTGCTTACGCACTATCCTCTGGTGTGCCTATTGACACCTTAATGACAATGGCCCTGTCACCTCCACTATTTTGGCAGGAATCCAGTTATGATTCCAAGCATAAATGGTGTACATCTTCCGCTTGTAATACTCTGTTTCGCGCCGTTCCATCATGGCCTTTCTTTTGCCTGGTCTGCCTGTCTATCACCCGTTCCTCTAACCCTGGCCTGACCAAGTCCAGGCGAGTCTTGAGTTTCCGTCCCATCAAGAGTTCGGCTAAAGATACTCCCGTGGTGGTGTGTGGTGTTGTTCGATATGGAAACAAAAAACCACTAATCCGATCTTCCAAAGTACCCACTATCATTTTCTTCACTCCAGCCTTGAATGTCTGAACGGCACGTTCTGCCAGACCATTGGAAGCTGAGTGATACAGTGCAACCTTGATATGTCAAATGCCATTCTGCCTCATGAACTCTGAAAAAACAGACTGCTGGTAAAACACGGCCCGTTATTTGACACTACCGCGTCTGTGAGTCCGTGTTGAACAAAAGCTTGTCGCAGTGTACATACTGTCACCAAGCCTGTAGATGCCTGTCCTGCGTCAATCCACTTCGAATGTGAATCTACTATTACTAGGAACATCGACCCTATGCAGGAACGGTTCTGCATAGTCCACGTGTACTCTTGACCATGGTTCTTTTGGCCCACTCATATGGGTGTAACGGCGCTGAAGGAGGGTTTGGGCGGTTCATTTGGCATATTTCACATTTCCTGACCAGCTGTTCCACCTCTGCGTCAAGGCCACCAGACCATACACCCGTTGCCAATCCTTTCATCCTAGCATGCAGTTCCAGGATTGCATGACTTCATGAAGCTCTGTCAAGATCCGTGTGCTGCCTGCAGGCGGTATCACAACCCTGGTTCCGCAAACTACACAGTCAGCCTCCACAGACAGTTCGTGACGCCTTAATCTTGTATGGTCGTACATCTTCTGCTACTTTTCGTGGCCAGCCTTCTCTAACCCATGCTTGCACTTGAGACAGTATGAATTTCGCACTGAGATATCAAAATAGGCAGCCTTTCCGTAAGAGAAGTCGGGATGAAAAACGTCGTCGCCTGGTCTGCATGTAGCCTCGGCCTCCCAGACTCGTGTAGCGCCGATTCAAAATTGTCCGGTTAAATTGGGCTATTTTTTTGGACGCGGTTTGGACTTAGCCGCTGGAGCGAAGGAGCTTTGGTCTACGAGGCTAGCGGCGCGACTTTTGATTCTCGGTAGTTAGTTGACATGTGTTACAACCGCGATTTTGACATAAACGAAGTGCTGTCTTTATGCGCACCTTTCGAGCAGTAACATGCACCGTTTATTCAATGGGGCCTCAGTTTTGAACGTCTTCTGCTGAACATTGTTTTCTCGACACAAATTAACTTGAAATAGATTCGACTGCAGTAAAGTGATTTATAATTGCTATTCTTTGCAGTTATACAAATTTCTAATTTTCTTGAAATCTTTTTGGACTGTACATTAGTAACTGGATTGTGCATCAATATCTGCACTGTTGCATCTACTGCATACATCAAATTGTGTACTATGTACTGCAAATTTATTTTCGGTGTGCAATTGAATAATATGGAATGGAATGCTAACGTTGATGTACAGGGGTCGACTATTTGGTCGCAGGGACTATTTGGTCGCGGGCAATTATCTCGCTCTTATTTGGTTCTCGAAACCGTTTAGCTGGGGCTTATTTTGTTTCGGCCGCCTGCGGTGACTATTTGGTTTCGCATTTATTGCACCTCAAATCTACACTCTCCGACTCTTACAGCTGTACGAAACGGACGTACGCGAACGACGTGACGATGGCCATGATCATTTTCACGCGTCTCCCAGACGTCTCGATAAGCCGAATCGAGTGCGATCTGCTTCTTCTTCGTTTGTATTTGACTTCATATGAATAGAGAAGTCATCACGACATTGTCGATCGCAATTTCGCATGTCTGACGTTTCGTTTCGAGGAAAATCTCGGCCCTTCTTGCAGCAGAATTGTCGAAAGTAGGCGGAGTAAGAATTTTTTGTGGGTTACAAGGTCAACAAACATGATTTGATAATTGAAGATCACGCAGCGCACGCGTATCTATAGATGTGCCTAAAATGTTTTAGTGCATAGAATACTTCGGCCAGCTGCAGATTTATGCATTGATCATGCAGGGCATCGATCGATACCTAGGTGCACAGCGACGTATATGCGTACTTACTGTCTACGACCAATTGCAAGGAAGACGATCTACGTCTCTCTAGTTGGTTGTGCACGACCTAAGATCGGTAATGACTTTCAGAACAGAAGAGAAAATAAGTGCATATATGTAGTTCGAGAAACAATTAATTAATGTATTTGACGTAAAATCACTTAATTTGCACTTGGTCTATCAGATGGGTATGGATGGTTGTTTGTTTGCGTTGTTGTACACTATAAAACCATACGCTTTGTAGATTAGGTGAGCTTAGTGAAAATCTTGTTTTCTTGTATACATGCTGCATCTTCTGTCTCTCCCTGCCATTTAGTCTGTTCGTCCGTCCGTCCATATGTCTATCTTTTCTTTGAATGGTGACAAAGCAAAATGTGCTGCAGTAGAATCAAGATATGCAGGCAAGAAAATGAAGACAAGAACTATACTAATCAGCATGCAGCTATGTGCATGCATGAGGGTATGAGTGTGTATACAGAGATGCAATGCAAGCGTGATCAGTGGGAAAGTGTCTAAGTTAAATTGACGCATCAACAATGTAAAGTAGAGGACTTCTTATATGACTGAAACATTAGTTTATTATGTTAATTGATTTAGAAATTCTAGAATTGTTACCGTCTTGTGACTAGATCATGTAATAGTTTTGTATCGAAGAATAAATAATCTGTCTGTCTGTCCGTCCGTCTGTCTGTCTGTCTGGCTGAAGACTATCTCGATAAGATCTCAGAAATTTCAAAAGATGCAAATGGAAAGAGCAGCGAAACAGACTTTAGAGATAGATGGAGAAAGCAACTGTCTGTAGTTGTACAGTTTTGCAACTCTCGTGTGATTTTTAAAAGTTGTCAAAGTTGTCTAAGTGCAATTTTGATGACTTTCTATATGATAAAGACGTTCAACATATTGTTCATTGACTGTTATTGTTATGCATACGTAAAGTTAGCGATTGTTATTAGTAGAGTAAGAGTTCAAATATAATAATCTGTCTGTCTGTCTGTCTGTCTGTCTGTCTGTCTGTCTGTCTGTCTGTCTGTCGTTTGCTTGTTTTTTTTTGTGTACCGTGCTATTGTTGTCCAATATTACTTCTGCACCAATGCTTAATTTTGGCTGTTCCTCTGTCTCTTCGTCTATCTGTGTGTTCTTTGTGTGCCTTGGTAGTGTATTCAAGATTGTTTCTTTTTTAATAATTACGTTATTGCTTTGAATTGTACAGATCGGTGAAAATATTCCATTGAAACTTTTGCACCACTTCTCATGTTTCTCACTTTGTGGCGTTATCAGTATTGTGGGAGAAGCGTTCCTGAGAGCATACGCATCCAACCAAAACTTGGCGTTGCAAAGTACTGTAGTTAGATTAATTAAGTTCTGCGAGGCTATACGAATATTATACTTTAGCGATTTTAGTGTAATATACAAACCTTCTAGTCCTCTGTCAGCGACTTTCCACTTTGCAAACGTTATGTTATATCTACAACTGTAGTCGTCCTCGCTAGTGCAGCAACACACAGATGTTTGTTTACCTAACAGACGAGATTCTTCTCCGCCTACTTTCGACACGCCGCCTACCAGAGAAGCCGAGATTTGCCTCAAAACGAAACGTTGCGATAGACAAACTGCGATAGACAATGTCGTGATGACTTCAGTATTCATATGAAGTCAAATACAAACGAAGAAGAAGTAGGTCGCACTCGGCTCATGATCCAGAGTTGCCAACTCACACGCAACTTGCGTGAGTCTCACGCAAGTTCCTTCAGGTCACACGCTCACACGCCAGGAACACAGATCTCACGCAACTTTTAGATTGCTGAAACTAGACAGAGATCCAGGCAGATGTACCTCTAGTGAACCTGTACAGTAGGGACACCGTAGATTATGTAAAAATCTGTAGTGTCTGATAGTAACTAATATAAAATCTAACGAGACTGCCGTAAAGTGATCGATGATTACGAATAACCAACAGCTAAACTTCCAAATGCCCGGGCTTGCAATAATTTAGTCCGGAAATCGAGGATGCATAAATAGTTCCGTGTATTACTGCGCGCGATATATTATGCAAATGCAAGAAATAGTAATTGCGCTACGCGATCTCGAGGAAGCGACCAACAGTGAACACCCAGCAGGAGGATGAAGATGTCTTTCATCTAGATACCGCAGGCAAGTCTAGTTCTGAAGCTGTCAAAGATATTCAGCCAATTCTGCTACTAGTCCGCGCATCCAGTCCGCGCATCCAGTCCCTCCCCTTTCCACTTTCGGATTCGGAAATCCAAATACATTGTACCCTGTACATATCCAGATTCAACGGGAGAGCTATATAGTTTACTGTTTGTAAAATTTAGGTATTTAGTTGTTTGTGGCCAAGACTCTAGGTACTGATAGATCTCACGCATTTTCAGTATTCCTGGTTGGCAGTCATCGAGACGTCTGGGAGACGCGTGAAAATTATCATGGCCATCATCACGTCGTTCGCGTCCGTCTAGTACAGCTGTAAGAGTTGGAGAGTGCCGCAATAAATGCGAAACCAAATAGTCCCCGCGACTAAATAGTCTTCGTAGGTGCCGAAACCAAGTACGCTCCAGCTAAACAGTTTCGAGAACCGAATAAGAGCGAGATAATTGCCCGCGACCAAATAGTCCCGACACAACGTTCAAAATCCGGGCGCGCAAGAGGGCCTGGGTACGAGGCTAGTCGCGTCTGGAATTGTCATACGGCACCGGACAAGACTAGCGCGAGAAAGTCTGGGGACGCGCTATCGAAGAACACCGCTGTCCTCTTCTGCGGCCGCAATTATCCGCAAACAACCAGTGGTAGACAATGTCGTATAAAACGTATATACATGTACTTTAGAATTAGTGTTTGTTGAACAGTAGTCTCGCGTAGCCAGACCTCCCCGCCGCGGCCTCCCCGCGAAAAGGGGTCTGGCTACGCGAGACTAGTTGAACAGCTGCTCCTATCAAACCACAAACTCGGATCAAACCACGGGAGAGGTCACGTGACATGTTCAGAGCGGGCTCACAATACCCGGATTGTATAAAGCTCCGAACAATGCTTGCACCAACCCTGTACACAGCCGATGGGTTGTGGTTCTGGTCTTGATGGTTACGTGACGCCTTCCGAAGGTAACAGTCTTCAGAAGCAGGTTCTAATTTCTTGTCAGGAGCTCGAGTTTATTCAAAGACGGCTGCAATATCTAGAGACAGCTGTTCAGTCAGTCTACAACACTCTTCCCAATCCTGTAGCGACAACTAAGCAAGCATCTCAAGTTCAACCTACTATTGCCCCTAGCTTAGGGTTGCCTGGGAATCCGAGACTGGGAACGCCCTCTAAGGAATGGCTTCTGCAGTTAGAGAACAAAGAGCCACTGTAGAAATGGAGACTTTGACTGATTTGAAGAGAGGTGAAGATGTCACTCTTGCTAGTGTTGCTAGTAAGAGGCCACGTAGTGTTGAGGAATGCTGGCAGCTTGTTGATTTAACTTGTGGAGGACGTCAAGGTCGTAAACCTCCACCACCTAGAAGTGGATGGAAAACTATCAGACTGTTCGTGTCATCAACTTTCAGTGATTTTTACTCTGAAAGGGAAGCTCTCATCAAAGAGGTTATGATGCGTAAGAAGATATTTAATTAATTGTATTGCAATTACCTAAAATACAAAATTGTGTAATAGAATGTGAGATGTTATCTCTTCATAATCGTATTGTGCAACTAGTGTCAACATATTTTCCTCTCTAATTTTAGTCAGCTGTATGGTAACTAATGTTTTATTTTGTGTTTTTATTTTTTAATTTGCATGTTCAGAGGAATAGAGCAATACTAATACTGTAGTTGTTCAGAAACCACTGAATATGAACTTCAGTCATGATGTATTGTGGAGTAAACACTGTATAGTTTAGAGTAAACAGCAACTGAGCTAAAAGTCTGTCAGGCAATTAAGTTCAGGTAGTTACAAACTTTCACAAGATACCAACACACACACTACCACTACTACTACTATGTCTATCTATCGCTGCTGTAACGGCCATACTACCCCTTAATCATAAGGGGACAAGTAGCTAAGCATTGTCTACTGATGTAAACTGTTATGTATACATGTCTCCATTCAGTTCGTGATGTTGGCCTGGTGTGTACACACACACACACACACACACACACACACACACACACACACACACACACACACACACACACACACACACACACAAAACACACACACACACACACACACACACACACACACCACACACACACACACACACACACACACACACACACACACACACACACACACACACAGGTATGTAGCACCACATCCATTTCATCTACAACTCATAGCTACTTCAATATGGAATGTCAAACAGCTTTGCTTTGCTGGTTTGTACCTACGTAAATTGTCTTATTGATCTCTTTTGTTAATTTCATACTACTGTTATTTCATAATCTCACTTGATCAGAACGGGCATTGGTCCACACGTCTTTGTTGACATGGACAAAGTGTGATGTTCAACTTCATATTTTGCCTTCCATTTCAATTTTGTAATCTAAAGTGAGACGGACACTCTTGTCATTTGATTTGGTTGACAAAGTTACTGCTGGCCAGGGTACACACTGGTTGATCTAGAATGCATGTAGTTGCGACATTTTTTGACCACTTGTTGAAATACCGTGTGCCTAGCCAGTACAGGATTGACAGCAATCAATGAAGTATACTGTACACGGGGATCATATAGAAATTAACTTGTTGAAGCAGAGGCATATGGAACAGCTGAGCTTTAGGGGCTGAATACTGGTATTTGGGTATCATTTCAAGAAAATGATATAACTTTATTATAATGTCATCAAGTGGCAATTATTGGAGCTGTAGCCTCCTAGTCCTTTGGTTCTTATGCCTTTGTGAAGTGAGCATCTATTGTTGTTTAGTTGCTACCATGTATTGTATATGTGCAGCAGAGATATGTATATTACTTCTCAAGACACAGAGTTCAATATCTTGGAGTAATGAGGGAGCTGATATTTTGACGGTTTTAAACGGTTTATAACTTTTCAGTAATGGTTGGCCGCAGCTGTGGTTGTCTCTTGTAGAACAGTTTATTCATGGCACTTGTCTAAAGATATCGTTTATATATTCTTGTTGTTATTATTTTTTGTTGATTTGTTTTATCATGTTGCTTTGTTTCACTGTTTTGTACTTTGAGTGTTGTGTATAGTCCTTAGTCTGGAAGCGAGATGCAGACTATCACTTGGTCTGTAGTCTGCAGCGAGATGAGGATCAGTTGGCTATTTGTTTTGAGTAGTTACTGACATTGCAACTGTTTGTAGGACAATGTAGCACTGGGGTGTGACCATGTGATGATATTTACTCAGCTGGCACATAACCCAAATATTTGGATTTTATATCAAAGTGCTCATTATTGATGTATTGCTTTTAGTTTATACATTGTATTGTGCTTAGGTGTTTCCAGACTTGAGAACGTGGTGTCAGTCAAGAAAGCTTCATTTGGTTGAGTGTGATCTCAGATGGGTAAGTCTAAATTAATTAACAGTTTTTGTTATGAATGGGTATTTCACAGTTATTGATGAGAGATTGAGCACAGACATTAGCCATCACCTGTGTAGTTAAGAGAAGATTTTTAAATGATATATATATATATATATATATATATATATATATATATATATATATATATATATATATATATATATATGATGATGGCATGTCCACTGATAACAGTGATGACTCTCTTTAGTGTCCTCTGTGTCTCTGGTGGGATTTAACACCTGCTTTTGAACGGCATTCCTTTCCACAAGATTGGCAAACAAATGACTTGTTGGTAGGAACAATTTGTTCTTTCCGTTTCTGACGTTGAGCTTGAAGATGTCTAATACGATTTTCTTCAAACTGTTGGAGTGATGAATGGCAGAGAGATCTCCAGTTTGTTCTATCACTGGATAGTTTCTCAAACTGCAGGAAGTCAATCCCACAAGATTTCATATTAGCCTTGATAGAATCTTTATAACGTAATTTAGGACCACCTTGATGACGATGGCCCTGTTCCAGTTGACCAAAAAGGAGTTGTTTGGGAATTCTATCATTAGGCATTCGAGACATGTGACCAGCCCAGCGAAATTGGCATTTCATAACAAAAGATTCAATGCCACTGATGTTACAACGAGATAACACTTCTGTGTTGGGTATATAGTCAGTCCACTGGATTCCACATATGCGGCGAAGACATCGCAGATGAAAACTCTCCAAACTCTTGAGGTTACGACGAAGAAGGGTCCATGACTCGCATCCGTACAATAGAACTGATAAGACTACTGCTTTGTAAACTGCAACCTTCGTGGTCAGTTTGATTTCATGCCTTTGCCAGAGTCTGTTGTACAATTTACCAAAAGCAGCACTGGCCTTTGATATCCTATGAGAGACATCTGCATCAACAGTTGCATTATTCGAAAGGAAACTACCCAAATACTTGAAATTGCTGACGTAAGACAATGGGTGATCACCAATCATAACTGGAGGAGGGTTATAGTTTGAGCCTGGACGTGGTTGAAAAAGCACTTCTGTCTTTTTCAAGCTGATACTCAAGCCAAAACGTTTAGTTGATCTGTCTAAACAGTTGACAATGTATTGAATGTCTTCATATGTGTGACCAACTAATGCGCAATCGTCAGCAAACAAGAGTTTTCTCAGTAGACTCTTAGAAACCTTTGTTTTGGCTTGTAAGCGTCTGAGATTGAATACACCTCCAGTAGTTCTAAACTCAACTCGAACACCCTCTCGGATGTTCTTGAAGGCATCATTTAAAACCACAGAAAACAAAATGCTAAAAAGAGTAGGTGCTAGAACGCAGCCCTGTTTCACTCTGTTGTTTATATATATGTATATATATATATATATATATATATATATATATATATATATATATATATATATATATATATAACCATGGGAGCAATTGCTCCATCTTCACAGACTTCCTTGGAGAATCTTACTAAGCTTGTTAACTCACTTCTGTCAGGAAAGCTAGACAAACGTATCTCACCCTGGCTTGTGGGCGCTTCACTGACAGCCCTGCACAAGAAGTCAGGAGGATTTCGACCTATAGCGGTTGGTGAGGTGTTGCGGCGACTAACTAGTCGTGTATGTTGTTCTGCAGTTGAACCTCGTCTTTTGGAGGTCTTCTTCCCATATGGTTGAGTAGGAGTCGGTACTAAAGGAGGCTTGGAAGCTGGTGTCCACACTGCTAGAACTTTTATTCAGGATCATGGTGAGGATGAGAACTTTTATTGTCTGAAGATAGGCATGAAAAATGCTTTCAATGAATGCAATCGGTCTTCTTTTTTGCGTCGTTTGAACCAAGAATTTCCAGAGTTGCTGTCTTGGGCTGAATGGTGCTATTGCTTTGCTGGTGAGCTTCGTTTTGGTAACTGTTGTTGAACCTCAACCACAGGAGTCCAGCAGGGAGATCCTTTGGGCCTGCTTCTGTTTTCTTTGGTCATTTTAGAAGCTCTTGATGACTTAGGTCATATTGATGGTCTTCAGATGCAACTGTGGTACTTAGATGATGGTACTTTCTTTGGTACACGGGATGCATTATCTGTTCTGTTGAAATCGCTGTGATCAAGAGGACCTGATGTTGGCCTACATATCAACCTTGGCAAATGTGAAGTGTTTTGGCCGTCTGGAGACCAAGAGTTTCCAAGTTTCCCTCCTGAGATCCATCGTTTATGTGTGTTCTCTAATGGGGTCGAATTACTTGGCTCTCCTATTTTTGGGTTGCATGAGTTCTTTGACAACTTCTTCAAATCTCGTATCGATAAAGTACTGGATGCACAAGATCGTTTGCCGGATCTAGACAACCCACAAATAGCACTCCACTTGCTAAGAAGTTGTCTGAGTTTATCTAAAATTAACCATCTTTTTGCGAACAGTTCCACTTGGTTCTGCGGATTCTCAACTTGGGCGTTTTGACTTTGGTCTTTGTCAAGCTCTGGGTAATATCACTCAGTCCTCTATTTCGGATGCAGCTTGGTTACAAGCTTTCCTGCCTAATTCGCTTTGGCGGTTTAGGTTCGCGTGAGGCTCGGATTTCATCATCAGCGGCCTTCCTTGGAAGTTGCCATATGAGTCGTCAGTTAACTGATTGCCTATTACATGGTGGTACGGTCTCTTCACTACAGCTTTCAACACTTAAAATCTCTGGTGAAGAGTTGGCCAACATGTGCTTTACTGATCTATTCACCAACTCTGACAACCTGATGAATACGAATGTCGTTCCTTCAGGACTTTCTCAAAAGTCTCTTCAGGGCCAAATAGATGACTTGGTTTATGCTTCTTTGAAACAACAGCAGCATAAGCGATCTTGCTTGTATCAATACCATCTTGTTCATTTACGCTGGAGCCTGGCTCAGGGCTTTTCCCAATGAAAAACTTGGGCTGGCATTTTCAAAACATGAGTTCATCACATTAATAAGGATCTGACTGGGATTACCAATATTTCCAACACATCCAAATGCCCAAAGATGTGTGTGTGGTTATATCAATGACCAGTTTGGGGACCATGCCTTGAGCTATGGAAGTGGCCCCTTGCGAACAAAACGACATGACAGTTTGAGGGATATTGTCTGGCACGCCCTTTACACCGACAATAGTGGAGTAAAGAAGGAACAGAGAATAGGTGGCCGAGCTCTTCATCGACCAGGTGACATTTATCATCCTGATTTTACCAAAGGAAAACCTGCTTTCTTTGACATAACTGTTAGAAATTCCCTCCAACCCAGCTGCATCGTTGCCGCTGCAATCAGGTGCCACCGCATTGGCGGGTGAAATGGAAAAGATGCCTACCATGATGATATCGTTGCTGCTGCTGGCGGAGAGTTCTTCCCTCTGGCTTTGGAGACCCTAGGTTATTGGACATCTTCAAGCTTGAAGACTCTAAAGATTATCACGTTGACGACTACCACCTGTAACACAACATCCCTTTCTCAAGCCTTCCAGAACCTCATTGAACAATTATCTGTGAAACTCTGGTTATTTAATGCTCGTTTAGGGTACGGTTGTATGTAACTGCATTCTTCTAGTGACTCTCTTGGGACTTGCTCACTTAGTATATGTTGATGTTTCACACACGTGTATGTGTGTAATATATATATATATATATATACCGTACTGACGCGATTAATACCCCACCCCCATGGTTGGCTAGCATCAAAGGTAAACTAGGAATGGGACTTTACTCAAAACCTGACACCTGGAGGTGTTAATTGGTGAAAGTAATTAACTTAATCAATTGACAAGTAATTAACCACCTGGCAAGCCATTCATTGCAAACGACCGCAGTCACAAGGTAAAATGAAGAATCCAATCATCTAAATCTGAGTCATTAAAACCTTCAAACTCGGAATCTGATTCAGAGTCACTGAATAGCAAGCTTGCTACCTCTTGTCTCGTCTCTGCTTCATCTAGTGGAAAGTGATCTAATAACTCATCATCTTGTGATCCGTCCATAACGTTGGAGATTCCACAGCGGAGAAATGATTTCACAATTGTATCTGGTAAAATGGATGACCATGCTTCAGAAATCCAGTTGATTACTTGCTGCCGTGACGGATGCACCCTAGCTGTGCCTCTCAGGTTATCAAATGTCCATTGTTCCCACATATGACGCATATTCGACTTGAATGGCTTATCGATTGAAACATCTAGTGGTTGTGCGAGGCTAGCACACCCACCTGGAACATAGATGAGATCGGTTTTCTTATCCTCTGCATACTGTCTCACCTCTTTCGTTTTGTGCACTCTGTACTCATCTAGTACGAAGAGACATCGAACATTGTCTTCAGGATTACCCACACCCTCCTAATCCAAAGGGCCATTGTTTCTCTAGTCATCCAACCGCTCTTTGATGCAGTTACAAGGACATTAGCTGGAATCATCAAATGGCGCCTCACTCGCAGACCGATTGCACCTGTTGGCTCCTTGAATATGACAAGTGCCGGCAGCTTGTGCCTGCTAGCTGTAATTGTAAGAGCGACAGTGCAGCCTTTCTTCTGGTAACCGGTACCTCGTACTCTTATGGTCTTTTCACCACGAACATTGTTGGTAATGGTAGCAACACTGTCGTAGCGAATCATTGTCTCATCCATGTTTGCCAAATTATATGGAGTATAGTCATGTGTCTCACGCAACCGGATAATTTGTCGGCGAAGTTCGAGAAGGTCATTTTGATAATGCTCCGGAAGGGCTTGAGACTATTGAACTATTGAACGGCGGTGCCTTGTCAACGTTGGTGTCAGCTGTTGGTGAATGTTGTCGTAATTTTTTTGTTTTTTCTTTCTACTATCAACCTTCTTTAACTATGTCTGTTTCTACTCCATCAGTCAGCCTGTCTCTGAGGTTATCAAGGATTTCTGCAATATCACACTTCTGCGGCAGTGCCTTGTCAGCTTTGGTGACATCTGCTGGTGATTTTTCTAGTCATGTTACTGTTTCTGTACTTTTGACTATCTACATTCCAAATTTTTGATACTGTTTACACTTTTCTCTTATCTCATCTTAGACATAAGTGGAACTTTAAATTTGGTACACTCCCAAACTGTTTTTTTGGGATGCTCTCTGTATACAGTTTATTGTTCAGTGTTTCGCCCATGGGGCGGTTATAAAGAAGTATATATGTATATATATATATATATATATATATATATATATATATATATATATATATATATATATATATATATATATATGCTGTTTGCTCTCTGGTATTTGGTTCTTCATCCTCATGTCGTTTCTAGCAGATGAACTTAAACTGGATTCTGGAGCATGCCGCACTTTAACCCTATTTGAGCACTCTTCAAGCCTCTTTGTTTATCTGCTGTATTATTCTATAGCTCTTATCTGCTATATAATGCTCTTTTTAGTTTCTTCTTTTCGTCTTGTACGCGGACAGTAAATTATATATATATTGTTTTCAAACTCAAGCAATCCCCAAACAGCCACAAACCAACAAGTCTTACATTACACTAGGTATATCCCAACTATCAACGTCCTGTACTTCAAGCTGAATTCTCTTATGAATCATTCTCGAGTTATGTTTCCATAATTGAATAGAAAGTTGCTGCATCATATTTTGGAAAGCCTGGTGGAATTTAAGGCCGCTGACTGTTGAGGTTTTGGAAGCAATAGCTGTCAGAGTTTTGATGCTGAATAATGACCAGAGCTCCAAGGTCTCAACCACTAAGGGATAAAAGAGACCACCAGCTATACAAACTCTGTCATCATGGTGAATATCTCTTTGTTCTTCACGTGCCTCTGCTGCGGTTGCAGCCACATACAACAGCTGCAGAGAGTTTCTAACTGTTACGTCAAATAGGCAGGTTGACCCTTCAAGATATCAGGGTGAAAACCATCACCAGGACAGCTTTCAGTAGAACCATTGCACCTCATTTCCCTCATAACATCTCTGTTCTCAACCAATAAGGCCTGGAAAATAACTTCAGCCAATGGATTGTGTCTACAAGTGCGCTCTGCGCCACAACCACAACAAGAAGGTGATCTCCAAAAGTGTCAATGTGCTGACCACAACTGAAGAAGACAGATGACGGAGGAGAAGGAAACATCTTGATTCCCAACCAGAGCCGTACTGCAAAGCAAACTCATGAGGAGACATGGAAAGGCCGAGATTAGAGTTGGGTATTGCTCGCAACCAAGCTCCTGCATGAGATGTACTGATTGAATTTAAATCTGCTTTGTCTCGTAAGCTAGCAGTGTTTAATAAATACTTGACTAAATCAGAGTCAGATTCTGATTGGATTTGTTGTTGAGTAGCAGTTCTGAAATCTAAAGTCGAAGAACTGTGTTTGCTTTTCAGATAGTGACAAATCTGAAGATGACTTTCAGAGTCTCCTGCCTTGAGAAATGTAAATTTGCAATATCCAGTGAATTACAAGCCTTTTTGAGGAAGTACTGTACTATCTTACGAGTAGAATTACAACTCCCTATGTAAGCAATTGGTGAAGACTGGACTGCTTCTCTCAGACCAAGTCCACTAATTCTAATAGGTAATGTCACTTGCAGCCATGTCATATCTGTAACAGAAGAACGACAAATAATTTCTAAAGATCAACGTAACCCTTGATCAAAGCGGTGTAATTGTTCCAACAACATGGCCGGAACATCAGTTTGTAAAATATGATTGACTTTGCAAACATTCTGACAGCTTCGAAGCAAATGCAATTCAACCCATGGATCATCAAGATTAGCAAGATTTGACTGGGACTCCAAGATTTTGTCTACACGTTTAGCTGTGGAGGACTTAAAAAAGATCGTTGGACTGGTGATCTTAGTAACTCGATACCTTCTGATAAGTGTCTGACTTCTGAAGGAATTTCAGGAAAAGTTTGGTCTCCAGAAGGCCAATATAGTTCTCATTTGTTTAATTAAGTTGATGTGCAAGCCAAAAATAGGACCCTTTGCCAGTAAACTTTGTAATAGAGACGATATTGATTCTCTATTACCAACAAAAGAGCCATCATCTAAGTACCACAGTTGAAAGTGTAAGCCAGAATAAGAATCGAAAGAGTCTAGTAATTCCAGAATCACAAGAGAAAACAACAGAGGACTTAAGGGATCTCCCTGTTGAGCAACGGCTGTGGACAGGATCCGATGGTTTCCAAATTGCAGCTCACCAGGTGAGTGGTATGTCCACTGAGCCCAAGCAAACAACTGTGGATATTCTCTCCGTAAGCGTTCAAGAAAAGCCGATCTGGAGCACTCATTAAACGCATTAGTCAGGTCTATTTTCTAACTGCAGAAGTCTTCTCTGGCGGAGGTGGCATCAATGAAAGAACGCATGAAGCAGTAGCTGCTTTCAAACCTATATATATATCTATATATATATATATACTTTTTTAGTACATATATTCATATTTATTTATACAGTGGGTAAATTCCACCGCTCTACGTCCACTGCTAAATCTAATCTATCATTTATTGTTCTAGCATTAAACAGCCAAAGACAAACAGATAATTGTTCTAACAAATTACTAAATGCTTGACTAAATGAAAGTCTAGCTTTTGTCATCATTTTAGAGGCAATTATTCTTTGTGTAGCTAAACTAGCAGGTGTCCAAAAACCAACTGTTTCAACTATCAAAGGGTAGAAACATCCGCCTGCAGCTTCCACATTCGTCTGGTGATGAGCATCTTTTTTGTTCCTCTCCAGCAAATGCAGCAGCTCCAGCCAAAGTTGAAGATGGTATAATGTATGAAGGCTGCATGTTATTCCAAATGGAAACATCAAAATAAGCAGGTTTGCTGTTTGTGAAATTGGGGTGATAAGACATCCCCAGGACGATTGAAAGAAGTGCTACTGCAATGCTCCTCAAGGTGTAAACCAGCATCATCAACAAGTAACGTGCAATAGATGATGTCTCGAAGAGCATTATGACGTCTGGATCATAGAGAACCGTGACCACACCCAAGGAGATGATCTCCAAATGAATCAATTGTTTGTCCACACATACAACCTATAGCCTTGGAAAAATCTGGAAAGATAGGAATTCCCGGCCAGAGTTTGACTGCAATCACAAATTCATGGGAAGCCATAGCGAGGCCTAACTATGGGTTCAGGCTGCGGCATGAATTGATGATACGGTGTTTAGGCGAGCACTAACTAGAAGGCTGCAAGATTCTTTGAGATTATCAAAGATGGAACACTTTATCTGTGACTGTAGCGTCTTCTGAGATATAGATGACAAGTCTGTAGTAACCTGCTTATGAAAATCAGCAAAAATGTTCCTAAAATGACAGCTTCACCTTCTCCAGGTATGTATCCAGAAAGTGAGGCATCAGATGTTGTTGTTGTTGTTGTAAAGTAGGTTGTACCAAATGTCTGAACATAGTTGGAATAACAAAAATGAAATTGTCGGGTAGAATTGCAACTGGAAATGAAATCTGCTGGTGCAGTTGTTTTTGCTGGTCTGAAACCAAGACCTCCCAAATGCATGGGTAAAATCGCCTGTTGCCATGCATGATTATTTAAAGAAGCATGTATCAATATTTCCAGAGAATGACCAAGGCCTGCATCAAATGCAGTAAAACGAGACATGGTATGGTTAGGATGGACAGTTCGAAGAATGTGATTGATCTTGCACAGACCAAGACACGATTGAAGAAGATGGAACTAAATTTGTTAATTGTTGAGATCAGGTAAATGACTTTTTGCATTTGAAAACACTGTTCACACGTTTGCTAATAAACTCATTAAAAAGTGATCAGACCCAACTATTGGAGAACCAAGAAGGTCTGCTCCACTTTTGATCAAACAGATTCGACTTATAGCAGTTGAAAATTCTGAGAACATTTGGTCACCTGTTAGCCAAAATATTTCACATTTATCTGAATTGAGCTTGAGACCAAATGAAGGGCCTTCTCCAACATCGAGTTCAATACCTGGCAAACCGCATGACGAGAGCCAACAAGAACTCTGTCATCAAGGTACCATAGATTCAATTGAATACCTGAGAGAGGACCAATATCATCCAAGAGTTGCAGTATGACCAAAAGAAAACAGAAGCGGGCCCAGTGGGTCGCGTTGTTGAACCCTTGCTATAGACAACATACAATGTGAACCAAATCTGAGTTCTCCTGCAGATGTACAACACCATTGCACCCACGGCACTAGATCAAGCATTTCTTCTTTAAGACAAAAGAAATATAAAGATGAAACAACATGTCTCTTTTTCCTTTTACCCCTAGGGGTGTTTAAAGAATGCACTTTGCAAATATAAACAATCTCACAAAGCCCCAAAGTCCATCTGAATATCCATGCTCGAGTTTAATAGCCAGTACTTGGGCTATTAACAGTCTTACAGATCGAGGAACATGAGTAATTGAATACACTGGCAGAGTAACAGCTTCATTCATGACAGCTTGAAAAATCTTATGTTCATCACCATCCGGGCAGACAAGTGAAGCAGCTGCATGAATTCCAGTCAATACTAAATCATCTGACACAGTTGATTCCAATTTGGCATTTGAAGAGGTATGGTTTTGACACGACGACAAATCAGTTTCTGATATTTCAGAAAATTCAAGAAATTGTAGGGTTGCCTCATTCTGTACATTAGTAATATTATTATCACTTGAGTCAAATGAGCTGGAGTAACAAGAAGCACTATTAGTCTTGTCTGGTTCTGGGAATCCACGAGACGAAGCAGTTATATTAGGAAACCACTTGGATTTACTTGTTTTGACCATCAGACCCCTGCATCTCGGCTTTCCTGTTTCTTGTGTACGACGACAGTATTTCCAATTCTGAGAATATACGAAGCCACACATAGAGCAGACATTTCATTTGTGAGCGTCAAGAAAGCTGGCATCTGGAAACGACTGTCTTATAATATTTTCCACGTTTATATGTTGCCAAAGACAAGAATCGTTGCTCTCTACTTTGTCACAAATAAGGACACTTACATGACCGGATCTGGATCTGACAGGATTCGAAGAGCTGAAGTCGTCATTGTCGTCATCTGAGCACTCGCAGTCGCCATCAACGGTTGTTGACTAAGACAAACTGACAACCATTATAGTTACTAAGACCAAACGATCGATAACCACTCACTCGTAGTCAACGACTCGACTTAACGGTCGTAAAGATTCAAAAATATTATTTCCGCAAAACGTCTAGAACTGCATCAAACTGTGAAGGACAGTGTGAGAGGAAAGGACTAGAGGCAAAGGAAGTGAATAAAGTACTAATACAATCAACACAGTGGAAGTAATGAAGCTACATCAGACCGCTGCAGTTGACATCATACATCCGGGATA
>CAXXBX010000200.1:0-11061 GCA_964274945.1 Dehalococcoidia bacterium | reverse complement strand
CAGTGGGCCTTTTTGGTAAGCAGAACTGGCGATACGGGATAAACCGAACGTCCGGTTAAGGTGCCCGAGTAGACGCTTATCAGGGAACATAAAAAAGATGTCAGTTGATCCAGACAGCAGGAAGGTGATCATAGAAGCCGGAATAAGCTAAGGAGTGTATAGCAACTCACTTGCCCAATCAACTAGCCCTGAAAATGGATGGTGCTCAAGCGTCGCACCCACACCGGATCGTCGGCGTTAGCGGCGAGCACCGACAAGTAGGAAGGCGCGTCGGTCGTGAGGCAGCCGCCGGCGCGAGCCCCGGCGAAACGGACGTTGGTGCAGATCTTGGGTGTACTGGCAAATATTCAAACGAGAGCTTTGAAGATTGAAGTGGAGCAAGTTTCCATGTGAACAGCAATTGGACATGGGATGGTCGATCCGAAGAGATATGGAGTCCCATTCGGAAGCGCGCACTTCTTCGGGCCGCGCCGTCGATCGAAAGAGAATCGGATCAATGTTCCCAAACCGGAACACGGATCGGCTTGTTCTCTCGCCGGAGCGCGCGATGCGGAGACGCAAACGAACTCGGAGACGGTTGCGAAGACCCCGGAAAGAGTTGTCTTTTCTTCTTAACGGACTCCCACCCTGGACTCAGATTGGCTGGAAACAGTGTCCGTGTGTCCGGTAAAGCAGCTCACTTCTTGCGTTATCCGGTGCGATCTCAACGCCCTTTGAAACTCCGAGGAAGGCGTGTCATGATCGTGTCCGGTCGTACCGATAACCGCATCAGGTCACCAAGGTTAGCAGCTTCTGGGCGATAGCACAATGTAGGTAAGGGAAGTCGGCAAAATAGATCCGCAACTTCGGGAAAAGGATTGGCTCTAAGGGTCGAGTATGTTGGGCTGTCGTGCAAAGCGTACGCTGCCTTCCCAGACTGGTCGAGTCCCGTCCTCCACCGGGGGTCGGGTCGACGTCGGACCGGCGAGGGCGGAGGCCGTGCAACGCGTCAGCTGTGCCAGCAAGGGATCTTCGGCAGGCGACTAACGACCGACTTAGAACTGCAACGGACAGGGGAATCTGACTGTTTAATTAAAGCAGAGCATTGCAATGGCCGGAGACGATGTCGACGCAATGTGATTTCTACCCAGGGCTCTTAATGTCAAAGTGAAGAAATTCAACCAAGCGGGTAAACGGCAGAAGTAAGTATGACTCTCTTAATTAAGGTAGCCAAATGCCTCGTCATCTAATTAGTGACACGCAAGAATGGATCAACGAGATTCGCACTGTCCTTATCTACTATCTAGCCAAACCTCAGCTAAGGAAGTGGACTTGGCCGAATCAGCGTGGCAAGAACACTCTATTAAGTTAGACTCTAGTCTGACTTTGTGAAGAGACATGAAAGTGTAGAATAAGTGGCATGGGAGGCCGTCTCGCGCGGTCGCCTGTGAAATACCACTACTTTCATCGTTTCTTTACTTATTGGATGGTGCGGAGCTGGGCCTCACCGCCCACCTTACGGCTCTAAGTCGCCACCCCCAGGTGGCGTCAATCCGCGTCGGAGACAGCATCATGCAGGTGAGAAGTTTGGCTGGGGCGGCACATCTGTCAAACGACAACGCAGGTGTCCTAAGGTGAGCTCAATGAGAACGGAAATCTCATGTGGAACAAAAGGGTAAATGCTCACTTGATTTTGATTTTCAGTACGAATACAAACTGTGAAAGCATGGTCTATCGATCATTTATTCTTAGAGTTTTAAGCTAGAGGTGTCAGACAAATTGCCATAAGAGTAACTGGCTTGTGGCAGCCAAGTGTTCAAAGCAACGTTGCTTTTTTATCATTAGATGTCGGCTCTTCCTATCATTGTGAAGCAGAATTCACCAAGCATTGGATTGTTCGCCGACTAACAGGGAACGTGAGTTGGGTTTAGACCGTCGTGAGACAGCTTAGTTTTACCCTACTGATGTGGCGTTGTCGCGATAGTAATTCAACTCAGTACGAGAGGAACCGTTGATTCGAACATTTGGCACTTGCACTTACCTGAAAAGGCAATGGTGCGAAGCTACCATCCGTGTGATTATGACTGAACGTCTCTAAGTCATAATCCGTGCTAGAGGCGACGATTCTATTCCCCGCGAACATTTAGTTAGGCGGACGACGATAGACCGTCCTCTCGGGCTGTTGTTTCGTCACGGCGTTGAAGAAACGAACTCCGTCCGCTGGCCGCCGTATAGAACTTGAAACATCGCGGAGGTAAATCCTTAGCAGACGACTTAATTTAACAAAGAACGGGGTATTGTACGAGGTAGAGTGGCCTTGTGGTTGCGATCCTCTAGGATTAATAAGCCTTCGTTCTACGATTTGTTGGTGTCATTCTTCTTCGTGTGACATCGCTATACAACGGACTTCTACTTCGTGGTGTGTCAACCACAATGCCTGACGTACAGCATACCTTCACTTCCTGGTGTGTCGAATGCCGAATGATCAGATTTCGCAATAGGTTGCCCGTCATCACATCACTAGCACAATCTGCACTAGCGTTACGATAAATATTCACTTGTGATTAACTCTCTAGCCGCCCACCCTATATATCGCTCTAGCCGCCGACCTTACACTCGGTAGCCACAACACACCAGGAAGTGATTAAGAGAACAATGTGCTGTCTGCCTGCAGTATTAGATCATG
This sequence comes from Dehalococcoidia bacterium, assembly GCA_964274945.1. Taxonomy (GTDB): domain Bacteria; phylum Chloroflexota; class Dehalococcoidia; order Lucifugimonadales; family Lucifugimonadaceae; genus CAXXBX01. The sequence continues at coordinate 8,396 of CAXXBX010000200.1, read as the reverse complement.
CATTTTTAATGTTATTTTTAAACACAACAGGAGTATTCGTCGTAACGGTGATGAAATTTGTGCTAGTAATGTGATGACGAGCAACATACTGCGACATCTGGTTTTTAGGAAGTAGACACACCAGGAAGTGATGGTATGCGGTACGTTAGGCAGGGAGTAGACACACCAGGAAGTGATAGTATGCTTTACGTTATGGTGGGCGCACACCAGGAAGTACAAGTTGGTGTCATGAAAAGCGACGTCAACCGAGACACGGGTGACAATTCTAGAACGAAGACTTAATGATGCAAACCTACTATTCGTGGGATTATGACTGAACGTCTCTAAGTCAGAATCCGTGCTAGAGGCGACAATTCTTTCCCCGCAAACGTCTACGCGAACACTGATAGGCCGTCCTCTCGGGCGGTCGTCGCGTCACGACGTGTGGCACGGCGTCGGAGAGACGAACTCCGTTCTCCGGCGGCCGTATTGAACTGGAAACATTGCGAAAATAAATACTTTGCAGACGACTTAATTAAACAAGGTACGAGGTATTGTACAATGCACAGTGGTCTTGTCGTTACGATCTTCTGAGGTTGTGTTCTTTCTACAATTTTTGTCACCCGTCTCACGGTTGTCGTACTTTGACTTCTACTTCCAGGTGTGCGACCCACAATGCTTGACGTGCAGCATATTATCACTTCCTGGTGTGGCTACACCGTAAAATTAGATGTCGCAATAGGTTGCTTATCATCACATCACTAGAACAATTTTTATCAGCGTTACGACAAATACTCTCTTGTGTTTTAAACTAACAACAAAGAATGCATAAACTAATACTGCAGGCAAACACTACATGGATTTACTCTTTATCACTTCCTGGTGTGTCGTGGCTGCCGTGTAGGGTCGGCGGCTAGAGCCCTTGAAGTCGGTGTTGCGCATAGCCAAAAAATCAGCTAACTAAATATCGGATTTTGTGTCTTAGAAGGCTTCACTAGACCAGATTGGTATTCACACCGTGCAATCCTATCTCAATTATCTTCAACTACAACTAGAGTTTGCTGTTTGTGAACTCTGCACGTCTACAGCAATCCACGCGACAGCGGGAACGTTGCCGTCGACAGAGTTTCATCTCATGCAGTCATGATCGACGTTTATCATAGTCTTGTGTGCACCATTATCACGATGGCATTCGAAACATCTACCATGTTCTAGATATAAGTTCTAGACCTCTAGTAGCTTACAGGCATCTGGCAACCTTCTTGCACCTCCTTGGCTTCTTTTCGCGCTGCGTGCCATCGCCATGTGCTCTTTGCTTCACTCGGGTCACGCGCACAAGAAAAACCATCGAGAAACAAAAGCTTTGTCGTTCAACAGCAATCTCATGGTAAATGGTAAATGTGTCTATAACATATTTGTCCCGTCAGCTTTATGGTAACCACCCTATTAATATTCATGGGATAACTCACCCGGAACACGGTTAGAATTGTGCTAACACCTAGCTAGTAGCTACCTCTAGGCAAAGAAAACTTAATTTTCTTTCGCCGGTTGTCCATTACTTGGCACGTAGAGTAGCCACCATCTCACAATCTCACTGTACGGATCCACGTTTTACCCTAGAGACAAAATCTACACACACACACACACACACACACACACACACGCACACACACACACACACACACACACACACAGACACACACACACACACACACACACACACACACACACACACACACACACACACACACACACACAGACACACACACACAGACACACAGACACACAGACACACGCACGCACGCACGTACGCACGCACACACACTTATTTGGCAAGTTTTCAATCTACTTAGCTGCAGCGCGCGTTAGAACGTACAATACACACGTCTATATATTTTAAGGTAGTCTCCACCTTATGAATAAGCTGACAGGACAAGTATGGTGTAGGCACATTTACGATTTACCATGAGCTTGCTGTTGAACGACAACGTTTGTTTCTCGATTGTTTTTCTTGTGCACGTGACCCGAAAATGGGTGAAACAGACAGCATGTGGCGATGGCACGCAGCGTGAAAAGAAGCCTAGGAGCTGCAAGAAAGGTGTCAGACGTCTGTAAGCTACTAGAGGTCTAGAACTTATATCTAGACATGGTAGGTGTTTTGGATGCCATTGTAATAATGGAACACACAACGCTATGATAAACGTCGATTATGACTGCATGAGATGGAACCCTGTCGACGGCAACGTTCCCGCGTCGCGTGGATTGCTGTAGACTTGCAGATTTCACAAACAGCAAACTCTAGTTGTAGTTGAAGATAATTGAGATAGGATTGCACGGTTGCATATCAATGTGGTCTAGTGAAGCGGTCTAAGACACCAAATCCTGTATGTAGTTAGCCGATTGGCAATGCGGCAAGCCGACCCTATATAGCCCGTACATGTAGCCGCGACACACTAGGAGTGATAAAGCGTATTCTCATGTCGTGTTTGCCTGTATTATTAGGTCATACTTTTGTCGTAGTTAGTTTTAAACACAAGTGAGGATCCATCATCACATAGAACACTACCCCATAGCGCAGATAGAACGTCTACAACATCATGCTGTGTCTCTCCTGTGCCGTGAGAACAGAACCCACACTGACTACAAGTGAGAATTACGAGACCAAATAATAAAGGTGGACACGCAAGCAGTGCTCATGGCAGGAGGGCATAGGGAACGTACGTGTACACTCCTGCTGACACGCCCCTCCCCTCGACGGTACCGCGTCCGACTACTACATTTACGTATGTCGTACTGTACCGGCAGAATAACCGCCAATTCAATACCAACTAACTTTACACAAGCAACGTACTGTATGATCGCGTGAATTACGTTTGTACTGTATCGTAACCTTTCTACAGAGTCTCTAATTAGCTAAGAATGCAACAACACGCAGCTAGAGATCCTCTAGTATCGGTATCAACATCTGTTAGGGGTTTCGTTGAAGGACGCCCCCACACTACACATAGAACGCACGCACACACAATAAACAACGGATCCGAATCAAAGACATCGTTTAGCACTCGGTAGGGGTTGATCGGTAGAGCGTGCGTTGAAAGAATGCTGTCACATGTTCGGCAAGATCGCTAGCGTTACGAGGTCGTGGAGGGCACAATCACGTTGGTGGTCGATGGTGCTTTGGAAATACTCCTGGATCATGAGAGCTGGCAGCGCCGACTAACTAAATTTCCGGACTGCGAACAACTTGAGGATTCCCCAACTAATTAACTGTAACCTATACCGCCGTGCAGCACGTACAGTATAGGCACATCGTATTAAATTGAGTCACGGATGGACGAGAGAGAAATTCAGAAAATGGTGAAGGCTGGTCTATCGCACTCAACCATAAGTTATATACTTCGAAGAAGACATCCTGGAGTCAAAGGTTTTTCTGAACGATCCGTTAGACGATTTCGTCATGAGCAAAACATTCATTATCGTTCTGCATTATCTGACTTTGACATGAGGATGGTAGCCCAGGCAGCTGTTAGAGAAGTAATATGTTCTCTTTTTAATAAACCCGTATAAACAGATGGAGACTTTTGCCGTTATTACACGTATCTACATAGGTTGGTCCAGCGTACGGAAGAAAGATGATGAAAGGGTATCTTCAAGCAGGAGGACTTAGAGTTGGTGACAAACGCATTGGACGCATTCTAAGACATGTTGCTCGTGGATATCATGGAAGGAGGCAGCAACTAGCTCATCGGCAAATAAATCCTGTGCCTTACTACGCTCAATATCCTGGACACAAAATGCATATAGATCAAAATGAGAAACTTGTTATGTATGGAACAACACACGTTCTTGCCATAGACGGTTACAGTGGTTTTATTCTTGGTCCAATTACTATGCCAGTCAAGAACAACCTCATAATTTATAATCAACTTTTTCATACCTATACTTTAGCAGTTTGGGTTATGGGACCAGATTCGCGTTGACCATGGGAGAGAGTTCTATCTTCTTCTGTATGTGCAGGAACACCTAAGTTATCTAAGACGAAATCAAATGAGAGCACCTCATGTGCAGTCTATGTCAAGAGAGGTACCTATGTATTGTACACTCATGCATGTTATTCTAGTTCTTACAGTCTGTAATGATATAGCTCTTTTGCTTTCTGAAACAGAATCATCCTGCTGAAAGAATTTGGGAAGAAGTCAATCAAAGAGTGAATTACCCGATAAAACAAGCTCTCAATGCTCTAGTAGAGGTGGACCAGCTGAACATGAATGACCCTATTCTTAGATTTTGTTTGTCCTGGATAACAATGAGAGTGTGTCAAGTCGGAATTGAACGTTGCGTTCTTGCCTGGAATAATCATTTCATTCCAAGTATGAGATTTAGAATGTTGCGTATACACTGAGCTCGTTTGAAATCGTACTAATTGGTGTGGTATACATTAACTTTAGGAAAGGGTATTCCCAGAGACAGAATTCAGATGTCCATGGCTGTCAGACTTCAAGCACAAGACATCCCAACTGTAGATGATGCTGTTCGATCATTTGAAGGAGAGGGAGGAGTTCTAAATAGACTTTCTGAATTCGGTACGGACCGCATCAGATGCGACCATGTTCGCCAAGCGAGATTACAAGCCTTTACGTTGAGATTTAGTTTTGATAACATTTACTCAGAAACAGTCAACGGCCGTTGGCAGCAACTACATGACTCTTGGCGCTACTATTATCACCTTACAACTACATTCTAATAGCATCTACAATATCATATACAATACGCCAATATGATGTAATACCATAATTTAGCCCGTGACTCAATTTGATACGATGTGCTGCACGGCGGTATAGGTTACAGTTAATTAGTTGGGGAATCCCCAAGTTGTTCGCTGTTCGGAAATTTAGTTAGTCGGCGCTGCCAGCTCTCATGATCCAGGAGTATTTCCAAAGCACCATCGACCACCAACGTGATTGTGCCCTCCACGACCTCGTAACGCTAGCGATCTTGCCGAACATGTGACAGCATTCTTTCAACGCACGCTCTACCGATCAACCCCTACCGAGTGCTAAACGATGTCTTTGATTCGGATCCGTTGTTTATTGTGTGTGCGTGCGTTCTATGTGTAGTGTGGGGGCGTCCTTCAACGAAACCCCTAACAGATGTTGATACCGATACTAGAGGATCTCTAGCTGCGTGTTGTTGCATTCTTAGCTAATTAGAGACTCTGTAGAAAGGTTACGATACAGTACAAACGTAATTCACGCGATCATGCAGTACGTTGCTTGTGTAAAGTTAGTTGGTATTGAATTGGCGGTTACTCTGCCGGTACAGTACGACATACGTAAATGTAGTAGTCGGACGCGGTACCGTCGAGGGGAGGGGCGTGTCAGCAGGAGTGTACACGTACGTTCCCTATGCCCTCCTGCCATGAGCACTGCTTGCGTGTCCACCTTTATTATTTGGTCTCGTAATTCTCACTTGTAGTCAGTGTGGGTTCTGTTCTCACGGCACAGGAGAGACACAGCATGAGGTTGTAGACGTTCTATCTGCGCTATGGGGTAGTGTTCTATGTGATGTACAAAATCTAGACATGAAGTGCAACTTGCAGTTGGGCCAATCGTACTCCTACATCTACAGTAATGACGCGACCATGCACTTCGAGTTACTAAAAATTAGTAACTGTCTGAAGCGCCGTACGTACAGGTGCAGAAACACGGTACAGGAAACGTGCTGATGTGATTAGCAGAAACCGCGCCTAGTTTAATTGAATCAATGTATCAGCACGCGTTGGAAAGCACCCCTACGCCGTCCAATGGACTCCCTACCGCGTACACTGCTACTCGCTCTTTCAATTTTCTTTTTCTGATGTACTTAAATTATTTGAAAGAACGGATGAGCGTTCAATTTCTGTTAGTTCAAATCCGGCCATCAGTTCATCTAGACAACTACGTCCGCTTTCTCGTAGGCAAAGCAATTTCTAATATACTGAACCTAAAAATTTACAAATTTGAAATAATAAATTTGAAATTTTGATTTTTTTTAAATTAAAATTTAAAAAAGTAATGCAAATTTAAAAAAATAAAAACGTTATGTAAAAAATTAGAAATTAGAAATTTAAAAATTAAAAAATTAAAATTTGAAAATTTGAAATTTTTGAAATAGCCGAAAGACCCACTGACCCTGCTGCTGCTGCTGCTGCTGCTGCTGATGATGATGATGATGATGATGATGAGGCTGCTGCTGCTACTACTACTACTACTACTACTTTGTGGCTAGATGGTTTGCTATCATGATACTCTAAAGATAGCAATGAGCTATTTGTTCTGCCTAGTTGACGTAATGTTGTACGGTTCTGTGCACCGGCGTAGCGTCGGGGGGAACTGGGGGAGGCTATATCCCCCCAAGCATTTTGGGAGTGTCACTCCGCTCATGCGGAATTTTGATTAATTATGTTACCAAATAGTCCGCATAATCTTAGGGTAGCCTGTGAAAGACGACATTGTCACTTTGATAATACATATCAAGGGCGTAACTAGCATTAAAATTTTACCGAAGCAAGTTTATATAAATTAATTAATTAACCTCTAGGTTTCTCAGTCACGTGTGTAGCAAGTGCTTCGCATGCCGTGAACGTGCGCTATCTAAGTGCGAGAACAGTGGTGAAAGAGGACTTCTCCTGTTCGGTAACCGCGTGCAGAATGCCCGATCTTTTTGTTATCTACTAACTGACACATCTAGCAAAATTTTTACAACGCCACACCCATTTTATTTACCGAGGCAACTGCCTCGGCTGTCTCATGCCTAGTTACGCCACTGCATATATACACATCATTATTTCGGTGTGTGGGAGAAGTCAGTGGACACGTGGAGTGCGCATGCCCATCACGTGTATAACGTTTGACACGCTTTGCGCGTCCGGAAATGGCAGAGTCAAACGCAAAGAAGATTGCATCAAAAAAGCAGAAAGCTATCCATCAATTTTTCAAGTAAGTCTAAGTTCGACAAACCGATTGACCGGAGAATGCATTGTCTAGCGATTTGCCATTGCATGCATGGATCGACTCCGTTCTCTCTCCGCTCTGTGCTCGGGACTGAGTCGGGTTATTCTAGCCAACTAGCCCTAATTACCTATTGCTGGCTAGATTATCATTCCAAAATGCTATAATTGGTCAACACCGGTTTGCACTGAAGTAGTATATATTATATATATTCTATTGTCATCGTCATTTTGACGAGCGCAGCGAGCTTTGAAAATCCTCATGGCACGGACTGTTTCCACTTCATTAATTACGCACACTTACGGCAATCAGTCCCGCAGTCTATTTGTAACCTAAACTCGATACTTACATGTTTAGAAACTGTTACCAAGGATCATCTCATGGACATACAGTTGATTGTGAAATGGAGATGACACTTACTGATGATCTATGGGAAGTATGATACGTACGAAAGTCCAAGTATAGGCCAAGAATAGTAGAAAGACAGAAACACTGCAGCAACTCCGCTGCAGAGTCAGTATAAATCTAGTCAGTTTTTGACTCTAAATTTATACAATATATTAGAAAATAAAGTTATAAATAAAAATATAAAATAAATATTTCTCTGTTTAAACTTCTATATACTTCAAAAACAGTGTAGTCGATTTATGTTTGACCACATGATTTCGAGCTTTGATTATTGTTTTTCTGTATTTGCAATTGCCTACTTGTGCCTTCTGATATGCACAGTGGACAATGATGCAGTCAACGCTAGCGACGCAATTGAAATGTGTAGTGGCCACCAAAATTGATCAAAAAACAAATCATTAATTTTGCTGAAAACTAAAGTATGAGAAAACGCGTAGGATGTAAAGCCAAATTTACCAGCAACTGCGATTCAACTCTATTAAGCTAATTAGTAACTAGAGTTTCCAAATATTCGCATTCTGTTGCAGATATAATAGCCTAAACTCTACGAATTATATAACATCTTGCACGTGAATGTGAGCGGAGCGCTATAATGTACAACTGCACCTGTCAGTTTACTCTCTGTTGGTTCTCAGTTTAGACTTGCTAGCACTCTAGTGTCTTTTTATATCAACAAGTATTGCAGTTCCCGCACAAACAATTACGAACAAACATACGTAACATCAACCAAACCATATGACTAATTGCAGTCTGCTAATCTAATGCAGTCGAAACATGTAGGAGCATATTGCAGTCCCAAAATTCTAGCAAGTGATCAGATCAAGCACATCCGGGTATAAACATCTCGTCAAAATCCATCAATCCGTATTACCTTCGTCTGCCAAACTGCACCGGGGTGGAGTCGACGGGCGTAAACTTTCACAACGCTCACGAGCATCGCAACGCGTCGTTTTTGAGTTGATCCCCTCAGATTGTCCGGACTCGCGAACACACGATTGAGTATGATTGCAGCGATTGCCA
>CAXXBX010000199.1:0-29410 GCA_964274945.1 Dehalococcoidia bacterium | reverse complement strand
GTCCGCAAGCTAAAAGTCTGACTTCTCCCTCAGTAATTCCTACAGACAAGCTAAACACTTCAATTTACAGCTCATGGTCATGCCGTTCTTTGGGTGTGCATTACAGATGAACTTCTGTCAAACTTATGCAAAATTCTTTATGTAGCTACTGTAGCCAACAGACAGCCTTCAATTGAAAGACTAACTCACCCCCTAGGCTAACTACTAATTGCTCATTGGATATATAAACGCTGCCCACACAAGCTTCCGTGGGAGAGCACTCTAGTTCACCTTCTCGCTGGAGTACAGGAGCTTGGGTGAGTGAAGATAAAGAAACGCCGTAGACATTCACACACACAACCGGACTAGGTTGTGGAGATAATTAGAGAAACGCACCCTTTATCTCTATACACCTTGTCCACAAGCTTTCGGCGTACCCCGCCTACGCTGACGTGTTCCAGATATCCGGATTTTCGCACGCATATTATAAACGTCTCAGTTCTTCGAACAAACGGTAGCGTTGGCAGTCGAAATACTTGACATTTCAGAAAAAACAACGATATTTATGACTTTGCAATACTAGAGATAGACAATCCATGCACATGCACTCACGCAAGCACACATCTAGGCATGCCTAGTACCTTCACCGTCACTTGCAATTCAGAAACCTTGAACGAAATGCACTCTTCTAGATTACGAGTGTGCGACATTTTGTGTTTGCTTTTACCGTTCGAAAGAGTGTATTTATGAGGCAGTCTTCGTTGTGGGCGTCCGTGTTTTTGAAAAACACTCCCGCTAGCAGCTAGAACAGAGACAACGCAATATATTCAGTGAGCTGAACCGGCCGCCATTCAAGTGCTAACGCCTGCTTACCCCCACGAACAAACAAAAAAGAAAACCGCAATCAGACATGTCTGTCACTGTTATGCCGCCCTAAGATATGTAAGATTGTACTTGTAGCGTCCGCTAAGTAGGCGTAGTCACAAGAAACTTAGCGCACGGTAACTCAATAAGCCGTACATGCGCAGTCGTACGATTTAAATCAATACCTACTAAAAAAGCTGCATTGGGACCAAAAGTGCGTTTAGTAATAGTCTCATTTTCGAGTGTCGAATTGCATGTAGCTAGCAAACATGGGAACGGGATGCAAACCCCCAATAGCTCAAGTTGCGTGCAAGACAATGCAGCTATCTAGTTGCTGGAACAATGACGGATATAGCCTAGATTCGTGGTCAACAGCGACTACAGTCGTGGGGGAGCGCTAATTAGTTGCCAATGTTCTTGTTCAGGTTGCTCTGCATTGGACATAGGGCATTACCTGCACGTCTGTGAAGAGGACCCACTACTAAGCAGGCGTGTTGTGCTGACTGTTGGTTGGCAGTGAGGACATTATGTCAACTAGATCCGGATCTGTAGCAAACAGCTGTCTAGACAAACTCGTGTGATCTCACCAACGGATTCTAGTCAACACTGGAAACGACGGCGCATTCCGAACTAGCTAGATGCAAGGCAAACGTCGCAACACATCTCTCAAGTCACGGAATACAACACAAAGCGAGCAATCTACCAAACAACCTACTGGAAGATCAGTTTACATGGTTCATTACGTGTTCGCTGGATGATACGCAATGTGACACTCGAAAATGAGACGCTAAACGCATTTTTGGTCCCACCGCAGCCTTTTATAGTAGCTGTTGATTTAAATCGAACTAATGGCCCTACTAAGGGCCTACTGTCTGTTCCCCATAAGCGTGAACTCGGAAGTGAGTAATGAAGTAGAGGTCACGCAAGCTGTGCTCATTAGAGCACTAAGAGCTGCTCCAGTTGGACCATGTTATACCAATTATCTTTAATGGTTCCAGTTGCTGATCCATAGATCTTACAAGATAATTGGATAATAGCCATTGCTCCACCCGTTTGTGTTTGATATGCACGAGTATTATCCTTCCGTTTCGTTTGCAGGAGAGGCTTAGATAATTTGATAAACAGAAATGCCAGACCTAGCGGTTTCTAACGATACCGAGATCATCGCGAAAGTCCATTAGACAGCAGAGATATCGATGATTTTCAAAGTTCACACTTATGGGGAACAGACAGTAGTTAGGTCGTAGTTGAACACTAAACACTGAGAACTTGCCAAATAATCTTAGTCAGGGAAACTTCTGAGTATCGAGCAACTTGACCTCGAACAATTGTGCACTAAAACTCAACATGGTGTAGAAGACCATGCGTAGGAGACCGGTCATTATTAGGTGTCTGGGGGGAGGTGGGAGGGGCTAGCAAATTTGCTGTTGGCCCATACGTTGAAATTTAGTGATTGGCAGGGGTCACAAAGCAGGGTCATCTTCTGATAGGGAATCAATTTTTCAGTTTTTTTATCTGTATAGTTAGCTAAAAATTTAGGCCAGGACATATCTTTATTTTTAGGGGCTTTGCACACTTGCATTGCTGAAATCGGCAATTCTTGTTTTAGCTGTTTTGTCAGCGGGTAGAATAGAAATGGCCAACTTTACGCCGCACTTGAACCCTGAGTGAAACAGACTACTTTTCTTGCATACTCACTCTGCTAGACTGCATGTGCACTGCATGTATGCACATACGGGTCATTTAAAGTTAACCGACAGACAGTAAGGGCCAGAAGTTTTTAGCAGGCAGGGGTCACATATCAAACTATGTGGACCACGGCAAATTTTGCCAGCTATACCCCGGACACTTAATTAATAATGACCGGCGCCATGACCAACCCCCCAAAAGGAAGCGTATAGGCTAATGCTCAACTAGCAAAAGCCCAATTTTTAAGAAGTGATGCGTTCATGCCACCGTGAGGCGGATGACCGTAAATGACAGCCTTGCTTATGTTTGTGTCAACGAAGCGAATGCGCTGCAAATTGCCAGAATAACTTCCGTTTAAAACTCATAGCGTTTCGTATGCATTGAGGCTCCCAGGTGCGGTGCGTAATTTCATTTACTTTACACGGATTTATTTACTTAGAGTTTTCCCTACAATACAATTTACACGTGTTCGGAAATCATTTACGAAATTTCTAACTAAGCCAGGAGTTCTGCTTGCTCTAGTTGAATGCGGAAGAACTTCATTTGTGTTGTCTATTTCGCCTTTGCCGGGGGAACAGCCGGATAGTTATTTTCCTGTCCTGGATGATTCTTCGCAAACCAGACCATGTCATTCGGTGGCTGCACTCATTTGCATGGATAGGTCCTCACCTCTCCCTCATTGAGTCAGCTCTCTCGGTTGGTTCCTCGCAGACATGATTCTTAGAACATGGCATTCAGTACACTAACCTAACTTAGGTCCTTCTACTACTGAAGTAGAACAATTGCATTCAGGTGTGTAAAGAGTCAAATTGCAGTCTTTTAGGTTCAGTGTATTATTGCACTGCCGGGGGGCTTCACATTCCAGGGGCGACATCTTTGCCGGGGGATCGCCCGGATAGCTATTTACCTATCCCGGATAATTTCTCGCAGACCAGACCATGTCATGCGGTGGCTGCACTCACCTGTGTAGGTCCTCACTTCTCCCTCATTGATTCAGCTCTCCCGGTTGGTTCCTCACAGACCAGGACATGGTGGCATTCAGTACTTAATTATGGTCCTTCTACCACTAAAGTAGAGCAATTGCATTCAGGTATCTATATAAAGAGTCAAATGCAGCCTTACAACTCCAGTCTAGTATTTTAACTCCCGGGGTGGGGGGGGGGGAAGAAGACGAAACGTGCCCATCCTGTATCCGCCCCTGCATTCATAGACACTCTGAAGTAGTTCTCGTTGGTAGAGTCCGACATCTATTTCTTGAGAACCTCCAACGCTCGGACGGTAGAGGATAGGTGTTGTGTATGTCGTGCAAGTGTTGTAATGGATAGTCTAGATCAACTTCCGTATACATACATTTACAGATGCAAGTATGTGTTCTGAGCTAACATATAGGAGTTAAATAGATACACATTTATCTACCGTACGGTAGGGTGTAGCAACGTATTTCTGTGTGTTAATTTACAAACGTGTAATGAGAGTCTTGTAAATATAATTATAGGGAAGACCTGCAAAGAGAAGTGTTATGGTTTGAAATGGTTCCTAACGATAGTCAACCCTAAAATTACTATTCCATTTTTCTAATTAAGCATGTTTTATAGCCAAAAACAACTGCTGTCTAAAGGTTTAGTTTTCGTATACATTCAGTACTGTGCACCGTTTCACGATACCATGCATGGTGACAGGAGCGCGAACAGAAAGGAAGAAGGATTTCGTCGGATGCCCAAACAGATGCAGCTGAGGTGCAGCATCCACCAGAGGAAGCAGGACGCCGTGAATTCCAGTAAGCGAAATCGCTTACAGGAATATTAATTAATTCTACCTCCAGGATATTCTTTCACGGAACTGGAAGAGTGGACGCAGATGTGGGAAGTCTAGACAAAGCGAGGCTAGACAAAGAACATGCGTGATGCTTAGCGCATAGCTACGTTTTTACCTGTCTAGGAGCAGAGGGGCTGTAGATATAGAAAATCAACAGATCGGTATCGAAACGCCTGAGACAAAACAAAGATGTAATGGAGCTCATGGACAAGCAATGCAATGGAGAAATGAACATTTCCTACGAGCAATTTTCTTTAATTAATTGACCTGAGAGAGAAATGATTAAAAATTTGAAGAATCCCTTAAAAAGTATCTCACTGTGTTAAAAGAGTTATGGTATCGTTAAATGGAAGGAGAACTTAGGAAAGACCTGACCGATTGGTATATGCGGAATGCAGAATAATGCATTACGGAAACAGCTACTCCAGAAACGAGGTTTGACCCTCAGCCTAGAGACATTCATCGACATGTGCAGAGCAAGTGGGAGCACAATGCTTCAGTTGAAGGCAATGGGCAATGAAGAACGCGTCCACCAAGTCAAGAAGAAAGCAAAAGCAGGCAAAAAGAAGTTGACTAACAAGCAGACAGCACAAGACAAAGCAGGGGCGCAGCGTGACCTTTATATGGAGGCAAAACTTCACAATGCTACAGGAAACGTCCACTTTATTGACACGCCCACTTTCATATCTTGTAATTGACTGATACGGTAGAATCAGTGGCAGATCCAGACTGGAAAAAAGGGGTGCAGTATATACTGTAAACAGCAGATCCAGACTGGAAAAAGGGTGCATTATATACAGCTTTGGTCCTCACAGTGACACACATATTTACAGTCCACAATTTTTTTTGACCACGGCTACAAATGATAGGTCTATAGCCTATGCCACGCTACTTCCCTAGACAAGGACAACGATTGTGATACTCAAGCATGGTCCCAAGCAAAGTCCGGCGTATGGCAAGAAGTGTGCAGAGTGTAGAAAACGGAACCACCATGCAAGAAAATGTCGGCAGAATAACAGGGCTATAGACATAGATATAGACATGTACAGTACAGATGAATCACAGACCAGTCGATCAGATGAGCAGATGATGACTGTAAGTTTACAACCTGAAACAGAGGGTGTATACACAGTGACAGATCAGACAGACCCGAGACAACAATGTGCAATCATGCAAGTGCGATTCCAACTTGATGCGGGGGCGTGGTAAAGCAATCAGACAATTCCACTCCTGTCACCATGCATTGTATCGCGAACAGGTGTACACTAGTCTCGCCCCAGACGCAGTGTGGATTATAGCCCCGGATGCGCTGCCATCACCACTAAGTCTGGTATGGTACCGCCTTTCTAGGCGGGAGTAAGTATGTAATCAAATTCTTCAGCGGGTGTGATACCAATGTTATTAGCTAAGAACTGAGCTTTTGATTGGACTTTGACGTTGTTCTAGCCTCTGTACTTGTCGATATTGCGATTTTAGGCCGCTGTCAAGCGTTAGTAAAAGATTGCAGCTACTTTAGAGAGTGTAGCGGTGAAATGGAAGATCAGAAATGGCACTTGCAGTGCACCATACGCCTTTGAACGCGTACACAGGTTCTCAGTTGAAGCTGCAATGCGTCATATGCCTCTACTGCAATGCATTGGACTGCTGTCTACGTACCTGCACGCTAATTAGCGAAGATCTCACGCGACAGTCGTTTCCTGCAATCTACTACACCGACAAAGTACACTTGTAACTGACACTAATCATGTCCCTGACACTAATCATGTCCCTAGGGACATGATTAACGCTGACCGCAAAGGGCGGTACCATACCAAACGTAGTGGTGATGGAAGCGCATTCGGGGCTGCAATCACTGCGTCTGGGGCGAGGCTAGGTGTACACATTTACAGTATACGAAAACTGTTAGTAAACAGTCGACTCGCAGCTGTAATACGCTTTTTAATTTTTAAGGGTAAAAATGAAACTTTGATATTAACAACAGACAATTTTCGTATATACTGAGCACGTGTCTACACGGCATGTTCACAATACGTACAGCTGCCTGTGGCATCTCATATTATAACGTATTTTCCTGCATAGAATGAGAGTTAGTTAATCGGCAATTTACAGGTAAAATTCCTCTTTGGAAATGCAAGACTGCTCTATAATGTAATTAAAGTTTGTACAAGTTTGCAAAACTACAGCTATCACACTAACTCCAAAAGCAGGCAATACCACGTAGTAGTGAATGTGTCCAGCCTCCTTCTCATGCTCACCATTAGCAGGTGCCAGTGATTTATAGTGATTTATAGTGATATAGTGATTTATAATTGCTATTCTTTGCGGTTATACAAATTTCTAATTTTCTTGAAATGTTTTTTGAGGGCACACTAGTAAATGGATTGTGCGTCAATATTTGCACTGTTGCATCCACTGCATACATCAAATTGTGTACTATGTATTGCAAATTTATTTCCGGTGTGCAATTGAATAATACGGAATTAATAATAGGGTACATGCATGCAAAGTACTCAGGCAATTTAATTCTATTTCAAAACTACTGCAAAATATTTATTAACAGATAAACACTATACATTTAATGAGCATAGGATATGTGTGTATACTCAATATTTATTAAATTAACTATTATTTAATTAAGTTGATGGTATCACTCGTGCTGTTGACACTTGTAGGTTATACCTGGGTTATGCCTTTAGCCAATTGGCATTTTATTTCGAAGAACATACCATGGCATTGGTCGTTATATGGTTGGTGACATGAATGACAGCATATACTTGTGTGTGTGTGTGTGTGTGTGTGTGTGTGTGTGTGTGTGTGTGTGTGTGTGTGTGTGTGTGTTCGATAGCTCAGTTGGTTAGAGAGTCATCTTATGGAGTGTTCACATCCGGGACCTTGAAGGGTGACAAGTTAAGTCACAGTGATGGCGAGTTATGGCATAATTTCCTAAAGCAAGGAACTAACACACATTTGCTTCTCTCAACTCAGGAGTATAAATTAGTACCTGGTCATTGACTGGGGCCCTAAGCGGCCATCAGGTGTGATGTGACATCAGCCACAAGTCAGTGCTCCTGCGAGTGCCTGGCCTGGCTCCAGGCGTTTGCTAGTGCAGGCCCAGAGTTCCCTGAGTAGCGCACAGAGCCCAGCTTGACAGCTGGGGGCGTGACCTCTGAGAGGCAGCTCCTGACATTTAGTATTTTTTTAGGTCTGTGTCCTTGTGTGTGTGTGTGTGTGTGTGTGTGTGTGTGTGTGTGTGTGTGTGTGTGTGTGTGTGTGTGTGTGTGTGTGCGTGCGCGCGCGCGTGTGTGGCTGTGGCTGTGTGTGTGTGTGTGTGTGTGTGTGTGTCTGTCTGTCTGTCTGTCTGTCTGTCTGTCTGTCTTTGCTGTCTATTGTTTATATATGAAAATTTGCTTTTGTTGTATCTTTTAAAGTTAAAATCAATAAAACAATCTGTCTTTCCGTCTGTCTGTCTGAGAGCTATTGATCTCTTCCAGGGTTCAGTGACATCAACCAATGCTCTGAAATTGTTGCCTACAATCAATGGTCGCAGGCAATACGTACCTGCAACAAATTCTACCGTAGAAAAAAGATCTACGCTGCTACGTATATCATATAGGCATTACACAACACAACAGTCAACATGACAGCGACACAACAGTCAACGTAACAGCGAAAGGCAAAAAGTCAGTAATATGAACCTTAGTCAAATAGAGTTTGTTGTCTTCTAGCCCATTTGATGTTGTTTCTTCTACATCATCTGGGGAAGTCTCCAACATGCCAGAGGTAGTCTGCATATCTGATGTAAGTGAATCGAAGACTGAATGGTGACTTGGACTTCTCAGGAAAAGCAATCTTTCGATGGATTGCAAACTTTCAATGTCCAGCAAACCACAGATCCAACCTGCAGTATGTGAATCGTTGTCCACCGCCAACATTATATAATAAGACAAGACTGTAAATGTTGTACTCTACTGTACTTTCCTGGTGTGCACTGCAGCACACGTGCATTCCTCAAAATAACCGCAAATAGAATAACTTGTTTATGACACTGATTGTAGGCAACAATGTCAGAGCATTGGTTGGTGTCACTGAACCTGGAAGAGATCAATAGCTCTCAAGCAGACAGACGGATAGACAGATTGTTTATTGATTTTAAACTTTAAAAGATACAGCAAAAGCAAATTTTCAAATATAAACAGTAGACAGCATAGATAGACAGACAGACACACAGACAGACAGATTGTACTTGTTGGCAGCTCTTCTAGGGCTGCTGGACACTCATGTAGTTAGTGTTGCTGTTTTTGCCGTAGGTATGATATAACAAATATATGTATTTTGACAGACAGACAGACAGACAGATAGGAAAAGGTAGTGGCTCATGGCTTGAAGTGGTTGCCTCCTCAGAAAAGCTTGCGCTTAGCCCCAACGAGTTTCGCTTAGCGGCTCTATTGAGGATGGGTTGCCCAATGCCATTTGGAGGTTGGCTGTCACACTGTGAATGTGGGA
Source organism: Dehalococcoidia bacterium (assembly GCA_964274945.1). GTDB lineage: Bacteria > Chloroflexota > Dehalococcoidia > Lucifugimonadales > Lucifugimonadaceae > CAXXBX01. The sequence continues at coordinate 20,560 of CAXXBX010000199.1, read as the reverse complement.
AAGTTCTCGACAAAGACTGATACCATCTTCTTAGTTGTAAACATGGAGGAGGCCCTATATGGCAGCATGATTCTGTTGTGAGTGGTCTGAATGGTTGCGTGAAGTAGGTCTGCACCACAGAAAAGAACCAAGAGACAGATTGACAAACAATGATTGCAGACTCGATATTGTGGTGTTTGACACTGATGAGGGATTGAACATTGACTTACATGTTGCCTTTGCTCTTCCGTGGAGCTCTGAAGTCTTATCAAAATCGGCATGGATTCGCGGATTCAGCAAGGGAGGAGCGAAAGAGGAAGAAATATGCTCAGCTAGCCCTGTCTGGTGGAGGTACTACTAGCCCAACACTTGTCCTGTTAGTCTTTGAACGTTTTGGGAGATGGGGGCAAGAAGCAGAAAGATATTTAAATACTCTTGCGTCCAGAGCAAGGGACCGTGAAGAGAAGAAAAACCATTCTGAGTTTGTCTGCTACTGGAGGAAACGTAAAGCTGTAATTGTGCATAAAGCTAATGCTGGAGTGATACTAGGAAAATTGAAGAGGATAACAGGAGGTCGGGGAGATGGGGTCATGGGTGAAGATTTGGATGTACAATGTAGCATGCACTAGTTAGTTAATTACATACAGTTTGGTTGTAGTTTATGGTAGTTAATTAAGACTCTTTGCGTTTGATGTAAATGGCATAGGTGGTTTTAGCCTTTTTAAGTTTGAGACAGAGACAAGAATTAGTCTATATTTAGTGTTGTAATTGTGCTTAAAATGTATTGAAATATAAATGAAGGTAGACAGACATACACAGTAGACAGTACAGTAGGATGGACAAACAGAATCTAAAGTAGGGCTTTTTGTGCTGGCCATATGTTGTCGACAGAATGATCTTGTGATTCCCAGACTGAATGATCTTGGCTCTATACACAAGTAAATTACTATGCAATATAAAAGCAATCTTGGTGGTTTTCCTCAGTAACACCTAGCAGAAATGTTGCTCAAGAATGGCAACCATTTCTAGTTCCATTGATATTAAGCTCGGCCCCAGACTCACGTGAGCCTCGCAGCGTCCGGTTCCCGTATGACACTTTCAGCATCCCGTGTGTCTGGACTCACCGCGCCTACTTTCACACATTTACTTCACTAAGTGTCACCCCACGTGACTACATAGTACCTACGTCACAAACTCAATTAGCATACATCTATCTATGTAATGTGTGACCCAGCAGATTGTGTATCACGCCCAAGCTTCCAAACAGTGCATGGTGACAGTGGCGTAGCCAGGCATCTATTTTACCGGGCATATGCCCGGGCAACTTTTTGCTTTGCCCGCGTATTTTAGGTGACATAAAAACTACGCACATAGGCTGAACCTTGTTGTCGTTGATTCTGTAAAGTCCGTCTCCTCGGCGAGTGTGTTCTTTGACGTCCTTCAGAGGCTGTACGTCTTTGTTTCATCTTCTGCTGTTCACCCAATTTTCTTAGAAGCTCAAAAACGTCACTATCCGCAACGTTGTGAGAGCGTCACGCTGAAGAGACTTTCAGACACACGATGGACCTGTCGAATAGACTCTATACGAGCAATGCTTAAATCCTTTACAGCAGTAGTCGATGCCTTATCCTCTTTGACAAATGCTAGCAACAGCGAAAGAGCCATTTTAGCTGCAGGTCTATTGTCACGAGTGAAATCGTTAGAGTTTACCTCAAACTTGGTTATTTTCGAAAAGCTGCTGACTATTACAAAAAATCTGTCCGATCAGTTGCAAGCTGAAGATTTAGATCTGTCTGGAGCCGTTGATTTGTTAGAGACTGTGATAGAGCAATTGGTGGAGACCAGGGAATCCGGGTGGGACGATACATGGCAGCAAATTCTTCACTTGGCACAAACCTGCAGCGTTAATATGGATGTTTCTGATGGATCACGCAGTCGTGGTGATCCTGGACTTGTTACCGGTCGTCGCACTCGGAAACAAAAGGAAATTACTGATTGCGTTTTAACAGAGACTACTGGGCAGCGATTAACTGATTATTTCACCAACGATCAAGATCCCCTGGATGACGTGGCAAGAACGAAAATTCATTTACGACGAAAGCTTTTCTTACCGGTGATAGACCAAATGCTGCAGGAACTGGAATCAAGATTCAGCAACGATGGACGATCCCTTATGAAGTCAATTCAGGCTTGTAGTCCACAGTCCCGAAACTTCCTTCAAGCAGACGCCATTAATGCCTTAGTGGTACATTACGACATAAACCGTGAGGAAATTGGTTATGAAACTCATCAGGCAAGAAAATTTCTTAATGCATCTATGTGTGAAATGAAGTCTATCGCCGACGTCATTAGAGTTCTTACGCCGGTCAAAGCAGCTTTTCCGCATCTTATATCTGCCTTGCAGATAGCGTTGACTGTTGGGGTGACATCTGCCTCATGTGAGAGAACTTTCTCTAGTTTGAAGAGGCTGAAGACTTACACGAGACAATCGATGCTGCAAAGCCGAATGAACAGTCTAGCGATTTTGACCATAGAGAAAGATGTAGTTGAAACGTTAGATTTAGAGAGGGTAGTTACGAAATTTGCAAGTTTAGAATTTGGAAGATGCCGAAGATTAAGTCTAGTTAGCAAAAGCACAAAATTTTAGTGCTCTATAGAACAGCTTGTATTCTAACTGAGCTAATTATGAGTACATGATTAGGTTTTGTTCGATTGGTTTGTGAAATTGATGGATATGGGCAATGCCCGGTCAGTCCCTAAGGGCATGGCTACGCCACTGATGGTGACTCTCCACGGTGAGTGATTCACCACGTTCACGCTATCCAAATCAAGACGACGTCAGCATGTGGAAAGGTGAGTGTATTCCTAGCTAAGGTATTGTCCTACTCGCGTAGACTGGCGAGCCTGTCAAGTCTAGTTACAGCGATCTGGACTCCACGTGTAGTTCACTCGTTGTTTGTCCGGACAAAGATGTCTTTTTCCCCTAGAATGGCCCTGGAGATTTCAAGTTTACTCTCCCGAAAGTCATCATAATTGAAAACACGGAGAGCGGACTGCAATTCCATGTCAATGTTTCTCTTGTTGCCATTGCGCGCCCTACTGACCATTAGAGTCTGTGCACTAGCAAGGGCCGTGCAGATAGCGGATGTGCGACGAAACAACGACTGAACTACACGCGCAGTCCGGATCGCTGTAACTAGACTTGGCAGGCTCGCCATTCTACGCGAGTAGGACAATATCCTAGCTAGGAATACACTCATCTTTCCACATGCTGAAGTCGTCTTGAGATTTGGATAGCGTGAACGTGGTGAATTACCCACCGTGGAGAGTCACCATGCGCTGTTCGAAAGCTCGGACGTGATACACAATCTGGCTGGGTCACACATTAGATAGATATAAGCTAATTGAGTTTGTGACGTAAGTATTATTTAGTCACGTGGGGTGCCAACGTGAGGTGACACTTAGTGAAGTAAGTGTGTGAAAGTAGGCGCGGTGAGTCCAGACTCACGGGAGGCTAAAAGTGTCATACGGGAACCGGACACTGCTAGGCTCACGTGAGTCTGGGGACGCGGCTATTCTGTCCCACGCTACTAGCAGCACTGCTCCATTCTTCATGGTTTTGCCTTGTCCAAGCCACTCTTTTGTGTTGTCTACTTGTTGCCTTTAACAGTACAGACAAATAAGCTTTGGAATACGAAATCAAGTTACTAACTAGCTTGAAAGTGTTCTAATTTATGAATGAGCTGAAACTCATAAAACAAATGTACTTTACAAGAGTGCAAAAGCAATGTACAGATACATTGGTTTACACTTCTGAATCAGTCTGTTTCCCCATGCGGTTTGAGAGTGGGGTTAAGGTCTGACTATGAGAGACTAGTCTGTATGCAGATACATATTACAACAAATGAAGAAGCAAAGAACAACAAAATGGCAAGTACACATCATGTAGTTGTCATCAATACTGGGTAGTTTAATTAAATCATCAAAACAGACAAATGTCATCATTCTTGGTTTTGTACATGTTAATGGTAATGTCAAAATATTTCATCACTTCACAAAGAAGCAGAACACAATTACTTCACATTATCTCTAATGTCTATAGGTAAACTTTGCTGTGTATTGGCACAATAACAAATATAAATGTTGATATCTATATACAAATACAAACACACCTGGAACCTGGAATTCCGCCATAACCACTATGGGCTTCGGCATCGCAGAAGTTTTTGCCAAGAAGATTGGTCATTGGCTTGTAACGGGTCAATATTCAATGACACCAGGTCTCGTTGAATGGTATCAATCCACCTATTCTTTGGACCACGCTGAGGGCATTTCACATTATGCAACTTGCTTCTCAGCAACAACTTTTGTGGACGAGAGACGTTCAATTGGTTCTTCCTTGGCAGATTTCAAATTGAAGGAATTTCTTATCTTGTTCAGTCTTGATACACCCAAGATAGATCTAATACAGCGCATATGAAAAGTGTTCAGTCTTCAAATATCTACTTGAGTGATTGCCCAAGTCTCACAACCATATTACATAGTAAAACTGGCACCACTAGTGACCTGAAGACTCAGTTTTGTGTTCTTGCTAAATCCTCAGTTTGTGAACACTCTACGTTTCCAAGAACAGAATGTCCTGCTAGCTTTCCGAATACGTTCAACAACCTCTAAGTGACAATCCCCTGACTTACAATTAGTCACAATGCTGCCCAAATAGCAGAATTCAGAAGCATTCTCTAGAACATGACCAGCAATTGATATGTTTGCTTCTTCAGCACTAATACTCAGGATTTTAGTTTTGTCAGTGTTGATCCGCATACCCCATTTAATACATGTATCATGGAAAGCATTCACCATCTGCTGCAACTCACTACTTGACGTACCTAGTAGAGCCAAATCATCGGCATACATAGGAGCTTTGATCTTATGTGTCCCATCAGGTTTTACACGATAATTCATGAACAGGCCACCATCTGTTCTGTAAGCAATCTCAATGCCACCACCCCTCAAACTTAATTCTGTCCACAAACAGATTGAACAAAACTGGAGACATCACACATCCTTGACGGACACCTGTGGTTACTTCAAACCTTGAAGAGATTTCCCCCCTATTTCGCATAACACAGCCTGTACCATCGTGCAGGTCAATAATCAATCTAACAACTTCATCTTCTGTGCCAGAATCTTTGAGAATTTTGGTGAGAGCATGTCTTGGTACAGAGTCAAACGAATTTGAGAGGTCAACAAAACAAATATCTAACTTGGATCTGTCCTCTACAGCCTTCTCAATGACTTGTTGAAGTACCCAAATCTGGTCAATTGTTCCCCTCTGAGGACAAAACCGCATTGCTCTTCTAAAAAAGAAGGTTCTATCACTGGTTTCAGCCAACCTAACAGAATATTGGCAAGGACTTTCCCAGGAATACTGAGCAATGATATCCCACAATAGTTATCACATACCAGACAGTCCTTCTTTTTGAATAATGGAATCAGAACTGAATCTTTCCATTCTTGAGGTACTTTACCAGTCTTCCAGATCATTTAAATAATCTCAATTAGCCAGTCGACAAGTTCAGGTGGTCTAGCTTTGAGAAACTCTGCTGCTATTCCGTCCTGACCAGTTGCCTTACCATTCTTCAACTTTCCAATGGCTTCTATAATTTCCTCATCATTGAGCGCACTGCCAGCAACTGAACAAGGAGAAACCCCAGTGTCCAAGGTCGCTGCGCGGGTCACGTTCAACACTGACTCAAAGTGGCGTTGCCAACGAGCTAATTTGATCTTCAGTTGTCAACAATTTGTATCCTTGTTCATCTAAGATCACATCAGGAGGCCGCACCGACACCTTATCAAACTTCCTGAGTTTCCTAAAGAACTCGCCATACTTGTGTTGCTTACAATCACTTTCCAAATTTCTCATTTCCCGATCTAGTCATTCCTGTTTGTCCTTTCTTACAGCTGTTTTCACTATTCTTTGCAGTTCAGTATATTTAGCACGTATTTCTTGTTTATCCTGAGATCGCATCCAATGGATGTGAGCATCACGCTTCTTATCAATCAGCTCTAAAGTTTGCTCTGAAATCCAACTGTTCTTTGCCCTTCTTGGTGTTACAAGATGTTCTTTTGCTGAATCCATAACTGCTTTGCGAAATTCAGACCAGTTATCTTCGACAGTGTCACTAGATGTTTGCAAGAACTTGGCAGTTATACTAGCCCTGCATTCACCTAGGGCTTTTGGGTCTTCTCGGACATCTCTCCTTAGACTGTTTGCTTGTTTCGTGACCTTTGGCTTTTGCAGTTTCAATACCAGCTTACTAACGACTAATTTGTGATCACTTTCAAAATCAGGGCGTCCTTATACTCTGGTGTCATGAACCATGGACCTCATACGATGCTTGACCAAAACGAAATCTTTCACGGTTGGCTGCAAACAACCACTGGGAGGATACCAAGTGGCAGTGTGAACGTGTTTGTGCTGAAAGAGAGTGTTCGTAACTACCAGCTCATAAGCATCAGCAAAGTCCAGCAGTCTCATTCCATTGTCACTGGTTGTTTTAGCTAACCCAAAGTTGCCTGTTAGTGGGGATCGCTTCTGTCCAATTCTAGCATTGAGCCCCCAAAAGAATCACCAAAGATCCGGTCTTTTGCATTGCCAAATCTAGCTGCTAGTAATACAAATCTTTCTCTTCATCCTCACTCTGTTCAGTTGGTGTATATCCAACTACAACACTCAAAACACCTCTTTCTGTCACGAGATCCACCCGCATAACCCTATTGGAGATTGGGTCAAAACACTTCACTGATTTCACGCCATCACGTTGCATAATCAAACCAACACCTCTTGCAGCTACGCCAGTCGTTCCAGAAAAGTGCAGATTGTAACCAGACTGGTCATCCAACTCCATATAGCCGGAACCAGGCAGGTGAGTTTCAGTGATAGCACATAAAGGAATTGGAGCTGCTGCTAATTCTTGGGCAAGAAGGTTGGGTCGAGCTATACCCTGTAATGTCCTAACATTCCATAGACCAATCGTTAAAATTTTATTTCTCTTCCAGAACTCGCTTGTGACATTCTTCCGCTTGTGACAAAATCGAGAGACATGAACTACATTTGCCATGTAATGAAGTTGGCATGGAGTTTTTCACAGCAATAGTTAGAGAGTTGTGAAAACGTCTTAGATGGTTTCTCATAGAGTTGACTGATGATAACTCACTTTGACAGCTGGCAACTGGACAGTGAATTGGTTGACCATTAGTTGACGTTATTGTAAGATGTGCTAACTTGCGACTAGTTGTTGAATTACCATGATTAGTCGGAGATTTCATGGCAACCCCTTCCCGTGCACACAAGTCCTTGATCCCCGAGTTGCCTCTAGATCTTCGGAGCCCAGTCCTATTCCTGGCGTCACTCGCTCTTTTCTCAGCGTCACCCCTATTTCTGTCCACATGCAGGGGAACGCACTCTATTCTGCGAGTAGTAGCAAATACACAATCAGATGACCAGCTTGCTGGGCTAGCGCATCCTAACCTCACACCATCCTCAACTTGACAAGGCTGAAGTTAGCATGCATTTCCTCCCCCTGGCCAGGGAACTACTGGAAATACAAGGTCCCGTGGGGTGCCCTCTTGGAGGGTTCAGTGAGAGGACTCCCCCACACACACATGCACGCACGCACACACACACACACACACACACACACACACACACACACACACACACACGGACAGACACACAAACACAGACACAGACAGACAGACAGACAGACAGACAGACACACGCACACACACACGCACACACACACACACACACACACACACACAGTATACATTGTCATTCATGTCACCAACCATATAACGACCAATGCCATGGTATGTTGTTTGAAATAAAATGCCAATTGGCTAAAGGCCGTATCCTCGGTACCTACAAGTGTCAACAACACGAGTGATACCATCAACTTAAATAAGAGTAGCTACCTTAACGTAACTTAATTAACTTAATTTACTAAATATTGTGTATACACACACATATCCTATGCTTCTTTAAATTGTATAGTGTTTATCTGTTAATAAATATTTTGTAGTAGTTTTTGAAATAGAATTAAATCGCCTGAGTACTTTGCACTTTTCTAGTTGCATGCATGTACCCTACTATTAATTCCATATTATTCAATTGCACACCGGAAATAAATCTGCAATACATAGTACACAATTTGATGTACGTAGTGGATACAACAGTGCAAATATCGATCAACGCACAATCCAGTTACTAATGTGCACTCAAAAACATTTCACGAAAATTAGAAATTGTATAACCGCAGAGAATAGCAATTATAAATCACTTAACCTGCGGTCGAATTTATTTGAAGTCGATTTGTGTCGAGAAAACAACGTTCAGCAGACGACGTTCAAAACTGAGGCCTCCTTTGAATAAACGGTGCACGTTACTGCTCGAAAGGTGCGCAGAAAGACAGCACTTCGCTTATGTCAAAATCGCGGTTGTAACATGTCCACTACGTCTAACTACTGAGAATCAAGGTCGCGCCGCTAGCCTCGTACACCACAGCACCTTCGCTCCGGCTCTATGTCCAACCGCGTCCAAAAAATAATTAGCCCGGTGCGGGTAACCTACAGCTAAGCTAGTACTTTAGTGCTTCTTCATTATAAGGGAAAGTGACTACTAGTAAAGACTGTACTGGTATCTAGCAGCAACTGGTCAATGCAAATGCAACTTAATTGACTAGTGTACAGTTGACAGTACATGTAGTGTCAGTACAGTATACTATGATATTTTGAGACTGATTACACACGCGAACTAAACAAAGTAATGGCTAATCAGGATCTCCAGCTGTGTCAACACGCATGCAATGCTAACAAAGTGCCACAATGACAGCAGTTCAGCTCAACAACTACAATGAACTACACAATCTGTTCGCAATCAATGCAACATCGGTCACTTTTTCTTAGAAACCAAACTCTTCATCCCCATTTTGCGAGGTGTGCTGTATGATTCATTGTCTGCCGCACTACTACGTTGCACTGCATGAGACTGAGCTTGCATGTACATGAAATTACCACCAGCACGATATGCATGATGGCTACTGAGCTGTTCACGACTCTTGTTTAGATCAGCAAGTAGATACTGACTTTGACTTTCATCTTTCGTACAAGAATCAGTGATCACAGCAGTTGCCTACAACAACAGAGTTTCATAAAAAATCTCGAAAGAAATAACTAAAGCAACTCACTGTATTAGTAGGTTTCTTTTTATATTTATTACAAATTAGAAACTTAACTTCACAACGGTGCAATGCGATTCTACTTGTAGGAATAAATGCTGTATACTATTATAATACTACTGTACAAGCAATTGGCATAAGTGCAATGATAAACCAGTTTCGTATCCAGAAAACACAAGTTACTGTACTCTATTGGTACTGCATGTGTTTGACATATTATGATAGCAAGTGTGCCTTCACGTCCACACACGACCACCAACTGCTCATCCACATGACAAATGGTTAAGGGATGTACGAAATAGTCACTTGATCGTAAACTATTAAAATACATGCAAACTAAATCACAAGTCACTTTCTCATGGAACAAATGACTGCATGTGTCACATCTAATTCCTGACACACACACACACACACACACACACACACACACACACACACACACACACACACACACACACACACTGTATGACACACACACAAAACAAACAAACAAACAACAAACAAACAGACAAACATACCCATGCACACACACACACACACACACACACACACACACACACACACACAAAATACAGTAACATGCACACATGCACAAACCACAAAACAAACAAACAACAACATTAGTTCAAACAACCTACAGCCTACCTTGGCAATGACTGCTCTAGCTTCTTCTAACTTGTTGCCATCAGCCAATTCGGTGGCACGTTTCATGGCCTCAGCGGCTATAACTCGGTTCCGCTGTAGGTCAATTGTAGGCTTGGACTGCAAAGATCCAGCAGGAACATCAGCTGGTCTCCTTACACAGATACTAGTTGTATCTTTCTCCATCATGCTTGTTATAGCATTGAAATATGACAACTCTGCTTCAAGGACAACTTCTGGTTCTGGTTGAGGAGCTTGCAACTGAGGCAGTTGCAACTGAATGACAATATCACGTTGTTCTTCAGATTGCACATCTCCAATTTTGACTTCACACTTGGTTGAAGAATCAGTCAGTGCTCCTGCTCGGCGGTGGTGCACTTTGGTAATATGAGTTCCATTTTTAGTAGCAATTGTCAACGTTACATTCTGACCAACTGTACTAAGCAGTCCTCCAAGACAATCAGCAAAGGCTTCTGGAATCTTCTCGTTGTTATCGATAAAGTAGTACATGCCTTGTCCTTTCTCACTGATTGCTTCCAAAAGGCTAGCTAAGTGATCAGAGCCAAAGCCAAAGGTATGGACAATAGCAGCAACTTCTTCAGCATTTCTAGCTGAGCTGGCGTTTTCTTCACTACCTAGAAGACGAGAAATGCCTCTCTGAACACCAGCCAATATTCCACCTGACCCTTCACCTTGTCTCCTTCCTGCCCTTGTCATTCTCCTCAGAATATCAGGTTGCGCAGTGACTCCCTGATTAGCCATTCCATCCGTCATTAGAAGAACCGACGAAACGTCTTTCTTGTTTGTGCCAAGTTGTTCAATGTATTCTAAACCTCTTTCTAGCCCACCACTGAGATTAGTTGAAGACCCTTCTTTAAGTTTGTCAATAACTGCATGAGCTTGAGACTTCCCTCTTTGATTCATGACCTTGAGACGTAAATCATCATACACTTTAGTGTCATATGACACAATGCCAAGGCGATCGGTGTCCTTCACTATCAAGTCATAAATACAGACTGTCAGTTCACACCAATTCCATATCACAAACACAAATCTGTCTTTCAAATCCAAGTGTAACTATGCATGAAATTACTGTCAAAGCTGTGTGTCTGCTCCAATATGTCAAGCTCATTTTCAAGAAAACATTTTAAAGCCAAATTTGTACATATTCTGCAAACTCATAACAGCATCGCAGACAAAACTTCAGCAGATCATAACTACCACACGACATGTTATATCATTTATATACACCTAGTGACCACCATGATAGCAAGAGTACTAGAAAATGTTCTGCAAAGAAATTAGAATTGGCTCAAAAGATGCTGTAATTATACAGACAGAAATAGTGATAGTAAAAGAATTAGTTTGCAGGTTTTAGAAACATAGAGCTCTGTGTCCAGGACCTTCTTGTACAAAAACTGAGATACCGTAAACGTAATTATTTGTGTGAGCCTAAAATTGTGCAGTTTCTGGATATGTAACAACCTGTCCAAACTGTACTTGTGCATTTATGCCAGACTGCTTCATTAGCGACCACTTTTGTGCAAACCAAACCATGCAGTTGAAGGAGACAGCACAAATCACATGAACTAATCTCCCCCATAAATAAGTTCTTTCATGGTATTATAATGTACACAAAATAAGCAAGCAAACAAATGAACAGACAGACTCAGAAAACCTTCTTACGACTATACCACCAGCCAATTGGCTCATTAATTGTGTTGCAATAATTTTCATATTGCCATCTTATTCTTCGAGTTCATTAGTATCGTACAACAACTGGTACTTCTACCCATGGATAATCTGAATCAAGCAGAGGTAGAGCCCAAGAAAGCAACAATTTAATATTACATACACAAACTTGTCCTGTACCTTAATTAGGACCCACATAGTACCTACTAAGAGCACAACGTATGCATTGCATGCTACCGCATTGCAGTTAAAATCACAATTTACTTTAATGAAGAAGGGCTGGTGGCCACAATGTACTTGCCAATATTCACTTTAGTCAAAAATTCAGATCAAAATGCATTATCAATATTTTCATGACAACACTAGCTTGTATAGAACCAGTAACAAACTCAATTGACCAGTTTTCAGTTGTCAAAGCAGTATGCTGACTGCCGTGTTTGGTAGTAACCATATGTGGGATATAGCATGTGCTATAATGACTTAGTAATGCCAAAATTGCTTTGCTTGACATTCCTGGGGCGAAATAAGCTACCATTCTACAGGAAGTACAACAATGCTTCAAAGCTTCATAGGTAGCTTTTCTTGTAGGCACCCATTCGGTTGTTAGGATAGAACACCGTGTAGAATGATACTTAGTGCAAGTCAAACATATTATTTATTTATTTTAATAAAAGTAGTTCGACAAACACAAGTAAGTGTTTGCCATTAACTCAAAGAGTGCACCACACAGATTCAGAAAGTTGCCAGGTATGCAGACAAGGGTGTGTTTTAAAACTGAATATGTTTACTATCATACTACCTGAAACCAGCTGATAGCAATCAATTTCGGTCAAAATTCACTATAAATATTTCATGATGAAACTATAGCGTGTATTGAGGAGCAAACCACTTCTTATTAGGTATCGTCAATGTCCGAAAGGAGCCCATCCGATTAACAGCCTGAGATGGTTAAACAGCAAAACTGCGCTTGTTAAAGTCTGATTAAGTTAAGCACCTATCCAAACAAACGTCTTGCTAAGGCGAACACCCTAGTGTAGCTTGAAAATGTCATGTGCAGTAAACTACATCAATGTCAGTGTTAATTATCTTCACCAGAAGGTTATGTTTATTGACATTCATTTGTCTGTTTGTTTGCAGACAGCATTACTAAAAAATGTGCAAATGAATTTTAATAATATAGAGGATGACAGAACTTTAATAGAGGAACAACTGATTAAGTTCAAGAATTAATCCAAATCATGGTCCCCATTTGAGAGTCAGCTCTGCTTTTAGCTTTGTGCTGAGAAGAGTAAGATGACTTTCGATTTTGCTCCTGCACACCCATATTATATCCGTGACACGGTAACTCGTGGTTGACTCAATCGGCATGTTGCCAACCGTCACAACTCCGTAAATGTTCAACCCACGTACTCGGTGTCACAGAATATCGACCATAACTCTAGTATATTTATCCAAGGTGCAAATAATTTATGCTAGTGCATTTTATCTCACTGGTTAACTGCTTTATCCTAACCTATATATTTAGCACAATTTAGTCTCTTCTTCTCCTAGGATAATTAATTAAAAATAAGTAAGGGTAGACACAATATCCTAGTGCATATTCTATTTGTTGCATGCAGGCTCCAGGTCTCCAAGAGTAAAATATCCTAGAATGTCTTTAACTGTAAAGAATACAAGATCTTAGTAGCAAATATCTAGGGTATATACAGTAAGATGCAATACATTAGAATATTAATATCCACTCAGAACAATTTTAGTCCTAACCCTACGTTCAATGCTAATGCTAACCCTAACCCTAACCCTGACTCTAACTTTACTCTTAACGTTAAACCTAGAATAAATGCTCCGAATAATAGCTAACTTAACACTGTTCAATTTAGCAATATCAATTAAATGAGAGCATAAAACATCCTATGATAGTTTATCTGGGGGGAGTTTAAAACATCCTAGAATATCGTATTCAGGTAGAACGAAAATGTTTGTCACATGAGAATAAAACATTCAAGGGTGTTTTATCTGGAAGATGGCAAATTCTACTTGGGGAAATCTGGATGGATGCTTTGTACATCCTAACTGGAAAGTGATCAATCCTAATCAAAATTAACTATAAAAATTTTCAAGATGAGACTAGCTTGTACAGTCTATGGAAACACCTCTCGCACTATCTTCCAATGAAGACCTGGATAAGCCCTATCGTCTATAATGCCCTGTTCCGTTATATAAGTACCCGGCGAAGCCGCCTACTTCATGGGTAATGAACGTACTCAGTAGAGCCTTTATTCGTCAATTGCTGTTCTTGGTAGTGAGGAAGCCTAGAGGTGTCAATTTGACTACAGGGTGTGTCAGACAGCTTGCCTTCCTGGGAAGACAGCGTAAGTTGAGGTGATTTGTCGCTGTGGTGACCTTAGTGCCTTCCTTTGTCCATTTCGTCCACGGAAAGTCCCAGGCCAGCAACGCAGTGTTGATAACCCTACAGTAGCATATTCCTTCATTGATCGTTTAAAAGAGTTCAAGCATGACTCTTCTCTTCTAGCACACAGAATAGGACGAGGAACACGGCGCTTAGTGACCGGAAGTTCGTGATTTTCACGTGGTTGCTATTGCTTGTGATTCATCGTTTTCAAAGTATTCACAATTTTTTCGAAGTCTGTAAGCATTATAGCATGCCGTTGTGGCATCACTTGGTGATGATTTCAGATACTTGCGAGATAATTTATTGAGGCTTGAAATCACGGCATGATGCTGGAGCCAAACTTTTGAGCCTCCCCTGCATTTTGCTAAGAAATAAACACCTACTAGTAAAAACTAGTAGTTAGGGCTCTCTTAGTGCTGCTAAGATGTAAATCTCTTGATACCACTGGTTGTTTAGAATTCTCGTCCTCTGGTAGTGTCTAGGGTACTCAACAATATCTGCATTTTGCCTGGCATGCCAACATAGTAGGCTAGGCAAATATGTTCCAGACAGTGTAGTATCATAATTTACTTCAATCTTCATATCATTGTGCTGGTTTCTCGTTGTGGATGGCGTGAGTTACGTATGAGACACTTTTCGGAGTCTTCTAGTTAGCAGTGTAGCTACGTGGCCATCACCCCACCTCAAATAGGTCCTTGTCATCAAATCGTCCTGCAACAGCCACTTGACACACATGGTCAAGGTTTGGGACTTAGCTAATTAGAGAAACAATAGACCACTGTCAAACATACGGAACTTCTGGAGATAAAAGACTTAGTAACAAACCACTACCACTATCAATTCCCCAATTCATTCATTCACGTGATTACATTCCATACCCACCACGCCAATAATTAGTCACGTGACTAGCTCTGGGTATCACTTCCTGTGGGGTGTATCATGGTATGGCTGCAGCCATGTGCCAACAAACAATTCAATGAACACCATCCAACCCTTCTAGCTAGCCACTACTACGTAATGACACTTGGCAAACTTGTTCATGGCGATATGCCCCACTCTGGTTCTCTAATTACAAGGTAACAACGTTGTAGGCCCATATGCAAGTGCAGGCACGCACAGTTGCCACGGCCAACACTGTAGAGTGCCGAACTCTATCACGAGGCCTTCTTTACCATGCAATCGTCTATTTATCATGACTCACATTGATCAACGACGAAATGAAGCGTCTCCCTCACGAGAGAAATTTTCTCCCCCGACATACTACCGCTCTTGTCGACAACGGCCACGAGGTCGATGCTTGCCCGCTCGCTCGGTTCGTACACAGGGGCTTTGAGGCTCACCATCGACCAACATTCTGCAGCACTGTCGAACGGATAAGTGTCCTGCTCGGCTTCGCTGCTCAGCACGATCTTCTCGCACTCCGGCGCCGGCGCTGGGGCTGCAGCTGCAGGGGCAGCGTCGTCGCTAGCAGAGCGTTCGTCGGTCGTCGAGTCCATTTCGTAGTCTTCTAGTAAAGAATGCGGGACAGCGTAGATTAGGAAATAAATAGGGGAGACGAAATGCTGACTCTGCAACACGCACGCAAAAAATTCACGTGGGGGTTATGACGTAGGCGTTTAATTAGTAGGCGTTTAATTAGTAGGGAAATAAGAAAGAAGGTGCTGTATAGTACTAGTCTCGCGTAGCCAAACCCCTCCCCTTTTTAATATCTACCGGCGGGGAAGTGTTTGGTGAAATAGTGTTTGGTGAAATTGCACACAAGCAGTGGTGCCAAGCATACGCCCACGTCTTTCCAACTAGTAATTAGATGAAGGTTACGCTGACAGGTGATAATTACTGAAAACATTCTTCTCTCTCTTGTCGACGAGAAAGCACTTGTTGGAAGGCTTACAACAATCAATGGAGACTTGACGATAGTATGGTTTTGTTCTTGGTATAGGGCGTTTAGTTAGCTACGAATTCACGCAAAGTGCACGCTAGCCTCTGCATAATTAATTCGAAGTGGCTTAGAGAGCCGGTACCGGTCCCGCAAGCGGAGGACTTGGAGTGCCGGTAATTTGCACGTGATCGATGATGTCATGCTCATTAGTAGCGACGAATGGCGGGAAGTCCGACTGATTCCGCATTTTCTGTTGGGAAAAGATTCAAGTCATTCGCCGACCTATAAGAGCGATTGTCGGCGTATGAGTCATCAACATACACAAAATTATGGCGGAGAGACTCGAGAAGTGTTGAGGCTGCCCGGAAGCGAATCAATCGCCCCCTTTCTGAAGCAATCACATATTACGAGGTGACGTATAGCTGCATTCACGGAGGGAAAAAATTCGCTGCCCGTGGTGAAGGAAAGCGGTACATCGTAAGTGCAGCTTGTGCGTTAGCAATTGTTTAGGAATCCAAGGACCTACACTTTTCCATGGTGATGGCTCAAATTGTGGCCCCAGGCTAAAATACTGTACATACAGTAGTTTCAGATAAAAAGAACAAATGTAAAAGAAACAGTAATTAACTACGCTTGGCAAATACTGTTATGTTATATATAAATAGTTGATCAGTGAAACCTCTGATGTAGTGTTACATCTGCACAGTACTGTACTACACTATTGAAAATACATAAATATACCAAGTATACATCATTGCTGCTCTACCGTCTTTTTTCTTTCTTCACACTTTCTAAAGACAAAAATGTCTTTCAATGAAACATGTTCAAAATATAGCAAGGCATGGGCTGGGCAAAAATGCTAAGATTCTCTCTCATCTATTAGTTTGTATCAGGGTGGCAGTGTAGATGCATTTGGATATTCTATATTCTACAATTCTTAAGCAAATTTGAAAATTACCACATTTAATATCAACTAGTCAACAGTAAAATTAATATCAACAATTGTTGGGGTACAATTTCAGACCTTTGATTGATTTGTTTTGTAAAATTTAACCGGTAATCTGAAACATATTTCTATATCATATTACATATTATTTTTGTAATTTTATACAACCACAATTCCTACATTTAAAAACACACCTAAAATTTTGTCATGCTCTTACTTCTGTACCGAAGTGCAAAGAAACGTTACTTGTGAGTGTTGCCTAACTTGAGTGCAGTATGCAAGCCATAAAAGAGCAACAGGATTTCCCTAAGATATAGGCTTTACGATCAATTCCATAACAAACCATAATTAAATATTCCTTGTACACACAGTACTAAAAATAAACTTCAAAGGATAAGCAAACACACCAAACTGCACATAAGCTTAATTAATTGATACCAGAGTTTTTGCTAATGCAAATTTCTCAAATTTTATAACTTTTAGTATTTGCACTCAACACAGTTTTTCATTTAATTTTCCAATTACATTTTCATTGTGTTTTGTATTTTTTCTTTGTGCTTTCCATCAACAGGACTTTTAGGAAAGAATGCCCATTTGAATTGTCCCTAAGAGCTTCTGAAGATGGTCAATCACTAGTTGTGTGAAGATTTAAAGAGAGCCATAATCATGAAATATCAAGAGTAAGAATAATTAATTCATCTTGTACATGTACATGTACTGTACCAACACATACCATTTTTCAAAGGGCCTGATAGATGTGACTTTATTAGATACCCGACTGTGCCTTATGTAATTTCAATGTTGTTTAACTCAACATGGTTACATTAGCAATACAATTTAGCTATCATTTATTACCATCCAATATATTACGTTTGACTACTGGTAATAGGTACTTTGCGAGATGCGAGCTTTAATTGGAGACTGTGCCTTTCATTCTTTGTATGAGGTCCGGTAGCTTGCTTTTATTGGAGACGTAACTGTATTGGAGACCTGTGTTTATGTTAGAGACAATACGGTATTCACCAATATGGTAGCTGCATTAATACTAAATAGTATTATTTGAATATTATAAACCTGTACAGGAACTATTCAAACCATTGCCCAGTCAGAGAAAGCTACCATTAGAAGCAAAGGAAGAAGCTGAAAAGCTAATAGAACTAAAAGCAAATAAAAAATGATTCAGAACAAGCTGGCAGAAATGACAGGAAACGTAGTGCTGCTAAAAGACTTGAGCAATATCAGTACTGGTATGAGAGCAGGAAAGACAAGAAACGATTTAAATACAGCTGTAAAGCAACTGACAGACAAATACGGTACATGGCTGTTATGAACAGCTCTCCTTGAAATTGCATTTTTTGTACGTTGTGGTGTTTTGCTTTTAGGAGCTAGTGTGAATGTTGTCGTCAGTGACAATAACGTGTTGCAAGGCATCTTCTTTCAGGATGAGAAGATGAAGCAGGCGTACCCGGGATACCTGCTAGCTTTGCCTGCATAATTAGATGTCCAAGGAGAATATTATATTCCTAGTTGCCTTCACGCTACTGTTGAATTTGGCAATGCAATGAATTTGATCATACTGTTCCTTACACAATGTACAGTACTCACAGAACAAATACCCTTACTCACTGTAACAATGTTACTGAGTGACTATTCTGCACATACCCCTGATGCACATAATCACTGAAATACTGTAATATCACTGCTAAGGATGAAAGGAAATCAACTGGTACTGTTTCTAGGTATTTTAATGCCTCCTATTCTTCGAAAACGTGGCCGTCCAAAAGGCCATGAATTGACTGTGATTGGTTTACCGGCTAAGAAGAAAGCAAAGTCAGGAAAAGTACAACCATTCATTAAATTACACATATCATTGAAAAAAAGAGGTATTCACATGTCCATTTACTTGCTTATAATTACGGCCTTGTTCACGAGGTGCTTTTGCATACTTTGCAGTCATGTTAGCATGGTTTGTTGATGACAATATAGCAGCTGCTGCACTACAAAATCCCAAGATGCTGATCAATGAATCAGACATCGAAGTTCAGCAAGAAAACATCTCTAATGCAGTCCTTGATGACAATGTTGACTTGCACATAATTCGAAAGTTTTTCACCGATGATGCCTGGCTACTACTTACAGATGTTGTCAAGCAGAAACGTAAACATTGCAGTTATGTTTGCCAAGTTTGCTTTCACAACTTGGATGAGGAAGCATCAATTTTGTGTGACCATTGCCTCTTGCGGTCCCACATGAGTTGTATTGGTCTTAAAGAAAGACCCAAATCAAAGTGGTGGTTTTGCCGAAGCTGTCACAAGACTAGCAAATAAGATAAACTGGTTGTAGAGGCAACCGTTGCTATGTAAATTAGACACGTGTGTGTATTATGTGCAAGCTATGCAGTGTTGTTTGACTATATATTAAGAGCAAGATCTGGCAGAGCAGATCACAGAATCATGTAATGCTATTTTACCAGTATCTTTTTACTCTCTTCAAACCACAGAGACATAAGAACTAAAATGATAATCTACCTACCTGTGTATGCACCTGCCTACCTACCTACCTAACTATATACCATATAACCGGTTATTACTGCAATTTGAGAATCTAGACAAAAGTTTTAGCTGTGAATTAAATTTCTGCATTCCAACCAGGAAGACAGTTACTGGTACAC
The DNA here is from genome assembly GCA_964274945.1 of Dehalococcoidia bacterium. Lineage (GTDB taxonomy): Bacteria > Chloroflexota > Dehalococcoidia > Lucifugimonadales > Lucifugimonadaceae > CAXXBX01. Next base: position 1,099 of record CAXXBX010000199.1, on the reverse strand, counting down.
ATATGTACACACGCATGTACACGTGTCGCAACATGACTCCTGGGACTCGAAGATAAACATAAATATTTGCAAATTTTATTTGTGCACTCCATGAATCTGATTTCTTCGCAGAATTCGCAGGAATATCATGATTGCAGAAATAACCGGTTATACAGCACATGCATATAGGATACCTAACTAACTACAAATCTCTAAAGTAAAGTTCAACAACTACATAGCAATTAATTATTAACTAGCTAATAAAGCCAATATATTTAGCTTAGACAGTCAAGACAGTCAACACAGTCACTAATTAATTAATTGATTAATTAGTAGATTTATTACTACAATCACAGTCATACAACACAGCTTCCAACTCTGTCGCACCATGTGAAATACATTCCAAAACTTGTTCTTTGTATCCAAATTACGTGAGACTCGGCTTCGGTAGTCACGCAATGAACACTTCAAAACTAGGTGCTAGGTCAAGAACGCGTGCACGTACACTCCATCACAGCATCCATAACATAATACGATAATGTGACAATGAACTCAGTACGCACGTTAGCAGGAATCCGGGAGTATGGGTCACGTGCAAATTACCGGCACTCCAAGTCCTCCGCTTGCGGGACCGGTATAGGCTCTCTAGCCACTTCGTAATTAATTGTTTCAACCTGCCGTGCCATCGCCTGGATCTCTTCCCGCAACCCTTGAATTTGCTGATCTAGCCAATGAAACGAAGCAAGCTACGTTCGGCAATGTATCACAAACAAGCTCGATCCAGTTGCTTCTGTCTAGCTAGTCAGCTGGTCCAGAAGAGAATGTCCGTAACACTTTTAGTTTATTTACACTTGCCAAGATGTCTACATCGCTTGAGCATTGCAAGAGCCGTTTCTTTTTCTTTGTTTTGCGTTTTGCTGGAAAGAGACTCCAAGCACAAAGCACAACAGTCCGCATCCTTTGTAACTAGCAATCAACTTGGGTGGGGTTGATTACACGTTTACGTTAATGTAATTATCTGCCACCCGGAAGTCGGTGGAGGCTGGCACCACTACTTGTATGCAATTCACCAAACCTTCCCCGCCGGTAGATATAAAAAAAGGGAGGGGTTTGGCTACGC
>CAXXBX010000198.1:0-24932 GCA_964274945.1 Dehalococcoidia bacterium | reverse complement strand
ACGAGAATAGCCGTGATACTATTATAGGATTCCTTTAATCTCCAACCCATCAGTCCAAATACAAGCCCCAGAGCCCCAGATCTTGAATCAAATGTTGGAATGCAATATGCTTGTTTGTGCACTAATAAAAGACCTAAGGCTTATATGTAGACAGGGGCTTATATTGTGCAAAGACATTGACTGCACACTAGAGAGTTGCAAGTTGCTTCACTTGTCAGTTATGTACACTACCGGTCATGTGATCATCCAGCTACATAAAAATTGCAACAAGTTGTTTGCAGTCTAGCGTTCAAAATCTTATTCTTCCGGAAGCACTAACTTTTTAGATCATCTTAAGACCTCTTCCGTGTGACATCATATGATAGCTTCAAATGAGTTAGGTGGTTGACAATGAGTAGGTGCCTTAACTGCATGTTGAAACAAACCCTTTCTGTGCACACACGACTGAAGACAGGGTGGGTCTTCTATTCAGTCTGGGTCTTTTATTAAGATCAACACTCAGACTCAGTTGCAAAGCGGTTTGAATTGAAATGCCAGGACGAGAGGTTTGGTGGGGCTTGTATTTGGACGGATTCAGTATCGCACATTTATTGATTGTTTAAAGGATATTGACTAATTTCGCCACATGTTTCAGGCTCAGTTGGAGCATGCTCGTTATGCTCACATTCCCATTGGCAATTTCTCATCGGATCCAGCTCTGCTAGTCGCTGACGTTTTCTTTGCTCGCCACCTGCTGAAACAGAACCATGTCATGTGGACCTCTCCCACAGAGCGCCCTGACCTTGGAGGCAAAGAGGACGACGACTACAGACTGATGACTAGTTTAGAAGACGGAAGTGGGTGCGAGGTGAATCAGCCTGGATCTTATGCAACCGTCTGTATTGAGCTCCAAATAGAGAGTTTGGCAGTCAATGCCGTCCTACAAGTGAGTAGTATGTTTAATTTCAATATTTATGTTGAATACATCACATCCATTGATTTGTCTGTCTTGATAGAGCCTGTTTTGTAGTTACATAGATTAAGCAAATACTTCCATGTTTGACCTGTTCTTATTCCTGTTTCTAGTCAAGTAGAGTCAACGAGTACGAAGGTGGTTCAGGATCAAGCATCAGTTTTGATCACGTTCCTCAAGTATGAAGCACTAGTTGTGACTGTTTGTTTACTCTTTTATTTATTCATGTGTTTCCTGTCCGACTTGTGCATTTCATTACATTCGGTCTCATTATCTGTGTAACAGTTCATTTATTGACATTGTTGTTGAATTAGCATAATGCACATATTGTACACATGGTTTCTCATGTTTATTCTCTTTCAAGGCATCTCTGGAAGATATGATGAGTGGAGGCACATCTGCAAGTACAATGTCTGCTTTCGATGAGACAGCTCTTTGCTCGGGAGCGTTTCGGTAAGTCAACAACAAGCATGATTACTGTGAGAGCAATCATTTATTGCTTGTACAGTGTACATTACCGTAAGATGCAGAAATGCTGTTGTTGCATTCAGCATAATTGATATTTTACATTTGCTTTTGCCAGTATTCTGAGAAACTTGGTGTTCAGTTGGCTTCGCGAGGTGTCACATTATCAGAATAGACTGGCTGATCTTCAGCTTATCCACTTCTATAGGTTAGGTTGTCGTTGTGGACTTGGACTAATATACTGTACTCGATTTTGATTTTACATTTTCAGGTGGCTTCGATCTCCTTCGTCTCTTCTTCATGATCCCGCACTGTGCAAAGTTGTTCAGAGCTTGATGAAGAAACTCTTCATTCAGGTAGTTGATTGCAAATGTTGTGTTTTCTGGTTAATTAAAATTCTTACAGAATTGTGTTGTCTTCCATAGCTGATTGCCGAGTTCAGACGACTAGGCTCTACAATAGTGTTTGCCAATTTCAATCGAATTATCATTTGCACTAAGAAGAAACGGTTAGTTGCATTTAGGGCCATCCCTTGGTCATAAGTTTACATGTAATTCGTTTTGGTCTCTGTTTGCTTGTCTTTGGCTGTACAACTTACATACCCGATGTTGGTAGACTTGAGGATGCTTTTGCATACCTTCTGTTCATTTTGGAAAGTATCCATCAGAAGGAGCTATTCCACAGTGTTGAGATTGAACCCAAGTCGTGTTGGGAACATCTCACTTGGATGGACCAACATAACTATGGTGGAATAATCGGTCAAATGCCAGATGCTGGGGCACTCTTTGGCGACGATGATGGAGAAGAAGAGATGAGTGAAGATCCCGATGATGGAACAAAAGACCACACACAGGTACATTGCAGTCTATTACTATTTGGTATATCAATAATACATGATACAAGTTCTTGTTTATTACTCCTACTAATACTCGGTCTCTGGAGTTCTTATTCTCTCGTCACTGTACATTTTTGCCTTGTTTTCTCAGAGTGTCGTCATGCATTGGAACATCTGTGAATATCTTCCCATCGCATGCCAGTCACCGTTCAAAGCGAGTTTACCATCTGTACTTTACACTGTAAATCTTAATGAACGTGGTTCATTGTGTAGGTTGTTATCGGAGGGCACATTTTAGCAATGTACCAGAATGCTGTTCAAGAACGACAGCTACAAGCACCAGGAATGACACCAGTGAAAAAGAAGAGATACTCAAGTCAAACTCAGGTTATTTGGTAGTCAATAGGATGGTCAACACTCCTATTACGATGCAACTTGTTAGCTTGACCCTGACACTACAGCCACGTTGAGTGCTGTCAAGTTTGCTCAGGAACGGATAGAAGGAGAAGTCACTCAGTTTCTGTTCACGTCGGTCTTCTTGATTTGGTTTATTGAACTTTTGTGTTTACAGTTGACTTGTTTATGCAGGACAGTACAGAAGATTCAACGGACCCTAACTGGAGAGAGAGGACAGTTTTCTGGTGCCAGTGGAGAGTTTCCTCAACTGGCTGGATCTCATCTGAAACTAGACAGTCCAGCACTGGAGTTCGTGAAGTGTGTTTGTAAGGTATAGGCGAGGCTTTTGGCTAGTGGGATATCAGTAAAGTAGCACATAGAGACGTACATGGCATTCATGCAGTCGGTGAGTGGCACTGATATGCAGCCATAACTATGAATAAAGAGTGGATAACCACACACACACACACACACACACACACACACACACACACACACACACACACACACACACACACACACACACACACACACACACACACACACACACACACACACACACACACACACACACACAGCTGTCTTCCTTACATACTTAACAATAATTGCCAAGTCGATCGTTTCATTAGTTCCTCATGATCACTTGCATACCTCTTCTTCTTATAGGTTTTGTCACTGGACTCTAACACACACAACCAAGTAACCAAGCTTCGGTAATAATAACCTTCAATGTTTCGGATAAGAGTTTAGTTGTGGACTGATGCATGTCTTTGTAGGCGTAATTTGATGAAAATGATCAGCATTGGCGAATTCTCAGCCAGTGCCGTGTTTCAGAATCCGTGCTTGTCATTCGTACTGCCAGATGTCAGTTTCATTTTCACAAAAATTTTTGAGTTGTGCGTATTTGACCAGTTGTGTTGCATCTGCAGGTGATATGCACATACTGCAACTCCTGCCGTGATTTAGACTTGTGTCGAGACCAGCATGTCTCGACATCTGGAGATGCCAGCAGTTGGTAAGCTGTCACTTTGGTTCATCATTGCTCAACTTCCACAGTGAACATTCTTAGTTCGGTGTGGTTCTGTCCGACATGTCAACAAGAGTACGACGGCGGTGTTATCGAGCATCTCCTTATCGATGCTGTTCAGCGCTGCTCAATGGAATACACTCTGCAAGACTTAATCTGCACAAAATGTCGACAGGTTGGTGCAACTACCGGCGGTACATTTTCTGTAGCTGCTAAGATGTAAGCATGCTTGCTGTCTTGTCTGTAGGTGAAACAGTCCAATATGGGTCTTTACTGTGAGTGTGCTGCCGGTCGATTCACGGGAACTGTATCTTGGTTGGATTTTTCTGAGAAAATGAAAACTTTCAGAAATATTGCACGGTGAGCTATGAAGCTGTTCATTGCAGTCGAATTGATGTCAGTTGCTCTGTTGTGATTGCAGACACCATAACCTGCCCCTACTGAGTGAGACAGTGGAATGGGTGTTGAGAATGAACCCACAGTTTCAGTCGACTTGAAATTCCTTTCTTGTAACTAGTGAAATATAGTTGTTGTTTTTATTTCTACTATTGACTTGAATTGTTATTGAAAAGTTGTCAATCATAAATGCTAAAAGAGCTAATGCAGTAATTGATCAAAAAATGAAGAGGAAGGACAGACAACTCGCAGTGAGGTGCTGTCAAAATCGGTGACTAACGGGTCCTGTCTGCTCCTTGTTTTGTTCTATGCCACTAGAAGAGTCATCAACATTTATTAGATTATTACGTTCTCTGTTATGAATTCACTCATTTATGAGAGGCTGTACTATTATTTATACATTTCAGCTGTACAGTCTCTATTTGAGGGTTTCCTGCGGGAACCGGGCACTGCCAGGCTCACGTGAGTCTGGGGACGCGGCTATTATAGGAAATGTTCTTTGCAGGGAGAGAAAGCGGCGAGCGCAAGAAGACACAAATTGGTTGTAGATATGTCACCAGAAGAAGGCGGCCCCGAAGAGGTGCTAAGATCTACGCACGAAGACGACGACGGCAGCGCTTCCTTGTCTAGAGAACAGCCAGAAGGTTCGGTCTTCTCTACGGAAGAAGACAGCTGGCAAAGAATCAGTGAGTGGATGAGCGATTTGGAAGCTGACGATCTCAAGATGGTGTACATGTCGCTACTTCTCTTTCAGTTCCATCGTAGGGAGACGTCAGCAAACGTAAAGCAGTTCTCAGAAGCTGTTGCCAGAGTGGTGTCACGAGATGAGAAGACAATTCGACGGTGGCGGATGGATTTTGTGGAAAATGCAGGTGACTTTTCAGAAGATGCACGAGGTAGACATTCAAGAATCAGTGTAAGGTATGACGATGAGTGCAAGAGGAAGGCTATGAAGTGGGCTAAAAGACGGCTATGAACTCTACTCACCGCTCCTCCCCTACCAAATGATGTTCAAGCTGGTGTTGAACTGTGAACCAGTTGCAACTGGCAACTCATCGGCCACCAAAATGTTAGTTACCATTTTTCACGATGAGTCCAGCTTTCTGTCGAATGAGGATCAGCGATTTGTGTGGAGCCAACCTGATCAGGTTGCTATCAAACCAAAATCTAGATGGTCAGGGAGGATGGTGAGTGATTTAGAGGAGTATTTAGGCTCTCACCTGAAGATTTTGAATTAGCTAAGGTGGCATGTCCAACAATTAGGCAAGAAGCTAGGAAAATAATTGAATATGGGGAAAACAGAGATGGGTATTGTTGGACACATGCTAAATTTATTGGTCAGGTCAAACAGGCAGCAATGATAGCAGAGTTCAAATATCCTAAAGATAGCTACTCTTCTGTGGATTTTTTATCAGAGTTCTAACCACAAGGCAAAGGCAAAGAATGCTTTAATTGCCAGACGGATGAATGTTGGGCCAGGTGGAGCACAACCAAAAATGAGAGATACGTTGTACAATGGAAGACTTCAAAAGCTTGTTGATGATGCTGAGGAACCAAAAGGACTTTGTCAGGTGGTAGTTGAGAGGGAAGTTCATGTACAAAATCTGAAATGGGAAGATATGGTTTCTGTGTTGTCAAAACATGAAGATTTTTTAAATGAGAAGTCAGTTGTCGAGTCTTATCTCATGTCATTAGGTCATCATTGTCTATTTTTACCGAAATATCACTGTGAGTTAAATCCCATTGAGAGAGTCTGGGGGCATGCAACAAGGGCTTACTGTAATTACCGGTTTGCAAACTTCTATGATTTCTGCTTTGGAAACTGTTAATGTTGGACTTATCAGAAGAAAATTAGAAAGGCTAGAGACTATTCACAAGCTTACAAAGATGGACAAGTGACTGGGCATAATGTGGAAGAGGCCGTAAAAGTGTACAAGTCCCACAGAAGAGTATTGAAGAACAAGTAGTTACATAAATATTTAGTGCATGAATGAAGTTTGTAGCTTGTGATTGTGAATGAAATATGCTGATTGTGTACCAGGTGTCTTCTGTTTATGTGAGTTTTCATGCAGGTGAGTCTTTCTATCTAAGCAATGGAAAGGAAAATGGAAATTTTGGTTTACAGAGTTGAAGTTTTCGGGCTGAAAATTCCCCTAGCAGTGCATGTTAGTCTGACCGTTACACTAAAATATGTGAATTATAGGGCGATGACCACGCCCCCTTGTAGACCTTTTTGCTTTGCTCATGAGAGAAGGAAGGCGAAATCGGAGAAACGGGTTTGCAACTTTTTAAATCATCTTACTAGCTGAACGTTGAGACGTTTGTGCAACGAACTGTGAAGTAATAGGGGAAAAACCTGAGACCTCGCATTCTAGACTTGCGGCAAGAATTAATGTTGAATAGGAAAGACTCTATGTTAGAATTTGCATGGCTCAATAGACTAGCGATCGGCGAAGTCGTGGATCAAATTTGAGACGATTAGGTTGTGTTAATTTCAAAATTACACGCGCTTGTCCGCGTTAGTGCGCGGGGGCATTTATGATTATTGTATGCACGCCCCTCCCAACTAGACTCTGCTACTCGTTGGAAAAGCACGCCCAATCGAACTCGGCTATGGAGTCGGTATTTCCGTCGAGTCAGTCGGTACATGTGGTATGTACTTTTGTTGAGCCATTTCCGGTGAAAAATGAACAAGAGAAGAAATATTAGTAGAGAGAGAGAAAGAGGAGAAACAAGAAACAAAGAGGAGAAACAAGAAACAAAGAGAGAAAAGAAAAAGAGAGAAATAAAGAGAGAACGAAAGAAACACAAGTACCGGTAATTACCCAAGCAAACACAGTGTCTAATGGCTCTGTGCCCGCAGCTCTTCTTCATCATATAGCGGTAGCTCTTCATTGGCAATATGTCCCTCCGCTGCACGTGGCGACAACTGTTGCAACTTGTGCTGGACACATGCGGACGGATGCATTGACATCAATGAGACACAAAAATGTAGCGTGTGTCCCATTGTCATATCCCACAAGCAACACTGTAGTCTTATCACTTACAGAGCAACATATCTATACAATCAGAAATTTTACTGCCAGGAAATACTAAGAAAGCAAGCATCTCCCCTAGATCCCGTATGTCTGTTGTCTTACCATCAGCTGATTAGCAGATGTGGAGGTATCGTGTCACACCATGTGGATCATCATCTCTCTAACTTTTCTCGCAGCCAGTCTTACTGCTAATCTCCTAGAGTTTCTTGCGTTTGTGATCATCCGACCGTTTTCTGTCTCCTTCTTTCGCAGAGTGAACGCCTATCTTTGCTATCTGCATTGGAGTAGTGAGCGCATATGCATGTTAATAGAGACGCGATTCTTGCAGACCACTTGCTTGTGCTTTCAGTAATCCCGTGGACTCTTAATAATTGGTGTAATCTGGAGCTCAGGATTTTTGGCGTTGCGGAAGATATTGAGAACATCAGACAGGCAAACACGTTCACAGTAATAAATCACCGAGGAGACCTTGACTGGATGGTAGGATATTGTGTTTGTGACCGCATCAAAACATTGCAGGTAAACTCTGATTTATGAGTTCACATAGCAGTTGTCCTAACTGAAGTTTAATTGCATGGGGCTCGATCACAAATAGGCAAGTATATATGTCCATGCAGCAAGGCACATGCAGCTCAGTGATGTACTGCATGCATATTGATAATAGATTAATTAATTAATTGCTTGAATTACTAATTGTTTAAACCAAGGTAATTTACTGTTGCTGTTGTGTGTGTGTGTATGTGTGTGTGTGTGTGTGTGTGTGTGTGTGTGTGTGTGTGTGCGCACGCACGGTGTGTGTGTGTGTGTGTGTGTGTGTGCGCACGCAGTGTGTGTGTGTGTGTGTGTGTGTGTGTGTGTGTGTGTGTGTGTGTGTGTGTGTGTGCGCGTGGTGTGTGTGTGTGTGTGTGTGTGTGTGTGTGTGTGTGTGTGTGTGTGTGTGTGTGTGTGTGTGTGTGTGTGTGTGTGTGTATCCTTGCCTTCACTTAAGTTATCAGTACTTTTCACGCCCACAATTAAGATACACAATATTCAAAATGGCTGTGGGTAAACACTGGGAAGGAAGCTACCTCAAGTTGAGCCTATCTGGTACTCACAGAAGTGTGTAAAACAACTAACCAGCACCAGATACCCTTTGCTATACAGTAGAGCATGTACGTACTATCCAAATTTCATGTAGCACTTCAATCAACACTGTGGATGCACACCATAGATGTAACTATTGATTAAGTTAGTATGTTGTAAGTATCTACGTTTGTAGTGGTGGTTACATTTGACAACTGGTTTTGTACTCTTTGTATTCAACATGTATTCTCTATTAGGCAGTAAAATCTGTGATGAAAAGCTTTGTCAAATATCTGCCTACACTTGGCTGGAGCTTCTGGTTCTCTGATTATGTGTTTTTGAAAAGAAGCTTTGCACAGGACAAGCACTGTTTACAAGCTGCCACTAAACAATGGGTATCATATGACTTTCCTTGGATGGTCAGGCTATTGTCTGCACTTTTATTTAAGTGGTTTGGTTTGATAAATATCTCATCATTTGTAGGTTATTTTGTTTGCCGAAGGTACTCGGTTCACCGAGGAGAAGCATCAGAAAAGCTTAGAATATGCAAGCAAAATGGGATTGCCCAAATTGAAATATCACCTGATGCCTCGAACAAAGGGATTCAACTTGATTATGAAAGAAATCAAAAATCATGGTAAGGTAATTCATTTATTGCCCATTTTGGAGATGTCAGACATGCATGAGCTGTGCATATGCATGTGTGTGCATGCGCGTGTGCACATAAAATTGTAATCATATTTGTGTGCAGTGTTGTACCAAATTAGGGCCTTTACGCCTGCTGTATTATTGAATAAAGACATGCTTTGCTTCTGATATCTCTCATTGTCAAAACAAGAAATACAAATGTGAAAACTGAGTCAAACAGATGACAAGACATAGTGATTAAGTCCTTAGTATGTCCCAAATGCTTTCACACATTATTATGGTCAGTTGTGTTTCTTTCTGACCAGCAAGACTACCTTGATGAATGTATGGAGTGAGCTGTTTCATTCGTTTTAGTTACTGCTGTGTGTGATGCCACAGTGACATACCCACGTGGTGTTCCTTCGATATCAAACTTCATTCGGGGAGAAAAAGTGTATGCTGATGTTAACATGAGGTGAGAATCATATGAACTCGTGGTCTAATCTATAATGTATGCACTTATGTAGGATGATTCCAATCAGCGAGGTACCTGTGGAGTCCGAAGAGGAATTAAGTTCATGGCTGATTAATCTATACAAGGAAAAGGTATCATTTAATTAAATTATAATTTTAATTACATTGGATTGGTGTAGAATAAGTTCTTCATTAGGATGACCTTGTTGACTATCATCACAATCATGGACGGTTTCCAGCTAGTATTGTTGACTTTCCCCCTCGATTTATGTCGACTGTCGTCATGACTGTATGGATTGTACTGCTGGTGGTTCCTTTTGCATTTTATGTGTATACTGTTGTGATTGCTGGAGCATACTGGACATTGGCAATACTAGCGATAATTATACTTGCAGGTTGTTGAAATATTTCTAATTTTTTGCTAATATACTGATATGGTAGTTGTCTTTTGATCCAAATTCCTAGCTCAGCTTGGTATGCGTCTCTTGATGACGGTGAGCGAGGTGCCTAGAGTTGCAGAAGTGAGAAAGAAAGGACAGTGACTACTGATGATGCAGAGACGTTTCTCAGACGTGGACAGCAAGTGATTGATTAACAAAATCAAAGCTTTATTTGATCAATACCCACAAAAGTTCCATGATATTGCATGCCAGAGCACAAGTTTTGGGTAAATATTTTCCCAAATTTGAGTTATGATGATGATGATGATGATGTCATAAATGTGCACTGTATGCACACTGATAAATGTCACCATTGTGTAATAAAAATTATTGGATTGAGTAGCCAAGACACAGTACTATGTAGGTAAATATCAATTGACCAGTACAGCTACTGGAGACTGTACAGACGCTCAAAGATTCACCAACTATGAAGCCAATAGAATAGAATAATACAAAGACTGAAAAGATAGGCATAAGCACTTTCATCACATGTTGCAGTAATAGAATTCACGTGGCCAAACAAAAACAAGATTTCCAAGACTATGGCGGCCAAAATTGTATAAATTCAACATATTGGGGTAATAAAGATGAGATTCACAGCTGATAGACTCTTTGTGTAAGGACTCGACTTAGTCACTGAGTAGAGTCCAAACAAGTTTTATTATTTAGTGATACAACATTACTGTATAGCTTGAGTTGTACGATGTAAAGAAGTTTTACTTGGATAGTCATGCTGTGGTGTAATAGGGTAATTTATGGCACCTGCTCATGATTAATTTCTATAAAATGTCTCAAGTACAAACTGATTTGGTAAGCCATAGTGGTTTTGTTGGTGATAGATGCTCTAACGACTTCATTTCCTTCTCCCAATCAAATTGAAAGTTTTCTTTCTATATCTGGTTGCATAAAAAAGGGCTTTCTGAGCATATAAGTTCCTATACTTGTACAAGTATTAAAACATTTTGAGAAAATGATGCAGATGGGTATGTAGGAGTGGGTATGTACTTATTCATGCTCATCTCCTACCTACCTACTGGTACATCGCAATCACATCCATAAATACACAGCCAGAGTACTGTCACACATGACTGCTGCGTAAATGTAAAGATGAGATGCACGCAACTGCTGCAAGCGATTTAGGTAAAAAGATTGTGATGTAGGAGATGACCATGAATAAGTACATACCCATCCCTACATACCCATCATTTTCTCAAAATGATTTTATTCCTGTTTCATTTATTTTTTAGTTATGTAGGTAGATGAGGTGTTTGTTTGTCTCGCTCCAATCTATAGAAGTTCCATAATGGTAATGCATGTGCATTGGTGTTTTTGATCTCGTCGTCGTAGCTGCTTCGAATGAGGCGCTAGCCTGGCTGACAAAAGTGAATGTGAAATAATAAACTCGGGTTTTTACATGCTAATACATGGCTTCTGAGGCACTTACTGTCAGCGCTGGTAGTCTGGCTACCATTCCGAACGTTTGAAGTCGAACGCTAGGTGGCTCTGAGATCTCTGGAATGAGTGCTGAGAGATTTGGTTTGGATGTGTTTGGATACATTTGTATGGGGCACCATTTTAGATAATTAGCATCCCTACATAGGGAGTCCTACCACACTTTCTAATACTGTCTCAAAATGGAAAGACAGAAACATCAGCAAATATTATTGTGGAAACAGACCTTTCGATTGATTCTATTCCTAGCAGCTCAACTGTCAGAAATAGTAGATTCCATGTCCTTGATGTGCGTATAATTAAAGCACTACTGTATGATTGCCATGGCCATGGAGCACAGACAAACAAAGTACCAAGTGCATGCACTTTGTTTGCCCCCTATTGAATGGATACACAAGACTTCTACAACTTGTCCAATAGACGTATGAGTATATGGTAAATTAGTGCATGTAATGAAATCTATAAAGTGGTACATGCACTTTAGAAGGGGTACTTCAAATGCCTCCCTGCATCTCAAATCTACTATGCAGGACACTTCAACGAGACAAATGATGTGCATGTAGGAGACTTCTGGAACTAGGTTTGTTACCATTCCTGTCACTAGGCTGAAGGGCATTACGAAAATAACCAATATTTAGTAAGTGCTAATAATAGCGAACAAACAAATTCCATTTTCTATGCAAACATCATTGGATTGCTTTAGTCATGAATCCACCAGGAAATACATTTACCAGGAAATACATACACAGGAAATACATTTACCAGGAAATACATACACAGGAAATACAGGAAGACATTTTGTTGTTGGGAACTACCCCATGGACATTTACAAACAAGAACATGAGATCGTCTTCTAGCTGCTCTGGGCAAACCATGTGTACAGTAAATAGCTAGACCATCGAATTTGAATGTACTCAACACACACACACACACACACACACACACACACACACACACACACACACACACACACCACCACCACCACCACCACCACCACCACCACCACCACCACACCACACCACACACTATTACTACCCTCTCTGCACCACGTGCACCAAGATTCACTAGCAAAGCATGAAAAATCCCAGTATGGCTTATGCAAGGATTCTACACAGCAAAAAAGCACAGATGTGTTGATATGTATCCACTTATAATTACTTACTTGCTACTAGACTGTCACCTGTTCGTGACACAACAGACTACAAAATACAATTGCTAGTGACCACTACAAGCAAGTTGCAGGTACATTATCACAAACTGTTCTCGGATTTGTAATGTGGCTGTATTCATAACGTAAAAACTAAAAATGCATTAATGATTCTGTAATAATGGCACCTGAATAAAGTATATCTTATTCACTGTAGTGTACGCCAATAGTGCAGTTTGCATCAAAGCAATTCACCATTTTTGATACTGTAAATTTGGAGTATTACCACTGTATACATAAATAATTAGCTAATGTAGTGATACAACTACAAAAATTTAAAGAAAAACAGCAATATGTCAGGAAGTCCTCTAGGCAAATAGATTTAAATCTATAACAATAATCTCAAACTGTGGTTTTGTTATCAACCTCGTCAGCAGCTCGACCTACTAGATAATACTTTCTAGTGTATGAAACCACCACATTGTTCTGCCTGACTGCATAGACTTCGATTTTGTTACATGATATCCTCATACACAGAATACTCACAAATCTGAAACAAATCACTATGTATCAAAAATGAACGCTGTGTAGTGTAAGCTAGTTAATTAACTGCTGAGGCTTTATAGCACTTTAGTTCTTCTTCATATTCTAGTTAACAATCAACTGCTGATACGAGAACACATTTTCAAGACTAAATAAACCAAAGTGCGCATGCGCTAGGGTTACAGTAACACCCTTGATAGGACAGATGTAGGCGTGTCTACAGATGTAGGCGTGTCGTGGTTGATTGATGAATGCGGATTTACAACAATTCTCCGGTGGACAAAAAGTTTCTGTCAAAACGAGTCCGTCAAGACAAATTTGACTTGCCAAAAGCGGTCCGACCTGGCCAAAATTGGTCCTGTACATATACGCATAAAAATGTACGTATACGCTTCAGTATGTACCTTCTTTTCCTCTCGATCCTCTCGAAATCTTTTCGTAATAGAGCTCTCCGTCTCTAGACTCGTGACCAGTCTCACTTCGCTTTCGTAATTCCCGGATGTTGAATCCTCAGAGTATGCAGTGTACTTCCGAGATGAACTGTGTAGCTAGTTGTTCTGCCGGATTGTTCTCTTCTGATTGGCGGTAAGCCCTGAACAGTCGGTCTCCTCCACCAACTACTTGTACATCGTCTAGGGAAAGGCCGCTATCGCTATCGCTTACATACCTTTAGAAAATCTATAACGCCGGCCGCGGCTGGCTAGCGGTGAACAACTCACACACATGCGCGCAGATTTACCCTTTACACTTAGTACAGCAAATTAATCTAATTACCATACAATAAAGTATTAGTAATATCAACAGTTGTGCAACCATTTGACTCTGTGTCAAATACAGAGCAGAGTATACTGCATAATTTTACTGCCGAATGATACTAAAAATTTGCAATAATGCAAATCATCTTCCCCAGGTCCCGTATGTTCGTCTAAATTTGTACACCAGCTGATGCGAGATATCGCGTCACCACGCCATGTGGATCGTCTTCTCTCTAACTTTTCTCGCAGCCAGCCTTACTGCTAATCTTCTGGAGTTGCTTGCGTTTGTGATTATCCGACCGTTTTCTGTCTCCCTCTTTCGCAGAGTGAACGCCTGTCTTTGCTATCTGCATTGGAGTCGTAAGCGCATGCTGTTATACTAATACAGACGGAAGTCTTGCAGACCACTCGCTTGTGCTTTCAGTAATCCCGTGGGCTCTTGATAACTGGTGTAATGTGGAGCTCAGGATGTTTGGCATTGCGGAAGATATTGAGGACATCAGAAAGACGAACATGATCACAGTAATGAATCACCGAGGAGACGTTGACTGGATGGTAGGATATAGTGTCGGTGACCGCATCAAAATATTGCAGGTAAACGTTGATGGAGATGGTTGCTATGAGCAACTATGAGTTATGCATGAGTACACAGCAATTAGTTGTAGGTATACTGTCCTGATTGAAGTTTGTAAGAGACATAATTGATTAAACCTCAATATATTGGGGATCACCAATAGGCAAGTATGCATGTCCGTGCAGCAAGGCACATGTTTATATTGACTAGATTAATTAATTACTTGAATTAATAATTGTTAAAACCAAGTTTACTGTGAGGTGTGCTGTGTAAGGTGTGTGTGTGTGTGTGTGTGTGTGTGTGTGTGTGTGTGTGTGTGTGTGTGTGTGTCTGTGTGTGTGTGTGTGTGTGTGTGTGTGTGTGTGTGTGTGTGATAGCTCAGTTGGTTAGAGAGTCATTTTACGGAGTGTTTACATCCGGGACCTTGAAGGGTCACAAGTTCAAGTCACAGTGATGGCAAGCTATGGCATAATTTCCTTAAGCAAGAAACTATCACACATTTGCTTCTCTCGACTCATGAGTATAAATGAGTACCTGGTCATTGACTGGGGTCCTAAACGGCCATCTGCTATGACGTGACATCAGCCACTGGGGTCCTGGTGAGACTTCGGGTGCTCACAGTACAATTGGCTTCACAAGTCAGTGCTCCTACGAGTGCCTGGCCCGGCTCCAGGAGTTTGCTAGCGCAGGCCCAGAGTTCCTTGAGTAGCGCACAGGGCCCAGCTTAATAGCTGGGGGGCGTGACCTCTGAGAGGCAGCTCCTGACGTTTAGGATTTAGGATTTTTAGGTGTGTGTGTGTGTGTGTGTGTGTGTGTGTGTGTGTGTGTGTGTGTGTGTGTGTGTGTGTGTGTGTGTGTGTGTGTGTATGCATGGGTGTGTGAGTTATCAAGTATGGGCCGGATCCTTACCTTCATCTGAGTTCTCAGTACTTCTCACGAACCGGTACGTAAGCCCAGCAAGATACACCTATATTTGAAGTGGCCGTCAGGAAAGTGACATGCACTTAGAAGCTACCCCAAGTTGAGCTTATCTGGTAGTAGCTTACCATCCCGTTCTGTGCTCGTGCAGATTAGATGTACTTGTTGGGAAATTAATTTGTTGTTGTATTCATTCATAAAGTATATCTCATTGGAATTAGCAGCCACAGACAGAATTCTCATAAAGTTAATTGATTTAACGTTGTATAAAAATTTATGTTGCATGAGTATCCCCTTCTGACAATTTATCATTATTAAATATCTCGTTCAGATCCTTTTTTACTCCATTCTGGAAATTTTAATTATTTAGCAGGCCGGACAGAATTCTCATGAAGAATTTCGTTCAGAATTATATATCCCGTTCAATGATATGAGAAATCAGCAAGGATCGAGTATCCCAATGTATGCAAATTTATTTGTTGTGGTGTGAGTATCCCGTTCTAATTTATCATGAAGTGTATCTGTAACTGAATGTCTCAGGGCCGTTTCAAAGAATCTCGTTGATTGGATTATT
Source organism: Dehalococcoidia bacterium (assembly GCA_964274945.1). Taxonomy (GTDB): domain Bacteria; phylum Chloroflexota; class Dehalococcoidia; order Lucifugimonadales; family Lucifugimonadaceae; genus CAXXBX01. The sequence goes on along the minus strand of CAXXBX010000198.1, from coordinate 9,257 downwards.
GAAGACAAAGACAATGTAACTGAGTGTCCTGTTTCAAAGAATCTCATTGATTGGATGCGGGGAACAGGTGTATCAAACCTGACATCTACTCGACATGAATCCAGTTAGGAAAATATATGTACAAGCAGCAGGAACTTGGAAGTCACGTGCAGTTACATACTCACCCAGATAATCCGTTCTCATATATATATATATATATATATATATATATATATATATATATATATATATATATATATATATATATATTTTCTCTGAAAAAGAAATAGATGAAGGGCTTGTATAAAATGTAACAGAAACAAGATGTGTAAATATTATGAACCAAAAGCCAGACACCATTAGTGAATCCTTCCAGCTCCCAAAATGTAAAATGTAGGGAATGTGGGTGTTGGAAAGATTCACTAATAGTGTCTGGCTTTTGGTTCATATTATTTACAGATCTTGTTTCTGTTACTTTTATACAATCCCTACATCTATTTCTTTTTTTAGAGAAAAAGTTTTTATAATTCTAGTTTGGTAAGTTTTTAGGAGCGCAAAAGCGCAACATATACCTAGGGTGTACATGTCTTCTTTAGGGCCTGTAAGACTTTTATAAACATGTCTAAGATTTAGCACGTTTTCATTAGCGTTAAGTTCATTAAAACCTGTTTCTAGGTAACAGCTTTCGTTAGACATGATGCAGAGGTAGTTTACTCAAGTGGTCTAGAGGTCTATGGGGTATACAGTACCATGATATCCTAGCGCACATTGCACGAATATAAATTCTAATTTTTAGTGCCTTTGCATTGTTCTTTCTTCTGTGCGTGTATAATTGAATATGCAGCGGCAGTTGGAATAGAACTTGACTTAGTAGTCAAAGTCAAAGATTATCACATATGGGATATGCATTGCAAATGTTGGGTTCCCGTATAAATTGCTATGTGAACGTAATTATTTGTCAATGTTGCTCCTGTGTACGACGCAGATCGCAAACAATTTTAGACTAGGCCGGACAATGGCAACATGATTGAATTACACAGTTTTGGTGATAACTCTTTCATAAATGCGTTTGGCCTATCTGATTGGCTCTTCGTACATTGTCTCTGGTTGCCATGGACAAAGCAATTGCAAATACTGCTCCGTGATTGGCCCGAACTGTGCAATAGCGTTGATGACGGTCGTTGGATTAAATCTGCTTGAAAGAAAAAAAACACAATTTTTAATTAACATTGATTTCGGTTTCTCTAGTCACCAAAAGAATAGAGTTCGGGTAATTCTAAAGCATTTTCTCAAGTTTCACAGCCGTACCTAACATCCAAAGAGATATCCGTAGAGAAGGAGAAGAAGAAGAAGAAGACGAACAAAATTGACGCATGGGCCTCTGAGGCTAGCGACTGTTTTCTAGGTTGTTAGATGATTAGTGACCAAAACAAAAGTAGGATAATTTTGAGGAAATTTTAGTCTTCATTTACTATGTTTTCTAAGTGGGCAAAAAGACAACCACGCCCTCAACGCTTCGTAACCGGGGCAATCCCTACATCCAGGGTATGGTAGTACCCTGTGATATATATATATATATATATATATATATATATATATATATATATATATATATATATATACATATATTTATACTGTGGGTAAATTGCACCGCTCTACATCCACTGCTAAATCTAATCTATTATTTAATATTCTAGCATTAAACTGCCAAAGACGAACAGATAGTTGTTCTAGCAAATTACTAAACGCTTGACTAAATGAAAGTCTAGTTTTTGTCATCGTTTTAGAGGCAATTATTCTTAGTGTAGTTAAACTAGCAGGTGTCCAAAAACCAAATGTTTCAACTATCAAAGGGTAGAAACGTCCACCTACAGCTTCCACGTCCGCCTGGTGATGAGCACGTCTGCCTGGTGATGAGCATCTTTTTCTTCCTCTCCAGCAAATGCAGCAGCTCCAGCCAAAGTTGAAGATGGTATAATGTACGAAGGCTACATGGTATTCCAAATGGAAACATCAAAATAAGCAGGCTTGCCGTTTGTGAAATTGAGATGATAGACATACCCAGGACGATTGAAAGAAGTGCTACTGCAACGCTCCTTAAGGCGTGAACCAGCATCAACAAGTAACGTGTGAGAGATGATGTCTTGAAGAGCATTATGACGTCTAGATTGTAGAGAACCATGACCACACCCAAGGAAATGATCTCCAAATGAATCAATTGTATGTCCATATAGCCTTGGGAAAATATGGAAAGATAGGAATTCCCAGCCAGAGTTTGACTGCAATTAGAAATTCATGCGAAACCATAGCAAGGCCTAACTTTGGGTTCGGAATTTCCCGCAACCAGGCTGTGGCATGAATCGATGATGCAGTGTTTAGGCGAGCATTCTCTTGAAGGCTGCAAGATTCCTTGAGATTAGCGAAGACAGAACACTCTATCTGTGACTGTCTAGACTTCTGAGACATAGATGACAAGTCTGTAGTAACCTCCTTATGAAAATCAGCAAAAAATGTTCCTAAAATGACTGTGAGCTTCATCTTCTCCAGGTATGTATCCAGAAAGTGAGGCATCAGATGTTGTTGTGGTTGTAAAGTAGGTCGTACCAAATGTCTGAACATAGTTGGAGTAACAAAATGAAATTGTCGGGTAGAATTGCAACTGGAAATGAAAGCTGCTGGTGCAGTTGCTTTTGCTTGTCTGAAACCAAAACCTCCCAAATGCATGGGTAAAATCGCCTGTTGTCATGCATGATTAGGTAAAGAATCATGAATTGATATTTCCAGAGAATGACTAAGACCTGCATCAAATGCAGTAAAACGAGATATGGTATGGTTAGGATGGACAGTTCAAAGAATGTGATTGATCTTGCACAGACCAAGACACGAGATGGAACTCAATTTGTGAAGTGTTGAGATCAGGTAAATGACTCTGCATTTGAAGAACACTGTTCACACGTTTGCTAATAAACTCATCAGATAAGTGATCAGACCCAATTATTGGAGAACCAAGAAGTTCTGCTCCACTTTCGATCAAACAGATTCGATGTATAGCAGTTGGAAATTCTGAGAACATTTGGTCACCTGTTGACCAAAATATTTCACATTTGTCTAAATTGAGCTTGAGACCAAATGAAGGGCCTTTCTTCAACATCGAGTTCAATAACTGGCAAACCGCATGACAAGAGCCAACAAGAGCTCCGTCATCAAGGTGCCATAGATTCAATTGAATACCTGAGAGAGGACCAATATCATCCAAGAGTCGCAGTATGACCAAAGGTATAACACCGTTGTACCCACTACACTATATATATATACTGGTGTCACAACTTGTCTGACTCTCACTATTTCAACCGTCCTGTTGGGCGTTGTCACTTTGAAGACATTGCTGGCGTTGCGGGGAACAGGTGTATCGAACGTGGCAGGAATTTGATTCGCCTACACGGCCAAACGAAGGGTAGGCATTTTTTCAAGACCCAGATATACACAAAAATATCTTGCTTTTTTCGACAATAAATGACATGCTCTGTGCATACCTTCCGACGTCAGGAACAGGCAGTTTAAATTCAGTGGAGATCCAATAAGCCATTACAGAGATATTCTTGCAGGAGCGAAGACGAGTTCCATTGGCAGGAAAATTGCGTCATTGCGAGAGAAGTCCAGAAGACGACAACAGCTTCACTTTCGATCTCTATGGATTCGTCATGCGCAAGCAATTATTTGGTGGTGATTAGACTCACCGTCTTGGAGATCCTCTCCTACATACAAACACACACACACACACACGCACACACACACACACACACACACACGCGCGCGCATGCATGCATGCATGCACGCACACATGCACACACACACACACACACACACGCACACACACACACACACACACACACACACACACACACACACACACACACACACACACAGCTTGCCTATATAGATAAAGATTCATAGAAGTGTGTAAAACAACCAACCAGCGTCTAATACTTTGCTATGAAGTATGTCCTATCCAAATTTAACGATTCACCTAGCTAACACTGTGGATGCACACTATTGTTTCTGTTAGTACATGTATGTACATTTGTAGTGTGGTTTCATTTGACAACATGTTATGTAGTACTCTTTGTATTCAACATGTATTCTATGCTAGGCAATAAAATCTGTGATGAAAAGCTTTGTCAAATATCTGCCTACACTTGGTTGGAGCTTCTGGTTCTCCGATTATGTGTTTGTGAAAAGAAGCTTTGAACATGACAAGCACAGTTTACAAGCAGCCACTAAACAATGGATATCATATGACTTTCCCTGGACGGTCAGCTGCACTTTTGAAGCGGTTTGGTGTGATAATTAAATATCTCGTTATTTGTAGGTTATTTTATTTGCCGAAGGTACACGGTTCACCGAGGAGAAGCATCAGAAAAGCTTAGAATACGCAAGCAAAATGGGATTGCCTGAATTGAAATATCACCTAATGCCTCGAACAAAGGGATTCAACTTGATTATGAAAGAAATCAAAAATCATGGTATATAAGGTTATTCATTTGCTGTCTGTTGTGGAGATGTCAAACATGCATCTGCATGAGGTGGACGTGTGTGTGTGTGTGTGTGTGTGTGTGTGTGTGTGTGTGTGTGTGTGTGTGTGTGTGCGCGTGCACACGTGTGTGCAGTGTTGTATGTATCAATTAAGTCCTTTATTCCTACTGTTTTTCTGAATAAAGACGTGCTTGGCCTTATTTCTCTCATCGGCTTTATACCTACATTGCAAATAACGAGACATGCAGTTGTGAACACCGAGTCATAAAGAGGATAAAACTTGGTGGCAAAATTTTTTAGTATTCTCCACATGCCTTCACACATTATTGTGGTCACTGTGACCAGCAAGACTACATTGGTGAGATGCATTGAGTGTGCTGTTTTGTTCTTTAGTTACTGCTGTGTGTGATTTGACGGTGGCATACCCACGTGGCGTTCCTTCGATATCAAACTTCATTCGAGGAGACAAAATGTATGCTGATGTTAACTTGAGGTGAGAATCATACGAACTTACTCACAGTCTACTCTATGATACGGTAATGTATGTACTAATGTAGGATAATTCCAATCAGCGAGGTACCTGTGGAGTCTGAAGAGGAATTAAGTTCATGGCTGATTAATCTATACAAGGAAAAGGTATCATTTAATTAAATCTATAATTTTTAATTACATTGGAATGGTGTAGAATAAGTTCTTCGTTAGGATGATCTTGTTGACTATCATCACAATCATGGACGGTTCCCAGCTAGTATTGTTGACTTTCCCCCTCGATTTATGTCAACTGTTGTCATGACTGTATGGATTGTACTGCTGGTGGTTCCTTTTGCATTTTATGTGTATACTGTTGTGATTGCTGGAGCATACTGGACATTGGCAATACTAGTTATAATCATACTTGCAGGTTGTTGAATATTTTTCTATTTTTGCTAATATACTGACATGATCGTTGTCTTTTGTATCCAAATTTCTAGCTCAGCTTGGTTTCCGTCTCTTGCTGACGGTGAGCGAGGTGCCTAGAGTTGCAGAAGTGAGAAAAAAAGAACATTGACTATTATAGTGATGCATGATGCAGAGACAGTTTTCAGACATGGACAGCAAGTGATTGATTAACAAATCAGAAGGTTTGTTTAATTGTTCCATGATATTGCATGCCTGAGCATAAGTTTGGGTAAATATTTTCCCAAATTTTAGTTACTTTTATTGCACATTTATCAGTGTGCATACAGTGCACACATTCATGGCATCATCATCGTAAATTAAATTTATGTATTATGTAGATAAATAATGACCAGCTACTGGTGACTGGTACAGATCTAGGCGCAAAGATTGGCCAACTATGAAGCCAATGGAATAGAATGAGAGAACGACTGAAATGATCGATAGGCATATAACTACTTTCATCACATGTTGCAGTAATAGAATTAATGTGGGCACCAAAAACAATATGACTTCTAAATACTATGGTGGGCAAAATTGAATAAATTCAACATAATTCATGACTTGGGATAAAGACGAGCTTTACAGCTGATACGGTCTTTGTTCAAAGGATTTGATTCATTCTCTGAGTAGAGTTCGAAAACAATTTCATTATTTTTCAATGCAGATCACCGACTAGCTCACACTAATGATACAATCTTACTGTGTAGCTTGAGTTGTATAAAAGTTTTGCTCAGGTAGTCATGTTGCTGTGGTGTAATAGCAACTTCTGGCACCTGCTCATGATTACTTTCAATACAACGTCTCAAGTACAAACTGATTTGGTACCTAAGTGGTAGTGGATTAGGTGGTGGTCTAGGCACTCTAAAGACTTCATTTCCTTATGAGAAATAGATTACAAATCGTATTGAAGGTTTTGTTTCTAGTGTTGGTTGCCTATGATAGTATCTAACCAGGTTTCTGAGGGTATAAAAGTTCCTACAGTTGTATTGTCTCAGAATAGCAATACAGAAACATCAGCAAATATCGTAGAAACAGCTCTTTTGATTCATTCTATTCCTAGCAGCCCAACTGTCAGAAATATAGTAGATTCCCTGTCCTTGATGTGGGTATAATTTTAAAGCACTACTGTATAATTGCCATGGCCATGGAGCACAGACAAAACAAAGTACCAAGTGCCTGCACTTTGTTGCCCCCTATTGAATGGATAACAGACACACTAGACTTCTAAAACTTGTCTAGTAGGCATATGTATGGGTTTAAGGTAAATTAAATGCATGTAATGAAATTTCTAAAGAGGTAAATGCACTTTAGAAGGGGTACTTCAAATGCCTCTCTGCATCAATCTCAAATCTACTAAGCAGGACACTTCAACTAGACAAATGATGTGGCTGTAGGAGGCTTCCCTAACTGTCCTTGTTATCATTCCTGTCACTAAGCTGGAGGGTATTAGGAAAACAACCAACAATCATTAAGTGCTAATAATAGGGAACAAAAATAAATTCTATTTCTATGCAAACATCATTGGGTTGCCGTTAGTCATGGATCCACACAGGCAAGACAATTGAAGAAGTAGAAATTTGTTGTTGCAATACCACCCCACTGAAGTTTATGTAAGACCACGGAATTCCAGATGTGCTCAACAAAATATTTAATTAAGCAATAGTGGGGTACCATATTGTATAGCAACCTATGTTTGCTATATTTCAGCACAGACATTGAAGCAGTAGAAGAAATAGTATGAAATATCTGTGTGAGTGCATTGAAATGGACTCTACTAGTATGCTATTTGTAATTCCCTCTAAACTGGCATGTTGGTATACAGTACCTGGAGGGTATAGGGCACTTGCTAGCCTAATCCCCATCAGTGATGGGCACGCCCATATATATATATATATATATATATATATATATATATATATATATATATATATATATATATATGCGGAAATACTGGATGTGGCCACACTGTTCTCATACATCAGCAGCACTGCATGTAGAGAACTATTTTCTGTTGACTAAGATATAGTTTGTGTTCTTTTTTGTTGTTGTTGTAATATTTTCTTTCTTTCTTTCATGTTTAATTTGCACCATGTTTAAGTGTGCGACGCAGTTATAATAATACATTATTAATATACATCTCATTAATTAACGTCGACATCTAGATTTATAGGGCCTGCAGGCTTCACATACCTAATACTGTACAAAAGGTGCAGCACATACACGTACTCATATAATAAATTGGGCTCTAGAAACTTAGTCACCAGAAACTCTTTGTTGGCATTGCACAGCTTATAGCAGACTATTCCAGCAACATTTGCCTATATGTAAGTGCCTACATTTGTTTTGTTTTGATGGGCCAAACGCTTACTGGCAACTGGTAGATAATATGAAATTTTAATACCATAACACCACAGTTGCTAATTTGATGGTGCCAGACTGGCATCAACTGGAAACAACTCAACTTGAAACAGTTGGGTGGTTTCCCATCTATTTACTTTATGTTATCCACAATATGTCGATACCCCCAAAACTCATGCATTGCAGAATTAATACTCATCACAGTTCTGTTTGCTCTCATCATGAGGCAGATGATAGCTAGCGATAACCATGAGAATAGATGCAGGTGCCCTAGTAGCTCTATTTGTATGCAATATTGACTGATAAGCAATTATCCCTTATCAATAGCATTATCACGTATATTCTAGCATCTCAAGATATGACTTTATAAATATAGTATTGCATGCTATGATTGACAACTGACCCTGTTTTCCAGATATCGTTAAGCTGACCAATTGCTCTCCCATCTTCCGATTTAGCACTGCAGTTCTACAAACCTATTGCGTCGATTAATTAAATAACAAAAGCAAACAATCATACAACAACATATAATTATTTCTGTAAATATCATATGCCTCAATTAAACATTAGTGAGGACAAAAAGCTCACAAACTTGACTGGTTATCTTTCCCTCTTATTGGATTCTGTCCAAAGCACATTGTAAAAATTGTAAAATAACTACTAAGTAGGTTCAGTGTTTATTGTCGCCTCGCCACAACAAAATGGTGTCCTCTAGTTCATAAGCATGTCTACATATGACTTTTGTCTGAGACACGTCAACAGGTGTCAGATAACTGATATTACATAAGCTCATAACAGTAAATACAAATTGGTTGGTTATTTCTGCAAGCGATGCATCTCAAAATGGCAAACCAAGATGTCAGACTGAAGGGTTTGTATGTAGATGTTGATCAAATCTTGCAAATGTTCTCGTCTAACGGTTTTTGACATACAGTCTACTGCCTTGTTGTTTGACACTGATATTCACAGCTACATGATCTATCACATGTTAATCACTGCTAAAGCTGAAGCACATTGATTGAATTAAGCTAACATGCCTGCAAATTATCTTCTATTCTAGCAACCCCTCTTGGATCTCTACGCTCTATGAATAAGCAGTTGGACCATTGTGATTTGATCAGACATTCCCAATTCTAGTTTCCGACTGCAGTTCATACCATACAACATAGGCCTAGGAACCACTTTCCACTGCAGTTCATACCATACAACATAGGCTGAGGAACCACTCGGCCAAGGGCCATGACCCCCAATCAGCTGCCTATGGTCATTATGCGATTCCTAGGCCTCTGTAATACATTCTGTATTCTAAATAATTGTAAAAAATAATATATATATATACACTCATTAGAATTACTAGAATCATTTGGGTCGTTTAGATACATACTGTCCCCAGCCCAAACTAAACGGTAAAGAATAGCTGTACATGTGATACTTCTACTGCATTCCTA
>CAXXBX010000197.1:0-17093 GCA_964274945.1 Dehalococcoidia bacterium | reverse complement strand
ATTTGCATTGACCAAACAGAAATGCTTCTATTGATGTCTATCTGTCAAGATTGTTTCTAACAGTGCAGCCTTTATAGTAGGTTTCATTGTGAATTTATCTGCTTTACATTTCACCTTTTAATTAATTAGCTGCTGAGAATTACATTGTGTATACCAGTCATAGTTTTTGTAATCCTGGGCTTTTTAGTTTGCTTATTGCATGGTGGCAGCACAGACTAAATACATTGAGTTGTACATTACATAGAGAGTGAGGTGACGAATTTTTTGGTGATTTTTTTATACAAAGCAGTTTTAGGCCAAACCACCTAATTTTTATGCTTTTATCTTTTGACATGAAAACCGGTCCAACCAACTGAAATAGAACTTAAAATAGTGAGGGCATTACATTTTGATCATGCATATTTCTTAATGTGCTGCATGCCTACAAGTATACTATTAAAGAGAACACTGGTAGCAAAAAATGGAATAAAAATACTGCCAAAAGACAACACTGATAGCGAATGGAGAAACAGACGTGCTGTTAACACCTGAGCTGTCATGAAGTCCTACTTGGATAAGTATGTTCAAACCTTGCCACAAAAAGGCTATGTCATATTGTGCATGCGCACTTTGAAATTTATTTTATTTTATTTGGTCAAGGTCAAAACGGCATTGGCAATTAAATTTGATTATCAAGAATCTAATTGGTTTGGTCTTATTTGCTGAATGTCATCAGTTTTTCTCATGCACACAAACAAGTACAGAGGCACGCAGACAAGGAAGCAGACATACATGGTACACTGTATGTACATTCACTGACACATACACACACACACACACACACACACACACACACACACACACACACACACACACACACACACACACACACACACACACACACACACACCTAGCTTAGTTCTTGGTGAGCTCATCTTAATGGGTTATGGCCAGCGGTGGAAACAAATCATGGCAATTGAAAGTCAGTAAGGTGCACTTGTGCCTTTGCGAGTCTGAAGTTCTCAGAAAATATTCTTACATTGGTCACGTTGTAGGTCCTTTGCAGATTGTTTTGACAGTGTGTAAGAAACACAACCTCATGCTGCTTACTGAGCATTTATGCATGGCCTAAGTGGTAATGGAGCTATTTGCTCTGCACAGTTCAAGGCATTTCCATCTTTTAGCTCCACTTGAGACAGTTATTCATCAACGCTTTCTTCCAGCCTTGACTGTTCAAGTGGCATTCAATAATGATATAAGGAAACTGTTGGCGCTACCATGTCAACTTGGTGGTCTGAACATTAGTGATCCTACGCAAATAGCTGATTTTCACTTTCATGCATCAACTCAAGTATCTGCTACTCTTGCAGCTTTGATAGTAGCCCAAGAGCAATCTTATTCAATTATCAGTGACTCTATCAGACAAACAAAGAGTCGTCTTAAAAGTAGAAAAACAAGCAGAACAACGAAACATTCAGAAAAGTCTGCAAGAGACAGCTTCACTGTCCACTAGGAGATCTATAGAGCTGGCAACGGAGAAAGAAGCATCTAGTTGGTTGACTGTACTACCTATTCAGCAACATGATTTCCATCTGCCTAAAGATGATCTTCGGGATGCTTGAGATATGGATGGCCATTGAAAGAAGTTTTATCGCACTGCCCTTGTGGGTCAACGTTTGGAATTGATCATGCAATGATTTGCCGTAAAGGTGGTTTCCAACGTTGAGATACAACGAGGTAAGGGACTTCACAGCAGATTTGCTATCTGAAATCTGCTCAGATGTTGCTGTACAGCCTCATCTTCATCTTCTTTCTGGAGAAAGTCTTCAGTGGCGTACTGCAAATATTGATGATGAAGCACGACTAGATGTATCTGCACGTGGAGTTTGGCGAAGAGGTGAATGCCCATTTTTCGACATTAGGGTCTTCTATCCTAACGCATCAAGTTACCGACATACCAACCTCCAACAAGTATACAGGAACCACGAACAAGAAAAACAGTGTGCTTACGGCGAAAGAGTTAAAGAGATTAAGGGAGGAAGCTTCACTCCATTAGTATTTTCTTCAACTGGAGAGATGGGCAAAGAAGCTTCCACATTTTTCAAGCATATAGCTAACATCATTTCAAGCAATCAAATACCTCTTATGCACAAACAATGTCTATGATTAGATGCAGACTAAGTTTTGCTCTATTACGATCGGCAATTTTGTGTGTTTGAGGGACAAGATCAAACTACATTGTCTGCTCAAATGATGGACTTTATGCGGAGTGAGGCTTGTCTCGAGGTTACTCACTGAGTCTTTCTTTCTTGTTCTTTTTACTTGACATAGTTTCTTTTAATCACAGTTGTTGTAGCAGTGTGTTGCCAGTATTGTTGTAGTTATTATTATTCTATTATTGACATACATTACACGGTTTATTAATAATAATCAACAACTTTATTGATATCAATAGTTTTAACAATAGAAAATATGTTATTATTTTTATTATTATTTGTTGTGCTCAACCAGATCAGTCTGGTTTGTAAAGTCTATTTCAAGTACCGGAAACAAACTCTGCTTCAGAAGTACTTAGACCATCACGGCTGTCTAGAAAGAAGACATGACTTTACGAAGGATCCGAGTAGATCCCAGAAGCACTGTTTTCTGTAAGTGCTGCAGGTTGTGATGACTTGGAATAATGTCCAGCCACTGTGCAATACCTGCGTGCGCTGTGCCCAAAGCTCCTAAGACCACTGGAACCACCAGTGTTCGACAATGCCCCATGCAACTTATCTCCTCTTTGCAAGTCACTGTACTTTGCCAACTTTTCATCATGTTTCCTGCCAATGTTGCCATTAGCAGGACAGCTGATATCAATAAGAAGACAAGTTTTTGTCTTCCTATTTCTGAGACAGATGTCTGGACGATTGGCTTTGATCGTCTTGGCAGTGGGGATGGTGGTATTCAACATCATTGTAATGTCATCCGTCTCCGCAAGCCTATCAGGATGATGCTGGTACTCTCCACTGGAACTCCAAAATGACGACAAACATCCCAGTGAATGACGGAGGCCACCTGATTGTGTCGATCAGTGCAGTCCATCGGTGCCAAAGCACTACAACCTGCCATAATGTCGTCAACTGTTTCCAGGCCTACACTGCACATGCGGCAAGTAGGACTGACATCACGATGTAGAATCTTGCGCTCATAGTATCGAGTCCGAAGAGGTTGGTCTTGAGTAGCAACAACCAGTCCCTCAGTTGCAGCAGGAAGATTCGCTGCCTGTAGCCATCCGTAGGTCTTTTTTATGTCTACAGGGGGTTGCTCAGTGAGACCACGATACTGCCCGTGCATAGGCTTCTCACTCCAGGACCGCACACAAAGACAACTGCAACACGTACGGTAATGTCTCGCATCTGTTTCAGGCGCTTGTTCGTAGCACCTTCAACCGAGATGGATGCATTCCTATGTAAGTTCTGCGACTTTTCGTCCGAAGCAAGATTCCTCCGCAGCTGTGCAGTAAAGCGACAAGCCATGCGCTTGTGAAGATTTTCCGGAGTCACACTCCCGTATTATCTGTATGAAAGGATCAGAACTGCCAGCAAGGTAACAGTTTAGCCTCACAATGCAAGATTGATATGTCGACTCAATCTGTTATAACCCCCTACCCCCATCACTGCAAGGAGCGTACAGTCGGTCAACGTCTGAAGAAGGATGGTGGACACTGTGCATAGAGAGGAGCTTTCTGGTCCGTCAATCGAGCTGCTGCAGGTTCGTGCACACCAATGAATGATGCCAAAACCGTAAGTGAGAACTGGTAGTGCAAACCCATTGATGGCTAGAATCTTGTTCCGACCATACAATTCTGTCCGGGGAACCACCTTCACTCTGCGGAAGTACTCACGACAGAGTCTCTCCCGCATCATGATGTGCGGAATACCATTACTCTCATCTACACCCAAGTACTTGTAGACTTGACTCGGTTCCAGACAGTTGATGGTGTCCGTTCTTCTTACAGTTACTCCAGAGTTGTGTCCAAATAGCCTGCCATACAAAGTGTGCAACAGCACATTTGTCCAGACCAAACTTCATCTGGATGTCATCAGAGAAGGTATGCACCGTGTGCAACAACACATCCAACTGATCAGAATTTCTGCCATACAGCTTCAGATCATCCATGTAAAGTAGATGGCTGATTAGCTGATATTTGGCAGTCTCACCATGCCCAGTGGTTATCAGTAGCCGTAACCAGTTCTGTTCAGGTCCTTGCTCAGAGGATTGAGAGCCATACAGAAGAGAAGTGGAGAAAGTGAGTCACCTTGGAAAATACCCCTCCTGATCTGCATAAGCCTTGTCTTGATCGTACTGTTCACAAGAAAGCACCATCGATGTCCTTCAACTCTTCATCACACGTGACAGGAACCCACACAAGACTGGACTGATCTTATGCATCTGAAGGCATTGGAGCAACCAACTGTGTGGTACGCTGTCATAGGCTTTCTGGTAGTCCACCCAAGCCCTGATCAAGCTCTTGTGCCTGGTCTTACAGTCTTCGGTACGCAGCTTGTTGATCAACAGCTGATCCTTTGCACCAAAGATCCCTGTTGACAACCCTTCTGCTCCGGAGCCATGAGGTTTCTCTGAACCAAATGCCCTGCAATTCTCTGCCTGATGACTGAGGTTAGGGTCTTATAGAAGACAGACAGACACGTGATAGGCCTGTAGTTTTGGCCTGGTCAGTCTTGTCATTCTTAGAAATCAGAGTGGTTGGTCCTTGAGACAACCAGTCTGGTACAGAGTCTGGATTCTGAACCAGCAGGTTGTAGTTACGAGTCAGATCAGTGGGAAGACACGTGGTACGCTTGGCCCAGAAGCCATAATCCTTGTCTGGACCAGGAGACTTCCAGTTCCCCATCCTTTTGAGACACGATGTGACCTCATTGTCTGAGATAGGTAACCACTGCTGCTCATCTCTACGGTGTCTTCCCATCGGCTTGACGTCTCAGCCAGAAGGCAGACTCATTGTGATGTACCTCAGTTTCTAGGATACCACCCCAATACTGCTCGATCTCAGACTCAGATGGCAGGGAAGTGGCCTGGATAGTCTGCTTAACCAACTCTCTGTAAAAAAACGTCACAATTGTGGTGCTTCATTTCTTTGCCTACTGAATTTTATCACAGTAAAAGGGTTCTGCTATTGTATGGTTGGCATTGCTGCATCAATGGGCTGTTTGTTGCCTGTGTATGATATACCGTATAAGAGGAAATATTGGCACGGAATTTATTTTGTCGGATTGACAGATTTTTCAGCGAGCTTCAATATAAAATCCGCCATTAATTTGGCCACCAGGTATGTTGACGTCATTACCCACGTGGATCAGATATCTATAATAGCGATGTGGCGGTACCTTACGCAGATGAGGTCGCAGGATGGTAACCCCTGCTTGTCGTCTGTTGTGCTTAGTACCTTGCCTAGCAGGGAGGTTGAACATGAAATGAGGTCGTGAAGGTACAGTATCAAGGAACTTCAAGCATGAGCAGCCTGCAGGAGGAGTCATGAGGGTTACGTTCTTTGCTCTGACACAGCAATTCTTCATCAATACAGTAATTGTATAGAGACCAGTAAGTGAGCTAGGAAATGTGATGGCCACGAACACATTGCAAACTGACAATGACGCGGCCACTATTGGGTGGGGAATATGACGTGCAACCACCAAAATATGCTTTCTCTGTCAATTTCTTAACAAACCGCCAGAATAAATTCCTGTCAATGTTTCATCTTCTACGGTATATTTCATTTCTATTATTTGTTCATGGCAACTGCCCACACTCTTTCGGAGCAAACAGGCTACCACATTTATTCATTTGCGAATATCATAATTGCCAGTTTCACTGATGTCCAGCATTCTCACACAGCCTATTCTTCTAACACAACTTGATGTTATGGGGTGTTTGAGGTCTAGGCAACTAACTACAGTATTTCCACCCATTTAGCTGCATGTTTGTATAAGCGGGAATTACCAGAAACTTGCTTGTTGGACTCTGGTAACGATGCCTGTATGGCACGAGGGAGTGCCGGTAATGGGGAGGGAGCAACTACACATGCGTGGTAATTCTACTGCACATGTGCGTCATTCGATTCGTTGACCTAGAGAATGCAGCTTCCCCAAAAACCCAGCTAGAAAAGAGAAAAGTTGAACAGCCAGAAGGTATTGAGAATGTATCTTCGTGGTGTGGCAGAAGATCATACACAATCAAAAAAGCTGGCGTTACTGCACAAATACAATGAGCTCGGAGGAAACAAAATGAAAGTTGCCAGGGAATGTGGAGTGTCTTGTCAGTGAGTACAGGATTAGGTTTAATTATAAGCAAGCAGAAGAACACACAAGGCTGACAGATAAAGAAGAGAGGAAGATGAAGAAGAAGAAGAAGAAGAAGAAGAAGAAGAAGAAGAAGAAGAAGAAGAGGAAGAAGAAGAAGAAGAAGAAGAAGAGGAAGAGGAAGAGGAAGAAGAGGAAGAGGAAGAGGAAGAAGAGGAAGAGGAAGAAGAGGAAGAGGAAGAGGAAGAGGAAGAGGAAGAAGAAGAAGAAGAAGAAGAAGAAGAAGAAGAAGAAGAACGTCTTAGTGTTTATTTACGTTGGTTCAATCAATATAAGAATGGATGCAGCCTAGATCTATGGGTCCAGTCTATAGGGAGGGTGGTCAAATCACCTCTTTTTCTCCGGCATGCCGATATATACCCGGTATACCCCGGGGTATACCGGCACCCTGGTAATCTTCGGCTTAAACCGGCATGCAGCTAAATGCTCGGAAATATGGTATATGGAGTCAAGTTAGGTAATCGGTTGCTTTCTATTCTTTATGGATGTCTTAAGCAATGCAAATGTCCTGCCATTTGCACTGAGAGGCTTTCTCTATGCAGCTGAGTTGCTTACATACATACACTAGATGACTGATGTGTTTAATTAGTTGTTCTTGTCCACTGATACCCGACATACTTTTCTGACACAGATTGACCAATGTAATTCTTAGGAAGTTTTATGTTGCTCGATAGCCAAAGTGCAAGAGCCACAAAGGTTTTGCCATCATGGTTGGATCAAACGATAAGAAGTTTGGTTTGGCAGCTACAGTATGTAATAAGATACCATTGAGAGCTCCAGATCATTGGTCAGGCTTTGATAACATTTCTGTTATTACAGATGTGAGCGACATATTGGTACACACTAGAACTAGCCTGCTGTACAATTCTAGCAGGAGCAGTCGTATCACTTGCAGTTGTCTATGAGTTGACTAAGTCTTGATGATAGAACATTGAAAAATATTGGGTATATGAACACACCCATGTAACATGACATTTTGCACTAATATTCGATCCATCAATCGCCCAGCTGACTCTCACGTTTGACCACTACTGATATTTGATCTTGGAATGAACGAATACTATTGATCAGAGGTAGAAGTATTTTTCTTTGAGCAATACATATAAAATGTCAATGCTTTTCTAGGAACAGATTTGTAAGCTTCCTTAGGCTTGCAAACACTACACAGCCCTTGGTGTTATGTTTACAGGCTTTAATTGTCTATGATGTGTCTTAGGTAGAAAATTATTCTATCACATTCTTTGCCACATACGAACCATACCCTGCATAATTTCAGACAGCCTTCCATGAAACTGTTAATTCAATATTTAGTAATGCTACCTACACCAGTTATCACATGTGCAGATTGCCCGTTTGGGAATAAGAATAATGATGCCATCAGCTCACTCTTTCACAACCCTGATCTTTTCTACATATCTTGCAAAGGTTTAAGAGGGGCTTTATGGAAGTTGGGACCAGTCTTGTTAGCCATGTCTCATAGGACGCCGCTGGCCCACCATCTGTGTCTCATTGGAGAAAGGAGATTGCTTTTTTGAGCTCATGCAAATCTGGTAGCTTGGCAAGGTTTACAGTAAATGACAAACAATTGTGGTAGATCGACTTTTGATGCAATAAGATCAAACTTTAATACCAGCTAGGTATATTCAGATCTTCTGTAAAATATCCATCTATGTAATGCTTCTGAGATGACTTGTGGATCTTCTTGTTTTATCTTGGCTTGCACTCTTTGCTGAGGTTGTATTAAAATGATCTTGCTTGTTTAGTTGCTGAACATTGCGTGCATGCATGCGTGCATGCGTACGTGTGTGCATGCGTGCGTGCATGCATGTGTGCGTGTGTGCATGTGTGTGTGTGTGTGTGTGTGTGTGTGTGTGTGTGTGTGTGTGTGTGTGTGTGTGTCCAAACAGCCTAACGTAAGCTGTACAACCAGCTAGCTGATGTGGCTTTGAGGTTGCAAGCGCTTGATATAACTACAATTGCTTGCGTAAGCTGTACCATAATTATTATTCTAATTGAAGCACCCCTTTTACTGAAGTGCCATCTGGAGTTACAATTATTTATTAGGCTCTAATTAGAGTGCCTTTTGGAAACGAAATTATTTTTAGAGGCACTTAACTAATTAGAATTGTTAAGGATGGCAGGTATCCTGGACACGTCAGTTATCTGACTGAACGCCAGTAGCTGTTGTATACCTACTACTAGCAGTTGTGTTGAGTCGCATTGGACTGCATAGTCAAGCATAGTATCTAAACGATACAAGAATCATTTGCAAAGCAAGTTACAATAGGTCTAGGTTGATTGCCTAAATGTTGCCTCACTACTGTATCCTGTCTCATTTTGTAGATGGTAATTGAGGAACAACTTTATTTGAATATTTGCAAAGCACAGATTAGCTAGGGTTCACTTAACATATTTTCCTTTTTTAGTAGTGTAGCATCTTGCATTCTACAATGAGCCCTATGACTCTAATTACATAGTTAAGCACTCCTCTAAGTGAGGTGCCTTGTGGAACCATAAGTATTTTCTATACTCTAAAATTGGAGAGCCATTTAGATTGATAATTATTTTTAGAGGCACTGTAATTAGAATAATTAAGGTAGATGTTTTTGTAAGAGACATGTTTCCACATTTCCACATGGCAGACCATGTGTGCTGCCTCATTGACTTCTCAGAGTGCTAAAAATGTCAAGTTGTAGAGTTTTCTTACCAGACAGTATGATATCACCCAAACCTGCCTTCTGCCCTACTACGCCTGACCACAGTTATAATGACGACTTTTATGTCAGTGCTCCTTGCCCCTCATGTATGAAAGAAGTCTGACCTAAAGCGACGTTATAGTTGGAGATGTCATGAGCTTGATGCTGTTGGATGTCTTTATGATGTTTTCTTTTTCTTGCTTTGAACGTATATACGTACTAATCTGTCAGTCTTCCAAATCATTTAATGATGCATTGCAGCCAAGCAGGTTCTCCAAGTTGTTTGGGTCAATAGAGCAGCTCTTGATCATCTTAGAGGGAATCTTTGAAATCGTAATTTGGATCACCTTGATGTCTCTTTCCTTCTTTGAGTTGTCCATGGACGAGCTGTTTAGGATTCTTTCGTGAGGCATTCTGAGCACAGGACCTGCCCACCTGAGTTGACATTTGAAAAGACAACCTAAGGCTGCTATTTCCATCGTGAGACAAGACTTTTAGATTTGTGTCAGGAACCACATCTTCCCATCTAAAAGAGCTGATCTGATGATGACACCTCATATGTAAACAGTTTAGCTTTTTCTATTATGACATGGTGGACACCTAGCGCACACACACACACACACACACACACACACACACACACACACACACCACACCACACCACACCACACCACACCACATCACACCACACCACTTGCACACTCTCATAGATAAATTTATATACTACATTTGTCTGTACATTGCCATTGAACTGTACAGATTGAAGGAGATATCTCTGAAGATCTTAATCTAGCTGGTAACTGCAGTGAAGATGCATCAATAATAGACCGTCTACAGTTTGAGCTATTAAAGGTAAGTATTAGCAGCTTGGGCTTTACTGTACTGATGCTTGACATTGCTTTTCTTTTAGTGCAAAGCAGAACTTGCCAGTGATGAAGACATTTTTGTGGATAAAGTGCATGAAATTACAAAACTTAGCCAGCAATTAGCGGACAACGTAAGTTGTGTGGTTTCTATCTTATATACTTCTTGTATTTATCTTAATATTAGGAAATGATAATTGAAAGAATGAGATGTAAAGTTGATGAACTTACGGAAAGATGTCAAGAACGAGAGCATGAGATTGAAGGACAGAGAAATGAGTTGACTATACAACAAGAGCAGATTTTGTCTCAGCAGTTGCTTCTTCAACAACAAGAGCAGACAGTACTGTTGAAAGAACGAGAACTTCTTGAGCAGAAAGAGCAAGTTCATGATATGTCAAAGCAAGCACAGCAGACAAAGGAGTCAGCAAAAATGAGGATAGCAAGTGTTCAGACATCAGCATCATTAGAATTTTCAAGCAAAAGTCAACAGAATGAGACAAACATGTTGTATCGCCCTTGGACTGCACCTCATACAGTAATATAGAACATAAACAGTCAGTCTGTTTGGCTTACTGACTTGTCATCTGTGTATGCAGGATCCTCCTGAGGCGGTTGTTCAAGAATTTCGCACTCAGAGTCGGTTACTATTAGCTCGTTTGGAAGAGCAGGATCAGGTATGGAACTGGTGTACGGTGTTGGCTGTCTTGTAGCTATCATGTTCAATATTGTTTCATATAGGTACAGACACCAGTCTTTAGCGATTCTGATCTAGATGATGACAAAGTTTCTTCAGAAAGCAAGTAATAACTGCATGCGTGATAAGATGAGCTGTTGCAGTAATTAATTTGTTATACGTACAGTATAAAAATTTAGATAAGACTTACAATCTGTAGTTTGCGTCAGTAATTGGTTTGCATGTTGATAACATGAGCATGTGCATCCATTGGTCATAGCAACTTCAAGTTTGTTTTGAGAGCATTCAGAGCTGTAACTTGCTCGATCCAATCAAATATTTTTTGCTTTGTTTGGGTTTTTGTCAAAGTTGTGTTGTCAGCTGTATTGTTTAGCACATAATAAGTCACATCATTTGAACTTTTGTATTATTAATCAATGTTTGAATGAAGAAAAGTGTGTGATCATTACTAACAGGACAGCAGGCCCACTTATCAGTGCTTATGATCAATCAAAGTTTTATGTGAAAAACAGTAACATGTTTTAGCTAAAATAGTTTTCAGCTAACTAACTAATGTATTATATATATGTAATATATATATATATATATATATATATATATATATATATATATATATTCCACATTTTTCCAAACTTAAACAATCTCCCAAACATCCCCAAACCAACAAGTCTTACATCACACTAGGTATATCCCAACTATCAACGTCCTGTACTTCAAGCTGAATTCTCTTATGAATCATTCTCGAGTTATGTTTCCATAATTGAATAGAAAGTTGCTGTGTCATATTTTGGAAAACCTGGTGGAATTTAAGGCTACTGACTGCTGAGGTTTTGGAAGCAATAGCTTTCAGAGTTTTGATGCTGAATAATGACC
Organism: Dehalococcoidia bacterium; assembly: GCA_964274945.1. Classification (GTDB taxonomy): domain Bacteria; phylum Chloroflexota; class Dehalococcoidia; order Lucifugimonadales; family Lucifugimonadaceae; genus CAXXBX01. Next base: position 5,623 of record CAXXBX010000197.1, on the reverse strand, counting down.
AGAGCCCCAAGGTCTCAACCACTAAGGGGTAAAAAAGACCACCAGCTGTACGAACTCTGTCTTCATGGCGAATATCTTTTTGTTCTTCACCTGCCTCTGCTGCGGCTCCAGCCCTCACAGCTGATTTTGTTACATATAACGGCTGCAAAGAGTTTCTAACTGTTACATCAAAATAGGCAGGTCGACCCTCCAAGAAATCAGGGTGAAAAACATCACCAGGGCGGCTTTCTGTAGAACCATTGCACCTCATCTCCCTCATACATCTCTGTTCTCAACCAATAAGTCCTGGAAAATAACTTCTGCCAATGCATTGTGTCTACGTGTGTGCTCTGGACCAAAACCACAACCAAGAAGGTGATCTCCAACAGTGTCAATGTGCTGACCACAACTGCACAAGACAGATGCCGGAGGAGAAGGAAACATCTTGATTCCCAACCAGAGCTGTACTATATATATAACCATGTCTCGTTTACTGCATTTAATGCAGGCCTTTGTCATTCTCTGGAAATATTGATACATGCTTCTTTACCTAATCATGCATAGCAACAGGCGATTTTACCCGTGCTTTTGGGAGGTCTTGGTTTCAGACAAGCAAAACCAACTGCACCAGCTGCTTTCATTTCCAGTCGCATTTTTTACCCAACAATTTCATTTTTGTTACTCCAACTATGTTCAGACATTTGGTACGACCTACTTTACAACCACAACAACATCTGATGCCTCACTTTCTGGATACATACCTGGAGAAGATGAAGCTCACAGTCATTTTAGGAACATTGTTGCTGATTTTCATAAGGAGGTTACTACAGACTTGTCATCTATGTTTCAGAAGTCTCTCTATAGAAATTTTGAGATATTGGACTTCGGCCAGTCTTAAGACTCTGAAAGCTATTGCTCTGAAATCAATGACGTTCACTGGGACTACTTTGAATCAAGCTCTCCGAAGTCTTTCTGAACAGTTATTGGTTAAACTTTAGGAGTACAATGCAAAGTTAAATTTAAGAGAAGTGCATTAGAGCATGATCCTGTATTTTGGGATGGTTTTTCTTCTCTAGATGACACTGTGATGTATTACTAACTTTTAAGTTGGGGAGAGAATGGCTAGATGGAGTGGGAAAGATATATAATAATGATGTAATATGGTGACATAATATGTTGGTTTGCAGAGGTGTTTACCAGAAGTAGACCAAGAAATACTTGCGATGTCGTTATCAACCAAAAATGTCTACGACAAGGGATTTTTCGACGAGTTATCAACCAAAAACGTCTACTGCAACTAGTACAACTAGTAGCCTTTTTTGGTTGATAACGACGGACACATATTTTTAAAGGCATGGTCTAGTGATCAAATTTCTTTTCACGAATCGTAATTGAAAGAAAGCAACTGTGTCAGAGTTAGTCAACATATTGACTTATTCTTATCAAATCTCATTAGTTATAGATGTTTATTGTAATTGAATGCTGTTCATTTGAATTTGGATTATACAAGTCATGAATTGTAATTTGTAATTATCAATGTCTGGCTACTGACAAGGAAATTAGGTGAGACAGTGGTTCTACGACGAGGTGCTCAGCCAGTTGCTGATGTGTATCTCGACAGTCAAACTGATCCTGGTGCTGTTGATATTCTGAACACAAGTATAGTTGACTCACAATCAGATCTAAAACAAACACAATACAAGTAAGATAACTTTTACTGGTTTTCTTAACCAAATCATAGAGTATTGACTTTCAGATACCAAGATGCAATGACTAAGTTGAGAGATTTACAGCTTGGCATTCGGTAGAAATATCTATAGATGGACTGTGTTGAACAGATATAGAACTGTGATTACAACAGGTTGAAAGAAGAATTGATTAGAGAACTTGTGCAGAGCAGCAAGCAAACTGATGACATCAATTGTCAGTATTTAGAAAAAGTTAAAGAAATGGAGAGGGCAGATATTTGTGTGGTCTTCTTGGTTTTTTGTTGTCCACTGTGCTATTCCGTCATTTAGGAAGTTGAAGAGTCACAAGCAGGTCTAGAGCAGATGAAGAAAAAGTTAGAAGAGTATGAGAGATTAGCAGACAAGACATCAGTTCAACATCTTCGAAGGTGTGTGTGTTTGTGTGTGTGTGTGTTTGTGTGTGTGTGTGTGTGTGTGTGTGTGTGTGTGTGTGTGTGTGTGTGTGTGTGTGTGCATACGTGTGTGCGTGCATACGTGTGTGTGTGTGTGTGTGTGCGTGTGTGTTTGTGTGTGTGTGTGTGTGTGTGTGTGTGTGTGTGTGTGTGTGTGTGTGTGTGTGTGTGTGTGTGTATTCGTATTTGTGAATCAATTTGTAATTTGTTGTCTTTAAATTTTTTATTAGTGAGTACAAACAAAAGCTTGTGAGTTTACAACAGAAAGTTGATACATTGCAACAGCAACAAAAAGTGAATATATTTTGTGTTTACATTGTGGTTAGCTTTTAGGTGTGTTTTTTAGAGTTCTCGGCAAATGTCAGCAATTCAGGAAGTCAGTGAGAAAAAGTAGTATTTTGTCAGGTTTGATTGTTAGTTTGTCATAATTTTGTCTTGGTTACTTGTAAGGTTGTTGGCTGTTGAGGCAAATCTTGGTCGCATGAAGAATGCGCAAGAAGCACTGAAACACAAGTTGAAGAAGGTGGCTGAAGAGAAATTAACTATACAAGTATGGGAGATAAAGTACAGTATCTGTTGGTTAACGGTAGGCTAAAATATACTTGATATAGCGTGAGTTGGAGAGATACCAGCAGCAGGTGAGTGCTTTAGAGAAAAAAGCAGAAAAACAGCAACTCGTTCTGAAAGAGAAAACTCGTGAAGCAGTGTCTGCTGGTAGACGACTTCGAAATCAAACATTAACCCAAGTGGACAAGTCAAACAGAGAAGCTGGCAAGCTGGAGTATGCTTTGGTTTTATGCACACTGAAACACACGCACGCACACACACACACACACACACACACACACACACACACACACACACACACACACACACACACACACACACACACACACACACACATGCACGCACACACATGCATGCACACACACACACACACACACACACACACACACACACACACGCACGCACGTGCACACGCGCGTGCCACGACACCACACATGCAAGCAATCATGCATGCACAAATTTGTGAGATCTGTTGTTTATAAGGCTTGAAGTGAAATTGGCTGAGAAACAACAGTGGCTTGATGCAGAAGTTAATTCTCTTCTGAAAGAACGAAGTGACGTGCAAGCTCTTCAGGAGGTAATTTTTGTGTAAAGGGACACATTTCCTGATGTTTTGCATGCTGTTGTTTTGGATATCGGTTTGAAAAAATGTATACATGAAATCAGAACCTTTGAAATTAAAGAGAAACTTAGTATGACCACGCTGGAAGGATGTGATACCATACCACAAACTTTACATTCTCACTGCACAGAATTTTTGGGCTTATAGAAATAACAGCTTTGGCCGTGCAAACGATGAGATAGCTTATGTTGCAGATCCTGCACATGGAAACATGTGAAAAGGCTGTTCGGTAAGTTCACAATCGCGTTTGTTTGTACACCTCAGAATGCATTTAGGACAGAAGGTGGAAATATCGTATTTCGCAATTGAGCGCGAGTGGAAGAAGAACTGCTAGGGCCGTGACAATCTTTTTCAAGCAGAAGCTATACTCCTGCAAAGAATGCCCCTACATTGACAGTGGTTCAATCCTCACACGTTCGTCGCTCATAAGCTACAATTGTGGTAGCACTTGTACACATTCAGATTCTGTAAACTGAACCACCTGCCAGAACAGATGCCACTCTACTTCTGGACTCACAGCCTCCCGTTTCCATCTAATGCACTAAAAGGGTGTGTTTTTGAGAATGTGCATAGTCTGGACTGCGTCTCATTAATTAGGCTTCCATACCTTTTTACTGTGTCAAGCATGCATAGTTGTTCTTTTCTTAGGACTTGGCAAGACGGGAGAAGCTGGTTCAAGAACGAGAAGCCATGTTGGCTGAGCGAAATGCTCTTGAAATGCGAATACTGCGATCAAGTCAGATTGTGTCTAAGGCAGTGATCTCAAATTCTCTGTTGTGTTTTTAGAATAACACTCTTATATTTCTGCTTTAGGATGTGTTGCGTATCTCTACTCATTTACAATCTGTAGAATCTAGTATCACTTGCAAAAAGCAAGAGTTGAAATTATTGACAAATGGAGACACAACAACAGCAAACGAGAATGTTAAAATGGTGAAAAGGGCTCTTAAAAATCTGCAACAAGAGAGGTATAAGTTTTTGCTTTGCAGAGTTTTGGTTGAAGAGGTTGTGTTTACTAATAAGAATATGTTAGCTCTTTGACTGTCATTGAGATATTGAATGCAGATGGTAGACAGGATGTTGTGAAATCATGTATTATTTTTATAATTATAATATTATAAGAGAAGTGGTGGTGGGGTTCAATTTTTGTGTGGACGTACCAAATGACTTTGGCAGTAAACAAAATTTTAATCCATGTTGTTGTGTTTGCTGTATGAATTATTTATTGTGTGACATTAGACTTTATACTAACTTTGAACAGCACGAGTAGAAAGACTTTGGTGTTTTATTGTCAAAAATCTACACATTAGACCACAAATGTCCATGATGAAATAAGTCTACCTTTGGACATAAACATATTTATGGCAAGTGAGAATAAACAAACACGATCATCTTGTATTTGATGGATTTATAATACGATAATTAAATTGAATTGAGGTTGTTCAGCTTAATTAATTAAGAGTGTGGGGACTCTATAGCAGAAAGAGTTAATGGCTTCACATACAGGCACGTAGCCAGGGGGTTTGAGGGGTTTGATTGAACCCCTAGCATCCTCAAAGTGATGTCATTCTGAAAGTCTTTAATAAAAGACGGGTCTAGTGAGAGACCCATGTCGTCGCATGAATGGCGCTTTTGGAAACACTCAGTGACCGGTGTAGCGGCGGATTGGGTTCGGCTAGTGAGATAGGTCCGCTTGCTAACGCACTTGTACTGAAAGACATTCTGCTCTAGCGCATCACGTCTACCTTGGATCTCTGCATGCAATCATTTCTCTTCGCAGATTTGGTCCTAGCACAGTAGCGGATTAGGTCCATCGGGGATTTGATCCGCGCATTAGAGTGCGCTCGTAATGCTCAACAGACTAAAATTTAAGCATAGCTTTAGTCTGCTCATTTGTTTGTCAAACAGGCAAGTGTGGAGTACCTCTACAGACAAAATTATTATCATTTATTTTGATTTCGCACACTGCATGGTAACGTAATATAACAGCAAATCAATGGAACCAATTAGATAACCTAGCTATACTGGAAGTCAGGCATGTCTACGCAAAATGTACGCAGTACCAAAAATAGCAGCAGTCTGCAAAGTTGTTATCGAATGTCTTTTAAATCTAGGCTCTCATACACGATAAATTTATGTCATAACGAGTTTTCTAATTGTTCAAGGTTTAATTAGACTAATATAAACAATTTCATGTTCTATGGTGACGCACGGCCGAACCCCCTTGGTGAACTGTTGGCTACGTGTCTGGCATATCAAGCTCGGTGTATTGTAGTTAGTGTACCATTACTAAGTTGTGTTTTGCAAAAGTCAAT
>CAXXBX010000196.1:0-23957 GCA_964274945.1 Dehalococcoidia bacterium | reverse complement strand
ACCTGGTCGAATCAAACATGTAATATGGATTGGGATGGTACACGTATTCTAGCGCATGCATCTACTACATTACAACTTAGGATGAAAGAGGCATTACACATTCAACTTAACCAACAACATCTACTTATCAATAGGGACGAAGGAATGGAACTATCAAAATGTTGGGCAAGTCTCATGAAGACTACAACAACATATCACTAGTCCAAGTTTCATCATTATTGTACATCTTAGTGTAGATAGTTCTGGTCAACTATTGGTTACTTGTATTTATGACATCACAACTACTCCATTGTATTTACTAGTATTTGAATATTTGCCCTGAAGATGGCTGTAGTATAACAGCCGAAACGTCGGCAGAACCTTGCTGTTTAAATATACGTTGGAATCAGAGAACTGTGCTGAAATTTGATCATGCCAACAGAGAACCTCTCACTGAGACTTGATTGCATGTTGTGGACGACTGATCAGAGAAAGGATCTTCAATGAAGTGAGAACAGCTTCTTTCTCTTCTGATCTTGACGATAAAGCTGCTGCTGTCAGCAACAAAGAACACTTCACTATAGTGCTCAGGTTTGTTGACAAGGGACTCAACATCCGGGAAGAGTCTGTTGACTTTGTGGAGTGTCGTAATGGTACAAATGAGCAAGCTCTTGCAACTCTTATCACATCTATCAGAATTGGGCTTAAGCCGGTTTACATTAAAGACGTAAGGAGGTGTTACGTGCTCCTTACATGCTTTGCGTTTTCTTACGTCCTTACGTGTCTGTTCACATAAAAACGCCGAACGCCGAACGCGGAGACGTAAGAACACGTAAAGAGACGCACGAAATAGACTCAGCTTCTATTCATGCGTCTTGCGTCTCGCGTTTTTTATATCAACTTCACTATTTTCTGATGGAAGAACGTGTATTGAGAGCGTTCGCTTGTACCACTGTACTTGGGACATCTCTCATCCGTTGTACAAACACAGGAATGCCAAGAGTGAGGCTTGGCAGAGGATAGCCACTCGTTTGGGTTCAACGGAGAGGGACCTTGCAAAAATGGAAGTATCTAAAAGACTAGTACGTCAGAGAGGTTAAAAAGTGGTGACAAAAAATCTGGAGATCCAGGGCCCCATACGTGTCTAAATGGCCGTTTTTGACTTGCTAATTTTTTGAAAGAGAGTGTCACACCGGCGGTAAATATTGAGAGCTGATCGACGTACTCGCGCACTTGTACAATGCTGTCAAGTATGAAGTACGACATCGAATATGAAAGAATTACAGAAAGACAACTATGAGGATTCCATGGCAAGGCAGCAGGAATAAGACAAGAAAGAAGGAGAACGAACGACAAGTGCACAATGTGTAAGAATTCGAAGGACTGCAGTAATTTCTTGTGTGTGTGTGTGTGTGTGTGTGCGTGCGTGCGTGCGTGCGTGCGTGCGTGCGTGTGTGTGTGTGTGTGTGTGTGTGTGTGTGTGTGTGTAGAGTAGAATTAGACAATGACCAAAGTAGTCAGAAGGCTCGTGACAGAGCCGATCCCAGCAGACGTCAAGACCAACAGCCTCTGCTGTACACTACCTGCAAGCGACTGTTTAAGTCACAAACAGGGGAAAAAAGACACAATTGCAACAGAGGACAAAATCGCCTAGATCCCCGGGAACGAGCAAAGGCAGGAATCAAGTGAGACAGATGCGGTCGTTTATTCACACGAGAGAGTGACAAGAAAGACATAAATGTCATCAATGTATTTAGATTTGTGACGTATTCACCAGATAGTGACTTCCTTTTCTTACGCTTTTTACGTTTCGCCATCATCCATGTGGATGGGCAGTTGAAGGTTGACGGTTGAAGGAAGGTGTGTGTGTGTGTGTGTGTGTGTGTGTGTGTGTGTGTGTGTGTGTGTGCCTGTCTGTCATTTTTAGAGTATCTGACTTTGTATCCCACAGATAAGCCTATACCAACGTATATGTCCATCGTTCCCTGATCATCACGTTTTACAGTATACATGCCTATCCCCTCGTACATGTCCAAACTTCAATGTGATTAGCAACAGTTTTAAGCTTGTCTGTGGTATTTTACAATATAATATTAAACAGCAAACCCACTCTCAGACTGACAGAGCCAAACGTACAGATAAACAGTCAGTCAATACGAAAGTGTAGACACTCAATCCAAATAGAGATGATTGCCTCTGTGTTTTAATTAAAAGGAAATTGCACACAGCATATATCATAGATACAATTACTATATGTGAAGTACACGAGCACTTACACTTTGCGGACGTCTTTAAGCAGTAATATTACTTTTGACATTTTGCAGTGATGATAGCGTCACAAGAATCGTTGGTCTGCTGACAGGGGACACCGATTCAAGATCGTATGAAGAGCTATCGACAACAACAGCAGAAAGATCACCAACATTGTCAGTAGTGCATGAGCCATCTCCCATCCAGCAAGCGACTCGTGGAGGGAAAAGGCGACGAGTCGATGACGATCCTCTCAACGCTGCAATAGCAGCCAGCATGGCTGCAATGTCCGAGATAAGGCAAGAAAAGGCCAATCAAAATGAATAGACTGAAGAGATTTCCTTTGGCAAGTCAGTTGCCGGGACCCTCTCAAGGCTATCTCCTCCCCAGAAGGCTTGGGCAAAACTGAAAATCCAAGAAGTTCTATTTAACGTTGAGTTTGGTCAGATCAACTAGAAGAATTATATTGTGTGAGTACATATCTCAGTAAATATATATATATATATATATATATATATATATATATATATATACAAAAAAGAATAGATGTCCATTATTACTGTGTTCGTGTGACGATAGCGTGTTGCCAAGAGACAGCACCTAATGGGCAATAAAGTACTCCATGAACTCATTTCTGACCTCTCTAGCATCTCTTGAGTTGCGATTGCTACCAAGCAAGCGTATATCCGGCATATGGCGCAAATCATTCCTCCATTCCCCAGCAACAAAACCTCCAGCTCCGTGTTCACAGTCTAGGTACCCAGGTGGGCAGTAATCACCAGTAGCCACAGATCGAAGATAATTGTGAAGCACACAAGCTGCCTGAGTAATCTGTGTAACTTTTGCAGGTGTAGCAATAATTGTCCTTCGAAAAATCCTCCATCTAGCAGTCATGATGTCAACTGCATTTTCAACAATACGCCGAGCTCTGCTAACGCGGTAGTTGAGTATTCGTTGCTCAATTGGCACATTCTTTCCTGGGAAAGGGTGAAGGTTGGTCTTGAGTGGGAATGTCTCATCGCCAACAAAAACATAGGGGAGAATACGTTCGTTCCTCAAAGCATCAGGTTCTGGTAATTTCAAAACTCCCTACTCCAAAGCTCTTCCAAACGAGCAGTTGGAAACACACCAGCATCCCACTGCCTGCCATTGTCTCCTATATCAATGTATACAAACGATAATTGGCATCCACAACTGCCATTAAGACCACCGAATGTGCCCCTTTGTAGTTGAAATAAGTTGATCCGGCATTTGCTGGAGCTTGCATCACTATATGCTTTCCATCAATTGATCCAAGGCAATGCGGAAAATTCCATGAATTTTGGAAGTCTCTGCTAACACTTTTCCATTCCTCTGCTGCTCAAGGAATTGACAGAACTTCAGGTTGCAGACATTCCCAGATAGCTGACAGTGTCTCGTTCAAAATCTTACAAATCGTTGCTCTCCCCATTCGGAAAGTGTTGGCCAGATCTGCTTGAGAATTTCCTGTTGCTAAATAGCGCAGGGTAATAGACAATCGTTCTCCAGCTGTTATTCCGGTCGGTGGTCCCTAGCTGTCCTATATGCCAACGGATGAATGAGACTTCGTCCTACTCGCTCTAGATGGTCCGTCAAAAACGTCGGCGGTCATTCTCAAATAGCCGATGTGCCACTGGACATCGCCGAGACACATTTCCTGTATCAAATTGTGATAGGCTTCTTGCTGGAGACGTTTGGCAGGAACTGGAGCAACCAATTCTCTCTTCCTTTTCCTCTGTTGTCGTTTTCGACACAACGCAAGCACCAAAATCGAGGTTGCAATCAGTAAAAGAGCTTCTTCATACGACATTGCAATGTGTAGCGTGCTTAAATTACGTTTTGCAAGTCAGAAAGGCTAGCGCGTTAACAAAGAGACGCAAGACGCAAACGCGTTTAATGTAAAAGCAGTTTTAATGTGAACAGAAAAAGGTGCAAGGAGACGCAAAGCTTTGCGTCTTTAATGTAAACCCGGCTTTAGATTTATAACAGCAGAGAGGCCAAGGATACGATGGTGCGGGCAACATGACGAGGCACCTGATAAGCTGTGCGGCTATTATCACTAGATCCTATCCCAAAGAGTTGTATATGCACTGCTCTTCGCACTGCCTCAATTTGTGCGTCGTTGCTACGTCAAAGATTGCAGATGTTAATAATATGTGGGGTACTTCGAAAGGCGGACTTACTTTTCTGCAGCACTCCTGAACGTTAGGCAATGCTAGAGGCGACCATCCACAATGCGCCCGCAGATCTTGTTGCTCCAGAAAAATTGAAGTTGGTAGATCTATGCCGCACGGCCCATCACGACGCTTTAACCACTTTTCAAGACTTATATATACACGTGGTCGCCACATTTGAGCAGATCAGTGATGATAGAAAAGCATGGAGTGATGATGCTGTTTCATAACCTGGATCTCTTCTGCGTTCGATCACTGACTTTGGGATTATTACTGTCCTTTCTCTAGCATCCAATATCATGGCTTACATACAGCCATTGACAATGGCACTGCAAGAAAAAGCTAAAGATACCGTGCAGACCTACGAAAATGCTCTGAACGTGCAGGAGACCTTCCAGAAGAAACGTGTTAGTGTAGACACGTACCAAGAAAAATGGTAGAAAGAAATTAGAGACATATCAGCTAAGGTAAAACGATATTTGTTTTCACGTCTTCTACAGTCGTAGTTACATAAATCGATCCTTTCTATTGTTTTCTATACAAGTTGGTGTGGATGAATTCGCTCCTCGTATTTGTAGTAGACAAACACACCGCTCCAACTTACTGACGGCATCACCGTGCCAGTAAGGTAATCCGAGGTACCTCCGGACAGACTTTTACAATATACCGGCTGTAGCGAGAAAGCTTTGCTCCCGCAATCCAAAACTCTCTCATCCTATAGCAGATCATTGGTGTGTTGTTGACGGCGCTTTTGTTGATCGAAACGAATCTACAAAGGAGGAAGAACTACGAGACGGAGAAGATGTCTGTGTGTGAGGGTGGGATGACTCCGGAAAACTTCCGTTCGTCTCATCTGAAGCTGTCTGGTAAGACTTTAGTGCATGATTATTACTAAAATAGCGAGCGGTAAATGACATGCTGCTGAAATGCAAAAAGTTACGTTTAGATCGACTACGGGCGTTAATAAAATACCACTATTTTACGCACTGTTTCGGTCTCTAGGAGAGTATAATACTTATTCTAACTACAGTGTGGGCACGCCCAAGAATCGACCTCTTCTGGCATATCAGTAAGGCCTGCGTAATCGAGATGATACCATCTCCAGCAGCACTCACACCCCACCCAAGATTGTTGCCTATCGCTGCTGCTGTCTGAGAACGAACCATTACAACCCTGGCATATGTTTTCGTCCTTTTCTTGGATTTGAACTACTATACGGTTTCTTCCTTTCTGTCCTGACGTTTGGAGTGAAGCTTTTCTTCACTTGGTAGACTTTGCAAGTTGCCGTTTGAGATCTTGCTCCTGTATTCTGCTCATGGCCTCCTCGGTGGTGAGAACTTCTCCGTAATGGGATAATTGTAATCTGGAAGATGGCTTTGGCTTCGCTTTTGCTTTTGGGGTTGCACAAACCTGAAAAAGCTTGCCAAAATGATGCTTCAGCTGCATTTTTACACCTTTTGCCGACGCGTTTGTTGTAGGAGGACTCTTTGAAGGTGTTTTTCTGGTAACTGATTCTGCAGGAGCCAACAGTGATCCAGGAACTGCTTCAGCTCTTGGATTGATTAGAGATGCTGTGCTTTGTAGAGAACTTATGGAGGTATCTGATCTCTGTTGGCATTGCCACACCAGTGTGCTGTAATGTACTCTCGACCGCTCCCTCCCATGGTTTCATGTACTGATTTGGTGCCTCTTCTTGCAATGACAAGTTCAGAGAGCAGAGATGTGCAAAAGGCTGTCTCGTCGCAGTTCCAAATTCCTTTGCTCAACTCTGCCCTAGTAAGACGAAATAGCCCTGCTGAGACGACATAGCCCTGCTTCCAGTTTGGAAAATTTCAATCCAACTACTACATCGTCTCCAATCGCTCACGACTCAATACAAACGAATATCCCTGTCACTCTGATAGCCCTCCGAGAAGAAGACGAAGCGTCTACAGGAGGCAGCCATCTTGAGGATCTACCACCACCATCTGGGATAAAGAGGTTAGATACACGTGACATAACTAATAGATCTAACATAGACATAAGCGCAGTCATAACATCGACTAGCGTTACTCTTCCACCGATACAAATTCCATCTATACAAATACCACTCGTATTACCAACTATTATGTCAAAAACAATGTCTACGGTATCTACCTCAATCGCCACAACAACATCAACGACATTGCCTGTTGTGACGACATCTCTTATCGGCAATATATTATCAACAGGTGTATCGACGCCGTCATGTATACTATCTTCCGCTGCAAACACCACACGGACGGCCGATACCAACAATATTGTATCGGCTCCGTCGAATATACCATCTCTTGCTACTAACACCACACGAACGGCCGATACCAACAACATTATAGTAACAACAACCACAACAACCACAACAACAACGGAAGCAACAGAAGTTAACACCACAACCAGACCACCTGAGAGACGGAGTGCTCCCCCTGGGGCTAACAACCCACCCCCACCCCCATTTCCCAATTCTAATCCTGACCGGATGAGCCACTTCTCAAGGAGGATCTAGAAGACCTAATGTTAGGTTCGGTAAGATCTAGTCATCATGCCACATTTTTTAGGAACTGTCAAGAACAACAACTTATGCCCACAGGCCTCAAAATCCATAAACCACCAGCTGTGATGGCTATAGAGACGAGACGATGACAGTCACCGACAATGGAAAACGAGTTACCTTTTCAACTAATAAGGATAACCACAACTGTCCTCACCAATATTTTTTAGATACGGCGACGGGATATTACCAACCGGCACCGATCCCGAACACGCTACCACCATGGGTACCGACAACGTATCGACCGATGCCACAGTATTTTCCGGCGATACCGACACAACCAATGATACCAACCACAACAAATTTACCACCTACAGAATACCCATACGGCCTTATAACAGGTCACATGCCCGCAGGACCCGGTATCAACACCGCCTATGCCGGCCACCTGTGGGGTCCAAGGTGGTAAACCTATCTAACTGTAATCTATCAACGGCGGAATTGTCACTATTAGACAAAGGCCTGACGTTTATCCCGCAAACATATACAACTGGGAATAAACAACTACTAAAAGACTTCGATGATTTTGCAAGAACACTGCGTATTCAATATCTGTACCACGACTCTCCGAATACAATATACGATCCGTTTAGACTTAAATCGACACGTCCCTATCTCAATAGTGGTAACAAGATCTTAGAAACTTATATTAACAACACAAGAAGCCAACTCTACCAACTACACTCAACAAGACCAAAGAGGGATAATTTAACACCTTCCGAGAGGCGAGCACTCGTAAGTATACAAAAAAGAACCGACATTATAATAAAGAAGGCTGATAAAGGAAATTGCGTTACCGTAGAAGATACTCAAGACTATATAAGAACGGCGGAGAAACATCTTTCCGACGAGACAAAATACGAACAATTACCATTTAACACCACCGATATTACATATGACAAGATACAATCAACTGTCCTATCCCATTATTTACTCCGCAATCTCACACGAACGCAATTCCAATACGTAAGCCGACCCAAAGAACACTGCCGTACTCAACTTTTCTACACACTTAAGAAGATACATAAAGACACGCCCGAAATACGACCTATAGTCAGCGGTTGCTTAGGACCTACGGAACTGATAAGCGCCATCACTGACTATTATTTACAACCAATTCTTCAGGAAACGCAAACCTACTTGAAAGATACGGGCCACATTCTCTCTCTTCTACGGCAACAGGAAATCAATGAACATTCATATCTCGTCACAATAGACGTTGTGGGTCTATATCCCTCCATCCCACATGACGAAGGCATAAAGATCGTTTCTAATCAAGTCCAAGAACACTATAAAAACAAGGGACTAACCGATATGATACGCGACTTTCTAACTCACATCCTTAAAGATAACGTCTTTCAATTTAACAACAAATATTACAGACAAATACACGGAACAGCAATGGGGACGAAAGCAGCCCCGACATATGCTTGTCTCTACATGTGGGACTTGGAGATCGATTTCTTTAAAGCCAGAATATTAAAACCTAAACCAACATTATGGTATCGTTACATTGATGATATCATAATGATTTGGGATGATAGCCACGAAGAACTAATGGACTTTCTGGAAGAACTTAATCATTTCAATCCCCACATAAAATATACATGGACAATCTCGCAGATGCAAGTAACATTCCTCGATCTCGACCTTAACTGATTTGGTGCCTCTTCTTGCAATGACAAGTTCAGAGGGCAGAGATGTGCAAAAGGCTGTCTCGTCGCAGTTCCAAATTCCTTTGCTCAACTCTGCCCTAGTGAGACGAAATAGCCCTGCTGAGACGACATAGCCCTGTTTCCAGTTTGGAAAATTTCAATCCAACTACTACATCGTCTCCAATCGCTCACGACTCAATACAAACGAATATCCCTGTCACTCTGATAGCCCTCCGAGAAGAAGACGAAGCGTCTACTGGAGGCAGCCATCTTGAGGATCTACCACCACCATCTGGGATAAAGAGGTTAGATACACGTGACATAACTAATAGATCTAACATAGACATAAGCGCAGTCATAACATCGACTAGCGTTACTCTTCCACCGATACAAATTCCATCTATACAAATACCACTCGTATTACCAACTATTATGTCAAAAACAATGTCTACGGTATCGACCTCAATCGCCACAACAACATCAACGACATTGCCTGTTGTGACGACATCTCTTATCGGCAATATATTATCAACAGGTGTGTAGACGCCGTCATGTATACCATCTTCCGCTACAAACACCACACGGACGGCCGATACCAACAATATTGTATCGGCCTTGTCGAATATACCATCTCTTGCTATTAACACCACACGGACGGCCGATACCAACAACATTATAGTAACGACAACAACAACAACGACAACAACAACAACAGAAGCAACAGAAGTTAACACCACAACCAGACCACCTGAGAGACGGAGTGCTCCTCCTGGGGCTAACCCCCCATTTCCCAACCCTAACCCTAACCCTAACCCTAAGTCTGAACTACATTGGTCAGAGTAGCCCTATCGATGGGCACAACCATTTCCTGCAGCACAAGGCAAGACAAGGCTTTTTCTGATTCCTCTGCGTATGTGAGGACAGTGGACAGTCCTCCAAAGCGCTTCTTGCTTGTCCCGTATGATGCTACCTTTCTTCTCCTTTAGATCTGGTAGAGCATTTCGTAGAGCTTCGTCTAAGAACTTGTTTTTTGCTCCTTTAGGTTTGTAGTGTCGCACCATGGTCAAGCAATGAGTAGAGTTACTTCTGAGTACAGATCGATAGCGTGTTAACACGTAGAATGCTTCGATTGCACCCTAGCTACACTGTTTTGTGGTTTTTGATCTATATCACAGCGCTTAGTGGTAGTGTGCAATTGGGTTCAAGTTGTGTAAGTGGTGTAAAGGGCTGGAATAACAAGGTTCAGCGACCACAATGCGCCCGCTGCGTAGTAACAAGTCCTTAAATACTAACCCTGAGCCATAACAACGAGGCTACAAGCAACTTAATCGCTGTCTGAGGAAAGGTCAAAGGGCGACCGATGTGCGGTTACAATTGGAAATGGATTGCGTATCATCGTCAAGAACGCAGTGCAAGATTGTGGTCACGTGCCTGGAGATACCCGTGTCCGGATTTACCCCGGATTACCTTACTACAATTTGGTCGAGACCATCAAGTTGTTGGATGAAGTCGTCAGCCACATGAAAAACTCTTTACAACACAACATAGCTTAGCAGTTAAAGGTACGTCGTTAGTCCCATCAGTATTCGTTAGGTGTCCAGAGTCGCCCAGACGTAATACCTTGGAGGTAGAAAAGAGTATGGGGCTGAACTATCATCAGGTAGATTTCGTCCTGGAACGATTCGAGCGTAACTAGATGTCTGGCAATGTGCTGTCGGCAAATGCAGCCCATATGATGTTCCTCGAACCCCAACAGAAGCTCTACATTCCTCAAGTGGCATGATTGTTAACTAGATTTGCCATTTGCTGTTATTAATCTGCACTTGGACGGTAACGACGTGCTCCTACTCCAGGGTCTGAAAGTTACCTAAGAAGCAGACTGCACGATGAACCAAGTACGTTTAGCTGGGTTGGCAGTGCTCCACACGCCTGCGACTTGACTGCCATGTAGATGACGTGATCAAGATCTTTGCCAGACAGAACAGCAAGAGCATCATGCAACCTAACCCTAGAGACTCAGAGAGAACAACTGAGTCTGCATAAGTGAATTCATGAAAGATGTCACGGCACACCCTACATGGTCTTGTTTCTATTCTTTTTCGAACGGCAACCCTACGTCTTTCTCATTTTTTCAAAATGTTTTTGTACTTTTTATATTTATGTGGTATACTAGTTGTAATGTATCAGTAGGTGGCGCCTCGCATTGGTGTGTGTGTGTGTGTGTGTGTGTGTGTGTGTGTGTGTGTGTGTGTGTGTGTGTGTGTGTGTGTGTGTGTGTGTGTTTGTGTCCGTAGGGCCAGACGGTCTTGCTGCTGAGTTCTATCAAAAAAGAGGTTCTGTTTTTGGGAAGAAGTTGTCAATATCATTTATTGCATATGGGATACAGAGATAATAACCAATGAGCTAAAGGATGCTAACATAATTCTAATCTTCAAGAGAAAAGAGATAAAGCAGACTGTACAAACTGGCGAGAAATTTCACTATTGCCCATTGCTGGGAAGTACTATCAAGAATACTGCAAATTGACTAACAAAATCAATCGCGGAGGATATTCTCCGAGTCTCAATGTGGCTTCCGTGAGGGAAGAAGCACAACTGACATGGTGCTTACTCTAAGACAACTACAGGAAAAGTACAGAACGGCAAAAACCGTTGTATATGGTGTTTATCGACGTGACAAGGCTTTTGACTCAGTTAATCGTGAAGCTCTCTGGCAAATTCTGGAAAGATTGGGTTGTCCATCCAAGTTTGTCCATTTGATTGAACAATTACATGAAGGAATGTCAGCAAGAGTAATCTATGGTAGGGGAAAATCAGGGATTTTATGTGCAAACTGGAGTGAAACAGGATTGTGTTCAGGCACCAACTTTATTTGCTCTCTTCCTTGCAGCAATGTTAACAGAAATGAATCATTATGTAGGAGATCGAGGTGTGTCTGTACAGTATCGTATAGATGGCAAATTCTGCAACATTCGGAGATTTGTGGCAAAAACCAAGACATCAATTACAAGGGTTCGTGAGTTACTACATGCAGATAACTGTGCTCCTGTAGCACACTCTGCTGAAGAAATGCAACACACAGTTTCCTGCTTCAACGATGCCGCTGTCAGCTGTGGCTTACAAATTAATATAAAAAAGGTTTGTTTCAACCTGCTCCAGGAGCAGGAACAACAGCTGATGATATCTCTGTTTTCGGAAAAGCCTTAAAGAAAGTACCTACATTTTCTTATCTTGGTAGTGTCATCTCTGATGATTGCACCGTAAATAATGACATTGCTACACGCTTGCAAAAAGCAAACAGATCATACGGTGCACTTCAAAAGAGGCTGTGGAGTCAAAGCGGTATCAAAGTAAAAACTAAAGTCAAAGTATACAAGGCAGTCATTCTTACAATTCGTTTATATGAGTCACAATCATGAACGCCTTACCTGAGAAACATTAAAGAACTTGAAAATTCCATGTTCGTAGTCTGCGTCGTATCTTGCGAATTCATTGGAGTGAAAGAGTGTCAAATAGTGAGGTTCTGAAACGATCTGGCATAACCGAGATTGAACGTATGATAACAAAAGAACAACTACAATGGGTCGGTCGTGCCACAAGAATGAATGACAGAAGGCTACCAAAGCAAGTGTTCAATGGACAGTTGTCAAATGCTAAGAGAAGAACTGGGGAAAAAACTTAGATATAAAGACATGTTGCGTCATCATCTGCATAGTGTGGGCATCAATCAGGACAATTGGGAGTCACTGATGTCTGATCGTTTGGTTTGGAGGAAGAAAGTGTCAACTGGTCTGAATCTGCTTCGGAAGCCTTCATTGGAGGTTGGGCCAGCACCCTGCACTATCTTCCACATCACGACAATCGCGTGCGTCATCTTTGTGATATTTACTGTCCGCTGATGCTAATCACCACTCAAATCGCCAGGGGCTTGACAACATCTCTCGAAGATCTTCACTGTAATTTTAGCGACACCACCAAACTGATTTCATCTGTTTCAAAGCTACCAGACAATCCTAAGAAACTTCAGGCAAGACTTCAAAAGACAAAGAAACAATCACTTTTTAACAACCTTCTTGAACGATGTAAAGATAGTCGTTATCAATCAAGAATACAGGGTTGTGGAGGTCCCAATTCAGGGATGTGGTTAGATGCTATGCCGAGCTCGCACCACTTCATTCTCAGCAATGATGATTTTCTCAACGCTGTTTGTCTGCCGCTCGGAAGAGCAATTCCTAGCTTACAATCCTTGAATCACTGTATTCCACAGTGTGGTCCAAAAGTGGATATCAAAGCCTATCATGCTGTTACATGTAAGTGGGGTAGAGGCCCTATTCATCGGCACGATGCCGTATTGGACTGTTTTTTTAAATGTCAAAGGTTCTGGGATTCAATTATCGCAAGCAGCTACCTGCCCAGTTTACTAACAAACAGTGGCCTGACATAGCCATATATAACTACAAGGATGGAAAGAATCTTCTTTTAGATCTGAACATCACACATTCGTGGGCAAAACGATCTCTTCGCTCAGGCAGCAGTACGCCAGGCTTTACAGAAACGGAAAGGGAAAAGGAAAAAGGATGGGAAGTATCTCGCCAAATCATCAAGCCTTGGATACTTGTTTCGACCCTTAGCGTTGAAGATGTTTGGTCGTTGGGGAAACAAAGCAGAAGAACTGTTGCAAGAGTTTTCTAACCGCTCTCTGTCTTCGTTAGGCATGAGTTCGGGCGAATTCAAGCAATACTGGCGACGAAGGATAGCGGTGTGTCTCCAAACATACAACTCTGCTATTGTAAAGAACAAAGTGGCAACTATAGTTAGCCACAGTAGCTTTGACTTTACGTAATTACCTAGTGTGGTAGGTAGCATGCTGTGCTACTTGCCTCTTTTGTAATAGTTATAGTAACGGACATGTTTAGCTTTCGATTGCATTTTAGACGTAGCTTCTATTTTATTTGCCTAGTACTATGTATGTGTTGAAAAATATTTCAAAGAGAGAGAGAGAGAGAGAGAGAGAGAGAGAGAGAGAGAGAGAACAAGAAAACAGAAAACGAGCTAAATATTCGTGTAAGGTTGTATTATCATCCGGGTAGTTAGAGAGAGAGAGAGTGGGGGTTCCCGGTTGTGTGTTGGCGGTCGTGCAGTAGTCGCGTGTGTGTTGGCCAATAGACGGGAAACGTGAGTGCGAGTGGTGCAGTTAGCCTTGTGTGGCGCGAACAGCATTACATTTGGGGGCCTGTCCGGGAGAGTGACGTCGTACACGAGCGGCAGAAGAGTGCTGTCAGCAGACTCAAGCGGAGCAGCTGAAATCGTCAAGCGTAGCAGTACGTAAGTGTGGAACGAAACAGTGAGCGAGACAGACTGTTTCGTCGGGTGCACTAGGAATCACGCGCAGTTCACGCGGGAGTCACGTGCTGTTCTAGAACGTTCGTGGGCGTGGTAACAGACACACCTTGATCGCGTTGTGAAGGGAGAAACCGTCCTGGAGAGTGACTTCGGGAGGCGTTACAACTTGAGATCGAGGCAGACCATGGCGAGTGAGGGAGAAGTCGAGTCACTTCGCCGCCAGGTAGAAGAACAGAAGATTCAGCTAGAGGAAGCGCTGCAGAGGGTCTCTCAGCTGGAGAAAGAGCTCGAAGAAGAACGGAAATCCGTTCGACTGCAAGTGCTCGAAGCCAAGGAAGAGGTGAGAGATAGAACAGAAAAGACGTTGGATGACGTGAGAGCGCACCAGGAGCGTATGCGCAATGAGTATACGGAAATGCTGGCAAAACGGGATTCACAAATTGAGGAGCTCGTCCAGAAATTGGAGGATGCCAGAGAGATAGCCCCACCCTTGGAGGAGGACGAATTACGCACAGAGGATGTTGCTGAGAGGGCAGAGAGCGCTAGCAGCCAATCGTTGGGAACTACTAACCAGACAGGTAGGCAAATGGAGGAGCATCAAAGTCATGAGTCGAGTGTTGCCAGTGCAATGAGGGCCTGGAGTCTTCCTCGGTTGCAAAAGTTTACAGGGGAGAGGGTCAATGACGAAGATGGCTTCAAAACGGACATGTTGCTAGGTTTTTCTGTTGCTTGGGAGAATGCACAGATGAGGATCAAGGATGCGCAAGAGCGGTACAAGCAGCAATATGACCGATTCCGGAAACCTCACACCTTTCGGATAGGCGATCGAGTTTTCATAGAAGAGGAGGTTGGAAAGAAAAAGAAAATTGGACTGCCATTTCGAGGTCCATACCGGGTAATCAAAACAACGGAGAACAACGTTGAAGTGAGACCAGTAGGCCGACCAGAAGAGCCTTCCAAGTGGTTGAATGTGGAGAGAGTACGCCCGTGTCCCCAAGAGATTGCTGAAGTGCCTTGTCCTGCAAGGAAAGGAAGAAGACGTCGGCAAAAACAGTCATAACGACGACGGGACTGAACGTGAATAGTGGGTAGTTCTGACTGGATATTTGGGAGTTGACGGCACGAGGGCGTGCCTTTTAGTGAACCGGGGGGTAATGTAAGGTTGTATTATCATCCGGGTAGTTAGAGAGAGAGAGAGTGGGGGTTCCTGGTTGTGTGTTGGCGGTCGTGCAGTAGTCGCGTGTGTGTTGGCCAATAGACGGGAAACGTGAGTGCGAGTGGTGCAGTTAGCCTTGTGTGGCGCGAACAGCATTACATTCGAAACAAGCTGAAGATCTAGGACACCTTTTCAGACCTATTGCAATAGAAGTGTTTGGTCGTTGGGGTCAGGATGCAGAATCCACTCTTTCTGAGGCGTCTCGCATGGCGCATATGTGTTTACAAATAAACTCAGCCCAATTCAAGAATCTTTGGTATCGCCGCATTTCAACAAGTCTCCAGAAAGAAAATGTACGCATTATCGAGAACAAAGTAAATACAATAATTAGCAAGAGCAAAAAGAACCGAATGCTATTTCTAGATTAGGTTTTAGTTCTAGATGTTTTGGTCTAGATTTCAGTTAGTTTGTTAAGAGTAGCAAAGTTCTTGAACTGTGTTCAAGAACAATACTATTGTAATGGACAGTTCACTATAGACATTGTAAGGTAGCTCTTTTAAGTTCACGCGTTGTACTATGATTAGAGAATATTGAAAAAGAGAGAGAGAGAGAGAGAGAGAGAGAGAGAGAGAGAGAGAGAGAGAGAGAGAGAGAGCAAAGAGTACAACAGGGTGACCCTCTAGGTCCATTGTTATTCGCGTTGGCTCTCCAACCAAAGTTGATAAATGCAGCCAATGAACACAAGTCAGTATTTACACCTCGTTATCTCGAAGATAGCATGATACTGGGACCACAGGAAGAAGTAATCAAATGCTGCAACAGGTTGAAGGACCAGTTCTCCAGCATTGGCTTAGAAATGCGTGAAGATAAGTGTGAAGTGTTCTCGTCAGTAGGTATACAAAACTGGGATTTAAATATACCAATAAAACAAGATGGTCTAATTATATTGGCAAGTCCAGTTAGATCCCTTTCATTCACAAAGAACACGTGTGCAAAACAAGTGAATTCTGCCAAGTCATTCTTGTCAAAACTTCCACAGATAAATGATGCACAATCAGCTATATTGATTTTTCGATACTGTGGGATTCCAAAATATCACATTTACTTCGATCTGTCTCACCATTAGTTATTGCTGATGCTGCTACAGAGTTTGATTGTACCATCATTAATACTTTTGAGGCCATAAAGTGCAAGCTCTGTTCAAGAGATAAGGCAACTCTCGTTACCAATTAGTCAAGACGGATTTGGTCTTAAGAAATCTAGTTCCACAGCTTCAGTGGCTTTTTTGGGTGCTTGGGCTAGTAGCCTTCACCATCTTCCATTGAGAGACCAAAGAATGATTGCTATCTGTGAAAATATTAGTTTACATAGTGCGAGAGATTGCACTTTCAACAGTAGTTCAAGTATTGGTATTCACTTGAATAATACTTGAAGTTCATAGCTCCTGTGAAACAACAAAGCAACTGATTTCATCTTTGAAGGATTTGCCGAATCATCCAAGAAAGCTCCAGTCTCATTTAAACTCCAAACTAAAAGACAAGAATTTTCATCGATTCTTGCAAGACTGTCAATCTAAGAAAGACATGGCCAGAGTGATCAGCTGTGGAGGACCTACTGCTGGCTGCTGGGTAGACGCAATACCTAGTTCGCAAGTTTACACATTGAGCAATGGAGAATTTTGCACGGCTTTATTGCAACTTGGTGCGTCTTTGCCAGCTCTTAGAGCTCTAGACAGCTGTATTGAACAGTGCGGAGATCCAATTGATAACTTTGAATACCATCTTCTGACATGCAGGGGAAGGAGGTGCTATTCATCGACACGATTGAGTCTTAGACAGTGTATATAAAATGTTATCCTCAGTTGGTTTGCCGTGCAGGAAAGAACTAACCGAACAATTTGAAGGCAAACAAGATCCAGACATTGCTGTGTACGACTTTTGACAATGGCAAGAAGCTACTGCTGGATATAACCATCACTCATCCTTGGGCTCAGAATTATATTAGTCGCAGTTGTACAACAGCAAGGTTTGCAGCAGCAGAACGAGACCGTATCAAGAACAACCAATATTTGCATGTGTCTAGTGATCTAGACTATCTATTTCGGCCATTCTCATTGGAAGTATTTGGTCGTTTGGGAGAGTCAGCAAGAGAGACACTGAAGCAAGTGTCAAGATTAGCAGCACCGTTAGCAGGATACTCACCAGAAGAGTTTCTAAACGAGTGGCGACACCGTCTGTCGGTTTGTTTACAAAAAGGTAATGCAAGGATCCTGTCCAACAAGGTCAATACCATCATCGGAAGACAGCAGTCATCAAGGCCAAACACTTGTAATACAGTTGCTGTTCGCCATTTTGGCGTAGACTATACGTAGGTTTTCTGTTCCTTTTCTTGTAATTAGAACCTAGAGTTATCGTAGTTTGCTTACCTGTAATTATTTCACTTTAGCCTATATGAATGCTACCGTTTCTGTATTTGATGAGAAGTATTGTTGAGAGAGAGAGAGAGAGAGAGAGAGAGAGAGAGAGAGAGAGAGAGAGAGAGAGAGTAAAACAATATCAGGGTATGCTGCATCTTCAAAGAGCGCTCAAAGAATACCAAGTATTTGCCTGCAGCAATAGACCTAGGGCACTTGTTCCGACCTTTTGCATTGGAAGTGTTTGGCTGTTGGGGTGCTGAGAGTGTTAACACTTTGAAGGAGGCTGCCAGTCTCGCGCCAGCAGCACTGGACATGTCTTACGGTGACTTTGCAAACTATTGGCGTCGCCGATTGGCAGTTTGCCTTCAGAAAGAAAATGCAGATATGATACATAACAAGATTGCAGCAATTATAGGACAGACTCCAATAGATCCTAATTCGATAAACAATATCGAAGCAAGACATTACAGTATCGATTTTACGTAAATTAGTTTAATTCTTGCGTGTTAGTGTTGATGTAGAGTAGAGGTTGCATTTGTGTCTACATAGCGTATGGTAGTTTGCTTAGCGACTGACTTGATGGTTCTAGATCATATTCTGTATCTACGTTGAAGATTTATTTCAAATATATGAGAGAGAGAGAGGAGAAAGATCGGCAAACATTGACTATCTACAGTGTTATATACAGCACAGTGTAGTAAGGATTGATGACGTAGTACGGGACGTGTGAATATTCAGCTCCTTAAGGTGTTTCTCGGTTGTCAAGTACTCACAATCCCTAGCTACAATCCGACGGATGGGGCGACGGAACTTCATGAGGCTTTCGTCGCTGTTAGGTCACTTGCACGAATCGTAGACTGATCTGTATAGTCGCAGACACGAAAAAGATTTTCTGAAGTAGGTCTTACAATGAAACGTGGCTGTGGAGAGGAGGAATTTGAGGTTCGTGTATACACAAGAATATATATATATATATTTGAATTCTTGCCTCCATCGGTTTTGCTGTGACAATGTTCATTTGCCGACTTGACGCGACCACCTAGCCTGCATAATGAAGGCGTGGCTGTAAACAGTGGGCGGAGCTAGGGCCAGCCCATCATAGTCCAGAAGAATTGACATCCGGCGCGGATCCGGGACTTCAGACCGGACTCCTATCCAACTCACCTTTCACGTAGATAACCACGGAGATTTAATGGAATAAAGGGTAGGGGAAAAGGACCTTCCAAGCACGAGTTTATCCGACAGCGGGATGGGAGGGTGGGAAACGAAAAGAAACAAACGCACTCTGGGACGCTTGCTGCGCTGTGGCGGGCGGGATAGTCGCTAGTCGTGCGCATGCTCCGTTCATCGCAAAACCTTCTTGAGTCCGGTGTGCGCGTGCGCTCAGCAGCGCATCTCCGGAGGAATTCAAGTACGTTCAACTGGTTCGTTAAACTCCATGTGTGTGTGTGTGTGTGTGTGTGTGTGTGTGTGTGTGTGTGTGTGTGTGTGTGTGTGTGTCAATTTCACAAACGGTAAGCCTGCATATTTTGATGTTTCCATTTGGAATACCATGCAGCCTTCGTACATCATACCATCTTCAACTTTGGCTGTAGCTGCTGCATTTGCTGGAGAGGGCGAAAAAGATGCTCATCACCAGGCGGACGTGGAACCTGCAGGCCAGGGATGTCGTTGCTATGGAGATGGGGCCACATGTGGCCCCAGCCAACAAAAATGTGGCCCCAGGAGCAAAGCAACTGCTAATAATTAATATTTCTAATTATACAGTACTTTGAATTTTGTAAGTTATTAAACCATAGTTTTGTGCAGTACAGTACCCCTTCCACGTGCTTCAAGTAGCGTGCGTTATTACATTGCGTAACACGGAAATGGCCTCCAGGGAATCCTGGGATCTCCGCTTTTTCTTCCGTTCTACGGCTCCTGCACCTTCCGAAGTTTCGCCTACCCACCATCCTGAAGTTCCCCAACCTTCTTCTCTCTCCGAGTGTCCCGGAGACGCCCCTGAGACGCCGGACGTCACTGGAACGGCAGAGAGTGCCGTTGAACATCGTACAGGTAATTTGTCGTTTCTATTATAGTATCCCACAAACTACAGTACAAACATCTTGTTATTCAGATATCGATTTCAGTGACGGTGGCCCTGGAGAACATGATGATATGGCCACGTCTTCAGCAGAAATATCTGAAATTGAATTTGGCAAAACGACAGCAGGTACCAGAAACAGTAGCAGCCTTGGGAAGATTAGAAAATTGAAACGTGCATTACGAACATTTCACAAAGAGGAGTGGGAAGATAAATACCTGGTGACGGTAGAGCACTCAGAGAGTGCAGGCCGTGAAACTCCAATCTGCATTCTGTGCGAACAAACATTTCAGGATATGAAGGTGTACTCCTTTCAGCGTCACCTTGACAGGAAGCATAAAACGCAAATGGCTGCAATGCGGAAGTGGTCTGCTGAGCAGAGAAAACGCATTGTCGAGAATTTCCACCAGAAACGGGAATTTCAAAGAAAAAGAATGGAAAAAGCAACAACTCCAGAGAAGCTTCAGCGTCTTGCTCCACTGAAACTTGCTTACACTCTTGCGAAACACAACATTCCTTTGTCAAAGTCCTCATGCATTGTCGAGTTTTCCCGAGCTGCCGATCCAACATCAAAGGTGCTTGAAAAAATGGCTGCAGGAAGAACAACAATTACTAACGGGGTAATCGATATACGCGAGAAAGTACTGATTTCAGAAACAAAAAGTACGATCTGTGCTTCTCCTTTCTGGTCAGTAGTTATTGACGAGTCACTTGACGTTACAACTAAGGAACAGATGATAGTGTATGCTCGATGCATTGACCTTCAAACATGCGAAGTGGCTACCAATTTCTTGTGCCTTCATCGTCTGTCTGGCCACCCGGATGCCGAAAATATCGCTTCGTCGCTTCTTGATGTGCTAGGCGAATCAGGATTCAATTTGCCTCTTGATCGTCTTGTCTGTCTATCAACGGATGGGGCCTCAGTTTTACGATCCCCGATTAACGGCGTTATTGCCAAGCTAAGAGAACGTCTAGACAATCCGTTGCTGCTTTCACAGCACTGTTGCACTCATCGACTTGTACTCTGTGCTAAAGATGCTAGAAAAGAACTGCCAAAGTTTGTTGAAAAAACAATTGAATCAATCATGAACTACTTTCAAGGAAGTGCCGTACGAAGAGACAAGTTTGGAGAGCATCGAGTCAAATCATTGGAAGATTTGACTGATCCCGAGGGAGCGTACATGACGCTAGTTACGTACCATAAGGTTCGCTGGTTGTCATTAAGCGACTGCGTGCAACGACTTTGGGATTTGCTTCAGCCACTTGTAACTTTCTTCGAAGAAGAAACAGGCGACCAGCGAAATCAACCCAAAGTCAGAAAGTTAGCTGCGGATCTTCACGAGCAAATTTCAAAGCCGGAGTTCCATCTATATTTGAGCTTTCTGGAGAAACCTCTTCGCGATTTGGCTGCTGTGAATCGCCATCTTCAAACACGAAATCAAACACTTTACACAACGTGCTGTGGAATTCTCGCTCTACAACGTACATTGAGCTACTACGTGAAGTCCAACGATGCTGACGGCCAAGAGAAAGAGAGGTCTGTGAGAGAAGCAGTGTCACTTGCTGGAGGAGAAGGTTTCCGCAAACTGCTGAAGGAAACAGAAGACAACGCATTGCTAAATACGCGTGAAATTCAGGCAGCTTTAAAGTCTATGCACAATTTTCTTCTGCAGACAGTGGAAAGCATCTCAAGGCGCTTTTCAGAACTGGATTTCTTTGTACAAAAATGTCAGATGCTGGATCCGGTAAATAGACGACGAGTTCAGGCGAAAGATCTTCAGGCAATTGCAGTAAAATTCAAGCATTCTGCGATCGACGAAGAGCTAGTGTCACGTCAGGCAGTGACCTATTCATTTGACGAAAGTTTGGACTTACTCTATACAGAACAGTGTGGGATGTCAGCAGTGAAGTTTTTCATCAGTCTTCTTCACAACGAGAACTACTGTGAAATAGGCAAGTTGGCCCTTCTCCTGTATTCCTTAGCGCCGGATAGCGTTGAAGCTGAACGTGGATTTAGCTTGATGAATATAACAAAGAATTGTTCTCGCAATAGGCTTGGTCAACGTACGATAAACGCGATTATGGCGATAGCTTCAGACAGTAGAGGAATGGACACATTTCCTTTTGATAAGGTGCTGAATAATAATGTCCTTTAGTGATGCTTATTGTTGAAATAGAAAACTGATTACATTGCCATTGATATTAATTTGAATTGTCTTTAATATTGATATTAACAGTGGCACCGAAAACGCTATTGGGGCCACATTTTTGGCACCGGGCAAAAATTGGACCGGCATCCCTGGCAGGCGGGTGTTTCTACCCTTTGCTAGACGAAACGTTCGGTTTTTGGACACCTGCTAGTTTAGCTACACTAAGAATAATTGCCTCCAAAACGATGACAAAAACTAGACTTTCATTTAGGCAGCGTTTAGTAATTTGTTAGAATAATTATCTGTTCGTCTTTGGCAGTTTAATGCTAAAATATTAAATGATAGATTAGATTTAGCAGTAGACGTAAAGCGGTGGAATATATAGGGCAGATATTCGTTATCTGTGTTATCTGTATTATATACAAATATATTATATATAATAACATATATATACATATACATCTCTGGAAAAAATTATAAGACCAGATGCATTTTGACTACGTAAGTGGTTTGACAAATCAGATTGAGCAATAATGATTATCTATAATATTTAACCATTACATTTTTGATAATGAAATGCAGACAAAACAATAAAAATAGCGTTTTAGCAAAAGAAGTTACAGAGACATTACCTGGTCTGAAATTGTTTTACTAAGTATAACTACATGCTATGCAAAACCCACAATTTAAGTTTCATTTCTGTACTATATATGGAGTAACGTTAAATGCTATTTTTAACTAATACTACCATGCCGAAGAAGAAGCAATTGAGTTGTAAAACGAAGACAGCTATCCTGGTACTGCTGAAGGAAGGCTACAGCGAGCGACAAGTTGCTTCCAGACTCAAGATTTCCAAAACTGCTGTTCACCAGACAAAGGAGAAAAAGAAAACAACTGGAGCAACTGAAGTGCAACCAGGCCGTGGCAGAAAACGTCTCTCTAGTGCCAGGGAAGACCGCTACCTCATCCGAAAGTCTCTCTCTAATAGACGACTGACTTCAAGTGACCTCCAAAAAGAGTGGAAATCTGGGTGCAATGTCAACTGTTCAGCCAGAACTGTTCGCAACAGACTCCTTCAAGTAGGACTGAAGTCCCACAGAGCAAGAAAGAAGCCGTTCATTAATGAAAGACAAAGAAAGCAAAGACTCAAGTTTGCAAAAGACCACAAGGATTGGACTGTTGATGACTGGAGCAAAGTAATCTTTTCTGACGAATCCAATTTCCAGCTTTGTCCCACTCCAGGGCGTTTGATGGTTCGTAGAAGGTCAGGAGAAGCGTATAGACCAGAATGCCTTGCCCCAACTGTGAAACACGGCGGAGGATCGGTGATGATATGGGGTTGTTTTAGTAAGTCAGGAACTGGCAAAGTCCGACTCTGCGAAGGACGCATGAACCAAGCCAAGTACAGGGTTGTTCTCGAAGAAGACCTACTTCCATCAGCTCAGATGTTATACCCCAACTCTGATGACTGGATATTTCAACAAGACAATGCGCCATGCCACACAGCAAAGTCTGTAAAGTCATGGATGGAAGAAAAGAACATCAGGATCCTGACTTGGCCAGCTCAATCTCCAGATATTAACCCAATAGAAAACCTGTGGAATACCATGAAACGCAAAATGGAGAATCACAAACCTTCAAACAAAGCAGAGTTGTTTGATTTTCTACGCCTGGAGTGGGAAACGATCACTCAAGATGAATGTGAGAGGCTGGTGGAAAGCATCCCAAGTCGAATTCGGGCTGTGATTAAAAACAGGGGCTTTGCCACAAAATATTGAGTGTTTTTCGTACTTTTGTAGTTGCATATTGCTGTTAATGTTGGTTATTGTTATTTACTGCTTATTGTATGTTTATTTATTTAGTAAATCTTCTTCTAACAAATTGTCATGTAATTTGGTAGATTTTTGGTTGATACATTTTCAGATTAATATAAGCATATAAACAGGCATGTCTTACAGCATCTTAGTATATGAACCAAACTGTTATAAATGACAGTGATAGCCCTGGTATCAACAAAATGTGGTACATTTGTAACCCTAAACCCAAAATTTGAAGGGTGGTCTTATAATTTTTTCCAGAGATGTATAATAAACGGTTATATCACCGCGTTAGTGATATACCGAGGGCTGCCATATAGGACCATGCCCTGTTCTGTTGTGCGACCCGGA
>CAXXBX010000195.1:0-5991 GCA_964274945.1 Dehalococcoidia bacterium | reverse complement strand
ATAAAACACTCTTATTAGGCAAAGAGAGGCCACCTTTTCTTCCACTAACTACTCCGTAGGTACCTCAGTAGGTGTTGCTGTGGGTAGTGTGCTTTGATGAGCGCCAAAAAATATCAGCCCTTTGTAGGGCATAAACCAGATTTGCTTTTTATTAGTTAACCATGCCCCTGTTGGGTTACTATCAGCTTTAGAAATAACTTCCTGTATGACAGTATCTTCTAAAGTTCCCAATATAGGCATGCCGTTTGCATCTAAAATAAAGAGTTGCCATTCTTCTGTATTGTTTAAGTTCCTGTAATCTGTTAGTGTTTTATCTTTACCGTGCGCTTCATAATAGTTAATGGCATGCTTTACAAACGCCACGGTATATAAACGAGTATCCGACTTATTAGCCACAAGAGGATGCTCATGCTCTTGTAAGGTAGTTGTGGGTTGCGAATTACGAACAACTGTAATAGCTAGGGTTGCTATAGCACCTATAGCAACAATCAGCGCTAACACCGCTATTATCCCTGCGAATGAATATATGTTACTACCTTGTGCTTTATCTTTGCTACTTTGACTATGCTCTTTTTCTTTAGATACTGTTTCCCTTGGGCTCTCTATTTTGCGGTCTTCTTTATCAACGGTTCCTTTGCCTTTTGTTTATTTTCCTTTTTATCCATGCAAATACACCAGATCCTGTTTCCTCTTGTTCGCTGTCTTCTTTGCGTTGTTTGATTACATTATCCCAATCGTCTCTTGAAAAAGGGGCTATAAAATCTACTTTTCCAAGGTACTTTTCTATAATCTCCTTTTTTGCACCAAATATAAACTGAGGAGGGCGAGGTTTATCCCAATTAGCAAGTTGCGAAAACAGAATCGCTTTACCGTCATCATCATAGGGTATAAGACCATACTCGCCAACACTATTATCTGGAACTCCTAAATTAGCGAATTGAGTTGTAGGCTGTATAGATTCTTTTGGAAACTCAATTGAGTAGAACTCTTTAGAGTCCCAACTTTTTATACTCAAATACATTTGCAACATAATTATATACACCTAAAGGTTTACCTTCTTTTACACAGGAGTATAAGTATCCCGCCAGAGCTTGCCAATTACTCTTACTAGATGTTAAACCTTCTAAAGCGCGAATTGGTCTATCGCTTATATCACGAAATTTAGTATTATTATAGGTTATAACAGCATAATAATCTGAATCAATTATAAGTCCTGCAAATGGCTTCGCGCTCTTCGCTCTATCCCATGTATTCCAAACTTCTACAAGTTTTTCCCTATAACCCGTAGATAAAATACTTTTAGGATAAAACATCCACCTAAAGTCTTTATTATATGAACCAGAATAAAGAAGACAGTATACTATAGGGCTATTGACTGATGACATATACAATTGTACTCCCTAAATCATAAATAGCGTAAAACACCGTGCCAATTATTAATAGTGTGAATAATATTTTTAATCCAACATAAAGATCTTGAAAAAAGAAGCTTTTTAAAAGACTCGCTTTGAATACTTATTAAATTTATTAATGACAGTGTAAAACCTCCTAACGTTGGTAATATATAGGAGAAGTCTTGAATATTATTGTTTATAAAAGCATTAACACCTAATGATAGTAAGTGTAATACAAGTGTAAACATTGATATACCCAATAAGGGCTTCTGTGTTTTAGATAACCGCTCTGCAATTCGTTCAGGTTTATCATTTTCGGGGCTCCACCTCTTTGCTTCTAAGTTTTCTGTATCTGTAATTTCTATACGGTATATTTGATATTCAATTTGCTCTTCAATATTCATTATTCACTTGCCTTGCTATCTTTTTTGTCTCTTTCTTTCTTTCCATTATTCATTCTTGAATATTGATATAATAGCTCCATAACCGCTTGGCTACCTTTTTTATCTCCTTCTTTCTTTAAATACTTATAAATCAACAATAGTAGTACTGAGAGAGTATTCCAAGGTTGGATCGTTGCATCTGCTTTAATTTCCAGTCTGTCTCCTGTTCTTCTTGTAATTGGCTGTACTCCTTCTGGTTTAGCTGCATTTTCTTCGTTTGTACTGCTTTGTGCTCTTTCTGGTTGAGTTGCTTTTTCTTTTGTATCGTTATCTATATTTCTGCCAAATGCTTTGGTTATGTACTCCCTAGAAAAGCCAGCAGTAGGAACAATAATTTTTCACCTGGGTGACCTTTAATTCTTGCAAATACTCTAAGATTATGACATAATTTGTCTTTTGCAAGTCCTATGACTCTATCTAGATGCCTATCACAAAACTCCTTTTTTATGCATTCACATTTTTCATTAAGATCACATCTATTTCCATAATTCGCAGGATTATGAACATCTGAATCTATTGCAGTACAAGCAAAAACTATAGGAGCTTGTTTGATTTTTATACTTTAGTTATAGTAGTTAGAAAGAAATTATCAAGTAATTCTAATTCATCTTCTAGAATATTTCCGTATTCATTATCATTACTATGTGTAAGTATAATTAAAATTATACCAGCAATATGCTTACCTGCTTCCACTTCTTTTTGCATCTCACTAATCTCACCAGATCGATCTATGGGAGTAGATTTTTTGTTACTTTTACTATTTATAGCTGGCTCAAGGGGATTTTCATATTGCAAAATATCACCTCCCGCGTAATCACGTAGAATAACTTTTACAAGATCTCTTCTGATGCTTTCTCCAGGTTTTTTTAAAAAAAACGAAATAGTCAAAAGAGTACCACCTGCACCTGGTGAAGTAGGCGGATATATATCGGCAACATTGTAGTATCCATCTTTAGACTCAGTTGTATCATTAATAGCATCAGCCAACGTTCCTGAACATTTTCTTCAAACAGATATTTTAGTTCCTCAGATATTCTTTTTGTATCAGGTCCAAGAGCATATAATTGCCCATTTATCAATAAATCAAATTCTAAAAGCCGCAGTAAACCTTCTAAATTGATACAAACTCAAGTATGATAGATTGCAGGAGTATAGTTTTACCACTAGCTCGCTTGCCAACTACAGGCATTTGTATATTTTCTCATTGTTCCGTGACCTCCATATGTTTTGCGGTTGCTACTTTGGCTATCCTTTACTGTGTTAGATACTGTTTCATTTTGGGGCTCTATTTTACGGTCTTCTTTATCGCGGTTCCTTTGCCTTTTGTTCATGTTCCTTATTATCCCTGCAAATACACCAGATCCTGTTTCCTTTTCTTCTTTGCGTTGTTTAATTACACTATCCCAATCGTCTCTTGAAAAAGGGGCTATAAAATCTACTTCTCCAAGGTACTCTTCTAAAATCTCCTTTTTTGCACCAAATATAAACTGAGGAGGGCGAGGTTTATCCCAATTAGCAAGTTGCGAAAACAGAATCTCTTTACCTTCATCATTATAAGGTATAAAACCATACTCGCCAACACTACTAACTGGAACTTTTAGATTAGTGAATTGAGTCGTAGACTGTATAGATTCTTTTGAAAACTCAAATGAGTATAACTCTTTATAGTCCAATTCTTCATAACCAAATACATCTGCAACATAATTATATACACCTAAAGGTTTACCTTCTTGTACACAGGAGTATAAGTATCCCGCCAGAGCTCCCCAATTACTCTTCCAAGATGTTAAACCTTCTAAAGCGCGAATTGGTCTATTTACTCTATCACGAAATTCAGTATTATTATAAGTTATAACAGCATAATAGCCTGACTTATCCATAAGTCCTGAAAATGACTTCGCACTACCCCATGTATTCCAAACTATTAAAGGTTTTAGCTTATAACCCAGAGATAAAGTATGCTCAGGGTAAAACATCCACCTAAAGTCTTTGACTATACGACCTAGAATAAAGAAGACAGTATATAGTATAGCTATTGACTGATGGCATATCTAATTGTATTAATGAAATCATAACCAGCGTAACACAGCGTGGCGGTTATTAATAGTGTGGAATAATATTTTTAATCCAATATAAAGATCTTGAGAAAGAAGCTTTTTAAAAGACTCGCTTTTAATATTTATTAATGACAGTGTAAAGCCTACTAACGT
Source organism: Dehalococcoidia bacterium (assembly GCA_964274945.1). Taxonomy (GTDB): domain Bacteria; phylum Chloroflexota; class Dehalococcoidia; order Lucifugimonadales; family Lucifugimonadaceae; genus CAXXBX01. The sequence continues at coordinate 1,944 of CAXXBX010000195.1, read as the reverse complement.
TGGTAATATATAAAAGAAGTCTTGAATATTACCGTTTATGAAAGCAAAAACAACTAATGATATTGAATGCAATACAAGTGCAAACATTGATATAAGCAATAAGGGCTTTGTGCAACAGATAACCACTTTAGAATAGTTTGTGAAGTTGGTAGAGTTAGTTCAGAGTTATCATCTTCGGGGCGCGGCTTCATTTTTTAACCTCCATATTATCAAAACCAAAGATAATATTATAATGTCCTATCACATATACTTGCTGCTGATCATTTGTGTTCCTCCACTTACAAACTCTCGCAATTTTAGGGGATATTTGTCTATCTAATAGAATTTCCTTAATAGCATCAGCTTCGTGCCAACCTATTACTTTTAAAAAGTCTTCAGTGTACTTTTCTTTTGCGCGTTTTATATCTTCCGCGAGTGCTTCCTTTAACAAGGCAGAGATTGACTCAAACAGTAACGCAAATAACATTGTTACTTAGTTCAGTTGAGAGCTTTTTCTTGTGGCGGTTTTTCATATTGTCGTATTTGCTTAAGTGTTTCTTCCTCAAACCAAATGTCAGCAGATTACGTTTATTCCCAAGGAGCCTAAGCCATCTAAACGGTGTTTGTAGAAGAATACAACCCAAAGATCGGCATTATTTATATAAAAACCACCTCCTACATCTGTGCTTATTGCATTTAGACTATTCCAATAATTGACATCTTGAGGGTGTGCACTAGTAAACTTAAAAGTGGTTGCTGATGACTTACTAAACGGATTTGTTGGTAATTGCCTAAGCTCATCTAGCTTTTCATATTCATAATGGCTATTGTTGATATACTTAACAAGAACAATTTTTATAGGTTTATTACTATCTTTTAACTTGTAAACAAATTCATTACTACCACTAGATTGTAAATATTCCGATAAGCAGCTGATATTTACAAACTAACAAAATTACATGTATCAGGCGGGACAACAGTCTTCTTTCTGATTCAGACTTTATATAAGGTGTAGTGACTCTTATCTGTTTTTTGTTATCATCATCACAAACAATTTCCAATTCTTGATCATCCAAGTAATTTTTTATCTCGGAGATAAGGTTCAGAAGGTTACGATCTATTGAGAATAAATTATTGAGTCCCTTTCTTATATCAGCAACGCGTACCTCTCCTCGATCTTTAAATTTACTGATTCCATTTACGACCTGCTTTGAGGTGGTGTTTGTTGTGTTTGTGATAAAATAATCCTTAGGTTGTATATTAATGGATATAATCCAAGTGTAATTGCTTACCCTCTTCTATATCTATTGCCACCGTGATGGTTATGGAAAATTGTTGAGGATAAACTTCTAATACATATAGCGGTTTTTATTCTTCACTTGATCAATAAAACGAGTGATACTGGATGGTTTTGAACAAAATACAAGGGGACCGTCCTGTGCTGAATTTTCGTCCCAACCATAGTATAGACAGGATGGAGGTTTTTTTACCTTTTCTACCTCATCCGCAGTGTAGAGTTTAAATATACGTTGATTATCTTCTGTCAATATTTTATAATCCCTTCAAAAATCAATTACATAACAAGCCATTTAAAGAATAAAAGATATTTAATTGTATTTTAAAATCTATTGTATAAAAATGCAATAGGTTTTAAAAGAGCACCCGATAACAATTAGCATGAAAAGTGGTACTGCTTTTATTTTCAGCCCTTACGTGTTATAAAACTGTATACTCATTTTATTATTAAGATAGCCTATAGTTAAGTAGCCTGCGCAAAAGTCATCGCAAGAAGAACTATAGGAACAGTAGTATACAGCCACAGGATAACTGACGTTATAAATAAAAACGCTTAGCAAGCTTACCATATTTATATTTAATGTTCACCAATAAGAGGCTAGTGCCCAGCAATGCGGTTGGTATTAAATATAATAGTGCCGATATACCAAATATATCAACAGAAGCAAT
>CAXXBX010000194.1:0-22343 GCA_964274945.1 Dehalococcoidia bacterium | reverse complement strand
CCGTGAGTGTTTACTTCTTGCGAGCCAAGCATTCCACTCTTGTGTACACTTTCTATTTTGCTACACTGTCTCTCTTTGCAGATCTCTGCCAAGAGCGTCCGGCTGTCTTCTTCAAGTGCGTCGCCCCGGCCCGCAATCCGTGCCTTCCTCGCTCGTGGGTTTGCGACGGAGCGGACGACTGTCCGGACGGCTCCGACGAGACGTTTTGTGATGGTGAGTTGTAGCTAGAGACATAGTTATGTAAATTTTTAAGGGAGTTTGTTTCCTCTCTGTGTGAGTCTGGTGGCTTGGCAGCAGTCCATATATCCTGTTTATGTATCCTGTTTGGTACAGAGAATCTGGTGTAGTCTGGTAATACAAGTTAGTACGTTATCCACCTGACCTACGCACTTCCTGAACAATAAACAACAGTTGTGGTAGTTGTATGTAAGTTATTTATGTTGGATATTAGTTTTCTGGCTAGTATATGGTCTGGTGTTGGCTCCCCTTACGTTTATAGGACTAACTGACTGGTCTAGTTGGGGGATAACTAGATCTGTAGGGTAGGTAGAAATATGTCAACAAGCCATAGATGTGTATAACACAAAGGTCAAACACTGTGCTTAGACAGACTTGAACTATTTTAGTGATACGTGCAGGGGCAGGAATGGCAGCCAATATGGAGATTGCAGTGTTCTCTCCAGGCATCTCAAGACATGGCCGCCACACCTTGGCTAAATTAAATTTTACAAGGACACGCCCAATCCTGTAATGCCACCACGCCTTCACTTATGCCTGTCACACCTTACTATCTATGTGTTAGGCAAGAAATGGAAGACCAGTGGTTTGGGTTCTTGTACATGTATATATGAATAAAACACTTGTTGTTGTTGTGGAAAGTCCAAAAGCAAAGTCATAGAGATCTGCTATGTCTAAAATATACCTATGACGTTTACAATCCGATCTGACGTCATTTGGTGGACATCATTTGGTGGATTTGGCCCACATTCCAATCAGTAAGTGAGTTACGCTTTGGGGCAGTTTGTGCAGTGCAGTCTTTATTGGTGTGTTGAGAGAATACCAAGTCGCAAGACAAAGTACATCAATGTGTCGGGTTGTGTTGTTGAAGTGATAGCCCAATTTCTCGTTCTTCGAGTGGTGTTTTTGGCGCCTAGAGAAGCTGATCTGGGAGGCAGTTATTCTGCACAGGATGTAAGACAATGCACTGATTACTGATGCATGAAAACATGCTTGAACAGCATAAGTTAGCGAGAGCATTGCTCAGGTTAGTGTAGACACCTTTCCAGTTTTGAAAAACTTGTAGGTCTTGGCGAGCATGCAGATAGGCTGCGCACCTGTGGAGTGTGTAGTGTTGATATCAGTATGGAAAATTGTCGCCGACTGCTTAGCGGACTTGTCTACTAGTGCTAACTTACTAACTAAAGCTATTACAATCGATTTATGATTTGCATTGTATTGGAATATATTGGGAGGTGCAGGTTTTCGACATGTATGCAGATTAGAAAGTAGCCAGAATGAAAAGCGGGCGATAAAGGGTTAGTGATGGCTTGCTTGTGTTGTACTCTGCCCATGCATAGAAATGTTGTGCAGCTAACATTTTGGACCAAACACAGCATCCTATGTTGCTCTAGCACTGCACCTTGATGGTCTCCAATCCTGACTTAGAATCTCACTTGAAGTCAGGAACAGGTCGATGGTACCCTTGGGTGGAAGTTCTGATGGGGAAACTTCAGGGTAATCAGGGCGTTTCCAGCAGTTCCAGGTTTAGAGTCAGTTCCAGAACTAAAGCAAATCGGAGGAGCCCTGTGTGTATAGCTTTTAGGGTCTCAATTGTGTATCTATTAATACACGCAGTGTCAATTTACATATGATATGTAGTATCCAATGTCCATGGGCCATATGATCTGTAGTTGATGACCTCTACCTACCACGCCCACCCATGTTTAAGCATACACTACGTCCTATGGCAGCAAGATTGGATGCTCACTGATTTCCAGAGGGCGTTTACTTAAAATACCAGGTTTCTGTTGTTTCTGATCAAAATTGACCTCTTTCTGGCTAAATGTGATTGGCTGCCCACCATTTGACTTGTTGCTACGGGCAACCTACTGGCAACACACATCCTGATTGGCCACTTGCTTGCATACCATACATTCCTAAAGTGTGAGTCCCATATATAATCATTTTTGGCATAGATAACCAGGTAGCCACAGAGATTTGATGGAAACTGAATCTGTTAGTGTACATTCCTTCCAAGTCACGTGATTTTAAAGTTTCTATGACTCAGCTTTTAGCAAAGCCACTGGGTAGAAGTACATGGGCACAAGTAACAGATATTCAGGTCACTGTACAGTGCTCAAAATTAGTTTTCAAAGTTAGTCGGCCGTATGGCCAGTAATGCCAGAAGTTAGCCGGTCATTCAAATTTTTTACCAGTCGTCTAATTTAATTAGTAATCAAAAGCAGTTAGTAATCAAAAATTAGTAATCTCTAATTTAATTAGCAATCATAAACCAAGAAACAAGAGTCAGTTGAATACACATTACCAGTGGCGTCGGAAGCAATTAAAAAGTGGTGCGGCCTAACGCGCGTTAGAAGGCATTATTTAGCGTGCGCTACCATTTAGCGTGCCCGAAGACTGCTAGAAATACGTTACTTATTTAATCAGCACAAAAGGTGCTGCTGGTGGCTGTCGGGTCATTGTCACAACGTGTGTGGTTCCTGAATGGGCCCCTCTTCCGACGACTGAGTCTTCGTCCGCTTCATCCTCATTACATCTATCTTTTCCTGATGCTTGTAATGCTTCCTCCAGCGCGTAACTGTGTGTGTCACCGCGTAGGCGTGACAACCCATTCTTGTCGTCACAGCTTAGCCACGCCTTCCACACAGCCAATCAGAGTCTCTGAAAGGCCACGTGGCAGTGATCACGTGCATATAACGCACGCGCCTGTGCGCTGTACAGCAAGCAATCTAGCGCACGTTCTCTCGCATTCATGCTGTCTCGTAAGAATGCTAGAAATATATTACTTATTTAATTGGCACAACTAACAACGGAAGTTACCGGCAATGAGCTGCTGGCGGAAAGCCACTTTTTGAAAAGTGGGGCGGCCATGGCCGCCCCAGCCGCTACGCCACTGATATTACTAAGGAAGTAGGCATTAGTTTACAACATGAAAGCACCTAAAATTGCAGTAACTAACAAAACATAGCAAACTGTGAACTGCTTTCCTTTATAATGTTACAGTTTTACATCAAATTAAGCAATTTACTCTAACACCACACTATAAGCATATTTGTTCGAACATAACTAGTTACTACAGATCTGAGATGCTATTCTGACATCATGCAAGTTGTGCTAGTCAGTGTAATCGTAGCTCTTCAGTGGGATCATGGAAGTGAAAATAGAAAAAAGTTTTAGTTACTAATACAATATTATGTTAATTGAACTTTACCAAAATGTGGCTGTCAGAATAAAGATTCAACGACTGGAAACTCGGTTAACCTGGAAATTCGGTCTACCTCTGTTGTTTTTGAGTGGTGTAATTGCTGTAGATGCATCCTTCCAATACAATAGTCTAATGATGGAGCTTCTTGCTGTGTGTGTGTTACTGTGTGTGTGTGTGTGTGCACGTGTGTGTGTGTGTGTGTGTGTGTGTCATGTGCGTGTGTGTGTGTCACGTGCGTGTGTGTGTGTGTCACGTGTGTGTGTGTCACGTGTGTGTGTGTCACGTGCGTGTGTGTGTCACTGTGTGTGTGTGTGTGTGTGTCACTGTGTGTGTGTGCGTGTGTGTGTGTGTGTGATGTATTGAGAGATAGGGGTTATCAATATAGTGCATAGTCTTATTCTTTGCTATAGACTAATTGGGGTTAATTAATTACCTATTTTCGCAAACATTGTACACGTTCAATATTTGTAATTTGTTCATGTTGCGTAGGGTGTGATCCTAAAGAATGGTTTCAATGCGACATCGGTCATCCGTGCATCGAACGGAAATGGTTGTGCGACGGAACACACGACTGTATAGACGGATCTGATGAGAAAGTGTCTCTATGTGGAGGTTTGAATGCAGCATGTTGTTCGTCAATCAATTTGTCTCACATTTTGTCCTGCATTCTAGCCTGTCCTCGAGGCAGTTTTCATTGTAAAAGTTCGGGCGAATGTGTAAGCAACTCATCTGTATGTGACGGCAATCGTGATTGTTATGACAACTCGGATGAACAACCTCCCCATTGCTGTTAGTCAATATCATCACTCATACTTCAGTCATAATGTATTCTCTTGTTTATTTTAATTAGTTCGTCCGCCTAAACCGCCTTGCAACTTGACACGGGAGTTTAACTGTCAGGTTATTTCGTCGTTTGCTCATTGTATACCGAAGTCATGGGTCTGTGATGGTGAAAACGATTGCGATTCAGGGATAGATGAGGGTGCTGTTTGTAACCCACCAGGTACTTTGTGAGCATTCTTTATTGGTTGTTTGTTTGTTTGTTTATTTGTTTGTCTGGTTATTTGCCTGTTTGTCTGTCTCTTTGTTTGTGTGTCTGTTTGTCTATCTATTTGTTTGTTTGTCTGTCTGTCTGTCAAATTTTCATATATTTTTATACATCAAAGCTAATACAGGTGAAACTAAAGTAACAGCTAATGAACAACAAGTGTCACACCTACAATTACAATTACACAAATAACAATTAGCATTAAAAAGCTCCCCTACGGAGCCTACAAACCGAAATTTAGTTTACTGAATTGAAAGTTGAACAACATCTAAACTCTGGTCAGTATTCTGTCCATATGTTACTCTGATCATCTTTCTAGCCAACACCGAGGCATTACAACGCTGAAGTTGTACTGACAAGCGTCTTCTCCAATGTGTTTTAAAATCTGAGGGATTGTTTCTTCCTTTTTCATCTCTATATAGTTTGGAAAGTTTATTGAGGAACGTTGATGCTTCTTCTCCCCACCCACCAAAGTGCTCGAAAACTAGTGGAATAAGGGTAGGAGTGTACCCTCCAGGCAACTGCTCTTGAGAATATTTGTTATGTTTGATGTCTTCTCTTCTTCTTGCTGCAGCTCCATCCGTAGTTGCTGCACTTCACAGAATGTCCTGGCTCCAGGGGTGAGCAAGGGCCACATCAAGCTCGACATTTCCCCCACATGTTGAGTCAAACACAACAATGTCTGCTCTATTGTTGGATGTTGTATATCTATCTTTTGGTTCAATTTGATGCTGGCATTGTAGACTGCTCATGCATTCAGACCAGCACAAAACAACAGAATTGTTAGACCAAACTGGGCCTCCACCCATTTTGCATGTTAGTAAATGGTACCCTTCAACATCTAGTGACTTTCCACATTCACATTTAGTGGCCCAAGGTGGTAAAGACAAAGGTAGACCCAATCTGAGAGAAGCCGCCAAGACAAAATTGCCAGATGAAAGTGCAAACTTCTCTGAAGATGGAATGGAATCTAACCATGCTCCTGCTCCTTTACCTCTAATTGAACGCAATCGTGCTGCATCTCGGTTAGAACCAGTTTCAATCAACTGATCTGCATTCGATTGTACAAATTCTGTTGTTAGACGATGTTGCAACTTTTTTGTGTTAGGCAACAAATCCGACAACGTGGACATATCTTTGAGATGGTGTTCTAAAGTTAGCCCAATATCACTCGTATGATTAGATGATGTCACTAGAGAGTTGACTTGATCCTGAAGAACAGGAAAGCGATCAGGCAATAGCTTAAGAGAATGTGCCCAGCTGGCAACAAAAGCAAAGGGTGCCACTTCGTTTAGGGAAGTCATACCAAAACCTCCTAGTCTTACTGGCAACGTTGCTTGCTTCCACATATTTCCAGTGATGTCAGCATTTCCTAGCAAACAAGAGAAGGTAGATTTTGTTTGCTTGTCGTGGATAGTAGCTGCCTGTGCCAGTGTTTCTGGACACGTTCCTCTTGCTAAGTGATTTAGCCGTGTGGTATGACAGTATCTAAGAAGCAACATGGATGCTTGCACATTATCCAAGTCGACAAGCTGTCTACAAAGATCATTCCCTTTTTCTGCAATAGTGGAACATGCTCGTGCAACATATTCACGTTTCCCAATTGGTGTTCCTAGTATCATAATGCCTTCACTCGAAACAGGTATGGTATATTCTTATACATGGATTGCATGACAGATAGTTTTGCTTTTCCGCCCCTTGTAAGCGGTTGTAATACCATACGCGGTATCAGCAGCAGCAATTTCCAGCCTGTTTCATCTGTTTGGTCATTTCTGATCTTTCTGAAGGCTACTGAACAGCAATCCAGGAAGTTAGCTTTCATAGCAGGTTTGATCTTCTGCACCGTTCTCGCTGGAATCATTTTGAGGATCTCCTCTGATGATAAAGACCGGATGTACTCCCACGCTTCAGTTTCCCGTGAAGGAGAAGCAGAAGACGTATAAGTTTTTGGTAGCACACCACGGGTTAGAGGCACCTCAAAAGTAGGTAAGGTGTGAGCATTCTTTGAAGATGGTGACGGATTTGAAGGACATTGGCTGGAAACAGATTGAAATTCAAAACCAACGGTCGAGCAGGAAAGTTTCTTCTTGCATTGTGACAGATGTTGCCCAAGTTTCGCAAACAACTTTGAGCAATGGTGACATTTCGAAAGGTTCAAACGAGAGACGTTAGCATCGTGAGATTGTCTGATATGACAAAGAACTCGCTGAATCTGGCCTTTGAAGGCACAGGAAACAACCGGACAACTTTCAAAGTCAGACTTATGATCAGGCATAACCAAACATTGTTCAAAAGAAATACAGATGAAACCGAAGACCATGTTCAAAAATTTGGCATGTTCAAGCCACATCCGGGGGTCTGTCTGTCTGTCTGTGTCTATCTGTTTGTTTGTTTTGTCTGTCTCTGTCTGTTTGTTTGTTTTGTTTGTCTGTTTGTCTGTCTGTTTGTTTGTCTGTCTGTTTGTTTGACTGTCTGTTTGTATGTCTGCCTACCTGTCTGTTTGTTTTTGTTTGTCTGTCTGTCTGTCTGTCTGTCTGTTATGTTTGTGTGGTAGTTTAGTAATATTGTATGCTTTGCCAGGTTCGACGGGAATTCCTGTTCCACGTTCATCAACTCAAGCTCCAACAACTTCACAGCCTGTTGTTGTTCAATGTGCTGACGATGAGTTTCAATGCTACGATGGCGTCAGATGCTTACAATGGTCTCATCGATGTGACTCCATAGTAGATTGTCATGACAACTCGGATGAAGTTGGCTGTGCAGGTAGGCAAACATTACGGATGCATTTTTACTCAGGTGTTTCTAAACCCTTTTAGAATCTAACTATCTCTAGAAATATATAAATAAATATTAAAACTAAATAAATTAATTAGTAATTAAAATTAAAATACATTAATATTAAAATTAAAATAAATTAATAAATAGAATGTGTTAGTGTACTTATTTAGTATCCTACAGTAACCATATATCTCCAACTTCACTTTTTAAAATATGGCAAATGTGTCTCGTGATGCTTCTGCTCTGCCAATTCGAAATCTCGTGATTCATACGTATCGTTGACGTATGTGTTGTGATTTGTGGGGAAGGATAGAAAGTGGCAATAATCGTTTATTCCTACGTTATAGTAGCTTCGAATGTCTTTCCACAGACTGACCGACATTGTCACTTTCCAAGCAGTTGTTACCACCAGGACATAATCAGACGATAATTGCGTGTTGTCAGTGTGTGATTAGAACACGAATCACTTGCACTGAACAATTTCTAAGTCTGACACACACACACACACACACACACACACACACACACACACACACTGTTGTCGTATACATTAGCTTTATCTGTTGATTTCTAGATGTCCCACACTGTCCACCTAAAGTTCAATTTTCTTGTGCTAACTCCAACTGTGTTCCTCTCAACAAGCACTGCAACAAAATTGACGATTGTGGCGACAACTCGGATGAATTCAACTGTAAGTAGTTAGGATGTTACAGTCAACGGCCAATCAATTATAGACAAACATTTCTAGGTGGCCTTACACAAACCAAATGGCAAGAATGCGAAGGAATGTTTCGTTGCAGCAACGGAGAGTGTCTCACGTTCAAACGAGTTTGCGATAACAAAAATCACTGCAGCGATGGATCAGACGAGAAGGACTGCTGTCAGTTTGGAACATTTTGAATGCACGTTGAGTGATGCTTTGTAATGGAGAGTTGTGGTTGTAGCATTCAACGAATGTGACAACGGCAAGCCTTGCCCAGGGGGGCAGATATGCATCGACGAGCCCACTTCGTATCGATGTACTTGTGCTCGAGGATATCGTATCACGACGGCAGGCTGTGAAGGTGAGAGAAAATGATTCGTGTGGCCCTGTGTGTCTGCTTGCTTGCTCATGTGATTTTTGTGTTGTGTGTAGAAGTGGACGAATGTCGGGTGTATGGAAGTTGTGCACAGTATTGTACGAACACTCCTGGTAGTTTTACCTGTAGTTGTGCTTCTAGTTATACACTCAAAGCAGACGGTCGCACATGCAAGGCGAACGGTCAGTTTGTTTGTGACGTCATCAGTCTGTGTTAGTCGTGTGTGTGTGTGTGTGTGTGTGTGTGTGTGTGTGTGTGTGTGTGTGTGTGTGTTTACCAGTAACACATTGTTGTAAAAATTTCCAATGACTTCACAACGACCTGATACTTAATCATAGGCCCATTGTGACTTACAGATGGGGATCCCAAATTGGTGTATGCTGACGGGCAGGACATACGGCTAATGCATCTCAACACAATGACAACAGAAGATCTCGCAAAAGATAGACACTCAGTCGTACCAGTTGCATATGACTTCAAGAAAGGCATGGTGAGAAACTCGTGCACACGATGAGTGTCGTCTCTAACGATTCGAATTGTGTAGATCTACTTTGGTGAATACCAAAGGAATCGTATTAGTGTTGTTCCTATTAATGGCAGTGCAGAACCAACAGCCATTTTATTGCCACCGCATGTTGCTCGTGAGCCTGACGGTCTTGCTGTCGACTACCTAAATGATTGGATTTATTGGGCGAGCCCAATTACTCGTATGATCTTTATGGCTAAATTGGATGGTTCGTATCATCGAGTTGTCGTGAATGAGAGTATGAAGTTGGACGAGCTGCGTGGTCTTGCTGTTGATCCATTAAGAGGGTATCTGTTCTGGGCTGATTGGGGGGATCACTCACATATCGGTGCTGCTGCGATGGACGGAACGGGACAGAGACACATTGTGGTGGATGGATTGGTGTGGCCGAATGGAATAGCGGTTGATACGATAACACAGAGGATCTACTGGGTGGACGGTCACCATCAAAAGGTGAGTTGAAAACATGCTGGATTATGTCTGTGTGCACAGGCATAAATCAAGGACACACACACACACACACACACACACACACACACACACACACACACGGCTCGCTACTGAGTTCTGTTTAACTTCATGTATGTGTGCATTTCAGGTTGAAGTTGCTGACTATTTTGGAAACAATCGAAAAGTGATTGTAAAGGGTGGTATTGGACGGCCAATCTTCATTGCATTGTATGAGGAGAAGATGTACGTGTCATCTGAATGGGGAGACAAAAAAGAAGGAAGAGTGTTCGTCGCTAACCGTCTAAACGGGACACATTTGATGACGATTACTACCAACGTGGACTCTGTGCAAGGTGGGAAAGGCATATCGTTGTATAGGAGAGATGTGTAACTCAGACTATTGTATTGGAGGGATGCATCTCACAATACACTAGACTATTGTATTGGAGGGATGCATCTCACAATATATATATTTTTCAGAACTGTCATCAAAAGCACAAGGCAAACAATACATTAGACTATTGTATTGGAGGGATGCACCTCACAATACATTAGACTATCGTATTGGAATAATGCATACCATAATAGACTAGACTTTTGTAGTGTGTTTCAGCATTGGCATTCAAGTGTTGCTTTGTATCTAGGTCTCACAGTGTATCAAAAACAACAGCAACAACATGCACAGAATTACTGCGATACGGCGGGATGCAGCCACTACTGCGTTACAAGCTTCGTGTCAGACTACACATGTCTCTGTCCTCCTGACTCCGAGTTGTTGAACGACAAAAAAACGTGTTCAGTTGGTAAGCCAGCACACTTAGCATCCGACATCCACTTTTTGTCATCACATAATTTTTAGGCATTTCGAGATGTGCCGACAGCTACTGTAATAACAACGGCCAATGCATCGAGGAAGGCAACACGAGGAGATGCTTGTAATTTTGGTGTATGCATGGAGATTGTTCGTTCGCTGCAATGGTGGTTGTTTGCCTGTGTAGATGTGACAGCAGCCATACCGGGTCTCAGTGCACTGAAATTGTACGCGAGATGTTGCCGTGTCCTGCCAGACGATGCCAGAATCGTGGGCAATGCTACATAGCAGCAGATGGTCAATACTGTGTGTAAGCATAGGCACTCCTAGTCTGCATGTTTGTCTCTTGTTTACATCTGTGTTTACATGTGCTATCTGGTTGATATCAAGTATAATTTTTATGTTTTTAGGTGTGAGAGTGACTTTACTGGTCCACAATGTGGAATTGATATTGTGATAACACAGGAGCCGCCTGTTGAGACTAAAGGGAGTAGCAGCAATTCAGTAGCTGTTGCTGTGGGAGGTGCCGTTGGTGGTCTTGTTGTCACAGCGATTATCATCATTGTCGTCATTCTTCTAGTACGAAATTTAAAGTAAGTTTGTGTTTGTAGTTGTTGACCTTGAAAACGTTGAGTTTACCAATCATCATCATCATCATCTGATCACGTGACATCAATACTGACAAGCAATTTCGTTTGCCATTTAAATTAGCATAGTTCATTTGACTGCATGTAAGATACATGAATTAGTACATAATAGGACACACAAGTTACCTTAATTGTAGAAAAATGAATGTTAGAGAAAGAAATTGATATTATTGTGTGCAAGACATCTATTTTCAATAAAAATATAATAAAGTCACGTGGTTCTCTAATGAGTAACATGGATGTTGCCCACTTCACAGTGAAAACTTGTAGCTGAAGGTTTGAATATATGTTGGTGATGACGGACAGTAGATGGTCTGGAGCATGATAGAGTCTAAAGCATTGTAAAATGAGCCAATGTGGGACAGAACCATAGGCATTGGCAAAGTCAAGCCAACATATTGATAAAGCGTGTCGACTTCTTTTAGCATCAGCAATGCTGACCTTAGCTTGTACTGATGTTCCTCTGTACCACATATACCAGGGAGAAAAGCCTTCTGAATTGATGTATCAAAGAATTTATTTTCCAACATAAATTGGCACCATCGATCCTTGAGCATAGAGGTGTACAAGCTCCAATGCCCGGCTTCGCCCGGGGGACAACACCCGGGTAATAGTTTAATCACACAAATTATTGATTTGCAGACACTGTTTGCTATTAATGACAGACAGACAGTACAGAAAAACACACAAACAGACAGACAGGTCGCTTTTATAGGTAGAGATTACAGCAGAAAGTATCTAAAAATGCGTTTGATGGTTGGAGAGGCAGAGGGGGTGTAGCCAAGTCACGTACAGTTTGTATAGAGAGATCTTTGTAGATTTCCAAACTCTCTGGTCTAGAGTGTTGGTTATCATCCCTGTGCAAAAAAACAGTTGCAATCACAGCACAAACCAATTACACTAACTTATGCCCTTGTCAGTGCAACCCAAGCCAGACCACGTGGAGGTCAGGGCATATACTGGCTCAAAAAATTGGTTGAGACATGCTCAACCAGGAGCTCTCGCTCCGGTGGTATTTGAACGTTATGTACCTGCTTGATGTCTTCAGCATAGGTCTCTTTGAGAAATTGATGCATCACCAGCTGCTGCAGCCGCCAAAACGGTCTACTTTGTCCTGTTTGTTGCTGTGTGATACATATTGTCTACCTAACTTTTAGTGCATTATTGTAGTGTTTTGTCTGTTTAGTCGTTAGTCATTAATGTTTATCTAATTGACCTATTAACAGTCAACCTCTTCTAAGCTAACCCTGGTTCAGTCGCTGTTGGCCAGCATCATAGGTGATGTTGGCCATGAATGCCTGCAGTGAATATAAAGATGATCATCTTGTCGACTGCACTTCCTGGTACACTACGTTTTTGGTTTTTCCTTCTTTTGCCAAGAAAGTTAGTCCATGTTTGGAGGCAACTCTAGAAATGCCAACATAAAGCTGTCCATGGCTAAAGGATGGCTCGTGTAGATCTAGCCCTGCCACAGCTAAGGTCTGCCCTTGTGCCTTGTTAATAGTCATAGCAAAGCAGACCTTAACTGGAAACTGAAGTCGTTTGAATTCAAATGGTAGTCCAGTATCACTGGGAATTAGTGGTATCTTTGGCAGATACACGTCCTGGCCTTTATGCGGTCCAGTAGCAATAGTTGCTTCCAGACAGTTGTTCATCATTCTCTTTAGTATAAGACGTGTGCCGTTTGCAATCCCAGGAGCCAGATTTCGAACAACCATTAGAGGAATTCCCACTTTTAGAGCCAGTTTATGAGGAGGCATACCAGCAGGTTCCAGGGAGTTAAGAAACTCCGAGGGATAGTGTACTGCATCATCATCTCTGACCGTATCAATTGATTTATAGATCTTTATCTCTCCAGGAAACAGCTGAAGCATCTCCCAGTAAATATCACGAATGGAGACATTCTGTGGTGCGAGAATAGCTCGTTGCATTAGCCATTCAAAGTCTTGGTAGAGATGTTGCAAGTTTGGGTACACTCGCTCTATCAAGGTCTGAGGAGAGTCGGTAACTGTGCCAAGATCTTCTGGAATGAAGATGGTATGACGTCCTTCAACTACCGGTATATGACCGTTCCCAACTCGCAGCAAGAGACTTGCAAACTCAGCAGCGTTGGCGTCACCGTAGAGATAAGCTCTCATGTTAGTTGTCAAAGAATGTGTTTCTACGTGTTGCCATAAATGTGATGACTTGATGCAGGCACGTGTACCTCCTCGAATGACTGGTAATGTCTGACGAAAGTCCCCAGACAGGACAACTAAGATACAACAGTAAAATGTGTGAGAATCTGTCGTTCTTATTGGAGTCGTACGCTATGTTTTCTCTTGCTCATCCATCAGGTATGTGTCTCAAACTATACAGTCAATTAAATACTAGAGTGTCAAGGACTGGTCAGAAACAATACAAACTGACAATAAATGCAAGATCTTGTTTTTTTAAATTACGTAAATTACTTGTTGAGCTCATGTCAATGGTTTGATGTCTTGCAGTAGTAATTAGGTCATTAATTATTTAATTGCAAGTCTAAAGTTGTTGTCAGTGAGGGGACAGCTTGATTATGCCAACATCAAATGATTAGAAATTTTACTGCCTTTCTCAAATG
This sequence comes from Dehalococcoidia bacterium, assembly GCA_964274945.1. Lineage (GTDB taxonomy): Bacteria > Chloroflexota > Dehalococcoidia > Lucifugimonadales > Lucifugimonadaceae > CAXXBX01. The sequence goes on along the minus strand of CAXXBX010000194.1, from coordinate 8,960 downwards.
TGAGAGGGCACACAAGAAAGTGAATATAGATATACCATCAACTAATTAGAGTCAGTCTGGTGACTACTGTTTGTTGTTTCTACTCATGTGATGTGATGCTCATGCCACTAGTAAAGTGTCCGCTGATGCAATGCTGGCTTTGTCTGTTGGAGTGACAAGAAAGTTTGTGATTTTTTTTATACGATAGCATGCCTGTCTTCCTGGATGCTACATTACTCCAATCTCCAATTGTACCCACACCATAGGACAATCGGACTAGTGTCAGTCATGCAGGCACAGACAGGAATCTTTGATGCCATATCACTACCAGTGACCATAATCTACAGAATATCTATGGAGGATGTTTGTTTAAATTTGAATTTAATTAATAAACAATCAGGTGTCCAGTCTGTTTCTGCTATTTAGGTTTATGATGACAAATCTGAAATTTGCTTAATTTTTAATTAACTCAATAGTGCATTATACAACACAATATATTTCAGTACTTTGTTTAGATTAGTTGGAAATATGTCATCACTAACTAACATTCTCAATTAAAAATTTTAACAATTGGAAACATTTTTAATTATACAATTTATGATTACATTATTGATTTACTTGTTTGTTTGTGTCTGACTGTCAGTCACTGTGTGTCTTTAGCAGTAATGATAAAGTGCTTTCATTGTGTAACTGGATTTAGGAGATGCACGATACCCTTTTCTCAAGTACGTTGTTATTTTGTTGTGCAGAAAATACACTTTCTTTGCCTTCTTATCGATTGTCATCTCTATGGCATGCTGAAGGCCAGTGGTCTTCTGTGGCACACTTTGTTATCCAAATGCAGCATAAACAATGCAGTTTGAGTGATAATAGTTGTGACAGTTGGATGGATAGTCTAGTTATGTTGTCAGTGTTGGAAGGCATTTTCATCAATGCAGTGAGACAGGCAAACAGGACAAAGCAACGTGAAGAGTTGGTGGAAACAGGAATTCGGAAGTTAATAGAACTGTTCAAGTATATTGCACTTGAGCAGCCACGTAGTAAGTTGGATCAGAAAACTAAACATGTAAGAGTTTTAAATACAGAAGAAATAGAAGACACCAAGGAGAATGATGTGGATTCTGTATGCATGACAAGATCGTGTGCGGAAAGTCTCATGTCAGTTATTCTGCCTGTACTGTCTGCACTTGCTGGTTTGCTGTTGAAACATTGGGACACGGCAGTTGAATTACAACCACTTTTCAAGCAGTTTGTCGAATGTGTCACTGATGTTGCAAAGTCAATCAACAGTCATCTTGAAGATGTTCTCTCATGTCAAGAATCTTGTGTTGACACTGTACCAGAGTGTCTAACCTATTTTAACAATGGGTTTATCTGCATTGCAAGCTGTTTGAGTCTCAGTTTTTGCATCAATGAAAATCTCTGCTCATCAACTGCAGCTGAATTTGTGATAAAATGCTTTGATAAATTGGGTACATTTGAGACTCTTCTTTCTTACATGTCTCATGCTTCTGTTCTGTCATCGTCGTCTGGTTTACTAGAGGCTCGGCAGACTGTTCTTCCACTCTTAGTAAAACTCGTTCGGCTCAGCTTTATGTTGCTTCCCAAAACACATTATTGTCAGCAAGAAGAAGTGAGAAAAGCAAAGAAAGTGACCCGCCACAAAAAAGAATCTCTAAATGTTGCCAACATGTCAACATCTATATTGGAGAGTCTTAGGCCACGGCTTGTTGACATGCTGTTGACGCTGGTAGGAAATTGTGGCAGTCGGCATGTACAGATTCATATTCTGTCTGAACTGAGCATGAGGCAATATCGTCCGCTTGTTCGTTTTTCACGCATTGTTTCTTCATGCTTGACAAACTTTTCTGATTTTCATCCGACAGTACAAGACATTGTTTTACAGTTCTTAGATAACTGCATGATAGATAACACGTATGTGGCAGCTTGCGGGAAGTCACGGCCATTTATGCTTTACTTACAGACACTAACAAGACTTAATAGAGTAACTGCAGTTCAAGTGTTTGATCATCTTCTTGGATTAGTTGGACGTTACTCAACTGCTGTCATTGATGGCATTGTTAATGAAATCGTTCTGCCACTTTTATGTCACAAGGACGACTCAGAATTAAATGAAATTGAGTCATCCAAACGGACTTCTATGATTGAAATCCGAAATGTGAATAATGAACATCTGATTAAAGGTGCAGTAGAATTACTGGTTAGGTCTCTGGATATGTTGTCTATCCAAGAACAATACAACTGCATTAGACAGATTACACTGCAGAGGTTGGAGTACTTCTTATCTGTTACCAGCCTATGTGGCAACTGTCTGAAGGTGTTAGCTCATTTTGCTGTAGAGAAGCAGAATGAGATTGAAGCCGAAGATAATCATTGGATGAAAATTATTCACGAGGGTGCAGTGAAACTTTTGTTCAACTTGGCTCTTTCAGATGTTACATTGTCACATACAGCGATGGTTGAGCTGAGTACTCTTGACCTTCAAGTTGTTTGCTTGCAGGAAGCTGCTGGTAGACATCTTGCCTCTCTTCTCTGGGAAAGTGACTACATGTTCGAAAGGTTTCTTGCAGTTTCGGGTCCAGGAGTTGTTGCTGGTCAAGCAATGAGAATTTTGGAAGCACTCTCTTCTCAGTTATTGGACAAAAGCTATGCAGAACAAGGAGATTCTGACTCATCAAAAGAGTTTCATTCTGATGTAACATTGCATGCTGCAACTTATTCACTTGATATATCATATCGATGGGGTGCCATTTTCTCATTTGTGGAGGCTCAACTTAGGCTGATGTCACGCTCATCACAGTGTCGATCCGTGGACTTTGTTGCAGTAATGTTTGTGTATTGCTTGTTGTTAGAATGGTTTGTTTACTGTTTCTATTTGTTTGTTGTTAGGATACAGTTGGTATTATTCAGCAGTATTCCAAAAGTTTGGTAACGCTTGTAGGTCATTATCCACTAGGTGCTGGCTGTCTCTGTAATCTTCTTCTTGACTTGGCGATTGCTTCATTCCCATCAGACTGTCAGACTAATGAGGAAGATATCCAGTCATTCAACCAAGAATGCGATGAGTGCAAGGACCAAACAGACAAGAACCTTGAAGAATTGAAAGCGATTTCTGTTGAAAATGTGGCAACTACAAAATTAATGCAGAGTAGTGATTCAATTCTTGATGATTCTCTTTCAAGTTCGGCCAATCTTTCATGTTCAAATGAAAGTGAATTAGGATTTTCTGGCTATGCGGCTGATGACAACCTTTCCATCAATGAGTTTGAAGTGACAAGCAAAGTTGATCGTCAAGTTTTGTCTAGTGCTGTTGGTGCACCTTTATTATTTCCACAACTTACACAAGTGGTTGTTCAATGTTTGTCGAAGGCTTGTCAAGAAACAGTAAATTGGTGTGTTGGTTTGTTTGCGTTTCAGAGCAGATTCAAACATTATATGATATCTGTTGTCTATTTGCAGCTATGCTATAGCTTGTCGTGTTTTGGGAAGGTTGACCTCTATTGCAGTTTCGTCTGCATGGAATTTGAATCTACTTTCCGAGGAGGTACTCAAACTACTGGAACTATGAAACAGACAGACAAATTTATCAGCTTACAGATTTGTGAACTGTCAAATAGACAATCAGCTGTTATAATGAGACAATTTGACAGACGTAGATGTGTTGTTACACTAGATTACTGTCATTTAGTTGTTTAAATCAGTGATTGTCAGTTGGGACATGTTAATTTAACAATGGAGACTCTTTTCTTGTTACACTTTCTCTTGTCTGTCTGTCTCACATGTTGTGTTTGTTTGCCATTTGTTTCAAAATAAACAGTGTTATGAATATATACAGGCATACAGACAGATTATAAAAACAAAGACAATATGAACTAAGTATCGACTGTTGGACAGCTGGTCACGTAATGTACACATTTGTTATTTAACCTGTGTTGCTTGTGTCTTGACCTTCTAGAACTTACTACAAGTGCTGATCACCGAGTTTGAAGTCATTTTCACGACAACTGAAAGTCAAGGTATCTTTTTTCATACTGATAGTGTTTGTACTTACTACTCTTGTTTTCTTTTCTTGACAGAGTCGGGACTAACAGAGGCAGTGCTTGCTCTTCTTGTTGTTCTCGCACAAAATCACATTGACAGCAACAACACATGGCAACTTCTTCACATTGTCAGTAATCATGATTATGACACGACATTCAAGGCATTAATTAGATGATTCTTTCAGTGAGTCTTGTTTTGAATGTTGGGTCTGTTTACAGGCATTGTTGATGTCAAGCCTTATCAATACTTTACATGGTTGTCATATGCCATTGTGTGGTGTGATTTTAGGCAAAGGATTAATTCATCAAGAATGCTCTGCAGCGACGAGCATTAAGGAAAATTCGTCTGAGGTTATGGAATCATCGGTGCTGCCTCTGAAACCAATTAGTTGGATTCCTGCCATTGCTGGTTTCAGTATGTCACTATGGCTACATATAGAGCCTCAGCAGTGCTTACTTTATCATGAAAATGAATGGACAACAGTGGGCTCTAATGATTTGAGAGAAACGGGTACAAAGTGGAAGTCTCGAAAGCAAAGAAAATCGTCATTATTGATGGACCTCGCTGATCAGAAGGGATCTGCTAGGGTTACTATAGCAAGTTTTGGGGGGAAAGCTCATAGATTTTGTTTACAAGCAGTACAGAAAACGGACTCACTGAAAGCTGATGTGGTTTCACTGTAAGTTGCAGAATCATGATGTATGGTATTTTTAATTTTGTGAGATTGCTGATGTGTTGCTAGATGGGGACGTAAATGCTTGACGTCTCCAAATGCTTTGTCTTTGAGGGAGTGGCATCATCTAGTTGTAGCTATTTCTCCTTGTCAAGGAAAAGAGAAGCGACCTCATTCACGAGTATGCATAAAGATATGTATTGTTATTGGTTTGTTTATCTACTTTGTTGTTGATATCAGGTTTGCATATATATTGATGGGAAACTGATGCACAATGGAATAATCGGCTGTCCAACGGCTGCCATGCACGAAATGCCTGTGATGACCTGTTGTATTGGAGGTGGAGAGGTCGATCGGAGTTTGTTGTTCACCAGCAATGAACGTGAATCCATTAAGGAAAACTCATCTAGCTTTAAGCTACCTGTTATGAGTTACACCCAGAATTTATTGATGTCATCAGGAACTTTCTGTCTATTTAGAGGTGAGCTGTACTTGTAGTACAGCACTATATGTGAAGACTTTGTTTATCTGTTTATTAGTCGTTTCTATCTATTTGTTCTGTCTCTGTGAGTCTTCTAACCAACCTGCTAGGAATCATGTGTTTGTTTTTATGTAGTCTTTTATCTACTTGTATATGGTATTGTATTTGTTCAACCGCTGTGTGTTCTACGTTTCAAATTGTTTAATCAAAATCATAGGCTTTCAGCGTTTGACTTCACCACGTGTTGATAATTTCAGGTGTGCTGTCTAAAGATGAGGTCAACGCAATACACATTCGTGGTCCTGACAAGTTTGAATTTGCAAGCAGCTGTTTTGATCGAGCAGGGTTTGACAGTCTGGGGCATACGCTTAGTGGACGATCTCTGCCTGTTGATGTTATTCTGAAAGTAAATACATTTTGTGTTGGTATGTTAGTGTCAATTAGTTAATGTGTTACTAGTTAGTTGGGAGAAAAGAATTATGGGATATTGACCTGACATTATTGGGTGGACTTCCACGATACTAACTGGTTGAGGCTTATTAGTTAGGGAATGCTTGTAAAATCAAATCATTTATGATTTGCTTCTCACATGTAATAAGTGGTTTGTAGTATTTATAATGTGGAGATTATTATTGCAATGCGATCATTTTTATTTAGTGTTGCTTTGTTGCCATACTGTAGCACTGTATGGTTGTGCTTTTAATTGTATCATTCCATTTTTGCAATGTTTTGTGATTGCATTAGAGTCAAATGTAGACTGTGTAACAAGTATGACATCTGTTACATATTATGTACAGCAACATATCACATATCAACATATAAATGAGAAGTTTAACTACGATTCATTAATGACATGTATGACTGTGTAGGAGAAACTTGAGGTTCTTTATTCTCCATTGGCTAGTCTCAAATCCTTTTACCAGTTTCATTTGTCTCAGGAAGGAGACAGGATTTCTTCGGCGTTTGCTGTCTTTTTTCGTGCCACACAAAAGACAGTACCTCGATCTCTAGCTGCAGAACCAACTGGTATAGAAACAGTTGAAGTAAAGGATGTACATCATGCGACATGGATGGGACTCGGGAGTGCAATACACCATACTGGTGGCTTTGCTTGCCTTTTGGTTCTTTTTGCCAAGGTGTCAGATGCTCGTCTGTTAGACTATCTATTTATGTGTTTTGTTGATTAGTCAGATTAGTCAGATTAGTCAGATTAGTCAGTTGATTATATTGATTAGTCAGAGAAAATGTAGCATAAGGATGCAGTAATACAGTAGCTGTTGCTAGTAGTGAGTACTCATGTATTTTAATCTGGTTTCTAGAACCTGCGGAAAGTTGTTTAATGTATCTGTTTGATGAAGAACGATTTAGTCCTAGAGAGTTGCCTATTGAGAAAAGCACGATAGCCAAGATGGAACGTCTCAAGTAATGGTGGCAACTTTTACTATCTTACTGATAGCTTTTATTTGCTATTTTGTCAGAAATGTGTTTCGTTGCTTCTACATTGCTCCGGGTAGCTGTGTACTTGGAGAACTGTTGATTGGTAAGATATGTTTGGTGCTGCAATTTAGATGTACAGACAACACATTTTGTAGATCTGCAATGTAGAGTTTGTATTGTTGTATACTTTGTCTGTTTGGCATTAGACTGTTTGTGTGTTTATTTGTTTGTTTGTGTCTTATTTCCATCATAACTCTAAAGCTTGTCATTTAGAATGTAAACCAATAGGTAGTTTGTGTACATGCCAACTATAATTGTTTGTCTGTCTGCTTGGTTTCTCTTGTCTGTCTTTTGCTTGTGAAAAATGATGTACTTATGATTCACTGACTGTACAAGTAGGACTACCGTTTAAGGCGAAACATTGGCAGAAATTTATTTTGGCGGTTTGTTAAGAAATTGACTGACAAAGCATATTGGCAGATTTTATTTTGGCGGTTGGAAATCGTTGTTTGATAACTGATATGTCTTACCATAAGTGGTCATGGAGGAGTTTGTGATTGACAGCTGTGTTTGTGGCTTACATTTCCCTAACTCACTGGTCTTCAAGTTCCAACTACTGCACAGTGATGAAGAACTGCTTTCTATTCTATGTATATTATCTACTGCTTATCATATCTACTACCTTAATAATTATTAATCATCTCTAATTGTATTACCAACCACATCACCATTTGCATGTCTTACTGTTTACCTCATACATTTCCATCCCAATCTCATTGCTCTTGCAGTACTCTCTCCTTCTTGATTCTCGTGACGACCCAGTCTTTCCCACTCACGGCTCTTTCTTCAGAATCATCACAGTAAGCTCATCACGTGACCTCCATATCTCAACATCAATTTTCGTACATTTTTACAGGAATTAGCAGGAATAGGTGGCGACACAAAATTCATAAAATCAGACACAACACTGCAGACGAATGTTTATTTGTCTGTTGGTTCGGTGAGGTGCAATTGATGGGCTCGTTGGTCATGTTTGTTTGTAGCAGTTTGTGTGATGTGCAGGTTTTAGTTTGACGGCATCAGCAGGTTTGATAAGGTTGCTGTCTGGAAGCAAAACGAACATTAGTGACAAGTAGATATCAATGAGAACATGGTCAAATAAGGATATGTAAATTTATTAATTATTAATATTAATTATTTATTGTAGTTGATGTATACATAACTTTAACTGTTTGTGTATGTATTGTGTGTGTCTTAAGCTTAATTAATTAATTAATTAATTATAATTTTATTAATATTTAAGTTTTTTTATTTAATTGTTAATATTTTAGTTGTAGCACGTGATTTTGTTTACAGTGTCTTGGATGTGCAGATTTTTTCTTGGTGGCATGCAGTCTGTTTGTGGATTTCAAATGTACGGAGTTGGACCACACAATGAAAGTCAGTTTGAACAGACAAGAAGGTAGATAGACAGACAGACAGACAGACAGACGGACAGAATCAAGTTTATTGTCAACAATCTTCACTACTACAAACAGTTATTGTTAAAATGAAATGTTCTACTTGTAGTCCGAGACTATTGCTAATGAGTAAAACACTGAATGTCTCTATCTACTCCCAAAACACTGTCATCTCCTAATGAGCGCACAGAAAGCCTTGACAGCTTCCGCAAAATCACTCTGCTGTTGCATTTTTGAAGAGTAATAGACAGTCTTTTCCTCCAGAAAGTTTTAAACTCTACCGCAATTCTTCTTCCATCAAAGCCTCTCGCCTTCTTCCCCAGTTCATTCATCAGCTCGTCAGCCTTTAAGCCCCATCTGCCGAAGTGTTCAAAGACGAGTGGGACAACTATAGGCTTCGATCCATCCGCAAGCGATTCCTCTGAGTATTTTTTTGACTTTGCTGCCTCTCGTTTAGCTGCTGCATGGCCACCTTCTCTGGCTGCACCTTTAATAATGTCTTTGCTCCAAGGGTGAGCTATCGAAACATCACATTCTTTTGTGATCCCAGTGTCAGTGTCGTAAAGCGTGATGTCAGGCCGGTTTTCGTTGTCTACAAATCGCTGTCTCGGTTCTATTTGATGGGGAATGAGTAAATCGCTTAGGCAATCACTCCATGCAGACACTATGGAGTTATGCGTCCACACAGGTCCACCTCCATATTTACATGTCAAAAGGTGGTAGCCCTCGCGATCCAGCTCAGTTCCACAGTCACACGTCTTAAGCAGCCGGCTGAAAGGCAAACCAGCACCCAACCTCATACAAGACGCTACACGAAATTCATTCGGCTTCAGTGCGTTCTTGTCTGAAGTTGGTATTACCTCTAGCC
>CAXXBX010000193.1:0-27500 GCA_964274945.1 Dehalococcoidia bacterium | reverse complement strand
TGCGTATGCATGATGTCACTACTAAGTGCGGAAGACACTATAGGAAGTAGCTTTCCGGTATACGAAAACGAATGTGCAAGGTCACTAATAGGATTCAATATTCCCATATAAGTTGAAATATTTGGCCGGTCATTAGTAAAAGCAAAATTTTTTAAGCTTATAGAAAGGAGCGACATTAAACCTTCTATGCAATTAAAGTTTGCTTTCGGAGGTTATGTATGTATGAAAGAGCGTAGCGTGATTTCTTGAAAGGGGGCTAGACTTTACGACGCTGCGGGACACGCTCAATATTTGAATACGTTCATATTTATTGGCTTTTAATTACTGATATTGTAGGAACAGTGGCAAATCAAGACTGGAAAAATTGTGATGTATAGATATTAGTTACAGCTTTGGTTGCCACAAGTATTTACAGTCTACCATTCTTATGACCACGAGTACCACTAATGAAGGTGTAGCTCATGCCACGCTACGCCTCTGACGCCTGATTGCATGACCCGTTCAGAAACAATTAATAACCAAACGAGATGGAAACCTGCAATCATGCTCTCGCTATTCACTGATCATTAGAGATTTATTATATTTATATGGCATTGTAGTGTTCTGGTTGATTTATTGTTCTGCACACTCAACACAACTCAACACTCTAACTAACCCGTATATAGTACCCGTATATAGTACTACAATACTCTAATATACTACAACCCCTCCTTTTTCTCACTACTCTATTACTAACTCAAAGTAACTGTCTGTCAGTCAAGCCTGCGATAAGCTGTAGTCTTTCAGGCGGACAGGTGGCTGTCTCTCTCTTCTTGGTCTTCCTTCTTTAGTTGTCTGTTTTGCCTGTTGAGTAGGGAAATGTTCGTCAAGGTCGTTAGTCGACTCTTTCTCTTGTACAGAGGGTGTTTGTCCTTCCTCGTATGGTCTCGTGTGAGAGATGTGTCGTCGGAGTGTCTTATTCCCGTTGGATATAACTACTTCTGCTCCGGCTCTGCTGATCACGTTATAAGGTTGCCATTCATAAGTGGTAGTCAATTTATTGGTCTTCTGCTGGCGTAACAGTACTTTGTCTCCTACTTTTATCTCGTCGGTTTGTGCTTTTACTGCGATATCTCCATGTCTTTTCCCTTCCTCCTTCTTTCGCAAATCTTCATCTCGCATCTGTCCGTCGAAAACTGAGGTATCTTGTAACCCTAAAGTTGGCAGTTTGCATCGTACTTTCCTTTGAAAGAATGCGTCAGCTGGGCTGATTCCAGTTGTGGAATGTGGTGTGGTGCGGTATGCCATGAGGAAGATGTAAAGTTCTTGTCGCCAATCTTTACCTTCGACTTGTGCTGTCTGCATAGCGTGCAGCAAAGTGCGGTTCTGTCTTTCGACTTCTCCATTGGCTCTGGGCCATAATGGGGGGCTGGTGCTGTGCTCCACTCCATAGTCTTTGAGAAAACGTTCAAAGGAATGGTCCGTGAACTGTGAACCGTTGTCCGTTATCATGGTGTACGGAGCACCATATCTAGAGAACGTGGTCTTTAGCCTGGAGATAATGTCTGATGCTCTAATTCGCTTCAACAGATCTACTTCGAAATATCGGCTGTAGTAATCCACTACTACTAAAAGATATTCACCAGTCGGTAAGGGACCAAGTATGTCAGCAGCAATCGTTATCCATGGACCTGTTGGGAGCTGTGTCCTTTTCATGGGAGGTGGGTGGGATGGCAATTGGGTAATTTGACAGGCGTGGCATGTTCTGCACATGCGTTCCATTTCGCGGTCGACGCCTGGCCACCATACTTTGGTTCGTAGTCGATCTTTGCACTTTGTAATCCCTTGGTGCCCCTCATGTGCTAATTGTAACACTTGGTTCCGAAGTTTAGTTGGAATCACTATTCTACAGTTTCGAAGAACGATATAACCAACAATGGTCAATTCGCCAAATACATGCTTGTAATTTGCCGGTACATTTGCTTGGTTTCCTTCTCGGATACTCCTTCGTAGTGACTGTAACTCACTGTCTTCTTTGGACGCTTCTTCAATTTGTCTCGGTGAAATCGACGAAGGTGCGGCTTCTCTTGCCACAAACTTGATGTATTCGTCATTCTCTCCACCTTGATCACGCAATGACAATCGTGACAAGGGGTCAGCAATATTGTACTTTCCTGGCGTGTAGATCACGTTGAAATCGTAGGGTTGGAGTCTAAGAACCCAACGTTCGATCCTCGCCGAAGGTTTGCTTCGAGGTCCATAAATAGTTTGAAGTGGTCTGTGATCTGTAATGAGATCAAATTTCCGACCTGCCAGATACAGATTAAATCTTTCACATGCCCAGACTAGGCCTAGCGCTTCCTTCTCTGTTTGAGAGTATCTGCGCTCTACATCAGTCAGACTTCTACTCGCATAACTGATAGGCTTCTTCATTCCATCTTGTTCCTGCCAGAGAACAGCTCCTAGTCCTACAGGACTTGCATCAGCTACGACACTGGTGTGTGCTGTTCTGTCAAACACAGCAAGAGCGGTGGCATCGCGTAATCTATTCTTAATAGTTGCGAATGCTTCTGCTTCAGTCTTTGTCCACACGAAAGACTGGTTGGCTCTCGCACACTTCCGAAGAGGGTCTGCAATTGTTGCTAAGTCTGGTTGAACTTGGCACAAAAATTTACTATGCCGAGGAAAGATCGTACTTCCGTTGCTGTCTTAGGGTCTCGGTTGCCATGATAGATGCTACTTTATCGTCTGCCGGTGATATACCCTCTTTGGATATCACATGTCCCATAAACTTGAGTTTATCCATATCAAAGTCACACTTTTCGGCATTGAGCGTCAATCCTCTGTCCCTGATCCGATCTAGGACAGCTCGTAGTCTCAGGTCATGTTCGGCTTTGCTAACTCCATGGACCAAGATATCATCGGAGATATTTGTGGTTCCCTCACAGCCTGACAGTGTCTGCTGGATGATACGTTGGTATGCCTCTGGGGCGGATGATACTCCAAACATCAATCTCTTGTATCGAAATAATCCTTTGTGGGTGACGAAGGTAGTTATTGGTCGTGATGTTTCATCCAGTTCGATCTGATGAAACCCCTTCTTAAGATCTAGTCGACTGAAGTGTTTGCTGTGCCTGAGCTCTTCCACTACTTCATCGACTGTGGGTATTGGGTGTCTCTCCCGGATGACGGCTTCATTGGCTCGTCTCATATCTACGCAAATTCGAACTTGGCTTCCCTTCTTGGGTATCACCACGACGGGACTGATCCAAGATGTCGGTCCTTGAACTTCCTCGATGACGTCTGCTTCCAGAAGATGATTTAACTCTGCTTCAACCGTGTCTCTCAAGCCAAATGGGATCCGTCTAGGTTGCTGAGCTACGGGGGTCACAGACTCGTCAATGTGTATCTTCAATTGGAAGTCTTTCAACTTCCCTAATCCTGAGAAACAATCACTGTACTCCTGTATTAGTTCTTTTCGACCAATCGTGTTGTCTTCTCGAACAGATCCTAACGTTAGGAGATGCAGCTCTGGTGCAGTCTGACGTCCCAGTAATGTTGGTCCTGAACAGCGTACAACAATAAATTGGGTTGTCATTTGTTTGCCTTCTGACGCTACTTCTGTGTCAAATCCCCCAACTACAGACAAGGGTCTGGTTGAACCATACGTGTAGAGGGTTTTCTTCACTTTGCATGATTTGTATTTCATCCCTTTGTGTTTCAACCGTGTGAACTCTTGTTGTGACATAATATTACTACAGGCTCCACTGTCTATGACAACTTGTGTATCAACTCCACCAATTCGAATAACAGCTGTAGCATGTTCGTGATTTACAGCGAACACATACTCTGAATCAGACTTACTCAAGCATTCTCCTTGTTTACATTGACTCTCTTCTGTCATGAGGACTTTACCAGTTATCGAGCCGTTGCTCTTCGTCTTGCACATACGAGCATAATGTCCTTGCTTATGACACTTGTTGCATTCTACTTTCTTTGCTGGACATTTTGCGTCTGTTGGGCCGTGGCCTTCTAGTCCACATCGTGAGCACTGCTTCGCGTGTTGTGGCTTTTTCGCTTGTGGTTTGCCCTTACTTTTGGCTTGCCTGTCCTTCCATGTAGATTCTACTCGAAGGGTTCTCTCAGTGGAGGGTCCTGCATCTTGTTGACTCGAAATGTCTCTCTCTTGCGCGGCTACTGATTCTAGCATACGTGCTAGGGATATTGCCTTTTCCAGAGTCAGGTCATTACCTTCCTCAAGCAGTTTTGAGCGGACTCTTGAACCATCACACTTCTCTATCAGTTGATCCAGAATGTTCTCATCCGAATCTGCAAAGCTGCACTTGGCGGCCTGCTGTCGGAGACGACTCACAAATCGATCAATCGCCTCTCCCTGTTGTTGCCGTATTTGTCTAAATCGGTAACGTTCATAGTATTTGTTGACTAGCGGTTGGAAATAGGTATCGAGTGACTGGATGGCAGATGCATAGGTATTCCCCGTGTCATCTAGAGTCTCAAAGATCGTTTGGACTCGCGGTCCAGCGGAATGCAGCAGGAGTGCTCTCTTCCGAGCGTCCTGGTGGATGCCTCGTCCGTCAAGGTAGTACTGAAAACTACGCTTCCATTTTTCCCAGTTTGCGCCTAGGTCAGACGTCGATTCGTCAGGAAATTGAAATCGCTCCACTGGAGGTATCTCCATTCGCCTATTTGGGACTGTTACAGAGCTCCGTAGGGGATATCAACGCGCACGTGGTCACCTCTTTGGGGGTCCTTGTGTACCTTACGCTCCAAACAGCGCACGGGCAGTGGTATCAAACGTACCTTTCAGGATGCCGGTCGATCCTTCTCCAATCTGGCCTATCCTCGTCGCCAGTTGTAGTGTTCTGGTTGATTTATTGTTCTGCACACTCAACACAACTCAACACTCTAACTAACCCGTATATAGTACCCGTATATAGTACTACAATACTCTAATATACTACAGGCATCATTGCTCTTTTCGTTTTATGTCAGTATCACGATCAGATCGCGAGCTGTTGTCACTACTAGTAAATCAATTAGCTTTCTGAAGCTTGAGAATATGCTGACGCTGTGGTTTCATCCTCCATCTCTGGGCTACTTTCTTAAAGGGTAACTGCAACGCAAAAATCAAAAATTCTTTTATGATGGAAATCGATAGTTCTAGTTGCATAGATGACAGGAAAAATAGTTTTAGATATTTAAGATAAGTCTTCGCTGTGATATAGCAGGTGAAAGTTGCTTTCGGTTCGTCGAGTTCCAGTAAAGGGCGTGGTATCGTGGTGACGTCAGTAGGGAGACTCCACGCTAGCGTGTATTGCAAACTAAAGAATTTGTGGCGAAAGAATGGTTTGGTGTTGTGTGGCTGCAAGATGCACCAATTCACGCAAGTCATACGCAATCGTGTTTTGATTTCCGAAGATCCCTAGGCTAAGAAAGAGTGAGAATCGCAAAATATTGAGGACAATTGCAAAGACGTTTGTGTCGTCCGGGCGACTGCTACTGAGTACAAAGCGTCTTACTGAGTGGACAGGAGTCTGCAGTAGCCATTATTAGCCTGATTGCTTCGAGACACGTACAGCCAGGTCTATTCAAGAGCTTGGTTTGGGTTGTAGAAGAGCGAAATCGAGGCCACCATTTTCGATCTACATGCCTCCACACTTCAAGGTCGCAGCACTCTGGAACCTTTGCAAAAGAAAAGGAGAGCCGTAATTGAGAAACTGAAAGGTAAGGAAGACTCTCGTGCAGGACTAAAAGTACTGCAAATGGCTACGAGAGGTCAGATTCTTGATGACTCTAGATAGACTCACCTCTTGATCATCATGTGTAGTAAATGCAGTCGTATGCGTTACAGTATACTGTATAGTGAAGTCAAACCTTGTGTCAACGTGAATTCAACGTATGTACTTCAACTCATTTTATTCTCTTTCTCGCGTACAGCACTAGAGTTTTGCATGAACTCACCAGTACACGGTGCCACTATTGTTGCTAGTATTCGACCTTATTATCGTGTCATTATTTGAGACAACCTCAAATACGTTTTGACAGCACACGCACTCCACACGAGTACGTATCCATCATCTTACAACGACCGCAGCTGAAACCTGTGGATGTTGTTTACTTACCCGGATGTGCATCGATTACGTAGCTAGCTCCTACTTCTACTTGCAATGATGACAGGCTATCGGGTACCCTGTCCTCTTCCTCGTCCGCTTCCAAGGCAGCAGGCGATCTCAAAGCTTCAAAGGCATTGTCGCTGAACTCAAACCTGTGTGGTCTAATCACTACATATACCTAATAATGGCTTCCGGCAGATCTCCTTCATCCTGCGATTCATGCGATGACGGAACGTTATTATCACGTAAAAACCTCCAGAGGACTCTTCAGAAGACTCGCTGTTGCTGCCGTCGCCTCCACCCTAGCATCGTTGCCTTGGATATGAAGATTTAGTCATTTTTAAAGGCCGCTGACAATACAGACGCACACGCGTCTCCCTTCAGTGACGTCACACTACACCACGCCTGTTATCGGAAGTTGAAGAACAGAAAGCAACTTTGACGTGCTATATCTCATTGAAGACTAAACTTAAAAATCTAAAACTATTTTTCCTGTCATGTATGCAACTAGAACTATCAATTTCCAATATAAGAGAATTTTTGATTTTGCGTTGCAGTTACCCTTTAAATGTAGTAGCTGCCAAACTGATCAATATATTGCTTTGTATATCTTACAAAATAAACATGCTTTTTTATTCACTTTGTCGGGAAGAGACAGCCTGAGTCAGATTTTTAAATCTCAATTTCAAATTTTTATTTGTTTATTTTACTTTTTTTTGAAAATGGATTTAACTAATTTGCTAAAAAAATAAACAGAAAAATGGAAATAGGAAAACATAATCAATTTATAAAATTTAAAAATAGAAAATAGAAATTAAGTGACCAAACTTATTTTTTAGCAAAAAATAGAAAACTTTGACAATAATTGAACAATGATTTAATATTTAAAAATTGAAAGTTGAAATGACTGAAAGGATCGCGAACCAGCCTGTCATGTACAGTAATGTAAGTAACTCCAAAAAGGAGTGTTTTTAGCTTTTCTGTCCAGTTAAAAGTAACACCAGTCATAATATTGGTAGTTACGTTTGGTTTTTCATTTAGAACGTTGAAATTGCTAAGCGTTTTGCTGCTTAGCATTTGAAAAAATTCGTGGTAGCTATATGCATTCTCATAACCTATAGACTTGCCGCTCCATATTTCTTGAAAATTACTCGCATTGCCGTATACTGTAGGTACCATAATTACTGTCGATAAATTTGAAAATCGTAATTTCCTAGAAGAACGCACTTGTCTTCTTGACATTGTTATATATTTGTGAATAATACTGCGGACGCAACAAGTCCATCTACAGCTGAATTTTAAATTTTATACAACTGCATGACAGTCTGTTCGTCTTTTTCGCTTGACACCAGACAGTGTCCTGTACAACTTCTAATATTTCATTACTTGAATATCCAATATCACTATACGATCGCGAGCTATTGGCACTAGTCAATCGATTACGGCAGTTTGCGGCCTGACTATCTGCTGATCCGCCTGTTTCATCTTTCATCTCTGGTCACCTTTTTCTTACGCAGAAAATCACACAAATTAGCCAATTATCAAAACCCATGCTTTCGTGTTTAAGGTTAATGGCTCTTCCATCCGTAGTCGTAGCTAGTAGGTAATGTTACATCAAACCCTACTTTTTAAACAATGAATTAATGACCTGTCCCTAACTTGGCTTTGGATGTAATTAACTAACTACACGTAGTAGTTGTCAGATAACATTGTATACAAAGACTTATCAGCTGACCTAACTCCCTATGTGCTATCCTTACTTCTAGTTAGAGACTAAAGACTGATTCACATTAAACACGTAACGTAACGTAACGAATTTTATCAACTTTGAGTGACTTACGTAAATTAACGTAACGTAACATGCCATCTAGATAGCATTCACATTGATACGTTCAGGGTCCCGTACATGACGTCACGCATGGAAACCTTCGTCTCATTTTAGCAGAGGAAACGTTGTTTTTTACTGCTTCCTATTTATTGGAGACACAGGAGAAAAGCCCAAGGAACGGAAACGTGGCTTAGATACAGTTTCCAGTGCAGACTGGCTCTAAGGAATACCACGCCGTAGTCAATAAAATGAGAATAAACGACAACATCGTACAAACACGAATACTTGCATACAAGGTCAATAAGCCGCTTGTCTTACAACAGCAAGAGTGACACTAACACTCTGCCCCATGATTGGAGAATTGCTTACGTCAACCGGAAAATGTTGAATCCATCTCAACATTATAAGTTACGTTACGAAATTCAACACGGTAAGTTAAGACAACAAAATTTGCCAGTGTCAATGATTTTGCATAACCCAAATACTGTCAATTAACGTTACGTTATATTATGTTAAGTGCTTAGTGTAAATCAGCCTTAATGCTGATCGAAAAATACTGCAAGAAAGAAATACTTCTCAGGCCGATCGATTATTCGGTGCGCATTAGGACTCCTAAATGTAGAATGAACTTTCTTTTGGTTTCAGCACAACTCTGTGTGTGTGTGTGTGTGTGTGTGTGTGTGTGTGTGCGTGTGTTTGAGCAAAGGCAACAGTTGAAATCAATTTTAATTTGCATATTATAAAGCCACTCCCACTTTAGCGCCTGGTGAAGGCGGAGCGAAGGATGTTGCGCGAATGTGTTAGGTCATTCATCACTTTGCCATTGTAGCGTTGCAATGAGAGAAACTACTTCTACAAAAGCAATTATCCTGGTGTCATGTCTCTTTGCCTACGCTGTTTTGTTTGCTGTGTCTTTCTATTTTCTTTGGAACCTTGACAATGACATGCAGGAGATGAGAACTACAATTGAACGAGAGTTGAAACAGATTTATCCTCTCACGGATAAGCTCGCATCTGTGCTTGACGAGATGGAAGCTGCAAACGAACAGTCTTATCGTAACACAGACGAAGAAGACCCTTTTCGTGACAGAGACAAACTGACGTATGGTAACAAGCTGCGAAGTGCAAGAGACACGCGACTAGGTGAAACACTGGATGTATATCTTAAGAGCATATCACAGTTGCAAGTATACTGTACAAATGACATCATGGTGCCTTTCATTTGGGGCTGATTTAGAGTTGGTTTCTGTATAGTTACAGTCTTTGCATGCGACCTGTTTGTCAAACGAGAAGGTGTGCGTTCAAGGTAAGAAAAGTAGCGAGTAATTAACACATAAACCTGATAATGACCTTTGACAACTGTTTATGCTTACATACCTGATGTTCTCTTTAGGACCAAAAGGCCAGGCTGGCCAAAAGGGCGCAAAAGGCGACTTTGGCAAACTAGGTAAGCTTGAGAAACTGCCTGCTGGTCGTTATGTTAAATAATTTGAGACCCAGCGGCCTCGGCTGCCTTCCATGCATGGTTGAAGGTCCCGTGCACACTCCATGCAATTGCATTGGCTCCGTGTCTTCCAGTCGGGCTCCGGCAGATTTCTAATAGACGGTTTCAGGACATCTACAATGTATCTAGCGACCTTTAATTAAGTACGTGCTTGTAACATTTTCATGACTCTTTCAAGATTACACAGCACTCAATAGACGCGCTGCAGGTGTGATTGGGTTCCGCCCTTATATACTTGATCAACAATTGAGTCCACTTGCATGAAGACGTCTTGCATGTAATGTAATTCATCCTTGTCAAGCCTACCGTTGTGGAGAAGACGCGTTTGACTGAATAAATAAGTTCCTGTGTGGCTTTGTAAAGCGGGTGCATAAAGGAGCGATTGGAAGAAACTTTCTTTCAATCGGGCTTCTCTGTGCAGACGGTACTTAAGAACGTGCACAGCTTTTTTTCTGTCTGAAATGTTTTCATTAGTCATAAACTATTATCGTGGATTTTGGAAGTCAGCTGTAATGCGTGCGAAATTTTTGTACACTAACACACATTTGCATTAGACGTGGCCACCACTGGCACTTGATCGCCATTTTATTCGACGGCGCCAGAATGGTAAAAACGCTCTAAAAAATATTGCAAGTCCGTGGTGTGCACAACGGGGACGTCTGAAACTGTTTATCGCTGGCTTGGAGTTCAATTGAAAGTAACATTGCATGGGGTTTGATCTACAGACGCTTTACAAAGCCACACAGATCTCTAGCACTTGCTTATTCAGTCAAATTCCATTTTTGTATGACTGTAGGTTTGACAGTAATAGGTGACATCATCTATAAAAGACGTCCTAAGGTCGAAGTCCATTGTTTATCAAGTAATAGGGGCAACTCAGGCAATCACTGTGGGAATGGCCGTTGAGTGGGGTGTAAGCTTGAACCTGCCTTAAAAACGTTGCAAGAACCTAGTTGGTCTTGATCAAGAATCGTTAGCTAAATTGTACGAGTAGATGACATCATGTTTGTAAACCGTTTAATGGAAACTCTCTTTGAGCTCCATTGCACTTTCCCGTCTCTATAGCAAACATTTTCTTCCAATTTTTTGTTTACTCAGATCTGTTTGGTTTTCCAAACTTATGTTTGGATTATTTTCACAGCTGGTGTAGCTACGTATTCTTCTCCCTGCTATCCCCATCTGCTAAACTGTTATAGCACCAGACGAGTCTTCACTCCAGTCTTCTGTATGTAGGTCTCTCCCGCGGTCGTAACTTACCCTCTTGCTTTCTGCTCTCTTTGATGCAGCTGCTCCGTCTGTTGTACGTGTACGTAGCATTTCTAGAGAATATGTCTGAGCTCTAATAATGAGCAAGAGCTACATCCAGCTCCATGTTGGTTCCAACTCCTGTTTCGAACACTGTGATGTCTGTTCAACTGTTTGAAGTGGAATATCCGTCTCTTGGTCCTCTCCGGTGATGTATTTTAATTCTATCAAGCAGTCAGACTGACAGAATGCTGTTGTGTGCCCAAACTGGTCAAACGCGTCCTGACTTACATGTTGTTTGGTAGTGTTCACTTTAGTCAGTGATGGCTTTCCCACAATCAATATATCAATATCGTAACTAGAATGCAAGAAGAAGCCTTGCCTCATTAAAGTCGCCAATCGCAATTAGAAAATCAAGTGCTAAAGTTTGAAAATAGAATGGTCAATAACCATGCATGGTGGACGGAAGCATTGTTGGAATGAAGTTGAATCCTGTGATCTTAAATAAGCTGTGCAAAAACATGTTGGAATGCTAAAGGGAGAAAGCTGAAAATTGCAACTCTTGGCCGCATTTCATAATGAAACGTTTCAATGTTAAAACAGAATTTTTTAACAAGGAAGCAGAAGACAATGATGAAAGCCTTATAGATGACATGAAACAACGACGAGAAAAACGACTCTCAAAACCCCCTTCTGCACTGTATCTACCCTTACCACTCATTATAGGCATTAATTACACAAAGCAGGTTTGATTAGTCACCCACGAACATGTACAGTAGCCTCGCAAGCCAGGCTCTTCCGCGCAGTCGCTGAGCTAACCGCACGTGAATCACACGAGGAGGAGGAGCTTTTACCGGAATTGCTCCAGCGCGAGAAGAGCCTGGTCGCTTTCGAGAACGTCATAGTGACGTGGGACCCCCGATCGGATTTCATAGCTTGATAAAGCTAATCCTATTAGGTAAGCATGTAGGTATAAAAGTTGAGAACATGCGACATCGCTTCACGCACTTGCTTGTTTTGCACGAGGTACGTAGTTGACATCATCGTTCGCTTCTAGTACGTATGCAGACAGCTCAGCCATGTAATATTCTGCAGTGTCACGACTCCTTTTCAGCATTCAGTTTTGCCAACAGCACACCGCCGAATCTAGATCTGCAGCGCGGTAGTTTGAGAAATGAACTCATTGTACGCGGTTAGTGTATATATGTAGCAGTCAGAAACCGTGCATTGAAACAAGTCGTACGTGTACACGTGCAACTACAAGTCAACTCTACACTTCCTGAACATGGTAGGTCCACTGCACTGCTGTTTTCCCATGCCTAGATGTTTCCAGTTCACCGTGAGGAGGTCAATATCGTACAAAAGTGTTGCTTGCTGAGTGGAAAGTACCGTCACATAGACTGTGTTAGCAATACACGCGGAGAGGTCAATTGCAACAAGCTCTAGGCCACTGTTTTCATGAACCGTTGAGTGAAACTGGGCCGGCAGTTCTCACACCATTTCCCCCACAGGCTATAGATGTCAGAGTAGACGCGCAGGAGTGGTGAATAGTTCTACGTCTGTTTCAATTCGCGCAAACCTGCAGATGAGTTCAGTAGAACGAAACGTTGCTGGAGAGTGTAGGTTCAGCGGACCAGTCCCATGTAGGCCATTCCTACGCTCATTATTCACCAGCACTTCGTCCATCAACAGCTTCACTGGATTTCGTGTTCACGCGCTCTCCGCGGAGGGCTACCTCTCTGCTTCGTGTATCAGCGCAATTACATAAACGAGCTCTTTAGGAAATCGAATTAGCTTTATCAAGCTATGAAATCCGATCGGGGGTCCCACGTCACTATGACGTTCTCGAAAGCGACCAGGCTCTTCTCGCGCTGGAGCAATTCCGGTAAAAGCTCCTCCTCCTCGTGTGATTCACGTGCGGTTAGCTCAGCGACTGCGCGGAAGAGCCTGGCTTGCGAGGCTACATGTACAGTAGTCATTCTACTATGTCGCGATATAGTATACGTATAGAAGGTACTCGGATTGAGACTTCGCAGACACGGACATTATAATAAGTTGTTACGAGTGTATATTTAGGGTTAACTCAAGACTTATACTAACTGCTTTGTATACAATATAAATATGCTACATGTTACACGGTCCTTGCTAAAGTTTCTCACGACTTTCTCCAAATTCTTCTACGTCTCTGTGCTTGTCGGACACCAGAGCTTTTTGAATCGCTCTTCACTTGACTTTCCGTCGTTCTACTCTCTCCTCAATTCCTCAGATGTCGGTTTACAGTCACGCGCCAGTATTTTAGTCAATCCATCTGTCACGTGGCTTAATTTGTCGTTCAATTTCCTCAATCACAACTGCCCACGTGAGTCTAGCCTCTCCAATAACTCAAGTGATTTGTGTCAAACGCTTCTCTTTCTCCAGAAATTGTCAAGCCATTTTGTCCAAACGTACATCACACAATAGTTACATTTTAAGATTCAAGAAGTCGTCCCTTCTCTTCTTCACAACCGCTATATATAGCACCTCTAATGTGAATTGGTAAACTTGCAAAGACATCGCCCATCTCATGACTCTGTACTGTTCAAACTTGGCCGTTTGAAAGTGCAATAGCGACTGATTTTCTGTTTGCAACACAAATCGCTTTTCATACAACAGATTAGCGAACCTTCAATCACTGAAGATTATGGCAAGGCATTCTTTCTTGATTGTTGAGAGCATCTTTTCTCAATCTAACAATTTCTTGCTTGCAAATTTTACGAGATACGACTGACCTTCGTGCTTCTGCAGACTGATAGCTCCAATTCCTTCTTCCAACACGTCCGTTCTGAGTATAAAGTCTTGTCGTGATCTGATAAATGTTGAATGGGTCTATCAGTTATTGCTCTTTTGAGCGTGCGGTATGCTCGCTCCTGCGCATCACCCCATGTGGTTTTGTTTGTTTGCCCCTTCTTTAGCAATTCGCTAAGAGGCACGGCGATAGCGGCGTAATGGAGTATGCATGTGGTCGCGATATAAAACCCTGTCAACCCGAGAAACTAACGCACCTTCCTCTTTGACGTAGGTCTAGTGCCGTTCTAATATTGCTCACACCAATTGGCATAGAGGCCTTTGTGTTATGGCACACTTCTTGCCCCAACAACTCAATCTTGTCAGTCCCAATTATTGATTTAGAAGACGAACTGTAAGATTGGCGTCGGCTAGTCTTCTAACAATTTTGCTTAACGTCGTCATCCATCCAGTCGTGCGAGTGTATCAGCAAGTTGTTCATGTACAAAGAACTCCACGTTATTCAAATCCGTTAATACCGTTTGCATGCATGTCACTAGGGTCGCTCCTGATTTCATCATTTCAAATGGCATTTTTAGAAACTTGTACTGCCCGTCTGAGATTACAAATGACGTCTTTAAATGTCTTCGCGTTACGGGTACTTTCCAATAACGTTTGCGGAAGTCCAATTTCGTAAATTACTTATCCCCGATAAGTCGATCGCTAGGTCATCTCTTGATCCTTCATCATCGGTTCTTGATACTGCGTACGGTGATAACGATGTACAAATCACTGCCATCTTTATCATGCTTGCTACGTCCCTTCGTACAGTCTCTCTGACCGCAAAAGGAGTAGTGTACGGCGGGCATCGAATCGGTCCCGCATCGGTAAGCTTGATGTTATGTTGCACCAACGTTTTTTGTTTCAAGTAAGTCGGTGAATTTGTCTCCAAAATCATAAATCAGTTGCCTGGCTTGTCTTTCTTGTTTTGTAGACGACTTTTTTACAAGCATCGCGTATTCCACGCGCTCATTGGACCAAAACGCACTCAAATGCAAGAGTTCATCGGCATCCACCACCTCTTCCATACCACTGCCCTTGCCGTATTCTCCAGAATCGCTGTGATAAAAGCTCCAGGACGAGTCTGCTTATCCTCTGCTTTCTTGGTACCTCATTCCTTTAGTCTTTCCGTGGGAGAACTTTTTTAGCAAGTTTAGGTTGTACGTCTTTGACTTCCCGTTCACTCTTACTCTGTAATCGTTGTCGTCCGATACAGCTTCAGTGACGGTCTTTTCCACTTCATCAATAGCTTGTTGCTACCTGTGGTTAACTGCAGTAGGACCTCTTCCGATGCCTGGTTTCCCCTTATTAGATTTTGTGTTATCTTACGTTTTTTACTTAAGTTAATATTGTGCCTTTTGCAAACTGTTACATTTGCGATCTCCAAAGTTTTCTCAATCCTCTGCATAGATTGGAAGGCAAATTTCTGTTTTAAACTCCTCTTAGGTGTCATCCTTTGTCCATAAACATCGCAAAGTCAGCATCTGGCCTCTGACCGCACTACTGTACAAGAGCTCGAACGGCGAAAATTCCGTCCACTCCTGAGGCACTTCGATCTTTGTACGCGAATAATTGAGGTACCGATGCAGTTGCTGCTGTTGTTCCATCCACAGACGATTGAGCATGCCCTTCAAAGTACCGTTGAATTTTTAACCAGTTCATTACACGATGGATTATACGCAGTCGTTGTTACCTGTTAGCAGCCTATATTCCTCCTTCATACATTGCTACACGAACTGTTTCACTAAATCGCTCAGAACATCCTTATGAATTTTCAGCCTAGACTATAAATATCGACTAGCGCTTCAGTCACAGCTTCGGTGGTGATGGTTCTCAGTGCAATCACTTCCAAATAATACGTTGCGTATAACCTACATAGGTCAGGATGTATCTATGTTCTTGCTCACTCGGGGATATCAACAGCAAACGTGTCGACTGCCATTCGTATAAATTGCACGTCTGTCAGTGCCATTTCCCCAAAGGCACCTTGCTCACCTTTCCCCTTGGCACGGTCTTTTAAAAAGTGTCATCGCAAGATCAACAAAACCACTATAAATCTGCCCTAATTCCTGGGCAGTAGAAGTCGCTCAGAATTCCGCTAGTAGTTTTTTTTTACTTCCAGATGGCCTCCCTTCAAAGAGTCCTGTGCAAGCTGCATCAAATTTGATTTGTCTTCCTCGGATAACCCTGGGGTGCTTGTAAATCTTATAAAATACGCCATTCTTCTCTTCAAACGAAACTTCTTGATCACCCTTAAATTATAGTTGATGCTGTCCTTCTGCTTAGACTTCTGTAATAATGGATTGTATTGCCGCAGCCCCGCGATCGTGTCTTTTAATTGGTCGACGTACATATGTATTTGTACGTATCCATCGTCGGAGCTCTCAAATGCACCAGCGTGTCACCATTTTGTGTTTTTGAGTTAGTGGTAAAGGCGATAGCTTTGTTTAATGTAGGGTCGAATTCGTCTGCTTCTCTATGTCCACATATATATTTCCGATACAGACGTCGTGGAGAGAATCTAGTAGACATAACGCCTCTACGGTATCGGTAAAATAAGGTTTAGACAGGTACACTCTCGCTATTAGTCTCTTGTAGCAAGACTCTCTTCGTCATCATAATCCCGCCGAAGTATGACGGCGAAGAGGGTCTGGCTACGCGAGACTACCTCGTTATCGGCATCTTTTTGATACTGTTGTCTATTTACCATCTGCAGGTGCCCATACTTGTTTAGGTATTTACTTTAGTCGACGAAAGTCTGCTTACGATTACGCCGCTACTTCTTCTGTTTTTAAGGACGCTCACCATCATGTAATCGATTTTGCCTCTTACCACTGACATGTTTCTCATAACAGGCTTGGAGTTCCCTAACGACAGAGACTGCTTTGCTATTCACAACCTCTGACACGATTCCGCCTAGACATGAACGGTTTCGATCTCGTTGACGCAGCGTCATCTGCTCGCAACCTGTTTACAGTGCTCTCCTCGTTTTGACACTCTTCGATCGACTCGCTGCCTGGGATTCACTCTTGTACATCTGAAGTGCCACGCTGAACTTTGCGGTAGATTTCTCGTCAATGCAATACAAATTACCTCAACGATCCTTGGACTCATAGTCAATATCTTATTACAGTGGAAACACCTATTCTGGCGGGACAGTTTACACTCGAATGCCTTATGATAATGCTTTGTCAGATAAAACGTTGCACGCCTGCGCCGCCACGCCCCGTTTGTTGTTTCGACGCCGAAATTGCGCCTCTTTCACTCTTTGTCGATTGTACGTCATCCTCGACATGAGAAGTTGTATTGAACGATATATATGGCGTGCTATTAGGAACCTTTCTTGTACTCTGGCCATTTCACGGAGGAGACTAACGTAAATCCTCTCGTCCAAGTGCTTTGCCAATTTCGTAGGACAAGAATTCAAGAATTGATCCTATAGAAACAAGTTTACTATGGCTTCAGCTGCAACTGTTGGCCGCTCTCGCAAGAACCATTCGTTTCCTCAAATTCTCTTAAAAACAAAAGATACACTGTTGTGGGCTTTTTCATGCAGCTTTGGGTCTACACAACACAAAATTTAAGTCTATACCCGTATTCTGTCAGATGGTATCGTTTCAGTAGAGCTTCTTCAACTTAATTAAATTGCGCGTAATTATTCACTGCCCATCCGATTGTCTCGAATGCACCTCAAGTGCTCTACCCGTCAGTGACCGTGTTTACACTAGGGTCAGGTTACAAAAACGAAGTTTTCGCTGATTAATCATAACACACTGCTGTGCTATCATTCGCAAGATGTGTTCTCACATGTTGATGTTACTGAAAGTATCATATACTCGATCGAGCCGCATCCTGCACAGGAAATTGAAAGGTCTTTCGACCGCTTTCATTCTTCGAGTGCCTTCTCCCAGTTTAGGGACCATATTCAGGTGATATCACAGCAAAAGCTGCCTGAATCTACGGATGCGACAACGTCTTCGCTACAGAATTCCGCAAGTTTTCTGCAGGTTCGAGGTGCTCAATAAAAAAACTGCCAGACCGACACAAAGTAGAGCAATCTTCCTTGATTCATTGCTGCGATACGCAATATGAATAAACTGGAATGTTTGACAAGCGTTAACCTCAGCTAAACTAATCGCTAACCCTACCTCCGGTGGGGGTAGGCTAGCATTGCTTTAAACAACATTCCTGTCGTAAATTGACCTGATTATTCTAATTGGTTATACTGTACTAAGCAGTAGGAAACCCAGTTTTAAACCCAAGTGTGAACACGGCCAGTAACGAGCTTAGAGCGGGCCCCACTCTGCAGCTTCTCATTTGTTCGTGGTTGCAAACCGTTCCAACTTCTGTAAGTAGCTAAGGAGCTGGTCCTTTACCATCTTGGAAAACAAGGAATTTCGGTAACGTCGCTATGTTTCCTATCTCGGGCTTCACAGACACGTTCGCCGTCGACGCCAACTTCTCTGTCTGCAATTTCGTCAACCGTATTTCGTGTTTTCTCTCTAACTCGTGTTCCGCCTCTTACATGCGGCGTTCATCCGCTACATCTACTATTTCTAATTTGATCTAGCCGTTTCATTTCTTGTTCCTTTTCTTTCTTTTCACGATCGATAGCCTGCTGTTCACGAGAAAAACACTTGAAATTTCTTTCTTTCTAAGCTCATCTTTGTCCCTAAAGCGATTAATCAATCCATCTCCTCCGCTTTAGTCGCACTGCTTTCCTACAAACCGGTTACCTTCCCGCTCGAGCTCCCAGATTGTTGCGTAATATATCCTGTAACACGGACAATAAATGGCGGTCGTTGCTGAGACTTCGCAAACACGTATGTTAGTTACGAGTGTATACTTAGGGTTAACTCCAGACGTACACTAATACCCCATTTGCACGAGCATTCATAGCGAGCCGCGTCGCGCCAGCCAGTAACAGGTCAGAATTCCATGCCGCGTTTATATGACACACTTTTTAGAAGCAAGCCAATGGGCATCTCATTACGTAAACCCCGTTTACACCGTCACAAGCACGCATAACGCGCCGAGACGAGCCGAGCAGCGCCAGCTCGTGCCAGCCCATTATTACAGACCGCGTGTACACGACACACTCTGTTGTAGAAGGAAGCCAATCTGGGTCACTAACGTGTTTTAGTTACTTGAGATTGACATAGCTCGCGTTAGCTCACGTTTGCAACGGACAGAAGCGTAGCACATATACGAAACGTCGTAGGTCTATCGCCAGGCGACTGTTGAGCACATACAGCTACGGAGTTTAAACTCTAAACTTCTTGCTCATCTTGGTCGCTTCCTAACAGAGTCTCCGTCTCGCTCCAAGCTGTTGGTGCCATTTTCGTGTAGAAGTGTGACATGTCGGCAAGGGGTCTGGCTACGCTATGCTACGAAATAAGCACACGCGGCCAGTTTTCTAACACGCTATGCGTTTAACGATGTACTTGACCCGAGGCAGCCCAATCTGGCACGCGCTGGCCCGACTAGAAATACCGAGCCGAGCTGGCACGGCTCGGCACGGCTCGGCTCAGCTCGGCTCGCGTTTACACGGCGATTACAAACAATTGAAGCTGCTCGTAATCAGCACTGGCTGACTTGCTTACAAATGCTCGTGTAATCGGGGTATTACATTTGTTAATTGACATCGACATAGCTCGCGTTAGCTGCCATTTGCAATGGACAGAATTCAAGCTGTTACCGTTTCTTTTCTAGGAATTTTTACAACAGTCATATCGAGAAATGCGTAAAACATATACGAGACGCAGGTCTATCGCCAGGCGGCAGTTGCAGCAATAAAGTTCGAAAGATAAATTTCTTGCATGTCCTGGTCGGTCCATAATCAGATAAGACACGGAGTCTCCGTCTCGCTCCACGCCATGTGTAATGTGTAAAATAAGCATGCGCTGCTCCTTTTCATGCACGCTATGGATTTACAGGATGTACTTGACCCGAGCCAGCGTGCATCGACTCCTCTTGTAACGGGGAATGAGTGCTTTGTACATAAACAATTTCTATATGCTACAAGTTACACCGTCCTTGCTAAAATTCTCACGACATCTTGCGATTTCTTTACCGTCTGTTACACCAACGCCTTTCCAATCGCTCCTCACCTGACTCTTTGTCCTTTAGCTCTCCCCCAATTTGGCAATTAATATTCTGAAGTCAAACTCTAGTAGTTAAATTATGTCAATCCACGCATCTTTCACGTGGCACTGTCGTTCAAATTCCCCAATCACAACAGCCCACGTGAGACTATAGCTCCTTACATACTTCAAGCAATTTATGGCATACCGCCTCTAGAATTTCATGTCAGTTTTTGTTATCAGACTTTCAGACAACACGATCTTTATCATCACCAGCTTTTGTTGAAATAGACGTAAAACAGTATTGACTGGATGTTTTCTTGCATGAACTGCATCTTCTGTACCCTCATAGTACTCATGGAGCACAAGCAGCAAGTAGATGGATGGATAGATGGCTGGATAGTGTGTGTGTGTGTGTGTGTGTGTGTGTGTGTGTGTGTGTGTGTGTGTATGTGTGTGCGTGCGTGTTTGTGTGTTTGTGTGTGTGTCTGTGTCTGTGTGTGTGTCTGTGTGTGTCTGTGTGTGTGTGTGTGTGTGTGTGTGTGTGTGTGTGTGTGTGTGTGTGCGTCTGTGTCTGTGTCTGTGTGTGTGTGTGTGTGTGTGTGTGTGTGTGTGTGTGTGTGTTTTTGTGTGTGTGTGTGTGTGTGTGTGTGTGTGTGTGTGTGTGTGTGTGTGTGTGTGTGTGAGTGAGAGAGGCTGTGTATGTGTGTGTGTGTGTGTGCCCGTCCGTTCGTCCGCCCATCAGATTGTCTGTCTGCCTGTCTGTCTGTCTGTCTTTCCGTCCATATGTACGTATGTATGTTTGTATTTCTGTTTCTGTCTGTTGTCTGTTTGTTTTTTTGTTTGACTGTCTTCCTTTTCTTTTTGTGTCTTTCTGTTTGTCCGTTTGTTTGTCTACCTGTAGTCATCTCTCTTTTCTTTGAGAAAGGAGTCACATTCATTTATTTCATCGAAAATTTTCTTATTAGGCCCAGAAGGCAAACCAGGTCCCATGGGACGAGCAGGAAAGAAAGGGGAACCAGGAACAAGAGGATCTCGTATAGGCAAGATGAAAATACAACCATAAGTAGCTTTTCAACTCAAACCGTTTCTGTGCACACATGCAGCTGCTCCGGTTATTACCAAGGCACCTTCAAACGTAGTTACAAATGAGAGACTCACGGCTAGTATGCACTGCCAAGCAGACGGCTTTCCCAAACCAAAAATTAGTTGGCACAAACCGCAGTCGTCTGTTCCAGCAATGAGGTCCAGCGTAACGGAAAACAATAGCCTGGTGCTAATCAATGTGCACAGTTACGACTCGGGCGCTTACGAGTGTCGTGCAGAAAGTTTGTTTGGATCAGCAGCAGCATTTGCTAGTCTAGTGGTTCGAGGTTTGTAGCGCATGTTTATGTTTTTTGAACAAACACGCACACACATACACACACACACATTCACACACACAAACACTTTCTCTCACTGTCTCTCTCTCTCTCTCACTGTCTCTCTCTCTCTCTCTCTCACACACACACACACACACACACTTACACAAACTAAAACACACATACACTCACACACACACACACACACGCACGCACACACACACACACACACACACACACACACACTCACACACACACACACACACACACACACACACACACACACACTTGTTATATATATATATATATATATATATAGCAATGTATCTAACAGTTGAGTTGTATGACAGTGCCTGTGAGGTTTGACTACGTTCCTCCAAGAAAAGTGTATGTGACGCCAGGTCAATCTATACGTTTGCGATGTTCAGCCACCGGGTATCCGCAGCCCACAATTACTTGGTCACGTGGTGCAGAAGGCTTGCCTAAAGGAGCATACTTTTCTAATGGAACTCTGACGATAAAAGATATTTCTGATGTTGAACTGGGTCAATATTCATGTGTTGTGAGAAATATACTTGGTCAAAAGTCTTACTCCCTCGCGTTGGCTTACAGAGGTATATATATGTATATATATATATATATATATTCAGATGAGTCAATGCATATGCGTGTAAAATATATTGTTTGCGATACTTGGCCGCGTCTTTTTTTCCGTTTGCAATTTAAATCAGCACGTGCACTCGGGACGGAAAGGGAAGATTTGTGTAAAAAATTTTAGAAACTAAAAATACGTTTATATGGGTCTCCTCTCGAGGGGGCAACCTCCGAAAAATATTTTCTCTATGAAGTAAATGCTACACGATCCAGTTTATTTGAGCACAGGTCCAAGCCTGTCCTTTGTAGACTTTACGTGTCGCTGTCCTCCGCAAAGCTTCGAGCAATCGAATACAGTATTTATTGCCGATGAAACTCACTACTAGATCACTTTCGTTTCTCTCTAAATTTTGATTGCATTTCCACCAAATCCAACTTACGTGCTTTCTGCGCAACACAACACGTTTGGCAACTTTTATCAAACAAATTGCGATTAGAAAGATTTGAATTCATTCAGCGCATCCATAACGGTGCATGGATCAATATACATACAAACATACATATGTATATATGTATGTATGTATGTACACGATAAACGTGTGCAAACTAGGAAGAAAGAAAGAAGCAGACAAGAATAAGAAAGTGTGAATGGGCTTTCCGTTGTATATACAACAAATTATTTTAATTAAGTAGGTATCGATTGGCAAGAATGCATGCAGGAATGGCAGTAAATGAACGGGTAGATATTAGACTTGCCTATAAACGGACAGTAGAGACTACCATGCATGCATAAATGCCAAAATATATAGACTAACAAATGTCTGAAGGTTTATTATATATACGTTATCTTCATCTTTCTTTATCTACAGGCAAAGTGACTTCTATCGGTTATGGAGTAGAAGTGCGAGAATTTTCAGACTTAATACTTAACTGCAAACTCTGTTTTAAACTTGGAGCAAAATTCAACTTTACGTGGAGTAAGATCGAAGGCGAATTACCCCTAGAGAGGGCGTACCAAACGGGATGCGCATTAGTGGTCTCGAACGCGACCATGAACGACACTGGAAAGTACTTATGCTCAGGCAGGTCAGTAGACAGAGTGTCTGACGAGTCGATACGTGCGATCCTTGAGGTAACTGTCATTGGTAAGAACCTTAATATCACTAAGTTAAGTGTAACGTGACACATTTTATAGTAACCAACGTTGGATACACACACACACGCCACTCACACGTACGCACGCACGCACGCACACACACACACGCAAGCGCGCACGCATGCAAGCGCACACACACACACACACACACACACACACACACACACACACACACACACACAACCCACATTGCATTATATCGCCATACTTGTATTCATGCACTCGAGAAAACTGCAGATTCTACATAAGTCAGTACTGTAAGATTTCTGTGAGCAGGTGCTCCTAAAATCACAACATTATTCAAGGACGTCACACTCGTTCATCCAGGTGGGGATCTAGAGCTCAAATGCTCGGCCGTCGGACCGCCACATCCCGTCGTGACGTGGACCAAAGGGTCACAAAAGGTCTTAACAAACGATTCTGAAACAGCTGTGCTACTTATAAAAAAGGCAGGAAAAGACGACGAGGGAGAGTACCGTTGCTATGCGACCAACTACCTGGGAGAAGATGTAGTGGAAACTGTCGTCTATCTAATCGGTCTGATGTCAACAAATAATTAGTTTAATTAGCTTTATAGCGGTTTAAAGTTACGTTTTGTTTAGAAAAACCTCGTTTTATTTATAAACCTGCGGGTGTCGTACAGTTATCCCTCTCTGGAAGTTTAAGCGTCAATTGTACGGCGACTGGTCAGCCAGCTCCTAGTATTACATGGAAAATGCCATGTGGAGCGAAATCGTCTCGTCATTCTGTACTCGGTAACGGAACATTGGTCATCAGTGACGCTACTGTTTGGGAAACGGGTATTTACGAATGTATCGCTCATGGTGGAGGAGCAATCGCGAGTGCTAAAATTCAGATCATCGTTCCAACACGTACGTGACGCACTTTTTTGTCGTCTTCTTGCATTGCATCACTAGTAAATATTACATGATTAATTATAATTTAATTTATAGCGATTAAATTGTATGAAATAAATTGATTTTGGTTTATAATTCTACTCTATTAAGCTTGTATAGTCTAAGTACCAATCTATACATTAGTAGCAACTGTGCATGTTTATATGAATAGGTCTGATTTATTGTGTTAATTTTGAGATTTACTTATACAATAACAATTTTCGTTAGGCCGTAAGTTTATTAATATATTATTATTCAAATTAATTCTTTCAGAATCTTTCATAAAATTTTAAAAATTATTGCTTTGAATTACTAGATTTTTGTTTTAGTTGATCAATCATGGAGGTTGAGTGACAGTTGTAGTGGTTTCAAGCAGTCAAAATACAACAGTTCAGTCTCATATGCTGCATCTTCATCAAGTACATGGTCGACATCGAAGTATTACTATTGTCCTTCCGGATATCACTGGGCGTGTACAGAAGAAGGAAAGAAAATATTCAAGAATAATAAGAACTGGTCAGGACAATACACGTACTATGGCAAATGTGGGTGGAGTGCATACACTTACGGAGGATATAGTCGGGAGTATTTTAGATTTCGAGATTCCTATTCTACAAATGCTGTCAAGCACGCCGGAAGTTATGAAGAGTATCAGCTTGAATACACCTCCAGAACATCCAAATTTGCGGGCGCTGTTTGCATTATTAATTAATTAACTTAATTCAACTGTATCTTGCAAGAGATTCAGAAACACAACTATGTGCGTAAACTCACGCACTTAGTATCAATGTAGTTTACCATATATATTAGAAATGATTCGCACTCTTGAAAGAGTCGTATCTAAATATATTGACCTAATCTGATTGCAATTTTGAAATGTTCCATTTATCTAACAGTTGCATTACAGCTCTACTTAAACAATAATTAACAGACACAACTCATATAATACCAGCTACTACAACAAGCAAACTATCGTGCACCAGGTGTTTGCCCTTGTTTCCGCGGTCGCACAGTCTTTTTACCGACGAGTACCTTTTTCGCTGCATCTCAGAAGACTTTCACTGGATTGCAACGCGTACACTCTCGGATACAATGCAATATGCGTATACACGTGTAATGTACGCACTGTCTGTTACAGGATACATGACCGACGCTACCGTAATCATCGCTCCAGCGAATGCGCTGTTTGAAGCAAATTGCCTAGAGTTAGCAACTCTATACGGACCCGAGAGTTGCCAAATTCAATTCAACCTAACACTGACCAAAATTGACGCACCTACAGCGTCTAATCTTTTAGCTAATATATGCATAAAGTTGCTATCTACAAAAATTCTCGAAAACAGAAAGTCGCTCTAAGTCTCGGGGGCGTAGGAAGCAAAGTGACTGGTCTGGCCTAACGCGCGGTAATGGGTGGGGCAACGTTGCGTGCTCTAGTAGATGTGTAGGGTAACACTATATAATAGTTCA
This sequence comes from Dehalococcoidia bacterium, assembly GCA_964274945.1. GTDB lineage: Bacteria > Chloroflexota > Dehalococcoidia > Lucifugimonadales > Lucifugimonadaceae > CAXXBX01. The sequence continues at coordinate 2,430 of CAXXBX010000193.1, read as the reverse complement.
TATCTCTTGGAAACGTTGATAGTCTCGACTCCATGGCACATCTGAAGATGTATTTTACAAGCATTATCGACACACGCACACACACACACACACACACACACACACACACACACACAGACTCACACAGACACACACACAGACACACACACACACACACACACACACACACACACACACACACACACACACACACACACAGACACCAATTATTGTTTAAATATCCTTCTCAGACAAGGTGCCAAAAACATTCTTTCTGTGTTCATTACTACTGGCAAACGTGTTTGCAAGATCTCTAATTGACAGTCTTGTTCTTGTGCACATGAAGCAACATCACTGCATTTAGTCGAGTCTGGCCCATTGTAGAGCGTAAATTTGTCTTGAACCTGCTCATGGCGGACAAGGAACGCTCACTGATGGCGTTGGTGGCATAGTTAACTAAGATGAGCCAAAGAAATTTCAACACTTCTGAAAAAATTACACGTTCTGCAGACTAAACTCTTTCACATAAGTCAGGATATCCAGGAGACACAGTTCCATACTTCCATTAAATTGTGCCGCTAGTGATTTCAAATGCAAAGACAGGCGATTTGGGGCGAAGTCATCGCCATAGTAGTCTGTCACCGACCTGAATTCGTCGCTGGCATCTTCTGCACGCAGTGTTTTCAAGAGGAGGCCTTTCACTTTGCGGTACATTGCATATCCAGATTGATTAAAGCTCGTGTTGATGGTAGAGATAGCATAGTCTAAGACTTCAAAATAAATCTGACGGTAGTGGTCTTCCACCTTTACTGGAAAATCTTTTGATTCATTAGCTGTGTCTAACCCCTGAGGTGCTCTCTGACGGCGAGAAAGCCTGAAACGCCTCCAATTTTCTACCAAGCGCCAAAACATCAACACCTCGTTCCGCCATTTCACCCAGCTTCCTCCCCTGCTTCTCTCACTTGCTCTTCCATTTTTCTATCTCCTTCCCCAAACTCTCTCTCTCCCTCAATAGCAAATCTCGTCTTCTCCTCCTTCAACTTATCAACATGCTTCTCTATGTGCTCCTTCCATTTGTCGCTCGTATTCTTAAGTGCCGTTTTCTTAACTGCCTCTCTCGTTCAATCGCAGCCTGTATGTCTCTCTGAACGACTTCCACCATGTCTCTCGCATCGTTGGCGATTTTTCGAAATTTCGTCGCTTCCCGTTTCTTCCTTCCGACATTAATCGACCACGAGTTGTTCAACAATTCTATTTCGTCTTGCTACTTGCCTTTCAGACGCTTCATCTCGCGACGATTCGCTTCCGACTTCGACGCCTCGGCGTCTCGCACCTGCGCGAGTCGCGTCTCGAATTGACTCTTTACCGAACTCAGTGCGTCACTCAGACGACGCGCGTCGTCGAGGTTTTGCCGCTTGAGTGCCGCCTCGTCTCGTGCGACGTCGGCACGGAATCTCTCGAATTCATTCATGGCCGGTGCGTGCTGCTTCTCTTTTTCGCAAATTGAGGCTTCTAGTGCCTCTATTTTCACTCGGTATTCGTTGTGGCGGCTTACGGCGTTTTTGTACGTCTCCATTCTCTCTTGTGTGTCGCTGGTGAGGCGCTGGAGTTCGTTATTGTGTTCATGGCGCGTGAAAGAAATTGTGAGTTCGTGTTCGTCGTTTCTCGTGTGGAGATTGTAGACGACCTTCGTCATTGAGCGAGTTTCTTGGACATCTTGTGGTGAAAGTCTTGCGTGAGTTGTATCCCCGCCAGATTGCTTGGTCGGCTCGCTGTTGACGCCATTGCTGCGAGTTTGTTTTGTGCATCCCACGTCTCTATGGTAGTTCACGTAACGTCTTGCCGTCACGTTCCCATATAAACATTGACAAGCTAGTCATTTGTAAGCTGCGTTTTCATGACAACGTCAATCACTATGTAAAATGCTACGCTAGAATACTACCGTCCAACATAGACATAACAAAAAACTCATACTTAATACTAAAATTAAATGCAACCAGCAGCAGCATTCCTCCCAATACAATATTATCATAATTCATCACCTGCACAGTTTGCAAACCATCTACAGGTACGATGGTCTTAATTGATATGCAAGCTGACGCAATTACAGCTGCCTGATCGTACGCATTGACGTGAACAAGTCCATCATTGATACAATGCTCTGAACCGCAACACACAAAATTCTTCTGGCTATAGGCATGGTTCTTGATAGAGCTGAGTAAGGGTATCTACTATATAGAGCTCAAATTGTCTGTGTTTGTGTGTGTGTGTGTGTGTGTGTGTGTGTGTGTGTGTGTGTGTGTGTGTGTGTGTGTGTGGGGTGTGGGTGTGTGTGTTCGCGTTTGGGGGCCACGTCTTTTGTCCGTTCGCAACCGAAATCGGTACGCACACTCGGCACGCACGGGTGAAGGTTTGCGTAAAACAATTAAAAAAGGATGCACCTGTTCCCCT
>CAXXBX010000192.1:0-6925 GCA_964274945.1 Dehalococcoidia bacterium | reverse complement strand
GATATGAATTCAACACAATAGAACGACTGCATTGAAATAGCAATAGTAATAATAAATTATTTCACCATTTTTGTTTGCACATATTGTGTCGTTGTCTGCTGATAAGGGACTTACTCCTGATCAGGTTAGGATAGCAGCATTCGGCTGTAGGTGTGACATTAATGTAAAAAAATATTTGAAGGTTTAACAGACAGACAGACAGACAAACAGACAGACAATATACTATTATTGACAGACAGACAGACAAACAGGAGAGAGAGAGAGACAGACAGACAGACAGACAGACAGACAGACAGACAGACAGACAGACAGACGACAGACAGACAGACAGACAGACACACAGACAGAAACAGACAGACAGACAGACAGAGAAACAGATGGACAGACGAACAGACAGAGAGAAACAGACAAAGAGACAGACAGACATACATACAGTCATCTCAAGAAGGCATCCATCAGGGAGATCCTCTAGGACCAGTTCTGTTTTCTTTAGGCATACAACAAACCCTGGTTGATTTGCAAAGCAATTTCCAAGCAATAAGAGTGCTAGCTTATCTTGATGGTGTTTTCTTAGTTGGACCAGCAAAACATGTCCTTGATGCTTTTTCCACTCTTCAACCTGAATTTTTCAAAATAGGATTGGAAATACAGGAAACAAAATGTGAAATATACTGTTCATACGACAAAGAAGACACCTTCTCTTCTGAATATACCATACCTGTTTCGAGTGAAGGCATTGTGATACTAGGAACACCAATTGGGAAACGTGAATATGTTGCACGAGCATGTTCCACTATTGCAGAAAAAGGGAATGATCTTTGTAGACAGCTTGTCGACTTGGATAATGTGCAAGCATCCATGTTGCTTCTTAGATACTGTCATACCACACGGCTAAATCAGTTAGCAAGAGGAACGTGTCCAGAAACACTGGCACAGGCAGCTACTATCCACGACAAGCAAACAAAATCTACCTTCTCTTGTTTGCTAGGAAATGTTGACATCACTGGAAATATGTGGAAGCAAGCAACATTGCCAGTAAGACTAGGAGGTTTTGGTATGACTTCCCTAAACGAAGTGGCACCCTTTGCTTTTGTTGCCAGCTGGGCACATTCTCTTAAGCTATTGCCTGATCGCTTTCCTGCTCTTCAAGATCAAGTCAACTCTTTAGTGACATCATCTAATCATGCGAGTGATATTGGGCTAACTTTAGAACACCATCTCAAAGATATTTCAACGTTGTCGGATTTGTTGCCTAACACAAAAAAGTTGCAACATCGTCTAACAACAGAACTTGTACAATCGAAAGCAGATCAGTTGATTGAAACTGGTTCTAACCGAGATGCAGCACGATTGCGTTCAATTAGAGGTAAAGGAGCAGGAGCATGGTTAGATTCCATTCCATCTTCAGAGAAGTTTGCACTTTCATCTGGCAATTTTGTCTTGGCGGCTTCTCTCAGATTGGGTCTACCTTTGTCTTTACCACCTTGGGCCACTAAATGTGAATGTGGAAAGTCACTAGATGTTGAAGGGTACCATTTACTAACATGCAAAATGGGTGGAGGCTCAGTTTGGTCTCACAATTCTGTTGTTTTGTGCTGGTCTGAATGCATGAGCAGTCTACAATGCCGGCATCAAATTGAACCAAAAGATAGATATACAACATCCAACAATAGAGCAGACATTGTTGTGTTTGACTCAACATGTGGGGGAAATGTCGAGCTTGATGTGGCCCTTGCTCACCCCTGGAGCCAGGACATTCTGCGAAGTGCAGCAACTACGGATGGAGCTGCAGCAAGAAGAAGAGAAGACATCAAACATAACAAATATTCTCAAGAGCAGTTGCCTGGAGGGTACACTCCTACCCTTATTCCACTAGTTTTCGAGCACTTTGGTGGGTGGGGAGAAGAAGCATCAACGTTCCTCAATAAACTTTCCAAACTATATAGAGATGAAGAAGGAAGAAACAATCCCTCAGATTTTAAAACACATTGGAGAAGACGCTTGTCAGTACAACTTCAGCGTTGCAATGCCTCGGTGTTGGCTAGAAAGATGATCAGGGTAACATATGGACAGAATACTGACCAGAGTTTAGATGTTGTTCAACTTTCAATTCAGTAAACTAAATTTCGGTTTGTAGGCTCCGTAGGGGAGCTTTTTAATGCTAATTGTTATTTGTGTAATTGTAATTGTAGTTGTGACACTTGTTGTTCATTAGCTGTTACTTTAGTTTCACCTGTATTAGCTTTGATGTATAAAAATATATGAAAATTTGACAGACAGATGGACAGACAAACAGACAGACTGACAAACAGGCAGTAGACAGACAAACAAGACGACTCAAACATAACATATATACACATACAAACAAAATCACTAACAACAAACAAACAAACCAATAAGAACAACAAAAACACAAACGATGGATAGACAGACAAATCTATAGATAAGTTCAATCAAAGCCAAGCATCACACAAAGACAATTCTGATCCAAAGACATGATACATTCCTCTAACACTAACTTACACACAAACAACCTCACTTAAAGCTAATACATGTGAAACTAAAGTTTGTTTGTCTGTCTGTCTGTCTGTCCATTTGATTGTACATGCTTTCTGCAACTTATAGTTGTTGTCTTTAGCGGCGAAACCTTGGCTCTATTGCAGAAGTTCTACAGTATACGGCTGCTAACAAATTGGTACGGTAACTTAGCCTTGAATTAATTGCTTATGAGCAACAGCCAAATTGTCATTTAGTTTGAAGGCGAGAATGCAGCACTAGTAGCTATCAATCCATACATCCAGGAAGCATTCGTCAAATTTAAGTTAGTATGTTTGCAAAACACACTTGTAATTTGATGTGGAAACCGTTTGTGATTGTTGGTAGTTTTAAAATAGTTTGCCATGATGAATGTTTGATCACAATGTTTAGGTCATTCTTCTTGCGAGCATCGACAGTGGAAGATGCTGAAATCCATTTCAGTATTGATGAGTATACGGATGTGGTGACACTCACAAAGCCGACCATCTACATCTCGGTTAAAGAAATGATTTCAACTCATTCGGTATTGCATGATGTCTCTACTGTAACATGTTACTTTGATTAACTGTTTCTGAGCTTATCGGATCTTTTCGGTATACAGTAAACTAATAAATACCGAGGCAGACAGACAAGCATGCTAATGAACACTTGGTCAGGTAAAACGAGACAGACAGACAGACAGACAGACAGACAGAGAGGTGGGCAGACAGACAGACAGACGGAAGGACAGACAGACAGACAGAAAGGTGAGCAGACAGACAGACAGACAGAGAGGCAGGTAGGCAGACAGGCAGGCAGATGGAAGGACAGACAAACAGACAGACAGAAGGACAGACAAACAAACAGACAGACAGACAAACAAAAGGCACACCAAAGAAAGTGACAATGTAGTGGCAAGCAGAACAAGCAGGTAGCTATGACAACAATAGTCTACTACACAGGTTGCAGTGATCATTTTAGTACTTCTGTTTCACTGCAATTGGCAAGCGTGTTTCAATGGTCGCATTTATTTAATTTTATTTTAAATTTCTATGTAGCTGTTACTAGAACACGAGACAGCAGTTGCTGCTGAACAAGATGATCCCATTCATGACGTCCTTCGAGATCTGGGATCCGTTCCGGATGCTCAAACATTATTTGGAGGTACAACGTTTAGACAGTCACTGAGTGTAGAAACTGAGTATCACTGGTCCGTGACCCTTCCGGCCATTTCAATTTTCAATTTTCAAATTTCAATTTTTAATTTTTAAATTTCAATTTTTATTTTATATTTTATTTTTCAATTTTTTGTCAAAGGTTTTCAATCATTTTGCTAAAAAACTTAAATCGGCAAGCAAATTTTATTTTTCAATTTTGATTTTCGTTTTTCATTTTTCAATTTTCGTTGTTCTATTTTCAAGTTTCTATCTTTGATTATATTTGGTTGAGTTGAATGTCAAAAGAATTGAACGCGGAAAAAACGAAAAATGAACACAGCAAGAATGAAAATTGAACGCAGCAAAAACGAAAAACGAACGCAGCAAGAACGAAAAATGAAATAGCCTTGTGCGAATTACGCAACAGGGAGTCTGGTCGAACGCGTGCCCTAGTCATAACTCAACGCAGGAGGGAGTCGGTTTTCATTCCAACGCGTGCTGCTGATTGGAAGGGGAGAAGTGAATCTTCCACGACTGCGCTTTAAGGCGATCTCTTGCAATTTCCGCTCTAACGAGAAGGGAATCTCCCTCTCCCCAAAAAATAATCAATCTCAGGTTCGATCAGCCATTGCTGATGAGCACAGTACATATGCATGTTATCTAACTTTATCTATTACCACACAGAATTCTAACAATTGCAACAGTCTAGTTAAATCTAAAACTCAACAAATTTGGTAACTATACTGAAACTCGTTGAAACTCTTCTAGGCTACTCTAGATTAACTACCATTTATACACGCAGTACACAGCAACAAAAAACAATGATGCCTGGTTTGCTGTTCTACACATGCGCGCGTACGTACGTGCCTCCATCACCTCTGGACTTGAATCTTGAGCTTCTGTCCATGCGGATGGCTCTCTTGTCACTGCAGACCTGCCGTAAGCCGAACGACGTCGTATGCTGGCCAGGTACCTCGGGTATGCAATACATGACTTACTTGCTCGCCCAGCTTTGTCAATTCGTCCAAGCTACGTATACGGAGAGTCACGCAGAGTGGTCCTCACTGGACCTTCATGTTGTAGAGGGCAACGTCGGCCACTTGTAACTCGCCACCGCTCTACGCACTGCTGACACCAAATTGCAAGCCACTGCCGACAGCAGGTTGTGATGTTTGCTGGAGGTCTTGTACAGCGGTGGCATATTTGGCACTGGGAGAAGCTTCGCTGTCGTTTCTGCCAGTCTTCTCATGCGTCTAAGGTAGCAGCCTCGTTCACAGCGACGGTGCGATCATGACGGCGCAGAGTCAACCGAGTCTGCATGAGCTATATAGCTATACCCGAGGTACTTGGCCAGCAGCACACGACGTCGTCCGGCTTAAGCAGGTCTGCAGTGACAAGAGAGCCATCCGCAAGGATGGAAGCTCAAGATTCAATTCCCGAGGTGATGGAGGCACGTACGCGCGCATGTGTAGAACAGCAAACCAGGCATCATTGTTTTTAGTTGCTGTGTACTGCGTGTATAAATGGTAGTTAATCTAGAGTAGCCTAGAAGAGTTTGAACGAGTTTCAGTATAGTTACTAAATTTGTTGAGTTTTAGATTTAGCTAGACTGTTGCAATTGTTAGAATTCTATGTGGTAATAGATAAATTCATATACACTGTACCATGCATATGTACTGTGCTCATCAGCAATGGCTGATCGCACCTGAGATTGATTATTTTTTTGGGGAGAGGGAGATTCCTTCTCGAGCGGAAATTGCAAGAGATCGTCCTAAAAGGCAGTCGTCGAAGATTTACTCCGCCCCTTCCAATCAGCAGCACGTGTTGGAATGAAAAACACGACTCCCTCCTGCGTTGAGCTATGACTAGGGCACGTGTTCCACCAGACTCCCCCTGCTGCGTAATTCGCACAAGGCTGTTTCATTTTTCGTTCTTGCTGCGTTCAATTTTTATTCTTGCTGCGTTCATTTTTCGTTCTTTCCGCGTTCAATTCTTTTGACATTCAACTTGACCAAATGTAATCAAAGAAACTTGAAAATAGAACAAAGAAAAATGAAAGATAAAAAAATTGAAAATCAAAAATTAAAAATAAAAATTTGCTTGCCGAATTAATTTTTTCAACAAAATAATTGAAAACCTTTTTTGACAAAAAATTGAAAAAAGAAAAATGAAAAATAAAAATTGAAACTTGAATATTAAAAATTAAAATTTGAAAATTGAAATGGCTGGAAGGGTCACGGACCGTCACGGACCGTCACGGACCGAGTACACTGTACACTTTTCCAGGCCCGCCCACTTTTGATTACAAGTTGCCTGATTCTAGCCGCTGCTCATAGAGATGAATAAAGAAATCTGCATGGTACAGTACAGTAGAGTAAGACATAGGCCGTGCAAACAACGTACAACGGGATTGCTTGCGTTGAATATGTAATGCAGCACGATTGTTATGATTTCGAATTGGCGGCTACTGTCTAAACATACGGGGGAACGTGATAAGGACTCCCGAGAAGGTACGACGGAGTGCTTGCTACTACAAGAAACCGCGTCGCGGGTGATGATTAATTCGTTCCGTGGTAAGAAGTGAAACCTCAACTGTGCACCTCTAGGCGGTGCATGTCTACGTCTAGGCGACTTCACCTTACTCCCGTTTCAGTTTTGAATCCTCTCATCTCAACATTTCTAGATGGAGCCTCATTTAGAGTCTTCGAAAACAAATTTCAGTCGTTCTATGGCGTTTAGAGGAAGAAGGCCTCTACATAGGCGTAGACCCAACATTCCGGTCACCCCGGCAAAAATAGTAACAGGATTTGCGGCAAGCACAAACGACTTCACTGAGCTTTCTACGTCGTTAGAAAAGGATTCTGGTGCTTATGGAGCGACTGCTTCGTTCACTTCTGTACAAACGCTAACAGAACTTGGAGCAAGCACAAGCGACTTGACAATTGACACTACAAGCGTAGCTGAATCATTTCGACATCAAGCTGATGGAGCCTCAGTTGTAACTGAACACAACGAAAACGACTGCAATGTTACAGACGACATCTTGACGCTAGAAGCAGAACTGAAGACGTTTGACGATGACTTCCAACATGTGATGTCAGTGTTGCAGAGGAGATCTGCGACTGAAGACAAATTAGTGACCCAGTACCGTTCGAAAGTCGAACAGCTTGAAACGAAGATTTCTCAACAAGATGCCTTGCTGAAGAAAAAAGAAGATGAAATTGCTAGTCTGACGAACGAAGCTCGCCATG
>CAXXBX010000191.1:160000-188765 GCA_964274945.1 Dehalococcoidia bacterium | reverse complement strand
CCATGGCCGCACTTTAACGCGCACTAAATTAAAAGCCACGCCCTTTACCGTGCGTTAGGCCGTACCACTTTTTATTTGCTTCCTACGGGCCTGAGACTAGTAAAATAGCTACAGCTACTTCACTTGTTGCTAGGCCAATAAAGTCTGGTAAGATCATTGCCTCCGATCACGTGTAACCGTTAACATCATCAGTAGAGGAAGCCACTACAACTACCTGCTTGTTTGAACTACCTATTGTGCATGAATAACACTCCAGCAAACCGCACCAATCTATGGTTTAATTAAACAAGGAACGGCCGAGAGGCAGATTACATATGTGTTAGTAGTGCTTGCATGCAAGCAACGTCTTTGACACCACGTAGGGTTGGCGCGGCTTAGTTTAAATCTTGCAAATTAAATTGTCGGCTCCCGGAGCCGTTTTTAGTATTGGAACAATATACGTCTAATAAACTCCGCATCGTTGTGAACGCTGACACAAATCGGTAACAGATTGGTAACATGGGTACATATCGGTAGCAAGGTGCAATAATGGCCACGATTAGTGCACTTAGTGACATCAATGGACAGTCTGAAACCAGTTTCTCTCTTCGTCGAAAATTGACAATCCGAAAAAAATCGAGGGCGGAGCTAGAGAGCCTGGGTCGAGTCTAAGTTTTAGTATGTTAGCTATGCATGATATGACAGAAAAGGGTAGTGTGATGAAGTGCCAGTATAGTGAGAGCGTGCGCAGTGCATTACCTGAGTATTGAGTTGTGTTCATTACACGGATTTGTCTGAGAGGCTGGAATGCGACAATTATATTACTGTAGCATAAGCTGTTGTACGCGGCCTTTTCTCACATTTGAATAGCAACTGATAATAAACTGCAACGTGCTCTCTTTGTGTCGCCGTCTTGAAACGATAACAACTATGTCTAGTGATCAACTCTGGCTTAATTCGCACTGGAACTGTAGCTGGAGCGTCTGTAGTTCGTTATGTCAGTTGACTCTGCCCAATAACGGAATTGTATGATTACAGATATGCAGGAATGTGCGTTAATTAACCTAATTAATTTGCCTCGGCGAAAAACGGGCTGCTCAACTACAAAGTTTACTTATATTTGCAAATTTGTTTTTCGACGATTATGTTGATAGTTTAAACTTCTAGAGTGTTGAAAACATTTAATAGTTGCGATTAGCGATAATTGGGACAGAGTTATACATTACGGTAGTCTCGCTATCCAAGCCTCTTTAACCTTTATGGTCCGGAGAGCTGGGTATTGGTACAGCTGCTTGTTATCGGTTTCTGCTACCTAATACATTGATTGCTGCGCGATCTCGTCCTTATTTCGTTTCGTTAATATAAACGACCGCGTTGATTGTTTGGTTTTCTGCTGTGGTGTTTGCTTGCTACGTCATCTAACCATGCATGCATAGACCAGAATTACTTTAACTACGCGATGTGCTCTGTCAGACGTCCATATCAAACATCGATCAAATGGAATGAATGTAGATCGAGCCATCATCGTCTACATCGGAACTGTCTCCCTCACCAGCTGATACGGAACACTCAGTATGCACCCAAGATCGGCAGCCACAGTTGACATGTAGTTTACTGAGAACGAAACAGAAAGTTTGTTTGAAATATCTTACAAGAGTAAGGCGCGATCTTCTTCGCACGGGTTTCGAGGACTCGCATCAGTGGCTATTTTATCTCTATAAACCATTGATCACACAACCAATTTGATATTACAAATTTATCATTAAAACTCATAACAGAAGGGCGCAATGAGCATTATAAGTTAACTCTAGTAGCACCGCTTTATTGCTTCAATGAATCATGCAAGAGGTTGCTGGAAGAAGCGTTTGGTCCATGGTACACGTATGCGTAATACAAAAATTGTATTAGGATATAATAGCAATATCTTCCACAATGAAATGCACAAACAGTAACCAAAATGTAACAAGCACAATCATGCACATGCCAACTTAGATAGCTAGATTAACAAGCGTTACTAAACTAGTTGACTTGCTGAATAGGGTTACGCGTAACTAGATAAGCTAGTTTACGTTGTTTGATTTGCCGAGCAAGTCTTAAACCGATTACAGTAGACTTTGCGACGCACACAGCTCTTCAGATGTCGCTTTTTGGAATGCTGACAAGATGTGCTAACCTCAGCGGCTTGTTCTCCCAGGCTTGGAGGTCCAGCTACTCTAATGACGTTACGTTGCGAAATGAACCTAACACGCAGATAATGGCTGGATTTGACTCGAAAATTCACCGCACGTCGAACGGCTTGCCGTGAATGCGACTTTGTCTCTGTCTCTGTCTCCGTTTCCTCTCAATCTTTATCTGGATATCAGTTCTTGTTTTAGCCTCCATCCCTGAGACAATATTTGTCTCTCTCTGTGTCTGCTCTTTTTCTTTCTTTGCTCTCTCTGTCTCTGCTCTCTCTGTCTCTGTTTTCTCTGTCTCTGCAGTCTTTATCTCTTCTGCATCTGCTGTCTTTATTCTTGCCGTTTATTGCTGTTGCCTCTATCTTTACTGTCTCTATCACTGCTGTCTGTATCTCTGCTCTCTTCATCTTTGCTGGTCCTTTTTCTGAGGTCTCTATCACTTTCTATCTTTGCTGTCTCTATCTCTGCTGTCTCTGGCTCTGCTGTCTCTGTCTTTGCTCGTTTCGTCTCTGCTGGCTCTATACCTGATGTCCCTGCTGTCTGAATTCTTGCTGTTTCTATTACTGCTGCATCTATCTTAGCTGACTCTATCACTGCCGTCAGTATCTTTGCTGTCTCTATTACTGCTACCTCCATTTCTGCTGCTCTATATATCTGCTGTCTCTATTTCTGCAATCCTCCATCACTGCTGTTTCTATCACTGCTGCCTCTATTTCTGCTGCCTCTATGTCGGCTGTCTCTATTTCTTGTGTCTCTATCACTGATGTCTCTATCACTGTTTCCTCTATTGCTGATGCTTCTATCACTGGTGTTTCTATCACTGTCGTCTCTATTACTGATGTTTCTATCACTGGTTTTTCTATCTCTGCTGTCTCAAAAAAGATCAAATACGCGCGATATACCGTCAACAGTCCAAGTCCAAGTCTGCGACAAACCTTGTAGGACACGACTATTTCTGCGGTCTTCATATCGGCTTTCTCTATTTCTGCAGTATCTGTCACTTCTGTCTCCATCACCGATGTCTCTATCACTGATACCAATATCATTGATGTCTCTATCATTGCTGTCTCTATCACTGATGCCTCCATCACTGGTGTTTCTATCTCTGATGTCTCGAAAAAGATCAAATGCAATTGACGATACACCTTCAATTGTCCAAGTTCCAACTTGCAACAAACCTTGTAGGACATGACTTATTACTGAGATAATAGGTCGAAAAACCCACCAAGCTCTCGAGGAAACACCAAATACTACAATCGATACACCGTCAATAGTCCAAGTTCCAACTTGCAACAAACCTTGTGGGACACGACTTATTACTGAGATAGTATTTAGAAAAACCCACAACACCGTCGTAGAAAGACCGAATACAACGAACGATACACCGTCAACAGTCCAAGTCCAAATTTGTAACAAACCTTCTAGGACACAGCTTTTGTCTTGAAAAATAGGTCGAAAATCGAACTCAACCGTCGAGGAAACACCAACTACAACGAAAGATACACCGTCAACAGTGAAAGTCCAAACTCGCTACAAACCTTGTGGGACACGACTTATTGGTAATGGTCACGTGAATTTTACGCATTTACAAAGAACTACAAATATATCTGATCTGACTACTAAGTACTCTATACATAAGCCAAATCTACACTTTCGCTTTCAATCAGTGCATGGCCTCAATAAAGCAACCTCTCTTGTAAGGTTCTCCTCAATGTTGCAACATAACCGACCCCCTTTTTTCCATTTCAATGCTCTATTCTTCCGTATTTGGAAAGCGTAATACTCTATTACGTACATTATGTGCACTTCGCAATTTTACAATGGATTATTTTAATGAGGGAAGAAAAATGTTGGGCGAGTAGCTATATATGTTTTGAGAAACTGGATTTTCAATATCAGGCGCTTCCAGTAACAACCGGGTGTTCGATTTAATAAGTTATTGATTGATTGATTTTTTTAAATATTAGTAGTCTTGCATTAGGCTACTATTCTTGTAGTTAAAGTCTCACTAAGAGCGGTTTCACACTATTGGCTAAACCGTAGCAAATTTTCTGTTAAGTTATGTTATCATTAGCAGTGTGAACCAACAGGTTAAGTTTGCTTAACTTCGGTTAGAACGTGGTTAGAGCTTTGTTATCGTAACCAACCTCCAGACCATGGTTAGCATTGGTTAGACTCGGTTAAGATAGCGCTTGCGCCATAGGTCAATCCAAGTGTTCATCTGGAAGCCTTGAGAATGACAGGTAAGTTTCGTCGTCAATGTGGCTACCTAATGTCTGCTAAGGGTTTTGCAGCTAGAGAAAAGGGCTCAGAAGAGGAGACGTCAGAGGAGACTCCTTCGTAGGCAGGAACGAGGAGTACGTCCTTTCGTTTCACTCTTTTTACTTCTGTGTGCTTTAATAGTGGTGGTTAGAATGCGTCCCGCCTGTTGCACATAATTGTCAAACCGAATCCAGGTTGTGGGATACAATGCTTATGGAAGAATCATATACTGATTGGAGAGAGAATGACAGGTTTCAGACGGGTTCCAGTCTAGGGAATATCGATCAGTGATCTCTGCAGTTTGTAGATGCTCCTGGCTATAAACGGTGAGTTTGACTTTACTTCAATGTGTTCTAATAGTGGTGGTAGAATGCGTCACGCCGGGAGCACGTCATGGTCAAACCGAAAGAATAAAGAATCCAGGTGGTAAGACAGAATGCCTTGGGAGGGATCACATACGGATTGGTGAAAAGAATGACATGTTTCAGACGGGTTACAGTTTAGGGGATATTGATCAGTGGTTTCACCAGTTCGTAGATGCTGCTAGCAGTACTATATGAATGAATGAATGAATGAATGAATGATACATTTCTGTCGCACCTATAAAGCGTCCTCTTTGACCACTTGGATCTCTCCAATACGAATGTCTATTTTTCATGGTCTAGTATTCCTAGATTGTGCCCTGTTCTTTAACGATGTTCGCCTGTGTTTGTTTCCAGCACATAATTTTCTGTACTGTCTCAGTGGGTAATCACGGCTCTGTCAAGGGCGCACACACCCCTCGGCGCCTTTGACTCGTATGAGATGATTTGTACATACTATAGATGTCATATGTCTAATAGATGTTTAACCAAATATACAAGGAAGTATTCAAGAAATGTACCGAAAGTAGGTCTGAACCTTCGGAAGTCATAGCAATTTAGATAAGTCTGGTCAAAAACAGTTGGACCGGTTAATAAATTAGTCAGACCAGTTATAGAAAATGTGGAGAAAACTGGGCAATCTGAGGAAAACTGGGGGAATTTGGAGAAAATTCCACGTGGGCGAGTCAACTATAAAAGCAGTGCACCGCGTAGATAACGTAATTCTGTCCTTGTGATAAAAATGTGTACTCTAGGCACGTTTATGTGATATTCTTTGTTAGGACCGCAAACAAATTTTGCTGTATTAGACAAATAATATAACTTACATAAGCACGTTTGTGTGACAATCTTTTGGAGTGTCAAGAAATTGCGCCCTATTAGAGAAATAACTATTCTATAATATAATACAGCGATGGATCGTGCTATTTCAATACTGGCAAGTTTGTTTTACTAAGGACATAATATTATATCCTTGAAAACGTATATATGAATGCTATGCCTTTCACAGGAGAGACATTTCTACCAGTGGTTGTTACCACTCCACGTGTAAAGCCCACTCTAGCTCCACGTGTGAAACGTACCCCAACTCAACGTGCGAAGCCCACTTCAGCTCCACGTGTGAAATCCTCCCCAACTCCACGTGTAAAACCCGCCCTGCTTACACTGCAGTAGAAGCAGATGCCTCACGCTGTAGGTAATTTCCTGCGATAATGGCAGATGGACGTGCCAGAGGATCAACACGACCCTCAGTCCTTTCTTTCCAGCGCGCGTTCACAAATCCATTGTAAACTTGTCGAGGAAATCCTATCACTAAACGCTGTAAAATTCCCACTGCTTCTAGAAGTTCGTCTTTACAGAGAGACTCCCCAAGGCGTCGAGCAATAGAAGGAACCCACATTCAGAAGTAACATGGAGTCACTTCTTACAGCTGATGAGATCTCAGAAGCGTTAGATATAAAGGTTTTACTAACGAAGTCAGCGGATGGACGGTGAATTGTATCACAAAGTTTCAATTACACATTGCACGTTACTATCCGATCCGCCGTGGCTCCTATCTCCCACTACCGAAAGAAGTACAAACGAAAACGGCCGTCGTTAACGTCAAAATCAGAGACAACAGCTGTCTACTCTCTCTTCGCGGTGACTTTGCGCTTTCAAACTCTGTAATAACTTCTGCGCAATAGGGCAGACAGTGACGATATTGATATCGTTTGAAACCGCTAGTTGCCGGACTTTCTATATAGCACATCACTGGGTGCAGCACCAAAGTCTATAGGTCTGATCACAGGTTAGGGTGATAAGGCCCCATTGTCGGTTCCTTTATCATTATCCCCTGGTACAACTATACAACCCCAAGCCATAGTGGAAAGACAACCATGGTTTGGAGCTCTTTGGTAGGATTTTTTGTAGTCCGGTGTAGGTCGTAGTAGTTGTTTTAAAATGTTATTGTCGTTGCCGTAACTAGTTACCGCGGTAGATAGAATTTATCGAATCCACAACAATACATCTCTGGTATATGATTGCTCGTCTGGTCGAGAAGCATGAATGAGTAGGATTCGCATGATGCCTTTCTATAGATATCGGCAAACTCTTCATTGCTCATGGCGTTGTTGTGATCGCCTGCTATCTGTCAAATATCTTTGCTCTCTAGAACATGGAAGAGACAGAAGGCTTTGGTATTTCGACAAATGTATTTAGGAACGTCTTAATAACTCTGAGTGAGGTACATACAATTGCAGTTACGATTTCTGGACAGTCAAAAGTACTCTTAGATGGGTTCCATATGCCTGCTGTCTATTTTGATATCATCAAAGACGATCAGCTTGCTAGTATCACCGTCTAGTTCCTCGATGAGTATCACCTCTTCAGGTTCGAGTATTTGGAAAGACGAATCCACTCCCTCATTCTCCAAGAAATCGTAAAAGTATTGTAGCAATCGACATTTATCTGGGTCGGGATTGATAATGTAAATGATCGACTCGTCGCGCTTCATCCACCTCATCAACAGATTACACGTCAATGTTGTTTTTCCACATCCCGTCGGCCCAACCATGATGTAATGGCAATGGAGGAGTAGGAAATGCCAATTGTCTCTCGACGCGTCTCGATGTACGTCATCGAAATTGATGAGGTCCCTTTATAATATATATATATATATATATATATATATATATATATATATATATATATATATATATAGTGACCACATAATGTCGGAAAATTGGCTGGAACGAAGAGGGAGATCGACGAATTCCTCCGAATCATTCGGGACGTCGAATTGTTAGAAGCTGCGTCTAATTGGGACGGACGAAATTTGCAAGAGAAAATAGACAGTTGATAATGGGTGACCATCAGAATATTGATAAATTGTTGGAGGAATCGGACCCGGTTACAACGAGATTGTCCACTGTGGAAGGTCACCATCAGAATATCGATAAATTTCTGAGGAAAGTGAATAAGAATACTCTGGCTATAGCGGAAAACCAAAGCTCGCTCGCCAAAATTCGAGAAGCTTTGAGGGTGTTGAATGACACCGTCCGTAAGCTTAGTGTCGATGTAGGTAAATTCGAAAAGCTTAGGGTGTTGAATAGGGCCGCGAGTAAGCTTGGCATCGATTTAGGCGCTGAACAAAATCGACCAAGAATTGGTGGTGTTTCATCGAAAGATGAAATAGTCAAGGCAGCCGATGATACAAATTACGCTGAAACCGATGAGTGGATTATCTAACCTCATACATAGTGATCATTATAACGATCACTTTCAATCACATCGACGGCAATCTGTCAGAGAGTGACATCCGCATGCTCAGAGTCACCCAACTGTACCTCATTTACCACAACAGATGTTGGTGTTATAAAAAATTGTTCACTTCTTTCAAACACAAAGCCTTGGCGCTGCATATGACCACGTGTGGGCTGGGGTTGTGGGTGCCCTGTTTGGTGTCTGTGTGAATTCCATTGCACTCGCTGTGAGCGGATTGGGTGTAACTCTACACGCACTGACCATGAGGAAGAATTATCCTAAGAAGGTGGAGGAATGTCAATTAGCCTACACCAGCTATCAGAAGAGTTGAACTCATTGACGTGGTGTCTTCGAGGAAAAGAGTTTAATGAGGATATTGTGCTCTTTGACCTCAAATTTGACGACCTCGTCACAGAATGCGTCCTCCCATTCTGGATAAGTTATGTAGAAAGTACTATGAAAAGGTTCAAAGGCGATTTTCGGGGACCTTTGTTCGGATTTGAAAAAGCAGGCTGCCCCCCGGGCTATCGAGCTGTCACTGGGGTCGTGTTTTACACCTAAATATAACCGTATACATAGTATATCGTATAGCAGTCATTACTAACGCATCGGTTCCCATATATAAGAATGTGCACCCCTTAGTTTGAAGACCCGCCGCGTGGGTAATGAAGGGCTATCTTTGATAGCGGCAGATGGCTATTCCAAAAGGTAGAAATGATTAAGAGATGATTCTAGAGTCTGTGTATTCAAAGATAAACGATAAACTAGCCAAGGAATTGCTAGATTTGAGAGCGATATCAGATCTCCGTCGAAATAGCGGGCAGTCGATGATATGTTAATCCATCTGTCGCTATCTCACAGACGCATGGTCGTCCTGGAAGTTCCTGATATCGAGGAGGTCTTACATACTTCCTTACCTCAACTCCAACACCATCTTATAAAATGGGTGCGTAGAGGCTGGCTAGTCGGGAATATCAAATATCTTTGGCTTAATATTGGTTGACTGGTTATTGCATCGGTCCTGTGTGAATGGCATTGGGCAGAACACGGCGGTTGTTATAGTATGCGCTGAGACCTAGTTTGTCTCGCAGGTAAGTCTTTGTGCAATCGGCCACCATTTGGAAGCCTCTATTTTGAGCACGGTTGGTTCGACCGTGGAGAGTAGAGACATAGCGCCACCAGGTAATGTCGTTCAGCTTCTTGCTCATTCCTTTGCAGAGGCTTTACGTCTCTGCCCGGCTCCATCGTCTACATAGTAGCATTTGATGAATAGGGCGACGGCTCGCAACTCTTCGAATTCTAGTTTGAAGAGACCGGAAGTGCGGTTGCTCCAAGTGTTCCAGGACAACTATTCTTGACGATGAGCCTGGAAGTTATTCATCATCTCTGGACGTACCGATTCGTCTAAGGTCTTTGTGGCCAGACCCTTGTACATGTTGTCGATGTCCATCTGAATCAACTCGAAGTCCCAGCGGTCCACGTAATTGTCGAAAAAGTCGTAGTAGAACTCAAGCATTCGTAGTTTGGGTAATTGATAAACTACGATGTGCTCCTGAAAGGCTCTCCTGATGGTGATCTGCGGCTTCCGGGATTGCCACTCCTAGGCGTCACCGATCTCATCATATCCATTGACATCAGACCACGCCCTTCGCATGACTCGACAATTTGTCTTTGGTGTAGGTGGCGTTGGTTTGGCGCTCCAATGCTTCGATGAGTTTCTCATACGCGCTGTTGCCTAGCAGTTTGAATACAACAGCCAATAGAGCCTGGGCTTTGTCTTCATCTCCTGTGCGTCTTGCAGCTGTCAATTGCTCGACGAACCACTCGAAGCTCTTTTTAGTTGGTATTTGATGCTGCGGTATTGAGCCGTGACCTCCAAATCGTGGTCGATATTATATTGTTGGTAAGCATAGAGGAGAATCATGTTGGCAGATAGGGTACCAACACCTACCTGGTGCTGACACATTTCCTGCCAGTGTGTTTTAAACAGTCCATCATCTTTTGGGGACGTCGGCCTCTTGCACATCCCAATTTTTGAATAGTGGAGACATCTGCGAGAACTTATCGTGGATATTGAGAGGGACACGGATGTCGACCAATGCATACCTGAACAACTTGCTGGTGGTTTGACCATTGGTTTGGACAAGATTTTGGACGAGGTACTGCGCATCAGCTTGGCAATTGTCGTAGTGCCACACAACTCCTGGTTTGTGGGACAGGTGCATGGCCATTGTAAAATGGTATAGACAGTTTGCGTCGTAGACCAAAACCTTTTGGAATAGGCTTGCATTGTCGTATTGGTGTGATTGAATGCGTGTGACCCCAGCTTCGTAATACCTTGTGAAAACAAGACTTGGCCCACCTACGACTGCACCTTTTAGCATGCCGTAGGCATACATTTTAGGAGCCACGAGGTTGGGTTCTTTGAGGTGTTGGTGGGTGCCTCGGAGTAGGAACTGGAGCGATACACCTTGAGTGAGACTGCGCCTTTTATGATGTCGACTTCATACCCATGATAGAATTTTCTCATCTTGGTGAGTGCTTCTAGAAATGGATCGACATCGAGGTCGTTGTAGAACAGCAGCCAGTCGGCAATGGTGGTCATGCCTCGCTTTCGGGATGTGCGTTGCATGATTGCCACTCTTTAAGGAAAAGAGAGTACTGACCTTTTAGTTTGGAATACCAAGCGGGGTAGTCAGGTAGACCCAGGTATTGTCTCTTGTCGGGATTTCTGTAGATCTACACTGTAAATGTTGTTTTTAAAGTCGTACGTTCAACTCTCCTTTTTTTAAAAGGCGTACAATAAGCAGTGCAATGGCAATAAAAGCAATGCTCACCTGTAGACAAAATGGGTGGAGTTGCAAGCTCACTTTTCTGATCAGTAGTGCTAGCAGACACTAAATATATAACATCAAAATACACTATCTGTAGCTATATGTGATTTCACCAAGCTCTATGCCTACCAGAAAATTCTGATATCGCATGATCGGACGGTCGATATTCTTTAACGAGAGTCACCAAAGCGTCGCCAAATATATTTACAGCCTCATTGGTCCAGCCGAGTACACATAGAGCTTCAATCAGTTTTCGCCGAGTAGCATCGCTTGCATGATGACTGCGCCAGGCTTCAAGCATAAACTTTACTTGCATAAACCTCCCAACCAAACTCTTGTTTTCAGTAATCGTCACTATTTTTCCCGCATTAAACATGACAGGATCAAGAGTATCTGCCAACTGTGGCCAATCCGCTTGTATTTTGGCGATGTGTGATACGGCACTGATGTCTTTAAGGGTCACTTGCTGATCCATTTTACAGGTCCGCTTCAAAGAACTCTAGAGCTGAACCAGAAGACATCAATCACATTACAAACAAAATTATGCGTTTTTAAAGTTTCGAATTTCTACTATGTGTAAGCCACGCAACCCTAAAACCTGTATATTTGTGTATAGCTATAAAACTAGATTGCTTTGTATACAGTACTGTATATACGTATATATCATGCCATGCATTGCAAGAAAAACCATGCACAAGAGGTGTAATACAAATATTGTGAAACAGCTGTCCAACTGCTGGTTTGAAATTAAAAATCAAATCACACAATTAGTGCAACAAAGGTAAACAATACCGTAACACGATGCACATTAGCATTATGGAAATTAAGCACTACCCACCGTTGCCACTCTGACCCACAAACCACGTTAATTAACATAGCGCGTGTTCTCCTCAAGCTGCTCGTTCGCAGCCGCAAGACTATAAAAACCACAGGTAGATTACTATGTGAAGTGAAATAGCCAAGCCACAAAACTAGGTCCTTCATGCGTGGCTAAACGGTAACATTACGAGAAGAATGAGCGATCTCCATCCTTTTGGACGTGTTTTGTTCTACTCGGCGCTTTCAGCACAAAAGCAGCAGTTGGCTTGATCGCAGTAACTAATTGCCTAGCGTAGTTAATATGATCTCCTAGGGATGCGCTCAGTACTCACGAGGTCGCGACTGGCCCCACCTACATATACAGACTGCGCCACTAAGACACTCAACGTACTATGAATATCTACAGTACGTTCTACAAGAGCTAGCAACTCAATATCAACAAGATACTCTAGCCTAGGTCACTCTACAATCTACGCTAAATCCAGTAAAATGCGGCACAGTTCTGGTACTACTTCAACAGTCTTCGGTATCAAAACACTGACCTATAGCTAGTTTCCAGTAAATCTCACCAGTCTGAGTCGCAACTTCGCAAAGAAACAGCGCAAAGTCGGTGCTCGCTGTGTGTCGCGTACTCGTATCATTAATATCAACCTGTAATCAAATCACACAATTGACCCCAGGAGAAAGTCTCGCCGCGAGCACGCTGGGAGATTCTTGTGAGTTTAGCGATACCTTCGAAGCGCTAGAGTAGCGAGAAGGTAGCGAGTCGCTGTGAGTTACTACGGTATTTTGACGATAACACGTGGCGCTTCCTTGAGATTTCGCTGACTTGCACGTCGCGTCAACGCGATGATTCACCTCTAGCTGCTCATTGTATACTCGCTGGAACTCATCACACGTCCGCTTCGACTCACAGTGTAATCGCAGTGAAAGTTCTCAATATATTAAAACACAACCGAACTAAACATGCAACTACCTATTTTTCATCTTCTTAGCTAGGACAATACATTTATCAGTCATGGCTTTATTTACCGTGTGTATACAGTCTTTCAGGTTTTACTGCTGCCCACCCAAAATAGTTGAGGACAGTGACCTAATACAGATACAAATAAAGTTGATTGAACTAACTATAAAACTGCACATGCATGCAAACGTCTACTTATTATGTTAATCTTTTTAAAAATAATTTCAATCATTAATAATGTCTTTCTATGCATCCATAAATTCCAGTGTTAATTGCTCACTCCTTATAGCTCCAACAAGGTTGGGATCAAGGGCATGCTTTGAGCCATCCTTGATGCCATTTACAGTTGAAGTAGCAAGGACTTCCGGCAAAACGGAATGATGGCAAAACGTCCATGAGGCCTAAAACAAGCTGGCTGCGGCGACAAAGCAGTCATTTCCACTCGCCTCACAGCGAGCCTGCTAGCCTTAACGCTGTAGCATTGGTTGCCAACAAACATATGACCATCTGGAGCAGCTAGAAACATTGTACAGTTAAAATCACGGTAAACAAACCTAGCATACATTGATCAAATTACAGTAATCTTCAGATTTGATTGTAGTGTCCAATGAGCACTTGAACTCTTCATCATCGTGGTCAATACAAGATTTCTACAAAGTACAAAATCAACACATCAGATTAGCATTGAGAAATTATCACTAAGATATTCAAAAAAAGCAATGACACTGTGACAATGTATGTTTACAGTTGCAATCACTGAATATTCCCAATAGCTGATTATTCCTATACAAATATTGGCTTCCACTACAATGCTTATAGCTGTACAAACTGTCTCACAGTACCGTCTACAAATTGAAAAGCTCCAAAATAAGTTGCAGAAATGATTGTAATACAAGATGCAATTATTGTGAAAGGTTTTGACCCAGAGTTGAAACAATGATTACAATTGGTTCTGACAAAGTCAATAATGCTTATACTACAGTCTACTCTGCGTGTGTCGAGAGCTTATCTATGTTGCTAAGCCCCTTCATATTGGGCAAATGGGGTCTTTAACCCCATCTGGGCGGTAACCAACCCGGCAGGTGAGCGCAGCAGAGTACATGTTTCTGTGTAGTCCACACGATGATCAATAACTAGCCAATTCAATATAGATTGAAGGCATTACAGTGACCACAAACTCGTGACCAGCAAGCATAGTGGATATAAATGACCACCAGGAAAGCGCTGAACGTCATCGTCAACAAACTGTTCGCCTGAACACAGAAACTACCCAACGACTGAAATTAGTCATAGCCTCATGGATAAAGCTAGAGAAACATGAGACAGAAAGACAGACAAGTTTCATAATTTGAACCTCCAAACCATTGCTGCTAACACTAAACCACTAGTACTATAATCTCAATTACGCATATGGTTTAATACTAAAGTCACCGCCATAGCTTTGTGGTTAGTGACAATGGCTACCACTCCAAGGTTTGGGGGTTCAAACTCCAGTGATGACAGTTACGAAACTTGTCTACCTTTCCTTCTCATGTTTCTCTAGCTTTGTCCATGACGCTATGACTCAATTCAGTCGTTGGGGAGTTTCTGTAGTCTTTCTAACATTCTGTTCACAATGATATTCAGCGCTTTCCTTGTGGTTATTGATATCACTGAGCGCGCTTATTCAAGGTCACCGTAATGTAGGCAAAGTACCTGATCAAAGTAGCTAGTCATTGATCGCTGAGTGAACTAAACAGAAATATGTACCCTGCTGGGCTCACTTGCTGGGTTGGTGGGCGCCCAGATGGGGCAAAGACCCCACTTGCCCATCACGGAGGGGCATAACGACATATGGCATACGAGTTATTGATATATAGAATAGCTCATCAGTTGTTAGAAGAAAAAGCAAAACAGAGAGAGAACGAGGTAAAAGAGAAAGGGGGGAAGCAGGAAAGAATATGGGGAAAGGATAAAGGGAAATTTAAGAGGGAAAACAAAGAGGCAAAAAAAAGAGAAAGAGTCTGTCAGTTAATACATTCACAAACTTACTACTTAAAAACAAGCAACCTTAGTAATGTAATACGTGTTGTGCCATCTTGATGTGTATCTTAGGGTAGCACCAAAATCTACAAATTCCTGTGGGTTCATCCTATAAAAATGGATGTAGAGTACATCAAAAATGACCTTAATTAAAGAGAGAAATAACACCATCTACTTTGAGATAATCTGAGATAGCTACAAAGGTAAACATTTCTCAAGTTTTTCATGCATCTCATATAAAAACATACACCTGCATCTTCTATATATATATATATTACACTTCCAAATCAACTGAACATGTTGGATCTATGTTGGCAGTACTCTACTACGTGTACTTTTGCTGTAACTTTTACCACGTGGCTTTTATTAAGATATAAAGCACTGCCAATTTACTTACCATCACAAGTTTCCTCACACCCAACTCCCATGCAATTCCTCTGTATGCTTCAAGTAGACAAAAACACATGCACGTATATAGTTTGCTCAGTATCCGCTAATTTTTGCAAGAAATTCGTTGTGTGCCATGCATTAATTGGCTACAGCTCCTAGAAAGCAGAAAAAGTTTGTCATGACAGCAGCAAACCCAAACCAAACAGACTTCTTACAGTATATATATATATATATATATATATATATATATATATATATATATATATATATATATGTATGTATGTATGTATATATATATATATATATATATATATATATATATATATATATATATATATATATACTGTAACAAACCCAAACCAAACAGACTTGGAAAGGAGCTGTAACTTTCACCACAGTACAGTACTTCAAACCATTCTATAGGTTGACATAGCGCTAAATTCTAGGTTGGCAAAAAATTATTCTTCAAGAATAGTTTCAGTAATTATGCAACAGGCTGTATCTACTACATCAAATCACATAATCATTACATTTTCCCATGCATACCCAAAGTCTTCTCTAGCGCATATGTTACGGAGTCAAAATTTCATTCATCTGGCATCGTCGTTTTGTTGATCCGTCTTTCTGTTTTGCCGTAAATCCATATGACAAGTGCTGACGCACGCATATAAATATATAAATATATCTTACATATAAAGCTCAAATTGTCTGTGTGTGTGTGTCTATGTGTGTGTGTGTGTGTGTGTGTGTGTGTGTGTGTGTGTGTGTGTGTGTGTGTGTGCGTGTGTGTGTTCGCGTTTGGCGGCCACGTCTTTTGTCCGTTTGCAACCGAAATCAGCAGGCACACTCGGAACGCACAGAGGAAAGTTTACGTAACAAAATTAAAAAATTTATGCACCGGGTCCCCTCTCGAGGGGTCGACCCCGCGTAAAATTTCTCGACGAAGCAAACGCTACATATTCCAGTTCGATTGAACACACGTCCACACCAGTCCTGTGTAGACTGTATGCACCGTCGTCCTTCGCAAAGCTTCGAGCAATCCAATATCTCTTGCTGACGAAACTTACTCTTCTAGCGCTTTCATTTCTCTCCAAATTCTGATTGCATTTGCACCAAATCCAACCTACACGTTTTTTTCTGCAGCATGCGCTACACCGGGAGTGTGTCGATTTCTATCGAAACAAGCGCGAAGAACAACATCAGAATTTATTCAGCACATCCGGGACTTCGCAACAAAGATTGCACGTGACGTGTCCACAGACCTATCTTTACACTACAGTATCTTGCCCATACGAAGGACGGGTCATGTATGCTAGTAAATATATAGATATATAAATATATAAATATAATATATCTTGAGCTCAATTGACATGACAAGAGAGAGGCTCGCTTCGCTCGCCAATAAAAGTCGAGATACACACAACTGCTGCAAGTGACGAAAGCGTAAAAAGATTGTGACGTAAGAAATGAGCAATAAACAATCTATAAGTTAACTAATTAAAAGTACACGCTCATCCCTAGAAACCGATCATTTTCTCAAAGTGTTTTTATACTTGTTTCATTCATTCTTTAGCTATGTAGGTTAAGTGTGTCTTTATTCTTCGTACTTAGTATACCGCTGAGCACTCAGTCTCCCTGATACTGAATGGTCGACATAGGGCGCGAGTACGGTCTGTTCGACAAGGACAGGAAAAACTCGCTTTGATTTTTCCTGACGTCCACAACTTTCAATGACCATCGTGACAGCAATTTCGTGATTTTATACGTTTAGTGTCTAACGTTTTGTCGTGTTTTGCGCGCAAAAGGTCACGCTAGATAGCAAAATCCCGTTCCAACGAATTCGTCTGTATGGGATTTCGACATTTCCGACCGATCCAGAGCTGTTTCAAAGTACTGAATGAGTAGCTTCTATTGTGAAAAGTAGTGCCATTGCATTTTCAGCATCGGCAGACGTAAGACGTGAACATGAAACAGCGAATGAGTCGTCAGAAGGCGCGAGTGCGGTCTGGTTGACAGGGTCGTCAAACTTTGATTTGCTTTCCTGACTCTCAAAAGCATTTTAGGTAGTTTCCATAACAACGAAGACAATTTTTAGGTTTAGTAGATAACGCCTAACATCAAAATTTTACCAAGACAAATTTGTCTTGGGTTCATAGGCGTTCTACGTCGTTTCTGAAAACGACTAGACTTTGCAGACTGTGTTAAAGAGAGCGAAATGTGTATGTATTGCATTCAGAAAGTTCAACGTCTCAACCGAAGACGAAAAACATGAAAATCCCATTGGGACGAAAGATTCTTTCCAGTCCCATTCGAACGAAAGAATCCTAGTAAAAAGATGAACAGGTCCTTGTAGTCCTTTGACTGAATTTGCCAAATGCATGGAAACCCATGCACGCACAAGCTCAATGAAAAATTTTATCGACGAATCCATAATCGATGCCATGCATACGAATAGACTATCCCGGAACGCCCAGTTGCTCTGACTGACTTTCGATTGGTTGAAAATAAGCACGCGATGTCATCGACAATGAGTCACATCCGGCTAGGACGCTCGGAATTAGAACGTTTCTCTATTCCAGCGTCGTGGACGCTCGCCTAGCGCGACGGACGTTCACAGTGTGACGCTGACGCTCGCTCATCGTCAGCGTCCAGGACGCTCGCAGTGCTAGCGTCGTACTGTGAACTGCGGGCTATAAATGTTCTGAATCGAATAAACGTTGCTATAACAAGCAGCACATCAAATTCATCCATGTAACCTAGTATCATATTGTTTGTGCTAGTTTAAAAAAAAGAAAAGACATGCAGTTTGCCCATATACCAAACAAAATCTGTTTGTTGTCCTACGTCCTTCCGTAAAGTTCGTCGAAGATCTTCTTTATCCTACGTACTTCCGAAAACTTTTTTTAAGATTTCCTGTACGACGTCACGAACAGATGAAATTTCCGGTAGTTCTTCTATCTCACCTAAATACATTTTAAAAACATATATACTGTAGAACAGACAGCTGCATGTCAGCTTATGAAATAATTACCCTTATCAAGCTGGGCTGTAACACATTCTCGTATTGTGCTCGCAACGCGAGTCACGAAAATATCATCATTTTCATCCGTTTTCTTCTCAATGCCAACAATTTGAGCCAACTTGTCTAGGATTGTGACGGTAGAGCTGTTGCAATCGTCGGCTGTAATCTTGTAAAATACTGGTATGATTTTCTTGTAACGTGAGCCGAATTCAAATGCTGCGTTAACTTCTGCTTCTGGATAGGGTTTTCCCTTGAACTCATGACTGAGGATAACGACAAATAGAGGAGACCGTATTATGGCTGCAGCAATCTCTTTCTGTGCCTCGCGTCCCACTTTCAAAGCAACAGCATCCAAAAACGAAACAATTCCATACTCCTCGAGCTTATTGTTTAATGGACGGGCAAAGCCTTCTTTGTCTTGGCCTGCATGACATAAAAACACATCGTACTTCCAGCCTTGAGAAGCTAGAAAGGGACTAAGAGGCTAGAAATCACAAAAAAGGATATTTAAGTATAATAATAACAATTCACA
This sequence comes from Dehalococcoidia bacterium, assembly GCA_964274945.1. GTDB lineage: Bacteria > Chloroflexota > Dehalococcoidia > Lucifugimonadales > Lucifugimonadaceae > CAXXBX01. The sequence goes on along the minus strand of CAXXBX010000191.1, from coordinate 170,159 downwards.
CTATTCACAAAGTATAGACCGTTACTTTACTATTGCCGTCTGTGGTATCTGTCACTACTGCCGTCGAATTGACGCCAGATGATCCGGCCTGATCAGAAGATACACCTGATAGTCAACAAGTTTATGAACAGTACCCAGCATGAATGTGCGCGTGCACACCACGCACGCACGCACGCACGCACACACACACACACACACACACACACACACACACACAATAAATAAAATGTAACCGTTTTCGTAGTAATGACCAAAATTTGATGTCTACCTACTGTAAGACCTGTGTTTCTAAATAGGCAATCTTTCATGAAACGATAACTTAACTATTAAACCTATAACAGCCATTCGCTAACAACAATATTAATTAATATATCACCTAAAAACATAGCGACTATAAAATTAAAAAGGTTAACTTAAAGTCACCAGTGGCATTGCAGGAAACTACAACGGTTTTGGAAGTTCTGGGCACAATCCATGAGGTATTCCATAAGAAAAGCAGCATACACATTGATTAAATTGAGGACATTTAGAATCTGCAACAATTAAACCCCCAGTGGGTTGTTGATCAAGATAGATCAACAAGGCTATGTCATGTCTCCTGTCAACATAGATCTACATGACAGTTAAAAGCACTTTTGAGGGAGTGTTTACAGTAGCCACTATGGACTACCAAACTGATCTGATTGAGCATGACACATAAGGAATTAACTTATTCGAGTGAAGTCAAATGACTTGTATCAATATATGTATGTATGCTGTATTGAATATGCGCGTGCGCGTTTACAGAACACGCGCCAATACGCAAGCGAGTAACCCGATCCGGCAAGTTTAGCTATATGGCATAACCATTCTTCAGAAAGAGCACAGCAACCACTTAGTAATTAGAGTCTACATCCGGTTTAGTTGTACATAATAATAATATATTTTCAATGACCATGCAAACATCCCATCTTTTCCGAAAGCCGACAATTGCCAATGATGAAACACGGGATAAACAACAAACTTTCCAACAGTCGAGATTCTTCAGTAAAACGAACGTATAAGTATTTACGCTTTATTAGCGCAGACTAGGCCCAGTCAGTTGGAATTTGCTCCTACAGTCATTACACAAACTTACATTCACTTAAAATGCCGTTCAACATTCGATTTTACTGCAGAGTCGATCGACGCAATTACCAGCTACCAAAGCGGCAATACGCTTACCACAGAAAGCGCAATCCGAGCCACTACAAAATATGAGTGTATGTGTGCCGCGGATCACCACACGTTGATTCGCCGCAGCAGATATCAACTAATGCCCTTACAGTTGCGTCTTCCTTCTTCAACTGCTTCCATTCTTCAATTAATAAGGGCGCTGACTTTACAAACTCTGATTCACCTTGAAAGTCCTTCAAAACTACATTTCTCACATCGTCCATTAACTTATCATAGTCTCTTAGCAACAGCCATCTTAATTTAAGTTATGGAGCGCTTCTTGGAATAGCATATGTACGCTCTGGAGCAATTTCTTGTGGCGGTGGTGAAGTCCGCCTCGGTCTCTTTCCGGGTGCTGTCTGCTTTTGATCGACTCGTACACTCAAAACCTTGTCAGTTTACGATGGTCAAAGACTAGCCTTGATTGTTCTTATCCTGTTTCCCATCCCGTTCGGGAGCTGCGAATGCTACAAAAACGTGTCGAGGAAGTTGCTCGCTGGGAACGCTTGTGACTCTCCATGTAGGACTCAATTCGGCGGCTCCGAACTGACTTCTATAGACTCTCGTCTGTTCAAAGTAGAGACTACGTCGCGCACCTGATACGAGCAAAGCTTCCAATTCCGCTTGCACGCGCAATGCTGGTCGAACCTTGGGCATCCAAACGCCCAAATGATCTTAAATTTACCGTCGGCGACATTGGCAGAACTATGGAGGTAATTTGCGGATGAATTTCTTTCTATCGTCGTAGGCGTGTTTCACTCCCAACATCACCGTGTCGATATCGCGATGACATCCCAAGACGGTATTCAAGGGTAGTAACATGGTGACCGTTTTGTTGCCGGTCGAATTATCTTGTTACGTCACCCATTGTTGGTGTCTCAAAAGACTGCTGATTGGCTTAACAAATTCCTGAGAGTGATTCACGCCGATATGCTATTGTTACGTCACCTACGTTTGCGTCCCAAAACGATTGCTGATTGGCTGGACAAACTCCCCGAGCGTGACACACGCTTACAAACAAACATAGATAGATAGTTACAAACTAGTAAATGAAGCTTGTTTACACCGTCGCTTCAGAGCTACGAGCGTGTGTGCGTGCGTGCGTGTGTGTGTGTGTGTGTGTGTGTGTGTGTGTGTGTGTGTGTGTGTGTGTGTGTGTGTGTGTGTGTGTATTGTGAAGTAGCTTAACTTACAATACAAACTCAAGTGCATCATCAGAAACTTTCGAATCTAAAGTGCAAGCAAAAGAGCAATTAAAATTTTAAAGATTTTAATAGTAAACTAATAATAAATACAAAAATAATAAATAAAATAAAATAGATAGTAATATAATATAAAAATAATAAATAAATAAAATAGATAGTAATATAATATAAAATAATACATAAATATAATAGATAGTAATATAATATAAAAATAATAAATAAAATAAAATAGATAGTAATATAATATAAAATAATAAATAAAATAAAATAGATAGTAATATAATATAAAAATTTACACTCTTAAAATAAACACTCTTTTATTGCTTCCTTGGTAGCAAAGCAGCTACTGCTGCAACAAAACCGGACATGATAGCTAAGCTGAAAGCTACAAGAATTGATGAAAGTTCCCTATACCACTCCCCATGGCCATACGAGGTAGTGCATGCAGTATACCTCTTCTTCGTTATCCCTTTGAACCAGGTAAGCAAGTTGATAAAAACAACAAAAATAGACAAAAAATGCAAGCAACTTATTAAAACAAAAATTTATCTACATTTAACATAAAAGAAGTACATGAATTGCTGTCTATTCTTGTATATTTACAGTATTCACTGCATATTGTACACAAACACACACGGAAACGCAAGCACGCACTCACGCAAACAGCTTGTCGTCTATATCAGACTCTAGATATGGACAATCACATGAAGTCATAGTCCAACATTTACACATTGCTAACTGTCCAAAAAGTAACTAAAGCAAGCACATGTATCAATAAGAGTCAATTTGTATTTAATCCTGCCATGTTTCAAAAATAGAGTTAGTCAGTACATTGTCAATATGCATTTCTTTATCTAATTCAGAGTCCACCTTTCTATTTTAAGACCTATATGGCTACTGATGCGGAATTCTGCTTGATCACAACCTGCCATCCACCATGGACATATTCCTCAAACAACTAACACTCTATTGCCCAAAACTTTGACTTGATGTACGTCTGCCTGAATACTACTCAGCTTTAGCATTATTTGACAAGAGAAATACCATCTTAATAATGTCCTGCTAATTGAAACGGAAGAATCAAGTCGTTCAGCACTATGAAACCATAGAGTCTACCCAAAGGATATAACCAGAGCTATCCCTGCTGTATGAAAGCGCTCATTGTTTAAATAACTCTGGTGATCTAGGTTACTGCTTACCTTTAGTTCTTTCTAAACAATGTGGACGAAGAAGCTTCTCCACATCACATAAAGCTTTGTCTTTCGTGTCTAGGAGTACGTCGCAAAAGCGGTCAAACGATCCAGAGATTTGTTTGCATAATACAGCAAGAACATCGAGCGCCAAGTCAGTTTCTGATTTAGTAGACTTGTTGAACTGCTCCTCTTCGTCTTCAGTAAGAAGACCTTTGCTGGAAAGAAGGGTGACCAAGTGATGTCGACGAGGACAGAGCTGCTTCGCCACTCGCAACTTGAAGGGCTTCAATAGCTTTTCCCAAGAAGGATCTATTCCTTCAGCCATTTTCTTGAGAGTCACAAACCTGAAAAAACGCGAGTCGATAGCAAATCCTGAACGAGCGAAAATGATCACGTGATCATTGGTGAGGCCCGTACCTAGGATCTTGTGCGCAACCGGAAATGCTATGTCTATATATTTGTTTAATTAAATGATGTCACAGACTCTGCTATTTTTCGAATTTCAAAACGACAAAACCGGTAGCGTGTTGTAGTCTGGGTAGTACTGAATAGATGACCAAATATACCGCAGATATTATAAGGTGTTGCATATTTTTTCTCTTTGAACTGTGATTTTGCATACAAATTGCATGAGTGACCAAACAGAATACACTGCAGATAATTAGTTTGTTTAAAAATTACATATTTTAACTATAATAAGTTTACTAGAGTACACTGTTTTATGAAGTTGTCCAAGTAAACAATTTCTGGGTATAAACTTCTGGACAGACATCTCCTATCATATAATTTCAGATCATGCAAGAACATGTTTGCTAAGACAATGTACCTACTGGCAGTCTATTGCTCCTAATTAAAAGCTACCAGCATCTACAGTTATCAGTACAGAATAGATTTATCTATTGCTGGAAGGGATTCCCTATTTTGGACAATCGATGCCTCGGAGTCCTATGTTTTAGCATGTTTGGAACAGGAAACATAGACGTAGACTGTCATGGGCTATAGCCTCACATCATTTGTGGGCGTGATCATGAACAATGTAGACTTTAGATACGTGTGAGGACAAAGTTGCAAATGTATGTAGTATCTACCTCAACCATTTTGCAGTAGATCTGTCAGTTATTCTACTGTCAATTAGAAGCCAATAAAAGTGGGTATGTTTATAAAAATGGTCATTTTTCGTAGCATCGTCAAGTTTAGTCCCCCATTTCTATAGTTCAAGCTAAGCCCCTGCATAAAAATGCTTTCAAATATCTATTTGCCTCCTGGGAATTCGCCACTGTAGACTAAAGGCGCAACTTGTATATGGCTCGCCAAACACAATGCTAACCGAGCATTTACTAGTATTTATATATTTATATATTTATATATTTATCTATTTATTGGCGAGCGAAGCGAGCCTCTCTCTTGTCATGTCAATTGAGCTCGAGATATATTTTATTTATTGGCGAGCGAAGCGAGCCTCTCTCTTGTCATGTCAATTGAGCTCGAGATATATTTTATTTATATATTTATATATTTATATATTTATATATATGCGTACGTCAGCACTTGTCATATGAATTTATGGCAAAACGGAAAGACGGATCGACAAAACGACGATGCCAGATGAATGCAATTTTGACTCCGTAACATATGCGCTAAAAATTGAATAACGTGTCCCCTTTCGAGGGGTCGACTCAATTGTAATTTCGTGACGATAAGAGTGAAACGACTCTCGATTTTGCTCCCTTACGTGACTAAAGAGCAAAGGAGACTGATGCGTGACAAACGGAATGGAAAGAAAAAAGCTAAAAGAAGGGAAAAGTCTGTTTTTTGAGTTTCCGCGCGTTACTTTGACAGAAATTATTGTGACGCAACCATTATCACGTGACTACGCGACCATTGTTACGCGCCTATCTCAGCTAATAAACGAGTGAAACAATTGTAGCGTGAACGAAAAATTGAAGACAACTAGAGTATTTTGCGTTCAATTATCCGATTCGGGCAATCAGTTATCCGAATTGGGCGTTCAGTTATCCCATTCGGGCATTCAATTATCCGACTCAGGTATTCAATTATCTGATGTTCTGTCTTAGAAGTACTAAATTTATAAAAATAATTGTTTCAGTCTGATACGTAAAGTCAAAACCGCGCACATTTCTTTCATGACGTCTTTCTATGATGCTCACTCACGTTTCAGCTGAACAATAAATGATTGATTCAAGAAAGGTGAGAAGACGAACCAGTAAAATTCGAGCTCTTGATTAGCTAGGAACCTGCTACAACGCATGATGGACTGTTGCATGGTATCATGCAGGACGCGCTGTTTACAAAGTATGCGGATTACACCACGATTGACGGAGCAAGGCGTTGTTGTAGGCTTCCTAGATATGTAATTTAGTTCACTCACAACAGCTTAGTTAGACCTCCGCGGAAACGTGGGACACCAAGATTAGTGCAAAAGAAATTATCCTACAACACTTACTAAATATTTACACTAAAGTCAAGATTAATTACAAAATTATTGCGACTAGACAGCTGATAAATGATGATATTTGAGCAGCTGCCCAACCGCAGACTATGTAAGTTATTTAGTTGCACAACAGCCGTAAGCAACGGATAATTGAACGCCTGAATCGGTTGATTGAACGCAAAATACTTTAGAAGAGCAACTGAAAGTCTGTTTCCTGAGTTCCCGGGTTTGTTTGACAAAAACTATTGCTAAGTAACGCAACCATTGCTACGCGAATTGGTACAGACAGAACACCATCGCTCGCCAAACACAATGCTAACCGAGCATTTACTAGTATATTTATATATTTATATATTTATATATTTATATATTTATATATTTATATATTTATATATTTATATATTTATATATTTATATATATGCGTACGTCAGCACTTGTCATATGGATTTACGGCAAAACGGAAAGGCGGATCGACAAAACGACGATGCCAGATGAATGCAATCAATTTTGACTCCGTAACATATGCGCTAAAATTGAAGCAAGGGACCCTTTTCGAGGAGTCGACTCAATTGTAATTTTTTGGAGAGAAGAGTAAAACGACTCTCGATTTTGCTCCCTTACGCGACTAAAGAGCAAAGGAGACTGATACGTGACAAACGGGATGGAAAGGAAAAGCTAAAAGAAGAGAGAAGTCTGTTTTTTGAGTTTCCGCGCGTTACTTTGATAGAAATTATTGTGACGCAACCATTATCACGTGACTACGCGACCATTGTTACGCGACTATCTTAGTAAATGAGTGAGACAATTGAAGCGTGAACGAAAAATTGAAGCCGATTAAAGTATTTTGCGTTCAATTATCCGATTCAGGCAATCAGTTATCCGAATTGGGCGTTCAGTTATCCGACTCAGGTATTCAATTATCCGATGTTCTGTCTTAATTAGAAGTACTAAATTTATAGAAATAATTGTTTCAGTCTGATACGTAAAGTCAAATCCGCGCACATTTCTTTCATGACGTCTTTCTATGATGCTCACTCACGTTTCAGCTGAACAATAAATAATTGATTCAAGAAAGGTGAGAAGGCGAAGTAGTGAAATTCTAGCTCTTGATTAGCTAAAAAACCGCTACGACGCATGATGGACTGTTGCATGGTATCAAGCAGGACGCACGGTTTACAAAGTATGCGGATTACACCACGATTGACGGATCAAGGCGTTGTTGTAGGCTTCCTAGATATGTAGATTTAGTTCGCTCACAACAGCTTAGTTAGACCTCCACGAAAACGTGGAACACCAAGATCAGTGCAAAGGAAATTATAGTACAACACACGCTAAAAATTGACGCTAAAGTCAAGATTAATTACAAATTATTGCGTCTAGACAGCTGATGAATGATGATATTTGAGCAGCTGCCCAACCGCAGACTATGTAAGTTATTCAGTTTACCATGATATTGCACAACAGCCGTAAACAACGGATAATTGAACGCCTGAATCGGATAATTGAACGCCCAATTCGGATAATTGAACACCAAATACTATAGAGCGTTTTCATTGACGTCACATTTTTCTAAAGCACGTTAGTGTCGGCCATTTTGGTGTCCATGTGATACTTGCATGGGTGTCGGTCTAGGCAAATTTTGACCTCCCTCACCTCTACTACACTTCCTGACAGCAGGAAACTATCAAAGTACTCCGACAATCTGCTATCTGATGCGAAACCTCGCTATTTAGCCAAGCTGGAACTGATTGGAAGGTTTGATCCACTGCAGTAGGAGAGACCATTGCTACAGAACACCACGTTTCCTCCTGTCTACAGTTCAGACATCGTCTCCTATTTACTCCTTCAGACGAGCTTCATAACAGGCAAGCAGTTTGGAGTCCGCAAATGCAAATCTTTGGAAGTTTACAACCAGTCTAGAATTGGCGGAGTGAAAGATGTCCGTGCGCATGTTGTGGGAGTTAGGATTGTTGTGGAAACCTCAGTAGTAGTTATGCGGTAGTTTATAGTAAAGATTTTTTTGTTAGAGTGTATATTTCACCTACAGTATATACCTGTCAGACAATCGTCAGCTCTAGCTGAGAGGATTGTGAAAGAGAATACGATCATGTATGTTGCAATCTGATGTGAGAGTTCTATAGCATTGTGCTATAGTAGAGTAAGCCCTCTAAGTGTAGAATATTGTAAGACACCCTGCAGTCTGAAATTTTACAAGTTCCTCATTCTCAAGAATGCAATAAACACCTCACTTCATGGTTGATTTGAGAAAATTAAGACAGGAGGTGTTGTGCATTGCAGCTGCATGGCTGGACTTGGAGAAGTTTGAACACATGTTGCTGTATTTATATTTTCTTTGAAGTATATACTAAAATTTGCACACAAGAGAGACGCCATTCCAATTTATTCAGAACAAACCTTACAGACCAGTGAAAGAATTAGATATGTCATCTGTCAAAAGCCAAAAGAAGAAGATTGACAATGCGATTGCTACAACAAACCTCTCTTGCGCGTCTGTAATGGCGCGTCTCTTTGATTCTGCGTTGGTAGCAGTCTGGATCAGTTCATCAAACAGATCAGCTGGTCTGCCAGAACTAAAGGGCCTACAAAGGTTCGTCCATTTACCAGCTTCGTTTCTTTTAGGTCTTCTCGCGAAATCGCTGCCATTTGGCCGTTTCTTCTAGGGCTGCTTGTTCCTCCTACAACGACAGGTATTCGAAAGAAAGACACGTCTTTATCGCGCCCCGATCTGCTGAAACATCCAACAACTATACTCAATGCCGATAGTACTACAACAACGGGCAGAAAACGGCACCAGTTCGATCTCAACATGCGTAGTTGAACACCAAAATGGCGACTTCCGGCATTGTGACGTCACGTGAAAACGCTCTATAGAAGAGCAACTATGCAGAGACCACGTGCAATTACCTGACAACATCCTAATTGCCCACGTACAACAGTCTGACCTCAGAAATGACTTGTGCCTTGCTTATCGACGGAACATTACCTCCCTTTCTCATCAAGTTAGCAAGCCAGCTGTTTCACTCAACGCTACAGCTCAAACGCTGAAGAAGAGACTCCCTTGCACCGCTTTTGCCGAACTCCTAACAAACAGCTTGAAAGTGCCTTGATGTCTTCACTGACACATGAACCGTCATCATACTTCTACAGCCTCATCATGCTTGGTTCTAAAAATAGATTCTCGAATCAGTCGGTTCTTCACGCACTGACTGAGTTGTAGCATTCGAACCTGCTGTTGTAGTTCTTTCATTTCTTTCTCTAGTTCATCCATGCGCGCCTTCTTCCGGTCTTTTGCGCTCTGCGCTGCTTCCCTGGTTTTTTAGCTTCCTGCAGTGAGAGAGAACACAACTCAGTCGGTAAACGGTTGATGACGAGCCCGCATACGCGTGGCTATTTGTCCTACCTTCTCAGCTGTGTTTCGTCGTCGGACACGAATTCAAATGCATGATTGACTACGCGTTTTAGCGCGCGTTAGGCCAAACCAATCAAAATCGGACTAAATGATTTTTAGTATAGCTATAAGGCAAATAAAAAGTGCATGCATAAGTCTAGGCACTTGAGAGTATTTAATTTGCTTTATAAATATAGAAACAAGGATTTTGTCGGTCTTTTGCCAAAGTTCTACTATTCAAAAGGCAGTTCAAATTTACAGTGCTGAGGGTTATTAGATATAAACAAAGATACTAAGCGCTATAGCTACAGACTCCAAGACGATTAATTAATTAATTCAATTACTAAATTGAAACTGTTCAAATAGTTAGAGACCAACGTCTAGATAATATCTGCTTAATTTATTAGAATTCTGTTGCCTCTAGATAATGTGCCCTTAGCTAATAATTATTACTAATAGTCTCCTTCGAATTCAGACTATGGCGAAAAGACAGAAGAAGCGTTCGTGTGCTCTGGAGGGTTTCAATGTTGACTGTGCGGTGGTTGAGAATCTTGACGGTAAGCTAGGCAGTTACTATATGTCTACAAAGTGTAGGCCAATCTCAAATTTGACTAACTAAACAACGCTGATTCCACTTTTTGCAGAAACGTTCACTCGTCCTTTGTCTGTAACAGTCGAGTTTCTAGAGGACAAACAACAGCGTGT
>CAXXBX010000191.1:0-155000 GCA_964274945.1 Dehalococcoidia bacterium | reverse complement strand
CCTTTGCACTAATCTTGGTGTCCCACGTTTTCGCGGAGGTCTAGCTGAGCTGTTGAGAGTGAACTAAATCTACATATCTAGGAAGCCTACAACAACGCCTTTCCTCCGTCAATCGTGGTGTAATCCGCATACTCTGTAAACTGCGCGTCCTGCGTGCATAATACCATGCAACAGTCCATCATGCATTGTAGCCGGTTTTTAGCTAATCAAGAGCTCGAATTTCACTACTTCGCCTTCCCACCTTTCTTGAATCAATCATTTATTGTTCAGCTGAAACGTGAGTGAGCATCATAGAAAGACGTCATGAAAGAAATGTGCGACTAAAATAATTATTTCTATATTTGGTACTTCTAATTAAACAGAACATCGGATAATTGAATGTCAGATAATTGAATGCCTGAATCTGATAACTGAACGCCCAATTCGGATAATTGCTTGCCTGAATCCGGTAACTAAACGCCGAGTTCGGATAATTGAACGCAAAATACTCTAGTTGTCTTCAATTCTTCGTTCGCGCTTCAATCGTCTCACTCGTTTACTGAGATAGTCGCGTAACAATGATCGCATAGTCACGTGACAATGGTTGCGTAGCAATAATTTCTATCAAAGTAACGCGCGGAAACTCAAAAAACAGACTTTTCCCTTCTTTTACCTTTTTTCTTTCCATTGCGTTTGTCACGCATCAGTCTCCTTTGCTCTTTAGTCGCGTAAGGCAGCAAAATCGAGAGTCGTTTCACTCTTATCGCCACGAAATTACAATTGAGTCGACCCCTCGAAAGGGGACACGTTATTCAATTTTTAGCGCATATGTTACGGAGTCAAAATTGCATTCATCTGGCATCGTCGTTTTGTCGATCCGTCTTTCCGTTTTGCCGTAAATCTATATGCCAAGTGCTGACGTACGCATATAAATATATAAATATATAAATATATAAATAAAATGCTCGGTTAGCATTGTGTTTGGCGAGCGATGGTGTTCTGTCTTTACCTATTCGTGTAACAATGGTTGCGTTACGTAGCAATAGTTTCTGTCAAACAAACGCGGGAACTCAGAAAACAGACTTTCAGTTGCTCTTCTATAGTATTTGGTGTTCAATTATCCGATTCAGGCGTTCAATTATCCGTTGCTTACGGCTGTTGTGCAATATCTTGGAAACTGAATAACTTACATAGTCTGCGGTTGGGCAGCTGCTCAAATATCATCATTCATCAGCTGTATAGACGCAATAATTTGTAATTAATCTTGACTTTAGCGTGAATTTTTAGTGTGTGTTGTACTATAATTTCCTTTGCACAAATCTTGGTGTCCCACGTTTCCGCGGAGGTCTAACTAAGCTGTTGAGAGCGAACTAAATCTACATATCTAGGAAGCCTACAACAACGCCTTGTTTGGTTAATCGTGGTGTAATCCGCATACTTTGTAAACAGCGCGTCCTGCGTGATACCATGCAACAGTCCATCATGCATGGTAACCGGTTTCTAGCTAATCAAGAGCTCGAATTTCACTACTTCGCCTTCTCACCTTTCTTGAATCAATCATTCATTATTCAGCTGAAACGTGAGTGAGCATCCTAGAAAGACGTCATGAAAGAAATGTGCGCGGTTTTGACTTTACGTATCAAACTGAAACAATTATTTCTATAAATTTAGTACTTCTAAGACAGAACATCGGATAATTGAATACCTGAGTCGGATAATTGAATGCCCGAATCGGATCACTGAACGCCCAATTCGGTTAATCGGCTAATTGAACTCAAAATACTATAGTTGTCTTCAATTCTTCGTTCACGCTTCAATTGTCTCACTCGTTTACTAAGATTAGTCGCGTAACAATGGTCGCGTAGTCACGTGATAATGGTTGCGTCACAATAATTTCTGTCAAAGTAACGCGCGGAAACTCAAAAAACAGACTTTTCTCTTCTTTTAGCTTTTCCTTTCCATCCCGTTTGTCACGTATCAGTCTCATTTGCTCTTTAGTCGCGTAAGGGAGCAAAATCGAGAGTCGTTTTACTCTTCTCGTCAAGAAGTTACAATTAAGTCGACCCCTCGAAAAGGGTCCCTTGCTTCAATTTTAGCGCATATGTTACGAAGTCTAAATTGCATTCATCTGGCATCGTCGTTTTGTCGATTTGTCTTTCTGTTTTGCCGTAAATCTATATGACAAGTGCTGACGTACGTATATAAATATATAAATATATAAAGATATAAATATACTAGTAAATGCTCGGTTAGCATTGTGTTTGGCGAGCCATGGTGTTCTGTCTTTACCTATTCGCGTAACAATGGTTGTGTTATGACGCAATAGTTTCTGTCAAACAAACGCGGGAACTCAGGAAACAGACTTTCAGTTGCTCTTCTATAGTATTTTTCTTTCAATTATCCGAATCCGGTGTTCAAGTATCTGAACTCGGCGTTCAATTATCCGTTGTTTACGGCTGTTGTGCAATATCATAACTTACATAGTCTGCGGTTGGGCAGCTGCTCAAATATCATCATTCATCAGCTGTATAGACGCAATAATTTGTAATTAATCTTGACTTTAGCGTGAATTTTTAGCGTGTGTTGTACGATAATTTCCTTTGCACTAATCTTGGTGTCTCACGTTTCCAGGAAGGTCCAGCTGAGCTGCTGTGAGCGAACTAAATCTGCATATCTAGGAAGCCTACAACAACGCCTTGCTCCGACAATCGTGGTGTAATCCGCATACTTTGTAAATCGCGCGTCTTGCGTGATACCATGCATGCAACAGTCCATCATGCGTCGCAGCGGGTATTTAGCTAATCAAGAGCTCGAATTTCACTACTTTGCCTTTCCACCTTTCTTGAATCAATCATTTATTGTTCAGCTGAAACGTGTGTGAGCATCAAAAGACGTCATGAAAGAAATGTGTGACTAAAATAATTATTTCTATATTTCTTACTTCTAATCAGGACAGAACACCGGATAACTGAATGCCCAAATCGAATAACTGAACGCTCAATTCGGATAATTGCTTGCCTGAATCGGGTAACTAAACGCCGAGTTCGAATATTTGAACGCAAAATACTATAGTTGTCTTCAATTCTTCGTTCACACTTCAATCGTCTCACTCGTTTATTAGCTGAGATAGTTACGTAACAATGATCGCATAGTCACGTGACAATGGTTGCGTAGCAATAATTTCTATCAAAGTAACGCGCGGAAACTCAAAAAACAGACTTTTCTCTTCTTTTAGCTTTTCTTTTTCATTTCGTTTGTCACGAATCAGTCTCCTTTGCTCTTTAGTCGCGTAGGGGAGCAAAATCGAGAGTCGTTTGACTCTTCTCGCCAACAAATTACAATTGAGTCGACCCCTCGAAAGGGGTCTCTTGCTTCAATTTTTAGCGCATATGTTACGGAGTCAAAATTGCATTCATCTGGCATCGTCGTTTTGTCGATTTGTCTTTCTATTTTGCCGTAAATCCATATGACAAGTGCTGACGTACGCATATAAATATATAAATATATAAATATATAAATATATAAATATATAAATAAAATATATCTCGAGCTCAATTGACATGACAAGAGAGAGGCTCGCTTCGCTCGCCAATAAATATATCTCGAGCTCAATTGACATGACAAGAGAGAGGCTCGCTTCGCTCGCCAATAAATATATAAATATACTAGTAAATGCTCGGTTAGCATTGTGTTTGGCGAGCGATGGTGTTCTGTCTTTACCAATTCGCGTAACAATGGTTGCGTTACTTAGCCATAGTTTCTGTCAAACAAACGCGGGAACTCAGAAAACAGACTTTCAGTTGCTCTTCTATAGTATTTTGCGTTCAATTATCCGATTCAGGCGTTCAATTATCCGTTGCTTACGGCTGTTGTGCAACTAAATAACTTACATAGTCTGCGGTTGGGCAGCTGCTCAAATATCATCATTCATCAGCTGTATAGACGCAATAATTTGTAATTAATCTTGACTTTAGCGTGAATTTGAGCGTGTGTTGTAGGATAATTTCCTTTGCACTAATCTTGGTGTCCCACGTTTTCGCGGAGGTCTAACTAAGCTGTTGTGAGCGAACTAAATCTACATATCTAGGAAGCCTACAACAACGCCTTGCTCCGTCAATCGTGGTGTAATCCGCATACTTTGTAAACCGCGCGTCTTGCGTGATACCATGCAACAGTCCATCATACGTCGCAGCGGGTATTTAGCTAATCAAGAGCTCGAATTTCACTACTTCACCTTCCCACCTTTCTTGAATCAATCATTTATTGCTCAGCTGAAACGTGTGTGAGCATCCTAGAAAGACGTCATGAAAGAAATGTGCAACTAAAATAATTATTTCTATATTTGTTACTTCTAATTAGGACAGAACATCGGATAATTGCTTGCCTGAGTCGGACAATTGAATGCCCGAATCGGATAACTGAACGCCCAATTCGGATAACTGATTGCCTGAATCGGATAATTGAACGCAAAATACTATAGTTGTCTTCAATTCTTCGTTCACGCTTCAATCGTCCCACTCGTTTACTGAGATAGTCGCGTAACAATGGTCGCGTAGTCACGTGATAATGGTTGCGTAGCAATAATTTCTGTGAAAGTAACGCGCGGAAACTCAAAAAACAGACTTTTCTCTTCTTTTAGCTTTTCCTTTTTATTCCGTTTGTCACGAATCAGTCTTCTATGCTCTTTAGTCGCGTAAGGGAGCAAAATCGAGAGTCGTTTCACTCTTCTCGCTAATGAATTACAATTGAGTCGACCCCTCGAAAAGGGTCCCTTGCTTCAATTTTAGCGCATATGTTACGAAGTCAAAATTGCATTCATCTGGCATCGTCGTTTTGTCGATCCGCCTTTCCGTTTTGCCGTAAATCCATATGACAAGTGCTGACGTACGCATATAAATAAAATATATCTCGAGCTCAATTGACATGACAAGAGAGAGGCTCGCTTCGCTCGCCAATAAATATATAAATATATAAATATATAAATATATAAATATATAAATATATAAATATATAAATATACTAGTAAATGCTCGATTAGCATTGTGTTTGGCGAGCGATGGTGTTCTATCTTTACCTATTGAGTGATAATTCGTGTAACAATGGTTGCGTTACGTGGCAATAGTTTCTGTCAAACAAACGCGGGAACTAAGGAAACAGACTTTCAGTTGCTCTTCTATAGTATTTGGCGTTCAATTATCCGAATTGGGCGTTCAATTATTCGATTCAGGCGTTCAATTATCCGTTTCTTACGGCTGCTGTGCAATATCATGGAAAACTGAATAACTTACATAGTCTGCGGTTGGGCAGCTGCTCAAATATCATCATTCATCAGCTGTCTAGACGCAATAATTTGTAATTAATCTTGACTTTAGCGTGAATTTTTAGCTTGTGTTGTACGATAATTTCCTTTGCACTAATCTTGGTGTCCCACGTTTCCGCGGAGGTCTAATTAAACTGTTGTGAGCGAACTAAATGTACATATCTAGGACGCCTACAACAACGGTTTTATCCCTTCAATCGTGGTGTAATTCGCATATTTTGTAAACCGCGCGTCCTGCGTGATAGCATGCAACAGTCCATCATGCGTCTTAGCAGGTTTTTAGCTAATCAAGAGCTCGAATTTCACTACTTCGCCTTCTCGCCTTTCTTGAATCAATCATTTATTGGTCAGCTGAAACGTGAGTGAGCATCATAGAAAGACGTCATGAAGGAAATATGAGCCGTTTTGACTTTACGTATCAGTCTGAAACAATTATTTCTATAAATTTAGTACTTCTAAGACAGAACATCGGATAATTTAATACCTGAGTCGGATAATTGAATGCCCGAATCGGATAACTGAACGCCCAAATCGGATAATTGATTGCCTGAATCGGATAATTGAACGCAAAATACTATAATCGTCTTCAATTTTTCGTTCACGCTTCAATTGTCTCACTCGTTTACTAAGATAGTCGCGTAACAATATTCACGTAGTCACGTGATAATGGTTGCGTCACAATAATTTCTGTCAAAGTAACGCGCGGAAACTCAAAAAACAGACTTTTCTCTTCTTTTAGCTTTTCCTTTCCATTCCGTTTGTCACGAATCAGTCTCCTTTGCTCTTTAGTTGCGTAAGGGAGCAAAATCGAGAGTCGTTTGACTCTTCTAGCCAACAAATTACAATTGAGTCGACCCCTCGCAAGGGGTCCCTTGCTTCAATTTTTAACGCATATGATACGGAGTCAAAATTGCATTTATCTGGCATCGTCGTTTTGTTGATTTGTCTTTCTGTTTTGACATAAACCCATATGACAAGTGCTGACGTACGTATATAAATATACAAATATATAAATATATAAATATATAAATATATAAATATATAAATATATAAATATATAAATATATAAATATATAAATATACAAATATATAAATATATAAATATATAAATATAGAAATATATAAATATAGAAATATATAAATATATAAATATATAAATATAGAAATATATAAATATATAAATATATAAATATATAAATATATAAATATACAAATATATAAATACTAGTAAATGCTCGGTTAGCATTGTGTTTGGCGAGCCATGGTGTTCTGTCTTTACCTATTCGCGTAACAATGGTTGTGTTATGAAGCAATAGTTTCTGTCAAACAAACGCGGGGACTCAGGAAACAGACTTTCAGTTGCTCTTCTATAGTATTTTTCTTTCAATTATCCGAATCCGGTGTTCAATTATCTGAATTCGGCGTTCAATTATCCGTTGCTTACGGCTGTTGTGCAATATCATGGAAACTAAATAACTTTCTTACATAGTGTGCGGTTAGGCAGCTGCTCAAATATCATCATTCATCAGCTGTCTAGACGCAATAATTTGTAATTGATCTTGACTTTAGCGTGAATTTTTAGCGTGTGTTGTACGATAATTTCTTTGCACTAATCTTGGTGTCCCACGTTAATATACGGGGCTTGGTAAATGGTTTGACTGGGATACATCCGGGGGTGAGACTTATACCTGCTGCAGGCAGACGTCGTGTTGTATTTCTAGTTGGTACGCTTGTTTACGTGTTGTGTTCTATTGCTATACTTCAAGTATACCACATGGTACCAGGAGATGGAGCGTCTGAATCCTCCAGAACATCTATCGTTGACGGGAAGAAACTTGGCCATGGCATGGAAGAAATGGAGGCAGCGATTTGAAATTTATCGAGTAGCTTCAGGGTTGACATCTCAAGGGGATCCGGTGCAAACGTCGGTGTTTTTACATTCAATCGGGCCCGAGGCTCTTGATGTTTACAACACCTTCGTTTTCGGCACTGAAGAAAGCAAGGACAAGCTGGAAGACGTGACGAAAAAGTTTGAAGAACACTTCATTCCAAAACGAAACTTGACGTATGAAAGACATTGCTTCTTCATGAGAAATCAGTTGCAGGGAGAAACAATAGACCAGTATGTTACTGAGTTACGTACATTAGAGAAGACGTGTGAATTTGGAGTGATCAGTGAGTCATTGGTTAAAGACAGGTTAGTTTGTGGAGTTCTGGAGTCAAGATTGAGAGAGAGGTTGTTGAGAGAGATGGACTTGACGTTAGAGAAAGCAGTGGCGATATGCAAGGCATCAGAACTGTCCCAGTTTCAGTTGAAAGAGTTGGAAAGTGGATCCACCAGTACGGCAGGCGACCTAGATGCTGTTAGGAAAGAAAGTAAAAGGACAGGAGACTGGCAATTCATACGATTTTGTCCTAAGTGTGGAAGGAATCATCCAGAGAGGAGATGCCCTGCCGTCACAAGAAATTGTTTAAAGTGTGGACTACGCGGACATTTTGCAAGTAAGTGCAAGGCTAATGAAGCACAAGTGCAGGAAATGATGATGCAAGAAGAACAGCCTGCTGAAATGTTTATTAGTGCTCTAGGTGGCTCAAAGTCAGATGTGTGGTCTACGTCTCTGAGAACTAACGGCATTATGGTAAACTTTAAACTAGACACAGGAGCTCAAGTTAATGTCCTACCTCGGAGTGTTTATTGTAGACTGACATCTAAACCAGTACTGGAACCGGCTAAAATTAGATTAATGCCATATGGGTTATCTAGACCACTGCCAGTAGATGGACAATGCTTGTGTCAGGTGGAGCATGGAACAACTCACCATTTGCAGTTTTATGTTGTGCCGGCAACAGCTTCACCAATATTGGGACTAAATGCATGTCAAAAACTAGGACTGGTCAAACGAATTGCTGAAGTAGATAGAAATGACAATCAGATTGTAAAGGACGTAGTTTTGAAAGATTATTCTACTGTGTTTGGTACTCCAGGACTTCTAAGGGATCATGGCTATCAAATTCGATTGAAAGAAGGTGCTGTTCCATATTCAGTTTTTGCTCCTAGACGTGTGAAGCTTCCGTTGCTGCCAAAATTGAGAAATGAATTAGAGAGAATGCAGAAGATGGGGATTATTCAAGAAGTGGTTGAACCGACAGATTGAATTGCACCTATGGTGCCAGTTCTTAAGAAGAATGGTCAAATAAGAGTGTGTATTGACTTCAGTGAGCTCAACAAGTCTATAAGACGTGAACGATTCCAAATTCTTGTGGCTGAGGAGATTTTTGCTAAGATGCAAGGTTCTAAGTGTTTTACAACTCTGGATGCTGAATCAGGATTTTGTCAGATTCCTTTAAATGAAAGCAGCTCGTTACTAACAACGTTTATTACACCATTTGGACGTTTCCGATGTCTGAGATTGCCATTTGGCATTACCTCTGGTCCTGAAATTTTTCAGAGAGTGATGAGGCAGATTTTGGCAGGGATAGATGGCTGTGATTGTTTTATTGATGACATCGTGGTATGGGGTGTGAATGAAGAAGAGCACGATCAACGATTGAGGCGGGTTTTAGAGAAATGTAAGGCCAGTGGATTGAAGCTGAATATGAGCAAATGCCAGCTCCGGAAACAGGAAGTCAAATTTTTTGGTCATGTTTTGTCTAACGAAGGTTTGAAGGCTGATCCGGACAAGATTAGTGCAGTAACTTCACTAGAGAGTCCAACAAATAAAGATCAATTACGCACTATTTTGGGGATGTTTAGTTATTTGGCCAAGTTTTTGCCTGAATTTTCTCACAAAGCAGGTCCACTGAGAAACCTGCTTCGTGAGGATACAGATTGGATCTGGACAGCTGAGCATCAAAATTGTTTGTCAGATTTGAAGCAAATGATTGTTCAAGCACCAGTTTTAGCATTTTATAGTGCTGAAGCTAAAACAGCTGTCTCGGCCGATGCCTCTTCGTATGGTCTGGGTGCTGCATTGCTGCAAATTCAATCAGATGGAAGAAAAGCACCGGTTATGTATGCATCAAGAACGTTGACAGATCAAGAAAAACCTTTTTCACAAATTGAAAAAGAAGCATTGGCTTTGGTTTGGGGATGTGACCGATTTGAATCATTTCTGTTGGGTCGAGATGAGCCATTTACCATTGAAACAGACCATAAACCTCTAGTCACTATTTTGAACAAGCAAGACTTAGATCAAAGTCCTCCGCGGATTCAACGTTTTAAGATGCGTATGATGAAATTTAACTTTCAAGTTGTCTATGTTCCTGGGAGAGAGTTGCAAGTAGCTGATGCGTTGTCTAGACGACCACAAAGTCCTGCTAATGTAGATAGCATGGTGGATGAGTTGATAAAGGCGGTTGAAGAACACGTTGAGGGAATTAGAGATGCATTACCAGCATCAAAAGATGGTCTATTGAGGATCAAGGAGGCAACTCGTCAAGATTCAGATATGCAAGAGTTGATCAGGGTTGTCAATGCAGGATGGCCGAATCGGGTTACTCAGATTGTTGCTGCTATTCGCCCGTTTTGGAGCCATAAGGATTTATTGACTGTGGTTGACGGGTTACTGTTGAGGGGACATCAGATAGTTATTCCCAAGTCTATGAGAAAGGAGATGCTTAAGCTGGCACATGATGGACATTTGGGAATAGTAAAGACCAAGAAACGAGCAAGACAGTCAGTATGGTGGCCGCAAATGAATAGTCAGTTGGAGTTAATAGTTTCCAACTGTACAACGTGTGCAAGATATGCAAGTGAGCAGAGGAAAGAGCCACTCTGTAGTACTGCAATGCCAGGAAGACCTTGGGAAAAATTGGGTGCGGATCTATTTGAAGTAGAAAAGATGCATTTTCTAGTGGTTGTTGACTATTACTCGAGGTATCCGGAAGTTAAACAGCTCACAGGAACAAAATCAACGGATATGGTACTAGCACTGAAGGGTATTTTCTCACGATTTGGGATTCCCAATGTACTGGTCACAGATAATGGACCACAGTTTGTGAGTGAGGACTTTAAGAACTTTAGCAGGACTTATCAGTTTATGCATGTAACGTCATCTCCTAGACATCCACAAGGAAATGGACTAGCCGAAAAGACTGTGGGGACTGTCAAAGCCCTGATTAAGAAGGCTTGGCACGCAGGGGAAGATCCACACTTGGGACTGTTAGCATATAGAGCTACAGAACATGAAGCCACTGGAGTGTCTCCTGGTCAATTGTTAATGGGGAGGAAGTTGCGGACAACCATGCCAACTATTGCTAGTCAATTGATTCCACAGTTGGTGGATAAGTCTTCAGTGAGAGAGAAAGACAGGGGTAGCAAAGCAAAGCAGGCAGCAGAATATAACAGAAGACATGGAGTGCGATCCTTACCAGACTTGGAACCAGGAACTCGGGTGTTGGTTCATGACCAAATAGGTGGAGAGTGGAATGTACCTGCGACAGTGGATAGAGAGATACAGCCAAGATCATACCGTGTAGTGACTGAATCAGGGGGTACTCTAAGACGCAATCGTCATGATCTTCGACTAAACCCTGAAATGGTGGAAGGGCAGAGAGATCATCAAGAGACTAATAGTAACCATCAACAGGCACTGGAAGAAGCTGCACAGCAAACCCCGGTCAGGTCTGAAGAACATATAGAAACACGAACACGATATGGACGATTAGTGAAAACCCCACAGTGGAGGAAGGACTATGTTTGAAACAAGGGGAGATGTAATATACGGGGCTTGGTAAATGGTTTGACTGGGATATATCCGGGGGTTAGACTTATACCGGCTGCAGGAAGGCAGACGTCGTGTTGTATTTCTAGTTGTTACGCTTGTTTACGTGTTGTGTTCTATTGCTATACTTCAAGTATACCACATTTTCCGCGGAGGTCTAGCTAAGCTGTTGTGAGCGAACTAAATCTACGTATTTAGGAAGACTACAACAACGTCTTGCTGTGCCAATCGTAGTGTAATCCGCATACTTTGTAAACCGCGTGTCTAGCGTGATACCATCACAGTCCCCATCATGCGTCGTAGCTGGATTTTAGCTAATCAAGAGCTCGAATTTCACTACTTCGCCTTCCCACCTTTCTTGAATCAATCATTTATTGTTCAGCTGAAACGGGAAAGACGTCATGAAAGAAATGTGGAGGTTTTGACTTTACGTATCAGACTGAAATAATTATTTCTATAAATTTGGTACTTCTAAGACAACATTGGATAATTGAATGCCTGAATCGGATAACTGAACGCCCAATTCGGATAATTGATTGCCGGAATCGGATAATTGAACGCAAAATACTATAGTTGTCTTCAAATATTCGATCACGCTTCAATCATCTCACTCGTTTACTGAGATAGTCGCGTAACAATGGTCGTGTAGTCACATGATAATGGTTGCGTAGCAATAATTTCTGTCAAAGTAACGCGCGGAAACTCAAAAAACAGACTTTTCTCTTCTTTTAGCTTTTTTCTTTCCATTCCGTTTGTCACGCATCCGTCTCCTTTGCTCTTTAGTCGCATAAAGGAGCAAAATCGAGAGTCGTCTCACTCTTTTCGCCAAGAAATTACAATTGAGTCGACCTCTCGAAAGGAGTCCCTTACTTCAATTTTTAACGCATATGTAACGGAGTCAAAATTGCATTCATCTGGCATCGCCGTTTTCTCGATCCGTCTTTCCGTTTTGCCGTAAATCGATATGAAAAGTGCTGACGTACGCATATAAATATGTAAATATATAAATATATAAATATATAAATATACTAGTAAATGCTCGGTTAGCATTGTGTTTGGCGAGCGATGGTGTTCTGTCTTTACCTATTCGCGTAACAATGGTTGCGTTACGTAGCAATAGTTTCTGTCAAACAAACGCGGGAACTCAGGAAACAGACTTTCAGTTACTCTTCTATAGTATTTGGTGTTCAATTATCCGATTTAGGCGTTCAATTATCCGTTGCTTACGGCTGTTGTGCAATATCATGGAAACTGAATAACTTACATAGTCTGCGGTTGGGCAGCTGCTCAAATATCATCATTCATCAGCTGTATAGACGTAATAATTTGTAATTAATCTTGACTTTAGCGTGAATTTTTAGTGTGTGTTGTACTATAATTTCCTTTGCACTAATCTTCTTGGTGTCCCACGTTTCCGCGGAGGTCTAGCTAAGCTGTTGTGAGCGAACTAAATCTACATATCTAGGAAGCCTACAACAACGCCATGCTCCGTCAATCGTAGTGTAATCTGCATACTTTGTAAACCGCTCGTCCAGCGTGATACCATGCAACAGTCCATCATGCGTCTTAGCAGGTTTTTAGCTAATCAAGAGTTCGAATTTCACTACTTCGCCTTCTCACCTTTCTTGAATCAATCATTTATTATTCAGCTGAAACGTGAGTGAGCATCCTAGAAAGACGTCATGAAAGAAATGTGCGACTAAAATAATTATTTCTATATTTGGTACTTCTAATTAGGACAGAACATCGGATAATTGAATGCCCGAATCGGATAACTGAACGGCCAATTCGAATAATTGCTTACCTGAATCGGGTAACTGAACGCTGAGTTCAGATAATTGAACGCAAAACACTATAGTTGTCTTCAATTCTTCGTTCGCGCTTCAGTCGTCTCACTCGTTTACTGAGATAGTCGCGTAACAATGATCGCATAGTCACGTGACAATGGTTGCGTAGCAATAATTTCTATCAAAGTAACGCGCGGAAACTCAAAAAAACAGACTTTTCTCTTCTTTTAGCTTTTCGTTTTCATTCCGTTTGTCACAAATCAGTCTCCTTTTCTCTTTAGTCGCGTAAGGGAGCAAAATCGAGAGTCGTTTGACTCTCCTCGCCAAGAAATTACAATTGAGTCGACCCCTCAAAAGAGGTCCCATGCTTCAATTTTTAGTGCATATGTTACGGAGCCAAAATTGCATTCATCTGGCATCGTCGTTTTGTCGATTTGTCTTTCTGTTTTGCCGTAAATCCATGTGCTGACGTACGTATATATATAAATATATAAATATATAAATATATAAATATATAAATATAATATATCTCGAGCTCAATTGACATGACAAGAGAGAGGCTCGCTTCGCTCGCCAATAAATATATAAATATATAAATATATAAATATATAAATATATAAATATATAAATATATAAATATACTAGTAAATGCTCGGTTAGCATTGTGTTTGGCGAGCGATGGTGTTCTATCTTTACCTATTGAGTGATAATTCGTGTAACAATGGTTGCGTTACGTGGCAATAGTTTCTGTCAAACAAACGCGGGAACTAAGGAAACAGACTTTCAGTTGCTCTTCTATAGTATTTGGCGTTCAATTATCCGATTCAGGCGTTCAATTATCCGTTCCTTACGGCTGTTGTGCAATATCATGGAAAACTGAATAACTTACATAGTCTGCGGTTGGGCAGCTGCTCAAATATCATCATTCATCAGCTGTATAGACGCAATAATTTGTAATTAATTTTGACTTTAGCGTGAATTTTTAGCTTGTGTTGTACGAAATATTTTTGCACTAATCTTGGTGTCCCACGTTTCCGCGGAGGTCTAACTAAACTGTTGTGAGCAAACTAAATGTACATATCTAGGAAGCCTACAACAACGGTTTTATCCCTTCAATCGTGGTGTAATTCGCATATTTTGTAAACCGCGCGTCCTGCGTGATACCATGCAACAGTCCATCATGCGTCTTAGCAGGTTTTTAGCTAATCAACATCTCGAATTTCACTACTTCGCCTTCTCACCTTTCTTGAATCAATCATTTATTGGTCAGCTGAAACGTGAGTGAGCATCATAGAAAGACGTCATGAAAGAAATGTGCGCGGTTTTGACTTTACGTATCAGTCTGAAACAATTATTTCTATAAATTTAGTACTTCTAAGACAGAACATCGGATAATTGAATACCTGAGTCGGATAATTGAATGCCTGAATGGGATAATTGAACGCAAAATACACTAGTTGTCTTTAATTTTTCGTTCACTCTTCACTTGTCTCACTCGTTTATTAGCTGAAATAGGCGCGTAACAATGGTCGCGTAGTCACGTGATAATGGTTGCGTCACAATAATTTCTGTCAAAGTAACGCGCGGAAACTCAAAACACAGACTTTTCTCTTCTTTTAGCTTTTCCTTTCCATCCCGTTTGTCACGTATCAGTCTCCTTTGCTCTTTAGTCGCGTAAGGGTGTAAAATCGAGAGTCGTTTTACTCTTCTCGCCAAGAAATTACAATTAAGTCGACCCCTCGAAAAGGCCCTTACTTCAATTTTCGCGCATATGTTACGGAGTCAAAATTGCATTCATCTGGCATCGTCGTTTTGTTGATCCGTCTTTCCGTTTTGCCGTAAATCTATATGACAAGTGCTGACGTACGCATATAAATATATAAATATATAAATATATAAATATATAAATAAAATATATCTCGAGCTCAATTGACATGACAAGAGAGAGGCTCGCTTCGCTCGCCAACTAGTAAATGCTCGGTTAGCATTGTGTTTGGCGAGCGATGGTGTTGTGTCTTTGCATATTCGCGTAACAATGGTTGCGTTACTTAGCAATAGTTTCTGTCAATCAAACGCGGGACCTCAGGAAACAGACTTTCAGTTGCTCTTCTAAAGTATTTTGCGTTCAATTATCCCGTTCAGGAGTTCAATTATCCGTTGCTTAGTTAGGGCTGTTCTGCAATATCATGTAAAACTGAATAACTTATATAGTCTGCGGTTGGGCAGCTGCTCAAATATCATCATTCATCAGCTGTATAGACGCAATAATTTGTAATTAATCTTGACTTTAGCGTGAATTTTTAGCGTGTGTTGTAGGATAATTTCCTTTGCACTAATCTTGGTGTCCCGCGTTTCCGCGGAGGTCTAACTAAGCTGTTGTGAGCAATCTAAATCTACATATTTAAAAAGCCTACAACAACGCCTTGCTCCGTCAATCGTGGTGTAATCCGCATACTTTGTAAATCGCGCGTCTTGCGTGATACCATGCAACAGTCCATCATGCGTCGCAGCTGGTTTTTAGCTAATCAAGAGCTCGAATTTCACTACTTCACCTTCCCACCTTTCTTGAATCAATCATTTATTGTTCAGCTGAAACGTGAGTGAGCATCATAGAAAGACGTCATGAAAGAAATGTGCGACTAAAATAATTATTTCTATATTTGGTACTTCTAATTAGGACAGAACATCGGATAATCGAATGCCCGAATCGGATAACTGAACGCTCAATTCGGATAATTGCTTGCCTGAATCGTGTAACTGAACGCCAAGTTCGGATAATTGAACGCAAAATGCTATAGTTGTCTTCAATTCTTCGTTCACGCTTCAATCGTCTCACTCGTTTACTGAGATAGTCGCGTAACAATGATCGCATAGTCACGTGACAATGTTGCGTAGCAATAATTTCTATTAAAGTAACGCGCGGAAACTCAAAAAACAGACTTTTCTCTTCGTTTAGCTTTTCTTTTTAATTCCGTTTGTCACAAATCAGTCTCCTTTTCTCTTTAGTCGCGTAAGTGAGCTAAATCGAGAGTCGTTTGACTCTCCTCGTCAAGAAATTACAATTGAGTCGACCCCTTGAAAGAGGTCCCATGCTTCAATTTTTAGCGCATGTTACGGAGTCAAAATTGCATTCATCTGGCATCGTCGTTTTGTCGATTTGTCTTTCTGTTTTGCCGTAAATCCGCATGACAAGTGCTGACGCACGTATATATATAATATATCTCGAGCTCAATTGACATGACAAGAGAGAGGCTCGCTTCGCTCGCCAATAAATACTAGTCAATGCTCGGTTAGCATTGTGTTTGGCGAGCGATTGTGTTGTGTCTTTGCCTATTCGCGTAACAATGGCTGCGTTACTTAGCAATAGTTTCTGTCAATCAAACGCGGGACCTCAGGAAACAGACTCTCAGTTGCTCTTCTATAGAATTTTGCGTTCAATTATTCGATTCAGGCGTTCAATTATCCGTTGCTTACGGCTGTTGTGCAACTAAATAACTTCCATGGTCTGCAGTTGGGCAGCTGCTCAAATATCATCATTCATCAGCTGTATAGACGCAATAATTTGTAATTAATCTTGACTTTAGCATGAATTTGAGCGTGTGTTGTAGAATAATTTCTTTTGCACTAATCTTGGTGTCCCACGTTTCCACGGAGGTCTAACTAAGCTGTTGTGAGCAATCTAAATCTACATATCTAGGAAGCCTACAACAACGCCTTGCTCCGTCAATCATGGTGCAATCCGCATACTTTGTAAATCGGGCGTCTTGAGTGATACCATGCAACAGTCTATCATGCGTTGTCGCGGGTTTTTAGCTAATCAAGAGCTCGAATTTCACCACTTCGCCTTCCCACCTTTCTTGAATCAATCATTTATTGTTCAGCTGAAACGTGAGTGAGCATCCTAGAAAGACGTCATGAAAGAAATGTGCGACTAAAATAATTATTTACATATTTGGTACTTCTAATTAGGACAGAACATCGGATAACTGTATGTCAGATAATCGAATGCCCGAATGGGATAACTGAACGCCCAATTCGGATAATTGCTTGCCTGAATCGGGTAACTGAACGCCGAGTTCTGATAATTGAACGCAAAATACTATAGTTGTCTTCAATTCTTCGTTCACGCTTCAATCGTCTCACTCGTTTACTGAGATAGTCGCGTAACAATGATCGCATAGTCACGTGACAATGTTGCGTAGCAATAATTTCTATTAAAGTAACGCGCGGAAACTCAAAAAACAGACTTTTCTCTTCGTTTAGCTTTTCTTTTTAATTCCGTTTGTCACAAATCAGTCTCCTTTTCTCTTTAGTCGCGTAAGTGAGCAAAATCGAGAGTCGTTTGACTCTCCTCGTCAAGAAATTACAATTATGTCGACCCCTCGAAAAGGGTCCCTTGCTTCAATTCTAGCGCATATGTTACGGAGTCAAAATTTCATTCATCTGGCATCGTCGTTTTGTTGATCCGTCTTTCCGTTTTGCCTTAAATCCATATGACAAGTGCTGACGCACGCATATAAATATATAAATATATCTTACATATAAAGCTCAAATTGTCTCTGTGTGTGTGTCTATGTGTGTGTGTGTGTGTGTGTGTGTGTGTGTGTGTGTGTGTGTGTGTGTGTGTGTGTGTGCGTGTGTGTGTTCGCGTTTGGCGGCCACGTCTTTTGTCCGTTTGCAACCGGAATCAGCAAGCACACTCGGCACGCACAGAGGAAAGTTTACGTAACAAAATTAAAAAAATTATGCACCGGGTCCCCTCTCGAGGGGTCGACCCCAGCGTAAAATTTCTCGACGACGCAAACGCTACACATTCCAGTTCGTTCGAACACACGTCCACACCAGTCCTGTGTAGACTGTATGCACCGTCGTCCTTCGCAAAGCTTCGAGCAATCCAATATCTCTTGCTGACGAAACTTACTCTTCTAGCGCTTTCATTTGTCTCCAAATTCTGATTGCATTTGCACCAAATCCAACCTACACGTTTTCTGCAGCATGCGCTACACCGGGAGTGTGTCGATTTCTATCGAAACAAGCGCGAAGAACAAGATCAGAATTCATTCAGCACATCCGGGACTTCGCAACAAAGATTGCACGTGACGTGTCCACAGACCTATCTTTACACTACAGTATCTTGCCCGTACGAAGGACGGGCCATGTATACTAGTAAATACATAAATATATAAATATATAAATATAATATATCTTGAGCTCAATTGATATGACAAGAGAGAGGCTCGCTTCGCTCGCCAATAAAAGTCGAGATGCACACAACTGCTGCAAGTGACGAAAGCGTAAAAAGATTGTGACGTAAGAAATGAGCAATAAACAATCTATAAGTTAACTAATTAAAAGTACACGCTCATCCCTAGAAACCGATCATTTTCTCAAAGTGTTTTTATACTTGTTTCATTCGCTCTTTAGCTATGTAGGTTAAGTGTGTCTTTATTCTTCGTACGTAGTATACCGCTGAGTACTCAGTCTCCCTGATACTGAATGGTCGACATAGGGCGCGAGTACGGTCTGTTCGACAAGGACAGGGAAAACTCGCTTTGATTTTTCCTGACGTCCACAACTTTCAATGACCATCGTGACAGCAATTTCGTGATTTTATACGTTTAGCGTCTAACGTTTTGTCGTGTTTTGCGCGCAAAAGGTCACGCTAGATAGCAAAATCCCGTTCGAAAGAATTCGTCTGTATGGGATTTCGACATTTCCGACCGATCCAGAGCTGTTTCAAGGTACTGAGTGAGTAGCTTCTATTGTGAAAAGTAGTGCCATTGCATTTTCAGCATCGGCAGACGTAAGACGTGAACATGAAACAGCGAATGAGTCGTCAGAAGGCGCGAGTGCGGTCTGGTTGACAGGGTCGTCAAACTTTGATTTGCTTTCCTGACTCTCAAAAGCATTTTAGGTGGTTTCCATAACAACGCAGACAATTTTTAGGTTTAGTAGATAACGCCTAACATCAAACTTTTACCAAGGCAAATTTGTCTTGGGTTCATAGGCGTTCTACGTTGTTTCTGAAAACGACTAGACTTTGCAGACTGTGTAAAAGAGAGCGAAATGTGTATGTATTGCATTCAGAACGTTCAACGTCTCAACCTAAGACGAAAAACATGAAAATCCCATTGGGACGAAAGATTCTTTCCAGTCCCATTCGAACGAAAGAATCCTAGTAAAAAGATGAACAGGTCCTTGTAGTCCTTTGACTGAATTTGCCAAATGCATGGAAACCCATGCACGCACAAGCTCAATGAAAAATTTTATCGACGAATCAATGATCGATGCCATGCATACGAATAGACTATCCCGGAACGCCCAGTTGCTCTGACTGACTTTCGATTGGTTGAAAATAAGCACGCGATGTCATCGACAATGGGTCACATCCGGCTAGGACGCTCGGAATTAGAACTTTTCTCTATTCCAGCGTCGTGGACGCTCGCCTAGCGCGACGGACGTTCACAGTGTGACGCTGACGCTCGCTCATCGTCAGCGTCCAGGACGCTCGCAGTGCTAGCGTCGTACTGTGAACTGCGGGCTATAAATGTTCTGAATCGAATGAACGTCGCTATACAAAGCAGCACATCAAATTCATCCATGTAACCTAGTATCATATTGTTTGTGCTAGTTAAAAAAAAAAGAATAAAAGACATGCAGTTTGCCCATATACCAAACAAAATCTATTTGTTCTCGTACGTCCTTCCGTCAAGTTTGTCGAAGATATTCTTTATGTCTCCGCGAACAGGTGAAAGTTCCGGTAGTTCTTGTATCCCACCTAAATACATTTTAAAAACATATATACTGTAGAACAGACAGCTGCATGTCAGCTTATGAAATAATTACCCTTATCAAGCTGGACTGTAACACGTTCTCGTATTTCGCTCGCAACGCGAGTCACGAAAATATCAACATTTTCATCCGTTTTCTTCTCAATGCCAGTAATTTTAGCCAACTTGTCTAGGATTGCGACTTTAGATTCGCTGCAACCGTCGGCTGTAATCTTGTAAAATACTGGTATGATTTTCTTGTAACGTGAGCCGAATTCAAATGCTGCGTTAACTTCTGCTTTTGGATAGGGTTTTTTCTTGAACTCGTGACTGAGGATAACGACAAATAGAGGAGACCGTATTATGGCTTCCGCAATGTCTGTCTGTGCCATGCCTCCCACTTGCAAAGATACAGTATCAAAAAACGAAACAATTCCATACTCCTCGAGCTTATTGTTTAATGGACGGACAAAGTCTTCTTTTTCTTCGCCTGCATGACATAAAAACACATCGTACTTCCAGCCTTGAGAAGCTAGAATGGGACGAAGAGGCTAGAAATCACAAAAAAAGATATTTAAGTATAATAGTAACAATTCACACTATTCACAAAGTATAGACCGTTACTTTACTATTGCCGTCTGTGGTATCTGTCACTACTGCCGTCGAATTGACGCCAGATGATCCGGCCTGATCAGAAGATACACCTGATAGTCAACACGTTTATGAACAGTACCCAGCATGAATGTACGCGTGCACACCACGCACGCACGCACGTACACACACACACACACACACACACACACACACACACACACACACACACAATAAATAAAATGTAACCGTTTTCGTAGTAATGACCAAAATTTGATGTCTACCTACTGTAAGACCTGTGTTTCTAAATAGGCAATCTTTCATGAAACGATAACTTAACTATTAAACCTATAACAGCCATTCGCTAACAACAATATTAATTAATATATCACCTAAAAACATAGCGACTATAAAATTAAAAAGGTTAACTTAAAGTCACCAGTGGCATTGCAGGAAACTACAACGGTTTTGGAAGTTCTGGGCACAATCCATGAGGTATTGCATAGGAAAAGCAGCATACACATTGATTAAATTGAGGACATTTAGAATCTGCAACAATTAAACCCACAGTGGCTTGTTGATCAAGATAGATCAACAAGGCTATGTCATGTCCCCTGTCAACATAGATCGACATGACAGTTAAAAGCACTTTTAAGGGAGTGTTTACAGTAGCGACTATGAACTACCAAACTGATCTGATTGACCATGACACATAAGGAATTAACATATTCGACTGAAGTCAAATGACTTGTATCAATATTTGTATGTATACTGTATTGAATACGCGCGTGCGCGTGCGCGTTTACAGAACACGCGCCAATAAGCAAGCGAGTAACCCTATCCGGCAAGTTTAGCTATACGGCATAACCATTCTTCAGAAAGAGCACATCAACCACTTAGTAATTAGAGTCTACATCCGGTTTAGTTGTACATAATACTATATTTTCAATGACCATGCAAACATCGCATCTTTTCCGAAAGCCGACAATTGCAAATGATGAAACGCGGGATAAACAGCAAACTTTCCTACAGTCGAGATTCTTCAGTAAAATGAACATACGTATCTACGACTTATTAGCGCAGACAAGGCCGAGTCAGTTGGAATTTGTTTCTAGGGTCATTACACAAAGTCACATTGACTTAAAATGCCATTCAACATTCGATTTTACTGCAGAGTCGATCGAAGCAATTAACGGCTACCAAAGCGGCAATATGCTTAAAACAGAAAACGCAATCCGAGCCACTAGAAAACATGAGTGTATGTTCGATGTACCGCCGATCACCACATCTTGTCCAGTTGATTCGCTGCAGCAGATATCAACTAATGCCCTTGCAGTTGCGTCTTCCTTCTTCAACTGATTCCATTCTTCAATAATATGAGGGCGCTGACTTTTACAGAATCTGATTTACCTTGAAAGTCCTTCAAAACTACATTTCTCACATCGCCCGTTGACTTATTATAGTCTCTTAGCAACAGTCATTCTAATTTTAGTTATGGCGCGCTTCTTGGAATAACATATGTACACTTCAGGCGGTGGTGAAGTCCGCCTCGATCCCTTTCCGGGTACTGTCTGCTCTTGACTCGTACACTCAAAACCTCGTCAGTTTACGATGGTCGAAGGCTAGACCTGATTGTTCTTATCCTGTTTCCCATCCCGTTCGGGAGCTGCGAATGCTACAAAACGTGTCGAGGGAGTTGCTCGCTGGGAACGCTGGTGACTCTCCACGTAGGACTCAATTCGGCGGCTTCGAAGTGATTTCCCAAGACTCTCATCTGTTCAAAGTAGAGACTACGTCGCGCACCTGATACGAGCAAAGCTTCCAATTCCGCTTGCACGCGCAATGCTGGTCGAACCTTAGGTATCCAAATGGCCAAATGTTCGATCTTGAATTTTCCGTCGGCCACATTGGTAGAACTATGGCGGTAATTTGAGGGTGAATTTCATTCTATCGTCGTAGATGTGTTTTGCTCCCAACATCACCGTGTCGATATCGCGATGAAATCCCAAGACGGTAATCAAGGGTAGTAACATGGTGACCGTTTTGTTGCCGGTCTTGATCAACTGGCGGCTGCGAGTTTTAAATTGTACTTGGAATTTCTGAGTATACTTCCAAAGTCTAGAGCTCGAATGTTAGCTCCATTTACTGCTGTGGCATCATCCACTATACCTGTCGCTAGTAGAGCGGCTCCTGTCACACCAAACTCTTTAACCTCGACATCTCCAGTGGCAGTGTCGCGATACCACAACATGTTGGTCACCGTGCTTCTACCGTATTCGTCCAAGAATTGTACCAAGTTCTTGATCGGGCTGGCTTGTGGTAAGTACTGATTGATGTGTTCGACGATGTGACCGTCGATTTGATATTGGATAGATCGAAAGAGCGACAAACCGTTGTTGACGAGAGTGTGACGACATTATTGGCTGGGTAAGTGCTTTCGTCCGTCTTACTGACCAGCTTGCCTCTAGTATATGTTGATGTTTCACACACGCGTATGTCTGTAAATATATATATATATATATATATATATATATATATATATATATATATATATATATCGATTGGTCTTACATCCTGATCCATGACACGCATGGTGATGCTTGAGATTTCCTCTGTTTTGCTCATGCCAATATAGGTCAATTGATTCGGTTTGATAGAGAGTAGTGATCCTCGTGGTTTGTCGGGAGAGAAGCTTTAAATGACATCGCTCTTGCTAACGTTCAAGTAGCTAGAGGATATGAGAGAGCATCGTATCAATACCAAGTGGATATTGGTGATGTTGAGTTGTCTTACACTTTACCATCTCCCAAGCGCTTTTTATCGAATCCCATTCAATATACCTCTCAATCCTTTCTTGACTGGGAAATCCATTTTGTAGTCATCAACAAGGGATCAACCAGGATTATTCGCAATTTCAAGTTACTGTAATTGGGTAGTATGGTAATGCCGTCTTCATCGTCATCGTTCTTTCTTAGCAACAGTTTGATTTCTAAGTTCAAGTTGGTGGTACAGAAACGCCAAGACACTTTGTACCGTTGTAGTATCTCAGCCAAATTTTTGTCTGTCGTGATATTATACAATGAGTAACACATTTCGCTGAAGATCAACGCCAATTTATAATCGACGCATTTGTCGAGGTGAAGAGGTGGGTGTATTTCTACGGTAAAATCAGAACTCGAACCTCTCACACGATCGCTGTCTAATTAATGCTAGAACCTTTTCACCCATGGCGATAACATCTTCTCTCGTTCGTGAATATGCTTACATAAATCCGAGTACTCAGCTTGTGTACTCTCTTTCGAGACAAGTGTAAATTCCATACGCATCCGTATGTATTTCAAGCTCATCATAGAGCTGACCGGTTCTCCTATACCTCGTCTCGATTGTGCTTTCACCCTTATCTATAATACTAATCTACGTAATCGTAAATCTTACTGTAGTCTTCTCCGGTGATAATGCCATCTTTCAATAACCAATATATGATCTCGACGATCTCAGTGTCAATAGCAGTACTCTCGTTACCGGTACCTTTGCCGGTGATAGAGAACTTTCAAGTGACGACAGAGTTCGTTTGGAGACTTGTAATATTTCATTTGGGTAACTGATACTTCTTGGATCGTTTGTTGATGGGAAGGTCAGACAGTTCGATGAGTTTGTTCCAGGTTTTAAGAGCTCTGCCACTGTACGTCTAGTTTGTTTTGAATCTTTTGGTCAACAACTCCAACCGGTCTGTATCTATCTTTCTCGATATACCTTTCTTGCCGTCTTCGTAGACTTCGAGTGTTATGTTTGTCAGTTGCATGGCTTCGATGTACAGATCACCATAGGTGGATTCGGATGTGAGTTTGAAGGGTTGCTTTGGTGTGTGTCCTTTACACCTTTTGGCTGTATCAGTGGCTTTCTTCCCTTTCCTCTTGGTGAGAGTGGGGACTATTTGAGAAGAATGGTCTTGTATACCCTTGAAAGTTTTATTGTAAGTTTTTAAGGCATTCCAAGTCCTTTCAATAAATGCTTCTCTTTCTGGCGTTTTATCTCTTACTAGCACCAAGCGATTGTAATTCTCTGTTAGCATACATGCTGTTGTAACGGATCAATTTGGGATAGGTCACCCTTCACTCTCAGCTGTCTCGGAGGACAATGGAAGTCTGTAGTCCTCCAACACCTCTGCATGATTGCAGTCCTGCGTCTATATCGAGCGATGGCATAGCGGCTGCCTCTGGCGCTTCCAAAGCTTCTGGCAAAGTCTGTGGTAACGCTGAAGCACCCGCAATGACTGCGAGTGGTTGTAGATTTGCGATAGCATTGACGATGCCGGCTGAGCTGTTGGCAGAGCCTTTGACCCTCTTGCAATTTATTTTATCGATTCGTCTTGCTGTCTGTCCAACTCTGCTTTGCTGGTTCGTTACAAGGGTTGAGCCACATCTTCCTGAAAACACTTTTAGCGATTTTTTCGTCGATGATGAGCTTCTTGAGCATCTGCATATTCTTGAGAAATTTCTCGATAAACGCTGTACGAACCAAAAGCCGATCAGCCCTTCTGGGCGTGGTCGTAACATTCATCGGTGATGCCTTCATCGGTGATACCTTCATCGTTCAATTTGCTTTAGAAAGCATCTCGAGATGGTATTGTGGGTTCGTGGAATATTAATATTGCCCATTCGTCCATGTGCTCGTACGGATAGACGCTGTTTCTCAGAAGTAGATTGCACTTTGCGTCGTCTGGCTCGTATGCTTTGGCTATGTGCATGTGGTGGTAAGATCCTGTGCTTCGACCAATCTGTCGAGCGAGGCTTACAGGAACTGAACGCTGTCGATGAATCGCAGCTGAGAACGGGATATACTTCTGCGTGTTGTTGGGAATGCAGCTGACGTATGTTGCCTTGCAGCTTAGAAATGGCTTGCATCAATGGATGACTCTCGTATCCACGAAGATTGTGGAAGACCACTGAGACGGTTGTAGACAGTCGCAGCTGGAGATTGCAAGCATTTTGTGCTGCACCTGGATATCGTCCCATGATGTGACAATGATAGCGTACGCAATCCCGATGTTCTTCATGATGAGAGACTTGTTGCAGATGTAACAGGTGTCCGTATCCTCACTTTTGGATTTGCGTTTTGCCTTGTATGGGTTCGATAATGGTGGGAGACTGGAAGCAGCATTTCTTGTGTGCAGCTCTTTTGTGTTTGCCCGTGTTCGATTCGAAACCATCGATGGCGTCTCTATACATGTCTAAGACCAGAGGTTTAATCACAGATGTGCCTCTCTTTTGCATTCATGTGATCTATCCAATCTTGTGACGTCATCCCGATCGGTTTTTTGTTTGATATCTTAGATCTTGGCTTCTTAACTTTTGCGGACATTCTGGGAAGTGTTGGGCATCACTGGGTCCTCGGGAGACGACATGCTGCTAAGATTGTCCGTCACACTGTACGACGATGTAAGAGAAATCACAATTAAGCTTCTTGATGTGCTGTCTTCTGGGTATTGCTTTTGCTGAGATCACATGTAGAACTTTCAACCTTGTTGATGAGAGACTTAATTTAATTAAAGTCTGCCTAGACTTGGTTCTTGTAATTCCGAAAGGTAAGTTTGTTTTTACCTTTCTCAGGTATCTCTACAAAATAGCTCAACATCCAATTCCTCGGCCGTCGGATTTGTGTTGTTCGAGAAAGTCTTGTCGCATGTTTCCGTGTAGGCACCATTCGCAGAACATACGATGAGTATCCCTACTTTAATTGATTGTTGAGTAGACTGTTGAAGGTAGTGATCTAGGTGTAGTACGTGTTGCTTGAGTCCTTTGCCAATGAGAAGGAGGTTGATCCTCTTGCTTGCATGATCGACTCAGACATGGATAATCTAACTGGATAGACACCTTTGTACCAGACGTTCACGGTGAGTCTTGGGTTTGCTTCTCAACGAGATCCATCTGCTTCATGGGAGTTGGCTCTTCAATATCATCCCAACATACTCCATCGTCTAGCTGTCGGGTATTTAATAAGGTCGTTGGGGCTC
Source organism: Dehalococcoidia bacterium (assembly GCA_964274945.1). Classification (GTDB taxonomy): domain Bacteria; phylum Chloroflexota; class Dehalococcoidia; order Lucifugimonadales; family Lucifugimonadaceae; genus CAXXBX01. The sequence continues at coordinate 128,817 of CAXXBX010000191.1, read as the reverse complement.
GCGTTTGGCTGGAAAGAGTTGCTAACGCAGAGCCCATCGCAGACATATGGCTGTGTTGACATTGACGATCGACTGTCTTCTTGTTTTGCACTTGTTTTGGGAGTGAGATACAATTAAGAGCCGCCGTGGATTGGTTGGTATCGTACGTGCAATGTGGAGTTGAAATAGTGTGATGCCATTTGCTGTCCAGCCGCTTCATGGGTTCTCGTCAGCTGTGAGAAGAGATTCCTTTGCTTCTGATTGTGGCTTTATTCCATTTGTCCAGTTACATCTAGAACTAGTTGGAATTTCACACCGTTCAGTGATACGATCTCCTTGACGCGCTTGTGATGGGTTGGTGAACGCGCATTTGCCAGAAAGGCTTAAGGGTCGTGTTGATCCTCTGGCACATGCATCTGCCAACCTCAGAAGAAATTACCTACAGTGCGAGGCATGTGTTTCTATATGCACGTTTGGTGTGTTCACGCTGTGGAGTTGGATATGAATGAATGAATGATATCTTTCATGTCGCACCGTATTATATGGGACATGCGGTTTTACCGGTAGTTGATTGACTGAGTTGTTTTAGTTAAAAAGATCATTGAGTTGTAACAGATTGGCGCTGCAAACAGATGGCTCACGAAGCTAAAACTCCACTAGGCCACAAGACTTTTGGCAGGCTACAAAAGCCCCTTGGATTATTCAGGGACCAAGACGGTGAAGATTCTCACGTAGTAGATTTGACAGCTGGTGGACAAACCCTTTCCAATTCTTTTGGAGATTTAGCGAAGACTGACCACCGCATTACAGAAGAAGTAGAACGGAATATATTCATCAAATGCATAGACGAAGATTTACGTCTGCGGCTTGAGAATTCCTTGTTACGGAAACAGATTAAAGATATGAGGTTACCTGAGCTTGTGCAGGACACACGCAGCTTCTTTAGGCAGAAATACAATCCAATCATAGAGCGGGTACGTCTTCACAGACGTCTTCAACAGGCTGGTAAGACTGTCCATCTATACCTAGATGCATTGAAAAGAATAGCTGCAAATTGTTGTTTTGCTCCGGCGGAATATCATAGTAGACTTAGAGATATTTTTGTTGCTGGTTTGCGCAATGATGAAATGTTGCAAAAGTTCTATGAAAGGGATAATCTTTTGACGACATCTCTAGAACAGGTACTGGCTTTTGCTAGAACGTTGGAGAGTGCCATGGATAGTGCTGCAGCAACACGAGATACGTCTACGTCATTGAATTTGGAGACCATCCAAAATATCAGGAAAACAAGGCAAGCAAAGGAAGATCGAGTTTATGTTGAGATACTTATGAGAATGATAAGCAACGACGTGTGGGTGCATGCTACATTTGTGGAGACAGAAAGCATTACCAACTAGCATGTCCTTTGAGAAAACACCGAGATTTATTATTATTTGCAAACTGTTAAAAAGGTGATTATGTGGAACGTGCTTGCAGATTGAAAGCTCCAGATCGGCAAGTAGATGGAAACAGACAAGAACAAAAAGCAAGGCATATTGCTTCGGCCAAGCTGTGTGATGATAGTGCTTCAGATTCAAGCAATGCTGATCCAAGTATAGAGACGATCTGCAAGGACGTTTGCAAGATAGATGAAGTTTGCTCGGAAAGCAATAAAATATTGGTGCATGTATCAATAGATGGTAAAACAATTCAATTTCGTATAGACACGGGAGCAGCCGTATCTTTGCTAAATGCTCAGTCTTGGGAGTGTCTTGGGAGTCCTAGATTATCGGATGCTCAAGGAAGACTTCGAAATGCATCGGGAGAAGTTATGACATCTAAACTAATCAAACAGTCTTGTTTGTAAAGCTCTATACCCACTCTCCTAAACGCTCAGGTGATTGTCCTTTAGTTCTTCTCTGGCTATGTCTAGGCAACTTCTCTGTCTCGATGAAATCATCCGAATCAGAATCGGTCGCAATCGCATTATCAGCTGGCGAGGAATGACATGTTTTCGAAGACAAGATTCTGCTCGACGAATGGTTCATGTGTACTTTTCTAGTAGCGCCTGTGAGAAACCTGACCATGTAGTATCTTTGTCCTAGCTAGAACTTTGAGAATTGTTGTTGGTTTCCAAAAACCTTTTTCTTTACTTTCTGGCTGTCTAACAAAAACAGCTTCTTCTAATTGAAAGGGTTTCCTTTCATGAGACGTACAATCATGGCGACTGGATGAACTTCGATATTCGATATCGTACTTGTACTGCGATAGCTGAAGAGCCCGCCTAGTCAAACGACTGCTGGTTCTAGTAGGAACTGATATTCTAGTAGCGTCAAAAATTGTGACCAGTGGTCTATGATCTGTTCTTGAGGTAAAATGACGTTCCAGAAGATAATGTCGAAATTTTTGAATGCCATAAATAATTGACAAAGATTCCTTAACTATCTGAAAATAGTTTGCTTCAACTCTCGTTAAAGACTAGGAGGCATACTCGATTACTTGCTCTTGTCCATCAGCGTTATGCTGAGATATACAAACTCATAGTCCTTTTTCACTAGCATCACATGCTAGGAACAACGGTTGACCCTGATTGTACATTGCTAGAACTGGTAGTGAGGTAAGCTTCTTCCGAATTGTGCTATAAGAGCCTGCAACTTCACTGAACCAAACCCAAGGCACATCTTTTCTCAACAGATAATTGAGTGGAACTGTATGATCAGATAGCCTAGGAAAAATGTGAGAAAAATAGGTAACCATTTCTAAGAATGAACGTAATTTATCTTGATTTGTAGGAATCGCCATGTTTGGAATGGCTTTTATCTTCTCACCCGAAGGCCGAATATCATCCTTGTCGATGACATGACCAAGATATTGTACCGATGACCGAAAGAATGAACATTTATCTTCCTTCAAACGAAGGCTATGACCGCTGATACACTTCAACACTTCAGACAAGTTTTTTAAATGTTTATCATCGGAGCCTGTCACCAAAATGTCATAAAAGAAATTAGTGGTTTTCTTGAGATTCTTTAACACCTTATTCATTACTCTTTGAAATATACCAGGTGCAGAGCTCACTCCAAATGTTAATCGAAGAAATTTGAACAAGCCTTTTTGTGCGTATTTATCACCAAATATTTCTGACTTTCCGAATCCAGTTCCTATTTATTATACGCATCTGATAAGTCTAACTTAGAGAATTTTTGCCCTCCCACGAGGACATTGAAAAGATCAGACAGGTGTGGAATCAGGTGCTGGTCTACCACCATGAATTTGTTGAGAGGCTTAAAGTCTCCACATATTCGTACAGATCCTGATTGCTTAACAACATAGGCAGTTGGAAAAGCGCATAATGCATTATTCACTAGCTCCAAAACCTCTCTTTCAACCAGTCTTCTAATTCTACTTCTACTTGTTTTCTCAGATGCATATAGGAGGTCTTCTAAACGGAATGATTTTTAGATCTGCGTCTGGACAAACTTGGATGCTTGCCTTCTCACTGAAACGTCCCAACTCGTCCTGGAATATGTCAGAAAATTCATACAACAGGTTATTCAAAGCGATTGGTGCTATTACTTCTACTGATAACACAGTTGGGCCTCCCAAGCTTTTAGGAAATCCAATACATGTTGTTGCAAGTCCAACTTTCCTTATCCAATCCATCCAAAGTAGATTGGTCCCACTCCTTCCTCGACATAAAATTGAATATCAGCTAACGAGTTTTGAAATTGCACTGTTTTGGCACAATTTTCTTTAATTTGTTCGTGGAGGATGTTGTGGAGTTGGGTTATACGGGACATGTGATTTTGCCATGTGGTTTTGCCGGTAGTTGATTGACTGAGTTTTTTGAGTTAACAAGATTATTGAGTTGTCACAGTTGCCTAATTAAAGAATGAATACATGCCTCGTGATCAGACCCATGATGGTAAATTGCTGACTAATGCTTGAGCTGGAGGTTTCTGACAACTTAATGACAACTGACAGGTATTTGACCATTACAATTTCATGGGCCATCACTGATCATAAACCAATTCACACACTTCGAGTGACCATAACCTTTGTTTAGGATAGTTCATATCATTATAAGAGATGAAATAGTTTGATATTTTTAATTAGAGAGTTCTCCTAATGCAGAGGTACGAAGGCTTGTATCATCAGTACAACATCAACTGAACCCACATGTGCATGATGACACCTGGTGAGTCCTTTCTTTGTTGTAATGGAATGAGCAGGAGCCTCAGCACAAGTCCCTGAACCGCAAGTGGTCATCATGCTAATAATCTATGCTGCAGCAATGACATCCACGTATTAAGAAAGACCTACTACCACGTGGCATACTAACAAAACCATATCTCAAATGCCTCCTTGATATCAAGAGAAATACGCAATGTATGCACAGCTTTGTTCTATCTGACAGCCAATCAACTTGACCAGTACATTATCAGTAGAATGATTCATTCAGATTATATAAAAAGTACACTGCACTGATCAGCCGATTGAGCTCAACGATTGGACTAGTCTCGTGCAGCCAGCCTCTCCCCCTTTTTGACTTAGAAGATAAAAAGGAGGAGGAGCTAGCTGCGCGAGACTAACGATGGACATGGATTTACTTGCATTTATTAGTATCGCTACACCATTTTTTATTGAGTATAAATTTTCCAGAAATTATCAAAATTTAGTCTTAAAACCCTGTCCACACTGGCCACTGGATTGCGATCCGATCGCGATAAATCCAATTCACATCGAGAGGTGTATTCAATCCACATCGGATTACGATTGGTTGAATCCAATTAAAATTAAATAGTGGGCGCTACTTTCACATATGCTACGCTAGTGTAGTCGGAACATCTAACTCTCCTCAAACATGTCTGTTCTCACTCACTTTTCATTGCTGTATTAACGCTTTCCACAAACAAAGAACCCACACCACACGTACACATCAGTCATTAGTCACGTGCTAGCAAAACAGAGGTGGAGGTATCATTTTTAAAGTGCAGTGTGGTCGCTCGCTATCTCGATTGGATTACAATCACCACAATCGCGATTCATTTTGGTTTAGCGTGGAAAAATGCCATTGCCCTTACTTAGAGATAGTGTTGACTGAATCAACGCACATACAGTGCTTGTTTGTGTGTTGGTGAACACTGAAAACTGCTGTCTTGGTATCTCAGTACTGTCGCATGTCAGTTATCTGAATGCCAGTTATCCAAATGCGTCTGTTAGCCAAACCCGGCGTGCCTCGGATGCCCTCGTGAACAAGTATGCACTGTAAACAATCATGCGCATGAGCAACAAGGTGTAATGTTAAGTTAGTAACCTTATACGGTAAATCAGCTTTCTTATTATTACCTTATAGAGTGCAGTTAAAGTTGCGGGTATGTGAAATTGTTGTTCAGTGTACATGTATGACTCACTATGAGTGTGCATGAGCAGCTTCGGATGCCCAGGGGCACCTGTTTGCACACCAGGAGAGTTAACATCGACCAGTTATCTGAAATATTCAGCGTTATTTGAGAGATAAATTGTTATCCCATAGTACATTCTTAGCAGTTGACACTACTACAAAACTACCTGTTAGGGCACAGCCAAACCATTACATTCCTGTCCGACGCTAAACACACACGCGCGCGCACGCACGCACACACACACATTCAGACAAATAAGAATTTAAAAATTAATAATTATTAAAATAAAAACAAAATGAAATGGCGGCTATGGATCGAGCCATGGGAAAATTAAGAATGTTTACTTGAATTTGTGGTGCTAACACCAACGTTGACGTTTCCTTGAATGTTGACAATTCCGCCAGTAATGTTTATTGCTCCTCGCCCATCAATGTTCGTCGCAACTGGTCCTGATGAGGGAGTTGCATACGCTGGTTCTGCTCTTGGATGGCGGACTGGTTCGCCTGCTACAAGCGAGTCACCTACTGTTTCAGTACGACAGTTGGAACTATCGGCAGCAGCCACAGCAGCGTCGGTTGTTACATACTCATTTGCTACATCTATTGGTCTCTCATTTCCGGATAGTGACGTGTTGAAAATGTCTGGCGGCAACAGACGTGCTGCAATGTCAATAGAACGAATGCAACAAAAACCATCGACACAACAAATTCAGAAATTATTTTATGCTGTTCTGCTATGGAATTTTCCGGAATTCAAGACGGGTATTTCAATAGAGGTCCGGATAAAAAGGTTGATGGCGGGCTTGCCTGAACTGTACGCCATTGAAGACGCACAAGAACTTTTCTCAAGACTGCGACTGTGTGATTATATTTAACGACGTGTGACATTGGTGCTCTTACTTATATTTGTCGCAAACGTGAAAAGAGACCGCGACAAATTAACGTTAATTAAACTCGAACAGCGGGAACTGCGTGATGAACCAGAACGCAGTTTTCGGCTGCGATTCCGGCGCCACCGTAGTATAGTCAGTAGTTCTCAAATACCGGCAAAATAATGCTTTTTGCCCTTTATACACCTTAAAAGCACATCATATATATATATATATATATACATATATATATATATATGTGTGTGTGTGTGTGTGTGTGTGTGTGTGTGTGTGTGTGTGTGTGTGTGTGTGTGTGTGCTTGTGGTCGCCGTCTAGTCTCCAGATTTTAAAATCAATCTGCAGAAGAACAACATTCCACAGTCATCTCACAATGAGACAGGCCACGTCTTATTTCCACCAACGGCTTTCTATTAATTAAACTCTGGTTATATAATGCAAAGATAATTCTAGAGAGATTGTCTGTAGATTGCTCTGATGACGTTCTAGACTTTTTGTAGAGTGGAGAGTTTGGGTTGGTTTTGGGTTAGTTTTTAAAAATATATGCACTGCGTATAATATATATATATATATATATATATATATATATATATATATATATATATATATGAAACATGGCTGAGAGGTATAGTCGAAGACTAGACTTGATTGTTCTTATCCTGTTTCCCATCCCGTTTGGGAGCTACGAATGCTACAAAAATGTGCGGAGGGAGTTGCTCGCTGGGAACGCTGGTGACTCTCCACATAGAACTCAATTCGGCGGCTTCGAACTGATTTTTATAGACTTTTATCTGTTCAAGTAGAGACTACGTCGCGCACCTGATACGAGCAAAGCTTTCAATTCCGCTTGCACGCGCAATGACGGTCAAACCTTGGGCATTCAAACGGTCAAATGTTCGATCTTGAATTTATCGTCGGCGACATTGGTAGAACTATGGAGGTAATTTGCGGTTGAATTTCTTCTATCGTCGTAAGTGTGTTTCACTCCCAACATCACCGTGTCGTTTTCGCGATGAGATCCCAAGACGGTATTCAAGGGTAGTAACATGGTGACAGTTTCGTTGCCGGTCGTGATCAACTGGCGGCTGCGAATTTCAAATTGTACTTGAAATTTGAGTATATTTCCAAAGTCTAGAGCTCGAATGTTAGCTACATTTACTGCTGTGGCATCATCCACGGTGCCTGTCGCTAGTACAGCGGCTCCTGTCACACCGAGCTCTTTAACCTCGACGCCTCCGGTAGCAGTGCCGCGATACCACAACATGTTGGTCGCCGTGCTTCTACCGTATCCGTCCGAGAATTGTACCAAGTTCGTGATCGTGCTGGCTTGTGGTAAGTACTGATTGATGTGTTCGACGATGTGACTGTCGATTTGGTATTGGATAAATCGAAAGAGCGACCAACCGTTGTTGACGAGTCTGTGATGACATTATTGGCTGGTTAAGAGCTTCCGTTCGTCTTATTGACAGGCTTTTTGCCTCTGACTTCGAGCAGCGCTTTACGAGGAGCCAAATATTCGTCCAGATCTCGAGGCTCTATTTTGTGTTCTCCATCCTTGTCCATGCATATTACTGGCATCGCTGTGAAGATGCATTCAAACTTGGTGATCTATTCGTCCTCGATGGAACTCTCAAACACTTGAAAGTAAGGTGATACGATCTTGGTCGTTTCCATCACTTTACTATAGATTACATAAAAATTCGCCTCAATCGTTTGACACAATTACCCACCACGGTCTTCCGCCTCTTGCCAATACGCGCAATAACGTTGCTCAAGATAGCACGAGACTGGTCGTCAACCAGTTGCTTGGCGCGCTCGTGCAAGACTTTCTTGACCTGTAGATTGAAGGTCAACAATTTCACATTTTCATACTGTTCCAGAGACGGGGCTACGGGCAATTTGCTCCACTTTCTCGCTGGTGGGTTACAAGACTTTTTCAGCGGCTGATGTAGCCTTGGTGATTGCCTTGTCGACAGCTCTCTGTCAACTCCTTTCCCTTGCCGATCGCCAACTCCTTTCCTTTGCTGATCGCCAAGTCTTTACCCTTAGTCACTAACTCCCTCCCTTGCCGATCGCCAAGTCTTTACCCTTGGACACTAGATCTTTGCCTGCGATCACAACCTTTTTGGCCCCGAGATGAGTAAAGATTTGTCATTGTCCACGACTATCTAAATCGTTTTTCACGAGACCTTTGGCAGCATCCCACAGATTACCCAAGAAAGATTCACCAATGATCTTCTAACGATACAATTGATTGCGCTTGTACAGCATCGTATATACATATATATATATATATATATATATATATATATATATATATATATATATATATATATATATATATATCGATGGGTCTTTCATCCTAATCTGTGACAGGCATGGTGATGCTGGAGATTTCCTGTGTTTTGCACATGCGAATATAGGTCAATTCATTTGGTTTGATAGAGAGTAGTGATCCTCGTGGTTCGTCGGGAGAGAAGCTTTAGATGACATCACTCTTGCTAACGTTCAAGTAGCTAGAGGATATGAGAACGCATCGTATCAATACCGAGTGGATATTGGTGATGTTGACTTGTCTTGCGCTATCGCACACTTTCCCATCTCCCAAGCGCTATTTATCGAATCCCACCCAAGTACCTCTCAACCCGTTCTTGACTGTGAAATCCATTTTGTAGTCATCAGCAAGGATTCTTCACAACTTCAAGGTACTGTAATTGGGTTGTATGGTAATACCGTCTTCATCGTCATCGTTCATCGTTCTTTCTTAGTAACCGTTCAATTTCTAAGTTCACGTCGGTGGTGCAGAAACGCCAACCCACTTTGTACCGTTGTAATATCTCAGCCAAATTGTTGTCTGTCGTGATATTATACCACAAGTACCACATATCGCTGAAGATCAACGCCAATTTATAATCGACGCCTTTGTCGAGGTGAAGAGGTGTATGTTTATTACGGTAAAATCAGAACTCTAACCTCTCGCACGATCGCAGTCTAATTTATGCTAGAACCTTTTCACCCATGGAGATAACAATTTATCTCGTTTGTGAATATGCTTACATATATCCAAGTACTCAGCTTGTGTACACTCTTTCTAAACAAATGTTAATTCCATAAGCATCCATATGTATTTCAAGCTCATCATAGAGCTGACAGGTTCTCCTATACCTCGTTTCGATTGTGCTTATGACCCATGTCTATACTACTACTCTACATAATCGTGAATCTTCCTGTAGTCTTCCTCGGTGATAAGGCCATCTTTCAATAACCTATCTATGATCTCGACGATCTCATTGTCCAGAGCAGTGCTCTCGTTACCGGTATCTTTGCTGGTCATGAGAACTTTCAAGTGACGACAGAGTTCGTTTAGAGACTTGTAATATTTCATTTTGGGTACCTGATACTTCTTGGATCGTTTGTTGACGGGAAGTTCAGACAGTTCGACGAGTTTGTTCCAGGATTTTAGGGCTCTACCACTGTACTTCTTGTTTGTTTTGAATCGTTTGGTCAACAACTCCAACAGGTCTGTGTCTAGCATTCTCGACATACCTTTCTTGCCATCTTCGTAGGCTTCGAGTGTTATATTTGTCAGTTGCATGCCATCGATGTACAGATCACCATAGGTGGATTCGGATGTGAGTTTGAAGGGTTGCTTTGGTGTGTCCTTTACCCCTTTGGCTGTATCGGTGGCTTTCTTCCCTTTCCTCTTGGTGAGAGTGGGGACTATTTTAGAAGAATGGTCTTTATACCCTTTAAAGTTCTGTTGTAAGTTTGTAAGGTCTTAAAAGTCCTTTCAATACAGGCTTCTCTTTCTGTCGTTTTACCTCTTACTAGGACCAAGTGATTGTAATTTTCCGCTAGCATACATACTGCTGTAACGCATCAATTTGGGATAGGTCCACTTTCAGCTGTGTCGGAGGGTAATGGAAGTCTATAGTTTTCCAACACCTCTGCATGGTTCTAGTCCTGCATCTATATCGAGCGATGACATAGCGCCTGCCTCTTGCGCTTCCAATGCTTCTGGCAAGGTCTCTGGTAACGCTGGAGCACCCGCGATGGCTGCGAGAGGTTGTAGATTTGCGATAGCATTGACGACGCCGGCTGCGCTGTTGGCAGAGCCTTTGACCCTCTTGCAATTTATTTTATCAATTTGTCTTGCTGTCTGTCCAACTCTGCTTTGCTGGTTCGTTGCAAGGGTTAAGCCACATCTTCCTGAAAACACTTTTGCCGATTTTTTCGGCAATGATGCGCTTCTCGAGAATCTCCTTATTCTTGAGAAATTTCTCGATGAACGCTTTACGATCTTGCACGCTTTTGACTTGTGCGAATGCCATACTATATTATAGAGTTACATAGTGACCGTAACTAGTTATTGTAGTGACAATAACTAGTTAATGAGGTAGATGAAACGTCTCAATGCCACAACGATACATCTCTGGTATATGTTTACTCGTCGTGTCGAGAAGCATGACTAAGAAAGGTTCGTAAGTTGCCTTCATATCGGTGCATCCAAAGGTCGATCATACCTTCTGAGCGTGGTCGTAACCTCCATCGGTGATATCTTCATCGTTCAATTTTCTTTAGAAAGCATCTCGAGATGGTATTTTGGGTTCGTGGAATATTATATTGCACAATCGTCCCTGTGCTCCTACGGATAAACACTCTTTCTCAGGAGTAGATTGCGCTTTGCGTCGTCTGGTTCGTATTCTTTGGTTATGTGCATGTGGTGGTAAGATCCTCTACTTTGACCAATCTGTCGAGCAAGCCTAACAGGAACTGAACGCTGTCGATGAATTGCAGCTGAGAATGGGATATCCTCTCCGTGTTGTTGGGAATGCAGCTGACACATGTTGCCTTGCAGCTTAGTGGCTTGCATCAATAGATGACTGTCGTGTCCACAAAGATTGTGGAAGACCACTGGGATGGTTGCCGACAATCGGAGCTGGAGATTGCAAGCATTTTGTGCTGCACCTCGATATCGTCTCGCTATGTGACAATAGTCGCGGACGCAATCCCGATAGTCCTTCATGATGAGGGACTTGTTGCAGATGTAGCAGATGTCCGTGTCCTCACTTTTGGGTTTGCGATTGAATGTGAGATTGGAAGTAGAATTTCTTGTGTGCAGCTCCTTTTTGTTTGCCCGTGTTCGATTCGAAACAATTAATGGCATCTCTATATAGATGTCTAAGACCAGAGGTTTAATCACAGATGTGCCAGTCTTTTGCATTCATGTGATCTAGCCAATCTTTTTGTGTCGTCATCCCGATGGGTTTTTGTTTGATCTTTGATCTTGGCTTCTTAATTTTTGCCGCGACACTCTGGGAAGTGTTGAGTATCATTGGGTCCTCGGGAGACGACGGGCTGCTGAGATTGTCCGTCACCGTACGACGATGTAAGAGAAATCACAATTAAGCTTCGTGATGTGCTGTCTTCTGGGTATTGCTTTTGCTGGGATCACATGTACGTCCTTCGATCTTGTTGATGACAGACTCAATTAATTGAAGTCTGCCTAGACTTGGTTCTTGTAATTCTGAAAGGTAAGTTTGTTTTTACCTTCCTCAGGTATATCTCTACTCGGATAGCTCAATATCCAATACCTCGGCCGCCAGATTTGTGTTTTTCGAGGTCTTGTCGCGTGTTTCCGTGTAGGTACCATTCGCAGAACATACGATGAGTATCCCTGCTTTAATTGATTGTTGAGTAGGCTGTTGAAGGTAGTACGTGTTGCTTGAGTCCTTTGCCAATGAGGAGGTTGATTCTCATGGGTGCATGATCGACTCAGACATGGATAATCTAAGTGGATGACCTTTGTACCAGACGTTTACGGTGAGTCTGGGGTTTGCTTCTCAACGATATCGATCTGTTTCACGGGAGCTGGTTCTTGAATACCATCCCAACATACTCCATCGTCTAGCTGTCGGGTATCTAGTGGGTCGTTGGGGGTCGCGTTTGGCTGGAAAGAGTTGCTAACACAGAGCCCATCGCAGACATGCAGTCGTGTTGACATTGACGATAGGCTGCCTTCTTGTTTTGCACTTGTTTTGGGAGTGGGACATAATTAAGAGCCGCCGTGGATTGGTTGGCATCGTACGTGCAATGTGGAGTTGAAATCGTGTGATTCCATTTGCTGCCCATCCGCTTCCTGGGATCTCGTTAGCTGTAAGAAGAGTTACCTTTTGCTACTGGGTATTGCTTCATTCCACTTTTCGAGTTCTTCGGACGTCTGTTTGTAAAGCGAACATCTAGAACTAGCTGGAATTTCACACCGTTCAGTGATAGAATCTCCTCGACGCGCTTGTGATGGGTAAGTGAATGCGCATTTGCCAGAAAGACTTGAGGGGCATGTTGATCTCCTGGCACATGCATCTGCTAACCTCAGAGAAAATTACCTACAGCTTGACGCATGTGTTTCCAAATGCATGTTAGGTGTGTTCATGCTTTTAGCAGTTGTGGGTTTCACATGTGGAACTAATCTTCACACGTAGAGCAGGGGAAGGTTTCACACGTGGAGCTGGATTCGGCTTCACACGTGGAGTGGTTACAATTCACTGGTTGATCTGGAGTAGCTTCAGACACGGACTAGTACGTTGAGTTGGTAAACGGCCTCGACTCTCAGATCGTTGTGGCATTTAAATGACTCAGTTGCAGCGATACTCTTATCATGCAGTTCTGGAGTCGCCACGCGTAGTCACGAATTCGCGATGAAAATTCGCAATGCGCGCATCCGCTGTGACTCGTCGCGGACTCGATGTGACTTGCCGCGTTCGCCGTGAATTCACAGCGAGACTTGGTCTAGTAGACGTGATTATGAAGTCGTTGAGCATGCAGCTGGATAGTGTAGACGTCGAAGCATCGGTTCGCAAGATAGGCTCTGCTGCTAGATTCTAAGGTGTCGTTACTGCCGTCGACAGGTTTTTTGAGTGAAGAGCGCACTACAAGTCGTCGTTTGTGTACAGTACTCTTTAATTGCAGATCACTACCATGAGATGTCTTCGTTGATTTCAGCCGTAATTGGAAAGGTATGCATTTATAAAACTGAACACTCATGCTGGTCCTTAGATCAACTGAAATATATTGAGAAAACGCGGTACCATCCCAGACTCTTGGAGGACGATTCAAATCCGCGCTACACGGGTCTGGGAGGCCGAGGCTAGTTGCTCCATACAGAGGCATTACTGCATGCGTGTAACCCTAGCGCATTCGTGCCTTGGGCTAGCAAGTTGCATTGTGAATTACAATTTCTACACGTCTTTACAAAGTTTTCTTGCAAGCCAGGTCTATACTAATCTAAGAATATACACACACACATATATATATATATATATATATATATATATATATATATATATATATATATATATATATATAAATTAGGAAATGTACACTGCAAAATATTGGCCTCAAATTCGTACTTATCCACACTATACTTTGTTTTCAAGGAGACGTGCAATAGCCATGCAGTGCAGTGGCGATGAAATCAATGCTCACCTGTAGGCAAAATGGGTTTAGCTGCAACCACAGTTTTCTCACTAGTGCTACTAGCAGCAACTGAATATAAAATAAAAAATCAAATTAAATTATCTCTATTATGTAAATTCATCAAGTTGTAGCTATGCCTTCTGATGTCACGTGATCAGGCGGTCTAAGTTCTGTAACCATAGCGTCGCCAAATATACTTCGAGCCTCATCAGTAGAGTCTTGAGATGTCACTTTTTCATCAGCCATTGTGCAAATCTACTTGAGCTAGAAAAAATCAATTAAACATTACAAATTTCTACATAGGTTATTAATTAACTAAAGTAACGTATTTCTCCCATACTTGAACCGAGCAAGCTAAAACCGCTAAATAATTTTTAACACTCGAAGTTTTAGCCAGTCTAAAATCAATAAATCAATATATACCGGCGTTTAATTAAGAGAGCACGTGTAGATGACACTGAAAGCAAAAACACCATGAACTGAACTGTAAAAACATCAGCGGTCTAGCTACTAGTTTGAACGATCAAACTCAAATCATTTATAAAAATACGGTCGCACGTCGGACGACTATACTCTTAGCACGGATATCCGGGCCTTGGGTAGTACTGCAACAAAGACAACACATTCTTTAAATACCACGACACGCCCAATGGGGCCGAAACTGAAACACGACCCATGAACCTACAATTCTGGCCCGCCAACTACGTTGTTCTCCAAGCCGTCAGTCCGCAACAGTAAAACTTCGAAAAGCAACAGCTCGCAACCGTAGAATAGACAAATTGGAAACTGGATCGAGCTACGCGCGTACATGGCCGCTCTCTAGGAGCAACCGATCCCTACAGACTTCGGATATGTTTTTGTTCTACTTAGACTTGCACAAAATCGGTAGCTATAGCCTTACCGCATTACGACCTCACAAACATTTGGCTGTACTCAATACTACCATCCGACCCACCCAACCCACTTAGAGGCTTGAGTTTGTGGTCTAGATATACAATGCAACAATCTTCCTACACCAATTAATTAAGATAGAGAACTTTACCAGTCTGTTTCGCAGTCGCATGGACAAAGAACGTTCCAGACGCTTTCCCGTACGTCCTACTGCACGTGACAGGTATGTGGGGTTCAAAGCCCGCTCCTCCTACATTTGACCCCATATTCCAGTCACGTGCAGTAGTACGTACGGGAGAGCGTCTGGAACCGAGGCTACATGCCTCCGTCATAAGCCGGCAATAATTGATATCAATCTGTGGGCACACCATTTTCAATAGTAGGCTTGGGCCGTGTTTCCACTAGCTGCACCTTAAAGTAGTTTAGCTTAAATGCGTTTAAAACTAAACCAGTTTAAGAAAGCGACTGTTTCCACTAGGAATTTGCACATCCGGGATGTGCTAAGCAAACTGTCTAGGAACGCCTTAGTTTGAAGTATTGGACTGGTCTGTCACCGAGTCAGGGCAACTGTTGGTTGTTACTGATTCAGCATCTGCTAGTGGGAATTTGCATGAGAATGACCAAGGACACCGTCTTCTCTCTCTCTCTCCGTGGCTGCTGATTTTTTTCCCCTAGCTATAACGACTCTTATATCTTCTAGGGCAATGTATCCCGACAAACTAGTCAATATCACCAAAACAGCGCTGGCAGAATCCATCTAAACAAGCGCGCTACTGTCACGTGACAGTTAAACCTAAACCACTTTGCTAAACCTACTTCAAAGTAGGTCTAACAAAGCGGGTTAGGTTTAACCTATAACTGGTTTGGTGCAGGTGGAAACAGGTCAATTCTTAAACCAGTTTAGCTTAACATCACACTCACGAGTCACTCCTCCTCTCTATTCCTTATCACACAAACCCACAATGCCGACGGTAATGTCCTCCGTTCTCAAATAGACCTATAAGTATGGATGTTGAAGACAAAAAGATGTCATTGTAAATTAGCTTCTAGCTATAGCCAGCCCATGAAATACATAAGGCGATTACTAGTAGCAGCTAGTACCGCCCTATGACGTGCCCACTCTTCTAGACAACATGTTACCATTAGCAAAGCGATGTTGCTGAGCAACCCCAGACTTTGATCTCATCTGTCTGTAGGACAGTAAATTTTTACATTAGCTATTTGAAAGCGTACCATTGTGGGCTGATTGACTTTGTTAATTTTGTTGAGATTCTAAACGCACTTGCAAAGCCAGCAAACAAAATTCTAACCGTGAATTAGACGTGTCGCTCTCATCTCAAACCAAGTTTTCCCGTTGTTTGCTTGATTGCTCCGTGCCAATGCAGAAAGCTTGTTGATTGGTTGTTATTTCCAAGTATGGTCAACCGTTGTTATGTGAAATATACGGAATGACATCATTGTGAATGACATCATACAGGAAGTAACTCCCTTGCAATGGTATATAAGCGACGCATCAGCTACACACCACTGTATACAACAGCTAGACAAGTGGAGCAGCATGCGTATAAAATCATAGACATCAACCGGCTTAAAACATATCTAGCGCTATTTAGTAAGGCTTGACTAGCTACAGAACAGAGTAATATAACATAGATGACAATAATGCCAAAATGGCAATTGTACATGTACATTACAGCAATACTAATCTACAGTTTCTATTTTTAGACATAGTTTCTCACCAAACAAACAACAGGTATTAACAAAGTCACAAACACCAGTTATGTTTTGTGTCTGACTGCTGATAAATCGCTAGATGATCTTATCCATGGTTCAGACCGAGAGGTTGAATAGTAAACGTAAAAAGGCTCTATGCTAGAGAAACTCTTCTGACCCATCGTAAACGGCATTGCTGACTTTATCCTGCCCATAGGGCCAAATTGAGCGCTTAAACTCACAACTAGTTACTGGTTATGTGGAAACCATTTGTAGCAATGCTGCAATTGTGGGACATGCAGAGAGATAATTCAGCCAGTTTTAATTACGAGCAGCTCCTGGAGAGATGACAGCCTGAGCTTCTCCATGTGCACTGTAGGTTCACTCGCGTCAATTCATGTATAGACTCTTGAGCTTTGCAAACATTACAATGGAGCACATGAGGTACCAGGCAGATACCCTCGACCCCACTCTCTGCTAAGGACCAAATTGTGTAATAGTTGTTTGGGAAGAGCAGGCCCTATATTTACCCTTTGGGTTCTTTCCACATGCAGTCTTCTTCCTCTATTCTTCGTGCTACTACTCTACATTGTGATAAATCTGATTCAGATGCGCCGCATCACATTTGTAACTGCTCATGTAAAACTTCGCCTCAACTACACATATAAGCCGCTCACATAAAGGTTGGGGTGATTTCCGAGCGCCAGAAAAATAACGGTAGTTACGCCACTGTGTTTGTATTATCAAAGTAATGTTTTGCTGTGCCCAGAATCCAGGATTAGCCATGATTTATTTGAGTTGGGAAAGTATCCAAATATGAAGCCAAAGTTAGTAAGTTTGTTCCACCAATGCCTCAATGATTTGAGTGGACCTCCTTCAGCAGCATCATCAGCATATCAAACTTGCTTTGCATCCCTCGTTCGTACTTTTGTGAAAGTGGCCAGGCCTGGTAGATAAAGCATGCATGGGCATCGCTAGAGGATCTAATTGTGTTGTTGCTTCCATGGATAGCAAAACTTCTTCTCAACGAACAATTTGGCAGGCAGTCTCTATGTGTTGGCAAGCGTTGGGAAAATTGCAGGGCAATTCATGGATATGTTTCTCAATTCCGCATGACGATTAATGTTGTTAAATAA
Source organism: Dehalococcoidia bacterium (assembly GCA_964274945.1). Taxonomy (GTDB): domain Bacteria; phylum Chloroflexota; class Dehalococcoidia; order Lucifugimonadales; family Lucifugimonadaceae; genus CAXXBX01. The sequence continues at coordinate 111,352 of CAXXBX010000191.1, read as the reverse complement.
ATTCGTTGCTTCAACAGGCAGGACAGCTTACGTTTTGGGATGATCAAATATGGCATGCATGGAGTGAACAGCAGCCTCACAACCAGCATCTTGACATGCACAAAGTAGTGCTCCAGCCATTGTCAAGATGTTATTCTTTGCGACACTAAGTTTAGTCTTGCCAATGATTCTTCTTGTTGTTTCAAAGACACCTATTGGCCTGACCCTAGGATTATTGTCAAGGGCAATTACTCGACAAGCAACCAAGGGAGCAATCTCACTAGGGACAATAAAATCAGTAGCGATTCTGCGATCCTCTCAAGCCAAAGTGTTACAAAAGTTCAATAATTTGTTCTAAAACCCAGCACTTAGCCTCCTCCAATCAGAGCATCAAGTCCTGATGGTCCTTCGGCTCTACTGCATTTCAGAACCATTTCTCGTATTAGTAAACAATTGATCTTAGCAAACGGAATGGAATGGACTTCAGAAGGTTGACATTACAGATCCAGAATAGCTTCTTCATACATAGTAAGGAACTGGATCAGGTACTATTTTACTATTAATATTTACTATAACATTTTACCGGTATTCCCACTCTTGGGCACATTTGCCATATGGTATACGTACCGTCGACCTGTTCCTGGCTTTAAGTGAGATTCTAAGTCAGGATTTGAGACCATCAGCAGTTTCTAGCATCCCAATTGAGCAGTCGACGTCACCGAAACCTAGCGAAGACGTTATAATTTTAGTAGTCCTGCGGCGTCAGATGTTATGAACAAGAAAAAAAACTTTTTACTGGACCAGAGATCGAACTGAACTTCTGCAACGATAACCACTTTGTCAAAGGTTGCTGCCATTACGTTGAAATAGGGGATGCTCGTTCATAGCACGATTCTGAAAACAGAATTAGCATTTGATTTAGCCTCTAGTTCTGTCAGTTTTAATAGTTCCAAGACAAAACACACACAGTTCCAGTTCGAGAAATGTACATTGAACGTGCCCTGTGTGTGTGTGTGTGTGTGTGTGTGTGTGTGTGTGTGTGTGTGTGTGTGTGTGTGTGTGTGTGTGTGTGTGTGAGTGTGTCAATCCTTCTCCCTGTCGGTCTGTGTTTGTGACTGTTTAACTGCCTTTATAGCCTTTGCCTCTTTGTCCTCATGTCTGTCATGTTATATTTATGTATAGATTACTCACTCTACATTGACTGCCATTTTATGCTTAACTGCAAGTTACCATTCGTCTGCCTACATCTTCTTAATCTCATGTTGTGTTTCTTTGTCTTTCATCTGTTTACTAAACTATCAGTTTGTCGTTTCTGCTCTTCTATCTGCCCACACAGAACATAATGCATATCAACAGTAGCGTAATTTGTGGCAGCATTTCTGTTGTTAAACACCTAGCATCTTACACTGATGATGACGTCACAGCAACATTATATTTTATTACCCGAGGCCCGGATATCCGAGCTAAGGGTATAGTAGTCGTCCGACGTGCAACCGTAAGACTGTAGTTATACTCGATTAGTGCAGATGCAAATGAAGCTATTCCAACCCAATAGACGAGACTTGGTGTTATCATAATTCTAAGGCTCCACCTCTCTTTGTTTGGTAGCTGTTCTACGAGAATTCAGCCATCGGACGTCCTTCCTGTACGTGGTGTCTAGTCCTTTGCTCTAAATAATAGGGGCGTAGTAAAGAGAAACAACGCCTAATCTACATTTGTAACATGCATGGTTTCCCACCAACAAGCAGGTGTCTAGTGAACGCGCGCGTTACTCCAGCACGTAAGGCAAAGATGGCCTGTAACATTTGGCTTATTCCACAGTGTTTCTGCATAGATAGTGGTTCTGCAGTCTGACAGATTGAATTTTCGGTGTGCGTGGCTAATGATTGTTACGGTATCCAAAATCAGAGCAAACAGAGAAGACTAATCTACATTTGCCCGCGGATGTTTTCCCACACTAATGCTTGTTTTGGCTCTTGTGGCTCTGGAGTGACTTCATTACGACAAACTCTGCCTAGGGGGTGAGCGTAATTAAATGATTGCTGTTAGACGGTAATAGCTGTGTAAATACGGTAGTGTAAGTAGGCGTGACCATCACGTGAGGAGATTTTCAATGATATCAAATTCATGAGCCTTCGTGCTTCCTGTTGCTCAGCTGCCTTGCGTACACTGTACACATGTCTTAGCATGTGGTGTCCATGTACACCAACCGAGGGTTTAGCACTGTAGTGCTTCTCTATTCATTATTATAGAAATAAATGACACTTTTAATTGCAAACATGACTTGTGGGTTTCGCTCTGTTGGTACCACTAATAATCAACCATGTGTTTCTTATTACTTCTACTTGTTGCATGTCTGCTTGTTTTCACTCACTCATGTTCTTGCAACTCGGAATCTAGTCTTGAACTTTAATAGGATGGAGATGGGAAAGGTATGTGGAAGGCATAGACAATCATAATACTGAGTGTATCTAAAATTTTAAGACCATCCAGCTGTGTTTTGTACAAATCACAAGTAGACAAGATCGTAGTCACGGCTATTAGGGCAGGAAATAGAAGGCCAATCAAACGCAATTTTGTTGAACTACAGAAGGTTAGCTGTGTTTACTCCACTGCTCTGTAAGTGAAATATTCACGTAAAATTTATAAGTAACTCTGTCTTTCTTGATGCTCCGTCATGATCACATTTGAGTTACTGTCATCACAACTAAATTACGAGTTTGATATCTTTATTCAAGACGTGCATCCATGCAGTAACTATACTGTACAAACTTCTGTAGCTACAAGCGTCAAATCCAAAAACACTCTGATGTCTTGCAGGCACACGTTGTCTACTGAATGACCGTTCTAACGTACTCTATCAAGTCTGCATCAAATAACAAAATCGCTTGAGCTTTCTTGTCCATTCTCAGGAATGTTTCAATAATTAAACGACATGAAGCTCCTCTGTCCAGATCATCGGTCCAATCATCCAGCATTCGATGAGCTTGCGAAAACAATAATCTGTTTTGCTGTTGTATTACACTGACTGTTGATGATTTAAACTTGTTTGGAGCAAGAAATGCTGCAAATTCCACCCAATAACTAGAAATTTCATGTGCTACATCAACCAGACGCCTTCCACTCAATTTGCAGTCAGCCCTCTGCTGTATTTCTGCAGAAACAGATTGAGGATGACTTGCTACTGTAACACCTGAAACTACAGAAATCGATGGAAATTACTAAACAAATTTCTATTCAATTAAACTATATCATCTATATAAAACTGTGTTGATCTCTTACATCATTTATATTAACATTTGCAAACAAGATGCATCCTCAGACGTTCAAGATAATATTACTAATATATTCAGTAAATATAAAAAGAACCTTTAATCATGAATAATGTGTGAAAGATGTCTTTTTCGTTCCCTTAGTGCTATATATACAGGATATTCACCTCAGATACTTACTAGATATTTATAAGTCTTTCATGCACAGTAGCATTCTGGTTTCCATTTAAGTATTTCAAGTAAGTTTAAATAACGCATTTCCCCAAAATAGTACTTGGCCTGAATTCCCTCTCCAAGATAATTTCCTTATTCTAATACATCTCCGCAGGCCATAGGTCTCATGTTCAAATTATACTAAAAATATGTTATCACTGTAACCACAAGACTGTTCCTAATCAGGACTTGGTAAAGATGATACAAATTGTACGATATAAAGACTCAACCTGCCGCTACCGATTTTACAAAGCAACATAGCATGATTAATTTAGTCACTTAAAGCTGTCATAAAACAAGACTATCAATATCTCTAAAATTAATTCCCCTAATAATAATTCAATCTTTCTCCAATAACCCCCTCTTTCCATTTAATTTCCTGATTAAAAATACCTAGAATAATTGTCAAGAGAATACGGTATTTAGACTGATCAAGGTCTTATTTCATTTCATTACAATACTACAGTACATGTGCAGACTCTTAATTAAGCAAACTCACTTCATAAAAGGCTTATCAATATAACTTAGGCGCTCACCTGCCAGTTGATCCTTTACTGCTGTAATAATTGGCTGCGGAATACAATGACATGCTGCTAGAAGTTGTTTGGCTGCTTCATCTGGTCCTACTTCTTGTGCTTTCGCTTCAAATAAGGCCTTCAACTTGTCAGCACCACGAGAGAAAGTATTTGTATTCTCATTGACTTTGCACATTGTAAATCCCAACTTCAAACCAACAGAGAGCCAACGATCATGACCCTGCTGTAATACAGCAGACAGAATCACATCTGGGTCATAAGCACTGTCAGCAACAACTGTGAAAAAGACAATAAAAACAAGTCAATCTACCAAACTGATTAGACTGCTATATGTGGTACCTTCAACAGTATGACTAGTAAACGTATTATCAAACCACAAATCAAGTTTAGCAGGAGGATCAATGCTTTCACGCTCTTTGTCCAGCAGAATATCATTTACTGGATATTCATCCAATGAAGCCAGTTGGTTTGGATCATATTCCAGTGGAGCTTCATCAACTGCAGCATGAATGCAGACCTCAAACTGAAAGCCAACCATTCCTCGTGCCTTCGCTTGTGTGAGTTGTTCTATTAGAGTCACTCGCACACCATCACACAGTGGACGGAGCACTTCATCTGCAGGTAGTTTCCTGTGACTCAATCTCGATGGACAGTAGACGGTAACAATGACAGCCTTTACAGTGTAGACCAATTCCAGATCCACATCCTTGTGAAGATGAAGTATCACCTGGTTTCTACTGAGCTGTGGGCCGTCTCTGTACTTGCTGACCATGCTGGCCACAAGACGGTAAAATAAAGGCTTGATAAAAGCATTGAAACCTCTGGGAATAAAGAACAATGATGGAGGAGATGTAGAAGAGCAGAATGCTGATTGGTAGGCAAAAGGCGTCTTGACGACTTCTTTGATGACCATTGAGGGAACAAAAAAGTCCTGACCTTGTTGAACTTTGACATCTGGAGCAATTGAACGAGCAGCCAAGTACGCCCCTGAAATGATATTAAACAGCTGCAGAAGAGTAAGGATCACAGCATAGTTTGCTTCTTCTACTCCTGCCTTCTCCATCAGATATCTGGCAAGACTCCATGACATGATTCCTTCTTGATGAAGCTTCTTGAGATCATTCCACAACTCAAGAGGAATTCTTGAGCGATCCAGAACTGTGACAAAGATGGCCAACACATCAGCAACCCACTGAATGTTGGGAAGCACCTTCTTATTGAGCCCGACAACATTGTGATAGAATCCAATGCTTCCATGGCTGCAAAGATATCGCAGTGCTTGCCTGCATTCCTCATCTGATGAGATATCACACACCCTGGCAGCTAATTGGCAGACGTCGTACAGATCAAGAACTTTGTGCTTTCTCATTCTCAACAAACCTAGACCCTTATCCAGCATGGCCCATGGTAATGGAATCTTCTTTTCTTCATTCCAGTATGCATGAGCCATTTCAACGATCATTTTCTTGATGAGGACAATCGTTGAATCAGGATTGCTTGTTCCTGACATTTTGTTGTCAACATGGAACAACACCTGATAAGGATCTTTACTAAAGGGCACAATGTGATCACCAAACTTCTCTTCAGCGATGATTTCTTGCAGTATTTGCTCTTGTCTGGCCATGAAACTTTTACTTTTTGCTTCATCCTTTCTAGAAGCAAACATGAATGTTGCTGGTGCCCTTTTGACACGCCCCTTGCCAAAAAATCTATTGCGTCTTCTGCCAGCAGGAAAGGCAGCAGAGAGGACAGTAAAGCAGTGGCGTATGACGTCGGCTCTTGTGGTAACAACATCTCGTGGTTTCTCAATAAAAGTTCCATCTGCACGACGAAACTTGGATGTGGTCACCTTCTCATCCAGTGGCTTGGAACCATCGATAACAACAAAACAAGCTGTAGATTGAAACTCGTTATCAGCCATAAGTGCAGCGTGTGTGGAGAGGAATTGATCTTGACCTCCTCTGTCCATTATCGTCACACTGAGCATTTCTTCACATTTGCGCATCTCCTCCTTATTCTTCTCCATGAGATCAATGGCCGCACTTACATCTCGATCCATTTCTTTAGCAAGTTTGAAATCCTCGTGTCCTAGTAGATGACTCTCGGATTCAGCATACATTGACTTCAAACCGCTAGCTTTCGCATTCACATTTGCCTTCAAATCAGATTCTGTAGAACTAGCTTGTGGGCTCTGCTCTTGCTCGCCTGGCTTTGTTATATGAACAACAAATTCTCTTGCAAACAGCTTGCTGAGATGCGCTTGTCTTTCCTCTTCACTTTTCAATTCCTTCCAGTCGGTGCCGTGTCCAACTGCTTGTGAGATCATCATCTTCACCTTTACTCCCTCTGTGCTCTCCTGACCTTCAACAAATGGTTTGTCTGTCATTGAAGCTTCAAGGCATGACTTGCCCGCATCTTCCTCCCCCATGATGTCAATTAACACCTTGTTGCCTGGCACTTTGCCTTTTTTGCATGCTTGATCAAAAAAAGCTTTTCCTTCAGGATCCAAACGGTCAACAACAGAAGAATTTGAAGCTACAACAATATCGTTACGTTTAACGAGCAGATTGTTGAAATTAACAAGAAAATAATTATTGAACAATGAGATAGTAGAACACACGCTTGCAATGCCAAACTCCAATTGTCTACTTTTATTGATGACAGTTATCTGGAAATACACACACACACACACACACACACACACACACACACACACACACACACACACACACACACACACACACACACACACACACACACACACACACACACACACACACACACACACACACACACACACACACACACACACACACACACACACACACACACACACACACACACACACACACACACACACACACACACACACACACACACACACACACACACACACACACACACACACACACACACACACACACACACACACACACACACACACACACACACACACACACACACACACACACACACACACACACACACACACACACACACACACACACACACACACACACACACACACACACACACACACACACACACACACACACACACACACACACACACACACACACACACACACACACACACACACACACACACACACACACACACACACACACACACACACACACACACACACACACACACACACACACACACACACACACACACACACACACACACACACACACACACACACACCACACACACACACACACACACACACACACACACACACACACACACACACACACACACACACACACACACACACACACACACACACACACACACACACACACACACACACACACACACACACACACACACACACACACACACACACACACACACACACACACACACACACACACACACACACACACACACACACACACACACACACACACACACACACACACACACACACACACACACACACACACACACACACACACACACACACACACACACACACACACACACACACACACACACACACACACACACACACACACACACACACACACACACACACACACACACACACACACACACACACACACACACACACACACACACACACACACACACACACACACACACACACACACACACACACACACACACACACACACACACACACACACACACACACACACACACACACACACACACACACACACACACACACACACACACACACACACACACACACACACACACACACACACACACACACACACACACACACACACACACACACACACACACACACACACACACACACACACACACACACACACACACACACACACACACACACACACACACACACACACACACACACACACACACACACACACACACACACACACACACACACACACACACACACACACACACACACACACACACACACACACACACACACACACACACACACACACACACACACACACACACACACACACACACACACACACACACACACACACACACACACACACACACACACACACACACACACACACACACACACACACACACACACACACACACACACACACACACACACACACACACACACACACACACACACACACACACACACACACACACACACACACACACACACACACACACACACACACACACACACACACACACACACACACACACACACACACACACACACACACACACACACACACACACACACACACACACACACACACACACACACACACACACACACACACACACACACACACACACACACACACACACACACACACACACACACACACACACACACACACACACACACACACACACACACACACACACACACACACACACACACACACACACACACACACACACACACACACACACACACACACACACACACACACACACACACACACACACACACACACACACACACACACACACACACACACACACACACACACACACACACACACACACACACACACACACACACACACACACACACACACACACACACACACACACACACACACACACACACACACACACACACACACACACACACACACACACACACACACACACACACACACACACACACACACACACACACACACACACACACACACACACACACACACACACACACACACACACACACACACACACACACACACACACACACACACACACACACACACACACACACACACACACACACACACACACACACACACACACACACACACACACACACACACACACACACACACACACACACACACACACACACACACACACACACACACACACACACACACACACACACACACACACACACACACACACACACACACACACACACACACACACACACACACACACACACACACACACACACACACACACACACACACACACACACACACACACACACACACACACACACACACACACACACACACACACACACACACACACACACACACACACACACACACACACACACACACACACACACACACACACACACACACACACACACACACACACACACACACACACACACACACACACACACACACACACACACACACACACACACACACACACACACACACACACACACACACACACACACACACACACACACACACACACACACACACACACACACACACACACACACACACACACCACACACACACACACACACACACACACACACACACACACACACACACACACACACACACACACACACACACACACACACACACACACACACACACACACACACACACACACACACACAAATGGCAAATTGATAAGGAGCTGCCGTTACACAGTGATGCCCCCAATTAGATTACTGGGTTCCCCGTGCACTAAGCAGGAGCTATGAGCCATGCTAAGCAATCTCCTGGAGCCTGGCCAGGTACTTGCAGGAGCACCGACTGCGACACCAACTGTGGTTTGGGCACCTGAAGTCCCACTAGGACCCCAGTGGTTGACGGACTTTGTCGCAGTCGGTGGCCATTGCCACCCAAGTCAAAGACAGGGTACTCATTTATAATTGTGAGTCAAGAGAACCCATTGTGTCTAATTTCTTGCCCAAGGAAATTATGCCATAGCTCGCCATCACTGTGACTTACACTTGCAACTCTGCAAGGTCCCGTATGTTCCATGTTCGTCCAGATCTCGAGATTCTATTTTGTGTTCTCCGTCCTTGTCCATGCATATTACTGGCATCGCTGTGAAGATGTATTCAAACTTGGTGATCGAGTCGTCCTCGATGGAACTCTCAAACACTTGAAAGTAAGGTGATGCGATCTTGGTCGTTTCCATCACTTTACTATAGATTACATAAAAATTCGCCTCAATCGTTTGACACAAATACCCACCACGGTTTTCTGCCTCTTGCCAATACGCGCAATAACGTTGCTCAAGATAGCACGAGATTGGTCGTCGACGAGTTGCTTGGCGCGCTCGTGCAAGACTTTCTTGACCTGTGGATTGAAGGTCGACAATTTCATATTTTCATACTGTTCAAGAGAGGGGGCTATGGGCAATTTGCTCCACTTTCTCGCTGGTGGGTTGCAAGACTTTGTCAATAAATAAGGGCGCTGACTTTATAAAATCTGATTCACCTTGAAAGTCCTTCAAAACTACATTTCTCACATCGCCCATTAACTTATCATAGTCTCTTAGCAACAGCCATCTTAATTTAAGTTATGGAGCGCTTCTTAAAATAGCATATGAACGCTCTGAAGCAATTTCTTGAGGCGGTGGTGAATTCCGCCTGGGTCTCTTTCCGGGTACTGTCTGCTTTTGATCGACTCGTACACTCAAAACCTTGTCAGTTTACGATGGTCAAAGACTAGCCTTGGTTGTTCTTATCCTGTTTCCCATCCCGTTCGGGAGCTGGGAATGCTACAAAAACGTGTCGAGGGAGTTGCTCGCTGGGAACGCTTGTGACTCTCCATGTAGGACTCAATTCGGCGGCTCCGAACTGACTTCTATAGACTCTCATCTGTTCAAAGTAGAGACTACGTCACGCACCTGATACGAACAAAGCTTCCAATTTTGCTTGCACGCGCAATGCCGGTCGATCCTTGGGCATTCAAATGGTCAAATGTTCGATCTTGAATTTACCGTCGGCGACATTGGCAAAACCATGGAGGTAATTTGCGGATGAATTTCTTTCTATCGTCGTAGGCGTGTTTCACTCCCAACATCACCGTGTCGATATCGCGATGAGATCCCAAAACGGTATTCAAGGGTAGTAACATGGTGACCATTTTGTTGCCGGTGGTGATCAACTGGCGGCTACGGAATCCCAAATTGTACTTGGGAATTTCAAATTGTATTTGAAATTTCGGAGTTTATTTCAAAGTCTAGAGCTCAAATGTTAGCTCCATTTACTGCTGTGGCATCATCCACATTGCCTGTCGCTGGTAACGCGGCTTCTGTCACATCGAACTCTTTAACCTCGACACCTCCGGTGGCAGCGTCGCGATACCAGAACATGTTGATCGCGTGCTTCTACCGTATTCGTCCGAGAATTGTACCAAGTTTGTGATCGTGCTGGCTTGTGGTAAGTACTGATTCATGTGTTCGACGATGTGACCGTCGATTTGGTATTGGATCGATCGAAAGAGCAACCAACCATTGTTGACAAGTGTGTGATGACAATATTGGCTGGGTAAAGTGCTTCCGTCCGTCCTTTTGACAAGCTTGCTTCTGACTTCGAGCTGCACTTTACGAAGAACAAAATATTCGCCCAGATCTCGAGACCATTTTGTGCTCTCCGTCCTTGTCCATGCATATTACTGGCCCTGTTGTGAAGATGTATTCAAACTCGGTGATCGAGCAGTCCGCGATGGGACTCTCAAACACTTGAAAGTAAGGTGATACAATCTTGGTCGTTTCCATCACATATATTATAGATTACATAAAAATTCCCATCAATCGTTTGACACAATTACCAATCACGGTCTTCCGCCTCTTGCCACTATACCCACAATAACGTTGCTCAAGATAGCACGAGATTGGTCGTCGACGAGTTGCTAGGCGCGCTCGTGCAAGACTTTCTTGAACTGTACATTGAATGTCGGCAATTTCATATTTTCATACTGTTCGACAGATGGGACTAGGGGCAGTATGCTCCACTTCTCGCTGGTGGGTTGCAAGACATTGTGGGCGGCTGATGTAGCCTTGGTGATTGCCTTGTCGACAGCTTTCTTTGTCAACTCTTTTCCCTTGTCGATCGCCAAATCTTTACCCTTAGTCACTAACTCCCTTCCCTTGCCGATCGCTAGCCTCGTACCAGACCCTCTCGCACCGTCGTGCCCGGTTCTCGTATAACAGGACAACGCCGGACAGAGTCTGGGATCATCCCGCCTACCGTTTATGCTATTAAATGATCAAATTAGCTCGTATGTCACCAACCCTCAGGCTACTAATACGATTAGTCTAATAGTTATTCTCATGTGTCACACGGAATGTCTTGCAACCGACTTGACCTTCCATTCGTACTCTACTTGTTTCCTTTCAATGCTGGTTATCCTGTCCCAACGCAAGCTCTACGTATTTGCCAACCTCTCTGGGAAAGAGGACTTCCTCGAGCTCTCTAAGAGACTCTAAGAGAGCGAAAGTTATATATAGTCAACACCGTGTACTCGATGCCAGGCCCAAATGTTCCCGAATCGTACACGACCTTCCCGATCGTAGTGCTCTCGTAGCCTAGCACAGTAATAGAGCAGCGCCTAGTGCATCCCTAGTCTAAGCTACCTAGACTGCTGATCGATTCACATTGGACCTTACAGCTTCAGATAACGTGAATCAAACTCAAGATCGAGTTCGCTCTGTGAATAAATCTTATTCCATGCAATAAAATGAATCTCTTCCCAAGCAGCCAGAGGAACGAAATGTAAATAGTGGCAGCATCCCACTGATTACCCAAGAAGATCCATTCATCTCTCTCCCTCTCTCTCTCTCTCTCTCTCTCTCTCTCTCTCTCTCTCTCTCTCTCCCTCTCCCTCTCCCTCTCCCTCTCCCCCTCCCTCTCCCCCTCCCCCTCCCTCTCCCTCTCCCCCTCCCTCTCCCCCTCCCCCTCCCTCTCCCCCTCCCCCTCCCCCTCCCCCTCCCTCTCCCCCTCCCTCTCCCCCTCCCTCTCCCCTCCCCCTCCCCCTCCCCCTCCCAATCAGGGTTAAACGGTTCTTGCTGTGTTTATAGACGTATTTTGGTCCATGGTGTACGATCGAAGCTCATGATTGTTATCTAGACAAGGTCTTGCAACGCTTATCAGAGCGTAACTTAACATCGAATGAAGAGAAGTGTGTCATAGCAGCAAGGGAAGTCGAATTCCTGGGATATAGCGTATCGGCTCAAGGCATAACACCGTTGAAGTCAAATGTAGAGGCAATACAACAAGTTACACAGCCTAGTAATGTGACAGAACTAGCATCATTTCTTGGAGCAACACACTACTATTTACGTTTCATTCCAAGCTATGCGGAGGTGACCACTCCATTGAGAAAGTTACTCAAGCAAGGTGAGTGGAATTGGTCGAAAGAATGCCAAGCAGCATTTGAGAAGCTAAAAGAGTTGGTTACATCTGCACCGACATTAGCACATTTTGACATTGATATGCCTATCTATGTGACATGTGATGCATCAGGTAACGCCTTAGGAGCGGTATTGTCGCCAATTCAAGACAGTATGGAACGACCTGTGGCATTCACCTCTCGGGCGTTGAGTGAAGCAGAGAAAAAATATGGTGTGGAAGAACGCGAAGCCTTAGCGTGTATGTGGGCATGTGAACGGTGGCACATCTACTTATATGGTCGAAACTTTATATTGTGTACAGATCATCAAACACTAACTACGCTTTTGTCAGCTAATGGCTCTGGTCATCGACCATTACGGCTATATGAGTGGACAGATAAGCTGTATAGATATGACTTTGCTGTTGAATATCGACCAGGAAGATACAATCAGGTGGCGGATTTCTTATCTCGAGTCAAGCTACCAGAAGATCATTCTACATCCAGGAAGCCGGCAGTCGATCAGTTCGAGAACAGCGAAATGATTCAGATGCTAGTTACAGTGAGTGACAAAACAGTTTCACAAGTGGAATTAGAGAGAGAATCTGAGGAAGGCGAAGGATTGCAAGATGTAGTAAAATATGTGCAGGAAGGATGGCCTGAGAAATCACCGTATCCAGTATTGACGCCATATTTCACTATACAATATGAATTGTCGGTTTCGGGTACAACGGGTAAGTGTCTGGCCAGAGGACAGAGACTTTTTGCGTTACATTATCTCTTGCGCTAGCAAGATTTTCATTGTTAAAACAACGGGGCGGTTAGGGCACATGTTGGTCCAACGTTCTATACCTTATCCCTATATAGACCTTCGCGTGTATACCCACCTGATGGTGGAAATATCTCATCGAACCCAACAGGTGGTTCATACATATTGTGACCTACAGACATGTGACATATACATCGGTGATTGTGATTGGTTATTGGACCGGTATTGTGTTTGATTGACCTAGGGTAGTATAAGAAGTGGTATTGATTCTGATTGAGTTAGATTCGACTGGGTAGCGGTAGCGAGTGGAAGTTGATTAAGATTGCGTTTACAATATACAGCAGGGTCGACCGTTGGGCAGTCTACGCGTCCTCTCTCGTAAGGTGCTGCGTCCGTATTTCGGGAACTCTGCAACATTTGGGGGCCGGTCGGGGAGAGTGAGTCCCAGCAAGAAGAGCCACCAGCAAATCGAGGAGGAACAGAAGAGACTGCGAGGTCATTCCAGAGGATCGTAGCCGCGAGTAGCCGTGAGTGGGTGGTCGAATGGATCCTCTTATTGACGCCAGCGAGAAGCTTGGCCTGAAAGGTAAGAACTTAGCGAAGTTTGTGAAACAGGCGATTGAACGCGAACAACGCTAACTCAAACGCGAGGAGCGGCGACGTGACTGCGATGAACTCCAGCGTCAAGAAGGAAGCACGAAGAAGACGAGTATAGAGAAGAAGCACGGGAAGACACGAGATCGAGATGAAGCAACTCGAATTAGAGGGGCGAGCGCGCATGCAGTTAGAATAAGCGAGGGCAGCGCCCAAGGACCAAATCCCAAGGTACAGAAGCTTCCTGTATTCGCAGATGGTACGGACGAGTTAGATAACTATTTACGACGGTTTGAGAGGTTTGCTACCAATAGTGGATGGAAGGAAAAGAATGGGCGTTCTACTTGAGCGCACTGTTGACGGGCAGAGCGCTTGATGTTTATTCGAGATCGCCGAATAGCGCCGCCAACGATTACAAGCAACTGAAGCAGGCGTTGCTTAAAAGGCACAATTTGACTGATGAAGGCTACAGACTGAAATTTCGGCAGGAGAGACCGGTAAGGGACGAGAGTCCGCCGCAGTTCATCGTGCGTTTGCTGAACTACGTGAAGAAGTGGATGAGTCTGGCTGAAGTCGACGACACGCTGCCGGCACAGGTGTATGACTTGTTCGTGAGAGAGCAGTTCCTTGAAGCTTGCCCTCAAGACTTAGCTGCATTTATGCGAGAGAAGCCACTCAAGAGCTTGGAGGAGGTGACCGAAGTCGCGGACCGATTTCTAACGGCGCGCAACAGACAACTTCACGTGACTCAACTTCGCGCAACTGGAGAAGTCAGTCTAGACAGTGGATCAGCTACGCATCGTAAAGGCGAGGTAAAATCAGTTAAGCCACCAGGTATCCAGTGCTTTGTTTGTGGCAGATATGGTCATAAAGCCATTGACTGCAGATACAAAACCAAATGGAACTGTTTCAGGTGTGGTAAGGCAGGCCATGAGGCAACGAACTGCCGGAGCAATCCCAGGCCTGGAAATACTACGGTAAAGTCCAACTGCGTAGTGCAAAACAATGATCGCCTGTACTCTGCTACCGAAGCCCATGGTGTGTCAACGGTTGACCTGGAAGAATCAAATGATGATGGATGCCTACTTCTAGCAAATGGTAAGAAGGTTCCGCTGATAAGCAGTGCTGTGAGTGAGGAATTGTCAGTGAATGGTCAGTGTATGCCAGTGTCAGAAGGGAGGATTGGTACCTCAGGGGTGCGTGTTTGGAGAGATACCGGGTGCAGTGGGGTGATAGTGAAGCAGAAGTTTATTCTTGATACCCAATATACCGGGCGCTATGGATTGATGCAAATGGTGGACAATACTATTCGTAGAGTACCAATGGCCACTGTTCACATCGAATGACCGTACTTGACGGGAGATGTCTCGGCACTATGCCCACCTGATGCTGTGTATGATGTGATAGTTGGTAACGTCCCAGGCGCAAGGGCAGCAGACGACCCGGATGCTGAGTGGCATATGGCCAACGTCGTGACGACAAGATCCAGCGCGAAGAGAGCAGGTGATGCGACACCTCTCAACGTACGACCAGTGGAAAATTGGCTCGAGATCGACCGAAACAAGATTGTGGAAATGCAAGGTGAGGATGTCTCGTTACAGAAGTATTACAAGAAGACCGAGATCAAGAAGAAGGGTCTATAAGAAGTTAAGTTCCAAGTCAAAGATCGAGTTCTGTGTCGAGTGTTCATACATCCCCATGTCAACAATGGCAAGCCAGTTCGGCAGGTGGTGGTACCGGAGCAATTACGAAAGCAGGTGATGGAGCTTGCGCACGACTCAATAATGGGGGGACACTTGAGCATCCGGAGGACAGTTGACAGGATACTCAACAACTTTTATTGGCCAGCCATACACACTGATGTGTCGACATTTTGTCAGTCTTGTGACATTTTTCAAAGAACAATACGGGAAGAATCGGTTTCCTGAGAAGAGCTAGGTCAGGTTCAAGTTAGACAGAAGCGTTACTATAACCGCAAGGCCAAGGAAAGGAGTCTTGAGGTAGAGAACAAGGTGCTACTGGTATGCCCTACGGACAGAAACAAGCTGATCAAGCAGTGAAAGGGCCCATACCAAGTCGAGGCGAAGCGTTGTGTCAACGATTATCGAATCAACGTCAGATGGAAGAGCAAAACTATCACACTAATTTGCTCAAAAAGTATCAGGAGAGAGCCAAGGATGGAGAGGTGGTTGAGGCTGTCAACAGAAACCCGATGATGGTAGGTGGTGCTGTTTTGGAGAGGGTCTGTTCAGCCATCATTGAGGATGACGAGTCATGTGGTTCCGACGATGCGATTGACGACAGCGAGCTACTAGATCTCGGTGCTTGCCAGGCTGATGAATCATGGGAGGATGTCATCATTGGGGAGAACTTAACCAAAGAGCAAAGGGGTCAGGTCCGAGACATTTTGACAAAGTTCCAGCAGGTCTTTACCGACAGACCAGGGGAAACTGACGTTATCCAGCATCGGATAAGTCTGACTACTACTGAACCAATCAGGACCAAGCCATATGCAGTGCCATATAGCATTAGAGAGTCACTCAAGGGAGACATCAGCAAAATGCTACAACTGAAGATAATACAGAAATTTCATTTCCCATTTTCATCGCCTGTCGTTGTCGTGAGGAAGAAAGATGGTACTAAACGAATCTGTGTTGACTATTGAAAATAGAATAAGGTGACAGCGTGGGACGTGGAGCCCATGACTCCGATTGTGGACCTCATCCAAAATCTCAGGAATGACCGTTTCTTCACAAAGATTGATCTCAGTATGGGTTACTGGCAAGTACCTGTGCCACGTGGCGAAATCCATAAAACGGCTTTTTCCACACCAGATGGGGTGTGTGAGTTTCTTCGTATGCCATTCGGCATGGTGAACTCAGGGGTAACGTTGACCACAGCTATCAGGAAATTGTTGAGAGGAATGGAAAGCGTAGAGAATTATGTCAATGACAATTTAGTTCATACAACTACGTGGGATTGTCATGTGGCGACGCTCCGAGAGCTGTGGAGACGACTGGCTAAGGCCAAATTTACAGTCAGACCGTCTAAAGACTGTTATTGGGGCAGAAACAACTTTTGTGGGTCATCAAGTCGGTTGCGGAACAAGTGCACCACTTGAAGAGAACCTTCGAAAGGTGAGAAATGCCAGTAGGCCATTGACTAAGAAAGATGTGCGGTCATTTCTTGGCCTGACCGGGTACTACCGTAAATTTGTCCCAAATTACGCAGCTATAGCTGTACCGTTCACTGATGCTACTAGGAAGGGACAACCCAACCAAGTAATCTGGGGTGATGCTCAGGAGAAGGCCTACACGACAATGAAGGCCGTGAGAACAAGTCACCCAATTCTTCACCTTCCGGATCATAGCAAGCCATTCTTCTTGCAGACAGACGCTTCTGAGATAGGCATCGGGGCTGTGCTCATACAGCAACATGGGGGCAAGCTGTTTCCAGTCACCTACATCAGCAACAAGCTAACTGAAAGGGAGAAACGCTTCTCAACGATTGAGAATGTTTGGCGATCGTCTGGAGTGTGAAGAAATTAAGAAAAGTTTTGTATGGAAGAGAATTTGTCCTTCAAACAGACCACCAGCCTCTAACATACATCAAGCAAGCAAGATTTCTGAACAATCGAGTGATGCGTTGGGCGCCATATTTACAGAATTACCACATGAAGATAGAAATGGTAAAGGGGATGGAGAATAAGGCTGATTTTCTCAGCCGCATGGGATGACGTCGATGTCTACTACGTAAGTACAAAGACGTGCTGAAAGCAAATCTTGTCTACAGGAGGGAGTTGTGTGATGTAGAGACATGTGACATATACGTCGGTGTTTGTGATCCGGCATTGGACCGGTATTGTGTTTGACTGAGCTAGGGTAGTATAAGAAGCGGTATTGATTCTGATTGAGATAGATTTGACTGGGTAGCGGTCGCGAGTGGAAGTTGATTAAGATTGCGTTTACAATATACCGCACGGTCGAGCGTTGGGCAGTCTACGCGTCCTCTCTGGTAAGGTGCTGCGTACGTCTTTCGGGAACTCTGCAACACATATCATGCAAGGTCCTACGCGGATTATCAAAGGATTGCATCGTATGCACCGTCCTCCATAGTTCCTCTATCTTTTGTCTATTACCTTATAAAAAATTTTTGTTTGCGTTCTATTGTTCAATAGTGCACTGCCATTGCTTTCCAAGGTATATATCCTACTCTACGATCATTTTTGATCAAACAGTATCTAGGGTCTTCTCGAGCTATCTTGTGTTACCTCCTTTCCATCTAAAAAACAAGGTTCTAGATACTTACGTCGACGAGTACCACTAGCGCTAGCTTCCATAATTGCATATAGCACATCATTGGGTGCAACGCCAAAGTCCATAGGTCTGATCACAGGTGAGGGTATGGAGGCCCCATCGTCGGTTCTCTTATCATTATCCTCTAGTACAGCTATACAACCTCAAGCCATAGAGAAGAGTCAACTATGGTTTGGATCTTTTTGGTAGGATTTATTGTAGATCGGTGTAGGTCCTAGTTGTTTTAAGTTACAGAGTCGATATACAACGTCGACGGCAATCTGTCAGAGAATGACATCCGCATGCTCACCCACCTGTACCTCACCTACCACAACAGATGTTGGTGTTAGAGAAAATCGTTTAGATCCTTCAAACACAAAGACTTGGCGCTTCATATGACCGCGTCTGGGCTGGGGTTGTGGGTGCCGTGGGTGAGTGTCTGTGTGAATTCCATTGCACTTGCTGTAAGCAGATTGGGTGTAACTCTGCACGCACTGACCAGGAGAAAGAATTATCCCAAGAAGGTGGAGGCCTGTCGATTTGCCTACAGCAACTATCAAAAGAGTTGAAAAAAATTGACATGGTGTCTTCGAGGAAAAGAGTTTAATGAGGATATTCTGCTCTTTGAACTCAAACTGGACGACCTCGTCACCGATATGTGTCCTCCCATTCTGAACAAGTTATGAAGAAAGTACTATAAAAAGGTTCAAAGTCGATTTTCAGGGACCTTGTTCGGATGTGAAAAGCAGGCTGCCCTCTGAGCTATCGCGCTGTCATTGGGGTCGTGTGTTACACCTAAATATAACAGTATACATAGTATACCGTATACCAGTCATGGCTAACGCATCGGTTCCCATATGCGAGGATGTGCACCCGTTGCTTTGCAGACCCGCCGCGTGGGTAATGGAGGGCTATATCTTTGCTATGGGCAGATGGCAATTTCAGAAGATAGTAATGATTTAGAGATGATTCTAGAGTCTGTGTATTCAAAGATACACGATAAACTCTCCAAAGAATTGCTAGAGTTGAGCGATGCGTCAAACTGCAGTTCCGGGCGGTCGATGATATGTTAATCCATCTGTCGCTATCGCACAGACTCATGGTCGTCCTGGACGTTCCTGATATCGAGGAGGTATTACATACTGCTTTACCTCAACTCCAACACCATCTTATAAAATGGGTGCGTAGAGGCTGGCTAGTCGGGAATATCAAGTATCTTTGGCTTAATATTGGTTGACTGGTTAGTATGTGGGTTCTGTGTGAATGGCATTGGGCTGAACTCGGCTGTTGTCATAGTATGCGCTGAGACCTAGTTTGTCTTGCAGGTAAGTCTTTGTGCAGCTGGCCACCATTTGAAAGCCTCTAGTTTAAGCACGGTTGGTTCGAGCTTGGAGAGTCGAGACATAGCTCCACCAGGTGATGTCGGTGTGCTTCTTGCTCATTCCCTTGGCAGAGGTTTTACTTCCCTGCGCGGCTCCATCATCTACGTAGTAGCATTTGCTGCATAGGGCAATGGCTCGTGACCCTTCGAATTCTAGTTTGAAGAGACCGGGTGTATGGTTGCTCCATCTGTTCCAGGACAACCATTCTTGACGATGGGTCTGGAAGTCCTCCATCATCTCTGGACGTAACGCTTCGTCTAAGGTCTTTGTGGCCAGAGCCATGTACATATCGTCGATGTTCACCTGAATCAACTCAAAGTCGCGACGGTCGACGTACTTGTCGAGAAAGTCATAGCAGAACTCAAGCATAATTTAATAATTAGCAGTTTGGGCAGTTGATAAACTGCGATGGCCACCTGAAAGGCTCTCCTGATGGTGATCTGTGGCTTCCTGGAACAAGGGTAGCTATATAGGTTTCACACGTGGAGCTGGATTGGGCTTCATATATGGAGTGGCTACAAATCACTGGTTGATCTGGAGTAGCTTCAGACATGGACTAGTACGTCGAGTTGGTAAACCATCTTGACTCTCACATCTTTGTGTCATTTAAATGACTCAGTTGCAGCGATACTCTTATCATGCAGCTCTGGAGTTATCAACCCATTAGCTAGAAGATTATTGAATCGCTTGATCGACGCATCCATCGTTCTATATACTGTAGAATTCATTTCTCTAACAGCTAGGGCGTAGCACTCTTGATAGAGATGTCACAAAACGTGCTTATTTAAACTATAATATGTACCGTACGATATGAAACACTATATTTACTAATGGAACCGCAAACGCGATCGGCATGTGTCTGATCACCGCGAACCCGTTGCGAGTCGCTGGTAGTCGCCGCGGGTAGCCACAAATTCGTGATAAAAATTCGCAATGCGCGCATCAGCTGTGACTCGTCGCGGATTCGACATGACTTGCAGCGTTCGCCGTAAATTCACAGCGAGACTTTAGCCCGGTTCACAGTATGACACTGGCATGAGCGTCCTGCGAGCGACCTGGACGTTGACGATGAGCGAGCGTCAGCGTCACACTGTGAACATGTCAGCGTCCGCGGTACGACGCTCGCACGATGCTAGGCGAGCGTCCACGACGCTGGAATAGAGAAAAGTTCTAATCGAGCGTCCTAGCAGGAAGTGACCCAGCGTCCGATGACATCGCCTGCCCCGTTTCAACCAATCGCAAGTCAGTCACTGGACTTATCCGGGTTATTCTATTCGTTCCCATGGCATCGATCATTGACTCGTCGATGGAAGTTTTCATTGAGTGTGCGTGGTTTTCCCTGCGTTTGGCATGTTCAGTCAAAGGACATAAGGATGAAAGAAAACGCTTGATCGAGACTACTGTACGGCGCAGCAGCGCAACAAAAGCAAAACGTCGTCGTTCATGTCTGTTGCGAGTACATTGTACACACGTGGTTACTTTGCAGCGCCAGACCACTGTCACAATGTGTTCTTTGTGCGATGGACGCTCGTCAGACACAATATTGTGAATGGTACAGCGCCAGCGTCTTCGCTGATGCTCGTGTGAGCATCCTTGTCAGCGTCCAGGATGCTCGCAGGACGCTGTGCCAGCGTCGTACTGTGAACCGGGGTTTTGTCTAGTAGATGTGATCATGAAGTAGTTGAGCATGCAGCTGGATAGTTCGTAAATTAGGCTCTGCTGCTAGGTTTTAAGAAGGTGTCGTTACTGCCGTTGACAGGCGCACAATACAAACCACAACGTGTATAGGGACGTGATTTTGAGTGAAGAGCGCACTACAAGTCGTCGTTTGCGTACAGCACTCTTTGCACATCACTACCATGAGATGTCTTCGTTGATTACAGCCGTAATTGGAAAGGTATGTATTTATGAAACTGAATACTCATAGACCACCGGAAATATATTGAGAAGAAGCGGTACCATCCCAGACCCGTGGAGGGCGATTTTGAATCGGCGCTACACGGGTCTGGGAGGCTGAGGTCAGTTCCTCCATCCAGAGGTATTACTGCTTGCGTGTTACCCTAGCGCATTCGTGCCTCGAGCTAGAAAGCAGCATTGTGGTCTACAATTTCTACACACACACACACACACACACACACACACACACACACACACACACACACACACACACACACACACACACACACACACACACACACACACACACACACACACACACACACACACACACACACACACACACACCACACACACACACACACACACACAAATTAGAAAATGTACACTGCAAAATATTGGCCTCAAATTCGCACGTTTGACACTATACTTTGTTTTCAAGGAGGCGTGCAATAGCCATGCAGTGCAGTGGCAATGAAATCAATGCTCACCTGTAGGCGAAATGGGTTTAGCTGCCACCATAGTTTTCTGATCACTGGTACTACTAGCGGGAACTGGATATAAAATAAAACATCAAATTAAACGATCTCTATTATGTAAATTCATCAAGCTGTAGCTATGCCTACCAGAATCTTCTGATGTCACGTGATCAGGCGGTTTATCTGCGAGTGTCACCATATCGCCAAATATACTTCGAGCCTCACGAGTCCAGCCGCATTTAATCAGAGCTTTGATCAGTATTCGTCGAGTAGCTTCACTTGCATGTTTGCTTAGCCAGATCTCAAACATTGACTTTAATTGCATGAACGGCATAGAAGAGTCTGTAGTAATAACAGCTATTTTCCCCGTATCAAACGTAACATTGTCAAGAGTATCTGCCAGTTGTGGCCACTTCGCTTGTATTATGTTTATGTTAGACACGTCACTGATGTCTTGAGGTGTCACTTGTTCATCGACCATTGCGCAAATCTACTTGAGCAAGAAAAAATCAATTAACCATTACAAATTTCTGCGTAGGTTATTAACTAAAGTAACGTATTTCTCCCATACTTGAGCCGAGCAAATTAAAACCGCTAAATAATTTTTAACACTCGAAGTTTTAGCCAGTCTAAAATCAATAAATCAATCTAGACCCGCGTTCATGAGAGCACGTGTACATGAAAGTGAAAGAAAAACCACCATAAAATGAACTGTAAAAAATCAGCAATCTAGCTGCTAGTTTGAGCGATCAAACTCAAACCATTTATAAAAATACGGTCGCAGGTCGGACGACTACTACCCTTAGCTCGGATATCCGGGCCTCTGGCAGTAGTGCAACAAGACAATACTGTACATTCTTTAGATACCATGACACGCCCACTGGGGCCGAAACTGAAACATGACCCATGAACCCACGACTCTGACCCACCAACTACGTTGTTCTCCACAAGCCGCCAGTCAGCAATCGGAAAACTTCGAAAAGCCACAGCTCGCAACCGTAGAATAGACAAATTGAAAACTGGATCGAGCTACGCGCGCGTATGGCCGCTCTCTAGCTGGGAGTAACCGATCCCTATAGACTTCAGATATGTTTTTGTTCTACCTAGACTTGCACAAAAGCAGTAGCAATAGCTTTACCGCATTACGATCTCACAAATATTTGCCTGTACTCAATACTACCGTCCGACCCACCCAACCCACGTAACGGCGTGAGTTTGCGGTCTAATAGATATATACTGCAACAATCTTCGTACACCAATTATTTATTAAGACAGAAAACCTTACCAGTCTGTTTCCCAGATGCTCTCGTCAAAACTTGTTATAGCGACAGAGAACGATTTTCCTAGCGCACGCTAGCAGAGTTATTGACACAGCGCACGTGACGTTAGTTTTCGCTTGATCGGCAGTAGAGTGCTGACTCTCTCATCGGTGATAGCGAAGATTGAGTGTAAAAACGAAGCTTGCTGCTTGAGGACTGTTGCAAGTCACGTTCATAGAGGTGCACATATTTTAGAACAAGATGGAATTCTTCCACATGCATGTTTGTATTTATACCACTACCCGTTCTCTAACACAGCTATAGGGCTGATTGATTCTTTCAACTCGCATATGCTCTCTCAAAATAGTCCGCGAATTTCTTTGTTTCTTGTATTTCTTGAGATCACCACACAAACACACACACACACACACACACACACACACACACACACACACACACACACACACACACAAACACACACACACACACACACACACACACACACACACACACACACACACAAACACACACACACACAAACACACACACACACACACACACACACACACACACACACACACACACACACACACACACACACGGACGCACGCACGCACACACGCGCGCGCGCGTGCTTAGGCTGCACCAGACGTGTACAGTAGAAAGTGCAGTTGGTTGATCTCTTGACAACGCATGGCAGGATCCTGTCCAACACTCATTGTCGATCAAAAAGGGCACTTGACCACAACGTAGACTCTAATAGTATATAATAAGATATGTGCAGGTCAAATGTTGTAACTTATAGACTAGGAAACACTTTGGATTCAATACCTAAAGATAGACATGTCCGCGCAGACGCGTATTCTAGATGTCGAGTGACCAAAATGGGTGTATTTGTGCGAACTTACTTTCGTAGAGACATGGATCTAAATCGTATCCGTCCAGAATCGAAGCCGGCTTCTTAGCTCTCTTTCCAGCCATGTCAACTTGCTGCATGCACACGTGGTGATAGCTCTAAGGTCCAGCACATGCCCTGAAAGAATGTGACAAGTCATAGCATAGCTAACGGTATGCCATCTGCTAGAGGATTACAACGAAAGGAATTAAAATATACGGGAATGTAGAGTACTGGACCTTAAATGACTCGGCACAATGGCCGACTACACTGTTCTGGAAGCAAGAAGAGAGGTCTGTACAAGGAGTACCTTCGCAATACAGATAGTATGCCAAGACGTGTCAGATTAGAGTTGATTGAGACTCTCATAAATGAAAAATTGACTTCACCGGTACCGCTACGCAAATCTAGGCAAACTGGCCAAGGGCAACGAAACGATGGTAAGATTGACGTTAGCATACTGTATATGCGTGTTGAAATCATATGATATGAGTGATGCTTGTTAGCATACAGTTCTCGTGAAGATGATTTGCCACATTGATTCAGGTTCTGAAGGTTTGCAGGAAGCAGACCCATTTGACGATGTCCACTTTGATGAACCACTTAGTGATTGAACTGAGGCTGATCTATCCCACACTGAAGTTTCTGAAAGAACGACTTTTAATAATGAAATAGATGATTTATGTGAGGATTTGGAAGACTCCAGTAGTTGTTTTGAGTTCATTTCTAGCAGTGAGGCTGGAAGAGACGATGTGCCTGACTGTGACAATACTGAGACGTCAAATTGTATGAAAAATGATGCTTCTGATGAACACTTTCCTGTTTGTCCTGTACCGCTGGATGAAAGTACAGCTTTGCTTACTAAGCTCGTCACAAACTGTCAATGAAGGCTGCTGGAAATTTGATAGAGCTAATGTGTGCACATTTTCCTGAAGGCCATTCTGCTATGACATCACTTTATCGTCTCAAATCCTACTGGAAACCATCAACACCAGTACACAAAATATTATGTCTGCTCAAACTGCGAAACTCTTTTGGACCAATCTGCTGTATCATGACCCAACTCTGTTTGTGTTAATGCTAAGGCATTATCATTTGAACTTCTAGTTTGAATATAGTATCTGCTCTTGGCAAACATCTTAAAGGTTCATTTAATGTTGTGTATTGATGCATTGTGTAGCATTTTGTAGATGATTGATTTGTACTTTAGATCCTACATTTTGTGCCCTATTATTGAAATCTCTGGAAACTAGAAGTGAAGTATCTGACATTAGTAGTGGTTCTATGTACCAGATAATTCTCAGGTCAGGGTACTGCCACTCACCGTGGAATGCGACAATGACTATGAATACCGACGGCGTATGGGTATTGAAGACATCTCAGACTGGTTCACTGTGGCCAGTGTATCTCACCATCAATGAACTTCCTCCAAAATATCGATAAATTTAGACTTGTACAAACAATAAATAATTAATTTTTATATGGATGCATTAGATACTCACTCAATTATACACTTGTTTGTGGTCTTTGGTTCCAGCCCAGAAGCCGCCAGTTCAAGGCTTTTTGGGACCAGTTTTGGAACAGCTCAACTGTTTAACAACTGAGAAGGTTAATCTGTTAATAATCATGATCATTGATGAGACATGAACTTTGCATGAAACTGCAGCTTAATTACTTAGTTTTTAATTATTAAGAATGAACATCAACATGCAAATGTGGCATGATTTCTATGTGCATGTATTAGGCATTGTAATTCAAACTGCAGAAGGAACCAAACAATGCCAGGCCAGAATTGTGCCAGTTACATGTGATCTCCCAGCCAGAGCCATGGTAATGTGCATGAAACAGCACAATAGACGATGTTTAACGAAGTTACACATAGTTGATTCTGCCTTGACAGCGCGCGATGAGTTAACGGCCGCAGGAGTCCAAGGTGGACAAGTCTTGTGTTGCCGCGTGTCATGCGTAGACGGTAGTGGCGCGAGGTTTCTTCCCGCGAGTCATGCGTAGCATAGCACGTTTTGCAGTTCGCGGGCGTGGACGTTCTTCTTTTGGTCAAGATTGTAGAGCTTATGACGAACAACGAGCAAATCAGTGGACCAGGACACTGCCATCGTGCTAACCGAAGAACGCTTGCAGTCGATGCTGGAAGCGGCGGCACAAGTGGTGAGCGCGCTCACTACTCGAGTAGGTGAAACGGCCTCTCTTACTGGTTCTGCTTCAGCAGGTGAGAGCACTCTTCCCGCTATCGATACGTTCTTACAAGCAGTTTCCGTGCGTCCCGGCTGTACATTGGAACTCGCACAGGCTCGAACACTTGCATGTTTTCGGCAATAGCGCAGCTAGGCGGTATGAGATAACTTCCGTGGCCGTCGTGCGTACGTACGCTGACGGGCGCAGGTATCACGCAACAAATCTGCATGCTCGCCACCGGTAGTGGTAATTTTGTCCGCGTCCTCAAAAACTAATAGAGGTGCGACAATGCGGAAGATGTTGGCCTACTCCAATGTGTGGGCGGCATGAGTTTTTGTAAAGCGCGGGCGTTGTGCACGAACGGCTGCGAAGGTATTGGCGAGCATCGGGGCAGCGAGCCACCGCCAGTTGGCAGCAAAAAGAAACAGCAAGGCGGAACGTGACCAGAGAGCAGGCCTGCGTCTTTCTACTGGTGTACACAGCAATGTAGTACAGGGTTGGAGAGAGAGGAAGTCATGATGCAAAGCAGGATAAGTGGTTGGCATAATTGGTGGTGCGCGTCGTTGCGTATAGGGTCTCGTAGTATTATGTGACTGGTTGGTCGGGGCAGCCACGGCGCGGGAGTCGCAAGAAGCGGGGAACGAAACCGAGGCAGCAAGCCAGCCACCTTGTTCATCGGAGCGGCAGCGGGCCATTTTTTCGGTTGGGCACAGAGGCAGTACGCCACTTTGTTGTTTCGAGCGGCAACAGGCCGACCGACACTTAGCGCACGTTACAGTTGTCTAGGACACATGGACACTGCTGTTGGCATACAGAATACGGGTGACAACGGAGTAGCCCTGTGTTAGGTCTAAGAGACATGCCAGATCCCAACGCACTGAAGCACGTGGCACTGATGGATGCAGGGGTACGTACGGCAGCAGATTCGGGAGCCTCACTCTCCTCTCCTATCTTGGATGTCTCAACGGGTTGTGGTGCATTGCCGTCCTGCTGGTTCTCATTCGGTGAAGCCTTCTCGCCCATGCCGGAATTTTGTCCGGCGCATCCAGTCGCTGGACTACGTCGACCTGGCGGAGCTGTTGCCTGACAATATGGAGCTGGAGCGACTTGCAGACGGGGAGTCTAATCACGACAGTGGACAATGGCAACCTCGGCGGGTCGCTAGCCTTATGACATGGGTGCAGTGCTTCGTAACGTACACCGCCATTGTGGGCTAGGCTCACTCTTATCGCATACACGACTTGATGGCCTACCTACGCATGATCGTGCGAGAGGCGCAGCGGCATCGAGGCGACGGCTGAAGGAGCTACGACGTGCTCTTCCGGAAGATAGCGGCAGCCAACTCCGCAATACGGTGGGGCAGCCATTACCGTTGCTATACGCCGCATCGTTTCTGGCAGCGCTGGCATCAGCAGCGGCATCGTGCGAGAACTGCGTCGAAGGTGACCACACGTCAAACGAGTGCGCACTGGCACCTGTCACGGCATTACTCCCCAAAAGAGCTGGTTTTCATTAAAGCGAGCCTTACCACACACCTCAGCAGTCATCGGCGGAAGGTACAGGTCGCGCTGTTGGTCTCGATTTTGCAGACCGCCCAACTTGCAAGAAGTGGAATTTAAGCCCAGGTGGCTGTAAGGGCTACCCGTCATGTTTGTACCGGTGCGCTTGCTCTGTGGCCTCCGCAGCCTTACAGTATGCGAGTGTCGAGACACGCCTGCGTCAGTGGTCAAGAAGGAATCGGCACACGCTTACCGGCTTTCTGCTAGGCGGGAGTAGAGACACGCTCTAAACATATGACATAAAAAGGAACGGACCGTTAGGCGTCTGTTGCGTTTGCTGTAGGATTTAGCGTTTATTTTTCTTATTTTTTCACTGAGACGTAAGGCATGTTTTCTTTGTTGTTATTGTTTAGACAACTGATGTATAGTGCATCTTTTATCGTTGTTGTTGTTGTTTCAGTCGGTGCTCGATTGTTAGTCGGTTATACTTGTTCTAAAGTTTTTCGACCGGGCGTTGTACTGCTTGGTCTGCTTTGCTAATGATCCATCGTGTTAGATAATTCTGTTCCCATGGTCTTTGTTGGCTAGATAGGTGGCGATCGGTTGGCGCGCGCAGTAACTAGCAACCATTGTTCAGTAATGTGGTCTGAAGTGGTGTGAACCACCCGTTGGCGACAGCACAGCGGCATGGATTAGCACAGTAATGCGAGTAAGGTAGATGCAAAATAAGTAATGATTTTAGGTAACGTTGAACTCTTTGACGAAGCACTAGCGGCATGCAACATCTGCGCGGGCAAGTACAGATACGTGGCTGACCTATTCTCATTGGAGTGGCGGCATCCTCCCCGTTTACGGCGCCGGCATCTGTTGCGAGCGAGGCAACACACTCCCCTCTCTCTCGAGCAGTCGCAAGATGAGAAGTAGGCCTGAGGGCCCACCCGTACCATGAGTTTGTGACCTGGCTCCTTCGGGGGTTGAAGACGGGTTTCGAATTGTTTTCGAATACGAAGCACACCCATGCCGCGCTGCGAGTAAGAACATGAGGTGAGGCAGAGATCAGACTGATGCCGTGACTAACTACTTGCAAGAGGAGAGCGCGCAGCACCATGTAATTGATCCACTCTTTAGCGGAAGGAGAGCTCACCTTAGTCCGTTTGGGGTGATTCCCAAACCACTCTACCAGGTAAATAAGACTAATCTTGGACCTTTCTTCTCCTTACGATCACAGTGTCAACGACGGTATAGATCCACGTCTCTGTTCGTTGCCGTACTCACGGGTCGACGATGCGGCGACGCCAATCTTAACGTTGGGGCCAGGAACACTACTGGCAAAGGTGAACGTCCAGAGCGCTACCGGCTAATTCATATACACACGGACAACTACCATCTGCTTGGGATGCGCTGGCGGGAGTCGGCGAGCCTAGATGCAGCCCTCCAACTCTGGCTTCGGTCGGTTCCCAAGATTTTCTCAACGGTGGCAGATGTACTTCTGTGGGTTATGTTCCGTAGGGGCGTGTCGTCCGCCATACATGTACATTGTCTGGACAATTTTCTCTTTTGCGGGGCAGCCGGTTCCGGGAAGTGCGCACAAAACCTGGCATCTGCCCTCACAACGTGTCGGGAGCTGGGTGTGCCCGTAGCAGAACATAAGCGTCAGGGCTCGAGTACAGTATTGATGGTCTTAGGCATTGAAATTGATACCGTGCACATGCAGCTTCGTCTCGTATCAGAGTAGCTGGCGCCCTTGCAGGACGTACTGTTGATTTGGCTGAATTGTCGGGAAAGGACCAAGAGGGAAATCTTGTGTCTGATCGCCAGTCTTCACCATGCTTGTGCGGTGGTTAATCCGGGCCGTGCGAATTTTTTTTTGGACACCCTTTCGACTTAGCGGCTGGAACGAACAGTGCGCTGGTAGTACGAGGCTTGCGGCGCGACCTTTGATTCTTGGTAGTCAATGGACATGTTACAACCGTGATTTTGACATAAACGAAGTGCTGCGTTTTTTTGCATCTCTCGAACAGTACCCTGCACCGTTTATTCAAAGGGGGGCCCAGTTTTGAACATCGTCTGCTGAACGTTGTTTCCTCTGTACAAATCGACTTCAAATAGATTGGACGGCAGGTAAAGTGATTTCTAAATTACTATGAATTGCGATTAAACATTTTTTATTATTTGTAAAGTCTTTTTTGGGTGCATATAGCTATGCACGTTGCCTCGATTGAATTGTACGGCAATATTTACGCTGTTACATACACTGCATACATCAAATTGTGTACTATTTATTGCAAATCTATTTTCTGTGTGCAATCATATAATATGCAATTAATAATACAATTATATAATACAAACTACTGCTACCACAAATTTACTAACAGATAAACATTATCTAGTTGAAATGACAGCATTGATATATTTTAAGCATTACTTAGTTGGTATAAACGCGTACGTAAAATAATGTATAGACGTTTCAATAATCATGACAAATCACAAGTTGGATATATATGCCTTTTACGAACTGACATTATATTTTGAAATACATATCATGCCATTGGTTGTTATATAATTGGTGACATGAATGACAGTTATATATGTAATTAGGTGTGTGTGTGTGTGTGTGTGTGTGTGTGTGTGTGTGTGTGTGTGTGTGTATGTGTGTGTTAATTGTGTGTGCGTACTTTACCTACTTGAAGTACGAGCAACATAGCTAGAACATAATCAATATTTGGTAAAGATCAAATGGTTGAAATGAAGACGAAGATCAATACTTAGTTTATGCAGCAAATGTTAGGCAAACTCAACTTTGACATACTAGAATTATTAGTTTGTAGATAGTAATATTTTATTATATGATCTACACAGCTGATCAACTAAAAACTCTTTTTTAGTTAATCTAGATTATTAGTTATGTGGTTTTTATTGTGAGTTTATGGTGTTTGTTGTGAGACAGTGAGTATTGGGGTGGAGTTCTTAATATCTACATACATGGAAACAAATTTAAGGAATGTGTATCTGTTTTGTATATCAATATATACTGCTGATCAAATTAAATTTTGTGAACTGTTATAGTTTGCACGTTATATAATATAATCATACGCAATTTATTTTGACTTTTACTGTAATTGTTTGTTGACAGAATGGTGCAGATGGCTTGATCTTATATGTTGATTCTGCAGGAGGCCTTTAATTTTGCAGCTCAGGAATAGCAACAAGAATTTTCACCCATACTGTTTACATAGGTGGAGATAAATTCAGCTATAGTTGTTTGAGTACAATGGATAGCACATGTCAATGTATGTTCTAATAGAATGTCAATAAATACGGAGGTTGACTGGCTGAGTTTATTGTAGTGTTTATTGACTAGTGTGTATTCAGCTAATTTTTGTAGATCTCTAATTTACTTAAGTCTCTATCTTTGTAACTAGAGTGTGCACTCGCGGTTTCTTTTTGCGTCAGAATTTGAAATCTAGCAGTGTGCGCTTGCGGCGTAGTGCAAAATCACGAGGCATGAGGGCGTGGCATAAGCATTTTGGCGGGCTTCCGTGGAGGTGTCAAAACAACCTGCTTGTCTCCGTGTAACATGGAACACCACGGTACCTTAAATAGCCGAGATCTCAAGCTGTTGAATGACGATAATTGGCTAAATGATAACTGGACAGAGTGGAAGACTATCAACGCCCGTGTAAGATCTATTATATTCACTACTATATAAACCTGAACATTTAAAGAGTGCATGTTCGAATAGGTCACATGCAGCTAGCCATATAAGACAATTAATGACTTATTACCCTCAACTAATTAATGCTCACTTCTAATCAAATCGTAATGAAAAACCTCTTACAGTTACTCAATCTCAACACAAAGATAATATCTGCCCACTATCATTGGCTCTTACTAGCTGCAAATATAGGTATACATTGTATATAACAGGTCAACTTTTAACTTAATAGTGGGCTTGAAACTGTTAGACAAGTTCTGGCCAACAAAGAGTCCTCCTTTGAGATGCAATGTCGTGAATGCAGTTAGTGTATTGTGAATTTGTGTGTGTGTGTGTGTGTGTGTGTGTGTGTGTGTGTGTGTGTGTGTGTGTGTGTGTGTGTGTGTGTGTGTGTGTGTGTGTGTGCATATATGTGTGTGTTCATCATTAAATCCAATAAACAGTTCAAAGACCACGGTGTGCACACAACTGACATTAGTTAGTGTTGTTATGTAGCATGATTACCATTGTAATCTATAAATAAATGCAATATACACAAAGACATTATTCTGTTATTCATACTTTCTTTATGACTTACGCTAATACAGGAAATACCTCAACAGCAGAACGGTAATGACTGTGGGGTGTTTCTTCTCCAGGTATTACAAGCTACTTGGTCTGACTTGTTCTAAACTAGTCACAATTTAATTTTATCTATTCAGTATGCCTATTGCGTGGTTCACAGAAGAGACATGGACTTCAGTCAGGTACATGATTGTTAATTTATATATCCATTAATTAATTAATTAACATTCAACAGCTTACTACTGATACTAAGAAACTCAAACATTCTATTTATAGAACCACTTAGAAAACCTGAATGATATATCTAGAACAGTTTGTACAGTTACTAAGTACTCGTACTTTATTGGCTTTGTTACTACAGGCTGACATTCCCCAGATTCGTTGTCGGATTCAGTCAGAACTAACAGACGTGTGCAAGTCAAAGACAGCAGCTGACTCCAATGAATCCATATCAACACATGTAGAAATAACCAACAGCACTAACTTGGCACCCATAACTGAGTCCAAAAACAATGAATGTCAACCCACAATCAAACAATCGCTCATTCCAACCTGCCAGTCAAATCTAAGCACAGATTCAGATTCGGATTTTGAAAACAACACTGTGTAAAGAGTCTCCTCCGGCAATAGAAATTGCTATTCTGTCCTAAACAGAAATGATTGCCCAGAACAATTGAGAGCTGTTGTACCACAATCCAATAAATACACATATGTGATAGATGAATTCAAAGTATCCGAGCAACACCGTCTTGATAGTCCCCAGTTTTCTGCCACTCTACGAATTAATTTAGAAACTAAAGCCGATGCAGAGCAATGGCTAAAACAATTCATGTGTCACAGCAAGTGCACATACAGAACAACAAGAACAAAGAAAATTGCTTTCAAACGCCTTGTGGCAAAATTCCACATGCATTGTCAGCAGAAAATCATTAAGTCACAAGCAAAAACATGCACATCTTCGAGTTGAGAGAAAAGGACTGAGAAGATCTCTCATTGCAGGAATGAGAAGCAAAAAAACAGAATGTCCTTCAAAGTTGACTTTAACCATCATGAAACCTACCAAGAAGCAAGTTTGCACAGCAGATGAAAACCTCCTGTCACACATGACAATCTTGAAGTTGAATTTTATTCACAACCATCCTGTACACTCAGCGCATGCGTTGAGGTTTCGATCTGTAGATGATGCCACAAAGCAGGAAATTTTTACTCTTTACTCTAAGGGGCATAGTGCAGCATCAGCTCGGCACGCCCATGAAACCAACCTGATGATTTCCTGTGCTGAAAACGAGCAAGATGTTCAACGTGTACTAGCAGACAGGGCCATAAATCCATCAGTACAGGACTACAGCAGGGTGCATGAGCAATGGAGAAAGAAGGAAATGGGTGAAGAGAATGGGCCAGACATGTTTTTTCAGCTTCAAACTGAAATTGATATCTACAATGAAAACAACCAACAACAAGGTGGAACAGCCAAACTTCAGGTCTATGAAAATCCATGCTTGAACAAAGCAAAAAGTAGCACATCTTCTAACAGTGATGACTACCTCTCACCACCACCAAGAAAAAAGTCAAGTTGTGTAAAAGAAAGCAGAAACATCAGCCAATGGTTGTAGCAATCTGTACACCACTTATGTCCAGAGCCCACAACAACATCAAACAAGCCAGAGAAATGGTGTTTATTGATGCAACTACCTCACTAGATCGCTATAATTCATCTGTATTCATTATGTCAACTAGCACACCTACTTCTGGTATCCCTCTAGGTGTGATTGTCACTTCAGATGAGCAGGCGACAACCATACATCGTGGACTGGAGTTGTTAGGAGAAGTTTTGACTGAGGAGGCATTCAATGGCAAAGGAGTGAAACATGGTCCTACTATTGTTATGACCGATGACAGCCATACAGAGCGAGAAGCTCTTCACAATTTCTGGCCAACAGCAAATCTCCTTCTGTGCACATTTCATTTTCTTCAACCCAGGTGGACCTGGCTATATGATAGTAAAAACCACATTTTTAAAAATGATCGTACCATCCTTATTGAAAAAGTCAAGAAATTAGTTTACACTAATACAGAAACTGAGCTACAGAAACAATGCAACAGTTTCCTTCAAAGCCCTGAAGTAAAGAAATATCCTAAGTTTTATAGTCACATGCAGTCACTGTGGGCTAGACGAAGAGAATGGGCGCACTGCTATCGTAGAACGATTCTTATTAGAGGAAATCATACTAACAACTATGCAGAAGCTGGAATGAGGATCCTGAAAGAGCTCATTTTCAGTCGAGTGAAAGCATACAACTTGGTACAGATATTCTATTTCATAACTGAAATAATGGAACGGTATTACCAGAGTAAACTGCTCAGTGTAGCCCACAGTCAAGTTGACCGCTACATTTCACTTCGCTATCAAGGCGTAAATGCTAAAGCATATGCTAAAGTAACCATAAAGCAGATCGCAAAAGAAAGTTTTTTGGTGCCAAGCAAGACTGAAAGGGGAGTTGCTTATTACACTGACATGAAAATAGGAGTTTGCACGTGCCCAAGAGGTCAAGATGGGTCACCGTGTAGTCACCAAGCAGCAGTTGTGTTGCACTTCGGGTGCACAACAGTAAACTGCATTCCTGCTCTCAACCCTGAAGACAAATGGAAGTTGGCATACATTGCATATGGCAAGGAATGTGTACAAGATTTGTCCTTCTTTCTATATGCTAATCAGAAAGCCAGTTGACACAACAAAGAAATCATGCGAGCCACCACCATCACCAACACAGCAGCAGGAGAAGCAGCAGCAGCACTACATTTCAACTGGCTGGTATGCGCAATCAGAACATCTACAGCCACAATGGTGTGTAGATGATGACACAAAGCAGTGCAACAAACAGCATGATTCTGATACCGCTGTCTCTCTAAAACAAGAAACACAGCAACAAGACCAACTCTGTCAGGTAGTTGACTTAATATCTGAAGATATTAAAAAGCAACTGAGGGCTGATGTTATGTTCCAGCAAAGCATAGAAAAGTTTACTACAACATACAATAAACTATCCACCAAATCCACAAATTCTCATCTGATTACAGCTTTCCATAAATTCGGTTGGTGCTTTGGGGGCAGTGTCACCCGAAAGAATTACGGAGTTTTGCGGCGAGGTAGGAGGATCCCTATTCAAGCCAAATCAGCTGGAAAAAGAAAATCAATACACAGAGGAAAAGCAGCAGCAGCTCCTGGACGAGCCTCTGCAGCTGTTACTAAAAATCAAAAAGAGACTGAAAAAGATGACAGGTATTTTATACCAGTTCAACTAAAAAAAACAACTCAATCAAAAGACCTCACTCTTTGAAAGACAGTATCTCCAAAGGTCAACAAAATGCAGGAAGATGGTAGACTGTTCACTACTCTCTCAACTTGCCAGTATAATATTAAGTTAATTAATTAAGCACAGTTATGAAGACATGCAAAAAAATATTCAGTACTTACTTGGACCACTAACTTGCACAATGTAAACTGCATTGTTGATCACAACTCTTGTTACTATGTATTATGAATAACCAATTGTTTGTGACATGAGTCTTGATGACATAAATTATGTGTCAAAGTATACTGAAATCCATTGCTGCAGCAAAATACCCCAAGGTACGTCCTTGATCCAAAAAAGAACAAACATACAGAACTACCAAGGAATTGCCCCAAGATACAATAATTTATAAAGCTAACTAATTAGTTTAGATCATATTATTTAGCCTATACATATGAACTACAGAACCAATCAATAAGAACATATGTAATAACAAATAGATAAACAGACAAACAAACAAACAAGCAGACAAACAAACAGATATAAATAGATGGTCAGACAAACAAAAACGAAAACAGATAATCAAACAACTCTGTTCAATTAATTGTTTAACTTATTTCTTAGTATCTATAACATCTACAAACTGTTGTTGCATGATAATGAAAATTAACTAATAGTGTCACTGCAAAAATAAGTCAACACATAAAGTCAAAACAATTGCATGCATATTGATACAAACAGATAGGCACTTAATAAATCAATGTTTGTAAAAGACTAGCCGCAGCAATAATTTTCCAATTAAATTATTTCCACTGTCACATCGTCGACAGCAACAATAAACACCACATAATTAAATAATCTTGATTAACTAAAAAAGAGTTTTCAGCTGATCAGCTGTGTAGATCATATAATAAAATATTACCATCTACAAACTAATAATTCTAGTATGTCAAAGTTGAGTTTGCCTAACATTTGCTGCCTAAACTAAGTATCGATCTTCGTCTTCATTTCAATCATTTGATCTTTACCAAATATTGATTATGTTCTAGCTATGTTGCTCGTACTTCAAGTAGGTAAAGTACGCACACACAATTAACACACACACACACACACACACACACACACACACACACACACACACACACACACACACACACACACACACACACACACACACACACACACACACACACACACACACACACACCTAATTACATATATAACTGTCATTCATGTCACCAATTATATAACAACCAATGGCATGATATGTATTTCAAAATATAATGTCAGTTCGTAAAAGGCATATATATCCAACATCTGATTTGTCATGATTATTGAAACGTCTATACATTATTTTACGTACGCTTTTATACCAACTAAGTAATGCTTAAAATATATATCAATGCTGTCATTTCAA
Organism: Dehalococcoidia bacterium; assembly: GCA_964274945.1. Classification (GTDB taxonomy): domain Bacteria; phylum Chloroflexota; class Dehalococcoidia; order Lucifugimonadales; family Lucifugimonadaceae; genus CAXXBX01. The sequence goes on along the minus strand of CAXXBX010000191.1, from coordinate 74,031 downwards.
CTAGATAATGTTTATCTGTTAGTAAATTTGTGGTAGTAGTAGTATGTATTATATAATTGTATTATTAATTGCATATTATATGATTGCACACAAAAAATAGATTTGCAATAAATAGTACACAATTTGATGTATGCAGTGTATGTAACAGCGTAAATATTGCCGTACAATTCAATCGAGGCAACGTGCATAGCTGTATGCACCCAAAAAAGACTTTAGAAATAATAAAAAATGTTTAATCGCAATTCATAGTAATTTAGAAATCACTTTACCTGCCGTCCAATCTATTTGAAGTCGATTTGCACAGAGAAAACAACGTTCAGCAGACGATGTTTAAAACTGGGGCCCCCTTTGAATAAACGGTGCAGGTTACTGTTTGAGAGATGCGAAAAAACGCAACACTCGTTTATGTCAAAATCACGGTTGTAACATGTCCATTGACTACCAAGAATCAAAGGCCGCGCCGCTAGCCTCGTACTACCAGCGCACTGTTCGCTCCCGCGGCTAAGTCGAAAGGGTGTCCAAAAAAATATTCGCCCGGGCCGGTTATTTCTTTATCGTCTACTCGAGTTGTCCAAGTTTTTTAAGGCGCTCCATCGTTTCGTCCGCTTGAACAAGGAAGCGCGTTCAGACATATCGTGATGGTCAGCGTTTGCCAGTCAGTGGAACGGTATCGGCTTGTTGTCGGCCCTAGACAAGGTGCGTCCTACGGTATGCTTGGAGTCAGACGCCTCAGGCGGCGGTCTGTGCGGCGCAGTTTGGCAGCACCGGTGGCTTTAGTTGAAGTGGGAACGGGTACGGAGCGTTTGGGCGTAGCGACCAAAGAAACTATCTCGCTGGTCTTAGCGGCAGTCTGTTGGGGACGCATTTGGACAAGCAAGCACGTCCTGTTTAAGGTGGACAACAGCACGGTGGTGTCCGCATTGCGCTCAGGATCCTGCAGGGATCAGCAGGTAATGCGTCTCATTCGGCTACTGCATTTTCTGGCAGCCGAGGTCCAGTTTAAGCTTATCGCCGAGCACATTACGGGCACAGAGAACATAGTGGCAGACGCTATTTTACTCAATCTAATCTCCACGATGTTTGATGTGTATCCGTAGCTGTGGATTGTGGCTTTCCAGGTGCTGGAGGACTAGATAGCGCTTCTAGAAGACAACACGGGGACTGGACGTCCAGCTGGAGAACTCAGTTTTCGATTGTTTGAAGCAGACATCGCTACCAGCACGTCTAAGGCGTACAGAAGCGGCCAACGCTGTTTCTTAGACTTCTTTCAAGCGTCGGGGCTTTTCTTTATGCGGTATCGGAGGAGACGCTTTGTCGCTTTGTAGCTTACCTGAAAACTTGTCATCTGGCTTACAGCACCATCACAGGGTATCTCTCTGCGGTACGCCATCTCCTAATTCTTCTGAGGCGCGGCGACGTTTTTCCGTGTCCTCTCCCCCACCTTGTCTATTTGCTTCGCGGAATGAGAAGAATTGGGGGGTGAGCGGGCGGCACGCCCTCGGTTTCTGATAACGCCGAAATTCTTCGCGCGCTGCGTCGCCATTGGTCCGCATCAGGTATCACTTACGAGGTGATAATGTTGTGGGCGGACTGTTGTCTCGTTTTTGTTTGTTTTTTTGCGTCCTGGAGAGTTCACGGTCTACTCAATAAAATCGTTTGACCCGTCATGTCACCTGACTCCAGCGAATGTGTTAGTGGACTCAAGGGAAGCCCCCTATATGTTCCGGGTGGCCATCAATCAATCGAAGACAGACCCATTTAGACGAGGCGCTATGACTTCTCTGGTAAAATCAGGTAATGAGCTTTGTCCGTTCTCGGCGCTGTTGGCTTACTTAGCATAAAGGGGATCGTCACAGGGGCCTCTCTTTCTCTTTGGCGACGGTTCTTTCCTGTCACGCCAGCGATTAGGGTCGTATCTTCGGCAGTCTCTGTCGATCCTCGGTTTTAACTGCGGGTTGTACTCTGGCCATAGTTTTGGCATTGGAGCTGCGACTACAGGGCTGGAAGACTCAGTTATTCGGAGTTTGGGTCGCTGGCGCAGCGATGCGTACCAACAGTACATAAGAGACGCGAGGGAGCTGAAACAATTTTCTCGGAATTTGGCTCCCGCTACCAGCACAGCAATGCGCCAGTGACACGTGCATCACTCTAGAGGCACGCGGGCAAACACTCGTTGCTTCTCGTTTGCTTGAATGTTTACATAGATACGGATAGCGTAGACAGGAAGTCATGTGTGTCGCCAAGCAGCTTGCATGCAGCAGTGTAGCCGTTAGTTCACGCAGGTATTGTTGCACGTTACACTAATAAGTGACTGGTTGGACAAAAAACACAACAGGCGTCGTTTACGCGGGCAAGCAACATCAACGCGCAGGGGGCGGGCGCCCGAGTGTTTAATAGCGGCTGAGACAAGGCTGTCTGAAAACTTCAAGGTGCCTATATATATATATATATATATATATATATAGAGAGAGAGAGAGAGAGAGAGAGAGAGAGGTGGTGGTGCTTGGAGGCAGCGGAAACAACTCTGGAAGTTGTCCGCTTTTTGTGACAGAGTACGTCTGTGTAGCTCGGGAATCTCCAAGCACCAGTCTTTAGCGCGCGTGAGATACCATGACCGGATTCCGCCCCCTCGTGAGCGCCGACCTTCCTCTCAGGCAAGTCGACAGGTACAGCAGTGAAATTGCTTGAGAGGAACGAGAAGCAGAACTCAGGGTCAAAGTAAATAGTCAAAATAGACAAGCGTTAGCTCGTAACCTACTAAACGCGCTCCTTCCTAAAACGGTGCAAGCGGTTTCAAACGCCTACGGGATCGAGCAGAGAGAAGCGGGCAATCAAAAGTGAGCTATTGAAGGCCATACGAAGTATGTTATATCACAGAATGAGATACATATAGTGGCAAGGCATAACATAAATTCTCTAGTTGCAGATCACTGCTTTTTGAAGTACCTCCGAGAAAAGAAAAAGTGCGACTGGGCCAGAATAGTAAAAGTCCATACCTACAAACAATGCAAAGACCCTGGGAGGAAATCAAATTATCAACCAATAATTATGGTAATATCTCTGTAGACCAACGACTCCATAACGACCGACTCGACGACTCGACGGCCGGATGTGGGCGGGTTGCTAGACGAATTTGGTGGTTTAATTGATCACGGATGTGGGAATTATTATCGACTCCACTGTTACGATATCGATTATGGGCACCTCCTCACCCCACTGGCAAGACGTGCAGTGTCGATTGCAGTCCACGATGCTCTGGCATCTCCACTACTCCAACTCCAACGCCAAAGTCCAATCGAAAGCTGAAGTCGTAGTTACTAGCATTATATGACACGCACTGTAGAATTTGATTGCATACTTACTCTCACCCAGAAACGTAGTGGTGGCAGCGCATCCGGTGCAGCTGTTGTGTCTGGGGCGAAGCTAACCTAGCTGCACCTGTTATATGTTCTCTACTGTACATATTTATTGGATATGCAGATAGAGCTATTTAGTACAAATTAAAACTGCCTCTCGTTTCTCAGCGAGCTGTCTAGGCGTACGTGTCTTGGCATGTGCTGTCTAGTGACGTCCACGTGACCTTGTATCTCATGACTTGAATTACCATACACATGCATCATTATAACCTAAGCTAGCAGCACAGGGATTAGCACTTTAGTGGCACCGTGCTCTTCTATTTTTCTACTGCTTTGATTTATAATCATTAGCTTGTTCCTATTCCGTTAACACAGTCTACAGAGACGGTAGGCATGCATCAGTAACCTGTTACCAGTCAGTCTCTGGTTGATAGAAAAAAGGGCTGCTTTGCAGTAACCTATCTATAATCAGCACGTCGAGCGTCGGTGACGGGTCAAGGTTAACGTCAGCCGTACACTCGACGCTGAAACTGATTGATTTACAGTAAAAGCAACGCAACGGCATGCGATAATTTTACCAGCTGCGTCGGGCATTCGAAGACTGCAGCGATTGCGGTGATTCGTTTTCGGTTTAATGGTTTAGAATACGTGGACAGAGTACACATGCATGCATGCATGTATCGCGATATTGAGCTTGAGCTAAAATCGTAACAATGTGCCTATAGCGGATAGTGCATAAGTGGCGATCTGCGTTACTTCAAATTCTGTGTCATCAATACAACACATTTTTAATTTAAAATTTTAAAACAACAGCAAAAGCAAAATATGAATGTACAGTAGCATTACTATAGAGCACTCTTCTAGAGACACCAAAATGCAATCAACTCCTAAAACGTCACGTTCATAGAAGGAAAGTCCTAGACAGATGGCATGTTTATTTCCTAGAAGCGAGAGGTGGATTAGTTTCCAGCACATGCCAAAAGGATTCCAGCCGCAAGACAAGCCCCATATTCTTGATAATAGTCCATCCTGGATCGTACAGTGACATAATCGGTAACTACCTTAACTAACCGCGCATTCAACGTGTGCAAGTGTTCATCTGCATATCTCAAATACTCGTATCCCTCCATCTCGTAACCGTCCGCCTTTCTCTGAGCAACGCGTTGTCTCTACTCCTTCCAATCGTCGACCGTCATGCCAACGCGGACTAAATCGCCGGATATCATCGGATTGTCATTCACTTTTTAAAATGAAGGATCACAATGCGTAAATTGAGTCTGATTGCGAGATGTACTCTTGTCCTTCCTTACTAATTTCAAACTGCTCGGTTTTCTTGACGTATCCACATTTCTGGTTTTCAAGCATGACAAGAACATTCGACATAATGTGCGTCGAGGTCGACAGTTTGGACCCTTCTTTGCCATCAGCAAGATTTTTCTGAATGTCGGAAGCGTTCAACGCTTTAGGATAAACATATGCCAACACATAAATCAATGGCGTTTTGAACAAATAGTAGTGAAGGCGTATTCCTCAGCCTATAGCAGGAGTATACGTTTTAATTAAACCAATCATATATCTGGATCAGCGGCTTAAACTGCTATACATGACGTCATAACTTACTCTGTCATCGATCGCTGACGGCTCAAATTTGTCTGCTGCTACGTCAATCTTTCCTTTGTCTTTTGAAATTAAACGCGGTGTTATGATAGAACAGACATCTACTCTATCAGGTCCCCAGCACTAACGCCAATCATAACCAAAATTGCGTTTCAAATACCTGCTTTGACTCCCTTACGCCGCATTCGACTGCTTTCAAAGTATTCGTTAGACCCATATCTACGAGTCTAACTACTCCCACACTAAAGAAGTTCTGCTTGGAAGCTTTAACTGCATGGGTAGACAAACCGTAATCACTAACTTGCCCGATAAATCCTTTATTCGAAAAGAAAAAAGACACTGCAACAAAAAGACGTCACCTCAAAGTTCGAACACAGCAAACACTCGAGAACAATTAACAGTCGAGTTTAATCGTGAAACAAGTAAGACAACGAAAAGTAGACGACCAGTCAGACAACCAAGATACCTAAAAGACTATGTGTGCAAGTAGTGATTAGATTAGAATAATCAGTTTAGGAACTCCATCAAAGTTTGTTAGATTTTTGAGTAAAAAAAGGGGATGTATAGGGATGAGTATGATAATGTATTGTAATAGTGCGTATAATGTTACAAGTAGGATATAAGACTAGGGCCATTGTATACAATTCATTCTTTCATAAGTGCACACAATACACCAACTACATACCCCTTCCTTAAGCAAATTGAAAGAAGCCTAGGAAGCTTAATTAATTAATTAACTATGGCCGTGTTCACACTGCTAGTAATAGCGTAGTTATGCGACAATAGTTGATAAATTCGTAGTTTGGTGACTATAGCGTGATTATATGGGTATTACTGTAGTATCCGGAAGCGAAATTCGCCCAAAAGGAAATTCTTTGTGCTCGTTAGTATGTCTGATAAAAACTCATCATTTCAACAGCAGACTTACAACTAGACCTCTTCTACAATACATGTTACGCATGACTCCTGCTTATGGCAACCTTCTAAAATTGTGACCTCAGTCATGGAAGTTCAAAAAGCCATGACTCGCGCGGCCCCACTACTGATTATGTCAGCATTAGCCATGCATGTAGTCCGCTGAAGAGTAACAATTGCACCACACCCGAAAGATGGGTCTTTTATCTTATTTGACTTTCTCAATTTCTAGTAAAGAGTCAGCAAAGCACGATTTCCACAAACACTGCGAGGAAATTCTTGTGGACGCCCCGTAGATGCCTTAGCGAAAGTATGACGGTGTGGCAGAATGTCTCAGGCAGAGGTGGCATGGACGGTGGCATGGACGCATAATTTCCCTTGCCGTTTTCTAGCTGGCGCTCTCCAGATACTAGTAGCACGCACGTGTACTACACATGATCAACTTTGAAAGTGCCTTCTTCCACTTACTCTACCCTGCATGGTTGAATAGGACAAGGAAGTAATACTCTATTGCAATTCTGTGTAATTCGACTACACACAGAATTTCTAGTGATAAAATTTTTTTGAAGTAGTCTGGTGCAAGATGGTGAAGACACTTGAAAGTCAAGATAGCTTGAAATATTCAGCACGATCCTGGAGCCTTGAGAGACGGAACTGTTCTAGTTCCTGGCTTTGAATAGATAATCAGTCGAGCTTAGTACCCTTCAACTAATATAACTTTTTTGAAAGAGTTTTTGAGCAGTTTGACCACACAAAAGAGGCAGACTAAAGAATAGATGAAATTAGACGTTTGTAGAGCAAAATTCTACTATCCCGAGAAAGGAAATCTCTGCTACGTCTCAATAGAGCAGCACGTTGGTGTGCCTTAGCAACAATGCATTCAATATGGTCCTTCCAGGTTAACACCTTTATTGATCACAACACCTAGGTATTTGAAAGAGGAGACTTTGTCAACAGACATTCAACAAATTCTAACTTCAGACAGCGATTCACTTGCACACATATCCATCAGCCCTGACTGTGGCCTTGGAATAAGCAACCACTTAGTTTTTGATACATTCAGAGATAGTTTGTTCTGCTTAAACCATTGCACTGTACGGGATAGATCTTCACTGACCATTGATACCACTTGAGGAATAGATGAACCAGACCTGTATATACAAGCATCATCTGCGAAGAGATTGATGACACATTTCAACGACGCCAGGGAGGTCATTGATGTTCAGGGAAAATAGCAGAGGACCCAATATAGAACCTTGGGGAAACCCGTATAGAAACCATTTGCTGTCTGCCCTGCGAATAGCTACTGAACCAATTCATAGAGGAATGTTTAATTCCAATATTATGCAGTTTTCTCAATAGAAGTTGATGATTGACCGAGTCAAACGTCTTTTTGACATCAAAAAGGTGATGACAGTAGCACATTTCTGATCACGAGCTGAAAACCAGTCATTGGTCGACCGAACCAGGACGTCTTGTATGCTATGGTGAGGACAGAATCAAGGCACTTTCAGCAGGATGAAGAACTTTGTGATGGATGACATGATACTGAAACTGGTTTAAATTAATGGACCAGACGCTTTAGAAATTTTGAGACAACAGGCAAGAGAGAAATTGGCCGACAACTGTTGGAATCTTTAGCTGACCCTTCTTTAAAAGTTTGTGTAGCACAAGCCATTTTCAATTCGTCTGGAACCATTGACATTTCTAATGACTTATTGAAAATCTTTGTTAAAGGACGGTAGTTATGCCAGCTGCAAGTTATAAAAACCAAATGGAAATACCAAAAGGTTCTACAGCTTTATAAATGTCAAGCAAGTTGTAATAAGCTCCTTCCAAACATCTTCCTCAACAAATGGTTAGAAAATAAACTGGCTTTTCGTTGTGAAGTCGTTCTGGTAACTGAGAAGAATGTATTGAGGTGTCATGTAATGATCATAATTGATAGACTTCAGAAGAAGAAACAACAGAAGCAAACTTGTCATTAAGATCTTTTGCAGAAATTGGTATCGTGGCACTAGAACAAGTCTTCCTCTTGACAGCTGAATCCATCAATGCTTGCCAAAACTGGCGTGAATTACAATTGCGGTTCTCCAGCAGATTGCCAAAATAGCAACGTTTAGAATGTCTTATTAGCCGATTGACAGTGCTTCTTCTAGACTTATACAGATTCCAGCTGTTAGAATCCCGACTTCGAATAGCCTGCCTGTGCAGACGATCTCTGTCCCTCATTTCCTTGCAAATGTTAAAGAAATCCAAGGCAGAGAACAACGGCGAGGTCTGATCCATTTCATAGGTGCATGCCTGTCAAGCACAGACAGAAACAAATACTTGCAATAGTTCCACGTCGTGTTGACGTCACTAAGAAATCTAGCAAATTTCATAGTTGGTCTAAAAGATTCTTGATAAACTTTGAAGTGTCAAGAGACCTGACACTCCACTTCATGGCGGATGGCAGACGACAAACCGCAGGCTTATCAGCCAAAGTCCCAAAAATCAGGTGATCATCACTGATAGATGCAGAACTGATCCAACAGTCACTGACTCTGTAGAATGGCAGAGAAATACATCCAAAGCTGATTCCGATGAGCTGCAGATACGAGTTGGGCCTTCAATCATTGACTTGAGCTCATATTTCTGGAGGACGCTATTCAGGTGTTGAGTACAAGGCAACGAAACATCATTAAGGTAACGATTTAGATCCCAACTAAAACAACCTCCTTGTTTACATTCATGACTTGTTCTAATTGGTTATCAAGAATACTGCTGCCAGCAGCTTGACTGCCAGGTGGTATGTAGATACAAACAATGACAACAGAGCAGGAAGGCCGGGATAGCTGTACCTCAACCCAAGCTACTTCTAGATCAGGATGTTCCAAATCACTTCTATGTTTGGATGAAATCCTGTCTCTTACAAACAGAAGCACTCCGCCATTATGACGGTTACGGTCACGTTCGTAAGTACAATAACCTGGTGGTTGTATGTAGTTGGTGGTGATGGATGGGTTGAGCCAGGTCTCAATCAAAATTTTCAACCAGTGAAGACTGCATAATGTTTCAAATTTTATCACACTTACCAAACATACTCCTGACATTTCAATGTCCAATGACTGTTTTCCCTCTTGAGTTACAACTGATACTGTGACAACACTTGCCGTTACTAATCACTAACTAGATGCTGGCTAGTGCTTTTCATACCTCTTGAATACTGACCCAATGGGAAACAGGAAGAGGATTAAATCAGATGTGTCAGTGGCAGACGTTGAATGTGCTGATGATATGGCATTGATATCTGATTCATATGAAATTCTCTCTATCTTTCATTCAAAGTACAATCACATGAGGCACACCATCAATTACAAGAAGACCAAGCTTTTAGCTGTGTTGCCTGAAGATGTTGCCCATCGTCCAGCTCCCATTGTTCTCCGTCCTGAATGGGATCACACCGATGTAGTACCATCCTTCCAGTATACCTTGGAAGTTCTGTCTCCAACAACTGAAGTTGAAATATCAGCACGGATCATCGATTACCAAAGCATCTCAGTCATAAGGGTCACTCAACCGCATTCATTGGCACCAGCTAGAGAAAGATCAAATCTTGATTCTGCCAAGCTGAGCTTTTCTGTTTGTATTCTTTCCTTTCTTTGGTATGGTCAGGAAACAGCTGTAATCCTGGAGCCTCGGGTACGTTGTCTACAGAGATTCGTGATGCGTAATACCTCCCCTCCATCAAGAGGCTTACACGGGCCGGTTCCCAGCGTGCCCGGGAACCACACTAACAGATGGGCGTGTCTGTTTGCCTGAGGTCCGAGGCCATAATTTCAGGCTTTGTACAGTGCTGTCGTTGGCACACTGGAGCAGATCAGCCAAGCTCCTAGATCGCAGTGGAACGCAGAAACTGCATCAAAAGCTAGCTCTCTACTAAAATCTGCTGTAGATTTCGGGTTTTTAGCCACGTTCGTGATCGTTTCAGAAGTTATGAGCTACGTTCACAGCCTTACAATAGCTCTTCAGGAATCATCGCTGAACATCATTTGTGCGTACGAAACCGTTAGTGATGTGAATGACCAGCTCAAGGAGGCTCGCATGGCTGTTGATGGTACACATGCTAACTGGTGGAATAAGGCAGTGGCAATGGCATCAACGGTAGGAAATTTTGTAGTTGCCATCAAGCTAGCTAATCGTGGTATTGATGTTTGTTGTATATTCAAGGTCGACACTGAGCCATCCATGCCTAGAGTGTGTGCCAGACACACACATCGAGACAATGCTGTTGCTGTCTCTCCATCAGACTACTTCAAGAAGGCAGTGGCTATCCCCATACTAGATGAGTTATGTGGGCACTTGGATGCTAAGTTTGAAAACATCAACAGATTGTCGTAAAAGGCTTAAGTCTTATTCCTGAAAATATAAGTTGGCAGCTTTGGCGTTTGCGGAGCAATGCCAGGATGATGCGTCAAGTGTGACACACTCTGGTATGCAATTGCTTAACTACGATAGTACTAATACATCCAATATTACTTGAGGTATTGGGTATATCAACGACCAGTCGGTTACATCTAGAGTCGATCCATTGACTAAACGGTACACATCCGTGATCCACAGTCTGTTAAATACAAAATAAACGTCGTTAAAATTGAGTGACTTCGTCGACTCTATACTCTAGCATGCACACAATTGTAAGTAGCTATAGGAAAACTAAATCACTTTACTTCAAGTCGAAAACAACTTGTTCGTGCTTCTTTCCAAGCGAGTCAAAGACAAGAAAGGCTTGATAAAATATATCTATAATCTTAATTCATTGAAGAAATACAAATAAATACAAAACTTAGTAAACAAATACATTCATGGCTTACAACTTCTATCCAATGATTGGTTAAGTAAACTGGAATGGCAAGAAGCTCATAACTAATGAAAAACATTTAGCTAAAAAATCAACACATGAACAGTTTCTACATTGCCTCGCTATGTATTGTGATAAATTACCTTTTTTATCCATTGAAAACCAGCTATTCCGCGCTTGCGAAAAATAGAGAGTGCAAATCTAGAAAGGCCTAGGATTCGTCTTGGTCTCTAGTATTATCATATCCAGTAAATAGACGTAGTTCAGTGATAGCATTTGTCGCCTGCGTTACTTACCATGTCATTAACATAGTATTGAAATTCCTTGTGGATGTAATTTATTACCTATGCAATTAGAAACTCCATCACAAATAACATCAATTAGTTGGTGGCTAGTATGTTAAAGTAATAATTTAATGTAGTAATCTTGACTATCGTATTATTTATTGTCGCAGCATGTGCATGCACAACTGATGACTAGCTTACAGTGTCGCTCAAAGGACCAGGTTTTCTGAGGGCATCCAAGTCGCCCTTCGTTAGTATCTTTTTTCCAATCTTTGCCATTGTTGCATGACTATCGCCACTAGATGCCTTGATATACTCATTAACCTGAAATAGTCGATATCATATCAAGATTGTTGAAAGCTAGCGAACTGTATCTCTACAAGACGTGTGCTTCTATTGCTGGCGAAACAACAAATAGGTCACTTCTGCTATCCTGATAGTCTAGAAGATATCCTGTATTATCAGCTAGTAACTCATGCGGCAGTTGTATCATATGCCTTACCATATGCTCTGTATCGATGATCATATTTCCATGCTTGATGATGGCAATCTTGTCCAGTACTCTGAAAGCGAAGGTAAATAAAGATGTCTTAACTAATCAGAGGATATATAACCACTAACAGTGTTGCTCTTATAGTCGATTTTTGTATCCTTTCGATATACGTTAGCTATTTCACGAACAAACCGATCCATTTAATTGTGGTATATGGACTTGTTTGGTAAGTCTGTATAAACTCGTCTGCTAATTCCAAAAGTAAATGTATATACTTGTTGTTACAGAACATGCTTTCAGCAGCTATGGACAATCCTCGTGTAGCCAACAACGTATGGCAGATTTGGAGTGGTATAAACATTAACTGAGTCCATTACGTCGACTTCATTAATTTTTAGATCAATCCCAATGACATGAGGACGTGGATATTGCATCGAATTGTTCTTACAGGGGCCGTTGAAAGATACGCGTACAATTTATAGATCTAACAAAATACAATTTACTGATACCATACATGTACTGTATCCAAGAGAGAACAGAAAGATGAACTATTTGAAAACGACCATGATGAGGATCCACATTCTAGTGACTGCATTACAGGGACAGAAACAACAATTCATCAAGTAATTGATTTAATTGAGAAATGCACGGTTTGAAAGAGACGATTTTTAACTGTTACTAAACTGTAATTTTTGTATAATTTTTTTATTTACCAGACGAACACCTTACAGCTAATGACTCTTTAACGGTATCAACACTGCAAAAAAATCAGATACACAGTACTTATTTGGACATATGATTATCATTAATCTGCTTATGCAAGCTATCGTTCAAGCCAGGAAAAGTACCCTTTTCTATTGAAGACACAACAGATCCCGACAAATCAAGGTATAGGAGCATGATCTACAAATAGCATATTTGAGCACTAAAATGTGTATTATTGTTTATCAGCAGCTATTCTCCGAAGGTTCATACATTGTGTATTGTGTTTCTGTGTTCCATACCTGATCAGAAACGATCCTTGTTGTTGTTAAACAGAAAGTCAAAAAAAGGAAACTGACAAAACGTGATTATGATATTAGATCGTCTGCAAAACGCAAAAGAAAAAAAGGTAAATTTTTTCTGTGCATCATATTCTAAGCATGCCTAACCCAATTTGTCTCTGTAAACATTATGCTGCAATCTCGCATATATGTATATTAATGTCGAATTTTTTGTATTCACGGTCTTTTTCATTTCATACTCAGAAAATAAACAATTCGAGTGATGAATTGAATCAACTGAAGGTATCATGCTGTAGCCTGGCTCTTTTTTTGCTTCAAATACATGTTCATCTTTCTACATTTATCGAATGTACTGTTGATAAAATAGACGGGACATTGCAATACTTGAAACAGAACGGGTATATTAGAGTATTGCTGAAAGCATGTCCTGTCCGGAGCTCCCGAAAATCTGGAAGATCGATCAGTTTTCACGACATGGGAAAAGAAATCCAAGAAGCAGAATACCTCCTGGTAGGAGCCAAGTTTCCAAACGCTATTCAAACTAAAGTCAACATTTTACTGAAAACTTGGTATTTCCAAAACGAAGTGCAGCCGTGCAAGAGCCATGAAATCGATGACTTTATGCAGTGGATGGGAGAAACAGGGACTGGAGATACGAGAACAAATCCATGCACGCTATTTACCACATACTGACTTATCATCATCGCCGTAGATGGGTTACTGACGAATTTGATAAAAAAATTGAAATGAAAAAAATAAGTATTTTATGCTTACACGGTTTCAGGTAAGTGAAACGTGCCGTTTCAAAAGTTTTAAATTAATTTCACTTTTATCTCCAGATAAGAAAGAATAGCAAATATATTTACATCAATTCGTATTTCTCTTCCAAATAGTGCTTTGGATGTGCGTTTCTGAACTTATATATACAGCGATCTAAAGTCGACCATAGCCTAACTATTTTAGATTGTAAACTATAACTAGAGAACGTCCGATAATACAAGTAGAGAAAGTGATCAGATGCATAGGTCTACTAGGTAGTGTTTGGTATGTACACTTATTTCGTTCATGCCATCATCATCTCCTACATCACATCTCTAGTTGCATACCAGAGTAGTGTCACACTTGACTTCAGTGTAAATACTAGTAAATGCTCGGTTAGCATTGTGTTTGGCGAGCGATGGTGTTCTGTCTTTGCCTATTCGCGTAACAATGGTTGTGTTTCTAGCAATAGTTTCTGTCAAACAAACGCGGGAACTCAGAAAACAGACTTTCAGTTGCTCTTCTATAGTATTTTGCGTTCAATTATCCGATTCAGGCGTTCAATTATCCGTTGCTTACGGCTGTTGTGCAACTAAATAACTTACATAGTCTGCGGTTGGGCAGCTGCTCAAATATCATCATTCATCAGCCGTATAGACGCAATAATTTGTAATTAATCTTGACTTTAGCGTCAATTTTTAGCGTGTGTTGTAGAATAATTTTCTTTGCACTAATCTTGGTGTCCCACGTTTCCACGAAGGTCCCGCTGAGCTGTTGTGAGCGAACTAAATCTACATATTTAGGAAGCCTACAACAACGCCTTGCTCCGTCAATCGTGGTGTAATCCGCATACTTTGTAAATCGGGCGTCTTGAGTGATACCATGCAACAGTCTATCATGCGTCGTCGCGGGTTTTTAGCTAATCAAGAGCTCGAATTTCACTACTTCGCCTTCCCACCTTTCTTGAATCAATCATTTATTGTTCAGCTGAAACGTGAGTGAGCATCCTAGAAAGACGTCATGAAAGAAATGTGCGACTAAAATAATTATTTACATATTTGGTACTTCTAATTAGAACAGAACATCGGATAACTGTATGTCGGATAATCGAATGCCCGAATCGGATAACTGAATGCCCAATTCGGATAATTGCTTGCCTGAATCGGGTAACTGAACGCCGAGTTCGGATAATTGAACGCAAAATGCTATAGTTGTCTTCAATTCTTCGTTCACGCTTCAATCGTCTCACTCGTTTACTGAGATAGTCGCGTAACAATGATCGCATAGTCACGTGACAATGGTTGCGTAGCAATAATTTCTATTAAAGTAACGCGCGGAAACTCAAAAAACAGACTTTTCTCGTCTTTTAGCTTTTCCTTTTTATTCCATTTGTCACGAGTCAGTCTCCTTTGCTCTTTAGTCGCGTAAGTGAGCAAAATCGAGAGTCGTTTTACTCTTCTCGCCAAAAAATTACAATTACGTCGACCCTCGAAAAGGGTCCCTTGCTTCAATTCTAGCGCATATGTTACGGAGTCAAAATTTCATTCATCTGGCATCGTCGTTTTGTTAATCCGTCTTTCCATTTTGCCGTAAATCCATATGACAAGTGCTGACGCACGCATATAAATATATAAATATATCTTACATATAAAGCTCAAATTGTCTCTGTGTGTGTGTGTGTGTGTGTGTGTGTGTGTGTGTGTGTGTGTGTGTTCGCGTTTGGCGGCCACGTCTTTTGTCCGTTTGCAACCGAAATCAGCAGGCACACTCGGCACGCACAGAGGAAAGTTTACGTAACAAAATTAAAAAAATTATGCACCGAGTTCCCTTTCGAGGGGTCGACCCCCGCGTAAAATTTCTCGACGACGCAAACGCTACACATTCCAGTTCGTTCGAACACACGTCCACACCAGTCCTGTGTAGACTGTATGCACCGTCGTCCTTCGCAAAGCTTCGAGCAATCGAATATCTCTTGCTGACGAAACTTACTCTTCTAGCGCTTTCATTTCTCTCCAAATTCTGATTGCATTTGCACCAAATCCAACCTACACGTTTTCTGCAGCATGCGCTACAGCGGTAGTGTGTCGATTTCTATGGAAACAAGCGCGAAGAACAAGATCAGAATTCATTCAGCACATCCGGGACTTCGCAACAAAGATTGCACGTGACGTGTCCACAGACCTATCTTTACACTACAGGGGCGTAGGAAGTAAATGAAAACCGGTCCGGCCTAGCGCGCGCTAGTGGGCTGGACAATGTAGCGCACGCTAGTAGATGGGCGGGACAAACTAGCGGCCTAGCGCGCGCTAGTAGCGCACACATCTTAGCCTCGCATCGGCTGGGTCTCCGAGCCTGTACAGTACCTTCAACTGACGTCTGGAGAACGCAAGGCCGACGCACAAAGTACTGCATGAGCAGAAATATATTACTTATTTAATCGGCTATATCCTTAAAACGGAAGTTGATGCCATTGAGCGTCTGGCGAAAGTGCATATTTCCAAAACCGGTCCGGCCATGGCCGGACCGGTCGGACTGGACGCTACGCCCCTGCACTACAGTATCTTGCCCGTACGAAGGACGGGCCATGTATACTAGTAAATATATAAATGTATAAATATATAAATATAATATATCTTGAGCTTAATTGACATGACAAGAGAGAGGCTCGCTGCGCTCGCCAATAAAAGTCGAGATGCACACAACTGCTGCAAGTGACGAAAGCGTAAAAAGATTGTGACGTAAGAAATGAGCAATAAACAATCTATAAGTTAACTAATTAAAAGTACACGCTCATCCCTAGAAACCGATCATTTTCTCAAAGTGTTTTTATACTTGTTTCATTCACTCTTTAGCTATGTAGGTTAAGTGTGTCTTTATTCTTCGCACGTAGTATACCGCTGAGCACTCAGTCTCCCTGATACTGAATGGTCGACATAGGGCGCGAGTACGGTCTGTTCGACAAGGACAGGAAAAACTCGCTTTGATTTTTCCTGACGTCCACAACTTTCAATGACCATCGTGACAGCAATTTCGTGATTTTATACGTTTAGCGTCTAACGTTTTGTCGTGTTTTGCGCGCAAAAGGTCACGCTAGATAGCAAAATCCCGTTCGAACGAATTCGTCTGTATGGGATTTCGACATTTCCGACCGATCCAGAGCTGTTTCAAAGTACTGAGTGAGTAGCTTCTATTGTGAAAAGTAGTGCCATTGCATTTTCAGCATCGGCAGACGTAAGACGTGAACGTGAAACGGCGAATGAGTCGTCAGAAGGCGCGAGTGCGGTCTGGTTGACAGGGTCGTCAAACTTTGATTTGCTTTCCTGACTCTCAAAAGCATTTTAGGTGGTTTCCATAACAACGCAGACAATTTTTAGGTTTAGTAGATAACGCCTAACATCAAAATTTTACCAAGGCAAATTTGTCTTGGGTTCATAGGCGTTCTACGTCGTTTCTGAAAACGACTAGACTTTGCAGACTGTGTAAGAGAGCGAAATGTGTATGTAGTGCATTCAGAAAGTTCAACGTCTCAACCGAAGACGAAAAATATGAAAATCCCATTGGGACGAAAGATTCTTTCCAGTCCCATTCGAACGAAAGAATCCTAGTAAAAAGATGAACAGGTCCTTGTAGTCCTTTGACTGAATTTGCCAAATGCATGGAAACCCATGCACGCACAAGCTCAATGAAAAATTTTATCGACGAATCAATGATCGATGCCATGCATACGAATAGACTATCCCGGAACGCCCAGTTGCTCTGACTGACTTTCGATTGGTTGAAAATAAGCACGCGATGTCATCGACAATGGGTCACATCCGGCTAGGACGCTCGGAATCAGAACTTTTCTCTATTCCAGCGTCGTGGACGCTCGTCTAGCGCGACGGACGTTCACAGTGTGACGCTGACGCTCGCTCATCGTCAGCGTCCAGGACGCTCGCAGTGCTAGCGTCGTACTGTGAACTGCGGGCTATAAATGTTCTGAATCGAATGAACGTCGCTATACAAAGCAGCACATCAAATTCATCCATGTAACCTAGTATCATATTGTTTGTGCTAGTTAAAAAAAAAGAATAAAAGACATGCAGTTTGCCCATATACCAAACAAAATCTATTTGTTCTCGTACGTCCTTCCGTCAAGTTTGTCGAAGATATTCTTTATGTCTCCGCGAACAGGTGAAAGTTCCGGTAGTTCTTGTATCCCACCTAAATACATTTTAAAAACATATATACTGTAGAACAGACAGCTGCATGTCAGCTTATGAAATAATTACCCTTATCAAGCTGGACTGTAACACGTTCTCGTATTTCGCTCGCAACGCGAGTCACGAAAATATCAACATTTTCATCCGTTTTCTTCTCAATGCCAGTAATTTTAGCCAACTTCTCTAGGATTGCGACTTTAGATCCGCTGCAACCGTCGGCTGTAATCTTGTAAAATACTGGTATGATTTTCTTGTAACGTGAGCCGAATTCAAATGCTGCGTTAACTTCTGCTTCTGGATAGGGTTTTTTCTTGAACTCGTGACTGAGGATAACGACAAATAGAGGAGACCGTATTATGGCTTCCGCAATATCTGTCTGTGCCATGCCTCCCACTCGCAAAGATACAGTATCAAAAAACGAAACAATTCCATACTCCTCGAGCTTATTGTTTAATGGACGGACAAAGTCTTCTTTTTCTTCGCCTGCATGACATAAAAACACATCGTACTTCCAGCCTTGAGAAGCTAGAATGGGACGAAGAGGCTAGAAATCACAAAAAAAGATATTTAAGTATAATAGTAACAATTCACACTATTCACAAAGTATAGACCGTTACTTTACTATTGCCGTCTGTGGTATCTGTCACTACTGCCGTCGAATTGACGCCAGATGATCCGGCCTGATCAGAAGATACACCTGATAGTCAACACGTTTATGAACAGTACCCAGCATGAATGTACGCGTGCACACCACGCACGCACGCACGTACACACACACACACACACACACACACACACACACACACACACAATAAATAAAATGTAACCGTTTTCGTAGTAATGACCAAAATTTGATGTCTACCTACTGTAAGACCTGTGTTTCTAAATAGGCAATCTTTCATGAAACGATAACTTAACTATTAAACCTATAACAGCCATTCGCTAACAACAATATTAATTAATATATCACCTAAAAACATAGCGACTATAAAATTAAAAAGGTTAACTTAAAGTCACCAGTGGCATTGCAGGAAACTACAACGGTTTTGGAAGTTCTGGGCACAATCCATGAGGTATTGCATAGGAAAAGCAGCATACACATTGATTAAATTGAGGACATTTAGAATCTGCAACAATTAAACCCACAGTGGGTTGTTGATCAAGATAGATCAACAAGGCTATGTCATGTCTCCTGTCAACATAGATCGACATGACAGTTAAAAGCACTTTTGAGGGAGTGTTTACAGTAGCCACTATGGACCACCAAACTGATCTGATTGAGCATGACACATAAGGAATTAACTTATTCGACTGAAGTCAAATGACTTGTATCAATATATGTATGTATACTGTATTGAATATGCGCGTGCACGTTTACAGAACACGCGCCAATACGCAAGCGAGTAACCCGATCCAGTAAGTTTAGCTATATGGCATAACCATTCTTCAGAAAGAGCACAGCAACCACTTAGTAATTAGAGTCTACATCCGGTTTAGTTGTACATAATAATAACATATTTTCAATGACCATGCAAACATCGCAACTTTTCCGAAAGCCGACAATTGCCAATAACGAAACGCGGGATAAACAACAAACTTTCCAACAGTCGAGATTCTTCAGAAAAACGAACGTATAAGTATTTACGCCTTATTAGCGCAGACTAGGCCCAGTCAGTTGGAATTTGCTCCTACAGTCATTACACAAACTCACATTGACTTAAAATGCCGTTCAACATTCGATTTTACTGCAGAGTCGATCGACGCAATTAACAGCTACCAAAGCGGCAATATGCTTACCACAGAAAGCGCAATCCGAGCCACTACAAAATATGAGTGTATGTGTGCCGCGGATCACCACACGTTGATTCGCCGCTGCAGATATCAACTAATGCCCTTACAGGTGCGTCTTCCTTCTTCAACTGCTTCCATTCAATAAATAAGGGCGCCGACTTTACAAAATCTGATTCACCTTGAAAGTCCTTCAAAACTACATTTCTCACATCGCCCATTAACTTATCATAGTCTCTTAGCAACAGCCATCTTAATTTAAGTTATGGAGCGCTTCTTGGAATAGCATATGTACGCTGTGGAGCAATTTCTTGAGGCGGTGGTGAAGTCCGCCTCGGTTTGCTCCACTGTCCTGTTATACGGTTCCCGTATAACAGGACAACGCCGGACAGGGTCTGGGATCATCCCGCCTACCGTTTATGCTATTAAATGATCAAATTAGCTCGTATGTCACCAACCCTCAGGCTACCAATACGATTAGTCTAATAGTTATTCTCATGTGTCACACGGAATGTCTTGCAACCGACTTGACCTTCCATTCGTACTACTTGTTTCCTTTCAATGCTGGTTATCCTGTCCCAACGCAAGCTCTACGTATTTGCCAACCTCTCTGGGAGAGAGGACTTCCTCGAGCTCTCTAAGAGACTCTAAGAGAGCGAAAGTTATATATAGTCAACACCGTGTACGCGATGCCAGGCCCAAACGTTCCCGAATCGTACACGAGCTTCCCAATCCTAGCGCTCTCGTAGCCTAGCACAGTAATAGAGCGGCGCCTATTGCATCCCCAGTCTAAGCTACCTTGACTGCTGATCGATTCACATTGAACCTTACAGCTTCAGATAACGTGAATCGAACTCAAGATCGAGCTCGCTCTGTGAATAAATCTTATTGCATGCAATAAAATGAATCTCTTCCCAAGCAGCCAGAGGAACGAAATGTAAACAGTGAATGTATGCAATCGGATATCACAGGGAGCATAACTTTGATGGAAGCATGGATTCATGATTAACTAAGAGCATGAAAGTGTTGACGTTGGTGACGTGGGGCGACACTAGGCGAAGAAAGTAGACGGAATGATCCCAGACCATCTCCGGCGTTGTCGCGTTATACGGGAATCCGGCACTACGGCGCGAGAGGGTCTGGTACAAAGATACCGATTGCCAAGTCTTTACCCTTGGACACTAGATCTTTGCCTGCGATCACAACCTTTTGGGGCCCCAAGATGAGTAAAGATTTGCCACTGTCCATGAAAATTTGAATCTTTTTTCACGAGACCTTTGGCAGCATCCCACTGATTACCCAAGAAGATCCATATATCTATCTATCTATCTATCTATCTATCTATCTATCTATCTATATATATATATATATATATATATATATATATATATCAATATCAATAACGATGGGCCTTCCATCCTGATCTGTGACACGCATGGTGATGCTGGAGATTTCCTCTGTTTTGCTCATGCGAATATAGGTCAATTGATTCGGTTTGATAGAGAGTAGTGATCCTCGTGGTTTGTCGGGAGAGAAGCTTTAGATGACATCGCTCTTGCTACCGTTCAAGTAGCTAGAGGATATGAGAAAGCATCGTATTAATACCGAGTAGATATTGGTGATGTTGACTTGTCTTGCGCTATTGCACTCTTTACCATCTCCCAAGTGCTTTTTATCAAATCCCACCCAATATACCTCTCAACCCATTCATTCTTGACTGTGAAATCCATTTTGTAGTCATCAGCAAGGATTACTCGCGATTTTAAGGTAATGTAATTGGGCTGTATGTTAATACCATCTTCATCGTCATCGTTCTTTCTTAGTATCCATTTGATTTCTAATTTTACCTCGGTGGTGCAGGAACGCAAACCCACTTTGTACCGTTGTAGTATCTCAGCCAAATTGTTGCCTGTCGTGATATTATACCACGAGTACCACATATCACTGAAGATCAACGCCAATTTATAATCGAAGCCTTTGTCGAGGTGAAGAGGTTGGTGTATTTCTACGGTAAACCCAGAACTCGAATCTCTCGCACGATCGCAGTCTAATTAATGCTAGAACCTTTTCACCCATGGCGATAACATTTTCTCTCGTTCGTGAATATGCTTACATAAATCCGAGTACTCAGCTTGTGTACACTCTTTCGAGACAAGTGTAAATTCCATACGCATCCATATGTATTTCAAGCTCATCATAGAGCTGACGGGTTCTCCTATAACTCGTCTCGATTGTGCTTGTGACCCATATCTATACTACTACTCTACATAAACGTGAATCTTACTGTAGTCTTCTTCGGTGATAACGCCATCTTTCAATAACCTATCTATGATTTCGACGATCTCATTGTCTAGAGCAGTGCTCTCGTTATCGTTATCTTTGCCGGTAATGAGAACTTTCAAGTGACGACAGTGTTCGTTTGGAGACTTGCAATATTTTATTTTAGGTAGTTGATACTTCCTGGATCGTTTGTTGATGGAAAGGTCAGACAGTTCGACGAGTTTGTTCCAGGTTTTTAGGGCTCTGTCACTGTAAGTCTTGTTTGTTTTGAATCCAATTGGTTGGATCCACAACATTGGTTGTCGGCGTTCAATATGTACATGATAGCTTCTGGTCTTAGTTCTAGTGACATTCCTCAAGGAAGGAAAAGGGCGCTATTGATTCACTGGAAAAGGGCGGTATTGATTCACTGTCTGGGATTAGAAGGTCAATGTGTTTTCGCAACAGTTGGAGTAGCAGAGACGTACGCGGGCACACGAAAAAATTGACTGAATATTTTGAAGGAAAGAAAAACGTGATGGTGGAATAGTTCAAGTTTCGGCAGAGGTCACAACGACAAGGTGAGTCAGCTAGAGAATATGTCGTCGCACTACGGGAACTAGCAGCTACGTGTCGCATTCGACTCATGCACGACGAGTTGATTCGAGACCAATTGATAGAAAAGACGTATTAGGGAACGGTTAATGATGGAGAAGGATACTATAACTTGTGATGAGGCGGTGACATTGGCGACTCACGTGGAAGAAGCCACAGCAGAGGCAAAAGCCATTGAAGGCATAGTGGTGCCGCGTTCTGCTGAAGTCGGTAAGGCGGAAACGACCAGCGTAGAAAGGGTGGCTAGTGCGGTAAAGTTAAGACGCCCTACTGACTTTCAAGGTGCTGGAGCTAGTACCTCAGCAGCGCTTGGTGTGGTACGTAACTGTGGTCTACGAGGACATCGAGGAGGAGGGTCAGATTGTCCAGCATGGGGGACAGAGTGTCTTAAATGCGGGGAGACAAACCATTATGCAGGGTGCTGTAGATCTAACAGTGACATACCGCCGAGACAGCAACAAGACATTGCTATAGAGGACATTTCAGTACTTCAGATCATTAGCACCACTTCAAATATGGGTTACAAAATGTGTGAATGTGAGATTGGAAAGGCAAAAATCAACTTAGTTATTGATCTTGAAGCAAAAGTCTCGGTTTTGAACAACAAAACTTACCTGCAGCTGTTGAGTGAGAAACCCTTGGCTAAAACGGAGATTAGACTTGTTAGCTTTGCTGGTTCTGGAATTGAACTATTGGGAAGAGTATTAGTTCCAGTAAAGTTTGGAAATCGATGTTTAGAGGCATTTCCCTTCTGTATAACAGCTTCAGGAGCTGTCATCATGGAAATAGACTTGTTTGATGCTCTAGAGTTTCAGGTGGTGACTGGGAAAGATAGTCAGATACAGCAAGTTTCCCAAATGGACTAAATGGCAAACAGTCTTCACAGGTCTGGGAAAAGTCAGGGTTATGCCCATCGTCCTTTATTTCGTGCAGAAATATAACCAGTAGCACAGCATCTTTGACGTAGACCGTTACCATTACGAGATGAGGTAACAACTGAGATTAAGAGACTACAAAAAGAAGGAATAATCAAGAAGACAGAAGCATCAGAATGGTATTCTAATGTGGTACCAATAAGGAAAAGTCTGGATTGCTTCGCTTGTGTATCGACCTTAGACAGTTGAATAAAGCTATTGTACCTGGGGAGTATCCATTGCCGACAGTAGAGGAACTAGCTGCTGAATTTCACGGATCAACAATCTTTAGTAAGTTAGACCTGAGACAGGGCTACTTACAAGTAGTGTACCTCTCACGAAGGATAGTTGGGACCTTACGACCTTTGTTACACATGAAGGAATGTATCGTTTGCCGGATGCCATTGGGGCTGTCATCAAAGCCCAGCGCTTTTCAACAAATGATAAAATCAACATTATCAGGGTTAAACGGTGTTGCTGTGTTTTAGACGTATTTTGGTCCATGGGTGTACGATCGAAGCTCATGATTGTTATCTAGACAAGGTCTTGCAACGCTTATCAGAGCGTAACTTAACATTGAATGAAGAGAAGTGTGTCATAGCAGCAAGGGAAGTCGAATTCCTGGGATATAGCGTATCGGCTCAAGGCATAACACCGTTGGAGTCAAATGTAGAGGCAATACAACAAGTTACACAGCCTAGTAATGTGACAGAACTAGCATCATTTCTTGGAGCAACACACTACTATTTACGTTTTATTCCAAGCTATGCGGAGGTGACCACTCCATTGAGAAAGTTACTCAAGCAAGGTGAGTGGAACTGGTCGAAAGAATGCCAAGCAGCATTTGAGAAGCTAAAAGAGTTGGTTACATCTGCACCGACATTAGCACATTTTGACATTGATATGCCTATCTATGTGACATGTGATGCATCAGGTAACGCCTTAGGAGCGGTATTGTCGCCAATTCAAGACAGTATGGAACGACCTGTGGCATTCACCTCTCGGGCGTTGAGTGAAGCAGAGAAGAAATATGGTGTGGGAGAACGCGAAGCCTTAGCGTGATGTGGGCATGTGAACGGTGGCACATCTACTTATATGGTCGAAAATTTATATTGTGTACAGATCATCAAACACTAACTACGCTTTTGTCAGCTAATGGCTCTGGTCATCGACCATTACGGCTATATGAGTGGACAGATAAGCTGTATAGATATGACTTTGCTGTTGAATATCGACCAGGAAGATACAATCAGGTGGCGGATTTCTTATCTCGAGTCAAGCTACCAGAAGATCATTCTACATCCAGGAAGCCGGCAGTCGATCAGTTCGAGAACAGCGAAATGATTCAGATGCTAGTTACAGTGAGTGACAAAACAGTTTCACAAGTGGAATTAGAGAGAGAATCTGAGGAAGACGAAGGATTGCAAGATGTAGTAAAATATGTGCAGGAAGGATGGCCTGCGAAATCACCGTATCCAGTATTGCAGCCATATTTCACTATACAATATGAATTGTCGGTTTGGGGTACAACGGGTAAGTGTCTGGCCAGAGGACAGAGACTTTTTGCGTTACATTATCTCTTGCGCTAGCAAGATTTTCATTGTTAAAACAACGGGGCGGTTAGGGCACATGTTGGTCCAACGTTCTATACCTTATCCCTATATAGACCTTCGCGTGTATACCCACCTGATGGTGGAAATATCTCATCGAACCCAACAGGTGGTTCATACATATTGTGACCTAGAGACATGTGACATATACATCGGTGATTGTGATTGGTTATTGGACCGGTATTGTGTTTGATTGACCTAGGGTAGTATAAGAAGCGGTATTGATTCTGATTGAGTTAGATTCGACTGGGTAGCGGTAGCGAGTGGAAGTTGATTAAGATTGCGTTTACAATATACAGCAGGGTCGACCGTTGGGCAGTCTACGCGTCCTCTCTCGTAAGGTGCTGCGTCCGTATTTCGGGAACTCTGCAACATTTGGGGGCCGGTCGGGGAGAGTGAGTCCCAGCAAGAAGAGCCACCAGCAAATCGAGGAGGAACAGAAGAGACTGCGAGGTCATTCCAGAGGATCGTAGCCGCGAGTAGCCGTGAGTGGGTGGTCGAATGGATCCTCTTATTGACGCCAGCGAGAAGCTTGGCCTGAAAGGTAAGAACTTAGCGAAGTTTGTGAAACAGGCGATTGAACGCGAACAACGCTAACTCAAACGCGAGGAGCGGCGACGTGACTGCGATGAACTCCAGCGTCAAGAAGGAAGCACGAAGAAGACGAGTATAGAGAAGCACGGGAAGACACGAGATCGAGATGAAGCAACTCGAATTAGAGGGGCGAGCGCGCATGCAGTTAGAATAAGCGAGGGCAGCGCCCAAGGACCAAATCCCAAGGTACAGAAGCTTCCTGTATTCGCAGATGGTACGGACGAGTTAGATAACTATTTACGACGGTTTGAGAGGTTTGCTACCAATAGTGGATGGAAGGAAACAGAATGGGCGTTCTACTTGAGCGCACTGTTGACGGGCAGAGCGCTTGATGTTTATTCGAGATCGCCGAATAGCGCCGCCAACGATTACAAGCAACTGAAGCAGGCGTTGCTTAAAAGGCACAATTTGACTGATGAAGGCTACAGACTGAAATTTCGGCAGGAGAGACCGGTAAGGAACGAGAGTCCGCCGCAGTTCATCGCGCGTTTGCTGAACTACGTGAAGAAGTGGATGAGTCTGGCTGAAGTCGACGACACGCTGCCGGCACAGGTGTGTGACTTGTTCGTGAGAGAGCAGTTCCTTGAAGCTTGCCCTCAAGACTTAGCTGCATTTATGCGAGAGAAGCCACTCAAGAGCTTGGAGGAGGTGACCGAAGTCGCGGACCGATTTCTAACGGCGCGCAACAGACAACTTCACGTGACTCAACTTCGCGCAACTGGAGAAGTCAGTCTAGACAGTGGATCAGCTACGCATCGTAAAGGCGAGGTAAAGTCAGTTAAGCCACCAGGTATCCAGTGCTTTGTTTGTGGCAGATATGGTCATAAAGCCATTGACTGCAGATACAAAACCAAATGGAACTGTTTCAGGTGTGGTAAGGCAGGCCATGAGGCAACGAACTGCCGGAGCAATCCCAGGCCTGGAAATACTACGGTAAAGTCCAAATGCGTAGTGCAAAACAATGATCGCCTGTACTCTGCTACCGAAGCCCATGGTGTGTCAACGGTTGACCTGGAAGAATCAAATGATGATGGATGCCTACTTCTAGCAAATGGTAAGAAGGTTCCGTTGATAAGCAGTGCTGTGAGTGAGGAATTGTCAGTGAATGGTCAGTGTATGCCAGTGTCAGAAGGGAGGATTGGTACCTCAGGGGTACGTGTTTGAAGAGATACCGGGTGCAGTGGGGTGATAGTGAAGCAGAAGTTTATTCTTGATACCCAATATACCGGGCGCTATAGATTGATGCAAATGGTGGACAATACTATTCGTAGAGTACCAATGGCCACTGTTCACATCGAATGACCGTACTTGACGGGAGATGTCTCGGCACTATGCCCACCTGATGCTGTGTATGATGTGATAGTTGGTACCGTCCCAGGCGCAAGGGCAGCAGACGACCCGGATGCTGAGTGGCATATGGCCAACGTCGTGACGACAAGATCCAGCGCGAAGAGAGCAGGTGATGCGACACCTCTCAACGTACGACCAGTGGAAAATTGGCTCGAGATCGACCGAGACAAGATTGTGGAAATGCAAGGTGAGGATGTCTCGTTACAGAAGTATTACAAGAAGACGGAGATCAAGAAGAAGGGTCTATAAGAAGTTAAGTTCCAAGTCAAAGATCGAGTTCTGTGTCGAGTGTTCAGACATCCCCATGTCAACAATGGCAAGCCAGTTCGGCAGGTGGTGGTACCGGAGCAATTACGAAAGCAGGTGATGGAGCTTGCGCACGACTCAATAATGGGGGGACACTTGAGCATCCGGAGGACAGTTGACAGGATACTCAACAACTTTTATTGGCCAGCCATACACACTGATGTGTCGACATTTTGTCAGTCTTGTGACATTTTTCAAAGAACAATACGGGAAGAATCGGTTTCCTGAGAAGAGCTAGGTCAGGCTCAAGTTAGACAGAAGCATTACTATAACCGCAAGGCCAAGGAAAGGAGTCTTGAGGTAGAGAACAAGGTGCTACTGGTATGCCCTACTGACAGAAACAAGCTGATCAAGCAGTGAAAGGGCCCATACCAAGTCGAGGCGAAGCGTTGTGTCAACGATTATCGAATCAACGTCAGATGGAAGAGCAAAACTATTACACTAATTTGCTCAAAAAGTATCAGGAGAGAGCCAAGGATGGAGAGGTGGTTGAGGCTGTCAACAGAAACCCGATGATGGTAGGTGGTGCTGTTTTGGAGAGGGTCTGTTCAGCCATCATTGAGGATGACGAGTCATGTGGTTCCGACGATGCGATTGACGACAGCGAGCTACTAGATCTCGGTGCTTGCCAGGCTGATGAATCATGGGAGGATGTCATCATTGGGGAGAACTTAACCAAAGAGCAAAGGGGTCAGGTCCGAGACATTTTGACAAAGTTCCAGCAGGTCTTTACCGACAGACCAGGGAAAACTGACGTTATCCAGCATCGGATAAGTCTGACTACTACTGAACCAATCAGGACCAAGCCATATGCGGTGCCATATAGCATTAGAGAGTCACTCAAGGGAGACATCAGCAAAATGCTACAACTGAAGATAATACAGAAATTTCATTTCCCATTTTCATCGTCTGTCGTTGTCGTGAGGAAGAAAGATGGTACTGAACGAATCTGTGTTGACTATTGAAAATAGAATAAGGTGACAGCGTGGGACGTGGAGCCCATGACTCGGATTGTGGACCTCATCCAAAATCTCAGGAATGACCGTTTCTTCACAAAGATTGATCTCAGTATGGGTTACTGGCAAGTACCTGTGCCACCTGGCGACATCCATAAAACGGCTTTTCCCACACCAGATGGAGTGTGTGAGTTTCTTCGTATGCCATTCGGCATGGTGAACTCAGGGGCAACGTTGACCACAGCTATCAGGAAATTGTTGAGAGGAATTGAAAGCGTAGAGAATTATGTCAATGACAATTTAGTTCATACAACTACGTGGGATTGTCATGTGGCGACGCTCCGAGAGCTGTGGAGACGACTAGCTAAAGCCAAATTTACAGTCAGACCATCTAAAGACTGTTATTGGGGCAGAAACAACTTTTGTGGGTCATCAAGTCGGTTGCGGAACAAGTGCACCACTTGAAGAGAACCTTCGAAAGGTGAGAAATGCCAGTAGGCCATTGACTAAGAAAGATGTGCGGTCATTTCTTGGCCTGACCGGGTACTACCGTAAATTTGTCCCAAATTACGCAGCTATAGCTGTACCGTTCACTGATGCTACTAGGAAGGGACAACCCAACCAAGTAATCTGGGGTGATGCTCAGGAGAAGGCCTACACGACATTGAAGGCCGTGAGAACAAGTCACCCAATTCTTCACCTTCCGGATCATAGCAAGCCATTCTTATTGCAGACAGACGCTTCTGAGATAGGCATAGGGGCTGTGCTCATACAGCAACATGGGGGCAAGATGTTTCCAGTCACCTACATCAGCAACAAGCTAACTGAAAGGGAGAAACGCTTCTCAACGATTGAGAATGTTTGGCGATCGTCTGGAGTGTGAAGAAATTAAGAACATTTTTGTATGGAAGAGAATTTGTCCTTCAAACAGACCACCAGCCTCTAACATGCATCAAGCAAGCAAGATTTCTGAACAATCGAGTGATGCGTTGGGCGCCATATTTACAGAATTACCACATGAAGATAGAAATGGTAAAGGGAATGGAGAATAAGGCTGATTTTCTCAGCCGCATGGGATGACGTCGATGTCTACTACGTAAGTACAAAGACGTGCTGAAAGCAAATCTTGTCTACAGGAGGGAGTGGTGTGATGTAGAGACATGTGACATATACGTCGGTGATTGTGATCCGGCATTGGACCGGTATTGTGTTTGACTGAGCTAGGGTAGTATAAGAAGCGGTATTGATTCTGATTGAGATAGATTTGACTGGGTAGCGGTCGCGAGTGGAAGTTGATTAAGATTGCGTTTACAATATACCGCACGGTCGAGCGTTGGGCAGTCTACGCGTCCTCTCTGGTAAGGTGCTGCGTCCGTCTTTCGGGAACTCTGCAACACATATCATGCAAGGTCCTACGCGGATTATCAAAGGATTGCATTGTATGCACCGTCCTCCATAGTTCCTCTATCTTTTGTCTATTACCTTATCAAAATTTTTTGTTTGTGTTCTATTGTTCAATAGTGCACCGCCATTGCTTTCCAAGGTATATATCCTACTCTACGATCATTTTTGATCAAACAGTATCTAGGGTCTTCTCGAGCTATCTTGTGTTACCTCCTTTTCCATCTAAAAAACAAGGTTCTAGATACTTACGTCGACGAGTACCACTAGCGCTAGCTTCCATAATTGCATATAGCACATCATTGGGTGCAACGCCAAAGTCCATAGGTCTGATCACAGGTGAGGGTATGGAGGCCCCATCGTCAGTTCCCTTATCATTATCCTCTAGTACAGCTATACAACCTCAAGCCATAGAGAAGAGTCAACTATGGTTTGGATCTTTTTGGTAGGATTTATTGTAGATCGGTGTAGGTCCTAGTTGTTTTAAGTTACAGAGTCGATATACAACGTCGACGGCAATCTGTCAGAGAATGACATCCGCATGCTCACCCACCTGTACCTCACCTACCACAACAGATGTTGGTGTTAGAGAAAATCGTTTAGATCCTTCAAACACAAAGACTTGGCGCTTCATATGACCGCGTCTGGGCTGGGGTTGTGGGTGCCGTGGGTGAGTGTCTGTGTGAATTCCATTGCACTTGCTGTAAGCAGATTGGGTGTAACTCTGCACGCACTGACCAGGAGAAAGAATTATCCCAAGAAGGTGGAGGCCTGTCGATTTGCCTACAGCAACTATCAAAAGAGTTGAAAAAAATTGACGTGGTGTCTTCGAGGAAAAGAGTTTAATGAGGATATTCTGCTCTTTGAACTCAAATTGGACGACCTCGTCACCGATATGTGTCCTCCCATTCTGAACAAGTTATGAAGAAAGTACTATCAAAAGGTTCAAAGTCGATTTTCAGGGACCTTGTTCGGATGTGAAAAGCAGGCTGCCCTCTGAGCTATCGCGCTGTCATTGGGGTCGTGTGTTACACCTAAATATAACAGTATACATAGTATACCGTATACCAGTCATGGCTAACGCATCGGTTCCCATATGCGAGGATGTGCACCCGTTGCTTTGCAGACCCGCCGCGTGGGTAATGGAGGGCTATATCTTTGATATGGGCAGATGGCAATTTCAGAAGGTAGTAATGATTTAGAGATGATTCTAGAGTCTGTGTATTCAAAGATACACGATAAACTCTCCAAAGAATTGCTAGAGTTGAGCGATGCGTCAAACTGCAGTTCCGGGCGGTCGATGATATGTTAATCCATCTGTCGCTATCGCACAGACTCATGGTCATCCTCGACGTTTCTGATATCGAGGAGGTATTACATACTGCCTTGCCTCAACTCCAACACCATCTTATAAAATGGGTGCGTAGAGGCTGGCTAGTCGGGAATATCAAATATCTTTGGCTTAATATTGGTTGACTGGTTAGAATATGGGTTCTGTGTGAATGGCATTGGGCTGAACTCGGCTGTTGTCATAGTATGCGCTGAGACCTAGTTTGTCTTGCAGGTAAGTCTTTGTGCAGCTGGCCACCATTTGAAAGCCTCTGGTTTAAGCACGGTTGGTTCGAGCTTGGAGAGTCGAGACATAGCTTCACCAGGTGATGTCGGTGTGCTTCTTGCTCATTCCCTTGGCAGAGGTTTTACTTCCCTGCGCGGCTCCATCATCTACGTAGTAGCATTTGCTGCATAGGGCAATGGCTCGTGACCCTTCGAATTCTAGTTTGAAGAGACCGGGTATATGGTTGCTCCATCTGTTCCAGGACAACCATTCTTGACGATGGGTCTGGAAGTCCTCCATCATCTCTGGACGTACCGCTTCGTCTAAGGTCTTTGTGGCCAGAGCCATGTACATATCGTCGATGTTCACCTGAATCAACTCGAAGTCGCGACGGTCGACGTACTTGTCGAGAAAGTCATAGCAGAACTCAAGCATTATTTAGTAATTAGCAGTTTGGGCAGTTGATAAACTGCGATGGCCACCTGAAAGGCTCTCCTGATGGTGATCCGTGGCTTCCTGGAACAAGGGTAGCTATATAGGTTTCACACGTGGAGCTGGATTGGGCTTCATACATGGAGTGGCTACAAATCACTGGTTGATCTGGAGTAGCTTCAGACATGGACTAGTACGTTGAGTTGGTAAACCATCTTGACTCTCACATCTTTGTGTCATTTAAATGACTCAGTTGCAACGATACTCTTATCATGCAGCTCTGGAGTAATCAACCCATTAGCTAGAAGATTATTGAATCGCTTGATCGACGCATCCATCGTTCTATATACTGTAGAATTCATTTCTCTAACAGCTAGGGCGTAGCACTCTTGATAGAGATGTCACAAAAACGTGCTTATTTAAACTATAATATGTACCGTACGATATGAAACACTATATTTACTAATGGAACCGCAAACGCGATCGGCATGTGTCTGATCACCGCGACCCCGTTGCGAGTCGCTGGTAGTCGCCGCGGGTAGCCACAAATTCGTGATAAAAATTCGCAATGCGCGCATCAGCTGTGACTCGTCGCGGATTCGACATGACTTGCAGCGTTCGCCGTAAATTCACAGCGAGACTTTAGCCCGGTTCACAGTATGACACTGGCATGAGCGTCGTGCGAGCGACCTGGACGTTGACGATGAGCGAGCGTCAGCGTCACACTGTGAACATGTCAGCGTCCGCGGTACGACGCTCGCACGATGCTAGGCGAGCGTCCACGACGCTGGAATAGAGAAAAGTTCTAATCGAGCGTCCTAGCAGGAAGTGACCCAGCGTCCGATGACATCACCTGCCCCGTTTCAACCAATCGCAAGTCAGTCACTGGACTTATCCGGGTTATTCTATTCGTTCCCATGGCATCGATCATTGATTCGTCGATGGAAGTTTTCATTGAGTGTGCGCGGTTTTCCCTGCGTTTGGCATGTTCAGTCAAAGGACATAAGGATGAAAGAAAACGCTTGATCGAGACTACTGTACGGCGCAGCAGCGCAACAAAAGCAAAACGTCGTCGTTCATGTCTGTTGCGAGTACATTGTACACACGTGGTTACTTTGCAGCGCCAGACCACTGTCACAATGTGTTCTTTGTGCGATGGACGCTCGTCAGACACAATATTGTGAATGGTACAGCGCCAGCGTCTTCGCTGATGCTCGTGTGAGCATCCTTGTCAGCGTCCAGGATGCTCGAAGGACGCTGTGCCAGCGTCGTACTGTGAACCGGGGTTTTGTCTAGTAGATGTAATCATGAAGTAGTTGAGCATTCAGCTGGATAGTTCGTAAATTAGGCTCTGCTGCTAGGTTCTAAGAAGGTGTCGTTACTGCCGTTGACAGGCGCACAATACAAACCACAACGTGTATAGGGACGTGATTTTGAGTGAAGAGCGCACTACAAGTCGTCGTTTGTGTACAGCACTCTTTGCACATCACTACCATGAGATGTCTTCGTTGATTACAGCCGTAATTGGAAAGGTATGTATTTATGAAACTGAATACTCATAGACCACCGGAAATATATTGAGAAGAAGCGGTACCATCCCAGACCCGTGGAGGGCGATTTTGAATCGGCGCTACACGGGTCTGGGAGGCTGAGGTCAGTTCCTCCATCCAGAGGTATTACTGCTTGCGTGTTACCCTAGCGCATTCGTGCCTCGAGCTAGCAAGCAGAATTGTGGTCTACAATTTCTACACACACACACACACACACACACACACACACACACACACACACACACACACACACACACACACACACACACACACACACACACACACACACACACACACACACAAATTAGAAAATGTACACTGCAAAATATTGGCCTCAAATTCGCACGTTTGACACTATACTTTGTTTTCAAGGAGGCGTGCAATAGCCATGCAGTGCAGTGGCATTGAAATCAATGCTCACCTGTAGGCGAAATGGGTTTAGCTGCCACCATAGTTTTCTGATCACTGCTACTACTAGCAGGAACTGAATATAAAATAAAACATCAAATTAAACGATCTCTATTATGTAAATTCATCAAGCTGTAGCTATGCCTACCAGAATCTTCTGATGTCACGTGATCAGGCGGTTTATCTGCGAGTGTCACCATATCGCCAAATATACTTCGAGCCTCACTAGTCCAGCCGCATTTAATCAGAGCTTTGATCAGTATTCGTCGAGTAGCTTCACTTGCACGTTTGCTTCGCCAGTTATCAAGCATTGAGTATAATTGCATAAAGGGGTCAACCAAATGTTGCTGCTTAATGACGGCTATTTTCCCCACATTAAACGTATCACTGTCAAGAGCAACTGCCAGTTTTGGCCACGTCGCTTGTATTATGTCTTTGTTAGACACGCCACTGATGTCTTGAGATGTCACTTGTTCATCAGCCATTGTGCAAATCTACTTGAGCTAGAAAAAATCAATTAAACATTACAAATTTCTACATAGGTTATTAATTAACTAATGTAACGTATTTCTCCCATACTTGAACCGAGCAAGCTAAAACCGCTAAATAATTTTTAACACTCGAAGTTTTAGCAAATCTAAAATCAATAAATCAATATACACCGGCGTTTAATTAAGAGAGCACGTGTAGATGACACTTAAAGCAAAAACACCATGAACTGAACTGTAAAAACATCAGCGGTCTAGCTGCTAGTTTGAACCATCGAACTCAAATCATTTAAAAAAATACGGTCGCACGTCGGACGACTAATATACCTTAGCTCGGATATCCGGGCCTCGGGTAGTACTGCAACAAAGACAACACATTCTTTAAATACCACGACACGCCCAATGGGGCCGAAACTGAAACACGACCCATGAACCTACAATTCTGGCCCGCCAACTACGTTGTTCTCCAAGCCGTCAGTCTGCAACAGTAAAACTTCGAAAAGCAACAGCTCGCAACCGTAGACTAGACAAATTGGAAACTGGATCGAGCTACGCGCGTACATGGCCGCTCTCTAGGAGCAACCGATCTCTACAGACTTCGGATATATTTTTGTTCTACTTAGACTTGCACAAAAACGGTAGCTATAGCCTTACCGCATTACGATCTCACAAATATTTGGCCCATCCGACCCACCCAACCCACTTAGAGGCTTGAGTTTGTGGTCTAGATATACAATGCAACAATCTTCCTACACCAATTAATTAAGACAAAGAACTTTACCAGTCCGTTTCGCAGTCGCATGGAGAAAGAACGTTCCAGACGCTTTCCCGTACGTCCTACTGCACGTGACAGGTATGTGGGCCTGCCTGTTCCTCCTACATTTGACCCCATATACCAGTCACGTGCAGTAGTACGTACGGGAGAGCGTCTGGAACCGAGGCTAGATGCTTCTGTCAGTCATAAGCCGCCAATAATTGATATCAATCTGTGGATACACCATTTTCAATAGTAGGCTTGAGCCGTGTTTCCACTAGCTGCACCTTAATTAAACTAGTTTAGCTTAAATGCGTTTAAAACAAAACCAGTTCAAGAAAGCGACTGTTTCCACTAGAAACGTGCACATCCGGGATGTGCTAAACAAACCGTCTAGGAACGCCTTAGTTTGAAGTATTGGACTGGTCTGTCACCGAGTCAGTTGGTTGTTACTGATTCAGCATCTGCTAGTGGAAATTTGCATGAGAATGACCAAGGACACCGTCTTCTCTCTCTCTCTCTCTCTCTCTCTCTCTCTCTCTCTCTCTCTCTCTCTCTCTCTCTCTCTCTCTCTCTCTCTCTCTCTCTCTCTCTCTCTCTCTCTCTCTCTCTCTCTCTCTCTCTCTCTCTCTCTCTCTCTCTCTCTCTCTCTCTCTCTCTCTCTCTCTCTCTCTCTCTCTCTCTCTCTCTCTCTCTCTCTCTCTCTCTCTCTCTCCGTAGCTGCTAATTTCTTCCCTCTAGCTATAACGACCCTTACATCTTCTGGGGCAATTGTATC
Source organism: Dehalococcoidia bacterium (assembly GCA_964274945.1). Taxonomy (GTDB): domain Bacteria; phylum Chloroflexota; class Dehalococcoidia; order Lucifugimonadales; family Lucifugimonadaceae; genus CAXXBX01. The sequence goes on along the minus strand of CAXXBX010000191.1, from coordinate 38,800 downwards.
CCGACAAAATAGTCAATATCATCAAAACAGCGTTGGCAGAAGCCATCTAAACAAACGCGCTGCTGTCACGTGACAGTTAAACCTAAACCACTTTGCTAGACCTACTTCAAAGTAGGTCTAAGAAAGCTGTTTAGGTTTAACCTATAACTAGTTTAGTGCAGGTGGAAACAGGTCAATTCTTAAACCAGTTTAGCTTAAACCACTTGGTAAACCAGTCTAGGCACTAGTGGAAACGCGCCCTTGATCTACTAACTGCCGCACATCTGGCCGCACTTAACATCTTTAGTAAGCGTTCAAAGCAAATGTTGTACACTAACCATTTGCTTAATTAACTATTTAATTAATTTAGTTAGTAACCTGCACGTAAAAATCACAACAACATTTATAGATTAAAGTCCTTAATTTAAATGGATTTTTCGCTAGTGTCTGAGTTTCATACAGCAGTAGTCGACACACGTATAGCTATAGCTATATATGTATATATATATATATATATATATATATATATATATATATATATATATATATATATACCCACTAACAGTGGGCAAACAAATCACACATACTCCCACATAACATTGTCGACATATATTAATTAAACTATATATATTATGCATATAATCAAGGGTATACATAGATTAATCGTATCACGAGGCGTATAATGACATTATTTAATTAAGCACGTATGCCTTAACCGGAAGTTCCAAAAAAATCAACCACAGACGAAAGTGCAAATTTCAAAAACTATATGCAATTCTCTAGTACACGGTACGGACCTGGATTAGTGATCGGTTTGTGGCAAAATCCGAAAACAAAGTCACTATTTGGAAAGTTTAGTAAATAGTTGTTAGTCGATTGTTAGCTGGACAATTTGCCAATTTGCCATTTGAATTAATGTGCGCTAATTCAGAACACAGTCACGCCCCTGTTAGATCGCGTTAGGACTATCCTATTTGCTTGCTACAGACCTGCATGTTTATTAAAGGCTCACATGCAAGCGGTTACTCTTGTGTAGCCAAACTCTAACCCGGCCACTCGTTCTGCCTACTGTACCCGTGGCTACACAGTAACGCCAGACTCCTAGCTAGTAGCGCGTGGTCACTCTTACGCAATAACCCGGATACTGCTACTACGAAACAGTACGTACGGTACAGTCGCAGTAGCATTCCACTCATGGATGCAAGGAAAAGTACGTTCGTCAACGTCTAAATTAAATTTTATTGTTTTTCACTGAATGGCTATTTTCTACACAGCCTACTATCGCTTTGTCATTCTCTTCTTCACCTGTCTGCTAACGTTTGGCTCCTATTTCTGCTTCGACATGCCGAGGTGACTAGTAAAGTAGCGTTTTATGTACTATGCTACTAGATTGCTTTGTTCTGTTTGTATAGTGTTTTGCAAAAGCAGTTGGAGAGGGCAGAAAGTGTATGTGCCTAGCTAGGGTTTCTAAACTCACTATTGCATCTACATGCAGCCATATTTATCTTAGTTTGCAATGCATGATGTCGCTGGTTGAACATTGGGACCACAAGTGTTGATATTAGTGTAGTATTTTTAATTATTGATATTAAGTATGTTCAATTTTTTAATCTGTAAATTTGTATTATATATATGCTAGAAACTGGATAAATTATCTTAGTTTTTGTTGGTCTTTTATCAGACTCATTAGACGGAAGTTGTAGGGTAGCAGTACTTTATTAGGTTGAATTCCAGTTGCAAGAGTGTGCAGAGTCTTCCAAAGTCTTGAAACTTTTGGTCATACAGTCCATCAACAGTTTCATTAAATGAGCAGTTCATGAGCTGTCTTTCTACCAACTTTTGGTCAACTAATTAGCTTGTGTTAAATAACTTGCATGTCTTTTGTCTAATTCTTGTGTCACCTAGATCTGCAGTTGATATTCTCGACAATATAGTCAAGCTCTGAATACCTTGAATGGGTCAACTGCATGCACCCAAGAGGTTTAGAAAGGGCAAAATAGTCAGACTTGCACAACTATATTCAATAGATAAGACTGTTCTCTCTCTTTCTATTTTAAAAAGGGAATGCAATGGTAGGTGTGCCTAAATAGGGGAATGTAGGTTATAATGATTGGGGTACTACTGGTGTTGACACAGTAAGGCACAAGTTGATACATTCTCAGGAATAGAATAGATTCACTGAACAGTACAGTGGTTTATATATATATATATATATATATATATATATATATATATATATATATATATATATATATATACATACATATATATAGTCTGCTCAGCAGCCTGTTTTGTTGCCTTTGTGCTCTTCTGCAAAACCATTAGAAAATCCATTTGATGGAATAGTTTAAACTATTGACTGTGACCTTATGCATGGCCACTGTTTTGGCCGCTGTTGGGCTGGTCTGCGTACATTGCCATCTAGCCATTATGAGGTAGTAGATGTTGTCTTGTGATGTCTTTAAGCTCACGTGGCCAGACCCCTTTCCGACACATGATACTTCTGGGTGAAATGGGTTTGGTGAACAACCTATAATGTCACTGTGTGCTGTGTAGCCAGAAATCGGCTATCTAAAGACTGGATTTGGTTTCTTAAACGCTTCACTAAAGACAAGATTGGTGTGCACTCAGTGCAGTCTTATCTCAACTAGCTTCTCTTGTTTCGTAGAGAACAACTCAAAGACTAGAGCTAGAGTCGTTGCTGTTGTGAAATCTGCTTGTCTACAGCAGCCACAGGAGCATTGATGTTGACAGGCTTCGATTTCATGCAGGCATGATTGACGTGGTACGTTAGCGTTGTGCGCTTGTGTCACAACGGAGACTGAATGCAAACCTACTCAATGCTGTTTGCTGTTTGACGTCTAAAGCGATCGCAGACAGTCCAGAGTGAGCAATATCTGGAAGTGCGTGGAGCTGCATGACGTCATCGAAACCAGACGAGTGGTTTTTCTGTGTTTGGGTAATTGCCTATCTGTGTTGTTCATTGCCTTACATCGAGTACGTTCGCACCCATCCAATACGTTTGCATCCATCCAATACGTTTGCATTCAGTCTCGATTATGACACGAGCGCACAACACTATGTACAATGTCGATCATGACAAATTGCCTAGCTAGGAGATGAAAACCTGTCGACGTCAATGTTTGATTGCTGCTGTAAAAATGCAGATTTCACAAACAGCAACACCTTTAGCTGTAGTCTTTGAGATGTTCTCTACGAAACAAGAAAAGCTACTTGAGATAGGATTGCACTGAGTTCATACCAACTGGTCTTTAGTGAGGCATTTAAGGAACCAAATCCGGTCTTTAGATAGCCGATTTCTGACTACGCGGCACACAGCAACATCAAAGGCTGTTCACCAGACCCATTTTCGCCCGGAAGTATGAAGGGGTGGAAAGGGGTCTGGCTACGTGAGACTATAATGTCTACTGGTAATTCCTTTCGAATCTCAGTCTGTCAATCTGCTTTTGTTTTGTCGTATAGTTATTTGTTGATTGTTTGTGTCTGTTGACTATACTTGCAATTGCTAAGTGCAATCACAAATATTGGATATTTTACAGCAGATGAATAAGTGGTGTCTATCTTGTAGGATGGTGGCTTAGGTCTTAGTGGAACACAGTATAATCTTCTTTATGCTATCTATGCTTGGACGTAAGCAGAATTGCTTGCAATCTCTGTGATTTTTGTCCTGAAATGTTCTGCATTTGAAGAAATGCTGTGATGGTTCTTCTTGCCGGATTTATGATTGACAAATTAGGAAACAGATGTTAGTCACATAGTTGTTTTTATTGTTTATAATTTGTCAGAATCATCATGTTTTTATTGTGTTTAGTTGGTCTCTTTTTGTTCTCATTCATGTGTGTTCTTGGGTCATCCGTATTTTCTCTTGGAGCAACGTTCAATCTATTTCCTATTATGCTATTGGGAAGACTCATATTTGGGTAACAAAACTGTCATCTTGGTTTTGTTGTAAATATTTTATTTGGGTATTTGTTTATCTTGTAGAACAGGCAATGGGTCTCTGACAGGTTGTGTTGTCTTGTTGATAACACTGTTGCTGTATTTGTATCTTGAGTTTAATACATGCTGTTATAGTGGTTCAAAATAGGGTGTCTACGTTCTGGTTTAAGGGAAAAGAGTTAGCACTGGCATTCGGATTTACGCTTTCCTTTTCTCGTTTGGTAAGCTCACAGCTCTTATTTGTTTGATTGTTTGTTTGTTATTTGGGTGTCCACTTGTGTGTCAATTGTTAATCGGTCAGTTTGACTGTATACTAGCAGCCACTGTGGACAAGGTCATAGCTAGGATTAGGCAGAATATGTCACAAGGGACAGTAGAGGGCACGTGTGATGAAAATATGCAGTAAACTGTAGTATTTCTGTACTGATTTGCACCGTAGTTCCAGTGCACCTACAGTAATAAATAATCAAATGCAAATCTGTTTGTATTGGTTAGTAATTGTATATTTCTATTCAACTGTAGGGTAGTGTGCTGAATTTCCTTCTCACAGACAGGTATGCCCAGAGCTTGTGGCCAGATAATCCTAAGGAGCAAGTGGTAAATGCACTGTGGACAGGTAAGGGTAAATAAAGACAGTAAGAACTGGTGCATTGCTGTTAATCATGAACATACAGAAGTGACCCTCATCTTTTCAGCCAACAACTGTTTGCAACCAGTTCTCATTGTTGTGCAGACATAATTTAGTTAGCTAACCCAGGGTTCTAGCCACGTTTGTGGCAAGGCGTAGGCAGGAGGCCAAGTTTGGGCACGCCCTTTTTGCAATTTGGGGAGTGGTATCCTAATTACCTTTTTCGCCTTGCTTTTCCGGTTCTGGTTGGCAAACTTGCAATATTACATTTTGCTGCTACCTCTCGATCAAACTGGCAAGACCCAGCAGCAATTATGTAGTCTTCTGTAGCCAGCTCCTTCTTCTCCGTCTACTTTGGTGGAAAGGGGCTGAAGGCAAGTCCTTGATGTTTTGTTGCTCTCATTATCTCACTGCATTCTGGTGGGGCAAGAAGGAGTCAATGTGTTCATTAAAAAATTTTCAAATCAGAGGTCAAACTCACCCACCCACTGCAAGGCCACTTCCTGATTCTGTAGTTATAGTTAGCTAGTACCACGCCTGTTGCAACCCAATCTCGTTAGCCTCTTCCTTGTAAAACGTGAACAGGAATGGAGAGTAGTTGTCAACTATACCCAGCCGTAATTCCCTTTAAACACAAATTATGTGAACAAGACTTTACATCAAAGGCTGGCCTCCCAATATATGACGGCTTTGGAGAGGACTGGGTAAAGACTAGAGAGTATAGAACGGTATACATAGTGGCTTGGCTGTAAAGATGGATGGCATAGTGGTCATTGTCAAAGCGTACGCCTTAGGATCCCTGGCTAGAACCCTGTAACCCCTCCTGCCTTAAGAAGGAATTGGATAGAATGTTAACTTTTTTATGGTGTCATCTCTGGTTCTGTGTAGTGTAACCATGTATGGTAACAGTAAATTGTTCTCTTTGAATGCAGCTAGAAAATGGAATACTTGCTAAGTGTCAGCAACTATGAATTTCTTCTCTAAACATGCAAAGAAATTCCATTCCCTTCTCATTAACTTGAGGCACGCATGCTCTAGGGATAATTAAAGTAATACTGGTGTATACCCTCAACTCGACTCGCCATGCCTCCTGTGCATGCACCACAATGCAGCTTTAGACTAGCTCTAATTAGTGACAGTAAGCAGTTAGTGAGAGAAAACAATTACGGTCTAACTGGTGTAGAACTAATGAGCAAGAGAACAACTGGATAGCAGCCGAGGGTTTAGCACTTTAGTGTTTTTTCATTTCCAACTGTAATTCTCCAGCTGTTCAAAGCAAGGTCTGCAAGAAAAAGGATCAGCCAAGCAGGACAACTGACTTCTTGAAGCAGTGGCTAATGCAGCTGTCATTTAGTACAGAACAAAAACACTGATTTAAGGCTTTAGCGAGCCAGTCCAGCATCTAACATAGTTATAAAAGCAAGACATGAATGGCAATGTCACATTGTTGCTGTCTTCTTTTGTTTCTAGTGCACTCTTGACATCCCTTTGGCATATAGTCAATTACGATGTCTCTAGACCCACCTTTTCAAGGTCTTAGAAGCTATAATGCAGGTCATGCCAGTCAATGAGTTAAACTCATGTTAGTGGTGACTGCATATTATGTTTAGTATGTCCGATTATCTCCATTAACTATTGATAAAGACCATAATGTCTAGATACACGTTAAAAAGAGTGGCCAATGGGTTTGCTTGCTTCTGTCAACTGTATGGAGGCACTTCAATTTTCATGATACTTTTCTCTGTACAGATCAGATGTATGTGTCTTGTAGGTTCTTTACTTTGTGGATTGGGCTTTGTCTCAGCTGCAGTTACTGCCAGTCTTGATGAACGTGGAATGGAACAGCTAGGGAGGGTGAGTTGTGTAAAAAGCTATAGCATACAATAAGTAAAAATGTCAGTGATGCTCTCCATGTTGAGATGCAGAACACTGCAGTAAAGTATCACGTGTTTGTGACATTAGTCTTGGACGCCATTTGACAAGCTTTCCAGTTCTCAGCTGAACGATAGTCGGGTGTGGAAACTGGCATCCTGGTTTGCTTCTAGTATGAGAGGATACAGCATGCGTGATTGAAAATACCATGAATCACATAGTTAATCAATGGTTATTGTGAAGTAATCACCCATTGGATTTACACACAATTGCCTCTTGACTCAGGAGTATAAATGAGTACCCGGTCTTTGACTGGGGTGGCAAAGCCCCCCTCCCCCCGACGGCGACAAAGTCAATCAGCCGATGGCATCACAGTCGGTGATCCTGCGAGTACCTGGCCAGGCTTCAGGAGCTTGCTTTGCACAGCCCATAACTCCTGCATAGTGCACTGGAACTCAGCCATCTGGCTGGGGGCGTGGCCATCTAATGGCAGTCCCTTATCCATTTGCCATTTTGGATTTACAACTTATGAGAGCATTCTCAAAGTCTGTCACTGATAGTAGTGTCTGCATGTTTCAGTTTTTAAAAGAAATTTGGATAATTGTAATAATTATTACACACAAGCAGTCAAAACGAGTTGAAATGTATTTATTTCAGCTTTCGTTTCGAAGTGGCACATTAGTCAAACGTAGTAATGAAGGTCCTCTTTAATATTAATTAAACTGCTGTTTAGCCAACTGTTCTTTATGAAAGGCTTCATTGTTACAATGCATAAATAGGAAAATGGAAGCAAGCACGCATATAGCCAACAGCTAAGATCAAAACACAGCTAGGCAGATAATCAAACAACAAGCAGTGAGATGTTACAGATCAACAGACTTGTGTAGACACACACACACACACACACACACACACACACACACACACACACACACACACACACACACACACACACACACACACACACACACACACACACACACACACACACACACACACACACACACACACACACACACACACACACACACACACACACACACACACACACACACACACACACACACACACACACACACACACACACACACACACACACACACACACACACACACACACACACACACACACACACACACACACACACACACACACACACACACCACACACACACACACACACACACACACACACACACACACACACACACACTAGGTAGATGCTGATCAACAGGTACAGTACATACAGATATGCTGACCAATGTAGTCAGACCAATAGTAATGACCTGTTGTGTATGAAATATTGGTCTTTGCTTTCTTGTGAGATGTTAACGTGAAGTTTGTTGACTTTCTACAGACAGAGAGTACAGCAGCTAATGCAAGGCGAGTTGTAAGAATCCCAACTTATTTGTTCTCGAATTTTCCAACAACAAGCAGTACTTTGTAGAATGTCCGTGACATCTTTAAGTTCTCATTGCTGTATTGGCTGGTGGCGCTTGCCATTATGTTTTTCTACAATGGAATTTTTGCCTTCATTGCTGATGCTTCGTATGTGATGATTACTATAACGCATGCAGTGTGGATAGTCAAGATGCACTTGTCTTTTCAGTCTCTTTATCCAGGACAAATATGGTTTCAGTGCTGATACATCATCTATAATTGCTGGTGGAGTTTATGATGTTTCACTGGTGCTTGCCCCATTCTGTGGCTTGCTAGTGGTTGGTCATATGTGATAATGTTTTCAGTATAAAATGTCATTGACCGTTGCCTTTGATTAGGACTGTGCTGGTCGCCGTGGTGTGTTGATATTGCTCTGCTTGCTGCTGACTGTACCTGTATTTGCCCTCTTGGCTTTCACATGTGTCTATCCCCTTATTCCAATTCTGTGGTTAGGCATGACATACTCAATCGGAGCAGTATGTTTTTCACACTACAATGTTTGTAATTAATCTACCGTGTTTTCTCTTGTAGTCATCATTATGGCCATCAATTCCTCTCATTGTTCCTCTTCAACTTGTTGGTCAGCATATTAAATCTGTTGTATTAATTAATTGACATCAGGAAGTGTGCAATAGTTTTTCTGTCGTAGGAACAGCAATGGGAGTTGCCACAACAGTTCAGATGGTTGGTATTGGTATTTGTAATATCGTTGTTGGGAAACTGGAGGATCTAAACCGTAGCCACCAACCTGATAGTACACCAGCATTGTAAGCAGATCTATTACCCAAACAGTATTTCCATACTTACCTCTGCACTACGCTGCAATACATACATGTACTTACTGATATAAATATAAAGGTCACTTTATGCTTGAACAGGCCTCGGGAGTTTACTTTGCCTTGTCCCCCTCTGTGGTCCAAAAATTTCAAGAATTTACTAATATGACACCACCAAACCAACCAGGTAGTAAGCACAGAAGAGATGGTCCTCTTTACCATGCAAGTCATCAGCATCCAAAGGAGAATCTTCAAAAGTTGACCATGATTAGCACATCCTATATTACTAAATAAACCAGACGCTATAGCCTTTTCCGTATTGTTGCTGTAACTGAGCGAAGTTCATACGAAAAGGCTTGAACAATGGGTGTATATAGTGTGAATGTACAAGTGAATGCACAAAGTTAGGCATATGCACACAAAGACATAAACAACCATGCAACACCTATGCATAAACATGCGCAGAATGGTGACGCGAGCACGTTGAGATTGGGCAAAACTGTCAATGTGTTTTTATGTTTGCAATTCATTTTGAATCTGTGTTCAATTTATTGTGAACAATGCCTAACCTAAGCTCATTTTACATGTTGAGTCATGACTACGTATGGTAGTTGCATAACGATCTCAGTAGGAATGGCGTTCATTGAAGATATTGTCAGTCCTGCATATTCTTGTTTCAGTAAGACATAAACAGCACTAAAATTTAGAACTCAGTAAGTTCAAGAATTGAGATGTAAAGTTGTACAGCAACATAGATAGGACAGCACAGGTTAGTTATGTAGAACTATCTCATCAATACCTTCCAACATAATGGGTTATAGTTGCTGGATGCTGTGCTCACATAATAGTGAACCAGCATCTAGGTAATGAACCAACAAGCTGTGCAGTATAGGTCTGACACATTCTGTTAGTTCAAGCCGTTTGTGTTGCTGTCTTAGTATGTTTGGTCTTGAGAGCAACATCCTAGTTTATTAGCTGTCATGGTTTTCCACGTTATTTGTATCACATCTTGAAACAGTGACTATAGTCTCAAGAGAATGAAATGTACAAAATTGACAAGTAACTGGTACACATACCATTACCTTCACAGCATGTACATGCTTTTGCTGTGCCACACAAACATGCTCCATGGTATCAAGCTGCCATTAACACGTGTTGTGCTTTCTAGTGACTGGTTGTCAAATACAACATCAAATTATGGTGAATGTTCTGACAAGAAGCCTAGCACTACCTTCCTAACTGACACACTTACTAAAGCAGAGGCTCCGGTACCAGACAGAAACTGGACGTACATCATGATCTTTCTCTTTGGAAACATCATAGTGGGTGTTGTTGTTGCCATCTTTCTCAACATCAGAGATGCACAAACTGTAAGTCTTTCCAAATGTGATGTATAAGGTGACTTGCCTTATTTTCAGCAATGTGTAGGGTTTTGTACTAAATAGATCAAGAGCAGGAAGGCAGGCTCCAGAAACGAGTGATTCAGGGAGAGCTGAAGATGTAGACTCAAGCGAAGAAAGTGATGATGATGAAACAGCCAAGCTGCTTCCTAACATTCCATTTGACGGCAGAGACACACAGCCCATAAACTGAAGTGAAAAGTTTATTACAATAAAAAAGGTTTCTTGTGAGTTACTAAGTCTACAATAGTTTCCAAGGTAAGCTTCCTGTACAAGATTTTTTCTACAAGTGCAGTAGAAGCTGATGAAAGTGCCAGGCAGTGGCTATAGCAGTGGCACAATTTCAATTAAAAATTTCCGTAGTATTTGGCAAGAGAGTATGGTTATGTCAGTTTCCATGCTGATCTCATCATTAAATCAAAGTAGGCGTCACTGTCAATGGAAGCACTGACTCCGCTATAGTAGTTCGTGAACTCTTCTCTCGTCACCTGTCACAGCACAAATACACAGTAGCCTCAACACAGCACTAGGAACATGAAACAAAGTATCAAGCCGACAAACATTAAGTACAAAGTTCAACTACAGGTGTTTTCTACCATTACTAGTTATCAAGAAACTTTAACACCTTCACTGAAACATGCAGGCATCATTACCAATTTGGAAAGATGCCATATGGTTGACTTGATAAAACTAACAACACAATTAAAGTCTTAAAGGTTTAAATAGTTCTCATTTTGGCTAGTGGAGGTCAGGCGTAGATAGCCTGAATCACTGCACAAATGAGAAAAGACAATGCACACCTTTAAGTAAGTTTTGCAACAGACTGATTTATTCAACTGTCTCCATGCTACAGATGTGTTTTTTGACAAGTCTCATTTGAAAATTACAAAAAAGTCAACTAATGAATGCATGTTACCCTATTCTAAATCATTGTGTGGTGGCAGCATAACAGCATGGTATCAGTTAAACTTAATGGGTAGACAGTCAGGGTTGCCACGCCTACAAATAAATTTATAGCTTACAAATATTTGCTGGAAACACGGGCATACGAAAAATAAAGTGATGTCCTAAGAACAAATGATCAGTCTTGCCCAAATTGCTTGTGTAGAAATCAGTATAAGACAGGGCTCTGCGCGGTCTCTTTTCAGTACCAGTGACTCATGTTTCAAGCTGTTCTTAATGGAAGTGAAGAACAGTGGTGTCGGCATTAGAACTTGACTAAATTGAATCTAAGGTCGGGAGACTGAGCTAGCATCCGTAAGACCCAGATATTTCAACATATATAATCCATACCACTGTTGAAAACTGAGTGACATGCCAGTAGATAGAAGTAGGCATGTCTCTATAATTCAACTGTCAGTGTGGCAATGCCATAAACAGTCCACATGTACAGTAACAACTCTGCAGGAAATTATTTCAGTTCACATGAAATTTTCATTATCTTACCTTTCCGTCAGCTTCATTAGGAGTATCGAAACTGTCCAAAAATGATCTGAACACTTGCTCTTCTGTCCATTCACCATTCTTATACTTTGCATGTTTAGAAGCATCATAAACTCTATGTGAAAAATACGATCAGTTAAGAACAGCCACACCACGTCCGTACTAACACACTTACCCCTTCAAGTCTTCTATTGTCACTACACCATCTCCTGATCTGTCCAACTTGTGAAATGCTCTAATAATCAGATCTTTCCTTGCCTTGCTCATTGGCGGCTATTGTGACAAAGCAAAGTTTGTTAACCGATAACAACGCGAACATGCTGCAGTAATAGTACCCTGAGTGCCTTGAGAAATTCATCAAAATCAAGAGTGCCACTTTTATCAGAGTCAAATTGATTGAACATGGCACGAACCTCCTACATGAAAGAACCATTTGCATGCAAAAACGTATAAAGTACATATATGTATTTAATTAATCCACACATCCACACATACTTTTGCATTTAAAGGATTAAAACAACTGTTACTGTATCCATCCAAATACAAGCCCTGGTGAAATGCAATAAGCTTGTTTGTGTATTAATAAAATACTCGGGCCTTGTATTTACACAGGGGGTGATATGGTAGCAAAAATTAATAGAGAGTTGCAAGTTGTGTCACTTGTAAATTAATGGTACACATACATGTATCTGTTCACATGATCGTCCAGCTACATAAATATTACAGCAAGTTGTTTCCAGTAAAGCCTTCAAAAAGTCTGATTCTTCCAAAAACACCAAAAACTTTTAGATTCTCTTCCTCCTGTTCTAGCTGTGCCATTCGCCGGCATCAGCCCAGTTGCTTTTGCTAATTGTGATTCGTCGTTGCTGAGGCTGGTAGGGATGATGTCCGACTCTCTTCGCAGTGCTTTTGTCCTTATGCACGTCACATTACAGCATCCTCCATACCATCAATGTTAGTAGTGATCCCTGCACACTTGAAAGAATATATGATGTTTTAAATGGGTGGCTGAGTATGTGCCTCAGCTGCAGGTTGAAACAATTAAATCCACCTGTATGCATGCAGCTGAAGACAGAGTGGGTCTTCTAGTCAGTCTGGCTCTTTTATTAAAATTAACACTCAGACTAAGTTGCAAAGCAGTTTGAACTGAAGCAACAGGGCTTGAATTTTGGTGGAGCTTGAATTTGACGGATAGGGTACATACATGAATACACAAATACCTACGTACACAATGGCACAGGTCCACTGACCAGGTATGCCGCATGTAATATGTTATACCTCAAGGCCGGTATAATGAGTATATACTAGCTCAAGGTATTAGAGCACTGGCAAAATTCACTTCATAACAGTCTGTCATTGAAAACCAGGTAATATGGTACATACTGTATTGCATATACTACACGTACAGACAACATATACCTCTGGTTCCAAGTTGAGACCATAATCAAAAATTCCTTTCTGAAACTCATTGTAATCTAGCTTCTTGTTGCCGTCATCGTCCATAATCCTAAACACCCTACATCGAAACACAAACATTACAGAAAAGTTGCATCACGCTGTAACATTCTACAGACTTCATCTGGAAAGCAACTAACTTGTCATGCACGTGTGTGAAGAGGCACACAGTCTATACTCTATATCACGTACAATAGACCATAGCAGTGTCTGCAACTGTAGGGTCCACAAAACACAGCATTACTGTACGCATGCGCGCTTGTGTTTCGCGTTCAACCAAAACCGTTCGCATACGTTTCCGTTAACTATCCCAAAATCGCTGACACAATTTCAACGCACCTTCCAAGCCCTTTAATCCCGCTGGAACCTCTTTCAAGGCAACGAAGCCTCAGCAGTTCAACTGGTGACGTAGTAGTTGCAGCAGCTTTACGGCACTTCATTTTCAATTCACGTTCATGTCTGTGAGTAGCAGCCATGAGGAAGTGCTGTGTAAGTAAGTAAATTGTTCCTCCTCCAACGACTCTACTTGATATCAAGCGTATACCTTTCTGTTTCTACGGAGATGATGTAAACAACGATTAACAAGCCTCGGTTTCCCTGCCATTGGCTGCTCTAGCCCTACGATATGTACCATATGTGGCACACACACACACACACACACACACACACACACACACACACACACACACACACACACACACACACACACACACACACACACACACACACACACACACACACACACACACACACACACACACACACACACACACACACACACACACACACACACACACACACACACACACACACACACACACACACACACACACACGCACACACACACACACACACACGCACGCACACACACACACACACACACACACACACACACACACACACACACACACACACACACACACACACACACACACACACACACACACACACACACAACACACACACACACACACACACACACACACACACACACACACACACACACACACACACACACACACACACACACACACTCGATAGCCTAGAGGACCACGCTTCCTTTTGTTTTTCGAGATCGGAGTAGAAGCCTCGCTACCTCGGCAATTTAAATAACTAACTAACAGGATTGTTCCGACATGTGTACTATTGGTAAGTTTTTTTTTCTAGTGGTCTAGCTCAGCTAGTAGACAATCGCTGACTTAATCCCAGGTTGTAGATGCGACAGAAATATATCATTCATCATTCATTCATTTCCACTGTGAAATTTTTAATTGCGCAATAGACGTGCGTTGATATCAATTATTATTTAAAATGTAGCGCGCTACGTTATCTATTTATCCGGGCTTTGAAGGCAAGCCAGCTATCCCGTATAGCAAACTACCATATTCATTAGTGGTCAATGTTGTGGGCGTCACGGCCAATGAGGGAAGCTTTGCTACAGTCCGTGACCTGTTTCTGCTTTTCTGTTTGCACAACGTTTGCGCAGGTAAACCGATGCTGTAACAAATAGTATTAGAGTCTGTTTGCACAACGTTTGCGCAGGTAAACCGATGCTGTAACAAATAGTATTAGAGTCTACTACTGTCTAGATGAGTTGAGAGAAACCCTTCCTACTCACCTACGTTTATTTGCAGCTGCAGCAGAGCTCGTTTGCAGCTTTAGTTTGGACTAGTATATCTGGCCCGTCCTTCGTACGGGCAAGATACTGTAGTGTAAAGATAGGTCTCTGGAAACGTCACGTGCAATCTTTGTTGCGAGGCATGCGTACCGGATGTGCTGAATGAATTCGAATCTTGCTTTTCGCGCTTGTTTCGATAGAAATCGACACACTCCCCGTGTAGCGCTTGCTGCAGAAAACGTGTAGGTTGGATTTGGTGCAAATGCAATCAGAATTTGGAGAGAAACGAAAGCGCTAGAAGAGTAAGTTTCGTCGGCAAGAGATATTTGATTGCTCGAAGCTTTGCGAAGGACGACGACGCGTACGGTCTACACAGGACTGGTGTGGGCGTGTGTTCGAATGAACTGGAATGTGTAGTGTTTGCGTCATCGAGAAATTTTACTTGGGGGTGGACCCCTCAAGAGGTGACCCGGTGCATAATTTTTTTACGCAAACCTTCCTCTGTGCGTACCGAGTGTGCGTGCCGATTTCGGTTTGCGAACGGACGAAAGACGTGCCCGCCAAACGCGAACACACACACACACACACACACACACACACACACACACACACACACAGTTTGAGCTTTATATATTAGATATCAACTAACATTGTACGACACACCTAGTTATCATTTCCTCTAGAATACTGCATGCATACTGGATGGTTTGTGCATTAATTAGGTAAGTGGTGTCACCTTTCATACTGTCTAGAGTAGTTTAGCCTCAATGCTCTTTTTAGATGGGTGAAAGCATTGCAGTATCTGGGATAAGGGTTTATCCTGGTCTGTGTCTAGCAAGCCACGAGCGGCTAAGATCCAAATGGCAAAGACAGTCCGTCAAGAAAGATGTACTTTTCGCAAAGTCACACTTAGCTAATTAGCTCATTTTGGCCATGAGCATTCTTCGTTGGCGACTTCCATCTTTCAGAGAGCTTCATCGATAGTACGAGCAAGCTGCTATGCTGCTGCATCTACACTACGTTTATTACTCTTTGATCCCTGGATACAAATTCCTAAAGTTTGCCCGACCTACGGGAATTTATTAGTTAATATAGAAAATTAATTAATATAAAAAGATAATGTAGGCCAAGGTAAAAAAATTTCTGGCCACACCACTAAAATTTCAATAATACAGTCTCATGGTCTTTAGTCTTATTAATTAATTAGCAGGTGCCAGTAGGTGTGCTGCAGCTGTTCCACCTAAGCATCAAAGAGTTTAGCACTTTACTGCTTCTCTAGTTCAGCTATGAGCCATAAGAACCAAGACTTTTGTAATGGTTATGTCACTTAGCAGAGAACGTAAAATTCTGACTTTTTTGGGTTGCAGACTTCTGAACTTGGTGACTCCCTCCTCTTGGGTGTGTTTTTGGAATGTGTTACGTCTTCTGTTGAGCCAGTTAGGGAGCAATACTTTCCTTTAGTTGCACACCACAACTACAGACAATTAGCAACAACCAATTCTTGGATAAGCAGCTAATCTTCATGACAGTTTTGTTACCAGAACAGTCTAGTTTGTGTTTGCTTACCTCCTTTTGTCAGAAATAAACAACGAAAACTTGTCTGCAATAATAACCAACGCTAAATTATATAGTGTTTTTGGGAAGTTGACCTGAAGGAGTGGTTGTGGAGGTGAGGCAGAGAGAATTTCTTTAGTCTTGCATAGCCATACTGTTTTCCTCTAGCTATCTGTTTGTCTGGGAGATGGTCTGGCTTGGGTTTTTTATGTCATTGTTCTGGACCCCATCTAATGATTGGGACTAGCCGGCTATTAATATAAGCTGTTAATGACAGATATTTGGGAATGGAGGGATGTGCATAACTACTAAACTAAAGTTTTAGTAAAATATAGAAACCTAATCTTTTATACTGGTATCTGACTTATTAAAACTTTCAACACATCGTCAACCAGCGGCAGATTTAGATGGGGGCATGAGGGCACGTGCTCGCCTTCAGATATGTGCCTTCTTGCGATCTGGATTGACATCATGCATCTGCAGGACTGTGATTACACTCTAGTTGTCTTCTAGGAATTTCTGTAGATTTTAAAAGCTTGTATTGAGCATGATACCTGGAAGAGCATCAAAAGTAGGGTGTGGTTAATAACCGTTATTCAACCTGATCTGGGAGTTGTGCGCTAGATTCCTTTGTGCAGACAGTGTCACATGTCACACAAGTAATGCGCCAATACAGGGTCATGTGACCGAGGCCATGACAAGGCATGTTCACCCCTTCAAGAAAATTCTGGATCCGTCACTAGCTGTCAACAGGCATATATATACAAGTTGAATTTGAATATTAACAAATGTAGCCAACAGTGACGGTGGACAATGCCGATCAACACTAATTAGAGGACTAAGAAGTGTGAAAATCTTAGAGCCTCAGCTATGGTCAGGGCTGTGGGCTTACTTGAGTCCTGGGGTAATTGAGCGAGTGTCCCAAACTCGAGTCTACTTCAGCTGGATACGCAGTGGACTGACGGATTTTTTGCGGAAACGACAAGTTTTAATTACCAGATACTCAACTCGATGTACACGCACACTTCTCTAGCCAGTACTCTGACGTAGGCATTCAGTCAAACGCAAATTACCTGTATACATATGTCAGTCAAGGCTAAACCCTCTCCCCCTATCGCTATTATGATGATGATGGTGGTTTATTTTGCACCAAAGGTACAGTACCCATAACAGGCAAACTATGGAAGTAAAAGAAAGAAAGAAGTTACCTATTGAATGAGCTATATAATAAGAAGGAAAGGAAATTGACTATTGAACAAACTAGTTCTCAAATACTGGTAACTATATTAGCAAATGCCAGTCAGTCTCGATTGCTTTCATACAGACGTCCACACTTGAGAGGTCCCTCGTATCTGTGTATCTGTTATTAGCCTATGTATGCAGTATCTATCAAATCTACAATTGGGACAGCAAAGGATGTGACATTGAGTACGGTAAAAGTTCCCGACAAATTGTTTTCTTAGTAGCTGCTTTGGAAGGAGAAAGGTCGAAAGTGTACAGAAATGTACAATGTCTGACAGTTAGTTTGAGCACGGACTCATTGTATAGTCTACATAGTTGTATGCAGCATACTTAGCACAGTTTTGTAATAGAGATTAAGTGTTAGTTGATTGTGTCCAGTGCATGTTGTGCCATCTGTGAACTTTAGAGCTATCACTAAACTTGCAACAATGCTTGTATTACCGGTATATTTGTTACTTCAATAGTTTATATATAGGAGAGCTGTGTCTGTCTGTCTGTCTGTCTGTCTGTCTGTGTGTCTGTCTGTCTGTCTGTCTGTCTGTTGGTCTGTCTGTCTATCAATACATATATTTTTCGTATTTCAATTAGGATACAATAGCAAATGGATAAGTACGTTTGTCCTATGACAATGAAACCAAGGGAAAACAACTAACAACTAAATACAATATGTATTTAACAACCAATTTGTTAAAAGGGATCATTCTGTCTATCTGTCTGTCTGTCTTGTCTGTCTGTTTGTCTGTTTCTATGTAGTACCCGCGTATCTCCAAAACGACGAGTTGCAGCGCCATCTAATTTTGCTTGTGCATGCCCAACCGATTGATCTCGACAGTAAAGGTGTCGTCATTTTCTAGAGATCTCTTGTGATGGCGCGATTTCTTGCTGATCAAACCTGCCTGTATTCACGTGCAAATTTCTCAGGAATGGCGCATCGGATCTCCACCAAAATTAAACTGCCTATTCCTGACCTCGGACGGTACACACAGAGCGTGTTGTTTATTACCGGTGATGTCGATAAGAGCAAGATATTTTTGACTATATCTGGGTCTTTATGAATAACCAACCATAGTTTGCCTGTCTTGTGACTGTCTTGTGTTGTGTTTCTAGTGGATTGCATTTTGGGTAGTTGGAGTTCATGTAGTGTTGAATGTGGAAATGGCACCAGAACTCGGCAGATGAGTGGTCAGAAGTGTACGGGACCATCGACTGAGATCTGCATTGTCACGTCTTGTATGATACTGTTATGGTGTAAGTCACACTTGTTGTTTCGTGTGCAATGTTTATGTGATGTAGGTATGGCAAGCAATCTAGCTGCCTCTCTTGGAGCAACAGTGACCATGAGTTCAGTCTACAGTTCTGATTTTGTTGCTGCAAAGGCTATAGATGGCAATCCAAAAGATGTTACTGGACAGACACTTGATGGTTACGATTGTGCTGCTACAACATCCTCTTCGAATCCTTGGCTTCGAGTCGACTTGCAAATGGAATATCTTGTGTCACGCGTTAGAGCTATCCTTATAGATGATAAAGGTGAAAATGTGTATGTTCATGTTGGTAACAGCATAACAAACAATGGGAATGACAACCACAATTGTGGAAAGGCTCCATATGACAGCTCTAATCATTTGGATGCAATATGGCGAGATGTTAGCTGCCATCCACCAGTTTGGGGGAGATACATTAATTTACAGAGAATAGTGACAAATCACATTCTTCATGTATGTGAGGTGGCTTTCAACTATGGTTAGTTGATGTTGTGGTGTAGGTATAGGTGGCGATTGAAGAGTAAATTGACTTTCTATTGTAGAGTTGGAGATTGCTATTCTGGACAATAATACGAATATTGTAGGAACAAGCGTGGCAGTTGATGAGAATCAAGATTACTCTAATCCTATTGATTGCGGTGTCAGTCCTGATGTGACCAACTTTAATGCACTTATGCAATGGAAGCACAACACAACTATTGATGTACCATCTTTAAGTGTACAGACTGCTGGTGTACGTCAGATGTATGAGAAAGGTGTTCAGAAGCTTTACATCAAGTCAGCTAGTGTCTCTGACAGTGGAGTGTATACATGTCAATATTCTGCAACTAATGGTTCTATAGTGTCAAAGTCGTTTACACTGAATGTCAATGGTATGACTACAGGAACATAGTTGTGTTTGGTCTTGTATAGTAAGAGCCTAACTGTCGATGTTAGTCAACAATGTCATGTATTTATGTACTCCAGAGTGTTAGAGCTGTATTATTTGCTTTCTTAAAAAGACTGAAACTCTGACCTCGTTTGTTTACAAATTGTAAGTACTCGACCCTGCTTCAATTATGCTCCTTGCTCAGTCACGTGACAGTTTTGTTTGTTATGGCTCGATCATAGCTGAGAGTACAACTGATTTGGTTCTTTTGTTTGTCTACTGCAAACTTTTCAGTCAAACTCTTCTTTGCTGTGATCATCAACACAAGGACAACACCTAGAATACAGTTATGCCAGTCCTGCATGTTCCCACATGGCCAATGCTATATATAGGGTATCAGATGTCAGTTGCAGCAATTAATTAGTCATTTACTGCCACTGTCAACAGATGAAGCAAATCGCACTGTTTAAATCTTAAGTTCTTGTTTACTAAATGTGTCATCTGTAGACTTGTGGTCAATTTTGTTAATATTGAAGTAATGATTACAATGCATCATCTACCAGTTTAGTGATACTTAGTTGTAAAGTTGTTGAGTGAATAATGCTGTAGTGACTGTCTTGTGTTGTGTTTCTAGTGGATTGCATTTGGGGTAGTTGGAGTTCATGTAGTGTTGAATGTGGAAATGGCACCAGAACTCGGCAGATGAGTGGTCAGAAGTGTACGGGACCATCGACTGAGATCTGCATTGTCACGTCTTGTATGATACTGTTATGGTGTAAGTCACACTTGTTTCGTGTGCAATGTTTACGTGATGTAGGTATGGCAAGCAATCTACCTGCCTCTCTTGGAGCAACAGTGACCATGAGTTCAGTCTACAGTTCTGATTTTGTTGCTGCAAAGGCTATAGATGGCAATCCAAAAGATGTTACTGGACAGACACTTGATGGTTACGATTGTGCTGCTACAACATCCTCTTCGAATCCTTGGCTTCGAGTCGACTTGCAAATGGAATATCTTGTGTCACGCGTTAGAGCTATCCTTATAGATGATAAAGGTGAAAATGTGTATGTTCATGTTGGTAACAGCATAACAAACAATGGGAATGACAACCACAATTGTGGAAAGGCTCCATATGACAGCTCTAATCATTTGGATGCAATATGGCGAGATGTTAGCTGCCATCCACCAGTTTGGGGGAGATACATTAATTTACAGAGAATAGTGACAAATCACATTCTTCATGTATGTGAGGTGGCTTTCAACTATGGTTAGTTGATGTTGTGGTGTAGGTATAGGTGGCGATTGAAGAGTAAATTGACTTTCTATTGTAGAGTTGGAGATTGCTATTCTGGACAATAATACGAATATTGTAGGAACAAGCGTGGCAGTTGATGAGAATCAAGATTACTCTAATCCTATTGATTGCGGTGTCAGTCCTGATGTGACCAACTTTAATGCACTTATGCAATGGAAGCACAACACAACCAATGATGTACCATCTTTAAGTGTACAGACTGCTGGTGTACGTCAGATGTATGAGAAAGGTGTTCAGAAGCTTTACATCAAGTCAGCTAGTGTCTCTGACAGTGGAGTGTATACATGTCAATATTCTGCAACTAATGGTTCTATAGTGTCAAAGTCGTTTACACTGAATGTCAATGGTATGACTACAGGAACATAGTTGTGTTTGGTCTTGTATAGTAAGAGCCTAACTGTCGATGTTAGTCAACAATGCCATGTATTTATGTACTCCAGAGTGTTAGAGCTGTATTATTTGCTTTCTTAAGAAGACTGAAACTCTGACCTCGTTTGTTTACAAATTGTAAGTACTCGACCCTGCTTCAATTATGCTCCTTGCTCAGTCACGTGACAGTTTTGTTTGTTATGGCTCGATCATAGCTGAGAGTACAACTGATTTGGTTCTTTTGTTTGTCTACTGCAAACTTTTCAGTCAAACTCTTCTTTGCTGTGATCATCAACACAAGGACAACACCTAGAATACAGTTATGCCAGTCCTGCATGTTCCCACATGGCCAATGCTATATATAGGGTATCAGATGTCAGTTGCAGCAATTAATTAGTCATTTACTGCCACTGTCAACAGATGAAGCAAATCGCACTGTTTAAATCTTAAGTTCTTGTTTACTAAATGTGTCATCTGTAGACTTGTGGTCAATTTTGTTAATATTGAAGTAATGATTACAATGCATCATCTACCAGTTTAGTGATACTTAGTTGTAAAGTTGTTGAGTGAATAATGCTGTAGTGACTGTCTTGTGTTGTGTTTCTAGTGGATTGCATTTGGGGTAGTTGGAGTTCATGTAGTGTTGAATGTAGAAATGGCACCAGAACTCGGCAGATGAGTGGTCAGAAGTGTACGGGACCATCGACTGAGATCTGCATTGTCACGTCTTGTATGATACTGTTATGGTGTAAGTCACACTTGTTGTTTTGTGTGCAATGTTTACGTGATGTAGGTATGGCAAGCAATCTAGCTGCCTCTCTTGGAGCAACAGTGACCATGAGTTCAGTCTTCAGTTCTGATTTTGTTGCTGCAAAGGCTATAGATGGCAATCCAAAAGATGTTACTGGACAGACACTTGATGGTTACGATTGTGCTGCTACAACATCTTCTTCGAATCCTTGGCTTCGAGTCGACTTGCAAATGGAATATCTTGTGTCACGCGTTAGAGCTATCCTTATAGATGATAAAGGTGAAAATGTGTATGTTCATGTTGGTAACAGCATAACAAACAATGGGAATGACAACCACGATTGTGGAAAGGCTCCATATGACAGCTCTAATCATTTGGATGCAATATGGCGAGATGTTAGCTGCCATCCACCAGTTTGGGGGAGATACATTAATTTACAGAGAATAGTCACAAATCACATTCTTCATGTATGTGAGGTGGCTTTCAACTATGGTTAGTTGATGTTGTGGTGTAGGTATAGGTGGCGAATGAAGAGTAAATTGACTTTCTATTGTAGAGTTGGAGATTGCTATTCTGGACAATAATACGAATATTGTAGGAACAAGCGTGGCAGTTGATGAGAATCAAGATTACTCTAATCCTATTGATTGCGGTGTCAGTCCTGATGTGACCAACTTTAATGCACTTATGCAATGGAAGCACAACACAACCAATGATGTACCATCTTTAAGTGTACAGACTGCTGGTGTACGTCAGATGTATGAGAAAGGTGTTCAGAAGCTTTACATCAAGTCAGCTAGTGTCTCTGACAGTGGAGTGTATACATGTCAATATTCTGCAACTAATGGTTCTATAGTGTCAAAGTCGTTTACACTGAATGTCAATGGTATGACTACAGGAACATAGTTGTGTTTGGTCTTGTATAGTAATTGTCTTGTTGTCTCTAGTAAACTGTGAATGGAGCTCATGGTCGGATTGTACATCATCATGTAGTTTTGGAACTCGTACACGAGCACGTCTTAAGCAACACAATGGAATGGACTGTGTGGGGTCGCCAACTGAGAACTGTGACAGCAAACAAGCACCATGTAAGGACAGTGCATGGGATTTGTGTGCTTGGTGTGTTGTGAAGGTAAAATGTAGGTTTGTCAATTACAGCAACAAATCATCAATATTGCAAAGCAAGTCACAATGTTCTGTATTTAATTGTATGCATTTCCTCATCTTTGATGTAACGAACTTGCTTACAATGAAACCCTTACTATAAAGAAGCAGAGTGCACGAAGAATTAGAGATGTGGCTGCTACAACAGAATTTTTCAACCAGTGCTTGCCACGATTAGATCAGCTTGTTTGTAGCCATTGACAATTAGATGGAAGAATCGTGTACGATTGATTTGTCTTGCATTTCTTGATTGTGAACCAAGAGTTCCAGATGCTTTTGCATCAGATGAGGCCTCGAAATAGCAAAAGTAGTCTAAATTATGGTCTGTTGAAATTTGTGATACCAACTTTAGACCAGCACCAAGCGACACTAGCAAAGCCAATAATAAAGGCAGAAATATGTATAAAACACAATTGTGATAGAATACGTTGAGTTTCACATCATGTTATGTAATACTAATGTCGGTTACCGTTGTTATTTTAGTAAGTTTATTATATGATTGCAGGTGTACCAACAATTGGGCAGTCAACAAACGTTTCTTTTGATGAGTCTTCAGTGCAAGAGTTGAGTTGCATAGCTTCACAGTATTCTGGTCTGAGTGGAGACATTAAATTTGGATGGTACAGAGAAGAGAATGGAGTTGATTTAGCTATTGTATTAGACTCTCGAGTAGCAAAGTCATTGAATAATGATGGTGTGGGGAGATTTACTGGGAAATTGAAATTTGCATCTGTGAAGCGTTCAGATAGAGGACTAATCAAGTGCAGGGCATTTAACAAGTACGGAGCCAGTGATCTGTCTTCAGCTACATCAGTTAATGTCAAATGTGAGTTGCTTTGGTAACATTTCATTTTGCATTGTTAAGATCGAGTGATGTGCTGTTAGATGCTCCTGAATTTGTTGAAATTAGACCATCCTATCCAGTGGGTGTGAAAGGACAAAGTATCACTTTAAACTGTTTTGCTGGTGGTAATCCCTCTCCAGTTTATGAATGGAGAGGAGGCAAGAGTGCAAAAACAGGATCTACTCTGGAATTAACGTCACTTGAATTTGAGGACGAAGGAACATACACATGTGTTGCTAGTAACACTATTGAGGCTGGTGCTAGATCTAGTAATGCATCAGTACAGTTGTCAATTGAAGGTAACTTTCTTTTCTTGCTTATTTGTTGAAACCTTTATCTTTGGTTAACTCTATGTTGTGTGTCTTAGGTCCTCCACAGAGATGTGTTGTGTTGTCAGTCGAAAGCTATATTGAATCTGAAGTGAATGTCACAGTCAACTGTCCCGAAAATGGAAATTCAAGTGTAACTGAATATCGCATAGAATATCAGTTGGATAGTGGCACCAGTAACATGCAGTGGTTACAAAGAGAATTCAGTGCTTCCGATTCTCAACCGTTTGTTGTTGTTGGTCTCAGTCCATTTACAAAGTACAGATGTAGAGCAACAGCAAGAAACAGACATGGCTATGAACCTGGAAGTTTTGCAGCTGTTAATGTGCTACCTGTGACTACTGCTGAAGGCTGTAAAGTCTTTCTAATCTAATTAAGGGGTTTAATTATGTATTGTGATTGTGTTATTTGCTGTATTTATTAGATCCCGGTTCTCCCAATTCAGTGAGTTTATCAGGAAATGCTTCTGCTCGCTGGTTTGTTGTGTCTTGGTTACCTCCCAGTATACCTAATGGAGTTCCTCGCTATTACTTTGTTTACTACAAACCAATTAGTGTTGGCCAAGTGAGAGATGTGGATAGTCAGAAGAGACTGACTGTAACGGACACGTGGGCCAATTTGACAATGCTCACTCCATTTACACAATACAGTGTTGAAGTGGCAGCAGTGAATGTTCGGTCTCATGATAGTAAGGTGTTGGAAGGACAAAGAAGTACTGCCATTGTTGTCAACACAACAGAAGATGGTATGTTTGTATCATGATTTGGCTTGGTGTACATTTATTTTGAAGACATGTGTTATTCAAGCTAGCTTCTGCAGGCAGAAGTATATTAATGACAAGTATGTCATTTGTTTATTCTATTGCTAGTCGTTCGCACAGCTGTCAGATTAGTCTTGATTGTCTAGTAATGCATGTTAGTTATAGTTACTTTTAGCACATTAGGTAGCTTTCTGGCAGCATATGGTCCAACTATTGCGATAGGCACATGATCTAAAGCCGTTTGAAGAAATTGATACTTTTATGTGAAACCTTTTTTGAAAAGTTTTGTTGCATAATTGTGGCCAGGGTGGGCATGTACTTACTCATATTTAGGTGTGTTTTGCAGAAGATTTGTAAGCTAGTATGCAGTACCTGTTTGACAGACAAACTTTCATTACATAATAGCGGACAACCTTGACAAGCTTGATCCAGAAAGTATTCCTAGTAACATAATTACAGTGCACACACTAGCATCACATGCAATGAGTAAGTTGTTATTTAATTAGCAGATACACCAAGTTTGGTACTATAGATTATGTATGTACTGATTGTTTTGTATATCCAGCACCAACTCCACCTCTGCATGTGAGAAATTCAAGTGTGACATCAAATTCAGTTACTCTTCAGTGGGATTCTCCCATTAACTCAAACGGCATCCTTCTCTTTTACACAGTCAGTACATACATGTAATTTGTGTTTGCTGTTTTCTACCTTATGATGTTTGTGTCTAGGTTTACTATAGCACTGGTGCTTCACAATATGACAAGTCTTCTGACATTTCCATTAGTCAAAGTGTATATGCATTGATGAATCTTAATCCATACACAACATACTTCATATACATGTCAGTGACAAACAATGCTAACTTCAACCCAGAAAGTTCACCTAGCAACGTTATTCAAGTGCGAACTCTTTTGTCTCTCCCTCTTAAACCAGATAAACCATTAGCTGGTGAAACAAGACCATCAGCAACAACTATAACATTGGTGCCTCCAAGTGTAGACGATTCAAATGGTCCAATAAAGTGCTGTTATATGTTTTAGACAAGTTGAGGCTGTAAATATATATGCATGAATTGTTGTAGGTATGTTGATTTTATTGTGCACGAGGATGTGACTGGATCTGATGGTGATGAGGCAGCTAATATACCGTCTGTTATTAGACCATATGACAAGAGTAGGATCTGGTATGTGGCAGCTCGATATGAATATGATCACTACAAGAAGAACATAGGCGGACATCAGTTTATAATTGGAAATGGTACGGTAGTATCTGCTGGAGGTACAGAGTACACAAATGGACCACTGCAGCCAGGACAGTCATATCTGGTTTATATCCGCGTCATTGGGATTGGAGATAATAGGGTATGTACTGGTTTAATATATTTATTGTAATTTACTAATTACTATTAATTAGTTTGCAATTTTCTTGTGCATATAGGTGCAGGAGTTCTCATCAGTCAGTAAGGCTATAAGTGAGATAAATATTATAGTATATTACGGATTAGGTTAAATTATGTTTGGTGTGTGTGTGTAGGGTACACAACTGCATCTTCCGACAATGAGTCAGAGAATAAGTCATCATCTGGAGAATCATCAAATTCAGTGTTGATCATAGCAGTTACTGTTACACTAAGTGTCATCATTCTTGTGCTAATCATCATCCTCATTGTTTTCCTGAGGTGAACCATCTAAGTTACAAATATTTGTAATATATAGCTAGTATGTGTGACATTCAGGAAGAATTACAGGTGTGCTAGAAAAGAGATAACACTGGAGCCTACAAAATATGATAGCATTGTTACCAATTCTAAAGCAACATCTGGAACAGGTCAATGTTTGGGGAAAAACAACGAGATAATGACAATTAATATGGTATACACTACTACAGGTCAGAATATTGACATAATGTCGAATTCCATGCTATATCATGTACAACTTACCAAGACATTGTTTTGTTATGTTTATTGAAACATGTGTAAACGACAGACTCTGACATAGTACTGTGTGATTATCAGCAGTTAGCGATAGTATAGATACTAATAATTGTTATCAACTGAATCACAAAGAGCATTTCTATCCCTAATTGCACATGTGAATCTATGTGGCTACAATTCATTTTTACAATCAAATTAAAGCAGCATTTCATGTCTAGTTAGGCTGGTAGAAGGACTTCGTATCTCTTAAATAATTTGCTGTCAGAGGTTTAACAGGTTGCCACAGCTGTAGTAATGTTTCGTGACAGGACACTACAAGATTTAGTGGCCATGACTACAAAATTTTGCCTAGGGTGTATGGTAGAGTGCAAGAAGTGAGAGCGCATGGCTCTGATAGCTTTATTAATGGTTATCAACAGTTGTGTTTTACTTGAAACCTAGAGTAATAGAAAGTCACGTGTTTTTCACTTTTGAGATTGTTGTAGTCTAGAGTAAGGCATATACAATTTTAATATTTTTCATTGGCTTGTGCAGGAGTCTTGTCTTGTACATGTCACTGAGTCTTAATTTACAGTAATTTACAGAATATACAGTAGTAACTATGGACACTCAAGTGTAGTACATGACCTGTACCAGAGAGTTAGTTATGATAGCATTGTGGATATACAAATACATCAGATTTGCTCTTATAGGTGCAGGCAGCAGTGCTGCATCATATGCATACGAAGAGGTTGGAACCACTGCAGATCAGAACAACATAAAAAACGAGGAACCGTTGTATGAGAGCATGGATGGTGAATCGGCACTTTAATCTCAATGTAATAATGGAGAGAACTCTCTGGTAATGACCTGTAGTTTCTAACTAAGGTTTAAAATGCATTTGTTAGTATGTGTACTTTGACTATATATGTTTGGCATGGCCATTAATTGTTGGATTGTTTGTAGCTAGTTTGTATGAAGGATTAGCTAGAAGTGAGAAAACTATCCTTGTATTGTTTGGGACTAACTGCTTTTGAGAAGATAGAGCTGAATAGATTGGGAACAATCTAGGAGTATTTACAAGATTTTGAATTAATTCAAGCTCATTAATAAAATTTTCAAAGTTTATAGTACACTGTATTTCTAATCATGTATGCCATGCTGCCCATTTCTTCTACTGTGTTTGTAAAATGCATTGTAGGAAGATCATTTAGTTACAACTTGTTTCTGCCTTTGTCCAGTAGTGGCTGCATAGGTGTTGTTTAATTAAGTAAAGCTTACTTGTCTCCTGTGATCTTTTATGCATAAGTTGCTCTTCAGGTCTTTTCACAGGGTTTCTAACATGAAGTTGCCATGGTCATGTAGCTAGGTTAGTAAGCCAGAAAATCAGAATGCTATACGTATATTGTGTACCTGCAAGAATGAGAAACTTTGTGGTTGTTTCATTTTTAGTTTGCAAACTAGACTGATGTCCATATAATGATATGTGTAATCACTATAGTTTACAGTAAATGAAGGAATGAACAAATAAATGAATGAATGAATATATTGTTGTCGCACAAAAATACAGTGCAGTTCTCTCTCTGGGGCACAGAAAATAAGTTACAGAAACAAAAAAATTTTAGAACTTAAAACTTCACAATGATTTATACTAATTATCACACCAGTTTTGTCACTATTTCGTTGACTAACTCTATTTACTGCAAATCAGTGCTAATTTGCTTTTTCAAAAGTGGCAGCTATAGTAGACTAGAGGGACAAACAGAACTAGAAAAGAAGGAACATCCATCCAGTAGCGTGTCAACTCATGTTGGGATCGATATGTGGCAGCCTTCAGTGAATCATTAAAGAAGTTGCTATCTTCAGTACCGAAGGGCACATCCATTTTGTCCATTTGTGTGTGCACGTGCGTGTGAAACCTTTTGTACATCAGATGGCTTGGTACGAGCAATGCTATGATCATCACATGTTTGCAAAGGCTCGTAGAAAGGCACGGTTGGCAGTTCAAACTGCAAAGAACAAATGGTTTGTAGCAAAAGCTGATCAGGCCCAAACTCATAAGTTTGATGGAAAGATGTGGAAATGCATAAGAGAAATGAAGTGTGGTCGTAATGGCCTTGCTCCAATGAAAACAGCAATAGTTGCAGATGATGACAATGTTCCATGTGTCACAGCCAGTGCACAACAGCGACAGTGGAGACACCATTTTACCAAGTACTGAATGTCATCAGTAGCGTTGATGCTGCCGAACTGGAAAAAATTGAACAGAGACCATGTCGATCTGAATTTGATGACCTGCCATCTAGGGAAGATCTGAAATCGGCAATGAATAGTCTAAAAATGGAGAGTCTGCAGGAAGTTCAGGAATTCTGCCAGAAATGATAAAAGGTACTTGTGCTGATGATTTCTTGACTCAATTACTCGATTTAGTTCACTCAGTCCGGAAAGAGAGATCTGTTCCTAAAGATTGGGCAAATGCTGTGCTGGTTCCTATATATTCTAAAGGAAGGCAATCTCACAAGCTGTGACAATTGGAGAAGCATTGCTTTGCTGGACATGGTTGGAAAAGTTGTAGCCTCCATCATTCGAACAAGATTACAAAATATTGCTGAGGAGGTACTACCAGAATCACAATGTGGTTTCAGAAGCTTCAGGAGCTGCACAAATATGATTTTCACAGTGCGTCAGCTTCTTGAAATGTCCTGGGAACATATAATGCAAATGCCTTCTTCAGCATATCTAAAAGGTTTATGACTCTGTTTCTCGCTCTGCCATGTGGTTTACAATTAAAGAAACTCGGAGTTCCAGACCACACCATGGACATTATCAGATCATTCCTTGATAGAATGATGGCTCAAATCAAACTGAATGGAACCTTGCTTGAGCAATCAGTGCTGATAACTACTGCAAGGATGCTGCATGGCTCCTGTGCTATTTAATTAATCTATATCCGTGTCTTGTAATGGAATGCTGGATTACAAGAGTACAGGATCCTAGGTGTAATGATCAAGTACAAGTACAACAAAAGCTTTTTTGGAGATACAAGCGCAATTCTGTTGAGATACTGCTAACTGACTGTCAATATGCAGATGATGCTGCCCTGCTGTGAACAACTAGATCAGAGGCTATGAGAGCGGAGACTGAATATATGAAGGCAAGTCAAGATTTTGGTTTATCACTGAGTCTTCCAAAAACTAAGGTGATGGCTGCCAGTACGGAGGTGTGTTCCAAAGATTGCAGTCCAATACAAACTGAACACGGTAACATTGATATGTGCGAGATTCACATATCTTGGATCCACAATTGAAGCTTCAGGAAGATCACACTTGGACGTCGATTGCAGAATTACAAAAGCAATTAATGCATTTGGAGCTTTGCATAAAGCTGTGCAAAAATCTGACTATATTGACAAAACGCAAAGTATATGATGCTTGTGCGCTCTCTACACTTATTATATGGCTCTGAAACATGGACCCAATGGAAGAAACATCTTCAGAAATTGAAATCTTCATCATAGATGTCTTCGATCGTGTATTGGAATTTCTATCACAACACAGTGGGAAAATCATATCTCAAATGCATCAGACAACGTTGGGGAGATCCTGACACTATAAACATAAACTTATTAAGATGACGTATGCAATGGTTAGGGTATTTGGCTCGAATGCCCAACTATCGAATTCTCAACATGTGCTTCTTTGGGTGGCTATCAGCAAAACGTCCACAAGGTGGCCCTAGAAAATGCTGGAAAGACGTAGTTAGGAAAGACTTCAATGATTGAAGATTCCAGAAAGCTCTTGGTATGACTTAGCAAATAAATCAAGATCTACTTGGAGAGAGCAGACTCCTGCCTGGAGTCTAGTCAATTGTCGTCTGGCAATATTGATTTACAAACTGTTGTCTGTCATGACTGTCTCAGATGTTTCAGATGCATTAGTGATCTTCTAATAATTAAGAGACAGAATGGATTGCTGAAAGAGAAAAAAAGCTGTACGCATCAGCAAAACTGAAGTCATTGAATGCCAGACCTCTAAGAGGTATTTTAGAAGCAAAGGAGGCTATTCGGTACACAAATGCATCGATATGCACGAGGAGACTTTTTTTGTGACTTGGTCTTTGTCTCCACTGAAGGGGTAGTGTGTCCGTTTAGACAGAAGCGATACAGGACGAGGACTGTATGTGACTATAGAGCATTTGGGTTCTCCACACTGAAACATGCAATGCTATATATATATAGCCATCATTGTTTCTTCTAGTACACAGTTTCCACGCAATCTTTTCTTCTTTCGGTCTTTTTTCTTGAGTACAAACTTGTAGATATAATATTAGTAATTTGTACTAATTAGCGACGCATGAGAAACTGGGTTACGGTAAGGCCTCGCCTATAACCACAAATGGCGTAACACGTGACCAAATAAATATCCTGTATGTTTAATTTGGTGGACGTACAAGTTGCATAACTATGGCACGTGGGGGTTTGCACGGTAGTGCTTCAAGAACTTTCATTTTGTACAGTACCTGGTAGACCAACCTTCCTAGGTTAAAGGTTAAAAGTAAAATAGAACGATCAACATCATGGTCATCATCAAAGCACACAGCCAAATGCTGGATGGCTGTGCAGGTGGAAGCTGTCACTAACAAACCACTTGACAGATGCCACTATCAGTACATATGCAGGAAAGACAAGGACATCCAGTAACACGTAAATATAATTGCCAGGAATAATTAATGAATCAGAATTCAATTTCAAACTAAATTTTAGCCCAGGAAGCATTGCCGCCAGCAACAACAATCAATATGTAATGCCATTTCTTGAATACAGTTCGAAATCTGTAGCCCCAATGAAAGACTGTCTGAGTGTCATTCTAGTACATGTCCACACAGACCACATAATACAACGAAATATAATCATTGATTGCAACAACACTCCCTTTCTAGGTTTTAGATCTGAACATTCTAACAGCATAATATCACATCAGTCACGAAAAGCAAGCAGCAGTCCTAAGTGAAAGTCTACATGGGTCACAAACCAAGGTAAACCATCTTGCGAAAAGCAGTACAATTGTCCAAAGAGCAATATGTCAAGATAATATGACAGACATAGACTTCACTCTGGCATCAGTTTTCACCACATACTTCACAGTTTCCAAGCGTTCCTCATCATTAGATCAAAATAGAGATCGTCGTCGACTGAAGCGCTGACACCAGAATAGTAGTTCAAAAACTCTTCAAAAAGCACCTACCACAACATAAATGTCAAGATAGTGCAAACAGTGCAATCTACAACTGTAAAATATAACTCTTGCTCATCTCTTCAAAGAGGTTGGTTACAATTTGTATGAATACATTGCCTTAAACTACATATTTAAACAAGTTTGTGCACAAGTGTGGCACAGTCACTGATGCATGTTCGTTCCAATGAGTCTTGTGGTGGCAACATGATCCCATTGAATTAGATGGTCACTGCTAATCAAACCCTAGCCTTGCAGTCAAGCTCTTCCATGCAGTCGCTGAGCTAAACACACGTGAATCACGCCAGGAGGAGGAGGAGCTTTTGCCGGAATTGCTCCAGTGCGAAAAGAACATTATGTTCCACTCTGCATCACCTTTTCAAGCAAACACTAGAGTGACATCTAACCTTTCCATCAGGGTCATTTGGAGAATCAAATTTCTTCAAGTAATCGGCGAAAACCTGTGCTTCTGTCCATTCACCATTTTCATATTTGGGATGTTTCCTGGCATTGTAGCTACTACAAATACAAAAGAAATAATTATGTATGCACTGTTATAAAGTTGTCTTCAACAAACAGAAACACCAAACACATCACATCGCATAAGCTGCCCCAATACTAGGGGCCCATTCAATTGACCCTTTCCATGACAGGAAAAGGGGGTATCTTTCTAATGCATTCAATTGATCACTGAACTCTTCCAGCACGTCCTGGCTCAAAGAGTCTGAAACAGAAGTGTGGTTACGCATGCCACATGCACAGTGAACATTCTATTGGCAAAACAACAGTGCAAATGTCCTTGATGTCAAACTAAGCATGCCCACTTGGTACTGCTCTTTCAGCGAGAAACTATGTTTGATTGACTCCAATCTTCCAGTTTCTTCCACCTCTTAAAAGTGATTTCCAAAGTCTTCTCTCTTCCGAAAGAGAATCAATCAAATGTACCCTATAATTATGCTGCTGCTTTAGTACATTTGTTGTATAATTAGGCATTGATATGTAGTTTCCGTGTCTTCACCATCTAAATTATCTTTGTGCTTCACTTGTTCAATTATTACAGACTTCAACCTTCAACATGAATCTGTAGTGGTACAAGGCAAACGAGCTACTTACGTTGATAACTATTCATTAGACATCCTTGAAGGAAAAGAACATTTAGCGTACACTCTCAGCAACATTTAGCATACATGTATGCTCTCAGGAAGGGAGAAGGTACAGAGAGAAAAAGATAGTATGCTTGTGAAAATGCCAAAAAGGGATAACCCCTTTGCTAAGGATAGTCAATTTTGCAATTGAAAGGTAGAGACACAAGCATTCCTTAAAATAACTGTTCCTTCCTTCCTTCTACTAACAATTCCTGAACAACGTTTACATAACTAGAAGATAAAGACACTGTCAGGTTGTCTGATCTTGATGTCGATGAGCTCGACCAGAGAAGTAAGTCCAGCTTTACATCGACATGTACTGGTACACAAAGAGCACTTCAAGATTGTTGTATAGCTTTCGGAATGTTGCTGTGAGTTCAAAACGCAAACCCTGACAACCGGTTGAGACATCGTTACAGGAGAATTCGGAAAAGATGAGATTATAATGAATGCCCGGATGTCCAGTCAGTGCAATCACTCCGGCGAAACACGAGTACCCACTGATGAGCCGTTCGAAATGGGACGACCAGTAGCGTCGAGATTCATGAGTTTAGGGTAGCCTTCCCGATGTGTTTCCAACAAGGTGTTTCGAATGTTAAGTTGTAAACAGCCAGACACAGGATTGCGTCGATGAACTGATGGTTGAGCTACAAGAAGTAACTCTTGTGTAGATTGATGACAACTCACGAATCACTGTAGCCGCTGCCGTGCTCCACAATAGGCTGGCAGCCACAGAGCTTACAAAGCTCTGGGTGTCGCTGTCCACATCCGGAAACACACACATGTTACTGACAGCAGCACAGACCACTTGCTTGCCAATCAAAGCAGCTGCCTGTGGCTAGATAGCAGGCAGCAGACGAGTGGTCAAAGCACCCTCAGCACCCCACTTACTACACCACTCAAGTTCCAAATTCATAATTCAATGAATCACACTTACAACTACTGATGTATTACTCTTAGAGCAGACAAACATGCTTACATCATTATAGTAAAGTCTTAAGGCTGGTTCACAACATGCGATGGAGAGCTGTCCATCACGACACATCACATCTCCGTCGCATATTGTGAACCAGCCTTAACACTATATTATTATAACCCCATACACCATCCCCAGAGTGAACCAGTAACTTCCACATGTAGACATAATAAGCTTCATTCACCACAGACACAAAATAGCTCAATTGAGCTTCTCATACCCCTTTAAATCTGCAATAGTCACCACACCATCTCCTGTCTTGTCCAGTTTTTGAAAAGCTCC
The DNA here is from genome assembly GCA_964274945.1 of Dehalococcoidia bacterium. Classification (GTDB taxonomy): domain Bacteria; phylum Chloroflexota; class Dehalococcoidia; order Lucifugimonadales; family Lucifugimonadaceae; genus CAXXBX01. The sequence goes on along the minus strand of CAXXBX010000191.1, from coordinate 4,220 downwards.
CTGAACAAGTCTAGACCGACATTCGTTCATTGGTGGCTACAATGCACAAAAACGATCAACATACTAACATAATCAAACTAAATGTCAACACACCACACCCTCAATGCACGAAGGAACTCTTCAAAGTCCAAAGTGCCACTGCCGTCTCGATCAACTTGCCTGAAGGCAGCATTGACTTCCTACAGCACAAAGTACACCACTGCTACACACAGGAATTGCAAACTGCAATATTAAAGTATGTTACAATGCTGTGTGTAGGCCAATGGTTTCAGTAATAAAGCACTAGAGTAGGACTTAGCACGAACATGACTCTACAAATAGCATACATAAAGACACCTATACACTTCTGATCTGCGTAACTGTGTATGTGATGTGTGTGTGACCTGACCATTTCCCATCATGCTCAGTAATGTGCCATGCATCTAGAGCAGTCGAAATGATCCAATCTGACTGAATCCAGTCACATGAAACGACAAATACTTTGTACACTTTTAGATAGATTTTACAAGCAGTATGCCTACAAATCGCACCTAAATTTGCAGTAGCAGTTCATCACAATTTGATTGTGCTCTGTCAGACTTTACACACAGCTTCAGTTTAGTACTTGTAAAAATATTGAGGTGACTAAAGTATAGTGTCCACTTTCAGCTGCAGTACAGTACATGTACCGTACAAAAGGTTTAGGCCACCCCCCAGCTTGTCTTCATCTAGTACATAAAACTCAAATTGTCTCGTGTGTGTGTGTGTGTGTGTGTGTGTGTGTGTGTGTGTGTGTGTGTGTGTGTGTGTGTGTTCTCCCCACGCATCTCAAGACGTGGCGGCCCACCACGCCTTGGCTAGCGCCGCCACGCCTTGACTTATGCCTGCCACACCTTACTATCTATGTGCTAGGCAAGAAATGGGAGACCAGTGGTTTGGATTCTTGTATGAATAGAACACCTGTTGTTGTTGTGGAGAGTCCAAAAGCAATGTCATAAAGATCGTTAAGTCCAAAATATACTTATGACGTTGTTTCGAATCCGATCAGACGTCATTTGGTGGCGTATTCGCCCACATTCCAATCTGTATATGAGTCGCACCCTCGGCAGCCGTTTGTGCCGTGGAGTCGTTATTGGTGCGTTGAGAGAGTACAAAGTCGCAACGCAAAGTACATCAATGCGTTGAATTGTGTTGTTGAAGTGATAGCCCAACTTCTCGTTCTTCTAGTGGCTTACGGAAGTCGATCTGGAAGGCGTTACCCTACGCAGGATGTAAGACAATGCTCTGATTACAGACGCTAAACTGCGCTTGCACGGCATCGGCCAAAAGCCTAAGTTAGCGAAAGCATTGCTCAGGTTAGTGTAGACACGTTCACAGTTTCGAAAAACTTGTAGATCTTGGTGAGCATGCCGATAAGCTGCGCACGTGCACGTCTCTACTTCTAGTGTCGATACCGGCATGGAAAATTGTCACCGACTGCTTAGCGAACTTGTCTACTAGTGCTAAGTTACTAACTAAAGCTATTACAATCAATTTTGTGATTTGAATTGGCTTGGAATTTATTGGGAGACGCAGGTTTCGACATGTATGCAGATTTTAGTGATAGCTTGTTTGTGTTGTACTCTGTCCACGCATAGAAATGTTATACAGCTAACATTTTAGAGACCAAACACAAGCACCCTATGATGCTCTAGCACTGCACCGCAAAGCCAGCAGATCCCACGCAGATGGCCACGCCCATGTTTAAACCCACGCCCACAAGTGCATTCCATTTAGCCACGCCTTTGAGATATTCTGGGGAGAACACTGGTGTGTGTGTGTGTTCGCGATACACCGCCGTCTTTTGAACGTTTGCAACCAAAATCTGCATGCGCACGCGCCACGCAAAGGTTTGCGTGCCAAAAATTAAAAAAATTGCAGAGGGTCCCCTCTCGAGGAGTCAAACCCAGCTTAAAATTTCTCGATGACGCAAACGCTACACATTCCCGTTCATTCGAACGCACCCACACCAGCCAGTCCTGTGTAGACCATACGTGTCGTTGTCCTTCGCAAAGCTTCGAGCAATCAACTATCTCTTGCCAACCGAAGCTACTCTTCTAGCACTTTCGTTTCTCTCCAAAATGATTGCATTTGCACCAAATTGAACCTACACGTTTTCAGTACCAAGCACTACATGGGCATGGGGAGCTTGTCTATTTCTATAAAAAAACTCGAAGAGCAAGATTCATTCATCACATCCGGGACCTCTTCACAACAAAGACTGCACATAATGTGTCCACACACGCTCAGACCTATCTTACACTACAGTATCTTGCCCATACGAAGAACAAGCCATGAATCTAGTTTCTAATAAAACAGTGTCCTGTGCTACTCTGCTAGTAGAGAAGTTTACGCTGACTATGAATCTAGCAAAAACCTATTAATTAAACATACTCCTACGATAACACAAAGCTTCGTATTTGGTCTGTCCTCCAACAGCAGCAATCATAGCTGTGCACACATTCAAGGCATCGAGTCGACTAACTTCTTAGCAATAAATGTTCCTGTTACACTGTGCCAGACTAGAGAAAGCTTGTTTCAGCTCTTCCTTGTTCTTGCAAGGAGTTTTCTCAAGCTGCTCCTTTATTTCATTCCACAGATGTGCTATAGGGTTCAAATCAACATTCTGAGGGGGCCATGGTTTCATAACAGATACGCCATGTCTTTTAAACCAAGCCATGGTTGCTCTGGCAGTATGACAAAGTGCTCCATCCTGTTGCAGGAATCTTGCTACAGCGTGGCAGCGCGGCACTGCGCCACACTCAGAAGCGGTAGATAGGAGTCCAAAGTTTGAAAGGTAAGGAATGTATATACGAGAATTCCATACTACACTACCGAAAACTCAATACTATAATACTTAGTAAAAGTGACATTAGCCACAAATCGAGGCTCTACCAAAAAGAACGTGGGATAAGAGCCTCGCTCCAGACATGTCCACGTACTTCTGTTGATTGCAGTCCCAGATGCGCTGCCATTGATAGTACATGTAGTCTTGGATGCCCTTTCCATGACACGGAAAGCACACTTCTTGTCCGAGAGTGTAGCACCTAGAATCTACTCTAGACTAGTCATGGTTTCTTGCAAATCAACAACAGTAGTCCACGTCAAAACCAATGCTCAACTAGACAAGACTTTTTGTAGCTTCGTCCATGGAACTTGTGCATGTGCAACCTATGAACATGGCTATAGGCTTATTGGTGATCAAAGTTGATTTCCTTGCCAGGGCACTTGAACGTATGTTACACGCAATAGCTACAACGTAAAATATACCTTACTTGACCTCAACTTAAGTACGCATGTCCGACTTGGACTCTAGAGCAGACTGCATGCGTCATGGACCCACCCATCCCTAATAATCTCTAGCATGCACACTGCTGTTGGAAGATAAATTTCTCCCCAAATAACCCACTTCCATTTTCCTTGAGGTTGACGGTAATAAACTTGGAGTACATTTGACTGAATCGATCTGTCCACCCACAACCTTCAACTTCCACCACCTGATGCCGCATGCAACCCCAAACCTGAACAGAGTACAAGTGTTTGTACTCTTTCTAGTAGTACATTATTCCATGCCGTTTTTAGACCCTGCCATAGATCTGCCTTGTCTCTTGGTAGCTGTTGTTGAACCACAGATGCCAGGTATTCCCAGATACGTTCTAAAGGGTTTACATCAGGAAGTTAACCACTGGCTCATGACGCATTGTCTGTAATATAGATTCTCACTGCTAAGATGCCTACATACATTTGAGCAAGATGCTGGAGGATTCTCAACATTCAAGCAAGACATGGGAATGGTCATATCCGTGACGGCTCTGGGTAAGGCAGTGTCGCGCCCCACTCAAATAACCTAGCTGAAATACTATAGATACAAAATATATAAATACTGTATGTACAAACAATTAGAAAAGACAATCCCTGAGCAGTTCATCCTGAGCTTGTTTTTTAAAACTTTCATCTGACAATTTGGTAAAAAAATTTTGAGGATTCCTTGATTAAAATAGCCTTCTCTATAATCCATCTTGCAGGTGTAGTATACATGAATCGTGGTAAGACCTAGCACTGCCATCACCACTACGTCTGGTTCTATACCGCCCCTTGCGGTCACTGCTAATTATGTCCTAGAGACATGACTAGTGCCAGTTACAAGTGTACTTTGTTAGCGTAGTAGATTACAGGAAACGACTGAAGCGTGGTATCTTGCA
>CAXXBX010000190.1:0-6124 GCA_964274945.1 Dehalococcoidia bacterium | reverse complement strand
TTCATTTTCTAATGTAATACTGTTCCCTACCAAATGCATACAAAGGCAACAAACTGATTAGTGATCCACTCCAAAAAAACTGATCACAACAACAAAATTGGAATAAATTACAGCTTCATTTTCAACACCAAACTGTTTTAAGATGAAAATGTTGTAAAGCTACCAAATTGTCTTCTCTATTATCGGCTATGGGTAATTTCTAGCCACAGCTATATTGTTTAATTAATAGACACCACCTGGTCACAAACTATTAGGCATTTTTAGGCTGATTATCAACTTTTAATTAAAAACTTAATAAAGTTTACTAAACTTGCATAACAGTGATCCACAAATCTAAGGTTACAACGCTAAAGGAACTAATACACAAAAACATGTACTTTATATAATACGAATGCCGTCTACAGTACTCATTTAGAAGAATTGATGCAAACCTTGATGAACTTTGTCATAAATGAGTCTTGCCACATCTTCTAAACGCTTGCTATTTGCATCAACACTCCTCTGGTAACCTAATGGTGTGTGCCTCTTCAACTCCTCCACCGAGAGATTCCGACGTAGCAGCAAGAGCTTGCTTGAGCTAAACTGAAACAAAGCATCCAAACAACTCTTTGCTGATCGAATCGAAGGAGACTGTCTAAACAGTTCTGTGCTTGCAATTATGACAGCTGCAGTGCAGTTCTCTAGACCCTCGCTGGCGCTTTCGTGTGCAGTATGACCCCACTCTTCCGTGAGACCAGGACAGACGACCTGCAAAGAAAAGGGAGGCCTCTCCAAAACTTCAATCAAATTTCTCGCCAAAGTTTGGTCTTCCGCGCGATCTGTGCAGCAGAGAAACACTCTTGGAGCTTTAACAACAGCTTGAGCCATAGGGTAAGACGTTGGTTGGTCGAATCAAGACGGCTATAGTACTACATGTACACGTATGTACATGTAGCCTAGGTCTATTTGGACTTCGGTGTCAGGATTCCTCAAGTGTAGAATTTGCCTTCAGTTCACCAACAACACTCCACGGCTAGCAGACTTGTCTAGACTAAGTTGATCGAACGGTACTCTCAACTGCAACAAGAAATCGACACGCGAACCCAATAGCGTGCGTTTCCATACGGGTCTTTTTTACCTTGTGCCACGCTAGCTGTTGATTGGACAGTTGGTCATTTACATCCGGTCGGATGAACAAAATTTATTATACGAAATCCCACTTATTCGGCAACTAATTCAAGCCGGTCTATATATCCATACGTGCTGCACGGACGACCAGGAATTTTCCTATTTGGAAACAAGCGTCTCCACCGGTCCGCGAGGCTTGGCATCACGCCGCGTCTTGACTCGGACAAACCAGCAGCTCGTTCGTTTCAAACGATGAGTATCGACACTCTCATTCAAGCGGCCAAGTTCGTGGACGTAGAAGAATTAGACGGTGGGTGCCGCGGCCTGCCTGTCCCTCATCCAGTTTAAATTCGTGGCGGCGCTAATTTCGCGCCATTGCAGCGTCTAGTGCGACAATGGAGCCGTCGACCACGTGCTCGTCGGACGTTCGAGCTGGAGAGTTGGTGGACGGTAAAACGCTTATTACCGGCGAATCGCAGGCCGAGATAAGTCGTAGCAAGCGAACGAGTCGTGTGTCTGGGTGAGTCGCAACACGCGGTCGACCTCGTTGCAGACCACGTGCTTGCCCTCATTATTGTGGAGACATGTTGATTTCGTGGCTCTTGTTCGTAGTGCCGGCGCTACGCGAGAAGTTCATAACATGCTTGAAAAGAACAGGTGATCTAAATCAGTTACTGTGGTTGGTCGTCCCACATCACCTTGCAACTATGCGGTGTGCAGGCGAGCTCACCTCAAGATCTGCTTCGAAGATCTGAGAAGACAACTTCCCGGATTAGAAGACAAAAAGACTTCAAATCTGAGTGTCTTGAAGGCTGCTATTTTGTGTATTGAAGTAAGTGGGTGGTCGCACTGGTCGTCGGTTATTTTTTGCAATTGTGACTTTGTGTTAGCAATTGAAGAAGAAAGATCGAGACTTTGAACTGGAAACGAACCAGTTGAGAAGACAGAAGCGTATGAAACAGGAGCACTTAAGATTGCTCAAGAATGAAATTGGTCAAGAAGTCGTCAATGATTTTTTCCAACAGTCAGTAGTAAAACAATCAACTGAACCTACAGAGGAATCTGTTGACGAAGAAGGAGTAAATACAACGCCCCAGACCACATCAAATGAGCAACAAATTTTATTTGTAGAATCGCCTATTACAGGAACTAACCTGTGCAGTACAACTCCTATTCAGTTGGCCTACATGCCATCGTCTCTCTCGGCCACTGGAACTCGTTGGCATTCTCACATCAGCACCAGTAGAGATGATTCCAACTCCTAGTAATTGATTCTTTATAATAATCATTAGGTGTCTTCTCATCTGCTATCCCGGGCTCTGATATACTACTACTGTAGTATAGAAAGACTTCTGTGTGGGTTTGTACGTTATAACTATCTTTGTATAATTTACTGCACGAATTGAAGCAGTTAATAGCTATAAAGAAGAAAACTTGATCTTACTTTTGGGTAGGATGCCTATGGCTTGTTGTATAGCTGACTTTATCACCTAGAGCTAGATTGACTTTGTCATCCACAATGTACACTATAACCATTGTATGTACACAGCCATGTGCACATGGCATACCTACACTGCACAAGGGAAATTCAAGACGAATTCAAATTCAATTCACTTCTCATTTTGCTGTGTCCTAGTGTAGTAGGTGTGAAGTCTGCGCAGACGGACCTTGGATTTCCAAGGAATAATTGTTGTCAACGAGGGAGCGAAAATGGGCCTTGGAGAACAAGCCTATGGCGCTGTGTCTAGTAATCCACCTCGTGTCCTGTTTATAGTGAGTTGGTATGCATTGGGATTCGCTTTCCTCTACATTCGTTTTTCTGTCATGCATGGAAAAGATCTGAAGGATGATGGAGCAGCCAGAGTCAGTACCGTACTTCGTAGTTCAGTCATTTTCGGTAGTGATAGTAGTTGTGGTGACGCACTCTTAGGCTTGCTTTGCTGTGTGTGTGTGTGTGTGTGTGTGTGTGTGTGTGTGTGTGTGTGTGTGTGTGTGTGTGTGTGTGTGTGTGTGTGTGTGTGTGTGTGTGTGTGTGTGTGTGTGTGTGTGTGTGTGTGTGACATGTAGTATATACATAAACATAAATAGCACTGAGGCCACGGGCTATGGTCTCCAATCAGTGGCAAAATATTGACAAAATAAACTGATTAATACACAACAAATTCACAGTTTCAATTTTTACAGGTTTTGTGCTTAGCACCAAAAGCAACAGCCTCCAGCCCTCATGTCTGGAGGTTTTCGTAAAGTGTTCGTTCTACCAAACAAACTACTGTAATCACCAACTAACCACTTAATTAAGTTAAATCACTTGGAAATCAAAAAAGTGCACCCTGAATGTTTATGTCACGGCTGCCCAGATTGCTTACCCCACAAGCAGTGCCAGACAAGGTCAACACTTACGGTGCGTTTGGATTCTAGTTCTAGAACTGGATAGTGAGCTGGAATTGTTGGAACTGTCACGCCCTAAATGCAACAATTCCTGGAGGTTATCAAAGTAAAATGGCGGGTACAGATGTTGAGACCGTTGTGGACCTTCAATGCACTTGTGGCGACCATCGACTTGGCAAACACCAGAAGAAACGACATTTGGAACTGATTACAGTGACCTTCTTGGCGAGCAGCTTCAAAAAATCAAAAGCAAAAGCACTGCTGATGTTCAAACAGACTACAACAAGTGAAGTAGAAACACCACTCTATATACTCTTATTGACACTGACCGAAAGTATGAGCCTTTGTGCATGCTCAACTTGCTGACAGTTCTAAGCGTTCCTTTGCTAGCAAGAGTTCCAACAGTTCTGGCAGTACCAGTTCTAGAACTGGAACTAGTATTCGAACGCACCCTTAGAAAACATCTGGTAGACCCTATATTGTATAGAGATCACATAGGAATGAGAAGGGGGTCGTACTAGTATGGAAGTATGATCCCCAGCTACGCCTCTGAGGGACATTGATGGTCCGGTCCTCACATACAGTGTACATACTCAGTGAGGACCATCAATGTATGTAATGACGCCCCTATGAAAAGATACCATATCACTGTAAATGACAGGAAGAAAGTACATTCGTACTGTCTAAATGACAGTACATGCAAGTCTTTCATGTCTTGATCGCACCAGTTTGTATTAACCGAATCCTTCAGTAACTATTTGAGGAGGCTTACTACTTGCAAAGATGTCTTTGTGTACATGCTTTCAGTTGTATGTAGCAAGGCTACCCATCACTAAGTAACCGTTTGGACTATTATCATTGTTAACAGTACATTTTTGTTTAATAATTACAGGAATGGAATAAACATCTAGGAATCTTGTCTGACCCTCAAAATACAATTTGTCTTTATACACAAACCGGAACCAAGGAGCCAACTCAGCATCAGATTTCCACAATCTGTAAAGACAAGACCGCAATACGAATGTCCACAGAGTGGAAAGTTACATTTCCAGTTGAATCTGATAAATCTAAACACCACGAAGACAAGCACTACTATACACGGTTGAATATGTCTCACATCTGCGAACGCAACAGCAGCGGTATATGATGAATAGACACAGGAGTCAATATGATTATAATATGATCTGATGTATTACAGTGTGTAATGCTATTGTTGGTAACAGCACAAACATATCTGTCATCATTGGGTGTAAGTATTGTAACCAGATAGTAAACGTACAAATTTCGTACCATGAAACAGTCTGATCTTCATACTTCTGACAAGGGGATCGGAGTTCTGTTTAATATTCTCATGTACTGTAAATGTCTGAATAAGTGTCAGGGCTATTATTACATCAAATATATAAGCTGACTTGAACCTGAGTAAGCGCCCCAGGCACCTGCTCAGGCAGAGGCATTTATTGACTTAAAGAAAGGATATCTTTAGTTAAAATTTAAATCAAATGCAGTGTTACCAACACGCAGCCTGAAGAACTATTAATGGTGCATGCACTTGTGAAACCAGACACACCTGTTGAACATCCCTCTTCCCCTCCCTGATGCCTTCCCCCCAAATAGCACATCTCAAAACAAATAAGCTTATTTATATACCCAGATCTAGCCTTTGCCAAATTACTGCAGATGGTGGAGAACAAGAAGGGGCACTTACTTGGGCATGGGTGCTTGTCAAGTTGTGTTTGATTTTGCACTGGGTGGCAACACTGTGCGAATTCATATATTTATGTTATTACAACTGCCTATGTGAGACTAAGGTGTCATCACCATTGTTGTGTTATCTATTTATCATATTGTTGGCTAGACAGGTTGTGAATTGTTGTCTTCACAGATGATGATTGTCAGGGCAGAACGAAATGTTCAGTCTGTCTTATATTGCAATCAGAAAACAACACAAAGTAGGTGTAAAATTGCACCCAGTGTCTCTGTAATTAGTAAACTGTAGTGTCTGTGGTACAGGACATTCAACGACCTAAACGCCTATCCTGTGTCCTGTGAATGTAATTCTGCAAAGGTTCTAGTATTCAGTGGAGAGAGCAAGAATAAAGGAGAATCGTGTGCTGCTAAATCTTCACCAAGTGCCAATAAAAAAACACCTGTTTTATCACTTACACCAAGTATTTTGCACAAATTGGACCCATTACCAACAGTCAATGCAACCCCTGCGTTCAGACAGCGATCTGAACGTCGAAGCCTGTATGCCAGCATTCTTTCATTTTCTGTTGCTGTCCTTCTGTCGCTCTTCGCTGTCCTATTACACAAGCCTGACTCTCAAGTGTTGAAGGTCGAAGAAGGAGCAGATGAGCAACTCATAGACAATAAATAATCAAGAAACATGCAACAAACTCTTCGCAAAGTCAGTAGTCAGACGTAGCCTATGTATCCATGTTGTTATTCAATTGCTGTTTCATAGAGAGAGACAACAGCTAATCGTTACAATTAATCTATCATTGTTTGAAGCCAGTTAGAGCCATTGATGAGTTTTGTTGTTGCAATCACATATTCAGTTTGGCCTTCAACAGCAGGTTGTTACACACATTTTCAACAGACAATACCTAATGGTGTTACCTTCTTC
>CAXXBX010000189.1:0-5048 GCA_964274945.1 Dehalococcoidia bacterium | reverse complement strand
GAGAGACGTATTTTCCCCAAACAATCCTACCAGTGGTTTATGGTCTGACACTAGCACAAACTCTCTACCAAATAGATATTGGTGAAACCTTTGTAGACCAAAAATTACTGCCAATGCTTCTCTTTCCACCTGTGAATAATTCCTCTCCGCTTTCGTCAATGTTCTCGATGCAAATGCTACTGGGTGTTCTTTGCCGTCCTTCCCTCTCTGAGCCAATACAGCACCTAAACCGTACGACGAAGCATCACAAGTTACGACGGACTCTTGTTGTGGGTCGAAATGTGCTAACACTTTGGCTGACACTAACAGTTGTTTTGATTGGCGATAAGCTCGTTCTTGTTCACATGACCAGTTCCACTTCACTCCTTTTCGTAACAATCTATGTAGTGGAGCTAGAACTGTTGATATATTCTGTAAGAATTTGCCATAATAAGATAGCAATCCTAGGTACGCTTTCAATTCTGTAACGTTTTGTGGTCTGGGTGCTTCCGTAATTGCCTGGATTTGTCCCTTGTCCGGATGTAAACCTGTCCTGTCAATGACATGTCCCAAATACACTACTTCAGCTTGCATGAACCGGCATTTGTCTTTATTCAGCCTTAGTCCAGCCTCTTCCAATTTTGTCAATACTTTATCTAAGTTAGACAAATGCTCTTGTTCGTTTCTTCCTGTTATTAGTATGTCATCTAAGTAGACCACTACTTCTGGAATTGCTTGCAACAGAGTTTCCATCGTTCTTGAAAGATACCAGGAGCAGATGAAACACCAAACGGTAGTCTATTATACTGAAATAATCCTTGGTGGGTATTGATGACTACATACTTACGTGATTCCTCATCAAGTACAAGCTGTTGATATGCTCTATCCAGATCCAGAGTTGTAAACTTCTGTCCTCCTGATATTCAAGCAAACAAGTCTTCAATGCATGGAATGGGATAAGTATCGCATTTCGACACTTGATTCACTGTCAACCAATAGTCTCCACAGATTCTGACCTTTCCATTGCTTTTCAAAACTGGAACTATGGGAGCCGCCCACTCCGAATAGTGAATTGGCTCAATAATTCCGGCTTTTGTGAGATCGAACAATTCTTCCTCTATCTTCTCTCTCAAAGCATACGGTACTTGTCTTGGTCGGTAAAACTTGGGACTTGTCGTTTCTGTCACTGGCAATTTCACTTTTACACCTTGCAATCTGCCTAGCCTATCACTGAACACTTCACTGTGTAATAACAATAACCCTTCCACTTTTCCTTGGTGAGGGTTTGCCTCCAAAAGATGAACTCTTCCCCAATCAATTTGTACTTGTCGAATCCAGTCTCTTCCCAATAAACTCGGGCCAGACCCTGCCACTATCACAAGCGGGAGAGACAATCGGTGTCCATCCGGAGTGTCTACCCACACTTCCAACTTTCCACATACAGGTACCGGCTCACCAGTATATGTCTTCAGTGTCTTATTTGTAACCTTCAATGGTGCTTCACCTTTCTTCCAGACTGACTTCCATGTTGTTTTGCTCACAATACTGTCACTCGCTCCCGTGTCTATTTCCATCTTGAGTGGCTGTCCTTGTACAGTCAACGTTGTCTTCATAGGCTTCTCCTTTCCCTTGTGCAACGTGTGAATATTGCCATTAAGCCACTCAACCTCCTCATTCTCATTTGTATCTGACTGCGCCTCCTCATAGCCGATTTTGTATGTGCTGCTACCACTGTCCCCTTTCTGAGCCATTTTTCTCACTGTGCAACAAACAACCTTCGCATGCCCAATTTTGCCGCAACCAAAACATTTGACATCCTTGAACCAGCACTCGAACTGTTTGTGTTCCTGTTTACCACAGCGATAACAACACTCGGATATCTTGTCAGTCAGCCTGTTACCTGCTTTGGGTACTCGTTGCCTCTGTAACTGGTGTACAGGCTGTTTCTGTAACTGGTGTACGGACTCTCCTTCTGGGTTGCCAGGCGCACTACTTGCTTCCTTCTGTTGTAACTCTGTGGTATTCTTTTCAGCTGTTTTGTGTGCAATTGCTAAGTCATACGCCCTCTTGAATGTCAGCTCTTTTTCTGCCAACAGCCGTCGCTGTATACAGTCATTCATTATACCTACGACTAGTCTGTCTCGTAGCATATCACTAAGCACCGCCCCGAATTTGCAATGTTCACTGAGTCGCTGCAGTTCTGCCGTGAATTTAGCGACCAACTTACCTTCCTGACGCGATTGACTGTTAAATCTAAATCGTTGTACTATTACTGATGGCTTCGAGTCAAAATGTTCTGACAACGTCTGTAGTATTTCGTCAACTGACTTCTCTTTAGGCTTCAGCGGAGCCACTAAACTTTGTAGAGTTTGATAAGTACGAGCTCCAATCACGCTTAATAGAATAGCTCTTTGTCTAGCCGCGTCGTCCACGCCATTTGCTGCGAAGTATTGTTCTAACCTTTCTGCATAAAGTGGCCATTCCTCCTTTGATTCGTTGAACTCCGCTATTTGTCCGAATACTGCCGCCATCCTCGTCGCCAGATGTCACAAGTAACTGCGTCCTAAGCACGCGCTCCACTGGTCTTACTGTTTACTCAAGGCAATCTATTTCAAGAATGACTGGCTAGTCCTAAATGCCGATCAAATGACTGGACTCACACAATGCAATTTCCCGGATGTATATACTACATCAACAAAGGATGGTATTGTGCAGTCATCAACCACATCCGATTCACAATCATCACCATCCACTAATACAGACACACAATTTTTGTTATTTTGTTGAGGATGGAGCAAGAGTGGTACCCCTGACATCCTTGCCTCTAGGGAAATGCAGGCCGCTGCCTGACAGTTTTGACTTCCTACCTTGAGAGGTGTTGATGAGAAGTCAAGAGTTAAACCATTCCCTGCAAAAAGTCAACACCAAGAATCACCGGAACAATGAGCTTATCAACAACCACAAAGTCATGGCTTATTCTCTCTTTGTCCAGCTGCACCACAACAGAAACAGAGTCCCTAATAGGAATCTCATCTCCAGAAGCTGTCAAACGTCATCGTTGTAAACTAGGCCGTATCTTCACAAATTTTGATACCTCCGAAGCAAATCTTTTTGAAACAGAGAAACAGAAAATCTCGAGTCTAACATCATAGTTGTAGCAACACCTTCCACATATCCCATAATAGTGGCTGCTTCAGACTTTACAGCAACCACAACAATGCACTCAGGGCCTACCATTGCCCTAGGGAGCGACTAACGGCCCTTGCAGAAGCTCCTCGACTGTTTCCCTGACGACAGTCTCTAGCGTAATGACCTATTTGACCGCAAGAATAGCCTCGTTAACTTTCCTTACTCAGAGACCGTTCTGGACATTTGTTTTGTGTGTGACCGATTTTATTGCAGTTTAAGCATCTAATTCTCGAAGACTTAGCTTGTTTGCGGTCTACTGCATTCAGGAGTGCAGCCTGTTCTGATAATTCTCAACTTGTTTTTAGCTGTTGCAATTTATTTGTACCAGCCTTCTTATCACAGACAGCCGCAGTCTTCGAACATTGCTCCTCGATTGTCATCAGTAGTCTTGCTCGATCCATGACGGAATTTAATTCTCAAGTTTCCCTGACTGCTCGAAGTTGCCAGCTTATTGGTATTGGCAATCCGACAAAAAATTGGTGCAACAGCAACGTCTCTCTAACCGTGTCATCCATGTTTGGCATAGCTTGATCCAACAGTTTCCGTAACTGATATAGATACATTGTAGGCAATTCCTCCGGCTCTAACACACGTCGGTGAAACCTGTCCAAAGACACAAACTCTACAGTCTTCAGCCTAGTAAGGAGGTGCTGTTTCATAGCGTCATAATTTTCTTGAACATTTTCTGACAATTCCACCCTAGCCACAAGAGCCTCACCTTCCAATAACGTAGGCAACTTGAGTGACATTGTTTTCTTGCTCCACTTGTTGGCCTTGCTGCATATTTCGAACCTTAGAAACCATTCACGTACGTCTCCTGAAGAAAACATTACAGGAAAATTAATGGGATGCTCTGCCATGATACAGTCATCGACACAACCACCCTCTACTACCAGTCTAATAGGCACCACTGGTAAACTCAATGTGTGAACTACAAATAAGAACACAAAGAATGACTCAATAGCTAGCAATTGACGGAACCATCCGGGCAGTCACATTTACTGGTCTAGTCATGCAGGTGTCAATTACCACGCAATGTATTACACTTGTCATGTATATTCTTGCCATGAGATGAAAAAATAACTGTTCTATTGTTGTTTCATCAGTTTCTATCAGTTTTAACTTGCTCTTGAGAAAACTGTATTTACAATAGACTACAAAATGAATCAGATGATCTGATCAGATGTAGATGAACTCAAATTTAGATTGCATTTGTGACTCACTGATGTACTATAATTCTTTTGTAAGGTTATGGCCTACAAAGAAATGTTTTAATTTTTTCGGCTGTACACAAGCTCTATTTGAAAGGGACTGCAGTCAGAGGAAGTGTTGAGAACTTCAACGTTTGCAGAAGATTAATTGAACATAATGTACTAGTTGCAAAAGGTGATATTCAACAATCTTGGCATACAATATCATGTAACTTGTCTCGTGACAATGAATTGTAAACTAATTGACGGGAATAAATATACTTTGATAGAGGTTGGCCCTTTGATTCATTTTGGGTCCTTATAGTTAAAATCATAATTTCGATAATACGAGGCACAGATTTTGTGTGGCAGAAGTAGGAAGAGATTTGGGTGTCATGTGTGATCTAGTATCCCTTGCCCGCTACTTAGCGTCATGAACATGGTGCACCTTGGTTCTTGCGTTTGTGGGTTGCTCTGGGTAGGCTCGTTGTTTCTCTGAGCAGGCGGTTTTCATTGCTGTGCGCAAATCTTTCGGGAGTCTGTGAAGTATCCAGGTTACTTCTATTCTATCTGTGCTTTCTGCACGTGGAGTACAGTGCTTAGAAAATTTTAGGTAAAGAAATGTCACACCGAATTTACCAAAAATAAATAACACTGAAAGTAACACATTATACAGTAGCGATGTGTTTG
>CAXXBX010000188.1:0-12500 GCA_964274945.1 Dehalococcoidia bacterium | reverse complement strand
AGGTTTTTGCTTTGAATTCTAGATAGATCGGTGATAATATTCCATTGAAACTTTGTACCACTTCTCATGTTTCTCACTTTATGGCGTTATCAGTATCCTGAGAGAAGCGTTCCTGAAAGTATACGCATCCAACCAAACTTGGCGTTGCAGAGTATAATGTAGTTTTCTAGAGTGCGAGGGAATAGTCTAACTACTAGTAACTGAAGTTCCGAGGCTAGACGAATATTGTACTCTAGCGAATTTAGTGTAATATACAAACGTTCTAGTCCGCTGTCAAGCGACTTTCCACTTTGCAAAAGTTGTGTTATATCTACAACTGTAGTCGTCCTCGCTAGTGCAACAACACACAGATGTTTGTTTACCTTGTAACCTACAAGACATTCTTACTCCGCCTACTTTAGACACGCCCGCTACCAGACGAGCCGAGATTTGCCTCAAAACGAAACGTCAGACACGCAAAATTGCGATCGCCAATGTCGTGATGACTTGGGTATTCATATGAAGCCAAATACAAACGAAGAAGAAGCAGGTCGCACTCGATTTCGGCTCATCGAGACGTCTGGGAGACGCGTGAAAATTATCATGGCCATCGTCACGTCGTTCGCGTCCGTCTCGTACAGCTGTAAGAGTTGGAGAGTGCCGATTCGAGGCGCAATAAATGCGAAACCAAATAGTCCACGCGACCAAATAGTCCCTGCAGGTGGTCGAAACCAAATAAGCCCTAGTTAAACGGTTTCGGGAACCAAATAGGAGCGAGATAATTGCCCGCGACCAAATAGTCCAGGCGACCAAATAGTCCCTGTACAAATGTTATGACCAAGGGTCCCATTTCGAGAAATTAGCAGCGAGTTTTCCGTCTTAAATTATCTCACTCTTTGTTCTCCAAACACTCAGGTACTCATGTGAGTGATCATGGTAACTCATCGCAATTTCTATTAATTTTCATTGATATCAGTACGTACTTTTCGGCCACCGTACACGTACTCTAAAGCCATTGGACGTCGTCACTTCGAAGACATACCTGCAGCTCTTCGACGCGCGTACACGGGCGACCAAGACCCGGATATACTAAAAATATCTTGCCATTTTTCGACGTCTCTGACAAATAGGCGACACGCTTCGTGCGTACCGTGCGAGGTCAGGAACGAGCAGTTTAAATTCGGTGGAGATCCGATGCGCCGTTTCAGAGAAATTCGAGCGCGTGAGGAGGTGCGGGTTGGATCGGCAGGAAATCGCGTCTTCCCGAGAGAAGTCCGAGACGACGACAATCTTACTGTCGAGTTGCATGGATTCAGTGTGCGCGAGCAAAAATTCGGGACGCTGCGACTCGCCTTTCTTGGAGATCTTCTCTTACATACAAATATACACAGACAGACAGGCAGGCAGGCAGACAGACAGACAGACAGACAGACAGACAGACAGACAGACAGACAGACAGACAGACAGACAGACAGACAGACAGACAGACAGACAGACAGACAGACAGACAGACAGACAGACGGACAGACGGAGGAAAGGGAGCTGGGTCATGGCTGGAATTAATTAAGCCATTCCTACTGAAGAGATTCTTGCACTGAAACTCGACGAATTTTGTTTGGCAGCATCTCTGAGATTGGACATACCTGCACTTTTTGTCAACTGGAACATCCAGTGTGAATGTGGCAAGTTGGCAGATGAATATCATCTTACATGCAAACATGGAGGTGGGCCTGTGTGTCACACGATGAAATTGTAAATGCATGGAGCACTTGTCTACATGAATTAAAGATTCCTCACGAAAAAGAACCTCGACATCGTTACTCTGGAAATGAGAATAGACCAGACATAGTTGTGTATGACTGTGGGTGTAGCTATGACCTTGATGTAGCTATGGCTCATCCTTTCAGCCAAGACAGTTTAAAGCAGGCAGCTTTAGAGGAAGGTTTTGCTGCAGCAAGAAGGGAGGAAAAGAAGATGATCAAATACGAAAAACAACAATTTGCTGGCAATACAACAAGCCTCAATTTCACTCCTCTGGTATTTAAACATTTTGGAACTTGGGGATCAAAAGCTACCAACTATTTAAACAAACTAGTCAGCAGATCAAGAGACATTGAAGGCTATACAAATGAAGCTGACTCTAGAGGTTTTTGGAGGAAAAATTCTCAATAATATTACAACGATGTAACGTAAGCTAAAGTCATCCTCCACAAGCTGACACGTGTCTTCCCTGGAGAAGTAGATGAGAACATACACCATAGAGACTATCAAAGTAGTTTGCATTAAACTAAAGCTAAACTCAGTAGATTGCTTGTATTTAGTGTTAGAAATGTAACGTAGAGTTTGTGTTTCAATGAATGAAATTGACAGACAGACAGAGCTTTTTAATGCTAATTGTTATTTGTGTAATTGTAATTGTAGTTGTGACACTTGTTGTTCATTAGCTGTTACTTTAGTTTCACCTGTATTAGCTTTGATGTATAAAAATATATGAAAATTTGACAGACAGACAGACAGACAGACAGACAGACAACAACTTGCCGGCAATACATCAAGTCTCAAGTTCACTCCTCTGGTATTTGAACATTTTGGATCAGAAGGTACCAATATTTAGACAAACTAGCCAGAAGATCTAAATACATTGAAGGCTATACAATTGAAGCTGACTTTAGAGGTTTGTGGAGGAAAAATTCTCAATAATGTTACAACTATGTAACGGTAAAGTCAACCTCCACAAGCTGAATTGATATATCGTGTTTTCCTGGAGAAGTAGATGAGAACATATACGATAGAGCCTATCAAACAGTAGCTTGCATTAGACTAAAGCTGAACTCAGTAGCTTGTTTGCATTTAGTGTTTGAAATGCGCGTGTAGTGTAGAGTTTGTGTTTCAATAAATGAAATTGACAGCCAGACAGACAGACTGTAGTATTTAGTTGCTTTGGTTAGATGGTGTAGAATATAGTTCAATGTTTGAAGAGATATGTGACAGACAAACAGACAGACCACAGAAAAGAACCAAGAGACAGATATACAAACAATGATATTGCAGACCCAATATCGTGGTGTTTGCACTGATGGGGGATGAAACGTTGACTTAAGACGTTGCCTTTGCTCGTCTGTGGAGCTCTGAAGTCTCATCAAAATCGGCAGAAGAAAATGAATTCGCGGCTTCAGCAAGCTTAAGGGAGGAGCGAAAGATGAAGAAATATGCTAAGCTAGCCCTGTCCGGTGGAGGTACTACTAGCCCAACACTCGTCCCGTTAGTCTTTGAACATTTTGGGAGATGGGGGCAAGAAGCAGAAAGGTATTTGAATACACTCTTGCGTCCAGAGCAAGGGACTGTAAAGAAAAGAAAAATCATTCTGAGTTTGTCTGCTACTGGAGGAAACGTATAGCTGTAATTGTGCAGTAAGCTAATGCTGGAGTGATACTAGGAAAATTGAAGAGGGCAACAGCTAGGAGGTCGGGAGATGGGGTCATGGGTGAACATTTGGATGTACAATGTAGCGTGCACTAGTTAGTTAATTACATACAGTTTAGATGTAGTTTATGGTAGTTAATTAAGATTCTGCGTTTGATGTAAATGGAATAGGTGGTTTTAGCCTTTTAGGTTTGAGACAGACACAAGGATTAGTGTATATTTAGTGTTGTAATTGTGCTTAAAATGTATTGAAATAAATGAAGACAGACAGACGGCCAATTTACTTCTGAAGAAAATCAGTAATGCCTTGTCGGGACAGGCCAAGTGCCCAGACTCGTAAATGTTCTATAGAGAAGGAATCACATGATCCCTATTTAACCAAAATTAGTAGTTAAATATATATTGTAGTTAGTTGTTAGTTGTTTTCTCTTGCTTTTATTGTGATAGGACAAACGTAGTTAGCCATTTGCTATTGTATCCTAATTGAAATATGAAAAATATATCTAGTGACTTTTATGCCACTCAATACTTTAGCCACTAGCTGACACTGCATGAGGGCTTTGCATGTAGTAAACAACTGCTTTTAGAGTTTTTAGAGTTATTAGTTCCTTCAAGTGTTGTTTTGAGTTTAGTTTACTAGTAGTTCACAAACACTGATAGTAGACAGACAAACAGACAGACAGATAGGTATAATTTATTTTCAGACAGACAGACAGACAGACAGACAAACAGACAGACAGACAGAGAGGTAGACAGACGGACAAACAGTCAGACAGACAGACAGCTCTCTTTATCAGTTGCTTCTTTGATGTGATAGTAATCCAGCTTTTGAAAGACACGTAGGACAAGTTAGACCCAAAGTTGGAAGAGTTCTAATGGTAGGTACATCATGATTATACACTTCTGTCGTTTTGTTTGAATAACACTAAATATCTCTAAATTAATTGATCACTCAAATCATGCCAGCGATTGATGGTAAATTTTACGCCCTAGCCTTCTGTCTTCAGTGAAATGCTCAAAGTTATCCTGCAGGATCGATTGATCGAACAGCGTTTGAGGTTGTCTTTCAGCAAATCTTTTGAATCATAGCAGTACCGTGGTCTAGCTTCCTTGACGTACATCGCTTTCCTTGTTTGAGCTCTTCAAACAGCAACTGCTTCAATGTATTGAGCAGTTTCTAAAGCTGTATAACTCGCAAACACACAAACGCCACGCACGCACGCACACACACACACACACACACACACACACACACACACACACACACACACAGTGCGAGTCACAGACATCATTCATCAGGTAGCAGCCCCTTCTTTCCGTCATAGATAGATGTATACTTTCGGTGGAAAAATAGCATCTATATAGGTATATGCAATTGCTCTTTATTTATGCCTGTCGTGTTCCAGCCTATTATTCTTGATCATCAACTAATTAATATTTATTGAAGCAAACTACCTGTAACGCTCAATTGTAAGCTAGAGATCGCTTGACAGATGAACACGTTTGATCTTGGTCAAATACAAATTAAGGTAGCCCACAGACTGCACTTGCATTTTCTCAGTAGCAAAGCATACCTATGATATTGTCATGCCTCGGTGCGCAGTGTGTGTGTGTGTGTGTGTGTGTGTGTGTGTGTGTGTGTGTGTGTGCGTGTGCCGCTGAACGTTTGTTTGCAGATGCTGCTGCTGTAGTAATCACGACAAGAGCATGCAGGCATAGAAGAGGCAGCTCATACTCTTGATAAGGTGACAGAAGAATGAGGACTGACAATGAGTATCCAGAAACCAACTAAGCTGTTAGTGGCTGGTTAAGTCGGACATGAATTAAACGCTTCCACATTGCATGAAAAGAACTTGTCTAAGATAGCCAGAGATCGCTCCTTATGGAGTAATGCCTGCACTATTAAACCTTTTATCAATGTGACTTTCAATACAAGCAGTCAGCTGAGCAACAGATAGTATTTTATGTCTGCAATTAACACTTGTGTTAGATCCCTACTTCAGAAGGCCTCAAGATATAGCATGGCACAAGTGCATGTGATGTAATTTGATATAATTTTAAAGACAAGAAGGACTTCTGGGTGTAAGAAGTGCACACCGAAACATTTACATGCCCCCATGCTTTCATTTAACTAGTGTCATCATACAATATTGTGTAGTATACGAGTCATTGTCGTGATGTAACAGGTTGGGGCCATTGGAGAGGTATCACTATCAGTGGCCAAAGTAAGAATTGGTTATTGTGTGTTCAAAAAAAACTGTTGTGTAAGCTATAGTTTACTGCAAATTAATAATTATTAACAGCTAGTTTGGTGGCATAAATTTAAGTGACTTTGTGTTACAAAATTGACTCACAAGTTCACATGCACGTATATATACGTAGTCTACCCAGGCCTGTAGTCTACCTATACTTCTCAATCTTCCAGTGCCATGCAGAAATGGCACCATTGCCATAGTGATTGCATCCCTGATTGAACACATGCAGCGGCTTGTTGTCAGTACTAACAGAGAATGTATGTTGATCATTGATTAATCTGTCTATAGCTAGCATTGTAATACAAGTCACATTATTTGAGTCATGAACTATACGTGTACTGTTCAGATAAAATGTGTAGTAAATATCATTTAATTGTCTGTTGAAAAAGTTTTGAACTTTTACTTCTGGCCGTCATCAAAGTCCATCACTTTCTCACAATGAAGTAGCAATTAATTAGTGAAGCATAAAATCAAACTTGCACCTTGTAGGCAGACTTTGTCTGACTTGCAGGCTTAAACCTGCAAAACACAGTTGCACGACAAGTAATTTCACTATATCATTTGCAAACAGACAGACAGATAAACAAACAGACAAAAGGCAGACAAATCAGCGGACTTACAAATAAACAAATGATGAGACAGAGAACAAATGGATGGACCAACATACATACATACAAACAAAAGGGTGAACTGACAGACAAATGGACAACAGCCACATATTAAATTAATTAAGATAAGAGATTGTCTGATATTGGGAAATTATAAATGGCTATGAGTTAGTTACACGATTGAATTGACTGATTTCTGATCAAGAAGTCTGAAAAATGGTCAGATGCCTGTAGTAACATTTTCTTGCTCCTGAAGAAATTCTAAGATTCAAATAATACCTATTGACATAACCTATATTAATTAATCGCTGCATCAATACATCAAAGGTAAACAATCTAAACAGATTGAGTGCCTGGTGGTTTGTATGTGAACACATTCATTTTGATTACATTGACTTAGTCAATAGTAATGTTGATGTCAGCAGGCAAACGTCTAGCTGCTTACATTGCCCAAGTCATCGCCTAAATGCATTACTGTGTGTGATGCAATAGAAATAAATATTATTATATTATTATTATTATAAAGCCAATTGCTAAAAAATTCTTGAGGTGGATTACTGCCCTGAATGCTCTGTTCCAACTGCGTCTCCAGTACTGTATCCCGTTGAAGTGCTACCAATAACAAATATACTTTTTTGCTGCATCATGTTTGCATGGTTGCCCTCTACAACCACCAGATGCAGAACTGTAATAAAGCTGATGCTAAACAGTCGCAATTGTGTTAGGCTATGATTACCAACTGGCAAGCATGATTTCAAACTTGTCTAAATCATATATATGTATATGTATATATATATATATATATATATATATATATATATATATATATATATATATCAGTCCTTTGACAGACCGAGGAACATTTGCCACCCAACTTTACTCAGGGCAGACCTGCATACTTGATGTGTCCATAAGGAACTCCTTCAATCCTTCTCAGATAATCAATGCTGCAAATGAAGCTGTGCAGCTGCCAAGTTTGGTGAATAAGAAAGGGCAACAGACACGACGACAACGTAACAGCAGTAGGAGGTCTTTTCTACCCATTGGTGGTGGAAATGGAGTATGGTCAACTCACAGCAGCCTGGAAGTCATCAAATTTATTGCAAAAAGATCGTCTTTGCTTAATGGACAAACTCTTAGCAAAACTCTTTGCAACTTGCATGAGCAATTGCCATGCAGATTATGGAAATACAATGCACAGTTGATTTTAGAAAAATTAGCTTTAGCTGCTTCAATTACGGTGTTCTAGAATAAGGTGACTCTACTGGGTCGCCGTTAGTCTGTTAAATATATGCTGAATATATATATATATATATATATATATATATATATATATATATATATATATATATATATATATATATATATATGTACACACACACACACACACACACACACACACACACACACACACACACACACACACACACACACACACACACACACACAGAGTATATATGATATGATAATGGTATGTCCACTGAGTCAGTGATGACGATTACTGTCTCTTGCTTCTTTGACGTGATAGTAATCCAGCTTTTGAAGGAAACACTTTGGTACATGTAGAACAAGTTAGACCCAAAGTTGGAAGAGTTCTAATGGTAGATACATCACAATTTTTACTCTTCTGTTGTTTTGTTTGAATAGCACTGATCCTTGATAGCATCAAATGATTGATGGCACATTTTTACGCCATAGCTTTCTGTCTTCAGTAAAATGTTCAAATTTATCAGAACTGATTGAACAGCGTTTGAGGTTGTCTTTCAGCAAATCTTTGAATCATAGCTGTGGTCTTCCCTGACGTCGCTTTCCTAGTTTGAGCTCTCCAAACAGCAACTGCTTTGGTATCCTGTCATCAGGCATGTGTGCTACATGCCCAGCCCACTAAAATTGAGACTTCATGATGTAAAATTCTATGCCACACATATCAGATCGTGAAAGCACTTCGGTATTTGGAACTTTGTCTTTCCATTGAATTTTACAAATTCGACGAAGGCATCACATGTGGAAGCTGTCAAGTTTATGTATGTTCTGTTTCAGTGGTGTCCAACTCTCACATTTGTACAGGAGGATTGGAAGAACAACTGCCTTGTAGACAGACTTTCATTTGCAATTTGATTTCTCTTTGTTTCCACAATCTTGATTCCAGTTTGCCAAAAGCATATTATATATATATATATATATATATATATATATATATATATATATATATATCTGTACATTTCCAATATTCCGTCATGTAACATAGGTATTCACTGAAAAATTTAACTACTAGAACCATTCCCTTTGAATTGCATCAGTAATTACCCTCGCATTGTGATTATTGTATGTATACACAATAGAATTACAAAGCAAGTGTAATTGATTGCAAGCATGCTACAAATTAAGTTAATCCTCCCATGAAAACCTCAAATCTTGCTATTGTGTTATCCTGATATACATATTAATTAATATTTAATTTGAGTAATAACTACACAGACAGTTCACTAGCTGCATGAAATCCATGCAATAAATAGATCTAGTGTTGCTATCAAAGTTAGAAGGTTAGTTAATCAGTATTCTGTAATGATCTCTAGCTCCTTGCCGTTCCATGAGCAAATTCCTGTTTGTGACACCAAAAGATGCAAACAGTCACTTAAAAGGGCCATACAGCTCACATCAATCAGTTATCAATTTACTCATCTGGTTATTAAATGCTCATGCACGTGTGAGACGTTTTGCAAGCTATGCATGTACAATTCCTCATCAAAATCTAGCAATCATGACAAAAATTTCGTTTGGTAGCTAGCTATCATTAGCTCAGTCAGTAGCCATGCATGCCTTTAGCTGCTCTCGAGTAGACACTGAAAAGTGAAACTGATTTGATTAGATAATAAGAGTTATACCATGGTCACGTGATGTGCAACCATGCACTCATGAGTACATACCTACTGTATATATGTATTGTACGGCAAGTGTGCAATAAGTTACTTCTGGTGTACGTTGCATGCTCACTTATATACATATCACATAAACATGGTATAAATTACTTACACATTTGCTTCGCACACATATAAATAGTGTAAGATACATATAAAAAGATATAAAACAAAAAGAATAGAAAAAATAGACAAACAGATAAATTCCATCAATCTCTTGAAAATGAGTCAATACCAATTTACTACTTTTACCATAATCAAACAGCAATGTATATGCAAAGTCTGCCGCCTCACGCCTTGCTTAATTGCGATAACGATGTTTCCAAATGCACCCATGTCCTGAGCTATTAAACTTTTTGACAGAATTCTCGCGTGTCTTTGTGACAATAATGGAACTCCCATTGCCAAAGACAAAAAGACTGCAGTGAGTTGTTCAGAAGAGATGAAATGTATGCAATAACCTCTTTGCTAAATTGAAAAAGAGAAGACAGGAAGTGAAACTTGCACTTCTGCAACATCTCAGGTAGAGACAAGATTCTCGTTGCATAAATCATAGCGTTGACGTGACATCCTCTATTACATTGCAAATTCTCCTTATAGCATCGTTCCAGGCAATCAAAATTTTCGAAGTTGATTGTCAGAGTAACACCACAATTGACATCCATAAAACAAAGATGGAAAGTCTTGCAGAAGACGACATAAAATTATCAAAGCAGCTCCCTTAAACTGATGGTAGAACGAATTAAAGAACGACAAAACCGTTTCATTTCAGACACAAATAGGCAGTGACTCCCTCATATCATAACACATAATATGACCCAGGTGTTTCCAGCTTCCTACAAACTCCAATTCTTTACCATCAAGAAACAGCATAGGTAGACAATGACAAGCGTAAGCACTTTGTTTTTGATGGATTGAAAAGCTATTGACGTTCAACAGCATATGAAGAGCATACATAGGTCAAGCAATCTTTGTAATCTATGAGAAGAGCCTGATAGAAGACTGAAATCATCAGCATACGCTACTGCACCCACGTTGACTTTGCCGATTTTGCACCCATACATCCTGACTCATTAATTTGTACTAGTATAGGTCGTCAACATAAACCAAGAATAGTGTATGGTGAGAGAACACCACTTTGTCTTACAACATTAGACACAGGAAATGGGTTAGATAGGACTTTCCCCACCTAACTCTGGCTTTCATATTACTCTACCAATATTCCAAAGGATGCAAAATGACAGGATTGAGACATCGATCTTTCAGGACATCAAAACACTTATCATGATTAACTCTGTAAAAGGCTTTGGACGCATCCATTAACAAGCAAAATGAGGAGATCCCCTTTTGGCTCTTGAATCAGAAATGAGCACATAGTCGTACTATATATGCTTTGGATTAAAGCCAAACTGATGATTACTAGTCTGCAAATTTTGCTTGCACATGTCAACTAATACAAGCTCCAAGACCTTGCATATAAATGAGGACAGTGTGATCCCTGTATACAGTTGAACATGTCAGATCTGCTTGCAAGTTTGTCTTTCACTAGTGGGACTATAATTCCCTCTAACAATGAGTTTGGGAGATAACCATATTTCAGCTAGCATACAGGTGAAAGGATTCACTAGGTGAGCAATGACACCTACAGCCAGGAGCATTTATCAGATGCTCTTCGCATATACCATCAAAGCCAGAAGCTTTGTTTCCTTTCAAAGAAAAACTGTCTTTTCAACCATTTCAGCATCTATCAAAAATTCGAAGTCAGACGGCATTTGGGTGGCCCATTCTCAATTGTGCCAGACATTAATATATTTCAGTAAAGTTACGTCTCCATAGCTCTGCAATGATTTCATCTTCTGAACAGGCTTCCAAAATTGTGAACCAGAGTCATTTAATATATGACGGACTAAAGCATCCATACATATCTTGTTAATGTCCTTTTTTAGTCTTCCTACTGCATACTAGTCGTACTCCAGCGGCATACATTGAAAGTTGGTTGGGGTTCACGTTTAATTTGCAGCTCTGAATGTCACTAATGACGTCACTATACACGTAATCTTACAATTACGTCATCTCAAGGTAGGCTCGTTTTAAACAAATTATGAGAGATTCTAAACTTATGAGATGAATCTCACAGAGAACTTCTACATATGCTCTTTGGAAAAGTCATTGGCCAAACCGTTTTAGTGTCCTGGATGTTTTACTATACCAAACATGTATAATGTCTACCCTTGGGGCCCAGTAATGGCCCTCATCTGTTGCTCAAGAACGTCTCAAAGGACACTCACACAATACTTGTGCCACTTTACCTAATTACTAAAGATATTTAATTAAAGCTGTATTAGTTAATTAACTTAACTATTAGGGCATATGGAGTGATTACTCATGCAGGGGGTTCACATGCAATCTGTGAACAATGGCATGTACATGCTTGGTACTCAGGACCAGAGGTTGGTCTTCGAACATGCACCCAATGATCGAGATTGTCGTGCAGCCATCTGATAATGACAAACGTACAAATTCAATCCATAAGTACGTCTGCAATTTTTGACATTGATTTTTCAGTGGCAGTGCATGATACTGTATAACCGGTTATTTCTGCAGTCTTAACTTTCTGGCAGTGCATGATACTGTTTAAGTTAACCGGTTATTTCTGCAGTCTTAAATTTCTGCGATTTGAGAATTTAGACAAAAGTTTTAATTACTGCAAATTAAATTCTGTGTTCTAACCAAGTAGACAGTTACTGGTACACATGTATATACATGTGTCCAAACAGTGACTTCTTGGGACTCCAAGGATATGCCTAAATATCTACACATTTTATTTGTGTGTTCCATTATTTCTTTGCAGAAATATCATAATCGCAGAAATAACTGGATATACGGTATGCAGCTGACAGTAATAAAGAGACTACCTCAGACAAATAACCACCCAACTGTTGATGATGGTGTCTAGAAATACATAACAAAAGACACCGTGCCTAATAGACAAGAAACCTTGCTTCTGCAAATGGCTGCCACAGACAGTCTTGATAATTATGAACATCATCTGCACTAGCAGGTTTCCACAGTGGTTGTTCCAAAGAACCGACTTTGTGATAAAACATACTATACTCCAAATTTTTCATTTCATATGCTTGAGGAATTTTAACAAAAGCTGTTAATGGTAAATGGTCAGAAAAGTAGCCACATTTATCAACCATATGGAATATTGACAATGCTATTATGTTATGCAGGGCCGTAGCCAGAATGAGGCAGAGGAGGCATTTGCCCCTTCTGATTTTGGGGATGTCATTAAAAATCAAGGTGTGATCGAC
>CAXXBX010000187.1:0-10008 GCA_964274945.1 Dehalococcoidia bacterium | reverse complement strand
AGATTTCAGTGCAGCTGTTTACATGAGCAAAGATGTTATTAATGTTTTGGGGCACTTATTGGCACTCCTGATTATGTTAAATTGCAATGCATAGAGGCAGCATCACAAGGCAATGTTTTAACTTCAAAGATTAATGAACTTGATGACTCTCATTGTAGTCTTCTTTATTGAAACACTGCCACGTTCCCAAACTGAACTTCCTTTCTAGAACTGTTTCACCTGAGAATTTGTTACCATCAGCAGTAATTTATGATCGTCTGACAAAGGACTGTTTTCATAGCATTCTTAACTTGAACCAGCTGGATTACGCATCGTGATATCAAGCAACTCTGAAAGTGAATCTCGGTGGATTTGGTTTAACTTCAACTGAAAGTATTTGTCATGCAGCATATTTTGCTGCTTGGGCACGCTCTCTACATGAACTGCCAAAAGAGATTTCTTTGTTTTGCTAACCAGCTTAATGAATATATATCAACTAGTAAAACAGGGTTGATTTTCCATGAATTGGTGGCCCAACTACCTCCGAAGTCAAACTCGGAACAAGAAGCCACAATTTCACTCTCTGGAGAAAATGATTGATTATCTTAGAAAACTTCAACATTGCTTTTAACTTTGGATATATCTCAGAAACAGTCAAAATATTTCATTAAAACACAAAGTCAAATCGGGATGCTGCCAGGCTTAGGTCATTACGGCTTGATGCTATTTCCTCAACATACAAGAACGCACTTTAACCTAACAAATTTTGTTTAGCGTCTTGTATGAGATTGGGGATCAGCTTGCCATTTAGTCAATTGCTTGAGCATTGTGACTGTGGACAGAAGTTAGATCAAGAAGGTTTTCATTTGATTACCTGTAAATAAGGATGGGGTCCTGCCTGGTGTCATGATACTATTGTTGCTGAGTGGTCTGTTTGCCTAACGGAGCTGGGTATTGCTCATCAAACAGAACCGAGAAACAGATACGTACAAACTGATAGAAGACCAGACATTACATTCTACGACATTGATTCTGGTGTCAACTATGAATGTAATGTTTCTTTGGCTTCCCCTTGGAGGAAAGACATAGATAGTGAACGTTGCTGCAAAGGCCTGCAGACATGCAGCAACTAAACAGGAATCAGAAAAATGTTACAAATATTCAAAGGAGATCTTGCAAGATGAATCTAGCCCTGAAATTGTTTTGCTAGTTTTTGAGCATTTTGGCACATGGGGATCATAAGCGGAAAACTTACTGCATGAACTAGGAAGAAAGGCAGGTCTCATTGAAGGAAGAGTAGATGCAGAGTTTATGTCATATTGGCGACGACATTTTGCTGTGACTCTCTAAAAATGCAATAGTATAGCTGTCTTGAGAAAAGTGTCTACGTTGTCAACAAACAGACTAATGGAGGATAACGTACTTAGCAGAGATAGATTCAGTGCTTCACACATTGAAATAGTTGAACATGTTTATGAAGCACTTTTAATTATTGAAAAATTATGTATTGTAGTGTGTAGAGATGCTGTATCCTAATAAAATAACCTGTCAGCCTGCCTGCTTGCCTGTCTGTCTGTCTGTCTGTCTGTCTGTCTGTCTGTCTGTCTGTCTGTCTGCCTGTCTGTCTGTCAAATACCGTATTACCTCACTTTATGCTGCATGCCGGTATACGCGAGACTTACCAGAAATTGGTTGGAGAGAGTCTGGTACCTATACCGGCATGCCGGTATAAAGCGGGAGATGCCGGTGTAAGCGGGGATGCTCTGTGTAGGCGCTGGGAACGCACTTCGTACCTGCTGACAGATGATGAAGACCATACAGGGCAGACAGATGATGAAGAGGACAGTGAAGAAGAGGAGGAAGAGGAAGATGACTGATTCTACAGAACACTATGCATGTTTCAATATAGCCTAGTATTGTTCATCACATGATATTGGTACTGAACTAAGGCAGTTCTATTGCATCATTGACACTGCTGCTTGTGTTTTGTTGTGGAAGCATGATTGCACACAGCAATTAAAGGTATGTAGACGTCTTTTACAAGAAAGCCTGTTTTTACCCCGCATACTGCGGCATTCCGGTATACCCCGGGGTATACCGGCACCCTAGTAGATTTCAGCTTAAACCGGCATGCAGCATAAAGTGAGGTAATACGGTAACATTTATTTCAAACATACATCTATAATACAATGCTAGCAAGGTAACTATATAAAGTTCTATAACTACGAGAGTTTACTAGGACTAGATTTAAAAAACAAACAAACATGTAACATCTATCTGTCTGTATGCCTGTCTTTTTGTCTGTCTGTCTGTCTGTCTTAAATATACTCTCATAAATCAGTATTATTACAAGCTACTGTAAATCCAGAAATTTTTGTACTCATGAAGTCTTAGTTATTTTTGTACAGATACCTGGTTGTACTAAAATAACATGAATACTAAAATTTGTAGATATATGCACTTGAATTCGGCTACAGTACGGTATCAATGTCCTGTACTAAAATAACATGTATACGAACTACTTCATGGGCAGAAGTACTAAAATTCATAAGTACTAAAGTTTTCTGGATTTACAGTATATGATGATTTAAACTAAATAACTCTAAAACTACACAAAGAAATCCATCTGTCTGTCTGTCTGTCTGTTAATACATATATTGTCCATTTAAATCAAGTATTTACACAAGAAAAGTCTACAGCAACACTAATACAGCAAGACCATTAAGGTCTTGAAGCTTTTAAATTAGAGTTGTCTGTCTGTCAGTCAAATTTTCGTATATTTTGTACATCAAAGCTAATACAGGTGAAACTAAATTAACAGCTAATGAACAACAAGTGTCACAACTACAATTACAATTACACAGATATCTGTCTGTCTGTCTGTCTGTCTGTCTGTTCTCGGATGTGGTGGTGTCGGTTTGAATTTTTCGTCTCTCTTCTATTTCTTCATTTCTTGAGACGTTTTGTTGTTATGGCTACTGTGAGTTGTCCTGCTCCGAATTGCAAGTACGAAGGTTCTTTTCGGAGAGTTTTGGCTCATTTCTGTTCATCTCACGACTCGAGCGAATGTTCCACTCATTTTGTGAGAGAAAATAATCTAGTTCAGTGCCCTACATGTCATCAATGGTTTAGTCATCTCAATTAACATGTATCTAAATGCAACACGTCTCTCATTTCGTCGTCGTCATCTTCAACGGTGAAAAGAGCCTCTCCCACGCAAAGAGATAGTGATGTCGATGTAGACGGTCATTTTCAGGCTTCTCAGTCTTCTGTTTGTTCTACCCAAACTTCTGAGATCAATGAGAAAGAGTCAAATGCTCAGCAGGAAGCCTGGAGGTGGCTAGATTCAATCTCTATTGATGCCATTTTACAATCCCTAACTGTGCGTTCCGTCCAGTATGTACCTCCTCTTCAATCAACTTTCTATGATTGTTGCCTAATTCCTTTACGTAAAATCAAGGAAGAACCAGAATACAAAGGTGGTTGGAAACTTCTTTTGTTGCTTCTTCGTATGATTCTGAATCCACACCCAAAAGGGAAATCCGGTTTGCGTGACGTGAAAGCTATTCATCAACGTTGCCTACATTTTCACTGGAAAGAATTGGTGAATTTGCAGTCATCAAACAAAGAATCTCGGAAAGTAGATGCGTCGTCCAAGCAAAATCAGGAGGAAGGGTATAGAGCTGCACTGAAATCTGTCAAGTGTGGTGAATTGTCTCATGCCGCAAGAATCCTTACAAGTGATGGTTTGATACCACCGTCACCAGAAACTGAGGAGAAATTGAAAGCCAAACATCCTAGTTAATCAGAAGAATTACGTCTTTCTACTGTGAACACCCCTCAGATAGACTTGAAAAGGTCTGTTTTCTTGGAGGCATTGAGAAGAGCACCAAGGGGTCGGGTGCTGGTCCTTCGGGTTGGAGGTATGAGCATCTACGTCTACTACTGGAAAACATTCTCACCTGTGATCTTCTGTTTGGAGCTTGTTGCCACGTTGCAAAAGGTCTCTTACCTGCCAAAATAGCTCCTTTATTTACAGCATCAAGATTGATTGCTCTTCCTAAGGGAAACGGAGATGTTAGACCCATCGCAATAGGTGAAACACTAAGGTGATTAACTGCAAAGATTATTTGCCTTCAGTCGAAGTCAGCTCTTGCAACTTACTCCGCTCCCCTTCAACATGGGGTAACTACGCAAGGAGGATCAGAAATATTAGTCCACCACATCCAAATACTGCTAGAGTCGGATTCAGAATTGGGAATTCTTAAAACAGATATATCGAATGCCTTCAACAGTGTCTCAAGACAACAATTTCTGGATGAGGTGATAATTCAATTTCCTCAAATTCATGTTCATGTCCAACAAATGTATGGAATCACAAGTTCATTGCTGTACTTCAATAGCAAATCTGTGTCAGTTATTCCATCAGAAGAAGGGGTTTACCAAGGTGACCCCTTAGGTCCATTCCTATTTGCTTTGTCTGTACACCCAGTTATCAATAAGCTTCAAGAGAAGCACAGCAATTTAACTATTTTGGCTTACTTGGATGTCATCTTTGTGGTTGGCTATAGTCAACAGTATGAGTCAGTGCTAACTGATCTACGGAAAGAGTTTCAAACAATCAACCTGAAAATTTGTGATAGAAAGTGTGAAATATATTTGCCATTAGCCAAAGAGAATAATGTAAACAGATTCGCAGTTCCCATAGTATCGTCTGGTGTTGATATCCTTGGGGTGCATATTGGCAATGATTCTTATGTCCAGTCTAGAGTAGCAAATCAGCGGCTGCAGGTGAAGACCTTTGTTCTCAACTGCTCAACTTGAATGATCATCAAAGTGCACTTTTCTTACTGCGGTACTGTCATGTGCCTACACTGAATCATTTAGCAAGGTGTGTGCCTCCTCCAGTTTTACACCAAGCTTGTCACATTCATGATCAGCTATCAAGAGATACTTTTGCAGCAATATTGGGGTTGAGTGCACTTGACGAGCTGACATGGAAGCAAGCATCTCTTAAGATCAAGTTGGGAGGTTTTAGCATTACAAACTTGACACAAATCTCTGCTGCTGCTTTTGTGGGTTCGTGGTGTTATTCAATGAGCACGATTCCTCAAAGATTTCTATCTAAAATTGATCTATGTGACAGCCTCAACTGTGCAAGTCCACCTCCTTTCTGTCAGCATCTTTGCAAGGCAATAGCAAGCCTTCCTTCCACCTTAGGATCAGATGGAGAGACACTCATACCTCAGTCTTTGTCTGGGGTTATGACAAATCCAGTAAAACTACAAAATCTCCTCAGCTCGGATATTGCTGAAGGGAATGCAGCAACATGTGTTATACAAGCATCCTGTGTCAAACATGCTGCTAGGATAAGGTCATGTCAGGGACGTGGAGCAGGAGCAGGGCTTCAAGCTATTCCTTTAGCACCAAAATTTGTTCTAGAGTTCTCAGAATTTTGTGTGGCAGCATTTTTTAGACTTGGTATTCCTTTACCATATTCCCAGATTGTTACCAAGTGTGATTGTGGTAGAAGCCTTGATGGACATGGTTATCATCTATTGACCTGCAAGTTTGGTGGTGGCCCAGTATGGCAACACAATACAATCGTGTCAACTTGGGCTAAATGTTTAGACGAGTTAAATATTCCTCATCAAGTTGAGCCAAGAAATAGGTATACTGACTCTGAGAACAGGCCGGATATAACAACATATGATCCCAAGTGACACTTTTTAAAGACCTGGACATTTCACTTGCTCATCCACAGTCTTGTGACACCGTACAATCAGCTGCCAAAATACCAGGTTATGCAGCTGAGTTGAGAGAAAAACGCAAAATGACAAAATATGATCAACAGCAGTCTACAGCAGGATCTGATACAACATGTATTCCACTGGTTTTTGAACACTTTGGCTTTTGGGGCCCTATGGCTGAAGACTATCTCGATAAGATCTCAAAAATTTCAAAAGATGCAAATGGAAAGAGCAGCGAAACAGACTTTAGAGATAGATGGAGAAAGCAACTGTCTGTAGTTGTATAGTCTTGCAACTCTCGTGTGATTTTCAAAAAGGTGTCAAAGTTGTCTAAGTGCAATTTTGATGACTTTCTATATGATAAAGACGTTCAACATTTTGTTCATTGACTATTATTGGTATGCATACGTAAAGTTAGCAATTGTTATTAGTAGAGTAAGAGTTCAAATATAATAATCTGTCTGTCTGTCTGTCTGTCTGTCTGTCTATCTGTCTGTCTGTGTGTTTGTCTGATTGTATATTTGTCTGTCTGCAGGCTTGCTCTTTCTGTCTGTGGCAGTTATGTGTTTATGTTTGATGCAGACAACTAAAAGCAGAGTGATTTTCTACAATCTAGAGCTGATCAATAACGAGATTTACGTCTCAAATCCTGTAAAGTGAGAAATGCATAATTTGACAAGACTGCATTACAACAGCACAACATTCAATTTTTCTTAATTTGCAATTTGGTGCAAAGCAATACAACTAACATATTGATATCAACAATTAGATTTTTTGAGTTTCTGAGCATCTGTAGATGGTCTTTAGTTAATTCTTTACTTTTTGATGGAGAAATCAATTATCCTGAGTTACAAATTGGTCAGTTGTTTTCAGTATTGCTTTTGGCTGTAAGACATTAGGCTTTACCCATTCTCTGTACGCCCTCATCATTTCTCGGAATGTCAATCCTCGCCGTAGAGATAATGGCATGGCATCTGACATGTGTAACACACTGCAATATACTTCACAATTGAACAGTTTACTGCATATCTTGAGGTTCAACAGCATGACAAGACAAGCATACAAGCAACATACAGTCATTTATTCAATAGACCAAGTCTCTCTTAAGTTATTTGCTATACACAGCAGCTTACTGGTTTGTTCTGTAGAGGTTGTCGTATTACAGAGGACACACCATCAATCCAAAATATTCCAGAGGTAACACTAGAACAGAGTTATGTTGTGTCTCTAGTTGGAGGGATTGCTTGGTGAGAATTTTTTCCTTGTGATGTGTTGTGAGTCTATTTGTGTTTGTGTTTGTTTTTGTTTGGTGTAGCATTTCATGTCGACGTGAGGACCTGGTTGTAGCTACAGGTAATGGGATGCTGTGCCGTGTGTGTTGGGATGGTTTGGTAGATGGGCAATTGTCACTGCAAGTTCATGTTATTCCGTTCACTGCTGATCCACAGAGAGTGAGAGGTCAGAAAGAAAATCTGAATGTTGAAAATCTGTTTTGTGTGCCAAACTGCTCGTTTATCTAAGAGTACAGTAGAACCTTGCTAATCCGTACAGCCCCATAAAAATGCCAAAAAAGCGTAGCCTTGGCGGTCCAGACTTTGCCTCAGACACGTAGATCACTAGCACATTTACATATCTCTACACATATGTCATGTTTGTGGTAAAGGACACTGCTGCAACAACTACATGTACTTCTAAATAACGTGACAGTGAGGATTTAAAATAGTTAGATACACGCATTTGCTGAAAACTAGATAACTGCAACCCAGATCAGGCTGCCCAATAGGATCTGGGTATGCAAGGCAAGGTGCCAAGTGGTAATTTGGATTAGCGAGGATTTGTATTAGCAAAGTCCAGATTAGAGAGGTTCTACTGTATCTGTCAGTATGGTGTAACGTTCTATTTGTAGACTAGGCAAATGTAGTGTCGGTTATAGTGGCATGGCATTTGGTTAGGCATTTTTGTCTGTCTGTCTGTCAAGGTAGGGGTCTGGGGCTTGGTTAGAGACCTTCAGATAGGTACGCGCTTATTGCAAAGGATTTTCGTAGCATCCTTTCTGAGGCTCAGTCTACCGATGTCTTTTAAGTCATGCATAAACAAATGTGAATGTGGAGTAGAACTGGGTGGAACTGGGTATCATCTTCTTACCTGCAAGTTTGGCAGAAGACCAGTCTGGCAACACGATTCTATAGGGTCAGGATGGTGCAGCTGTTTGAATGAGCTCCAACTGCATCATCGCAAGAGCCAAGAGAACAATATACAGAATCTGAAAATTGCTTCAATATTTTGATGTGCGATGAATCAAGCACAGAGTTGGACGTAAGCATGGCTCACCCTTGGAGCAAAGGCATTCTAAATAGAGCATCTGAAGAGGCAGGCTATGCAGCTGAGAGACGTGAAACGAGAAAGAAAAGTAAATACGATGCTTTGTCAGTTCAGGATGACACAAGACCTAACTAGTTCCTCGGGTTTTTGAACACTTTGGGATCTGGGGTCAGGAGGCTGATAACTTCCTGAACTCACTCTCGAAGAAATCCAAAGATTTGGAGGGCAGGGACGAGATGGCGTGGACAGATTTCTATAATTATCTAGAGATGTAATTCTAGAGTTATGTTAAAGAAGATATGTTAAAGACGATAAGTAGATTGCATGTAGGTAAGATAGATGATTGTTTCTTTGATGTAGATATTCAGCACTATGTTCATTAGGATAATAGCTATGACTTCAGACATTTCAGTAGTTTTTGTTAATGCTTAGGATGCTTTCATTATTGTGATTACTACATTTACAGTTTGGGAGAGAATAAAGCATATATCTGTCTGTCTGTCTGTCTGTCTGTCTGTCTGTCAATCACATATATTTGAACTTTATCTATGATACATTTTGCAATGCAGAGTACTATGTACTGTCCAACTACTAGTAGTGTTCATCAACTAAACTAACCTAAAATTGAAACTCATGTAAAACGAAATGAGGACTACACTTAAAAGCTACATTGTACAAGCAAAGCCTCCAGTACCAGCTAGTGGCTGATGTACTGGGTGGCAAAGAGGTCGCATCTGTTGCCTTCAGACAGCGAAGATAGCTTTTTAGAGATGATTCTTGCATTACACTTCTCGAGCTGAACAGAAAAGCGTTTGGACCAGAAGTCGATAATATCCACAGCATTCGGTCGTCCCACTTTGTCCAATGACTTCTTTGATAATTTGCACAGGACTTTCCACCCATCGATCCCCCAAGCTCCAAAATGCTCCATTACCAGTGGTTTACAGTGGCAATTATGCCACCTGGTAATTGCTGATTGCTGTATTTCTCTTTCTTTCTGTTTGCTGTCCTCACTGCAGCGGTACCACTAACACCAGCAGATGATGGAAAGATGTCACTACTCCATGTCTGTCTGTCTGTCTGTCTGTCTGTCTGTCTGTCTGTCTGTCTGTCTGTCTGTCTCAATACATATATTTTCTATTTAAATGAAATGTTTACATTATGAGCAGAAATGTTTACATTATGAGCAGAAATGTTTACATTATGAGCAATCTAACACAACAAGACCATTATGCTCTTGAAGCATACAAAATTAAACTGCGCAAACTATATCTCGACGTTCTAATTTTGCTATGCTAATGAGTTTGTCTGAGACGACTTTTGCATTACAATGCTGTAGAGTCACTGAAATAATTTATCGCCACTTGGTCTTGAAGTCAGTCTCATTTTGTCTTCCTTCTTTATCCCTTGCACTCTTTGCCAGCTTGTTCAAATATCTAACTGCTGAATTAGATGTACTAATGGCTGTCTGTGTCTGTCTGTCTATCTGTCTGTCTCTGTCTGTCTGT
This sequence comes from Dehalococcoidia bacterium, assembly GCA_964274945.1. Lineage (GTDB taxonomy): Bacteria > Chloroflexota > Dehalococcoidia > Lucifugimonadales > Lucifugimonadaceae > CAXXBX01. Next base: position 449 of record CAXXBX010000187.1, on the reverse strand, counting down.
CAATTTGATTTTAATGAAACACATAATCTACTCACATCTCCAGCACTAAAAGTAAGCAGACTACTGAGTTTAACTTAAAGTACATGATTGTTGTTTAGTGCAAATTACTTTGATAGTCTTTATTCATTGTTTCTGCTGGACAATCGCCAAATAGCGAAATGCTACAAATAGATGTTGCTGGCGAGAAAATAGTAATGCATCCTTGCCAATTTGGCTACCTGTTACAGTGTACCGTGTACACCTTCCTCTGGATCAGATCTTGGAAGCACAGTCACTAGAGTGTGCTAACAATGGCAATTATATATATAGTGCAATGCAATGGAGCTCCAGGGACTAAAAGGCCGATCTCTTGCACTTGCTTTGTTTTGTCCTGCACATGCTCTTTGCAGACGGCTTCCGTAAGTGTCGAACTAGAAATAAGCACAAGTGAAGATGACAGTCATGGTTCT
>CAXXBX010000186.1:0-4158 GCA_964274945.1 Dehalococcoidia bacterium | reverse complement strand
TTCCCGAGGATGCTGATGAAATCGATGAAGACACACAGGAAATGGTGGGTGGTAGGTGCACAGAAAAAGAGCACGGTGTTGACTATCCACAGGAAACTGTATCAGCATCACTGGTTTTGCTGAACGACATACAGGAGTTGGAGGATCGTCTCTTGTCTGCCAGTTTGCAGTCTAAGGTGAGATTAGAGGCAAAATGTTACCAAACGTTTTAAGAAATAGAATTGACAATTCGTAAGAAAAAATTATTTGAGTCAGCATACTCAGCACAATTGTTCAAGTGTGGGATACGTTTACTACAAGTCAATGTAACTAATACAGGCTTGGAATTGACGGTTGGACATCGGACATTTGCCGACCAATAGCAGCGTTTGTTTGGCGCTGAATGAATTCCTGTATTGAGTTACTCAAACAAGACGTTCCAGGTAGGTAGGTGTTACTTATCGCTGGATCTGTAGGGGTATTCCTTTCCTGGCCGCTCACCTGGATGTTTATGAGCGTGACCTACACTAGGCCTTACCGTTGGGACGTTATTGTTCACGTTCTGTCCTCTAAATCTGCCTCATTGTTTCATCAATGCATTACAACTTAAGCCATACAATATAGAACTGCAGGCATTCTTTCTTTAGGGAAATGTGAATAGTCTCGTAAACTTCAGCGTAGACTAACATCCCTGGACATAGTCAATGTGTATATACGTATAGGTTGTAGCTCGTATGTGTCAATTCTTTGAGGTCAAGTCAAATCTCGCAACTGACTCTGAACGTATCATATCGGTATGATTTGTCTTTGTCTGCTTTTTAGCTAAACCAATACAGGCTGCTTGTTTTTAGACGATCTCCTAGCTAAATCAAGTTAACGAATCAGTTGCAGTAAATGCCAAAAAAACTTATTTTTCTGGTCAAATTGTACTTTTGTCTGGCAGACAAAGAAATTTAGGACACTTCGTCTGGCTGATGGCATCATGTTTACGTTCAATAGAATCGTATAGAGACTGAGTGAATGCATCACAGTTAATCTAGGTGTAGAAATGCTTGTTTTTGTGTTATAGGGTTGGAAGCCTCGTTCAGTGGGAGAAGACAGTGAAGAAGAAGGCGTTGTTGACACTAGAAGTGCACGTGAGTAGCAGTTGCAATATTCCAAAATATTGATAAGTTGGAATAGCCTGTTTGTCTCTTTACTCAATGAATTAATTATTAGGCCTGATAAAAACTATATTAGTTGATCATGCGGTCTACTTACCAAAGTTGGGGTGGTGGGTGGCATTTTTCCTATATTTAGTAATAAACTCCAAATACTAGCCCAAGATTGATACGGCTTCTCCAACAGACAACGACAGGCTAAACCCTTACCAGCAACAATGGAGTGTTGCTCATTCGCACCGTTACCTTGACAGTTCCTTTTCCCGGAAGCTGATCGCGGAGGCACTGAGCAGGTTGGACTCGACTAAGATGGACTTGATCAAATACCTTAACGTTTCTGAAGGGCTAAAGGCAAACCAAGGGGGGACAACTCTGGCACAATGAACGACACATGCAACGACGACTACCATGATCTGCCCAGATGTGTATTAATATTAATGATAAAAAATAAGAACTGTAGGTTGGTCCATAAAATTGGGACGGGCGGGGATGAGAAACTAATATACAGTATTTTTATCAGGCCTTAGGAAACATTTTCAAGTATACTAACTGAAGAAGCAAAGCATGTAACGTGCAAAACGCACCTGAAAATAGAGTCTTGTCATCTCGGTCAAGTTCTGATTCCGTTTGCAAATGAAATTTTAAGCTAATTTTGTTGTTGCAAACGAGGAAAATTGAGTTCGTTCAGAGCACATTAGGACATTTTTGTATTATTAAAGAACATAGTCGTCTACTAAAGTCAATCATTGAGCCAAGAAATTTGAAATTATTCAAACTCTTGTTTAAACAACTAATATTAATTCGATCACTATCTTAGTCTTTTAATTATGTAGATATAGTTTACTGTATATGTCATGACTGTTTTAGTCGAGACTGTAATGCACATATGTTGTAGCTGTGCTTGTGTGGCAGGGCCACCATGGTAGATCAGTCCCCTGGACTGAATGGTTTCATACCCTGGGTAAATACTAAACGTTCATCGCCATCATTGAAATTCTTCAAATGCACTTTATTAATATTTGATATGTTGAAGTCATCGTGCACAATAAACATAAGTTGAAATGATCTCTTATGTAGCCAACTGTTTGAGAAGTGCCATCAAGAGACTACTTGCTCTCGAAGAAGCAGTGGAACGCAGATACTTGAAGGCACCGCTAAGAGACATGTACGAGCACCACGTGTTTATGCACCCTGTCACACCATGTATAACTTGATGTATTTGTTTAGCAAGCCGCTTACTGCATCTGCTCTGAATGCTCGTGTTCTCGGTAAGTACAGACCTGATTCAATCATTACGTGATGTCAGGGTTGTTCCCAGGATTTTTGCAAGGCATCGCTGTGACCCCACCCTACATTAAGTTTGATGGTCACCCCCTACACACACACACCACACACACACACACACACACACACACACACACACACACACACACGTACACACACACACACACACACACACACACACACACACACACACACACACACAAGCTATGATGCTGGTTTCAATGCTCAAAATTAGTTTTCAAAGTTAGTCGGCCGTATGGCCAGTAATGCCAGAAGTTAGCCGGTCATTCAAATTTTTTACCGGTCGTCTAATTTAATTAGTAATCAAAAGCAGTTAGTAATCAAAAATTAGTAATCTCTAATTTAATTAGCAATCATAAACCAAGAAACAAGAGTCAGTTGAATACACATATTACTAAGGAAGTAGGCATTAGTTTACAACATGAAAGCACCTAAAATTGCAGTAACTAACAAAACATAGCAAACTGTGAACTGCTTTCCTTTATAATGTTACAGTTTTACATCAAATTAAGCAATTTACTAAGCTAAATGATGTACATAGCTAACATATAATACAGTGCTCAAAATTACTGCCGGTCATCGGTCAATGGCCGATCATATTTGGATGACCGGTGATAGTTGCTAATTACCGGTCAAGGTTACCGGTCAACTTTTGTAGGTCATTAATTAGTGATGAGAAGAGCTATCCCAGCTCTATGAAGAGCCAATTAAGTGTATAGCTAGTCTACATAGCTATGTGATATTATATGTTAGCTATGTACATCATTTAGCACCATCTATTTAGTCTCTGTTCATGTGTTGGCCTCTGAATTTGTACTCTACAATCTATAGCACCGCCCAACTTTTACCTTATTTGTCAGGCCTCAATCATGTCTGCATGAGAGGGACAGCCCTGCATGTTTATCTAAGTCTTGTGAGAGGACCGTTTAGCTATTGTTGTGTTACTATGAAATGCCATAACATCTCTCGTGAATTATGATACAATCAGTTAAGTGGTCATGCTGTGTAAAGATTTGCTATGGTACATGGAACATGAGTACTTAATGACGTTAATTATGGTATACTAACATCTGTTGAAACTTCCGCGTTGCTTTTTGCCTTTCAATTCATTGTTAGAGCGTTATGTCTCTGGACCCAGTTGCGCAGTTTCTTTACCCAAATGATGCTCCGGTGACCCATAAGCCTGTGTGTGTGGGAGCTGATGGCAATTGCTTTTTTCGGGCTGTTGCAATGTCCTTGACAGGAAAGGAAGAAAATCACAAGCAACTCCGTCAGCAAGTTGCAGAACAGCTCTGCAACAAGCCACAGGCAATTGCAGCTGCTTTGATTGAAAAATCTTCGTCTTGTCCAGGTGTGAATCCTTCTTCACTCATTGCCACGTTTCTTTCTGATGAGAGTTACAGCGTGTTCAAAGCCGCAAAGGAAGTGGGAAAGGGCACTGAGGACAGTCTAGCTTTAGCTGTGGTGAAGGAGGTCAATGAGACAAAGAAATTTGGAAGTTGGTGTGAAATGGTGCAAGTCTATGGTGCAGCTGCAGCAATTGGTTGTTCCATCAACATGCACTACCTTGAGGTTAAGGCAATTCAATCAGTACTCAAAAGTCACCGAGCCATGGAACAGTTGAAAGAAACTCCCTTAACCAATTGGTTTGCAAGCAGACGTGTCATGGACAATCTAATAGAAAGTGCAGATGGCAAAATGAGGTATCAAGGAA
>CAXXBX010000185.1:7500-11083 GCA_964274945.1 Dehalococcoidia bacterium | reverse complement strand
TTACTGCTTCCATGTTTATGTCGTATTGGAGAAAAAGATTTTCTATAATTCTGCAAAGATGCAATGCCAAAGTTATCCTTAGAAAACTTTCAAAACTGTCACCTAATCATGGTGATTTAGATAGATTATTTGATTTTGACATTCAAGGTCAAGTCCATTAGTTAATGATTTTGTGGTTTGCAAGGACTGGTTTGCATTTTAAAATCCTAGCATATGTACAAGTAGAATCTGTATGAGAATAAATTATCTGTCTTTTTGTCTGTCTGTCTGTCTGTCTGTCTGTCTGCAACATATATTTGAACATTTCTTTATGATACATTTCTGCAATGAAAGTAACTATATATGCTGTCCAACTACTGTCAGTGTTCATGAACTAAAATAACTATAAAGAGAACTTGAAGGAACTAATGACTCTAGATGCAGCTACTTTGTGCAATGCCCACTGTTAGTAGCTGAAGTACTGGATGAGATAAAGAGCACATCTATTGTCTTCAGTCGATGAAGATAGCTTCTTTGAGATCACTTTTGTGTTACCCTTTTGGAGTTGGACTGAGAAGCATTTCAGAAGTCAAGAAACTCAACTCTACTTGGTCTTCCGACTTCATTCAATGACTTCTGTGCTAGTTCGTTTAGGAATTTTCATGCATCAACCCTTATTCTCCAAAGTGCTCCGTTACTACTGAAATTGCAGTGATGATTAAACCTCCTAGTAATTGTTGTTTGTTGTATTTGCTCTCTTCCTGTCAGCTCTCCTCTCCGCAGTGGCGCCATCAACACTAGCAGATGTGGGGGAAATGTCAGTACTCCACGGATGAGCAAGATGTCAAGATAGATGTTGTACAATATCAGAGTCGAAAAATGTGAGGCCTGGTCTGTTGTCAGTAGCGGTGTATCAGTTCCTTGGCTCCCTGTGATGGTGGATATGCAGCCTGCAAAACAATCTGACTAGAGCGATGAAATTGACTCGAGATCATACAGGCCACCCACCTACCTGTTTACAAGTCAACAAATAATATCCAGTGTTACCTGCACCACAGTTGCAGGTCGATGATCAGTTTGAGAGAGACATGGACAAATCCAAACAAAGAAAGAACACCAAGCAGGATTTGCAAAACTAAGTGGAAACACTTTCGATGTGGAAATTGCATTTACTTAACCAAGCCCCAGCGTTTACCTTTTAATGAGAGAAGTCGTGCTGCATCTGTAGCAGTGGGGAATTATTGAGTAGATTCTAAACCTTGGAAGAAGCAGCGACTGAAGATAGCTGTTGTTGGACGTTTCCAGCACTTGGCAAGTAGTCAGAGATATTCTTTCCTGAAGGGAGACTTTGCTAAAGCCTCACTGGTTGGAGAGAATGGAAAAGTCTTCTTAGTGCACGGAGGCTTTATTCTTGGGTGGGGGAGCTATTGCCAGTAGGCAGGCTTGACATTTGTCCATTTGGCATTGACATGTGTATGTAGGTGTGGCTGAGACACATAAGAATGCCAAATAACGATTCCTAAAAACACCTTCAACATAGTAGGCTACACAATCATAAACTTCCAGCTCACGGTACTCGACAATGCTAGGTTGATGTTGTTCGGAAGACTTGAAATTATTGAGCTTATTAATAGAAAATCACAGAATTGCTCAGCATGGCGATCTATTCTGCAAGGCCTAACCCATAGTGGGTATGGCTGAATTTCAGGTTCAGGGTGTGCACATATGTGTATGTGTTTGCCTTTGTGTATGTGTATGGGTGTGTGTAGACTTAACCTTCTTGGTTTTGAAGCTGAGTTATTCTGAACATCCATATTCGATGTGCATGGCACATGTTGGGGCAATATTCCAACTGTACTACGCCGTGCTATTTGCAAGGTCATAGCCCAGGAACTGAGGATCACCACCAGGAGGTTGCGCAACCCGATCCCCAACGGTGTTCAATGCTGGGTGTTGGCACCTGCCGTATGATTGACTCTACTTTGACATTGCAATTCACATGGCTCTGGACGAGCACAGATCACAAGGAAAGGCCTACCTTCATGATGCTGATCTTGTCAGAAACAGGAAGACGTTGAGGTTTGAATCTCTGGTGACTGATCAGGAGTGATACTGCTCTTCTGACAATTGTCTTGACCTCACCACAATGCAGGATTCCTTATCAAACTGTTGTAAGAAACGAGGTCTCACTATTAGCTGCAAAATGATGAAAACCTTAGCTGTTCTACCAATTGAGTGCTTACACATTCAAACTCCTGTACCCATCCATCTTGTGCCAGGAGACGAGCCTCTTGAAGTGGTGTCTCATTTTCAATACTTGGGCAATATTGTTCAAAATGACTGTGGATTGGACACAGAGATTAATTCCAGAATCTGTAAAGCATCACATGCCTCCTAGTCACTCTCTTGGATGTTGTGGTATCAACATAAGATTGAGACCAGCACCAAGGCCCGTCTTTTGAACAGGGTCATCCTTCCAGCCTTGCTGTATGATCTCCAGTGCACTGTCCTCCTTGACTCAATGATCCTCATGTTCGTCGTCTTGAGTCCTTTTTGATTTGTTGCTTTCAATTATATTGGGGATCTCGGTCAAGGAGAAGAAGTGTCACAATATGATACGCAAGATGGCCCAAAACAACAAGGATCTCACTGATTCTCCTGCAATGTTTCCTACGTTTCCTTGGACATCTCTCAAGGATGTCTATTGATTGCTTATTCAAGCAACTTCTTGTGTCTGCTCTTGTTGGTTGCAATCGCAATCATATGTTGGTGGACAGAAGCGTCGTTAGAATGATATTGTGTCAGGTGACCTCAAGCAGTGGTAACTTGTTAGAATTGTGGAGGGAGAAAGCTGAAGAGCACAACTCTTGGCGTTCCATCATCAAACGTAGCGTGAGCATTTCAACAAGGAAGCAGCAGACAAAGAGAAGAGCTTCAGAGATGACAGAAAAGACGGCGAGAACAACTTGTAAAAACTGCAAGTCTTCTGCATTGTACCCACCCTGGCTTTTCATTTCAGGCATTTAACAAGGCAGGTTTGATTAGTTGCCAACGTTGTCATTCTACCGCTTCAAAGATTCCATGTCAGTTTTGTCATCAGACTTTCAAACAACAAGCACTTTATGACCACCAGCATTTTTGTCGAGACAGACCTCAAGCAGTGTAGATAGACTTCATGTTTTTATGGACTTCATGTTTTTATGGCCTGCATATTGGACCCTCATACGAGCAGCAAATGGGTGGATGAAGTGTGTGTGTGTGTGTGTGTGTGTGTGTGTGTGTGTGTGTGTGTGTGTGTGTGTGTGTGTGTGTGTGTGTGTGTGTGTGTGTAGTGCAATGGGCACAACGTATCACACCTAGAGATATTGGACAACAGTGGGGAGATTTGGATACCATGGAGGATAGGCTTATTAAACGTAGATTAGAATGGCTAGGTCATTTGGCCGTTTGCGGAATGATTGAGTACCCAAGAGAAAATACTTTGGCTGGTTGCAGCAGCAACGTCATCCAGGCAGACCTAGACTACAGTGGAAAGACTTAATTAGATCTGACTTAGCGAAAGCCAACATTAGCAAGGACAGTTGGTATAGAATAGCATCAACTT
>CAXXBX010000185.1:0-2500 GCA_964274945.1 Dehalococcoidia bacterium | reverse complement strand
GAAAATATTTCCGCTCAGCGACCTCCATGCAAATGGACCCTCGTGTTAGGAGAGAGGCTGAGCTTGGTGAAATGACTCCCTAGATGGGATGATTTGACACATGCTTGCATTTCGTCAGCTCGTGTTCTCGAGAAACAAGAGGTAGAGTCTGCCTGAAGTCTCCAGTCATAATGAAAGTTACACCTCCCATGAGGCACTTGTTTCCGCGAATATCTTGGAGATTCTAGTCTAAGGCTTCGAAAGCTGCTTTGTTAGACATGGTGCACTCATCTCAGGCAATGAGCCTGCACTGGCTCAGAACGTCAGCAAGGACTGTGCCTTTGGAGATGTTGCAGGTTGGAGCTTTAGCAAGGAACAGATTGAGAGATAGTTTGTAGACTGACTGTGCAGTCCTTGCATCAGAGGAGAGTAGCAGAAATTCCAGAGGAGGCCACTGCAAGCGCGATGCGCTTTTTCTGTCGGACAGCTGCTAAAAGGAGGTTGATGACAAACGTTTTCTTGTTCCTCCTGGAGCGTCGAGGAAGAAGAGACCCCACGTTTTTCTCTACACTGATTATGCTGTTTCTGGTCATCCACCAGCTTGGGCTCATTCTCAGCGACGAATTTAGCAAGTTCTCTGATGTCGTAGTGGGTTTCTCTCTAAGAATCTCAAATGGAGTGGTCGCTTGTCTTCTGTCTGGTTTAGGAAGACCGTATTCATCAAGAGTCTTGCCACCCAGTGAAATCACAGCAATCTCAATGAAGATGAGAGCCTGGTTGAAGACGGTGTTGTCAAAATCGAAGAACATGTTTCGGTTCTGCTGGCGATCACGATAGAGGATGTCTTCAGAAAGGCTTTTATGGTGATTCATCTATAGTGTTGGAAGGGAAGAAAGGTCACAGTTGTGAAGCATGATCACAGTTGTGAAGCATGATCGCTAGGAGCCTTGGAGCTGGCATGGGACCTAAGAAACTGACGCCTCTTGGAGAGCCATGTCCCTGTGAGTGTCATCTTCCAGCAACCGTCTCCTATTGCAAGCTTCTTTGTAAGTAGGACAAATATTGCTAGCAACAGTGAGGAGATCTAGCCTCGTACCAGACCCTCTCGCGCCGTCGTGTCCGGTTCCCGTATGACACGACAACGCCGGAGAGGGTCTGGGATCATTCCGCCTACCGTTTATGCTATTAAATGATCAAATTAGCTCGTATTTCGCCAAGCCTCAGGCTACTAATACGATTAGTCTAATAGTTATTCTCATCTGTCACACGGAATGTCTTGCAACCGACTTGACCTTCTCTTTGTACTCTATTTGTTTCCTTTCAATGTTGGTATCCTATCCCCACGCAAGCTCTACGTATCTGACAACTCTCTAAGAGAGGACTTCCTCTCCAAGAGACTCTAGAGCGGAAGTCCTAGTCAACACCGTCTTTGACGGCACGCGCTACCAGGCTTCGGATGTTCCCAAATCGTACACGAGCTTCCCGATTCGTATTGTTCTCGTAGCCTAGCACAGTAATAGAGCGGCGCCTAGTGCATCCCTATTCCAAGCTACCTAGACTGCTGATCGAATCACATTGGGCCTCATGACATACAGCTTCAGATAACGTGAATCGATCTCGGGATCGTGTGAACGAATCTCTTTTCATGCAGTACACTGAATCCCTTCCCATGCAGTTACAGGAACGAAATGTAAACAGTGAATGTATGCAATCGGATATCACAGCTAGCATAACTTTGATGGAAGGATGGCTTCATAATTAACTAAGAGCATGAAAGTGTTGACGTTGGTGACGCCGGGTGACACTTAGATGACGTGGGGTGACACTAGGTGAAGAAAGTAGGCGGGATGATCCCATACCCTCTCCGGCGTTGTCGTGTTATACGGGAATCGGGCACGACGGCGAGAGAGAGTCTGGTACGAGGCTAACAAGATCTTGGAGTGGCTTCGGATCCCTGATCTCGAAGAGGAAGCATGCGCAAGAAAGGCACTCGAACTGGTTTGGATGGATGCAGTATACCCTTCCTAGAATCTCAGAAGACTTGATGCCTGGATGACCTTCCTGCTTTCGCCTTTGCCACCTTCGGCCACTGGAATTCCAGGTACAATAGCGTGGTACCTACCAGTAAAGAGAGTGCGTGAAAAGTTATCTTGATGACAGAGCTTGAAAAAGGCTGAGTGTTGTCTCTTTGGGTGGCTCTTGTGCCGTTTGTGCAGCATTCCGTGCTGTTAAGTAAACTCTCTGTCCGTTCTCCAGATGAACTGTAAAGTGTTCAATGGCTGGGTGGCGTTCATGTATGGGAAGCCAAGGATTCTCCACACGGCTTCGTTGCTGCTGATGTGGCGTCGGTCTGGTACTGCCTGACGTCATCTGTCTGTTTCCTTAAGGTTGAAGACTGCCATGTCCGACCCCTTGTTGATGTATTTGCAAAGATATTTGACCGACTTGACAGACTTGCAAAATTCGACTTTGATGTGGGCGTTAAAGGCGCGAGAAAGCAAGGGACAGTAAGGAACGATCC
>CAXXBX010000184.1:0-20534 GCA_964274945.1 Dehalococcoidia bacterium | reverse complement strand
ATGCTGAGGACAACCCTGGAATATCTCTAAATTAAGCCCTGACAGAAAGAAAGCTCTAAAGGGAACGCACCTACCTCGTCAGAGTTGTAGGAATAGAGCGCATTTCCAGGCCAGTGGTTGCGCTTATGGTAATTAATGCGCGCGCTAAAAGGTGGCGGTTGTGATTTGTCGTGTACTTAACGAATTCGAATGCAGAGAGCTAAAATATCTTCTGAGAGCCACAAGAGTGGACAACCACAGCATAGATTCTTTAGCTACGGCGGGTTTACGGAGAAATTCAAAAGCTTACGCCTTCCTTCAAGAAGAAAATGATTTAGCATGAAAGAGCATTTCCTACTGCTCTGAAAACAGACTTTATGCGAAATAGAGGGTATGTCACGAAACACTCGGTCAGGGGTAATGAATGGACCGGGCCCGGGGGCCATGCATTTTTGACAGTCACAAATGGACCGGAACGAGGTTGTCCAAACTAGGATCGGGTCCATTTATTACACTAACCCCAACACCAGCCCATTTTGGCCGCCACTAATGTACCAGGGGAACAACCCGGTCCACTTATTACATTCTTGACATGACAACTCGATCTTGTACATCACAACGGAAGTAACCAGCCTGTGTAGTTGCTGCTAGGTCTAGACGTTTGTCGAGCGATATCGTCTTGTGGTGTTTGTAGTGCAAGAGACCCAAGGGAATGGAAATATGATGCAAGGCCCAGTTTAGTTAACTTTTCGACCAGTGGCAAAAAAGCAATTTTCATTAACAATTTCGAGTACAACTCAGGCTAAGGGTTGCACTATTGAAGATGGGTGCGAGGTCAGTAGCAAGAGCAGTTGTATTCTTCAACTATACTAGGACTTATCTTCTAGACCCCATGCCAACACCTCACACAAGTCAAAGTTTGAGAATAATATGGTGAGTTCACTGTTGTAGAGGGAAATGAAAGGCACCAGAATGATGGCTCTTGTTTTTTTGTTTTGTTGGATGCAATATATCAATTAAGGGTATGAGTAAAATATACTTATATATTATTATATGGATGCAGCTTGTACAGTGACAGACCTATTTTGTTTCAAAATTCAAATAGTGTCACGTGTCTTCAAGTAACTCAAGCCTTTGAGTACACTGCCCGTAACGTCACGTGACTTTTACAAAATCCGATTTCTAGTTAACTTAAATTACAGAGAACGTAGTTACTGCAGAAAAACAATTTTGTCATTTTGGTTTTGGAATGCTGCACCGATTTTTGTCAGTACTCTCTTTGCAAAGTTATATTTATCATCGTTACAATGACTTGATGTTGCAGTGTATTATTCAGTAGAGATTTTCAATACACTCGATGCCGTTCAATCTTTCAACATTTTTAGAACAGTTTAAAAAACATTTTTCTAATTTTTTACTTACGAGTAACTATCTAGTGTTCCTACTGGCTTGTTAGCTAGCTAATCGTCCCATTGATCGAATTGTGGGCGAGGTCACTGGTGTGCTGATTATTTGATTTCAGAGCGTGAATTAGGATTATTAATTACATTTCGTTGCTGGCAAAGTGAGTATAACTTGATGCGATGGTGAATATTAGCGAAAACGGTAGCCTGACACATCTACCAGGTGAGACATCAGTGTCTTTCCACGTCAGTGTATGGATGTTATCCCTTCTGGGAATTATCGGCAACACTCTAGTTGTCATCTGGCGTTGTTCTCGGCGGAAAGACTCGCGCTTTCATCTCGTGTCTCTCTTGATTGTTAATCTCGCATTTTCGGACATCCTATTTTGCATTCAGTTTGTGCTGCGAGAAGTGATGCTCGCCCGCGTTATCTTTCATCGCCGCGACAACGTCAGTTACCCATTTACCGAAACAGATTCCACGATGTGTATTACAAGTTTTTTTCTCGTGTGTCTCTCTTGCAACTGCATCGTCCTAACGACTGTAGCAATCGCGCTGCACACGTTCTTGTCCGTTGACGAAAGGCGTTGGACGAAACCGATAGTTGTGTCGGTCGTGGCTGCAGGTTGGATGTTTTCGTTGATCTTGTCGGGTGTGGCTAGTCAATACTTGGCTAGAGAAATGAACGTTTACTACTCAGTAGCAGACAAATCTGCGGAAACATTTTCTTTGATTGTCATCTTTGGATGTCTTGGGGACAATGTAAGGATTTTCCCGGTCATCATTACTCTCTTGACTGTGATATCTTCTATGATATGCTGCTTTCTATACATCGGATTCTGCATTAATTTTCGGCGATTAAGCAACAGATTGGGAGGTAATAGAATGCGAGAAGGACACGCGAAAAGTTTCATCGCCTTGCAGATCCGCTTTGCTGTCGTCGTTGTGCTCAACATAGTGTGCTGGGTGCCTCCTTGTGGTTTCTACTGGGATTCTTACTTCAACAATCGCAACGTGTTTAGAGGAACTTTTGATCCTGAAGCACCAGAGCCTGCTTTCATTTTTGTTATTATTGTGAGCGCTGCTAATCCAATAATTTACACTGTGTCGTGTGGTCCGTGCACGCAGTTATTCAAGCGTTTGTTCAATTTCACTCGTCGTTCTGAAAACGAAGAACAGCAGCTGCTAATGCACTAGACAAAAAGTAGATAGGCTACATTTCTAGTTTATAATACATTTTAGTTTAGTGGGTATCTGTTTTATGCGCATAATGTGTAGCGCGCGCTGCCCTCTTAGACACACAGATATAGACACGCTAGCTGAATCTTGCAAGAATATAATACTGTACTTGTAGTGCATGAGTCTAGTGATTACACACATTGATAAGCAATGCATGACACTAGACATCTGACAAGTCGTAAGTGAAATCGATTATATGATTGATTGACGAGTCTGAATTCTTACGGTGTGTTGATATCATTTGCTGTCAATGTTGTGCCAGGAGATACCGGTATCAGTCAAAAATATTAGATACATGGACGGGTTATACCACCATCTGTTTTAGTCAATAGTTGTTTGTTTGTACAGTGTGACATCTAATTCCATTCCAATTATTGTCACTGTAATGAAATAGAGAAAAATCTCAGTCGCTGCTTTGGCCAAGAAAACCGATACCGCGTCTATAGTAACTACAACACGAAAACGTTTCCTGTTGTATGTCCCGTTGCTCTGCGTTTGGAAAATGGTCAACCTAGATCCTCAACTATCGAACTTTTGTCTCGACGTTTAGCTAATAAAGATGCTAGAAAAAAGTCACTCAGTTTCGGAAAATTGACTCACGCTGTGTGTAGCAGTAGCCTCACGGGCCGTCTTAACGTGCGCAGGCTAAGGCTAGAGTGGTGCGGATCCTGCGCGCGTTAAGAGGATCTGTGAAGAGGCAACGGAAATGACTAGGCAGTCATTTATGTCGGAAAGTCACTCATTGCACACGAGAGGAAAAAGAGATGCCTGAAAGTGTCTTCATGCTCCACGACGTTGCAAAACTAATAACCTAGGACATATACGGTATAGTGGTGCTTCAACATGTAGTCGTGACGCTACATAGCTAGAGTACTCTATTTTCATGAAACCATAGTTGTAACATTTTTGCTATTGCTTGAAACTTGCATCACTCTGAATCAAGATAATCTATCGTGATGGTGTGTATACATCCCTTCTCTGCAACCGAAATTTATTAATCAAATCGAAACACATGCATGCAATATCAATTGTCACAGTCGAGACTCCGATGCACGACCATGTCGAATTCTACAAATGCCTCTCGAACTCGACCAACCGGCCTTACGTCGTGCCCGTTTCACGTCGCGCTGTGGACTCTTGCCGGTGTTGGAATAATCGGCAGCGTCCTCGTCATCATCTGGCGTTGCACGCGACGAAATCAAGCCAAATTCCATCTCAACTCCGTCATGGTCGTCTGCCTTGCCATCTCAAACATTCTCTTCTGCACTCACTACCTACTACGCGAAGTCATGCTCATCGAACCCGTCTTCAAACACAACGGCAGCAACAGCTACGCTTTCGAGGATAACGACACCGGCATGTGTACGGCCATCAACTTCCTCACGTACGCGTCGTGCATCAGCCTATCGTCGACATCAGTTGCCATCGCGTTGCACACATTCCTGTCCCTGTGCGGAGCAGCATGGAGAAAGACTCTGTCCGTCACTATTTTGCTAACCGGCTGGTTTGTCTCGCTGGCCGTGGCCACGTTTACTACGTACGAGCTGGGCAAAAACGGAGATGAATTCTCGTTGAAAGAAATGTCGGTCGAGGAGTTCTCTCTCACAATCATTTTCGGTTGTGTCGGCGGAAGACGGTTGCTGATCTTTCCGGTCGTCGTAACTGCCGTCAACGCCCTCTGCGCGACGTTTTGCTGTATGCTGTACGTCGCGACGTTCTGCAAGATCAGAGAGATCACGAAGTCGTGGAGAACGTACACGACAAGCGGCAGTGACAGGAGAAGTCACGTGATCTTGCTGATTCGGTTGGTAGTCATGGTCGTTCTCAATCTGATCTGGTGGTGGCCAGCCTGTGTTCTCTACTGGCTTTCCTACTTCTCGAACAGATCTCAGCTTTTGGAAGATTCTGACCTCAAAATAGTTGAGTTTTCATTGATATCAACGGTCGTTGTAAGTGTTTTGAATCCCATTATCTACACGGTCGCATCGGAACCTTTCACTAGATCGGTGAAGCGGTTCCTTGCATGTTTCGACGAAACCGACACGACCAACGAAATGACCTCGGTGACGTCGGATGACAACAAGCCAGACAAGAGCATTAGTCTAGTGTCTACAACCCGAGGACATTGCAGTTAAAGTGATCGAAAGTGCTGTGGCATGCATGCATCTGTAGAAACTGCAAAAGACGATTTCACTTGCCGTTAGCTCATTCAGCAGAGTTTGTAGATAAACGTCTGTAGTGCATGCCTAGAGTGCTCGTTGTAATAAACAAATGTACATGCTGTAACTCAGTGACGCGAATCCCGTCGGGAATGGGAGATCTTGGGACACGTGCTCCCGTTTGGAGTTCCTTTTGCTTATTTTCTAGTCGGTGATAGCCTAGCTTTAGTCCCATACAGACGGCTAGAAGTCTATCAACTGCAGACCTGCATGCATGCTAGAGACAAGTTAGAACAAATTCTCTCATCTTGCTATCTAGTATGGTATCCCTAGCTCTCATTCCGTCACTAGCTAAAGTGCAATTCTAGTGAAATGGAGCTTCCTGTCTTCGTATAGTAACGAAGTGTAGCTCCACGTCGTTTACTTGTATGTATACTGTAACCTTATTTAGCAATAGCAAAGTTACTTCAAAGGGCAATAACGTGTTTGTACCTCTCGTCTCGCAAATCCTTAATTAATTGATCCGCCACTGCCAGTGTTCGTGCATGGTTGTCTGTACAGAACTGGGGCGTGCCATACCGGGAAGGCCTTGGTAACGTTAGACATTATTACTAGTTGTACGGTATCTGTAGGCGTCTCTCAGTGGTGAGTAACACGTCCAACGGAGTTTTCTGACCGTCTATACTGAAACGCCGCGTGCTAGCTAGACAATACGTATTTGTTGAAACCCTGTCGTTGAATTCGAAGTAAACACGCAAACTACATAGTAATTTAGATTACGTATATAGGCCTGGTATAGGTAGTCGTCGTTTGGCGATCATGATCAAGACAATTGAAATGTACAGTTTCAGTATGTACAGTTTCAGTATGCACGCAGTTCCGTTGTAACGACAGTGGTATGGCATTTACTGACATAGAAATTGATATCGGCAAACATTGACTATCACAGTGATACAGCACAGTATTAGCTATAGGATATACTGTAGCAGAGGACGTAAGTCTGAATAGTTGGCTGTAGGCGGCATTCAACTCCTGAAGGTGTTTCTTGGTTGTCAAGTACACAGAATCTCTAGCTACAATACAAAAGGATGGGGCGACGGAACTTTGTGAGACATTTTCGTCGCCCCTGGAAAAACTCGTGCATGGGCGTGATGCTTCATAGACCATCCTCCCGTTCTTAGAAAGTAGGTATTTTCTAAGATACAGTGACATATAAAGCTAGTGAGCTTAGCATAAAAGGGGGTTGCATGCATTGGTTTTCGCTGTAGTTATATTTTAATTTTATATTAGTATCTAATAGTATTCTTCTCTTCCTCTTCCTCTGAAGGAGTTCGATATCTTAGTGGTGTACGAACTAGATATATTATTAAATAATTAACTAGACTAACACTAATAACAGTAGTCAGGGCCGGCGGAAGCAAATTTAGAGTGGTCAGGCCTAACACACGCTAGAGGGCGGGGCAAGTCACGTGACACAATACGAGTCTAATGCAAAATTCTCTTAACTCAAGGCTAACAACACTATACAGCTACGAGAATCGTGCAAATACTGATAATCGATGTTCAGAACTACTGACAAACTGTTCAGCTACATGTGTCAGCGACAGCGAATCAGTACGATCCTTGTGCACATGCAGCAAGAGTAGGTGATTTAATCTATCCTGCTTCATTGTACTCCTAAGGTACGTTTCAATCTCTTGAGGGCACTAAATGACCTCTCACTGACGGCGTTGGTAGATGGCAGGACCATAATGAGTTTAAGGATGGTGACTACTTCCGACATCAAATTCCTTTTGTAAGGAGATAAACTCAAGATGTAGTCCCTAATGTCACACACTGTCACAGAAGTCTTGTCTACGAGACCACAGTTGGCTTGCAAAATTTCAAGATGAAGCTGCAGTTGTTGGGCATCTAAAT
The DNA here is from genome assembly GCA_964274945.1 of Dehalococcoidia bacterium. Taxonomy (GTDB): domain Bacteria; phylum Chloroflexota; class Dehalococcoidia; order Lucifugimonadales; family Lucifugimonadaceae; genus CAXXBX01. The sequence goes on along the minus strand of CAXXBX010000184.1, from coordinate 13,837 downwards.
CGTCATGATACAATGAAGTGACATGCTTGAGGCATTCCCTATAATCGTCACCCTTGACAGCCTTTAGCAAAAGGTCCTGCAAGTTGCAGTAAATTTTGAATCTGGGTTGGTCAAACCTGGCTTGAATAGCATTCACAATTAAATCGAGTGCTTCGTAATATTGCTGGCAATAAAATTGCTTGCAAACATCGAAAAACTCAGGTTCAGCACTGCCCTCCTCATATCGCCTTGGAACTTTCCTCTTTCTGGGCAGGACAGGGTCATCAACATCTAATTTAGTCCTTGTCTCTTGAAGACTCTTCCAGAAAAGATCGAACTGTGTGTCGTCTCTGAGCACGTGCAGAGTTGCAACAGTCATCAAAGCTATTCGTTGACCCTCAGCAGCAGACAACTTGGGTGATTGTAGGGTCTTGCTCAAGTTATCACTATGCCTCAGAATTAGTTGTCCCAAAGCAACCCCAAACAAATATCGAAACGTTCTAAACTGGAATTGAACGCCAATGATGCGGCCTTTGATAGCAGGATCAGATACATAGTCTTTGGACATCTCCCACAGCTCCTGCAGAACACAGTAGTTATCAATTACTGACTTCAAAGAGTCTGCCCTGACCGTCCATTTTGTTGGACACAACATACGAAAACCAGGGGTGTCTGGTGCAAGACTTTCCTTCAACTTTTGCAAAGCAGTATCCCTTTTTGGAGAGTACTTCACAAGCTTTGAGACTTCATAAGTGGTGTCCAGTGCATCCTTTATCACTTTGCAATGTTTTACAGCATCCCCAACAGCCACGTTCAACGTGTGCCTGTAGCAATGGGTGTATAAAGCTCGGGGGTTCTTCATCCAATAGCTGCTTTGCAACACCGGTATTCCCACCCTTCATGTTGGCAGCAGCATCATAGCATTGCCCTCGGCATCTTGACAGTGAGAAGTTCATGCGCACCAACATATCTCTGATGACACTGACAATGGTATGTGCTGAGATGTCATCAATCTGGTACATACCAATGACATCTTCTTGTGGCTCTAAATTGCCATGATCAATCCAGCAAATACATAATACCAGCTGCTCTCTGTTGGATGAGTCTGTGCATTCGTCACACATGATGGAGATAAATGTAGACTTCTGGATACATTCAGCTATTTCTCAAAGAATAGACAATGCCGTAATTTTTATGAACTCATTTTGCATGTCATGAGATACATATTTGCTTGACTTTCTAGCAGCCAGCATTTTAGTAGAGGATCATCTTGACAACGTAACTTCAGTAACTGAATAAAGTTAGAGTCAGTCTCATCCCCATCTCCTCGAACCAGTAATCCCTGTCTGGCTAAAAACTTCAAATTGGAGATGATCTTGAGTAAACATTCCCTGTTCTGTCCCTTCTCAGTTGCGTGCTCTCTAGACAGCATCTCACTTACATCTGGGCAAGTTCTGTGCAATTCAACGATCATTTGCATTGCCTCCGTGTGGCAAGACGACGATTCATGAGATTTGAATGTCACCGTGGCTTCCTTCCAGGTGGAAAACCCTTTGATACAAAGAAAGGGTTCCCTTTCTGCCACTTGATCTTCTTCGACTGCAACGCTACCACACACACGTGGCAGAAGACGACATCATCCTTAGTGGAATAGTGCAGCCATTTCCACTTCTCGAACCAATGCGACTGACACGATCGTCTGACGACTACTTTCTTACCGAAGGTACGCTTTGGAAAGACGAAACCGGACATTGGCTGATACGGCGGACATGGAACTTCAGGTAGACAGGACTGAGCAGATTCTGTAGAAGACGTCATACTGTCCAGTGATCACGCATGTGCTGAGCTCTTACCTGACTGGGGCACACCGACTACTTCCGGTAAGCCGTCTTCCTAGTGACTTCCGGAACGTTTCCGCCTACTTCAGGCACACTGACAGTCTAACATGGACTTGGTGAGTTACTTCGATTTGGCTCTGCCAGTAATTAACTTCTGATAGAATTCTTTCCTTTCCTCCACAAGCAGGGCAATTAAATACAAATATATTTAATTACCTATACCATTTACCGGAAGTTCTTTGCTTTTGTCTCCTGGTGGAACTACTACTTTCAAATATTGGTCCGGCCATGGCCGGACCAACCTTACAGGCTCCGCCGGCCCTGGTAGTAGACTGGATGCTTATCTAGCTAATTCGTCAATAAATAACGTAAGTGTCATCCTCTCTCTGGAGTAGTCTCTCTATTCGCCTCTGAAATAGTTCAGAACCGTATACATGTATATGGATTAGCTAATAGCAGATAAAGATCTCTGTACGCAAATTTTTTTGGGGTCCACTTCACACACATCCCGGATATATAGCCCGGATAAGTTTAAGTTGCACGTGCACGGTAGACCATTCTCACGTGCACAAATGGCTAGTAGTTCGAAATGTGAGGTGTTATGCTGACAGATCGTGGGAATTGCTCTTTCTCTGCGATCAGTTACCACACTGAGTAAGTAACAGTGGCTAGTGAAAGGAGAACCTCAATATGGGGAATGTTGGTTGCTACAAACCGTATTCTTTGCAGAAATCGACTTTCTCGAGAAAAAATTGACTCCAGAAAAGCTTCACGTGATGCAGTTATTATACAAGACGACAGGGGTTTGTACAGTTTGCTAGTTGATTGATATTAGTTAATTAACTAATTATTAATTTATTAGAATACAGTATTTAGTAACATTAAAGCACAATTTATGTATTTGTGGTAGTATTTTTGAACCTTAATTAAATGTGATTTAATAAATAGTAATTTATAATTTATAAGTGTATATATATATATATATATATATATATATATATATATATATATATATATATATATATATATCCCAGAAAATCGTGCGGTTCATTATATCGTGTGGTTCATTATATCGTGTGTTTCGTGCGGTTGAACTGATATCGCACTAATTGCATCTGCACAACATAAACCTATTGCGCATGCACAATTCTTTAGCACCTGTTACTGAACAGTATCCGTTTCTTCCATGTCGATCCACGATTTCTTTCAGCGTATTATGCCAAAAGACAATGGCATATTTGTCCCCATTCCGTTTAATGCAGAGGAAGAGGCTGCCAATAATGCCGTTGGAGATGAAGCTAGGGACCTACTTGCTCTATGAACAAACTAAGCAAGACAACAAGCCAGCACACGTACAGTGAGGAAGTGAGGGCAGCTATTGGATAGTATACTGCGCTGGAACGTGCCTGAGTCGACAGTCCGCAAGTTCCGTGATTTGTACAAGGTGGAACTGCAATGCCATGAGTGTACATGGCTGCTAATCGCATAATTTGAAACCGCATAATAGAGTTGAAGGAGTGATTTTGGACAAAATCGCACAATATTATGTACGCACGATTTTCTGGTTTTACGGCATATATATATATATATATATATATATATATATATATATATATATATATATGGATAATGTGTGTTAGATACCCATGTAAGTGGGTTTAGATAGAAATATATGTATTTCTAAATATATATACTAGTAACTATTGCAGAAGAACCAATTTCTTAAATTAATTATGTACTCTGCTGTTACTGCAATTAACTTGTTTGCATAAGAGATGTATGGCAAACAGGCAGGATTAGAGGAAGCTGTTGATCTGTGCCATGGACAGTCTGTTGCCACAGAACACAGTTTTTCATTAGCCTAAAATAGAAGCAATCCATGATCCATTTTAACATAAAACAGGAATAACTTGTTCTGAACACTCATTCTGAAAACTCTGACTACAGTCTGTTCCTCTCTATAGATCAAGGAATATGAACAATCCAGGACATTTGTTGTTGTGAATTCAGTTAATATGTAGTGGTGAGCTAATATTTAGTGGTGGAAGTTTTGATTGATGTCTACAGTCAATGTTATTAATTAAATTTATATAGTAAATGTCGATTGATTATTGCAGTTAATATTTATTGATTTAATACATTTCATATTTTCTTTGATTAATTAACACAGTCAATATTGTAAATAGAGTCAACCTAACTTCTTTATTCTGGTTGTTGCAGATTCTAGATGAGTAACCTGGATAACTTCCATTATTGCACCTGCCAAAAGATGAATTACATGTGTGGTTTAAGCATAAGTCACCTATGTTTCGATTAATTAACATTTTCTGGATCTCGATAAGGTACTAACATGCAATGTCTCAGTTGTATGTACTGCACTTGTAAGTCAAAGAAGGTTTGAATTTTTAGTTCATCTTTCGAGATTCTCCACAGAGTTACATAGAAAGTGCCTTTTCTTCAGGGAGCTGCTGTGACCAGTTTTCTGAAGAAATGAGTGCAACTAAGTTTGTATAGCTGCATTGCATTTTGACTCGTAGTGCTTTTAGCTATTGTACTTTGTACATTCGATAGATTATTTGCAGGATCTTTTGGGAGACCAGCCATGCTGAAAGAGATTTCTGAATAAATTTGCATACACAATGGGAGTATCTATTTATATCTATAATGCTCACTTGAACGATCTGCCATTCATTGTGTCCCTGGCTGTTAGATCGAGAGTTACTCTCAGATAGGGCTCCATATATGAGGGCTAGCTGTTACAGTAATTCTGGTTTCAAAACTTGATGAATACAAAGGGCGGTGTTTCTTTACTATGATGAGATGGAGCAGTTGATGATGCGTATTCACAGTCTTATACCATGCTCAAATTGACCACAAATAGAACTACGTATATACAAGCACAAAACACTATCATGTTACTTTGAGTCTTTCTTCAACATGTAGAGCGTACACTGTTATATCCAACTGGTAATGACTATAACCGGTTAAGATTGAGTTATGCATATATAGCATTGTAAACTGGTAAACAAACGTCATAAATCTGGTAAGAAATGTCACAGCAGTCGCCAGATTTTGCTAGAGAGTACTTTGACATGTCATTCCCCGATCCACCTTCCAATATTCTTCACACATCCTATACACACAATGCAAAATATTAAGCATCTCATTCTTCAGGTAAATTTTTGAATCTCTTTCTACGCATTGTAGTGTTCTGTCTAAGTGACTAGATGATTTTAGTTATCATTTCATGTTCCATTTAATTATGAGATTGTACATTACATGAACTAGTTACTTGTAATCACATATACCACACATCCTTGCTAAGTACCTATAGCTAAAGCATGCTTCTTTTAAAGTGTGCCTACACTATCTTGTTCAGACTGTGTAGATATTAACCAATATGCATGAGAATTTGTTCCTGTCCAGAATACCACAAATTATATTAGCTCACCACTACTCATGTTAACTGAATTCACAACTACAAATGTCGATTAGTAATACTCTGCCACCTAGCTGCAGTAAAGTAATAATAATACTTTGAGTTGAATGAGTTTGTTCCTTAATTTAATGTCCATACTCCTGTCTAAGTGGTGCAATCCCACAGGTTATTCAAGAAGACAAGTGCTTCAACAAGGTCTGTCACATTCCTGACACTTTGAATCTTGAACTCTTGAACTTGAGCAAGATACAGCAATTTCAAAAAATTCTGTCAGACAAGCCAGCCTCTGCTGTGGCATTTGGTGACGTGACTACAGTAGCTACCAAATGTCTAGACTGGCATGTGACAGATGGTTACCTGATACACTGCTTGAAGGTATGACATTGCTTCTCAATTGCTCATCACAAGATTGTCTTTGCCTTGTGCTATCCAAAGTTTGCTAATTCACGTTGAACACATCCATAGCATTAGCTCTGAACAACAGAAAGAAGATTAGACTTATATTCCTGATTGTCAACGTACAAATTGATGCCTTAACTGGATCTTCTGTTGCATCAAATACATTGATGAGTGGGAATCATTGGACAGTGGCTGCTTTAGATTTGAATTCAAAAACTTCCTTCTATGGTGACCCATTGGGATACCCAGTTCCTACCAACCTGTTGGTAGAACTAATACAAACACTGGACTATGTATGTAAGCACTGCCTTAGGTGAAAGAGTGGATATTCATGATTTGATTCCTATGCATAGGCCGACATTTGAAAAGATGGAAAACACACATGATCAAGGCATTGCAAAAATTTCCCAATACAAACATGTTCTTCTCTTTGTGGGGTTATTGCCTTTGTTTTTGTGGCAGTTGCAGCATTTTCTCCAGAGAATCTGTGGGCACACATCTGTTCACCACAGCTGTCCTTCTATGTGACAAAGCAAAACTCAAAACTTTACCTTCAATCAGGGTTCTCACCAGGATTTCAGGAAAGCGTAGCGCTAGCCCTTCCCTAAGACCACGCCCATCCAATGAGTCATGACAAAGTCCCAATTGCAATACTAATCTATTATCAATATATTAGACTTGCTGCTGAAAATCGTCTATACTACTGTCTGTTCACCATAAGCGTGAACTTTGAAATTCATCAATATCTCTGCTGTTTAGTGGACTTTCGCGATGATCTCGGTATCATTAGAAACCGCTAGGTCTGGCATTTCTGTTTATCAAATTATCTAAGCCCTTTCTACAAACGAAACGGAAGGATAGTACTTGTGCATATCAAACACAACGGGTGGAGCAATGGCTATTATCCAATTATCTTGTAAGACCAACGGATCAGCAACTGGAACCATTTAAGATAATTGGTATAACATGGTCCAACTGGGGCAGCTCTTAGTGCTCTAATGAGCACAACTGGTGTGACCTCTACTTCATTACTCACTTCCGAGTTCACGCTTATGGCGAACAGACAGTAGTTGTTGTTTACAGGCTGTCAGCTATCAGTAACCCATTAGTTGGAAGAGTACGAATTTAGCATGGACAACTATTGAAGTCAAGATATTGCTGTGACTTGCAACCATGCATTGTCAAACCTGTTAACTAGTCTACTAAGTAGCAGTGCACGCTTGCTAGATACACACTGTGACACAATTGAATGCATAAACACAATGACATACTATTTATTCGCAATCATTGCTTCAAACAGTGACTGAATAAATACCCTAAGGTTGCTGCTATGTTAGAGAGCAATAAGCAAAACTGTGTTCAATCTTACAAGCTGTCCACTGTATAATGAAATTATGCTGACTCTGTTACAATATTGTAATGCATCTGTTCCCCTTGGAAGCCCACTCCAGACGTGCAGCGTTAAAGTCAAAGTCTTCTAAACAGGGACCTTCAATAGAGATAAACAGCAGCTGCACTGTGATTTTGTTGCTCACACGGGGTTTCTCAGAGGTGTCTTTATCCTATTCAGTTCAGAAAAGCCCTCTCACAGTCAGCAGTGGAAGCAGGGATTAGCTGGGCAATGGCTGCAAGGTTACAAATGTTTGGAAACACTAAGGAAAGGTTCTCTTTCTTCACAATTGTAGCCATCACGTCTTGTTCTGTATGGCAAAGAATTTGCACTTTGAAGTGGCACAGCTGTTGGAATCTGACTGGAACTATTTTTGCAAAGTGGTCAATCAGCGGTCCTATTCAGTATTGGCTTTCTTCAAGCCGCCTACTTAGTAAGCAGGTTCTAAACATGCAATTACATCATTAAGATTAGGTTTCCTTCACATGCACTTGCTATCCCGTATCTGGAGCATATCTAGACAATCTCAAATCAGTGATATCTGAGAGTGAAGTACAAATTCAAGTGTAGCGCAGCACTACGCTCAAACGCTCTGGGGAGAACCCTGCTTCAACCAAGCCCTTATACTCACTACCTGACGAATACCTTAGCAGTATGGCTGCTTTCTAATCAAATTAAAATTTCAAATATCCTAGATAAGTCCATATTAGCTGATGAAAACTTGCAATCTCAGCAAATTCAAAGCCACCATCTCAAGCAACCTGAACGCCAGAAGCTTTGCTTAAGTCTGAGTAAAACTTTCAAGACCAAAGTTTCAGGAGAAATGTAACACTTCAGCAGCTTCACCATGCAAAGCAACTACTGATTGGCCCTCCTGCTATATGCCTGACAAAGCAAACAAAGTTGGTAGAAAAAATTCACTCTCGCTAAGGTCGTTTCAGCTGGCAAGAGGAATCCTTTCTTTTCTAATGTAACCTGGTGCACTTCTAATGAGAGTCATTCACAGAGTACAGAAGCTGACAATGTCAGTGAAACCTCCATGCCTGTAGTAGAACAACAGTCAGTTTATGTGAAGAGATGCACTTTAAGCACAGACACACTTCAACAATTTCAAACTACCAGTGAAGCCAATCTAGAGCACCCACTTGATGCCAAACAAGAATGCAAATCTGATTCAGGCCTCCCTACCAGTATTATACCCTTGCTCCCTCAGCGGTACAACTATTTGTTGACTCATATTGTGAGCATGAATTGGAAAGTTTCCTAGGAGCTGAAACAAGCAACTTTACTCTAGAAGCATGGACAAGTGCCAATTGTGAAACTGCAGCTGTCCAGTGGATTACACATTATGAAGAGGTTTCAAAAACCACCTATCGAATCACTACAGGTTTCAAAGCAAAAGGATGGCGGCTCCTTTTTTAAACTGTTCGTCATTGTCATCATTACAGGAAACAGAAAACTCTGTCACAAATGTCCACAGAAAGGAAATGCAAACTAAAGAAAACTACCATACATTGTTCCACACAAGACAAAAAGTCAATGTGTCCTAGCACTTTAATAGTTAGGATATACCTACCTGAGGCGTCTAGAATCTCAGACCACCCTGAAAATCTTGCCTTAACAATCACATATCACCCAATCCACAGTGGCCATGCGCTCAGCTTTAGGTCAGTCACAGAAGCTGTGAAAAAAGTGAAAATTAGTCTCTTTGAGTCTGGCAGCTCTGCTGCCTCTGCAAAACATGAATATTTGACCCAGCTCCAACTGAAAAGTGATCCACGAGTAGTTGAGAGCACTCTTGCAGACAGAGCCATAACCCCAAATGTACGAGACATTCAACGCCTCTTTAGAAAATGTCGATCAGACAACATTGGACCAGAAAATGAAAACGCTATGTTTGAGCGACTGCTCAAGGAAGTACAACGATACAACAAGGAACATGAAAAAGAGGGTGGGCAAGTATTTCTTCAACCTTATGAAGCAGCAGCTGCAATGAGCATGGATGAACCTAAACCGAAAAGCAGAAAGACTGATGCCATGCCCTTCCTTTTAGCTCTAGTCACTCCTCTCATGGCCAGAGTCCATGAAATGGTCACAAAAAGTGCAAAGCTAGTCTTTTGTGACTCAACAGCCAGTCTTGATAACTTGAACACAGCTGTGTTCATACTTAGCTGCGGCACATCAGTAGGAGCTCTACCACTTGCTGCAGTTATGACATCTAGTGAAGATGCTGTTACCTTGTCAGCAGGGTTTACAGCATTGTGCCACATACTGCCCAACTGTCCATTTTTTGGAAGAGGCCCAAATCTTGGACCACTAGCATTATTGACAGATGACTGTGCAAGCGAACGCATTGCTGTAAAGAGTACATGGCCTCAAGCAGAATTACACCTATGTGTCTTTCATTTTTTACAAAGTATATGAAGATGGCTTTGGAGCTCAAATTCTGGTATCTGTGGTACAGACAGAATTACCTGTATGGCACTAACAAAACAACTTGTTTATGCCCCAAGTGAGCAAGCATTGACTGAAATCAAACGTGAAGTAGACAAAAGCCCTTTTCAGACATTCAAAAAGAGACTAGGTGATTACTGCAACAGATGAAAGAATGGGCTGTGTGTTTCCGAAAGAACTTTCCCAAATGAGGCAACTATACTAACCATTATTCAGAGGCTAGCACACGCATCACAAAAGACATCCTTTTCCAAAGGAATAAAGCTTGGAATGTGGTACAAATGTTCAATCTTCTCACACAGACTCACGAACTGTATTACCAGCAACGTTTAATATCTGTTGCCACAAACAGATTAGATCATTTGTCTCTACAAGATTTACTGTGACAGGAGTAAAAGCATACACCATTCCATCTGACGACATTGTCGCAACAGATGACCCAGACGTTTACACTGTTGTGAGTCAGTCAGATAAGAATACAATGTGGTAGTAGACTTACAACTGGGTGAGTGCACCTGTCCCATCGGAATGCAAAGTCAATCTTGCAAACACCAATTTGCAGCAGCAATGAAGTATCGCAAAAGCAGTGTCAATGCTATCCCAACGTATTCACCTCAAGGCCGTCAGCTTTTTGCAGCAGTGGCATTAGGACAACACTGCCAACCCATTTCCTTTTACAGTAGTGTCCACCAAAAAGCAGAAGAAGAACATCTAAAGTCTCTTTCCATCAGTATGAATTGGTGTGACAAAGATATCAAACGTTCCTTTGAAAAAATCGCTCCTTGTTCCTGTGAAACAACTGAAGTGGCAACTGCAGCTGACGACAACACTGATTTTAGCAATAAATTTCAAAGAGATCAAGCACAACCAATAAACAGAGGAACCTATGAAAAGTCAAGGGACGTCATTGAAAGAGTACTGCAGGTCACTAAAGATATCAAGGATGGACTGCATGAAAGTCATGTCACAGACAGCTTCGCAGCTGCAGTAGAAAGGTTTTGTTCCAATTATTGAAAATTACAAGGCAAAGGAATCGACTCACCTGGTACACAGCAGCGACTGCTTTCTGCTCTACACATGTATGGTAAAGAGGTGGGAGTCAGAAAACAAAAGAAAAAGATTCGACTGCAACCTACTGTTGTAGCTAGACGACACTTCAAGTCCTTTTCTACCCGTCCAGCATCAGCAGGACGTCCAAGTTTGTTCGTAAAAGCCAAAACTACAACCAACATATTCAACAGAAACATTATCCCTAAATGAATCCACCAGAGAGCAAGGAGAAACCACAATCTGACAATAAGTTTGAAAACAAATACCGCTAATGCCATCTAAACTGTACAAGGATACAAGATTTTTTGAGTTGAGGAAACTGTTTATGTTAATATTCCTTGATATAAAGAGAGAAACAGATTGTAATTACAGTGTTCAGAATGAGTGTTCAGAACAAGTCATTCCAGTTTTATGTCCAGCAAACTGTGCACCCACTAGAGAAATACACATCTTCATTGTGTGTGTTTTAATATTATTGCTAAAATGGATCATGGATTGATTCTATGTATTTTAGGCTAATGAAAAACTGTGTTCTGTGGCAACAGACTGTCCAGATCAACAACTTCCTGTAATCCTGCCTGTTTGCCATACATTTCTTATACAAACAAATTAATTGCAGTAACAGCAGAGTACATGATTAATAAACAGGTTCTTCTGCAATAGTTACTAGTATATACAGTAGTGGACAAAAGTATTTGCCGGGTAGTTTTTGTTGTTGAATTTTCATCATATTCTGGACTACAGAATGGAAATAAGTGCTGATATGAGCATAAACTGCTAAGTTAGTCTGTTTTCAAAGGTTGTTATATTGTTTGCATTGAATATGTTTTGATAAGTTGTAATGTAAACTTAATTAATCTGTTTTAACTAGGTTGTAACAATAATCTTAATTAAATTGCAACAACCAACTGATTTAGACTCAATTCTGTACCAGTTAGTCTTGATTTTCCCATTGCATGACAACATTGACCAAGAAGTCGCCTTATTAATATTTTGTGCTTCCACCCAAACACAAAAATCCTGAAAACCCTTGAAATTTCTTGCCTGGCAAATACTTTGTCCACTACTGTATATACACACATATAAATAATAAATTACTATTTATTAAATCACATTTAAGGTTAAAAAATACTACCATAAATACATAAATTGTGCTTTAATGTTACTAAATACTGTATTCTAATAAATTAATAATTAGTTAATTAACTAATATCAATTAACTAGCAAAATGTACAAACCTCTGCCGTCTTGTATGATAGTTGCATCACGAAAAGCTTTTCTGGAGTCAATTGTTTCTCAAGAAAGTCGATTTCTGCAAAGAAAACGGTTTGTAGCAACCAACATTCCCCGTATTGGGGCTCTCCTTTCACTAGCCACTGCTATTTACTGAGTGTGGTAACTGCTCGCAGAGAAAGCAAAATTCCCACGATCTGTCAGCATAACAACACATTTCGAACTACTAAATCATGCATGCGTGCACGTGAGAATGGTCTACCGTGCACGTGCAACTTAAACTTATCCGGGCTATATATCCGGGATGTGTGTGTGAAGTGGACCCAAAAAGAAAATTTGCCTCTGTACAGTACATGTGGAAAGTTTAGCCTCGATGTCCCAGACATACAAGTAACATCCGGGATGTCTCCTATCAACGACGCTCCAAAGCCGCATTCCACATTCTATTCAATACAAGATGTGAGCGTATTTCACTGGCGAATTCCTTCTATCGGACAACTTTGCTGCTAGTCTTACAGGTAAGCTGCCAAGCTGCGTTGCTACGTAGACTCAGAGACTCTGACCTATGATTCTCGGCTAGGGAGCATGTTCCACTTACAGAAGGCAATGCCACTGAGGATACTGGTAATTAATTATTACCTAATTAACAATAGTAAATTAACAATAGAGTAAAAATTTCTGGTTACGCTTCTGGCATCAACTACCGTCCAAAGCATTCTGTGATTTACTAGCACTTAGCAGTGGCGTACATTGAGAGTTGGTTGGGGGGTTCACGTTTCCAGCTCTAACTGACGTCACTATACACGTGATTTAACAACTACGTCATCTCATATGTAGACTCGTTTTAATTAATTAAACAAATTACAAGAGATTCTAAATTCACAAGACGAATCTCGCAGAGAACTTTTACCTAAGCACTTTGGGAACATCGACCAAACTGTTTTAGTGTCCCGGTTTTACTGTCCTGAACTTGTTTAGACGTCCACCCTCGCCTGCCCAATAATGATCCTCCCCTGTTACCCAAGGACGTCTCAAAGAACACTCACACAATACTTGAGCCATTACGTAATTACTAAATATTTTTAATTAATTAATCAAGCCATATTAGTTAATTAGCTTAGTATGGCAGATGGCAGATGGCGTGTGTATGTGATGTCATCTACTCATGGGGTAATGTGCAATCTTTGAACAATAGCATGTACTCGCCTGCTTAGAGAGTGGATGGGGAATGCCTGCGTGGTATGCTCGCATCTCGGCCTGATTCCCTACTGACAAAATAAAATCATTATAATTCATGACATAACTGTTACATTTAACTATCAGTTAAAACGTTCCAAAATTTATCACTTGTTAATGCTAGTAGAGTTTCAACAGTCTAAAGGTCAAGTTGTCTCCATAGTAACAAGACATGCCTCCGCTGGTTTATATGGTTGCGACAGTTATTGAGTGCTCGCTTCGCTCGAACATGCCGGGAACGCGAGGCTACCTGCTGATTAGCCTCGTACCAAGGCCCTCTTGCGTGCCCGGAAGAGGGCTTGGGTACGAGGCTACCTACGACAGCAAATGGTGGCCAAACAATGGCCCCCAAACAAATGTTTTGCTACATGCAGTTAATTAAATAAGGAGTTTTTCCATAAACTCAGAAGTTGTAGCCACTCAGTTTCACGTACAGGTTCATGATGAGGATATACTTGCAATTGCAATGCTGTGGTGTAGGATTTCTCACTTTTACTGTCAGGCTAGCTGTCAGGGTATGCATACTAAATGTCTACAGCATTCTATATAACATCGGTACGTACCTAATCATAGAAGTAGGACGTTGACAATCCATTGAGGGCATAGCACTGAGCTGATTGTACAGCCTGTACAAGTTTCAGTGTGCTTTACTATACAGTGGTGCTCAAAAGATTGCGAATCCCATAGTAGATTACACAAAATGCCAAATTTTGGAGCTCAGAAAGAAATAGTTGAAATTTCGTGTAGCTCGAAAGATTCTAAAACTCATATGAAAGGTTAAACCTTAGTTTGTCGTTTCGGTTGAGAAAAGTCAAATTT
>CAXXBX010000183.1:112500-137960 GCA_964274945.1 Dehalococcoidia bacterium | reverse complement strand
ATAGGAACTGTCAACGATGAAAGTGTCACATGGTTATTTTCAATGTCAAAAATCCGAGTATCAGGAAATTAAGTTGGTCTGGTCTTACAACCAACCGTGTCATATTTGGCAAATTTCTCTCTAGCTTCAGCAATCTGACGCGAGCTGAGATCCTAACAACAACAATATTAGAAAACTGTTAGTAACCTTGTAGTTAATAAATTACATTTGAGGTGAACATCCCAACTGTAGATCTCAGTTATAGAAGGCTTAGACAGACGTTTGATAACTTCATCCAGTAGCGGCTTCGCTGGTTCGTCATCATCAACAATATCAAGATCTCGTGCAAGACTGGCCCGCCCATTGTATTTGTCAGCCTAACAAAAGAGACAAACAGTGAAGTATTAATGATATTGTACAGTGAGGCGGTCATCTTAAAAGGAGAACAGCACAGCACTTCAGTCTTCTTTCAACATTTTCGAAATTGTATTACGTACAAATTTCATACCATCTGTCCATGCATTAGCACAGGGCATACTACAACAGTGACACTCTAAAAAAGACATCCATATAAAGACTATAGATGAAACTGAGTACGCAAGTTCACAATATTTCGATTTGAAAGACTTCTCAAATACCAGATTGTCAGTATCAAATACATTCATACCTCCTGTTAGCTGTAACAGTAACACAACCGCTGTGCATCAAACAGTGATCACCGCAATACAAATACAGCAACCATTATTCATACATTTAGATTTTATTATTATAATTCACTGCAAAAACATCTTGTAACGTAACACAAGATGGTGGTTCCAGGATTCTGTAAAGGAGGTTTCCACTTTCGCACTAAAGAAATTTTTAATATTAACTGACCGATTGCAATTTTTAAGTTAGAGTTAGACATATAGGAGAGTTAACTGAAAACATGGGGAAATATCAAATTTGGATGCTTGGGCACTACCCTTGCACTTGCAAAATCCTCGACGACCCGTCACCTACTATAGAACTTGTGGATTTGTTGTGTAGTTTCACTGTCTCTGTGCAGCAATTTCTGTAATAAAATTACCAAGCAAACGATCACTACTCTAAAGGTCTTTCCATAGATGGTAAAGTACCCAGATCTGCCACTGCCACATTACAATAAAACAAGAATAGTCAATTAAAATCCTTCAAGTTGGCTCAACACAATACAAAGACTAATTTCAACACAACTGAACAGGTACTTTATATCATTCTCAAAAGAAACAGATCAACTCAACAATGTCAAGTATACAAAACGCCAAAACAGCATTTATAACAAAACCATTCCAACTGTCAATAACTACATTAAAAATGCCTCATCTTATGAATAATCATTATAGATTGTAGATAGTAATTTTCACTTCTGTTTTTGAGGGCGAAAACATTTTTCCTAATATAGCTTTCACACGTCTCCACTCCAGTTTATCAAGGCCACATCCAATACGAGGCATACATAGTTCCCTAACGCCATTTCTTTCACAGTGATCTCGCATTGCTTCTAATGATGACGTCAGACTTTCATATGTAGGTTTGTGATAAAATTTCTCTTTCGTCACCAAGTAGTACACAAAACGATCCCCACACTTCAACACGGCTACGCCACCGGGCTTCTGCCCCTGCGAACGAATTTCATGGACTCTGCCGAATTTCTTCTTGAACGCCGTTGCAATACCTTTCCCCATGCGCGCGTCTGCGCTGATGCAGTGAGCGAGAGAAGACGACTCCGAGCATGTAAACAAGTCGCCCTGCACTTCTTTCACGCATTCGGCACCATCCAATCGAGCACCTGCCATCCCCAAGGGCAACCGTGTTCGGCAGATATCAACTCCTCCGCATGCCCGTATGCGGTGCTGCGCAGCCGTCGCCGTGTTGCGGGCCACTCGGGAGTGCAGCGATGACTCAAAGACAGTTGGAATCAACATTAGGAATACGCGTAGCTTCGTTCAACGTCCGCTACGACACGTCACACGATGGAGTAGATGCCTGGCCACACCGGAGGGAACATGTAGTCAAATATATTCGTGATACTCTCGAGCCGACCGTCATAGGTTTACAGGAACCTCTGCATCACCAACTGAAAGAAATTCTCGAAGGATTGGGATCCAACTTTCACTACGTGGGAGTCGGGAGGGAAGACGGTCATCACAGAGGAGAATTCAGTCCTATAGTTTATGACAAACGTGTACTGGAAGTTAAATTATCCGGGACTTTTTGGTTGAGTGACACTCCTGATAAAGCGGGCACAAAATTCCCTTCCTCTTCCCTACCAAGAATAGTCACGTGGGCTAAATTCAAATTTTGTGGACTTGATACTCACTTTTTTTTCTACAATACACATTTTGATCATCAAGGAGAGGAAGCAAGGACACAGAGTGCACGCTGCCTGGCATGGAAACTTGTAGAAAATGTTGGTGGCAACCAACTGTTCCTCAATCAGCCGACTGTTCTGACGGGAGATTTCAATTGTGAATCCACTTCAGATGTATTCCACATACTAAATCGAGATACTCCAATGAGAAATGTGTGTGGACTGGCAGACAAAACGTACAACGAATCCCTCCCCACGTTCACAGGATTTGGAAACAAAGGAGGCATCACTATTGACTACATTTATACATGCGGATTCAGAGTTACATCCTACTCTGTAGCTGCAGAGACCAGACTCAATGGCAGAATGCTGTCGGATCACAGACCAATTTTTTCAGACTTAGTTTTCATTTAGAAATCAATTCTCATTCATTAACTAACGTTCTTAATTATTTAGTCCTACAAATAATTATATAACAAACAAGTGTGCACAGATGGCTCTTACCACATCAGCTTCTGGTTCGAATACAGCCAGCGTTGCTGACAGCTCATAAAACTCTAGAAATTCTCTGACGAGTCCCATCACGAGACGACCTAAGTGGTAGATACGCTCAAGGATTGATTAGACTGTATGAGTAAACCAGACATCTGTGTAACCTTCACGTGTGTTGCTGAATGAAAACAACTCCTCGTTGACAGAAGACGGACGCTTCTTTCAGAGGACACCGAACACAGACTAAAACAAAAAAATGTAGAAAAAATTGGACGCACTAACCTGCTCATTCTCTTGTTCTTCCAAAGCGAGAAAAACGTGAGCTCTCAGTTGAGCCTGTGGAGAACGAAACACAAAATTGCTGCCTCGAGTGTACGAGATAGCCGTTCCGAGAACGTGTTTACTCTGATCTTGCCTAGGACACCCTTGGACTCTAAAGTTTGAGCAACTAAATCACGGAGTTCAGTGTCTTCTTCTCCCGCCATCGCAAACTGTGCAATACGGGTAAAGCGACGAAGCCTCGCACTTCAGACAACCAACGCGCAAACTGATTAGTCTACACGTACACGTACAATGAATGTCATTTGTCACATTTAACTGTTGCTTCATCAGTCTCTGACTTTCTATTTGTCAGCATCTACTGTTGTTGCTGTAACCACTAGTTTAGAAATTTGACACGTGACGTAACGCGCGCGCGCGCGCGCGCGCGCGTGTGTGTGTGTGTGTGTGTGTGTGTGTGTGTGTACGTGTAAAGGAGGTGAGTTTGCTTTCCAATAACTGTATACAATTTTTGAAAATAAATCTATATAATAATTAATTTGTGTCTAGACATTTTTCCTTGCACGAGTTTTTTCTTTTACTAACGGGTCCTAGAAGATCAGTGAATACCAAACGATTCCTAAGGCTAGGAATAAAAACAAATAATCAATCAACCAGCCAACGAAAATAAATTGCTTTCTAAATAATGTATTTAATATAAATAATCAACTATTCACGCTAAAACACCTAAAATAAATATATAACTACACTCGGCAATAACTAAATCAAATAAATATCAATGACTAACTGTTAGGAAAGTGACTGTGTTTACATCAAGAATGCCAGAGTGTAACAGAGTGATCATCACCGGCAGTTGCAATAACTCCAAAAATCGTTGGATGCCACGCTACAGCATTTACAAGTTGCTCGTGTCCTTTCAGTTCACAAACCACTATTTCGTGAACAAGGTCCCACACAATCACAGCGCCAGACTCATCGCCACTGCAACAAGCCAACCAACCATCACACAATACAACACAAACAACAAGCCAAGAAAACAGAAACTTACCAAGCCACGTAATCCTCGTTTACTCCAACAAACAAATGCCATTGCCTAAGGGCCAACTTGCACGACGGCAAGCATTGCAAACAAGTGAGCGTTTCGAGATCAAACACTTTCACTTCAACATCACGCATCGATGCATTAGTATTCGTCAGCACTGACGTGCACACTGTGACCAACCGTTTATACAAAGGTGTCATTTCCATCCCACACACTAAACAATTCAAGTCGACCGATTTACTAATATCAAATGTGAGCTTTGGCGGCAATGATTTCTCCGACCACTTAGATCTCCACAGCACGTGTAGAGACATATCCGGTCGATCTGGACAAACAATTGCCACGAGGTCATAATGTTTCCCTCCATCCAGTGTGTACAACCGAATATGAACGACACTCTTAATCGCCTTACTCGGCCCACAGTCGAAAGAACACAGTTGTCTCGATGTCATCACAGGCAATGGCGAATACACATTGACATTAATGATTTCCTCAATTGCGTCCCATTGACATCCAAAAAAACTACTATCGTCGATCCAGGCCATCGAGGTTGTTAGATAAAACACGAGTTTGTCCACATAACCTATAAGTTTCATACTAGACATACTGTCGAATACAAAGGCCGTTCCGGCTGTGTGAACTGTAGCCTCAACATTAATATCAACAGCAGTCAGCAGCAAGAGGCGAGAGTTGGGACTAAAACTGCACACATAGCATTCAAATCCTCTATCTATTGACACTCTCTGTTCCAAACTGCACACAACAGAGAAATCTTGGGCGTCCGTTTTTTCTCTGTTTACTGACCACAGAAAGGCGCTGCCGGCGCGTGTCGACGCCGCCATTTTCTTTCCGTCACGTGAGAAGGTCAGAAACCAAGCCTCGCCGTCAACTTCTAGTTTTAGACGGCGGAATGAGAAGAATGATTGTAGGTGCTTGTATTCGTCCATCCACGTCGACTGACGTTTATTGCGCGTGCTTTCTCGCTGTTTCTTCCACCGGCGAGCGAATAGACGACGCCAGACAGCATCACTGCGTGCAAAATTTGACCAGTGCCTGCAAACGAGACAAACTTGTAAAACTGATTTAATATCTAAGGAATAGATAACTTGGAGCAAGATAGGGGCTGGAAGGTTTGCCCAGTAGCTCATACTAACGATGAGTGTACTGTATACAATGTTGACTAACGCGCGCTATTGTAGCTCTGGTTAATGGCGACATGGCGGATGACGATTCGGACAGGGAAGATGTAAGGGAAGGAGAATACGACGTTGCGATAACTATATTATTTACTGTGTCCAGGCGTCGTCTCAAGAGCCCCAAGCTAAGCGAAAACGCCTCTTCACGAAAGAGTGTACGTCACGTGACCAGACGCGCAACTAAATAAAATGATATTTTGGTATTATGGTAGTGCGTTGTATGATGTACGGATTTGGAGACGATTCAAGCCCGTACACGGAGTCAGTAGACCTTCTAGAAGATTTAGTTGTTGATTACGTCACAGCTATGGTAATTTGCACGTGCTAGAGGCTAATCCTCAATTTTCATTATTTTACTCTTTTATTAGACACTCAAAGCTCTTACCATTGGCAAGAAGGGTCGTGTACACGTAGAAGACATCGTGTTCTTGGTCAGAAAAGATGCTAAGAAATATGGTCGAGTGAAAGTGAGGAGTTCCGCAGACAGTCGCACTGAGTCGTTTCGTTTGACGTGAAATTTCTTGCTTTAGGAACTACTTATGATGAACGAGGAATTGAAGAAGGCTAGAAAAGCGTTTGATCACGATAATCTGATAAAGGAAACTGCAGAGGAAAGGTAGTAAGTAATTGATCAGAATTTCATTTTTGGCAAATGCCATCATACGTCAAACCACTTGTGGATTGATTTCTTATAATTTAATATATTGGGTGCAGCAGAGAGCAATGACAGTACAATATTATACTAATTTCTATTAGTAAATGCAAACGTGTGAGATTCAAACTATGAAATCAAATCACGTGATACATGGTAATGTGAGATTAAAACTAATCAGATCACATGATATTAACAAGAGTTGTTGCTGCATAATACGTGTATAGTAAATGCAAAAGTGTGAAATTCAAACTATTATATCAAATCACGTAATAAAATGGTAATAAAGATTCAAACTAATCAGATCACGTGATGTTAACAAGAGTTTCTTGTTGCACAATATGTATCACTAGTAAATACTATTAAATCAAATCACGTGATAAAATGGTAATAAGAGATTCAAATTAGTCAGATCACGTGATGTTAACAAGAGTTTCTTACTGCACAATACATCACTAGCAAATGTAAATATGTGAAATTCAAACTATTAAATCAAATCACGTGACAAAGTGGTAAAATATGTGAGATTCGAACTAATCAGATCACGTGATAACAAGAGTTCCTTGCTGCATGATGCGTATAGCTATAGCTACTTGATTGGAATTATCTTCAGCATTACTCGACTGGCTCCTTGTAGCATCCATTGATTGGTGGAAACTGTTGTGTATGCATGCAGGCTTTGGGCTTGTTTGCTCCTTGATAGGCTGCACAGATCTTTTTGATAATATGTGTCTCTTTGATGTGCTGAAAATACAAATAGATAAATACATTGTATACTAAAAGTCTCTAGGAATGACAGACCTTGTTATTGACCAACACCCATGGTGTGTACTGGTGTGGTGGGTTTAGTGAGGCAGTCTCTTCATAGTACATTAGTTCCAGAAGTTTGCCCATTGGTCCTTCCGCACAATTCTTTACTTCTGTCCACGTCATGTTTTGTTTCTCGGCACACTTTTGTGCGATTTCCCATGTCTGAGAGTATCCATGAGCTTCCAAACAGACAATGAACGGCCACCACATACTCCTAAACATCGCACACGTTTTACCATCTGTAAATGACATATAACTAGTGTTCAAAGTTTATTCTTGCCTGCTTGGATAGTACTTTAGCACGCACGCTTCCACCGTGTTCATTGCGCACTCTATTTCACCGTGTTGGCAATTGAATGAACCATCAGGGTTTAGCAAGGCATTGCCCCATGGCACGAAATGAAGCGAAAAGATCTCTCCAATCTACAAGCGTTACTCACAGTGGTTAGTTTGTCTCATCAAAAGTTTCTGCGTCAGCGCCGTACCTTTTCGACCGCTTCGTTCATTTCACCCTCTGTGAGTCGGTCGCAATCCGGGCACAGAGCCTCAGAATAAACGGAGACATTTACCAGAGGCGAAGAGTTAGCCCTGACAGTCGAGGCAGCGGCAACAACAAGAAGCACAAGCGTTCTCATGATGACTCATGTGACTTGCGGTACCCTACAAGTGGCAACAGCGGATTTGTTATAGCCGCAAGAACGGATCTTTAAGTATTATTAATTATGACACGGGTAGCTGGTGTTTATGGCATTTATTGACCCGAGGTCTCACGGGATTATCAACGAGATAAAAGCCCTGAGGCCTAGGTGTCGATAATGCCATAAACACCACATGCCATGTAATATGTAATTTTTGTATGGGCGTGGACTGCATGAAGCCAACATCCTTAATTAAGGAGAACAACCCCAGCAATGCTGCAGAATGGGACAGGTCATGTGAAGCAGCAACACCTGCACTCCTCTTCCACTTTTCAATTGCAACGTTACATTCTACATGGGCAGCAAGCAATAAATAACTTGTTTGTGCTTGTAACCTTGCTGACGTAATTAGTAGATGTAATAGGTGTTATGTGACTGCCCTAAGTGTGTTGTGTTATGTTTGGATAATTATGATAATTATGGGAAAAGATTGTAATAGACTAAATGCATTTAAAGTCCATTTGAACAATAGGTGCAGTGTGGGAATTGTGGGTGTGGACTTGGTCAGTTTGGGCTGCCTAGTCGGAAAATAGGAAATTGAATTAGCGTACCTCCTTCAATGACGTTCGAGGCTGATGTTTACTCTATAATATACCCAGGGTATATTCTGCTGCTATGACAGTGGGTGGATTATCAGTTATATTCTACCTCCACGTGTCCTGTACAAGCGCTGTAACTGGCTGATATTGCGTACTCGACCACGCCCATACAATAGATAGCCGGACTGACATATCCTGTACATGCGCAGTAAAACAGCTTTTGTCGAAAGACTACGTCGGCAAACCTATTGATATGTACTATCTAAACGGGTGGTGCCATGGTGTACTATGTATACTATATGTACGGGGATTTTTAACGGTTGCCGTGCTCGACTGTCCAGCCAGTCACCCCCGCGGAAAGACATTCGCCACTCAAAGGAAACCGCGGCTCTCTATCCTCCAATCAGGATTTTACACGTTTGGTTAGTGTTTGTCCATGCACGTGATAATTTCTGTTAGCAATGCCTGTCGCTATTGGCTCTCTACTAATGCATTTGTAACCGAGTACTAAAAACTAGTAGTCAATTATACGGAACGCCGTCACGGACAATATTCGAACTGGACATGAGATGCCATTATATTCTGCAATGCGACTCGTTAGCATGCGTTCTTGACATGCAGTGTGAGTTGACAACATTCAATAAATCTCAACGTGCGATCTCAACATGCCATCTCAATATGTGTTCCCAACATGCGATCCCAACATGCGATCTCAACATGCGCTCATTCCCAACATGCGATCACAACATGCGATCTCAACATGCGATCTCCTTTGACACGCGATCCCAACATGCAATCCCAACATGCGATCCCAATTGACACGCGATCCCAACATGCTATCTCAACATGCGATCCCAACATGCGATCTCAACATGCGATTCCAATTGACACGCGATCTCAATATGCGATCTCAATTAACACGCGATCCCAAAATGCGATCCCAACATCGAGTCATGCGATCTCAACATGCGATCCTAATATGCGATCTCAACACGCGATCTCAACATGCGATCCTAATATGCGATCTCAACACGCGATCTCAACATGCGATCCTAACATGAGATTTCGACATGCGATGGCAACATGCGACCTCAACATGCTATCCTAACATGCGATCTCAACATGCGATCCCAACATCCGATCTCAACATGCGATCTCAACATGCGATCCTAACATGCGATCCCAGCATGCGATCCCAACATACAATCCCAACATGCAATCTCAACATGTGCCTAACATGCGATCCCAACATGCGTTCGTATACAACGTGCGCTCATATAAATTATCGTAAAATCTATCGTAAAGTATAGTTTGACACCCGAAACTTGCTTCAATTAACGTAATAAATTTAGTTACGAAGTTCGTGTTCTTTAATTACGCAGGCTGTACGAAAACCACTTTCACTGTACCATTAGAGGGGATTTTTGTAATAAAACGAAGTAACTACGAACAGCAGTAAATGAGATTCCAGACTCTATTACCTAACATGTTTTAGAAGCCGTGTAATTAATTTATCAAAGCATATCTTACGCACAATCTAATTATCTAATGTAGACATAAGAATTCTTGAAAACGCCTGTTGGGATTGAATGTTGGGATCGCCTGTTGACGCATCTTGGAATCGCATGTTGGAATCACGTGTTAATTGGGATCGCATGTTTAGATCGCATGTTGGGATCGCTTGTGCCGCATGTTGAGATCGCATGTTGGGATCGCTTGTGCCGCATGTTGAGATCACATGGTGGGATCGCGTATTGAGATCGCAAGTTGAGATCGCGTGTTGAGATCGCGTGTTGAGATCGCATGTTAGGATCGCATGTTGAGATTGCATGCTGGGATCGCATGTCGAGATCGCGTGTTAGGAATTCCATGTTGAGATCGCATGTTGGGAACGCATAGTGAGACCGCATGTTGGGATTGCATGTTGGGATCGCATCCTTGGGATCGCATGTTAGGATCGAATGTTGAGATCGCATGTTGGGAAAGCATGTTGAAATCGCATGTTGAGATTGCATGATTGCATGTTGTCAACTCACACTGCATGTCAAGACCGCATGCTAACGAGTCGCATAGCACAAATAATCGCATCTCATGTTCAGTTCGAATATTTACCGTCTGGTATCACATTTTGTTAACGTGTAAGTTGCATGTCGTCTTCTTCTTTGTCTTCTTTTGCTTACTTTGAGGAATATATACGCAGCGCATGCAAAACAACTAGTCGCTCAGGGTGTCGTATGTTCTATCCCTATTGAGGATGCACAAATATTGAACGGCACTCTGATTAGAGGATAGAGTGGACGGTTTGTTTGAGTGGCAAATGTCTCCAGCCGGTCTTTCTCCTCCGCGGGGGGGAGTGACCGGCTGACACTCGAACATTTCACCGCGTGATCAATAGTGCACATTGACAACGCTAATACATTCTAATTGGACGAAACAAACGCATGACGTTGATTCTAATTGCCTAAATGTCATTTCGTAGCCTCGGTATTCCAGACTGCCTTCTGTACGTGATAGGAGAGTGGGAGAGAAAATACATTCACACAGATACACGCACGCACGCACGCGCGCACACACACACACACACACACACACACACACACACACACACACACACACACACACACTTTGTGAATTTACTGATGAAAACTCCAGAGAAACAGTAATAAATACATTTGATTGAAATGAGGCTTTTGTTAATAATCAATTCAATTGAAAACGAGCAATGACATTACATTTGCGCCTAGAAATAAATGAAAACGTGTAAAGCGTTCAGACAAATTAAATCATATCAGTGATACCAAAATTGAGTCAAATACAACATCCTTAGTTCCTTGCTGAAAAATGCTACTCAAGTGGCTCCTTGTAGCATCCACCCATTGGTGGAAACTGACGTTGTGCACGCATGCAAGCTTCAGGCTTGTTTTCTCCCTCATAAGCTGTACAGATCTTTCTAATCATATCCGTCTCTTTTACGTGCTAATGAGAAACAGAATAAGCGAATTTAACTGATAGAGCAAAGTCAGGATCTCAAACCTTGCCATTAATTAACACCCATGGTGTGTATTGATGTGGTGGGTTGAGTGAAGCAGTCTCTTCATAGTACATCACTTCCAGATGTTTCCCCATTGGTCCCTCAGCACAAGCCTTTACTTCTGACCACGTGATGTTTTGTTTTTCAGCGCATTGCTGTGCTATTTCCCATGTCTGTTGATACCCATGAGCTTCCAAGCAGACTATGAACGGCCACCACGTACTCCTACGCACCACCACATATACGGGTGTTATTCGCGCACACCATTTCTCTCTATTGTACGCGTATTTCTGTCTTGCCTGATTGGATTGTACTTGATGACGCACGCTTCCACCGTGTTCATTGCGCATTCCATTTCACCGTGTTGACACTTGAATGAGCCATCATCGTTCATCTTGGCATTGCCCCATGGCACGAAATGAAGCGTAAAGATTTCTCCAACCTGCACGCGTCGTTACCATTTGTTTGTTCAGTTAGCGTTGCCGCCGTTTAATTAGTTAAACGTACATACTTACCTTTTCAATTGCCTCTTTCATTTCACCCTCCGTAAATCGGTCACAGTCCGGGCAAAGAGCCTCAGAATAAAACGAGACATTTACGAGGTTAGAAGAGCTAGCTCTAGCGGTCAACGCAGCAACAACAAGAAGCACCGGTACCAGCATCCTCATGACTGAATTGTCATATGACCTTAACAGCTGTAACACTACGCCCAATACGTCATAACCCCGCCTACCTGCACGTGCAAGTTTACGTATAAATTCACGTTTGCTGAATGTGCCGAATCTTCATAACTCACTGGTCAGAATAATTAACAAACACAAAATCCTAAAACGAGCTATTGACGTAGCAAGAATTGTAATCATGAAATGAGTGGATCATGCAAGTAGTCTCGCGTGGCCAGACCTTTGGCGCGGTGTTACTGTACGCCCCACGTGATGTCACATCTCCAGCTCATTGTTAACACACACATCATTTATTAAAGTGGAAAAAACAATGCCATTACAATGGCTACTGGAAATCAATGAAAATGTGTAAAAAGGTTGAGTCTACGTCCAACATGTTCGAATTACTAAAATCAAAGTGATAAGAAAATTGTGGTCAAATAAACAAGAGCAAGGCTCATCCACAGCTGTTCTTCACTCCGAAATATGCTACTCTTACTCGAGTGGCTCCCTGTAGCATCCACCAATCGGTGGAAACGGAGGTTGTGCATGCATGCAGGCTTCGGGCTTGTTTCCTCCTTCGTATGCCGCACAGATCTTTCTAATAATGTGTGTTTCTTTCACATGCTAACAAGAAACACAACAAGCAAAGTTGGTTGTACTTGCAAGTCTGTGGAAATTTTTATCATTGACAAACCTTGCCATTAATCAACACCCAAGGTGTATATTGATGTGGTGGGTTGAGTGAGGCAGTCTCTTCGTAATACATCACTTCAAGTCGTTTTCCCATTGGTCCCTTGGCACAGGTCTTAATATCCGTCCACGTGATGTTTTGTTTTTCAGCACATTGTTGAGCTATTTCCCATGTCTGAAGAGAACGGTGAGCTTCCAGGCAGACAATGAACGGCCACCACATACTCCTACATATACTAGCACACTTCACAGACTGTGAATTACACACCGGTTTCCACAGTTGTCATGCATTTCTATAATGATGGGGCCTATTGTGGCCCTGGGCCAAAACATTGTGGCCCAGACAAAAGTAATAGTAATTAATTATTATGTAATAGCTATTAGTTAATAACAAAGTTTTCAGATCTTGAATTAGTTGTTGAGAAATATCACTTAATTGATGAAGCTTGTTCATAGTAGAAATTGTGACAAAAGATGTACAACTGAATGTCAACAGTTCATTGACTAAGAGCCAATTAGTGCAAAGGCAGTTCCTAGCATTTTGCGGTATGTTACTAGCTGACCCATCAATAATGACAGATTTTGTCACACATTTTGGATTGAATATTTATAGTGAACTATAGCAAAAACTGTTACTGCTGCTTTACTGTCTTAGGCAGACTGTTTTGTTCAGCCTACTGTACGCATTACCTCGGTAAAATGCTAACGCTCTTATGTCAACTGATGATAAGAAACAACGAAAAAATTGAGACGCTTACTGAAATCATGCTATAGTCACTGTGTAACACAGTACGTATTCTATTGATCTATTTATTATATACAGTATACAGTGTTACTTAATTAATATCAACGGCTACGGCTCCAAACGCCTTGCTGTGCCAAACCGCTTTTTGCACGTGAGGTGCACACAAAGAAGTTTATTCTCCCCGCCCTCTCCGCTACGTCACCTGCACAAAGCGAGACTCTTGGGGAGCGACAATTCGGGGCCCTTTCTTGTCAAATTCAACTGACAACCCTGTGGAAATTATACACTGTACATATTCTTGTCTTGCCTGCTTGGATAGTACTTGATGACGCACGCCTCCACTGTGTTCATTGCGCATTCCATTTCACCGTGTTGACAATCGAACGAGCCGTCAGGATTCATCAACGCATTGCCCCATGGCACGAAATGAAGCGTAAAAATCTCTCCAACCTGCAACCGTCGTTAGCATTCCTTTGTTCAGTTAGAGTTGCTGCGTCATAGTCACTTAGCGCAATGCTTACCTTTTGAACCGCCTCGTTCATTTCACCCTCTGTCAGTTGGTCACAGAACGGGCAAAGAGCCTCAGAATAGAAGGAGACATTTACGAGATTAGAAGAGCTAGCTCCAACAGTCAACGCAGCAACAACAAGAACAACCAGCATCCTGAATGGTCATATGACTTGGACTGCACCGCCGAATACTATGACTGTTACACCGTAACCCCGCCTACCACCTACATGTAACGACCACAGACCGTTGGTGTAATTGAAGACAATTCTGCCTATCAAACCAATTAGCAAAAGCACAAGTACAGTGTACTTCCGAACGAGATCTAGCTAGATATCATTTCAATAGAGGCATACTCCCCAGTGCTCTATTTAATTAGTTAATTAAATTGTTGATTCCATGACCTTGTATAGTTCAAAACGCGGCCTCTAGAAGACATATGCATGTTCCTCTAGAAGTCCTGTTTGGATGAGTGGCCAAGCTGTACCAGTCTAGGCATGCTCAGTGGCGTTGCCAGGTTTCCTAAAGTAGACTGCAGAAGCTGGAGCACTTCTAGCCAATATAAAAAGCGGTATATGCTGAATAGCTGCAGAACCATTGTCAATCAATTGGAAGACCACAACTTGCATGCTTCCCACGTGTTGTGTGTGTGTGTGTGTGTGTGTGTGTGTGTGTGTGTGTGTGTGTGTGTGTGTGTGTGTGTTGCGTTTGTCAACTGTATGGACTTCAATTGTGCTCCTAAGCAAATTCTTTTTGGAGAGCTACCCTCTAGGAGGCCGCGCCATGGTGCTAAAAAGAGATGGAGCTAGGGATGCACTGTCAAATGACTTGAAAATCATGAATGTGTTCGAGGCAAATTGGTACACCCTTGCTCAAGATAGAGCTAAGTGATCTAGTCAACACGTACACGTACACGTACACGTACACACGCACATGCACACACACGCATGCACACACACGCATGTACACACACACACACACACACACACACACACACACACACACACACACACACACACACACACACACACACACACTGGATCAAGTGAGTCTGATGCACGTTTCTGCTGGAATCGAAAGTCAATCAAGTCAATGTACTGTACCACAATGTCCTGAACAATTGCTAAAGAGGGCATCCAAGTGACCCTGTCAAAATGAGGGAATCGGCCTCACATCACACCACAAATGTCTTTGTTTCCAGCTTTTTATACTCAAAATTCGAGGTACAAAAATTCACACCTCGCATATCGCTGAATGAATGTGACATTAATTAACTAATTAACTCTAATAATTTATTCCTGGCAACACGTCAAGTTACCAGTCATATCTATCACAAGACCACAGCTACTAATACCATACACAAGCACAGACTTATATCAACAGCATTACTCGACGCTCACTGCAATTGCAATTGCCCATATATCTTTCACTTGCACTACAAATCGGTCACCACATCCTCGTCATCTTCAACATGAAAATTGAGACGGCGTCTCTAACACATTCAACACGTCAATATTAATAAAAAACGAAAGAAAGTGGACTGATTATCAAGCGAACCTGGAAAACCTGCTCCAGCTCTGACATTATATCGTCTGCAATCAAAACATGTTATATAACTATCATTATGACTAAACCGTTGCTGACTCACCGTTGTCTGCGATGGATACTTTCCTTTCTCTTCTTTTCAATTGGCTTGCCTTTCCAGCAGAAGCTGATATCAGTATAGAACGTTTAGTCTCATCTCTCTCTCCTTGATCTTCACTGTGAGCTCCGTTCCATCTCTCGGGTGCACTTGATTTCTTCACCACACGTTGAGATCCATCCATAACAGGCACTGATTGGTTTACAGCTTTAGTCTCCTGTTTGGCTGGCTTGGTTGATTGTCGTAACTGGTAAGCAGGGGGTGACAAAGGCAATGGAGGTGGCTCTGGGATTGGATGAGGTGATGATTGAGCTCTTCCTGGAGACTTGACTGGTTGAGGCAAGGTACTCGACTTCATCTCAATTGTATCTTTCGATGTTGTCCGTAATTCTTCATCCTGTTGTTGAAGCAATATTTGAATGTTTTCAGAGTTGGTGGAAGCTCTCTGGTGTTTAGGAATTATCTTTGCGTACAGATCGTCAATTGAGTGCAGATTACTAGCACTATTCTCTTTGTTTCCTTTCTGCTCTTGCAAGGCAGGCTGACTTTCGCTTGGTAATTGATTAGAATATTGTAGGCCATAATTGAAACCAACAAGTTGGTGCAAATTTGCCGAGCTACGACGACTCGGTCCACGAGACGTAGGGCAATTATTGTCAAGTCCTTGATTCAAGGTGGTGAGAGTTGGCACATCGTATAGGCCCGTTCCCGTTGACACTCCACTTCTCAACGACATACCATCGATATTAGCTGCAACAGCTGCCTGATGATACATATCACCATCACCACTAGAATTGATTGGCTGTTTGGTGAATGTATTATTTCCACTAAAATCCTTCGACATCCTTAACGAATGAGAGTCGCTGCCATTTTGTACCAACCATGAATCTGACATAATGAAACCAAGGGCAGTCCCATTGGGAGTAAAAGGCAGTTGTCGATAGCTTTCTGCCCAGCTTTGAGACCACAATGATTGAACATATTCGGCACATTGAGGATGCACGGACTGCGCAGCCAGAGCAAGAGTGTAAGGACTCATTCCATCCTATAATGCAAAGGTAACAAGAAAGAGAATGATAATTGACAAATGGTTGCAGTTACATTGTCGTCTTGAAAGATACTTGCACCAGCTTCAACGAGGATGGCCAAACATTCAGTATGTCTATTGCAATGATAAATAATTATGAGATTGCAGACAAAGAGATCACAATGAGACAGTCGAACACACACACACACACACACACACACACACACACACACACACACACACACACACACACACACACATGCACGCACGTGTGCACACACACACATGCACACACACGCATGCGCACACACACACACACACACACACGCACGCACACACGTGTGCACACACACACGTGTGCACACACACACACACACACACACATGCACACACGCACACACACACACACACACACACACACACACACACACACACACACACACACATGCACACACACACACACTCGCACATGCACGCACGTACACATGCACGCACGTACACATGCACGCACGTACACATGCACGCACGCACACACGCACATGCACGCATGCACACACGCACACGCATGCACACACGCACACGCATGCGCACACACTCGCACACACATGCACACACTCGCATGCATGCACGTGCACACATGCACACGCACACGCGCGCGCACACACACACACACACACACACACACACACACACACACACACACACAAGCAAACAAACAAACAAACAATGAGACAAACAAAACAAACATACACACTTACAGACATAAAAACACAAACAGATCTAGAAAGACAGACAAGCAGACAAACAGAAAAAACAGATAAACCAACAAACACATGCATAAACAGGAAAACACAAACAGACAAACAAAAATTCAAAGGCATACAATGATGAAAGCCAGTTTTTCACAAATACAACATCAAGATAATACAATACGGTACCAGCACCAAGCAGTTTGCAACCGCTAAAGTTAACAGCAAAAAAACAGATAGACAACAAAATACATTTACCCTCCATCTGCAGCATCGTGTGCTGGAGTGCAACCATGAAAGTCTGCTTTCATCGCTCTTGCCTGACCCACCGCCTCCACAATGTATGACAGAGTGAGAGCATGACCCTTCGCTACAAAATAACTAATCAATTTAGCAAATAAAAACTAACTCACGATGTGACTCTCACCAGCACAATAATGTACAGGAGTTGCACCATCTCGAGTCTGACACAGCAGCTCATCTTGTCCCACGATATCAACTAAACACTACGAAATAATGAACGCTTGTTTCCTTCCTAATTGTTACCTACTATATGAGTACTGAACATGAATGCAAACCTGCAGCACATCGGTATGTCCTCCCTGAGCTGCTGCATGAAGTGATGTCATTCCATCTTTTGCTTTAGCTAGAGGATTAGCCGACCCTTCTTTCACCAAATACTTTAAACACTCGAGGTTTCCCTCCTGAGCAGCAAAGTAAACTGGTGTGCAGCCTATTCACAGATTATATAGTCAACGTGTTGGCTTCCAAACGCGAAACCTTGCCTGCACCTTTACTATCTTGGTAATTCGCTGTCAGTTTTCGGTGTGATATCAACAGTTTCAATACCTCTAAGCTACCTATATTGGTACAGTTTAATCATGTAAATGATTCTGCAGTAGTCGGGTAATTATCAGACAGACAAACAAACAGATGAAGAAACATGCAGACAGAAACAAGTAAGCAAACAACAAACAGAGACAAACAAACGGACAAACTAAAGCACATAAAAGTAAAACAAACAGACCGACAGACAATCGGCAAACAACAAACATCACCTTTGACTGTTCTTAGTGAATTAGTTCAATTTATCAAGTATATATTGACAGACAACAGACAGACAAACAAACAGACAGACAGTTGGTGGTTGTTGGGCTTCTCTACGTAATTAGTATTGGTGTGAGTTAATTGAGGGGTTGAGAGCTAAAGTGGTGTAAGCGACACATTAGGCAGAATTGAGTTACACCGCGGAGATGATACAGAGCAATGATATCTACCTAGTGCTAGATTGGCGTAAGCGACAGAAGCGTAGGCGTGTCAGAAATCAGACACTCCACTATAGCACTATGAAAGTAAGAGGTATCGCGAGGGCTGTAGAGGTGTATCTCCTAGCACGCGTTACTTTAATTAAGCGATTGAGTGTACACTCTAATGGCAGACCAGAGGAAGGAAGGAACGACTAGGACTAACTTTCACTGCACTAGTGTATATTCATTTCAAGTTGATTAGTTAGAAAGAAGTCGCTTTGATTTTATGTAAATCACAAACTTTGCATTCAATTTTCTTGAAAACTAACTGCCTGGTGCTTACGCCACTTTAGCTCTCAACCCCTCAATTGTTGTGATGATTTATGAATATATGTATTGTCAAGACAGACAGACAAACATAAGACGAACAGACAGACAAACATAAGACAAACAGACAGACAAACAGACAGACAGACAGATAGACAGACAGAGAAACAGACAGAAAGACAGACAGACTGACAAACAGACAGACAGACAAACAGACAAACAGATTGACATAAACAGACAAGCAAACAAACAGACAAATAAAGTACGCTCATCAACCTGCAGCTGCTGCCATGTGAACAGCAGAACAATGACTGGGATTTCCAACGAACAACCCAACTAATCCAAACGTCGTCAGCATCCAAACCACACATTCCACTCGATTTCTCAGAGATGCAAGCACAAGTGGGGTCATTCCATAGGCGTCACAGTCTCCAATAACCTGTTTCTTGTCTCTCGGATCATACATGACCAACAACTGCACAGCCCGAATATTTCCATGGACAGCTGCAACATGCAGAGGAGTCTCCTTGTTGACTCCACGGGCGTTGACAGGATAGATAGCAACATCCAGAAGGAATCTAAAGGCAGGACCAACACATACAATCATCAATAAACACATTGTATGACATGTATAGACATTGAAAGATTTTGAGGGTTTGGAAGACCAAACAGTACAATCATGTGCAACATAACTATGCTATTACTGCATTTGGGGATAATGCAGCAAGGCAGAAAAACTATCGAGGGTACTGTCCTAACCATTTCAATAATTAATTTTTAATTGCGTTTTGTACAAACACTTTAACCTTAAATGACAAACATAACTCAATGCCTTTGTTGTACAGTGCTGCAGTCTTACTTGAGAGCTTCTACGCGATTTTCTCGCGCCGCTAGATGAAGTGGCGTGGCTCCGTTTCGATCCATAGAAATTATACATCGTTTTCCTTGCTGCGATTCTTCAAACAAGGCGCGTAAGCATCCAACGTGGCCTTGAATAGCCGCCTTGTGAGCCGCTAGTACAACACCAGCACATCCCGAACAGACAGAGCGACTGCCCATGGCCACCACCTCCACGACGTTCAGCCGCTGTTTGGGCTTGCGGCGTTTGCTGAATGAGCGTTTCTTGTAGCTCCGCCTATCGGCTTGAACCGGCTTGGCTTCGTCCGAACTCTCGTTGAACGAGAGCGAGCTGAGAGAGCGAGTCGTCCAGAAACGGCGATTGCTCATTCTCTTCGAGAGGCGTCGTCACACTGACAGCATGTAGAGGGTAGTCCGCCTCATTCCGGCACCTCGCGATTGGTTGGAACCAAATTTGACCAGGTGTTGACGAGATGCTCAATTAGAGTACATGAAACCTCATGCGGCATGGGCGTCGAGAAGTGTAGCGACGCGGACGCAACACGAGCGGATTAAACATCCGGGAATGACGAAAGCGCAACGAGAATGGTCACGAGTCTAGTTAGGGCTTGGACACGGCGTAGTGTCTGAGGGGTGACTCGGGCTGGGATCGTGGGTGTCCATGTGAGTCCATGCAAAGACAACGAAGACGAATTCTTAAATAACAGAGGATTGTAAAAACTGACAATTTTTCTTTCAGTATGTTGTAAAAACTGACAATTTTTTCTTTGTTCAAGATGCTGCCTGTGTGCTCTCGAGATTGAGGAAGCCTACAAAGCCCCAAGGTTTAGCTAGACTAGGTGGTTGAAGACAGAACTCCAACATATGCACTGTACGTTCTCAACGAGGTACAAAACTTTAAATTATATATATATATATATATATATATATATATATATATATTTTTTTTTTTTTTTTTTTTTTTTATATATATATTATACATATATATTATATTATAGGTCCCATAGGGGACTAGCAGTACCATCTAAACTACATCTAGCTAGTATCATTTTAGCGTTGCTACACCACAGTCTAGTAGAGAGTTGCTGATGAAAATGACAAACAGACTGGCTAATTGAAACATTATGTTTAAACGAAGCTCTACGTGCTATGATCTTGAGCACTTGAAGGCTAGCAGCTGTCCAGAGACCCAGAGTCTCTACTACTAGCGGATGAAAAAGGCTGCCTGTGCTGGACACATTCAGGTGATGTCGTTCGTCCTTTTCCATCTCTCCTGCATCAGATGCTGCACCTGGATGACTTGCTGCTTGAGTGAGAAAAGACGGTTGTAAGGAACTTCGTACCGATAAGTCAAAGTAGGCAGGCAAACCGCGCTCGAAATCTGGATGATAAACATCTCCTGGTCTTGTTTGGTTGCTACTGCTACATCTTGCCTCCCGACGACAACGAGAATCATCTGTAAGCAGTGCGTTGTACACCACTTCGCATAGAGCATCATGACGTTTCGTTGTCAAACTCTGTCCTTGATTACATCCCAATAGATGGTCACCAAACTTATCAATAATGTTACCACAAGGGCAGCGTTTGGAGTTTGGGGAAGGGAAAATGGGGATACCCAACCATATCCGTAGTGCCACACTAAACTCTCTTTTGGGCATGGAAAGGCCGAGATTCGGGTTTGGTATTGCCCGTAGCCATGCCCCAGTGTGTTGACCAGAAATGGTATTCAGTCGAGCTCGATCCCTTATGCTCGCCGATTCTTTGAGTGAAGACCGTAAAGCAGAGTCCAACCGAAGTTGCAACTGATGCTGACTGGTGGAATCAATTTTGTGGTTGTTATCTGGTAAAAGGAGTTGCAAAAAATCTTGGGCCGTAGACTCCCCTGGAAACACAATCGCCTGGCCCTCATCGGAATATGACATGTTCCACTGGCTGCTCATGGATAGAAGGTAGGATGCCAAGTGACGAGAAGAGTTACAACTGGAAAGATAGGCTGCGGGGTGACATCGAGAAGCTTCCCTCAAACCCAAGCCCCCCAGGCGAATGGGGAGTGTAGCTTGTTGCCATGAGCTTTCTGATAAGGAACAATCTACTATTGATTCCAGAGTCTTCCGTAAGTTGATGTCAAAAGATTGAAGTTGGCCAAGGACTTTGTCAGGTGGAACAGTCCTGAGTATGTGGTTTAGTTTGCACAAAGACAGACATGATCTCAGTAAAAGTAATTCTACCTGAGGATCTTCAATATCTTGCAGGCGTTGTTGACTTTCCCAGATTTTGTCAATACGAGTTGAAAGGCTAGTATTGAAAAAGACCTCAGATCCCCAGAGAGGAGAGCCCAGAAAATCAGCACCACCCTTTGTGTCGACGACGCGTTCCACATCTGACGGAAATTCCGGAAAGGACTGGTTTCCAGAAGGCCAGAATATCTCACACTTGGACATGTTCAGCTGAAGACCATATCTAGACCCTTTAGATTTCATCTGCTCTAGGAGTGAAGCTACCTTGCAACGATGTCCAACAAAATTTCCATCATCTAGGTACCACAACTTTAAGTTGATGTCATTTAATGGCCCAATTTCATCAACTAAATCTAGAATGACCAAGGAAAAAAGCAAAGAACCCAGAGGGTCGCCTTGCTGAACACCAGTAGAAGAAGTGAGTTTTCGGTTGCCAAAACGAAGTTCTGCGGGTTTGTGATAGCTCCACTGCACCCATCCAAAAAGCTCAGGAAGCTCTCTGTGAAGACGTCGCAGAAAATATATATATATATATATATACATGTACACGTGTGTATATATATATATATATATAATTTTCTGTAAATAAAAAATTCATTTGGTGTGTTGTATCATTACTTCTGAATACCATTTTCAAGCTCATCCACCGTTTTCTCCCCATAATTCAATCTTTACCTCTTCACACTTTCATTTCTTCAAACATCTTTTAAATTCCACTCTTGACTCACACATGTTTTATAATTCAGTCCATTCTGTGGTTTTCCTTCACATTTCCATCTTTGAGAACATCTCAATGCATTTTCATTAGTCTCACGATGCTATCTCACGATGCTATCACACCAACCCTGTCAGCGAGCTTTTTATGTTTCTTTACAAGAATACAAGCCTTAATTACCTGCTGTAGAAATTGCAGAAAAATATATCATTGTAGTACTTCTCAATGGCTGAAACATGCTCACAAGTACCCAGTTCACAACATATTGCTGCTTCAGCAGGAATTGATACATCAAGCAATCTTCCCACCAACTCAGAATATCTTATCAACTGTTCTTCACTTACTTGATACCAGGCCAGACGTACGTTTGTCTTTTTGCATTGTCTTCTCATTTGTCATAATCTTCTGCTGCTTCCAATCAAAAGAAATAGAATGTCACCAGTATGTGATCTGAATTCCAAATTTCACTATCAATAACATCCATGTTATAATTTGAAGACATAATATTCTGAGTCACAATTACATAGTCATTCCTTGATGAATACTTGCAGTCTGCAGAGAACTACGTATCCTGACTTATACTAAGGTTGTTCCATAACACACACATTCCATGATCATACATGAATGTCCGAAGAGCCTTACTTACTAAATCGAGTAGATCTGGTTTTTCATAAATCTAAATTAAAATCCTTGATGCAAATACAGCTATTAAAGTTGACTGATGACAGCATACCGTCAAGGTCTCCTAATTGCTCCATGAAATCGTCACATGATTTGTGATCTCCGTAGTCAACAGGCATGTACACTGTCACTATTAATAACCTTTTATTTAATAAACTTTAAAAAAATTAAAAATAAATTTTTGCCTCCATAAGAGATAACTGCTGCAGCTATTCTATCACTTCCTGAATCAATTGATACCATCTCATGCATATGTTTGTGTCATAGAAGTGCCACACCTGCAAACGGTCTCCCAGTGTAAATTCTATGGAGAAACTGCACTAAACCGCACATCAGCATCAACTTGGTTGATAAATTCAAACTCCGCAGGATTAAGCCAGTGTTCTTGAATAGCAAGAATATCTGAACTCCTAAATGATGCTTTAATATCTTCCATGGAAGACATAAAACCTCTACAATTATAATTATTAATGTTTAGCACAGGATTCCCAGTCTCTGATCCAACACCTCCATAGTTTCTAGGTCCATTTACCATGTTTATACTACTATTCATCAATGTCATCATACTGTGAAGAACAATCTTTCGGCGTGATTACCCATGACCAAACCTTTAAGCCAAAAATCAGCATTCAAAAGATTTTCCCTCTTATCCAATGGAATTTGTACCCGAGCACTAACAGAATTGTAAATTTTAGACTTCGATATCTAGCAGTCTAACATTTATACACCATTCTTCCGCAAAAATGTGTCGATCTCTTCTTTAGTAATATCCTCAGCAAGATATCCAAGATATATATCCCTAGGTCTACCTAGGTCTAGGTCTAGGTCTACCAGTAGCAACTCTGATCCCATGTTGTTCTGAACCACTCTGATCTCTATTTTCACGTAGAGTTTTGATCTTTCTCCTACGAAGACTGCCAACCAATGTCCATTTACCATATTCTCACCACTTTTCAGCTTCTTGCTGCCCGGTTCAGCATATCCGTTGTTACTGACTCCACTGTCATTACCAACCTCTTCAGCGTTCTCCTCTGCTTCTTGTTCCTTATTAGTCTTTGGACTGACTTTGTCTTGATGGTCTCTGCATAACTATGGGCTTTCTATTGGATTTTCTAGAATCATACTCTTCCCATTTGTCATCTGTTCTAGATCCATCTTGTTTCTCTTCCTTTTACACCAGTCTCCTTTCTCCTTTATTCCTTTCCATACAAGTTTCTTCACACGCGGTTTTAATCTCATTAATTTTCTCATGTACCACTTCTACTTCCTTTGACAGGCTCTTGATTACTCCACTAAACTCCTTGGTCATTTCCTCAGACACTTTTTCTATATTCTCTATATTGCTCCTGCTGCACCATCACATCTTTCGATTTCAGCATCTTCGATCTTTAATACCCTCCATCACCAATTCTAGTTCAGTTGATAAGTTGCTTACCACTTTGGTATAAACTAACCTGCCATCTAGAGATACCTATTAATATCAGTGGCACCAAACGTGGCAGTACAACTTTCATCTTGTCAGCCTGCTTCAAAACACAACTGTAACATATCTTCTATGTCGGTCTCCACCTTCCTTTTTGTGTTCGGTGTTCTTTCTTGCCTTTTTTCGAGTCTTCAGATTACTGAACTTTGATGCTGCTCTAAACAGTAGGTCTTTCGCTCGGTGTACCTTTTCTGAAAAACCACTTACTAGGGGAGTTCCTCAAGCTTATCAGCTGGTTGAGAATTCATTTTGTTTTGTATGAAGCATAGAACTTCGCATACAACCACCGTTGCGTCGTCAGTCGCCATTGCCACTCACATCCAATATCAAATAAATTATGATTAAGTTAATTATATCTGCTTTAATTCACCTTATATCCTATAGGAGTTTGTAGAGAGTCTTATGCTTGAATGACGTACACAACTGACAGATTTGGATAGAAGCACCATATAATGTGGCCCTACAACGCATTTTCAGTCTGTTGTGCGTTTGGTGTAGTCGAACTTCTGTGACCAATCCGACTCACTTTAGGACTCCAGCAACACCCTGTTTCTTCACAATCTGGTTGTTGAGTATACCTACTAGTACTGCATGTACATGTCCTGAAAACAAACAATAGACTTTAGACTAGAATTTCTAACTATTTATTTATTTATTGATTGATTGATTGATTGATTGATTGATTGATTGATTGATTTGTATTTATTTATATTATCACGTATGCTCTAGCTAAGTAGATATCTACGTTTTTAGAAACACGGAATGACTAACCACAATCTCTTCCGAAACCATTTGGGTTGCAGACAACGGTAGACACAAATACAGAATTAAGAACAA
>CAXXBX010000183.1:0-107500 GCA_964274945.1 Dehalococcoidia bacterium | reverse complement strand
TTACCACAATCTTCACCTTTTGGGTTGTCAGTGAGTGCGTATAAGTAAAACGGCGGTATAGACACAAACTCGAAACTAGAAAGTCCAAACAACATACGGCATTGTATACGGTCGTAGCACCCGGATATGCCGCAGTAACTAGACTAGGCAACCGAGGCTTACCTTGCTTTGATACCCCAAGCAAAGCAGAGAGAAAGTCAACCGTTTTTTAGTAATTGTAAAACTAAGAAACCTCAAAAATTCGAGCTAATCAGAGGTCTATGATAAAGATATACCGTAAACAGTATGCAAGTGTTTCCTGGTTACGGAATTGTTATGTTCCTATTTTTAGTTCAGATATAGATCGTAAATAGTCTTGTATGTATTTGTAACGACAAAAGATTAGATTTTTAGAAATCCCGGATATGCTAGAAACTTTCCCAATACACATTTAGACGCAAACTATTTCAGTTTATCTAAGGTAGATAACTGAAGCTAGCTTCAAGACGTTGGAAGTGCCTCACGCAGTTATTGCAGACCAGTAAGCAATAAGAAGTGTTTTCAAAATATTACATTTTAATTAATACTTATCCTCCAAAGTTGGGAATCGCGAAGTGAACACCTATAATATGTATGCAGTATGATCGATACAGCACAATTACATAGGATCGACAATTGTAATTACGTCTAGGTAAGCCATATATGTTTGGTCATATTAGTGTCTTCCAGTGGAGCAAATCTACTCCTTTCTCACGCTTTCTCTGTACACTTCTCTTTTCTTTGCATTTAGTGTATTGGGTAGCCTGCGTCATCTCAAGTAGTAACTGTAGAATATTTGTGCAACCTGGACGAGTGTGCGGTCGTTCTTCGATCATCTGCTGACACATCGCCCGCAATCTCTTGTGTTGGATTGTTCGTACACTTTTCGATCGCTCATTCCATCTAGGTACACTACCAGTTATTATTTCAATATTCAGAATTCCAAAACTAAACATGTCTGCCGCTGGAGTGTTGTGAATTGCGGTACCGCTTACTACATTAGGCTTTCTCTCTGGAGCAAGATAATTCAAGCTGAGAGGTCCGGCAGACTTGGAAGCATTCAAAATGTGAGCAGCACCGAGATCGCCCAGCTTGGCTGTCATATTTGGTGTGACGAGTACGTTTTCTGATCGAATATCACCGTGCAGAAGAGGTGGTGTTAACGAGTGCATGTAGTTGATACCCGCAGCGCAGTCTCGCATGATGTCCACCTGCTCTCGCATTGTAAGGTAGTTTGCTCTAGCTGCCGTTATCACGTCGCTTAGAGATCCTTCCATTATTTCCATGAGCAGTTGAGGTGGCTTATCGTCGTCTGTGACGGCCCCAAACACTGTTACAATGTTTGGATGACGAATGCGACAACAGCTATCGATTTCTTGTTGAACGAGACCTCTAATACGCGAGTCGACTATGATATTGTGAACAGCTTTTGCTGCAACTGGCACACCATTCCATCGTACAACCATTACACCTGTATAAAACAGTGTGATATCAGTGTGTGTGTGTGTGTGTGTGTGTGTGTGTGTGTGTGTGTGTGTGTGTGTGTGTGTGGCGGGTGAGAGAGCATGCTTGTCTCGCGGATGCGCGCAAGTGTATTTCTTACACAAAACGATATACGATAACAACGACAGTGCGTGCGTGCTTGCCCCGTACGTATGTCGTGTGCATGAATGCGTACGCGCTTGAAAGCGAGTGTACGCAGTTTATGTGCATGTGAGAATGTAGCTACATATTGTATCATGAGCATATATATATATATATATATATATATATATATATATATATATATATACATACATACATACATACATACATACATACATACATACATACATACATACATACATACATACATACATACATATATACATACATATATATATATATATATATATATATATATATATATATATATATATATATACATATATAGGGCGGATATGTGTTATCTGTGTTATCTATATTATTTTGAAATAGAAATTGATTATAAATATATATATATATATATATATATATATATATATATATATATATATATATATATATATATACATATATATATACACACATATATATATATATACACCTATATATATACATATATATATATATGTATATATATATATATATATATATATATATATATATACCTCCATATGATCCTGCTCCAAGATGTTCTCTTGTAGGTTTGATTGTGTCAGGTTCAATTTTAAGAGGGTTTTGGAAACTAAGCAGCTGTCTTTCGGTCTCATTAGTACTTTGTTCCAAAAGGCGGTAATCATTTCGTTGTGATTCCAACTGAGCGTGTAACTCTTCATTTGTCTTGTCTAATCGATCACGAAGTTGTTTCAGCTCTTCTTCGTATCTCTGGTTCGTACTGTTTGCGTACTCCGACCAATCTTCAAGTTGTTTGTTGAAGTGTGCAGCTATTGTCTGAAAAAGGCCCTCCATTACTTCTTGTGCTTTGTGACCTACACCCCTTTGATATGACTCGAATAGCTGTCCTTGCCGCGCGATTTCTTGACGTTGCTGCTCTATCGTAGTTTCCATGCAACCCATTCGCAATCGTATGTTCTGTTCAAGAGTATCAAATTTCTGAACAACATCTCTCTGGTTACTATCTGCTTGTGTTAGCTCTTGCGGAGTATCAGTTGATAACTGCTGACCTGTTGGTACATTGTCATCACTAGAGTCTAAACTATCAACCATTTCAGTTGCGGGATCTCGTCTTATGCTTTGTACATCGGAAAAATTCACTGGTTGTAGTTCTGTAAATGTAATTGCTGGGTTCTCGTTCAGTGGTGTGTGTCCCAACTGTTGATTTGGTTGTCTCGTGTCCGTGATTTGGATTTCATCAACCTCGACCCTGTCTGTATCGCCTTGCTCCTGGTTTCTCGGAGTATTGATACGCCTTGCTGTTTCCACAGCTATGTTGGCACGTTGTATGTTCTGAACTTCTGGCGGTTCTAATTGAGATGGACTACTAGGAAGAGTCGTGCTGTGCGGGTTTGGACTACTTGTTTTGTCAGATATTACATATGGCGAGCCAGGTGACAATACAGGAGATCTGCCAACAGTGTTTCTGCACTCCGGATTTGCAATCGAAGAGGCTGGCCGGGGTTTTGCTGCGGGCGTACGTACTGTAGAACGGCTTCCCTCAGTAACAGGTATGGTAGGTGACTGCACTGAACTTCGAGTGTTTTCTTGCGTTCTGTTCAAAGTTGGTGTTTCTGCAATTCAGATAGATACAACCACAATGAGTATTTGCATAATTAGCATAGCGTATGACCAACTTCTTTTCATGCAAGTTACTCACCGCGCTCTTTTGTAGTCCAATTTTCAATCGAAGAGGCTGGCCGGGGTTTTGCTGCGGGCGTACGTACTGTAGAACGGTTTCCCTCAGTAACAGGTATGGTAGGCGACTGCACTGAACTTCGAGTGTTTTCTTGCGTTCTGTTCAAAGTTGGTGTTTCTGCAAGTCAGATAGATACAACCACAATGAGTATTTGCATAATTAGCATAGCGTATGACCAACTTCTTTTCATGCAAGTTACTCACCGCGCTCTTTTGTAGTCCAATTTTCAATCCAATAGGCTGGTCGGGGTTTTGCTGCGGGCGTACGTACTGTAGAACGGTTTCCCTCAGTAACAGGTATGGTAGGTGACTGCACTGAACTTCGAATGTTTTCTTGCGTTCTGTTCAAAGTTGGTGTTTCTGCAATTCAGATAGATACAACCACAATGAGTATTTGCATAATTAGCATAGCGTATGACCAACTTCTTTACATGCAAGTTACTCACCACACTCTTTTGTAGTCCAATTTTCAATCGAAGAGGCTGGCCGGGGTTTTGCTGCGGGCGTACGTACTGTAGAACGGTTTCCCTCAGTAACAGGTATGGTAGGCGACTGCACTGAACTTCGAGTGTTTTCTTGCGTTCTGTTCAAAGTTGGTGTTTCTGCAAGTCAGATAGATACAACCACAATGAGTATTTGCATAATTAGCATAGCGTATGACCAACTTCTTTACATGCAAGTTACTCACCACACTCTTTTGTAGTCCAATTTTCAATCGAAGAGGCTGGCCGGGGTTTTGCTGCGGGCGTACGTACTGTAGAACGGTTTCCCTCAGTAACAGGTATGGTAGGTGACTGCACTGAACTTCGAGTGTTTTCTTGCGTTCTGTTCAAAGTTGGTGTTTCTGCAATTCAGATAGATACAACCACAATGAGTATTTGCATAATTAGCATAGCGTATGACCAACTTCTTTTCATGCAAGTTACTCACCGCGCTCTTTTGTAGTCCAATTTTCAATCGAAGAGGCTGGCCGGAGTTTTGCTGCGGACGTACGTACTGTAGAACGGCTTCCCTCAGTAACAGGTATGGTAGGTGACTGCACTGAACTTTGAGTGCTTCCTTGCCTACTGCTCAAAGTTGGTGTTTCTGCAATTCAGATCGATACAACCACAATGAGTGTTTGCATGATTAGCATAACGAATGATCAACTTCTTTACATGAAAGTTACTCACCGAACAAGCTTGAGGTATGAAGATGCTCGACGACTTGCCTGTTTTCACTCCTCTTGGGCACATCTAATGCAGTGAGCTGGAGATTTGCTAACGGCAGAAACAAAACAGTATTTTATAATTGTCGGATCGTAAACTTTTGATTGCCAGCTATTTTAAACGATAACAACTTTTGCTATCGGTTCGTCGTAAGAGGTACGCGATTATGTCATCAAACACACGAGCTCAAGACGTGACAGTCACGCGTCAAGAAATTCCAAGTCGGCGTGCATGTCAGTGTTACGTGGCCAAAATTGCATGTGACTGCTGTATAGAATTTAGAGCTACGCACTCCTGTTGTACAATCATCATCGACCTATCAGCTCAACAGCACTCAGGCGCGAATAAAGCTGATTTGCCCAAAATAGAGGCAGAAATATGTATAGAACACGATATGGATAGAATGCGCTAATTTTCGCATTATGATGTTGCCTAGTACGGGCTTTGGAGCTGTAACACTCCGGCACAATAAAAACGGATCTAGATAAGGGTTGTCTAAGTAAAAACGTAAGCAAGTTTATTCTATAGACCAGTTTACTAAATAAACTATAAATTGTCTTTGCTGTTGATGGACTGAATTATGCAAAAATGTTGACAATATAATGAAATATTCTTTCGTTAAATTTTGTTGCTGACGTAATGTTTGGCTAACCCTTGGAATCCCACGAATACGCCCCTGACAAGCAGTATAGATGCCAAACGTAAAGACGCATGATAACGAATTATTTTTTACTTAATCAAAATTAAAGGGCATCTCAAGGTACATGCATGCAGTCGCTGCGTACTAATCTTCTGTTGAATTAATTAATTTGAAGGCGGGAACAGCGATCGA
The DNA here is from genome assembly GCA_964274945.1 of Dehalococcoidia bacterium. GTDB lineage: Bacteria > Chloroflexota > Dehalococcoidia > Lucifugimonadales > Lucifugimonadaceae > CAXXBX01. The sequence goes on along the minus strand of CAXXBX010000183.1, from coordinate 102,088 downwards.
GTGTCTAGTGTAGAAGTGATTAGCTGCATGATTATATGAGCTGCTTGTAGTGGTAACACTTTGTCTCTGTGCAACTCGGTACGGTTGAGAGATTCTACGAATGATCGTATGGGAGCGACGTGAAAATGAATGGAATGACGATGCCACGTGCTAGTATAAGATAAGTTTAGTACAGTAGATTCTTTGGGCGGGACGTAGCAAGTTAGCAACTACCTTCAAGCCCACCTTTCTAAAAATCGTATTTTAAAGCTGGCGCAGCTGAGATAAAATGGCAGCCTGCTAAATATACTTCGCGCTACAACGGCATCTTCTTGTGTTTAGGTGAGATAGACTGTAGCTCTCTCTTAATTAATTAATAAAGTTGGAATTTGTTTCTGTTTGTTGCTCACGTGCCTTGATCATTCGCAGTCGTGCAGTAGGAGCCAAGGGTCTGGCCACGCGAGATACAGCTTGGGGACTTTCAGCAAGAGTTTCGCTAGGCGGATGGAGAAACTTCTCTGTCATTTTCTGTCAATCTTGCTGAAGGAAAATTAAGGACTAATCTAGACCCACTTCATGTGCTTGCACTGTAAAGAGCGTGACTGCATGGAGAGTCCTCTCCAGAAAACAAAGTTGGTGATAGTGTATTACATATGGCAAACTTGTCTGAGCACTTACCTAAGAAGAATGCTGTGCCCGAGATACAAATCTTCTATCTTGACTAGACTAGCAAATTCAGAAGTTCTGTTAATAAGCTAACAGCTCGTTTACAAGAAGCGTTGCTGGAGATTTTCAGTTTACTCCCTTAAGCTCTTGCCAACTTCTCCATTAATAAATTAAGTAAGAGCCATTATGTTGCATAGAACCAGAAACCTTGATATTTCATTGCTGTAGCATCCTGTGGGGCGTCGCTGCAACAAGCAACCAACAGCACGAAAGTGTTGCGACCATTCAGAGCATATTTTGCGAATGGTAATCTGATGTTCGAGGCTACCGAATATATTCGAGAGTGGGAATCAATAGTTTGGCATGACTACACAAGATTTCAAACAGCTAGTGCAAACAGCATTTCCAAAATAACGTGGCAACGTAAACTCACTACGACACAATCTTTATAGAAATTTGAGAAACTATCTAGAGACAATCATACATCTGCGCCAGCATGCAATTTGACACTATATAAAGCAACCATGCATCTGCCCATCATGCACACCTTCAGACGCTGCTGCTAGTACCCATTAGCTTAATTAATTAATTTATCCGCACCTAAAACGCAATATCAGTATGCCATTCGACTATCCGCCACCTGTGGATGTGCCGAGCAGTCAGGTCTGCCTGCCTCACATGCAAGACCGCACTTGCAACATGCATGTAAATAGTAGAGAAGAATTTGTGAAACCAACCTGTCTTACCTCTTGAAATTTTATTTGCATTTGTTTCACCGCTTGATAAAGTTTTATTAGAGTCGAATAAGAACCTTCCTCTTTGCAGATACCAAATAACAAACGATAAAACCAGTATAAAGCAAACAACCCCCTGCCAGGCACCTAACAACACATGACACCATAAAAGGTCACTTGTATGCCTAAATCTACTCACATGTACTATACCAAGATTTGTGAACGTCTGTACTACAGAAAGCGTCATTCCTAACTGTCGATAAGCAGCTATGAATCCAGCAATGACAATAATCACTGCAGCCACCCAACCGATCCACCAGAATACTTGATCTGTACATATAAAACACACAATGATTGGATACATTCTATAATTAACCAATGACACGCTGATGGATATATTTGTATATTCAGGGTTTTCCTAGTTCCTTGAAGTTGTCTATAAACTAGCTGAAACCTCAAATAATCTCTGCCTGGTAAAGCACTACCAACAGGCGTCAGCTGCATGCCCTGGGTCTCCCGCAATGTATTCTAACTATAACGCTAACGAAAATTTGCATAAGAGTGACACTACAGCCATTGATTGAACAGTGTACTTAGAGTTATCAAAATTGCGGTTCACTATCTAGTCAAGAAATATTATCAATTTCTTTCAATACCATATACCTACTACATTTCTTTATAAAGTCTTCCCACGTAACCATCTTGAATGGCAGACTCAGTCATGCATATCTTAGACAGATATTTACACAAAACATTCTACACCTAAATAATTTTACCGATACCTACTCACTGCATAACTAAACCACAAACTCTCATAAAGAAATAGCAATTTCTCTATATTAGTACACGTACCGCCCATGCCTGTCTTGCTGTGCAATATACTCCTGTTAGTCCTACGGTTAGCATTAGCGGTAAGTTTCATAGCCTTCCAAGTAGACAAGAAACAGCAAGACTTGGTATTTCTATGCACAAGACGAGCGTTGCAACATAAATTTTAACTTAGTCTTGTGTAGCCAGACCCCCCGCCGTGTCATATTTCAGGACGAAAATGGGTCTGGTGAACGGCCTTTGATGTCGCTGTGTGCCGCGTAGCCAGAAAAAAATCAGCTATCCCAAAAGACCTGATTTGGTTTCTTAAACGCTTCACTAAAGACCAGATTGGTATGCAAGCAATGCAATTTTATCTCAATTAGCTTCTCTTGTTTCGTAGAGAACAACTCCAAGACTACAGCTAGAGTCGCTAGTCCTTGCCGTTTGTGAAATCACCATGTGTACGGAAGTAATTCAACGCGGCCGCGGGAACGTCGACGTCGGCAAGCTCCACGTCGTATACGTCTAGCGTTGTGCGCTCGTGTCACAACCGAGACTGAATGCGAACGCGTTACAGTTGTGAACTGTCACGTACAACTGTAACATTGTGACAGTTCACGTCTGTCAAGTACCAGTGTTACTCAAAATGACGCGGCAGAGTCACGACAGAGATCAGAAAGAGGTTGTGCATGTCTGCAAAAACGCAAAACAGTCAAGAGTCGGATCCTAATGAGGCCTTACCTGATTCGATATATCGCTATACGCGCTAGTGAAAGTTCGAAAAGAAAACTTGTTGCTTTCGCTCTAGACTCACGTGGTTAACAAACGCCAAGACATCAAAGTAGCACCCCGATGTCCTGTGAGACGTGATGACGTCGTTAGTGCCATGTACGCCCGCAGGAAAAGGTCTACTAGAAGCGTAAGCTTCCGGGGTCTGTACAACATTTAATGGTCACAATTGTGTATCTAACAGTCACTCTGGCATTCTCAGGATTATGCGAAACGTTTGTAGACTATGTAATTTATGTGTTGGCCATAGCAACCGCAATACATTACAAATAGACGGTAGAGTACTACAGTTGTGTACAGCTATAGAGCAACACTACACGTGTCGTGGGAAGCATGAGGTGACTCAGTCAAGGACGCTACATACCAAAGCCGTTTAAACTAGTGCATGCATATCTGCTACACATGCTATATAGTCTACTAGCTCATTAGCCTCCTCTTCGCCCGGGAAATGTAATTATCACACATTTCCATTACAGAATTTAGTTATTGGGCGGAGAAAACACACTTGTGAATAATTCGTTCCCGGTGCATGTGACCAAACGTTTTATATGATTATCTAAATACCCGGATATAATCAACACACACACATACACACACACACACACACACACACACACACACACACACACACACACACACACACACACACACACACACACACACACACACACACACACACAATGGACAAATGTTAAGCCCTCCGCGTCTTTCGACGTCGACCTTGAGGTCAGTTGCGGAGATAGCTCCCCTGCCTCTAGAGACAGGGCCTCCATGCGCTACGTGGAGTCTTGGGACCAGCGCTACATTCCACCTGGAGCTTGGCCAGAGTCATCTAGAGGCACTGACAATGGCGCAGCTCTGGGACTGGACACCAAGGACCATGCGTATTCTTCTACTGCATGATGTTGCTGCCAAGCCAGCGGTCTTGTCCACACCAGTCAATGACCAGGTACTCATTTATACTCGTGAGTCGAGAGAAGCAAGTGTGGGTGAGTTTCTTGCTCAAGGAAACTTCGACAGTGGAGCCTCCACCGGGATCGAACCTTCAACCCTCATCACGGAATACAAGATCCCGGATGTCATCACCAATGCTTCACGCCCCCCCCCACATGCGCATGCACACACACAGCTCTTTTATTTAACTTGCGCAGAAGCAGAGCAGTAACTGTTCATCATGAAGATGGTAGTGTGGAAGTATCAAATTGGAAAAGGTGGGCGTAAGCGTGTAAAATGACACCACATCCTGGCTATTTAATTAAAATTGAATGCAAAATCATGTTTGAGAATCAATGGCCACGTATCGTGCCTTCTTGGTAGATGATGTGATTATGGTAAGAAGATAGCCAGATGGCCCCTGTAATAACAACCGATGTCCCATTCATAACTTACTTGTACTTCCGTTCGCTACACTCGATCTGCTGTTAGAGCGAAACCCAGGCATGAAACAGATAGTTTAAATCGGCAAGAAATCGACCGTCTCTCGTGACATGTGCATGGGAATCGTACGTATCAAAATTCGAAGTCGTACCGCGGTCACGTCGTCGCGAGATTTCACTTGAGGTCGACTCCTCGAGAGGGGACCGTCTAAATACCGAAGCGTGCGTTTCATTGTGGTGTAGAACGCAGTCTTCATGCACGGGTTTCGTGGCGATTGGCCCAGCAGTTTTGGCGTGATTGATGTTACAGAAAGACCTAGCTACAGACAGACAGACAGACAGACAGACAGACAGACAGACAGACAGAACCTCGACATCGTTACTCTGGAAATGGGAATAGACCAGACATAGTTGTGTATGACTCAGGGTGTAGCTATGACCTTGATGTGGCAATGGCTCATCCTTTCAGCCAAGACGCTTTAAAGCAGGCAGCTTTAGAGGAAGGTTTTGCTGCAGCAAGAAGGGAGGAAAGAAAGATGATCAAATACGAAAAACAACAATTTGCTGGCAATACATCAAGCCTCGATTTTACTTCTCTGGTATTTGAACATTTTGGAACATGGGGATCAGAAGCTACCAACTATCTAAACAAACTAGCCAGAAGATCAAGGGACATTGAAGGCTATACAAATGAAGCTGACTTTAGAGGTTTTTGGAGAAAAGAATTCTCAATAATATTACAACGATGCAACGCTAGAGTCATCCTCCACAAGCTGACACGTGTCTTCCCTGGAGAAGAAGAAGAGAACATACACACTAGAGACTACCAAAGTAGTTTGCATTAAACTAAAGCTGAACTCACTAGATTTCTTGTATTTAGTGTTAGAAATGTAACGTAGAGTTTGTGTTTCAATAAATGAGACAGACAGACAGACAGACAGACAGACAGACAGACAGACAGACAGACACACAGACAATTTATTCTCATAAAGATTCTACTTGTACAGATGCTAGGATTTTAAAATACAAATCAGTCCTTGCAAACAACAAAGTCATTAACTAATGGACTTGACCTTGACTGTCAGAATCAAATAATCTATCTAAATTACGAGACAGACAGACAGACAGACAGACAGACAGACACACAGACAGACACACAGACAGGCAGACAGACAGTACGTCTTCCGGGGATTCTGCTGTCATCACATCTGTCTTCATCTGAATTTCTCTTGCATGGCTTCAGTGTTTCATGGATTGATTGAAGCCTTACCTTGCCGACGTTTACGTGGCCTAGTGCGTCTTTCACGCGAGTAGCTGTTGCTCCTCCAGTCTACCACAAATCGTCTCATCTCTAAGTTGCACCAAAGCAACCATACGTAAAATTTTTAGTAGTCCGGTCATTACTCTGGTTGCCCATACACTAAATACATGACCGCTATTGCTATGGTGCTATAGTTGATTTAGAAGAATATATGTATTTACAGACAGGCAAAATACAGCTAATAAACAAACAGACAGACGTTGCTCACCGAACAAACTTGAGGTATCAAGATGCTCGACGGCTTGCCTGTTTCCTCTTCTCTTGGCAACATCTAGTGCAGACTCACCTTCTTTGTTCTTTAGATCTAATTTCACTCCCGGCCACCCACTCAGTTCTTTGAGTACGTCAAGTGAGAATTTGCTTGATAGCACTGCTAAGTGTGTTGCCGTATCTCCGTTTGGAGTTTGCGCATTCAACGGTACTCCTTTTCTACGTAGTGCTCGAACAGAGTTCAGACTTCCGCTTTGAGCCGCGTGGTGTAGAGGGCTCCACCCTTCGTCGTCTATGACGTCAACGGTGGCTCCGTTGTGAACGAACAGCTCTACGACCTTGTCGTGTCCAGCCGCTGCAGCGTGATGGATAGGACATTTTCGCCGCGAGTCTCTGGCGTTGACATTTACTTTGTACTCCATCACCAGCTTAAAGCAGATATCGTGATGTCCACCTTTAGAAGCTTGGCAAAGTGCTACGTCTCCGTTGGAGTCCTGCTGGTTCAGATCGTGCAGATGGCGAAGAGCCTTCATCATCTGTAGTAGCTTGCCATCACCAGCTGCCCTCACAAAATCTTTGAGATTTGCTGGACTGGACGACATATTCTCGATCGACAAATTATCTTTGAGCTGGAGATCTGCTAACGACAGAAACAAAACAGTATTTTGTAATTGTCGGATCGTAGACTTTTGACTGCCAACTATTTTAAAAACGATAAACAACTGCTATCGGTTCGTCGTAAGAGGTACGATTATGTCATCAAACACGAGCTCAAGACGTGACAGTCACGCGTCAAGAAATTCCAAGTCGGCGTGCATGTCAGTGTCACGTGGCCCAAAAAAATTGCATGTGACTGCTGTATAGAATTAAGAGCTACGCACTCCTGTTGTACAATCATCATCGACCTATCAGCTCAACAGCACTCAGGCGCGAATAAAGCCGATTTACCCAAAATAGAGGCGGAAATATGTATGAATCACGATATGGATAGAATGCTCTAAATTTAGCATTATGATATTGTCTATAGCACGGTTTTTAGGTCGTAATGCTCCATCACACTAGAAAAGAATCTAGATATACGGATTGTTAATGTAGCCCTTGGCCCCTTTACCTCTAAACATGGCATGTGCGTGTTGACGTCAAGCGGTGCGAGTCAGACAGACACCGAAGCAAACCAGAAGCTATTGCATGCAATAGTCTCACGTGATAACGTACGGTCCTTGCCATCATTGTCTAGTTTACATAGAACTCGATCTAGCTAGCACCCTAGGCATAGATAGATAAACGTGTTTACGTAATTACACACAAAACTCCTTACCACAATCTTCACCTTTTGGGTTGCAAGTGAGTGCGTATAAGTAAGACAACGGTATAGACACAAACTCAAACTAGAAAGTCCAAACAACATACGGCATTGTAAACGGTCGTAGCACCCGGATGTGCCGCAGTAACTAGACTGGACAACCGAGGCTTACCTTGCTTTGACCCCAAGCAAAGCAGAGAGGAAATCGACCGATTTCCAGTAATTGTTAAACTAAGAAACCTTAAAAATTGAAACTAAACAGAGGTTTATGATAGAGATACACCGTAAACAGTATGCAAGTGTTTTTCTAGGTACGGAATTGTTATGTTCTTATTTTTAGTTCAGATATACATCGTAAATAGTCTTGCGTGTATTTGTAACGACAAAAGATTAAATTGTTAGAAATCACGGACATGCTAGAAACTTTCCCAATACACATATATATGTAAACTATTTCAGTTTATCGAAGGTAGATAAGTGAAGCTAGCTCCAAGACGTTGGAAGTGCGTCATGCAATTATTGCAGACCAGTAAGAAATAAGAAGTGTTTCAAAATATCACATTTTAATTAATACTTATCCTCCAAAGTTGGGAATCGCGAAGTGAACACCTGTAATATGTATGCAGTATGATACAGCACGATTACAAAGGATCGACAATTGTAATTACGCATACGTAAGCCATTTATGTTTGGTCATATTAGTGCTGCTCAGTGCATTAAATATACTCTTTTCTTACGCTTTCTCTGTACTCTTCTCTTTGGTTCGCATTTAGTGTATTGGGTAGTTTGCGTCATCTCGAGTAGAAACTGTAAAATATTTGTGCAACCTGGACGAGTGTGTGGTCGTTCTCTGATCATCTGCTGACACATCGCCCGCAGTCTGTCGTGTCTAATGCCTCATAGAGCTTTCGATCGCTCGTTCAATCCAGGTGCACTACCAGTTATTATTTCAATATTCAGAATTCCAAAACTAAACATGTCTGCCACCGGAGTGTTTTGAATTGCGGCACCGCTCATTAGATCAGGCTTTCTCTCTGGAGCAAGATAATTCAAGCTGAGAGGTCTGGCAGACTGGGAAGCATTTTGAATGTTAGGAGCCCCGAGATCGCCCAGCTTGGCTGTCATGTTTTGTGTGACGAGTACGTTTTCTGATCGAATATCACCGTGAAGAAGAGGTGGTGTTAACGAGTGGATGTAGTTGATACCCGCAGCGCAGTCTCGCATGATGTCTACCTGCTCTCGCATTGTAAAGTAGTTTGCTCTAGCTGCCTTTATCACGTCGCTTAGAGATCCTTCCATTGTTTCCATGAGCAGCTGAGGTGGCTGATCGTCGTCTATGGCGTCCTCAAACACTGGTACAATGTTTGGGTGACGAATGCGACAACAGCTATCGATTTCTTGTTGAACGAGACATCTGATACGCAAGTTGACTCCGTCTTTGTGAACAGCATTTGCTACACCATTCCATCGTACAGCCGTTACACCTGTACAAAACAGTGTGATATCAGTGTGTGTGTGTGTGTGTGTGTGTGTGTGTGTGTGTGTGTGTGTGTGTGTGTGTGTGTGTGTGTGTGTGTGTGTGTGTGTGTGTGTGTGTGATGTGTGTGTGTGTGTGTGTGTGTGTGTGTGTGTGTGAGCGCGCGCGTACGTTGGCGGGTAAGTGAGTACGCGTGTCTCGAGGATGTGTGCAAGTGTATTTCTTACACAAAACGATGTACGATAGCAACGACAGTGTGTCCGTGCTTGCCCCGTACATATGTTGTGTGCACGAATGCGTACGCGCTTGAAAGCGCGTGTACACAGTTTGTGTGCATGTAAGAATGTATAGCTGCTTATTGTATCAGGATCATGCATATATACATACCTCTATATGATCCGTCTCCAAGATGTTCTGTTGTAGGCTTGATTGTGTCAGGTCTAATTTTAAAATGGTTTTGGAAACTAAGCAGCTGTCTTTTGGTCTCATTAGTGCTTTGTTCCAAAAGGCGGTAGTCATTTCTTTGTGATTCCAACTGAGCGTGTAACTCTTTATTTGTCTTTTCTAATCGATCACAAAGTTGTTTCAGCTTCTCTTCGTATCTCTGGTTCGTACTGTTTGCGTACTCCGACCAATCTTCAAATTGTTTGTTGAAGTGTGCAGCTATTGTCTGAAAATGACCCTTCATTACTTCTTGTGCTTTGTGACCTACACCCTTTGATATGACTCGAATGGCTGTTCTTGCCGCGCGATTTCTTGACGTTGCTGCTCTATCGTAGTTTCCATGCAACCCATTCGTAATCGTATGTTCTGTTCAAGTGTATCAAATTTCTGAACAACATCTCTCTGGTCACTATCTGCTTGTGTTAGCTGCTGCGGAGTATCAATTGATAACTGCTGACCTGTCGGTGCTTTGTCATCATTAGTGTCTAACCTATCAACCATTTTAGTCGCGGGATCTCGTCTTACGCTTTGTACATCGGAAAGATTCACTGGTTGTTGCCCTGTAAATATAGTTGCTGGGTTCTCGTTCAGTGGTGTGTGCCCCAACTGTTGATTTGGTTGTCTCGTGTCTGTGATTTGGATCTCATCAACCTTAACCCTGTTTGTTTCGCCTTGCTCCTGGTTTCTCGGAGTATTGATACGCCTTGCTGTTATCACACCTATGTTGACAAGTGGTATGTTCTGAACCTCTGGCGGTTCTAATTGAGATGGACTACTGGGAAGGGTCGTGCTGTGCGGGTTTGGACTACTTGTTTTGTCAGATATTATGTCGGACGAGCCAGGTGACAATACAGGAGATCTGCCAACAGTGTTTCTGCACTTAGGATTTGCAATCCAAGAGGCTAGCTTGGGTTTCGTTGCGGGCTTGATACGTCTATATGCTGCAGTAGGAGGGCTTTCTTTACTAACAGACAACTGTGCAGAAGTTTGAATGATTTCTGGTGTTTCTGCAATTCAGACAATTTGAGTATTTGCAAGTTTAGCATAACGCACGATATCAACTTCGTTGCAAGTAAGTTAAGTTCCTCACCGCGCTCTTTTGCACTCCAAGAGCCTGGAAGGGGTTTTGTTGCGGGCCTACATACTGTAGAACGGCTTCCCTTAGTAACAGGTATCGTAGGTGACTGCACTGAACTTTGAGTGCTTTCTTGCGTTCTACTCAAAGTTGGTGTTACTGCAATTCAGATCGATACAACCACAATGAGAATTTGCATGATTAGCATAGCGTATGATCAACTTCTTTACATGCAGGTTACTCACCGCGCTCTTTTGTAGTCCAATTTTCAATCCAAGAGGCTGGCCGGGGTTTTGGTCTGGGCCATTTACGTCTAGGTACTGTAGAAGGGCTTAAATTAGTAATAGGTATCGTAGGTGACTGCACTGAACTTTGAGTGCTTTCTTGCCTACTGCTCAAAGTTGGTGATTCTGCAATTCAGGTCGATACAACCACAATGAGTATTCGCATGATTAGCATAACGAATGATCAACTTCTTTACATGAAAGTTACTCACCGCACAAGCTTGAGGTATCAAGATGCTCGACGGCTTGCCTGCTTCCACTCCTCTTGGCCACATCTAGTGCAGACTCGCCTTCTTTGTTCTTTAGATCTAATTTCACTCCCGGCCACCCACTCAGTTCTTTGAGTACGCCAAGCGAGAATTTGCTTGATAGCACTGCTAAGTGTGTTACCGTATCTCCGTTTGGAGTTTGCGCATTCAACGGTACTCCTTTTCTAAGAAGTGCTCGAACAGAGTTCAGACTTCCGCTTTGAGCCGCGTGGTGTAGAGGGCTCCACCCTTCGTTGTCTATGACGTCAACGGTGGCTCCGTTGTGAACGAACAGCTCTACGACCTTGTCGTGTCCGCCCGCTGCAGCGTGATGGATAGGACTTTTTCCCTGCGAGTCTCTGGCGTTGACATTTACTTTGTACTCCATCATCAGCTTAAAGCAGATATCGTGATGTCCACCTTTAGAAGCTTGGCAAAGTGCTACGTCTCCGTTGGAGTCCTGCTGGTTCAGATCGTTGAGATGGCGAAGAGCCTTCATCATCTGTAGTAGCTCGCCATCACCAGCTGCCCTCACAAAATCTTTGAGGTTTGGTGGACGGGACGACATATTTTCGATCGACTAGGGAAGCAAATAGCCTTGAGCTGAGATCTGCTAACGACAGAAACAAGACAGTATTTCGTAATCATCGAATCGTAAACTTTTGATCGCCAGCTATTTTAAACGATAACAACTTCTGCTATCGGTTCGTCGTAAGAGGTACGCGATTATGTCATCAAACACACGAGCTCAAGACGTGACGGTCACGCGTCAAGAATGTCAGAGTCACGTGGCTAAAATTGCATGTGACTGATGTGTAGAATTTAGAGCTACGCACTCCTGTTGTACAATCATCATCGACCTATCAGCTCAACAGCACTCAGGCGCGAACAAAGCCGATTTGCCCAAAATAGAGGCAGAAATATGTATAGAACACGATATGGATAGAATGCGCTAATTTTTGCATTATGATGTTGTCTAGTACGGGCTTTGGAGCTGTAACACTCCAGCACAATAAAAACGAATCTAGATAAGGGTTGTTTAACTAAAAACCTAGGCAAGTTTATTCTATAGACCAGTTTACTGAATAAACTATAAATTGTCTTTGCTGTTGATGGATTGAATTATGCAAAAATGTTGACAATTTGATGAAATATTCTTTTGTTAAATTTGTTGCTGACGTAATGTTCGGCTAACCCTTGGAATCCCACGAATACACCCCTGACAAGCAGTATAGATGCCGAACGTAAAGACGCATGATAACGAATTATTTTTTACTTAATTAAAATTAGATGGCATCTCAAGGTACATGCATGCAGTAGCCGCGTACTAGTCTTCTGTTGAATGAATTAATTTGAAGGCGGGAACAGCGATCGAGTGTCTAGTGTAGAAGTGATTAGCTGCATGATTATATGAGCTGCTTGTAGTGGTAACACTTTGTCTCTGTGTAACTCGGTACGGTTGAGAGATTCTACGAATGATCGCATGGGAGCGACGTGAAAATGAATGGAATGACGATGTCGCGTGTTAGTCTAAGATAAGTTTAGTACAGTAGATTCTTTGGGCGGGATGTAGCAAGTTAGCAACTACCTTCAAGCCCACCTTTCTAAAAATCGTATTATAGCCCGCGCAGCTGAGATAAAATGGCAGCCTGCTAAATATACTTCGCGCTTCAACGGCATCTTCTTGTGTTTAGGTGAGATAGACTGTAGCTCTCTCTTAATTAATTAATAAAGTTGGAATTTGTTTCTGTTTGTTGCTCACGTGCCTTGATCATTCGCAGTCGTGCAGTAGGCGCCAAGAGTCTGGCCACGCGAGACTAATACAGCTTGGGGACTTTTCAGCAAGCGTTTCGCTAGGCGTATGGAGAAACTTCTATGTCATTTTCTGTCAATCTTGCTGAAGGAAAATGAGCGTAACCCAGCAGTTATTTTTGCCACGGTTTTCCTAGTACTGTACTTGAAATCTGAAGACATGCAGACCAGGAATTCTGTATATAATGCTGGGATTTGGATATTCGCCATTCTGACTATTGTTATGGTTTCCTACTATGGTTAGTAAAGCTTTTGTGGCGCAGCTCTAGCTCTAATTAGCTGACAGCCTGTACATACACAGATAGTCTACTGCTAAAATTTCGTCTAGACGACTTTCTGTTTCCATAGGGTTCGAGAACGCTGGTGGAGGGATTGGCTATTCTGTTTTGATAGCGTTTGCTATCTGTTTTCGTGAAATGTTCTGGCGAACTTTTACGATTAATGAAGATGTGCCAACAGCTACTGAAGGACAAACGACAGACGGTAACAGTGCATGTAACCATTATTTAACTACTAAAGTCAACAGTAATTTCTATAACTAAACAATAACTAACTGTTTTGACATAACCTATAACTGTAGACGAAACTCACAAATAAGAAAATCCTTGAGACATGCATTTCCGACCTATAGATACAAGAATTTTAAAAAAATTTTCAGAAAAAAGAAATATTTGTAGGGATTGTATAAAAAGTAATAGAAACAAGATATATAGATAATATGAACCAAAGCCAGACATCAATATTGAATCCTTCCAACCCACTAAATGTAAAATGTAGGGAATGTGGGGTTGGAAGGATTCACTAATGATGTCTGGCTTTGGTTCATATTATTTATAGATCTTGTTTCTGTTGCTTTTTATACAATCCCTACATATATTTCTTTTTTTCTAAGAAAATTTTTTTAAAATTCTAGTTTGGTAAGTTTTTAGGAGTGCAAAAGAGCAGCCTAGGGCGTATCTCCATTAGGGTCTGTGAGCATTATAAGATTTAGCGTGTTTTCATTAGCGTTAATTAGATCTTTAAATCTAAACAAACAGCTTTTGTTTAGCGGTGACGTGATGGTATACCATGGTATTATAACGCACGTTGCATGAAAATAGACTTCAGTTTTTTGTTGCCTATGCAGTTGAATTTGCATGACAGTTAGAGTAGTCAAAGCCAAAGGTTATCACATACGGGATATGTGTTGCAATTGCTGGGTTTCCGTAAAACTTGTTACGTGACACGTAATTACTTGCCATTTTTGCTCCAGTGCGCGACGTAGATCGCAAACAATTTCAGACTAGACTTGGCAATGGTAAACATGATCGAATTACACAGTTCTGGTGATACTCTTTCATGATCCTTTGGCCCATTTGATTGGCGCTTTAATCGTCCATTGTCTCTGGTTGCCATGGAAAAGCAATTGCGAATACTGCTCCGTGAGTGGCCCGAAATGTGCAATTGCGTTGATGGCGGTCGTTGGATCAAATCTGCTTGAAAGAAACACAAATTTTCTAACATATTCCTTTCAGTATCTTTAATCACCAAAAGAATAGAGTTCGGGTAGTTCTAAACCGTTTTCTCAAGTTTCGCAGCTGTACGTAACGTACAAAAAGAGATATCCGTGAAGAAGAAGAAGAAAGAAGAACAAAATTGGCGCATGTGCTTCTGAGGCTAGCAACAGTTTTCTAGCTTGTTAGATGATTAGCGACCAAAACAAAAATAGGATATAGCACAAAACGTACAAAAATTTTATTTCGTTGATTTTGAGAAATTTTAGTCTTCATTTATTATGTTTTCTAGGCGCGCAAAGGCGGCCACGCCACGCCCCCCCCCACACACACACACAACGCATAACCGGGCATTGCTAAGAAATTGACAGAAAAGCATAGTGGCGGAATTTATTTGGCGGTTAGACGTCGCTGTTGCAATTGGATACACGTATATCTCGGTGGCCAAAATTATTGGCGACTTTGTATTGGCGGTCGCTGGAAAATTCGCCAATCCGCTAGAATAAACTCCCCGCCAATATTTTATCTTGTACGGTAGTACTAAAGGAGAACTTTCACAAAATAGTCTTTATGTGTTACGAAAGAAATTATATATTGCATGTAATTAATCTTCATTCAAACTTTTTTCGAAAGAGATATACCAACGGTGGAATTAGACATAAATTCTATGAGCACAAGTATACAGACATCCTGGATGATGACGTAAAGGCATAACGTCTAGGATGAAGCGTATAGCTACACCGGAATTTATTTTGGTAGTTTGCAATAAAAGAAATCGACGAAAAAGCATATTAACGGACGGTTGGCCATCGTTGTTGGATAATTGATATGTTTACCCTAGTCCCCAATTGACAGTTGCGTTCATGGCCATCACAATAATTGATTTCCCCTAACTTAAATTACTGGTCTCCAACTACTGTACATACATTGATGAAGAATTCTAATTATTGCTGTACGTGTCAGCGCAAAGACCGAAACCCTCATGACTCCTCCTGCTTCATCAGACAGAAGAGGCAGTTCATGTCGCCGTGAGATGAGAAAGAATGAAGTCAGTTCAGAATGGCACAACACTAATGTACGTTAGTGCTCGTCTCTGAAATGTTGCGTTAGCGCAAATCTCCGAAATGTCTCTTTAATTAACCTTAGTTTCACTGGTCTTTAAACTGTTTTGGTTCTCTGACCAGCAGGTTATAGCTGATAACTTTCTGAACACTCCTTCAAAGAAATTAAAAGATTTCGAGGGGAGAAGGTTGGGGACGTAACAGCATCATAATAGCAGCATTGCACTCTGAACATCATCCAATTTGGGAAGCTGATCGCAGAGTGAGAGCTTTGACTGGGATATGATGTCACAAGAGAACGTAACAAATGACATCGAACCAATTGGGGTACCAAGGAAGAGTGCACCCTCACAAGACACAGGAATTTCTGCAAACCCTTCAACAGCAGTCAAGGACGATGGAGACAATATCTCTCACTTTTTGTCTGCTATGACCAGATTGATGGCTGAGAAGGTCTTCTTCAATCATGAAACGCAGCTAAAACAGATTTCGCTCCTCCCAGCAAGAATACATTATCCAAGTATAGGCCAGTACGCGTACTTGAGAGTGGGATTTCTGAATCTTAGTTAAGACTGGATGAATGGCCGTGGCAAAAGGAACAGGACCCAGAGGGTCTCCTTGATGAACTCCCTTCTCAGATGGAATTATTAACGTAGAGGAACCCTGCATGAAGACGAAGGAGCTGGGTTTCCCATACATTTGAATCACATGGTTGTACAAGTCAGGAAAGGCAAGAGAAACATGTTCCATGATCTGGTCTTTGCCGACAGAATTGAAAGCGTTCTTAACATCCGACTTCAAAGCGGTCCAATTGGGATTAGATTCCAAAGTGAGACTTATATGATGCGCTATCAACTCTGTACCACATTTCGTAGACACACCATGCTGAATGGGACAGAAAATTTTAGTAAACTCTTCCTTGTTTGTGAACAAATAGTCCTGGCTATAAGTCGGCGAATAGATTCCCCGATGACAATGGCCGGGTCTCACATCACATTTGGCTTGGGCAGAGCGATCAGTTTTGAAGAAGAAAAGAGGGCAGCAGCCACATGGGGCAATATTCCCTTAGCAAAAGCCGAACAGGCAGAGAAAAGACCATCCGCAGTATCTTCATTTTGCAGTAGGATTTTACAGTGCTCGAAACGCCAACCACTATGACCAGCACCAGACCTACGTGGAGCTTGCCTGATCGAATCGAAAAGTAATGACCTAGACAAGGTGATCGACTCACAACTAACATTGGGTAGAGGGGGAAGCGCTAAAGATCGGGGAGGGTGTTTGGAGATCAACTTCCTTGCCGTATCCTCAGTGGACGGAGCCTGACCGTTACTGGTTAGAATTTTAGACGCACATGACAAGTCTCCGCATCTCACTAGCCTCAGAGCAGCCGCTTTTCTTGCATTATCCCTAGTAGTGGGTGACTTACCGGGAAGAGAGGCTCGCAGGCAAATAAGGTCCGTCCAATTTCAGCTGAGAAACTGGTAGTAAGCCGCCTTCACATCACGTAAACCATGTTTTTTTCTCCTCGCCAAAAGAGCGGGGAGCATGGGAGGCTATAGAAACAGGAGTTTCCACGCTAACTCATCAGAGTAATCATTACGAGTCTTTGCAAGTGCTACGACACAGCAATCTTGGAAACATGCTTTGACTGTAGGATGGATAGTTTGGACAACTGGGAGGCGCAGCTTTCAGAATGTCTTCTACTGTAAGATCTCTGATATACTTCCACGCAGTAGTTTCTGGGTCCAGATTCATGTTCTGAGAAAGTGAAGAGTCCAGGAACGTCGTTGATGAAACGGGTGTCACCGTGTGGGTGAAGTACCAGCGGAAGAAGCTTGAAAAGAGACGTTAGCTTCCACATTCCCGCAGTAAGGTGTGAAAGAAACACGTTTCCTCTGTTCTTGACTAGCCCGTTAATGCCGAGATCTGCATTGAGACGAATGTTGACCCAGTTTCAAAAACCAGTTCCGCAAAAATAACATTGATGAAGACACAAACGAGCGATGAGATCAGTCGGACGGAGATTAGGATCGTGAACTTGCCGAATATGGCAAAGAACGCGCTGAGCGGTGTCAAACACTTTGCAGGACTAATACGGACAAGATTCAGAACGAGTCATCGGGCGACAGAGGGAACAAACAGCAAAAGGAGCAGACGCCAAATTTGAAGCTTAAACGGTCATCATCCAGTGTTTGTCTGTCTGTCTGTCTGTCAACTGTCTGACTGTTTGTCTGACTGTTTGTCTGACTGTTTGTCTGACTGTTCGTTTGACGGTTTGTCTCATTGTTTGTCTGTTTGTCAATACATATATTTCAGTCACCACTATAACAATCGGCATCCAACTAGTCAAGACTGAAACAGCTGCTAACTAAATTCTAAAACAACTTTACAGCTACAACTAAAAACTTAAATGCCAATTTCTTTCAGCAGCATGACATGGTAAAATTCACGAAAAATGACTTAATTAAAACTTACGAGTAGGGTCGGTCTGCGGGCTATGTTTGTAGCTGACTATCTGGCTATGTTTGTCACAAAAATGTGCCACGCTCAATACGGTCCAATCACTATACACAGTATTTGTGATTTTGTCGTACATGCATGGCCACTATGTAGAGACAGTGAATAAACCGCCAATTAGATCTGCGAGATGTGCATGAAAGAGGTTTTTATCAAACGTTGTACTTCATATTTGCTATTGCCAGCTAGGTCTTGTTGGAAATAAACAACCGAGCTTACCTAACTGCAACTGCTAACACGAAATCAAGCGCTTTCGTAAATTACCACACTTATACGGGAACCTAACATTGGGTAACCATGAGCGATTTTAAGTCTCGTATGTAATAGCTTTCGTTTATTACTGTACTTTGTCGACTACATACTACGACTACTGTATACACGTTAAACGACAGTCGCGTTGTATACGATTTTAGATTTGACAAGTATAGCACGCTAGAGAGGTTTTTAGATAGATTTTGCAAATAATTTACATCTCTAGGAAACTAGTGTCTAAATTCGTGACAAATATATATATATATATATATATATATATATATATATATTATGTACATATAATATATATTTATTATATGTACATATACATATATATATTGACAATTAATTAATCCCAACGTGTTTCAGAAGGCTCATAGCTAAGGAAGTGACGATGTAAACACAGTTTCAGGATTTTAGAACTAACATTTGCTTTACAATACAAGCGACGTCGCTCTCTTATTATCTATTTAAATTTTTGCTCTCTTCGTGAACAAACTAAAGAGAGAGTTTATGTAAAAACTATACGATATATTTCGTTTACCCCATCGTTTAGAATATTTGAAATGAAAGCAATACACACAGCTATTAAAGCGACATGCCTATATAGAAGTCTATAAAATATGCAACCGAGTGCGATAGACTTCTATAGGCATGTCGCTTAGCTGCGGATATATTTTCTTCTACTACAATTTATGAAATAATGCGTAGTGCAATTTTACTAAAAGTTTTAGTACGTTGCTTGCAATTGCAAGTTTACAACACACTGAACCATTAATGGTGTAATTGTCATAGAAACAAACATAATATAATGATATTTACAAATACTTGTTTGTTGCATTAGATTTTTAAAAGTAATATAATACTATTATTATATCTGTTTTAGGAGGTTACAATTATGGAGTTTGCTCTTGGAAATTGTTTTTAGGTAAGTGTTTGAATTATAAGTTTTAGAACATTAATTGATATATTAATATGTTGAGATAGGATGGTTCATCCGTATTGTGATCGCAGTCGGGCTAATCTACAGTGCGTACTTTGCTTCATCACAATTTACGCTTTCTTCGTCAAATGAGGTTCAAGTGAAACAACAAAATCAATGTAATTGTAATCACTATGCATATATTTATTAATTTTAAGATAGAAATACAATTATTAACACGTATTAAAATATATTTGTTTATTTAAATATTAGTCCATTTGTTCTAATAGGTTGCTTCAACACTTACAAATTGGTTTGGAAAAGAAATTGCTCAGTCAATAGTGACGTACATTTTAGATCAGTTGATAGTCGTGTGTCAGCGTCACTCTATGAGCGTTTAAAACTTTAGATTTAATATTTTCGCATAGGTAACCTCCTTTATCTCTAAATAAAAGTTAATATTTCATGCATAATGGAGTATACATGTAACAGTGGCGTAGCCATGCAGAGCCAAAGTCAGCTGCTTCGGAGAGCTGAGACATGATTCTCACTGAATCTCAGCAATGTACCTCACTCTTCAACAGTATATAGTCACTGATCACTTGGACGCTTATGTTGCAGACTAGTTCGCGCTAGTCCTGATGACGCTGCTCTATTATCAGTGAATGATGGGTAGGTGTACTGTACCTGTCTAACACAGTGTATAGTACATTTTAACTAAACTTTCCAAGTACAAGCTTAAGGATACCACACAGCTTCAAAAGATCGGAGACTTTGCGACTTTTGCGTATGCCTGACTACGCCTCTGATGTATATTGTGACTGTGTTTAATCAGAAATATATCGAATTGCATCGGAAATTCTTTTCATTGCAGCAAATGCTATACGCTTGCATTAGAAATATATACCAAATGTACAGATAGTGTAATGAAATTGACTCTACTATATATTAATGCCTACTTTATACTTTGTTGAGAAGGCAGACTTTCTCGTCAATTTGGTGCTATAAATACATTTTATGGACGACAAGAAGAACTGAAGAAGATGGAGGCAATGTTGTTGGGAAATCAGACACAAGTTTTGGTATAGGTTTAAATATAGTAGTAAATACATGTAGATGTGCTACATTATTTCTGTTTTTGATAGTTTGTGTCGGGTCTAGGAGGAATAGGAAAAACATCTTTGGCTACAAAATTTGCTAAAGACTTTTGTACTTTCTACACTGGTGGAGTCTACATTTTCAATGCCCAATCAAAGCTATCGTTTCGCCAATCGCTGAAACTTAATGTAAGTTTGTAAACTTGTATTTGTAACTATATATAAGTAAATGGATGTATATTGTATTGAAATTGCCATTTAGATTGAGGAAGTAACAGGCAATGAATCGGTAGACTCAAATTTAGAATTGGAGTTCACCTTTTTTATACGAAAGTTGACACAAGCGGGAAACGTACTATTTGTATATGACAGTTGCGATTCTTTGAAAGTTATTGAAAAGCTCATACCTACAGAAAATAAAGAAATTCGTGTCGTCGTGACGACGAGAATGAGAGACGGCAACGAGATGTTAACTAACAACCCCGACAGCATTTTACACCTTAACGTACTAGAACTAGATGCAGCCGTCGAATTATTATTAGCTTCCAAACGAAGACTGCAAAGCGTTCATAGCATTGACGACGATGCAGAAGAAAAGACCAGCGCTAGAGGTCTG
Organism: Dehalococcoidia bacterium; assembly: GCA_964274945.1. GTDB lineage: Bacteria > Chloroflexota > Dehalococcoidia > Lucifugimonadales > Lucifugimonadaceae > CAXXBX01. The sequence goes on along the minus strand of CAXXBX010000183.1, from coordinate 81,602 downwards.
GTTGATCGTCCAGAAATCGGTCGTTTACCGTTGGCTATTCTTCACGCCGGGATATACTTAAAAGAGACTGAGCTTACATGTGATGAATACGGAGAACTGCTTGCTAACAAAAGCGAAAAGCTGCAAGCAATAGGAGACGACTTAAACGAAATTTTAAAGTATTGCGGTTTGCTACATCTTGTGGGCACCCTTGAAAGCGAATCAATTGATACTGTCGATAAATTTGCAGCTTTTAATTTATCGCAACTTCAAACGTCGTCTCTCATAACTCAACATGATTTAGAACAGCTTAACAAGATGAAACAAAAACTAAAGTTACCTAAAGTCACAATTATGACGTGGGACTTGCAAATTGAAGAGAGAATGAACAGTAATGACACAGCTAGCATAACAGTACTTGAAATAGCGTCTCTGCTGGACGGCAGAGTTATTGCCAAAGATTTTTTGTCGAAACTAGCTCTTAATGAAGATGGCAGTAATTTGGATAGTAATAGAAAGGTGACTCAAGCCATTTTTCGCTTGTTCAAGTTGTCTCTGTTGAACGATGACATGGAATGCAGCATGCACAGCCTTGTACAACAGAGTGTAATCGAGACAATGACAAGATATGGCACATTTGATCGTCGTCTGCGTTTAGTTTGTGAACGTCTTCTCGGCATACTGCCCAAGGTATCAGACGATATTACAAAACATTTGAATGGAACGAGAATGATCAATGGATTTGCTCACGTTTACTCTGTTTCCGACCATGTTTTACGATCACAGCAAAAAGATGAAAAGTGTTGGGAACTAGTTCACAAATCCTGTCTTGTTGCACTATCTTATCAACATCTCGAAGATGCGAAACGTCTGTGTGAAGGAGAACTCGCTCTAGTGGAACGTCTTCCTATAGGAACGAATAACACGATTCGCTTAACATGTGCGTATGAACGTTTGTTTGTTGGAATGCAGAGTGTAAAGTGCATGCTTCTTTTTCCATTGCAGACGCACTGTTGAATGTTGGTAAAGTTCATCTGGACTGGGGCAATTCACAGGAAGCTAGAGACCCACTGAAGAAAGCGCTACAGTTAATTAAAAAAGAAAATATTCAAATTGAATCAACTCTTTTCTATACTGGTGAGTAGTGCACTTATTATTTGTAAAATTTAATGTCTTCTCTCTCAATCGTTTAGAACTATAGTTCAACTATTTCATGCAGTCTTATATTGCAAGGTGGTTCTAAATAATGCATAGACTATGGAACATAATCGGAACAAACATGCGAAGCTTCTAAGTTATAAAATCCTATTTGTATATGGAATCTTCAAAATGAGAGAGTAAAAAATTGGAAAAATATTAATGCGTTGTAGAAAAGTACTTAAACATTTTAAAAGAACGTAATGTGTTTCACTTTAATTACATTTTCTTAACTTAAATATAAACTGCACGCGTGCCGATTTCACATTTACAAGCTATTTGATTTTAAATGGATGTTTCTTTTAGCGTTGAATCTTTTGGGTCAGTGCTGCAGAGATTTGGGCGACTTTGAACAATCCGAGTATGTTTACCTAGAACTACTTCAATTTTCAGAACAACAAACATTATCCAACGATTACATCTTTACCGGTACATTCTAAGTTTTATTTTGTTGTTTTAACAATATGATAACTATTTATTGGTGAATTATCTTACATTATTTGTGATCATAGTAACAAGTTATATTGTATTACATGGTAGTCTCTGCTAGATTGTTTTTGAAAAAGTTGTTTAATTAATGCATTGCAAATCTAACAACAATTTTTATTTATGCATTATTCAATGTATGAAGAGAACGTGGTTTTTCTACTTTTTATGGTTTTTTAATTTTATAAAATGTACTGGATAGCATACGTGTCAGTCTGCTGATCATAATCGGAACGTGCTTCTAATCAAGTTGTTGCAGCGTTTTCACTGCGCATGAGGTTAGCACTAACCCAGCTACATGCAAGTACAGCTGATGACACATTCAACTATCAACGTGGTTTACGGCACAATCTCTTGATCAATAATTCTTTTATTAAAAGGGCACTTCACTCATTGACGCACGTGCAGTAGACGTTAACGTACGTTAAGGCCTTGCAGACCGAACGCCTACTGTGTTCGCGGCACACTGTTTAGGTCTTGCTTTCCGAGGCCAACGAGGGCACACAAGAGACGGGTCTAGACGCTTCAGACGACTCTAACAGTGAAAGAGAACAAGCTACAGCTAAGCGACTCAGTCGTTCGTACGTTGTAGACTCCACATGCAATCACTCGATCATTCGCACTTTTCTCCGTGCTTCTTTCTGGCCATACTACAGTATAAAAGGGCTTTCGTGATGTGAAAAACACACGGAAACTTGCGACACCACGTGACACAAAGTGCCTTTATTCTACAGCCAAACCATCGCCGTATGTGTGCTTTTCGCCGTCGATTGAAGGTGAGTCAGTGATGCGAAGGCACATTTAACTTTCACCTACGCAAGTATCAAAGTTTACACAAAATGGTAAAACGAAACCTACACATAATGGACGTTATTTGAAGAAAACGTCTCGTACGATGTTTTTTGCGTTGTCATAGTGCTTAGCTATCAAGTTTGCTCTGAGATTGCACCAAACTGTCTAGCTTGAAAAAAGACCAGAAACGATTAGCTAATGCGTGTGCGTCAATCGGTGAAGTGCTCCTTCAAATTGATATCTAAACAAGTCTAGAAAAGATGTAAGGTTGCTGTACGAAAAAAGGAATAAAAACGAGGCCATGTGAGGGTGTGCTGTGACATCTTTCGTTTAGAGACTGACTGAGCAATACATCATCCCTACTTTGCACCTTTTTCTAACTAGAGCCACTATCCCTACATACACCATTTTTAACTAGTAAGGTATAAGACACATATTATAGTGTTCCTAGTTAGAAGGCGGTGCAATTTATATAGATGATGTATTGCTGTATACGAAAGATGTCACAGCACACCCTTACATGGCCTTGTTTCTATTCTTTTTCGTACGGCAACCCTACATCTTTCTAATTTTTTTCAAACGCCAGCAGATAGTTGACAGTGATGCCAGAAAGCGACACTCCAAATGTAGCGCTCGGTACAGGAACCTTGTAAGTTGCAAATGCATGCAATCAGAATCTAGAGAGAAACGCTAGCGGTAGAAGAACGCGCATGGCTTCAAAGTCTTTAATCGGAAGCGTTACGGAGGGCGACGACACATACAGTCTACACAGGCCTCATGTGAAAGGTTGTTTCAAGAAACTTGTCAAAAGTGTCTAGGAAGCCATAGATCCTAAGCCGTTCTACGTTTTGTTTGGGGCATCAAGGTTAAAGCGTTGTGGCTGGTGTGGGCGTGTGTTCGAATAAACTGGAAGGCGTAGCGCTCGCGTCATCGAGAAATTTTACGCGGGGGTCGGTCCCTCGACAGGGGACCATGCACTGCAATGACAAATTTGAGTAGTCGTGGACATGCAAGCTCAGAGGTTTTGTATATAAATCAGCTTTGGATAGCATAAACTGTTGATACCGATACTCCAATAGCTCTTACAGAAGAACTGCATGAATACAAACTCAACCCTACATATCAACGATCGCGTTGGTGATATGCTAAAATTGACATGTCTATTTACACCGTGGAATTAGTACGTTACACATGCAAATACAGATGACAAAATATAGAAAATTTTATGTGTTTGGTTTGCACACGTTCACAAGTTAATTATCAATATAAGATAAATTCGCGTCTTACAGTATACATCTAATATCTTTGTTTGTCTTGTGTTTACCTCTGTGCATGTGTTTATAGTTCTTAACAATGTGGCATTGACATACCATCGGTGGGGCAATATTTCTGCGGCAGTAGCAAACTATAAACGTGGTTTGACTTTGATAAGAGAGCAGGCGAACGTCAGTCGGCTGAGTATTGCTAAAAGTGCGTTGGCAAATGCTTTGTTTGTAATATTACTGTTGGTTACAGCCGTTTTATACAAATTGTTTTCCATGCAGCTCTCACAAATCTTGCGGCGTGTTATCAACAAAGTGGACGACTAGACCAAGCTCTCTCTCATTATGAAGAAGCGTTGAATATCAGCAAAAAAGAATTGCCGTCTTCTCATCCATTTGTTGCTTTAGGTACGTTTTTTCAATCGTTTGAAAATAACTCTTTGAAAATTGAAGGGAACGGTTGCATCTTTTAATTAACGGTAAAATGCGCATTTGTCGTTGTCTAAAACCTTGGTCACTTTCTTTCTCAATTATTTACAAAATATATTTACCAGGATGCATATGCCAATACACGTCAGTTATGATTTTAAATTCCTTATTGTACCCGAATGTTTCTATTATTTATTTCTTGTTATTGCATTGTAGTAATGAGACATCTGTCTTCCTGTTATCGTGGTCATGGACAGATGGATCGTGCTTTGGAGTTAGCCAATCAATCTTTGAATGTGGCATCATTGACGCTGCCTAGGAATCATCCCGATTTGGGCTGGCGTAAGGAGAAGAGTCCGACTGTCTAATTGTTAAATGAATTTATTAATTGCATTACTTATAGATTTTTACGAAATGGGTGAATGCTATCACCATAGAGAATCTACTAATGAATCTCTACGATTTTACGAAAAAGCAGTAAGCGTTTTCAGTCGTGTGCCTCTACATTTGTCTGTGGGTATGTTGTAGTTCTGTCTCCCTGTAATTGATGGTTATTCGTACATAAATGTTTTTCGTGTAGTATATCAGTCACTCGCTCTGGCTTACAATGAAATGGGACAGATAGACAAAGCAGTAGAAGTTATGAACAAAGCTCTAGAGATCAAGAAAAAGAATCTACCAGAAAAGCATCCGGATATTGCTAAATGTTGGTATTTGCCACCATTTCAAAAACCGTATATCGTATGTCGTTAATTTGAGATGATGATGCATGTTTGTGTAGCTCTAGTGGTCTTAGGCAGCATCCTATGCAAAACGGGAGACTTTAACAACTCTGTTTTGCTTATTGAGGAGGGCTTGCAACTTCTTCGAGAAACAATACCCAAAAGTCCCCTCACAGCCGAAGGTACGATGTTTATTGAATCGCTGTTCCTAATACTTGTCTTGTGTCTTTTAGTCAGACAGTTGAATCTTGTTCACTGCAGGTTTGTACTTTCTTGCATTCATTGCAATGAAACAAAACCAATTGGTAGAAGCATATGACTATGCTAATCAAAGTTTACATTTGCTAAAAGAGATTTACCCAAGAAAACACAGAAAGACCGTTGATGGTAAGTGTATGGATGTTAATCATAACCTTTCCTTAATTAAACTTGCTTGTTTGCTGCAGCTCAAAAGTTGCTTGAAAAAATTGAAGAAAAGAGAATGGCAGCATCATCATCATTTGTTATAAACAATTAGTCGTAGGCAGTTTTAACGGACATTCTTGTACCTGTGCTGTATATATATTGTTTGTTGTCTCTTTTGGTTCTATTGTTAGCACATCGATGTGCATAGTGTTTGTATCCTGACAACTGTCGATACAATATTGATATAAAAATATCTAGATAATCAATTTGAGGCAGTCATAAAGCGAAAAGTACACGAGGGCTTGTACTAATTAGTGTATACCAATTACAATGTATACACAATTGTTAAGGTTGATTTCATATTGCAATTAATTAAGTTAATTAAGTTATATTAACGGAGGAACATGGAGTTGCCCGGCGAATAGATGTGACGCATCACAGATTGACTCACGAAACTCGTTAGTCTGATCTGTTTCACTCGTGTGTGATTCCCAAATGTCAGAATGCAGACATGATGCGGTTGTTCAACTAGTCTGCAACAGAGATCAAATCAGCGATTCAATTAAGTCGTATTTTATTTATTAGTTCAACGATGGGTTCAAACACGGTTGAATTTACTAGCATTAATCCCTTTAAGTACGGCATAATTGCCCGAGGCCCGGATATCCGGGCTAAGGGTACAGTAGCCTGGTGATGACCGACCGACCGTATTTAGCTTATATGCAAATGAAGCTAGCGCTGTTCCAACCAATAGACGAACGTGATGTCCTTATAGGGCTCTGCGACTCTTTTGTTTGGTAGCTGCTTACGAGAATGGGGCCATCATGCAGGTCGTCCATATTGTACATGGTGTTTAGTCCTTTGCTTTACATAAGGGTTTAGCACTTAGAAACAACGCCTAATCTACTTTTGCACGTGCCCACTAACAACCAGCTAGGGGTTTAGAGAACGAAGGTGCTGGTAAAATTTAGGCGCCATGCAGTGGCGCGGATCCAGGAATTTGGAAAGGGAGTTTCATCAAGCAAGACATCATTTTTCTACAAACTGGCAACTTCAATGTACACGTTTAGGCAACTTCGGGTTCTAAACTTATGATGTATACGAACGTCACGTACTAGCACTGCACAATCTAGGACGAAATTAAGATACTAGACACACACTTCAATCATTGTCTCCCTAGCTAATTAGCTAAAAGAAAACTCACCAAGCTCACTGTCGGAAAATTCATTGCCTGTTTCGTCAAGAACATTGCTGGAAGACGTACAAGAACCATGTGCATCTGGGCCCGGGGGTGACTGTGTGCTGACTTAATTCCTCCAGATCTAACGGAGAATTTGAATTGATCTTGCAAGCCTATCGGTCTTTTGAACAGGCATATTTTACTGCTCTTTCTTTTCGAAGAAAACTTCCATAGAAACAGTGTGTTCCGTTTGCGCAGTCCAGACTTCGACTTCGAGGAAGAAGGCATTGCAAATTACCAACCTGTATGTTACCTCGGAAACAATAGTGTACCAAAATCGTGCGCAGCTACATACATATGTTGACGACAGCTAAGGGGGGTTAAATGGAACCCATTGAACCTCCCATGGATCAGCCTATGCTATGCGGTAGATGTAGCTAAAATGTACCTGACTTGTAACACTTTGCTTGTTCCATAACTATAGTGTTTCTGCATAGTGGTTCTGCAGCTTGAATATTCGGTGTGCGGTGTTGTTTCAGCTACAATCAATAGTGTCGTTTAATTAACAGAAATTTGGCGCTGTACGGGAATTTGCGAAGGGAGCGTGCACAATTGTCCATGACAGCGCATCCGTTTGTCGGACGAAGCGACTGACCTGTAAGTACGCAAATCTGGGGACGAGTTACACCATTGCGCCCTTTGTTTACACGCCTGCATTGGAAACCTTAGCTGAGACCAGTGGGTTGGGCTAAATACCTCAGTATGCAAAGTATTATCACGTGACGAGACAGATTACATACACCGATTGAGGGTTTAGCAAAGTAGTGCTTCTCTGTTTATTATTGCCTGTAATGCTATAGTTAACTATGATACCCTCGAATTGCACCTACAGGGTTAGATCATATTTGATTGTAACCTATAAGTTCGGTCTTACTAGAGTGTTGTGCATATTTACTGCTAAAATGTGTTGGCAAAACTTGCTACACGTTTAGTTAATTAATGGGTACTTCTGTCTGACCTTCTACTAGAGATCTGCGCTGTCATTACCCTGGTAAGACAGTGCACATCACAACACTCATGCAGTAAACAGCCTATATTTAAAGCTTTCGGAATAATTCTAAATATTAAAATATTTCAATGATTGCCGGATCTAAATAGCTAACACGTGCATAGTGTTGCTACACCCGGTGTTTACGTGTGGTAACCGTATCACCGCTGGTAGTCTATGCTAGACCGTAGAAACATCGGTGAGTCTAATCACGTTGACACGCAGCGTCTTCGACGCTAATGGCATTAATACTGTCGACTCCTCGATCATCCACTAGGTTGTGGAAACTGCCATGATGCTTTACGCGACGTACTATTTTATTATCTCTTTTCTGAAAACAAGGGTTGGGCTCAAAAATTGAACACGTTGTAGTGCAGGAAACTTTCAACGTCCCAGTGATATGTAGCATCTGGATTTTTTGCCTTTTTCGATATTTTAGTGAGGAACTCATTACAGCTTTGCGACATATTATACATGTCCTGGATCAGACTGGAGTTGGAGAAAAAAGATAGGAAACATGGTGACAAATTCCTGAAATCTAGTTGCTCATTTATACCACTGTAGTTGTAGAAAGTCTTGGTTTATACTGTAGTTTAGAAACACTATATATATATATATATATATATATATATATATATATATATATATATATATATATATATATATAGCATCTTGTTCAGCTACTGTTCATAATACAACTCTACTAAAAGCATAGCTGTTAGTAATTTACACAGACAAATATCAGTAAGAATAGAGCAATCTTACGCCATGCTTATTGTCCTAGACAAGTTTTTGTTAGATACTGGACTTTGCTTTGTTGGACACTATAGTAATTTGCATTATGTTGCTATATTTGTGTGTGTGTGTGTGTGTGTGTGTGTGTGTGTGTGTGTGTGTGTGTGTGTGTGTGTGTGTGTGTGTGTGTGTGTGTGTGTGTGTGTGTGTGTGTGTGTGTATTGCCTACACATGTGTTAGTTCCAACGTCACCAATGTTTGTCGAATCACCTTGTACGCCGATATTCATCCCAGGTGAAGAAAACGCCCTTGTTCGCTATAGACAAGTTCTGGCTAGTTACGGCGCGGACGGTCATCCTAATAACTCGTCTGGTGAGTCTCAACGTGTATTACAGAGGCAGCTGGATGACGCATTGCTCTCCACCCTCAAAGACACAAGCAGTCTTCGAGACAAGGCACGTCTCAACACAGAGTCGTCAGTTCATGCTGCAGCATGGTTACGGGCCATTCCAAACGTTAAGTTAGGCCTATTCATGGCTCCGCATGAATTTACAGTTGCTCTGAAGCTATGGCTTCGAATTCCGATTATTTCTCCTTCACAGTCAATACGTTGTTCCTGTGGGCGTGTAATTGATTGCTTTGGCGACCATCTTCTTGGATGTGGTCACGGTTCTTTACGTTCTAAACGCCACGATGCACTGAGGGACATCATATATCACGCATTACTGGTGGATAACGAAGGCGCTCAGCTCGAGCAACGTTGTGGTCCAGACAGCAATAGCCGCCCTGGAGATATCTTTCATCCAGATTTTGCTGATGGACGACCAGGTTATTTCGACGTTTCGATAAGAAACACCATGCAGCCGGCGTACGTCGCTAAATCCGCCATTTCTGCTGGAGCCGCTGCAATGGCTGATGAAGAAGAGAAAGACCATCGACACGACAGCGAAGTCAATGCGGCAGGAGGTTACTTCTACCCAATAATAGTGAAGTCTTTTGGTTTGTGGACGTCTTCCAGTCTTGCCACTTTGAAGGTTATCGCGTCCAAGACCACAGCAAAGAGCAGAATAAGTTTTAGTAGGGCAGTCAGTAACTTACCGCAACAGCTTTCAGTTCGCTTATTTCAGTTTAACGCACGTATGATTTGCACTAGTTTGCGATTTGACACTGAGTTTGACTTTTGGGATTTGCCAACTTTGGCAGGGGACGGGTAGTTGTTATCTGCAATAAGAATATACATATATAAAAAATATATATGGATACATTAATTTTTACAATCTATTAGTATATATAGCATGCGCACCTCCCCAACACTAGATGTCAAGTGAGGTGAAACTGTCACTAACATTTAAAGAGACAATCTATGTCAAATCAGCTTGCTAAATTATATATAGATAGGCAAGAGTACAGCCTAGATTTTATCAAATAGGGAGAGAAGATGAAAGAATTATACAAAGAATTAGAAGTGATGTTGGACATAATTCACAATTGGCGCAGCAGATTGATGATGGTCAAGATAGTGAATCAGTGCAGGAAGGCCAGACCGAGATCAAAGACTAACATGCAGTACAGAAAGAGAGAGATGAAAAACCAACTGAGAAATATTTAAATCGGAACTGGATCAGGACGATTAGTGATACCTCCATTAAAAATCTAGATGCAGATACATAAAATTGAAAGAAAAGTAGAAGTAGAATGCTATATTACGGAATTTGAATTCTACACGCGGAACGATTGGTTTGCCGGTTTATTGACTGGGCAGTCAGTCGGTTCTTGAGTGGACTTGAGAACGTTCACTACAAAAATGGCCAGATGTATGGCACCAAATTGCGCGAAATCCATTATGTCTTCATGTTGTTGATGTCTGGCGCGAAGCTCCGTCTTGTACGTTGCCTCTGGGAGTTCCGGGTGTAGACTGGTAGCAAGCGCCTTTCTCAACAGCAGATAGACTTCTGAGCACACATGCGGAGGCGGACTACCAGAAGTTTTCGGCAACATTCTGACGACCACCCTTTCAAGTTCGCCGACTGGTCTTGAAAAAAGGCTCGATTCGCACAACTGCATATGTAAAGTTTGCGTGGCATGACGACTGGGCGAGTGAGTGGCTGTTTCGCAGCACAATTTAGGCTCTCGTCTGGTCTGCGTCGGTGAAGATGTTCAGAAGGCCTAGAACGGGTTCACAATATATAACGGGCAGCAGCCCGTTTTGGTTTGCAGTAAGGTTGAATTCCGTCAAACGTTGACGCAGAGTGCACAATTTGTAGGGCACTTTATAGGTACGTGACTTCTATTTTCTGGATGGAAGAGGAAAGATCTGTTGTTGTTTGTGTGTGTGAGCTGTAGCGCTATACCGATGAAGCAAGAAAAGGAAGCATAGAAATGTTCGTCATTGTTTTCACTATGCGGAATACTCACATGAACTAATTAGAATATTCGCGTTTTGCTGTGATTGGTCAGTTACTCAATTTCATGATAGCTCAAACGAAGTCAACTTGTGGTTTTACGCTGAGATAAAACTGGATACTATCCGTGCGTCATCTGTCCGCTATGGTCGGACCGCACCGACACTTCTGAAGTTCACGTAGCCTGAAGGCATGCATTTACAATATAACGCTGTCCTTAAATTTAACGACGGACACGGCGCTACGGAAGGAAACGAATTGCATGCTCTCCGCTACATATTGTGAACCCAACTGCAGTTATGGATGACAGGAAAGAATACTCATTCCTGTCACAAATGTAACGTTTGATTCGTATGTATACAATCTTGAGATAGCCTCTAATTTTCTAACTCTAACACGCATGCGTCACTACAGCACATTATATACTATGTACACCATACATAGTACGTCATTATGTGGCATTGGCTATACGCGTCATTACGCTAAAATATCGACGCAGCTGGCCGAATCGCTTGTCTACCGTAAAGCATATGTCCAGCTGCTTAAACTAGAGCATTTAATAATTTATTTAATTATTATTTTTGTTTGTTTGATGATTTATTGAATCGCTTGACAGAAGCGAATTTAATTAGCTCAATTTAACAAACATGTCGATTTAACGATCAGCGTTCAAGTGGGACACACGTACCTATAACAGTGCTAGCTGGCAGTATATATGGACATTCTCCCTTACGCTTGCCATTTGAAACAAGGTCAGTCTTCATATCCTCAAACTGCTCATAAGCTGTGCCCGGCCCAACAAACTTGTAGTCGTGTTCCAAAATGATAATCATGTTTGAAAACAGTCTTCAGAAACCATGCAGCCTATACTTGTACAAGTAATGACTTAAAATATTTTTTGTAATGAGACGTTTGGCATATGGACGTCTCCTCTCTATAGGCTTGAAAGATAAGCGTTTTATGTTATTGCAGTGTAAATTTGTTGACAGTCTTTACTAACTGGATTTATCGCAAAATAGCAGTCCATCCGCCAAGTGCGTTATTTGCGTAGGCGAGGTCAAAATTTATTTTCTAATATCCGGGGATTATGCGCTTGCTGCAGCGGAGACGCGTGATCGTTTTAGCAAAGACGAGGACCGTTACAGCCAGCAACGTGTACTGAAACTATGGATATTGTTAAATATCTATCATTTCTACGAGTTTGACTGGAATCAGCTGCGTTTCATATGGGAAGGAGCGCGAACACTTTCGGAAGGTAGGTCACTTCTTTGTTGGTGCACTTTTGTCTCTTGGGCTATTTCTGTTTGAAATCGCATGCAACAAGTAGAAGACACGAATTAACGTTACTGGTGATTTTATGATGTCGTGTGCACTGGCGTTTTTCGCCAGTTCAGGTATAGCAAAGTGCCCCACCTATCGACCGTGGACACGCACGGGGAAGTGTGTAGAGACCACATTTCTGCGCCTGAGCAGTAGTTGGCGGGCCTCTCGATTTGCAATCGATTAGAGCTGATTATCTCGTGTCTGTTCAGCGGTTTTCTTGATCTGGGTCGCTTTTCTAGTTGTAGTTACATTTACCAGTAGTTCTTGGATTTTATTTACTGCAACAGCTAGAGGTAGGTGACAACTATGCCTACTCTTATTGCCGTTTTCTAACTTTGACAATAAAATTGTATTGCAAGAATAGTCCTAGGTTTTCCAGTGTTTTTTTTCAACACTACAATGAGCAGGTGGAAGAGAGGAGAGGATGTTCACCCAGGGAGGAATTGTGTGTCATGTAGTGTTTGTGGAGGCAGTTTTCGTCATCCAGACAACTGGAACGAAGAATTCAAGGAGTGGATCATGACGTCATCTCAGCTTGATATGCAGTCTTGCTTGTGTCCAAAGTGTATTAGATCGTTGAGAAGGAAGCGGGAAATTTTTTGCATATGTGGGCATATGGATGCAGATGTGCCAAGAGAATTTGACGAAGAAGAGCCCTCATCATCTGATTCTTTGTTGCCAAGTGTCTATTGACTGTTGTGTTGTCTTTTAATGTTGTGGCTTTCGTGCTAGCATTGTACTCGTCTGTTTATCATTTGTGCGACCAGAAGAATGCTTCTTCAAAAATCCAAATTTATTAGAGAGAGTCATTTCCTAGAGGCTCTTGAAATAATTTTTAATTTATTTATTCTAGATAAATGTTTTGTAGTGAGTTGTAGACTATCTTAACTTAGCAACAACTAACAACAACAACCGCATTATTATTATCCTAGGGTTAGAAATAATAATGAAAATAATTAATAATGACAATAATAATGAAAAATCATAATAGTAAATAATATATATGCACACAACAAGTTCTGTGTAATATGTCCTCATGAGATGTGTCATTTCAAGGTTACTGAGATGTCGCAGAGCTCATTTGACAGCAAAGACCTGGAAAGATCTACTCCAACTAACGTGAAATCACTTGATAGAATTGAGACACGGAGTACTTCAAATTATGTCTTTGCTTGGTTCATAAGATTGCGTGTGCAATGTTTGTGCTATGGAGTTTGTGAATGCTAGAGTGGTGACCATGCACTAAACAGAATCTAGGTATAGTTGACAACTACATCACACTATAGTTCTTACAAGTTAGAGAAAACAAAGAAAAACATTTCTGGTGCACTGAAAGTACGTTTGATGTGACTAATTTCCGAAGAAAGGAAACGTCTTGTATTTAGCTGTGTCATACCTCCAAACTGCCCGTAGTCGTTCGCGGAAAAGATAGGTGCAAAATCGTCTCTTGGGGAATTCGAATTCGACAATACCGTTGCGGTACAGGCAAATAGTGTGCCCACCATCTTGGAAAGTGTCGTAGTGTGTGTCACGCTCGTTCTCTTGAAGTAGTCGATTCTTTCAGAATGTCCATCCCACACACGACTAGGCACGCGAATTGGAAGAGAGCTTCTACGTCGATGCGGTAATCCAAAAAAGGTGTCTGTGTGGCTTTAGAGTACCCGTACACTGCAGTCTAAGATATCGGGTATCTGACTGTTCGCGGACGTACATTGATTATTTATTTACTACTTTCTTCCTCGAGTGCCCAACCATTCACGGGCACTCTTTGCGGGGGCGCGGGTGCCCTCGCTAGAAAATAAATAGAGCGCCTTAGCGCTCTTGGCGGATCGACTGATAGCGTCAATCCAAACCGCCTTAGAAATATTGTGATGACAACTGAGCTTATACAGGTTGTCCTTACTGCAAAACTTAACCCCATCACCATAATTGACCAAGTACCGAATAGCAATTTACTTAATATACAAGAACTTAAAACGTTGTCTCTAACTGATTTTACTACTCCTCAAATACAAGAAATGACGCTTCTTATCAATGTTTTAGTTCCACGTAGGTTTCACTAAAACTCAAACATTAGTAGCACGACTTCCTATGTGCAGAGTAACAACAGCAATTAAAACGATTAATAAACCTACAACATGCACGGCTGTCTGATTTGTAATAACATAGTTAGATCCGCCCTCCCTAGTCAGAACCTTCAGAGCTTGAACTGCATTGTCAGCCATATAAAGCGTGTTGTGTACCTTGTCTTCCGTTCTGCTACGTTCTAGCGGTGTAAGTAACCGCACGTCTAGATTGTCACTTGGATCACGCGTCTCAGTTTCCAATTCTTGTAGCTCTGCTATCTTTTGCTCGACGACCGTCGAAGAGCTCTGCTTCATCTCATTATTTATATCTTTCCATATTCTTATAGCAAGCTGCAGGCACCTGACAGTAGCTATTCGAAACTCGATGACCTTGTCACTTGTCACATCACATTGAGAGTATTCAAGACACACGCGCGCAGCTACTTCTGCGGCTTTGGCAACTTTTTGATGCTTTTCCTTATACAAATCCAAGTGACATTGTAAGCTTGTTTGACACAGTTTTAAAGCTAACTTCATTTTACGCAATTTATCATCTGCTGCTTTAAGGTTTTCGGCTTCTTTAAGTCGCAGGGTTGAAATTTCTCGGCACAACCAGGCGTAATAACGATGTCTTGCGTTGTAGTGCTCTTTAATCTCTTTCCGTACACAAAGGCACTGCTTGAAAGTGCGGTGGTACACATCCATGTCATCCTTCTCCATTGCCTTACGAGCCGTTGCCACTAGACGATGAGCTTTGTAGAGATGAAATCGAAAGTATTTAGCTTGTTGTAAAACACTCTCCGCTTTTTGAAACATTTCTATAGCCTCGTCGTACTTGCCTTGTCCGAAACAGGCACGTCCCAAGTTTCCCAAGCAAGATGCTTGCTCAAAAATGTCTGACATGGCATTGCTTTCTGTCACGTCTCCGCGACTAACAATCAATGGTTCCACTTCTTTCAACAGATTTTCAGCTTGCTGAAATTCGTTCAAATCTAAGTGTATTTCTGCTACAACTTCCTTAGTTCTTGCTTGAAGGTTAGAAACGCGAGGGGAGCTGGGAAGTCTTTGCCATATTTCTAGAGCCAGACGGGTGCATTCGGTTGCTTCACTAAACTTTCCTAGTCTCCGCTTGGCCGATCCCAGCTCTAGCAAAGTCTCACCTTCATTCATAGTTTTATGTTCTCTAACATTCTGCCTAATTTTGCATAAACAGTCTTCTAAAAGCTTAATCGATTCCTGAAAATGACCAACCAGTGCGAGCCTCTTTCCACTTTGTAACAAAAAGTTGATATCATATACAGTCATATCGTTCATACGTCGGTAGCATTTCATTACGTGAGGAAACAGTTTGCTATACAGCTGCCACCGGTCTGAAGGAGATCCCTCCAAGACTTTGCTCAACATAGTGCTGAGAGCACCAATAGATTCCAATCTATCATTTTTCTCTTGACGGCAAAATAGCAAGTGCTGAATTAGCGGATGAACAGAAAAAGCATCATTCTCAGTGTCTACATTAACCAAGTGATATTGTTCCAGCTTAGACAAAGGCACCAAAAAAGGCATCGGTACCTGCAGGTTGTCCCCTTTTTGCCGCACACCTCCTTTCTTCCGCGCTTCAAAAAATTTTCTCAAAGAGTATCGCTCGTGCAAACCCTTTGAACCGAAAGAAAATAATTGCATGGGAATTGGATGACCGACCCCACAAAAAGCAACGATACCCATAATCTCACGTACACAGGAATCTTTCGACGTTTCCAGGAAATTCCGTTCATATACTTGATATATGTCCGCTTGCTGGTTTCCTCGAAATGGAAATTCTACGGGCAAAGTCTCAGATTCTGAGCGAGAATACTCTTTCAGGTATTGCGAAAGTTTTAGTTTTTTCGTCTGAATATAGGCCGTTACTTGCTCTACAGCCAACGGAACACCTCTTACTAGTTCATTAATCTTTTTCGCTGCTTTCTTTTCCACACCGTCGCCTGACGATCTCCATTTGACACCCGCACTTCTCGCTCCGTCTATCAACAACTTTACTACAACGTCATCGTCCAATGGTTCCAGAGTGTAAGTTTTGTAGATATTGACTGAATCCAGTGTTTTTATCTGAGAAGTGAAAAGAGCATGTAAATTTTTGCTGCTCAGTCCATGTTCAGGAAGCAGCTTATAGACTTTTTTGATCATCGCCAATTCGTCACAACCATCAAAAACCAACAAAATTTGATACTGATCATCAGATTTAAGTCTGATCCAACGCTTCACACCTTCTACTTTCTCGTAGACACGAAAATCTCCAGTAGCCAGAAGCTTGATCTGAAAAGATGATCTGGCACACACCTCGTCACTAATTTTCGAAACACTTTCTACGAAAGTTTCATCGCTTGCACAGTTAATCCACAAAACCAATTCGTAAACAGATTGCTTAAGTTGATGAACAAGTTTAGCAGCTACTGTTGTCTTTCCGATGCCAGCTTGGCCACAAATTGCGCATATACTGTCTTTAGAGAGCATTTCGGCGATGGCCTTGACGCATCCATCTCTCCCATCGAAAGATGCTGCATGCGTTCTTTCATCCGGTACATTAATGAGCCAAGGAATAAGAATGGGATCGACTCCTCTGTATTCCTCGTCGTCACTCGATGATATCGAATTTAACCTGTACAGCCGACGTCCGGACCCTGGATCTAAGAAATAATTCTTATAATTTTATACGGTCTAGAGCGTATTCATTCTAGTGTAACCACAGCATACTGTCTTCTCACATTGTCAAATAAATTGTGCGTGTGTGTGTGTGTGTGTGTGTGTGTGTGTGTGTGTGTGTGTGTGTGTGTGTGTGTGTGTGTGTGTGTGTGTGTGTGTGTGTGTGTGTGTGTGTGTTTACAAAGTGTCCGACATCAGCTACGTATAATAACGTGCGTTTATGCGAGACCGGTTCTTTGTTCGTTCTTGCGGGCCTCAAATAGTGTGGCAACCTAAACTCACTACGACACACTCTTTATAGAAATTTGAGACACAATGTATAGACTGCCCCATCATGCACACCTTCAGACACTGCTGCTAGTACCTATAGCTTAATTGATTTATTTATCCGCACCCAAACGCAATATTTGTCAGCCATTCACGTATCCGCCAGCTGCAGATGTGCCGAGCAGTCAGCTCTGCCTGCCTCACATGCAAGACGGCACTTGCAAAATGCATACATGTAAATAGCAACACAATCAAGAATCTCTAGAGAAGAATTTGAAACCAACCTCTTTCTCTTTGCAGATGCCAAATAACAAACGATAAAACCAGCATAAAGCAACCAGCCCGCTGCCAGGCACCCAACAACACATGACACCGTAAAAAAGGCACTTAGATATCTACTGACGTATGCTATACCAAGATTTTTAAACTCTTGTACTACAGGATGCGTCGTTTCTGGCTTTGGATAAGCAACTATGAATCCAACAACGACAATAATCATTGCAGCCACCCAAACGTACGGCCAGAATACTTGATCTGTACGTATAAAACACACAATGATTGGATACATTCTATATTGAATAACATGCTGATGAATATTTTTGTACATTCAGGGTTTACCTAGTTTCTTGAAGTTGTCTATAAACTAGCTGAAACCTCAAATAACCTCTGCCTGGTAAAGCACTACCAACAGGCGTCAGCTGCATACCCAGGGTCTCCTGCAGTGTAATCTAACTATGAACCGTAACGAAAATTTGCATGAGAGGGACAGTACAGCCATTGATTGTACAGTGTACTTAGAGTTATTAAACTAACCTTTCACTATCTATTCAAGAAGTATTATCAATTTCTTTCGATACCATATATCTATTACATTTCTTTATAAAATCTTACCATGCAATCATCTTGAATGACAGTCTCAGTCATGCATATTTTAGACAAATAATTACACAGAACATTCTACACCTAACTACTTTCACCGATACCTACTCACTACATAGCTAAACCCCAAACCCTCATAAATAAATAGCAATTTCTCTATATTAGTACACGTACCGCCCATGCCTGCCTTGCTGTGCAATATACTCCTGTTAGTCCAACGGTTAGCATTAGCGGTAAGTTTTATAGCCTTTCAATAAGACAAGAAACAGCAAGACTTGGTACTTATATGCACAAGACGAGCGTTACAACATAAATTTTAACTTATTCTTGTATAGCCAGATCCCCCGCCGCGTCATACTTCCGGGCGAAAATGGATCTGGTGAACAGCCTTTGATGTCGCTCTGTGCAGCGTAGCCAGAAATCGGCTATCTCAAAAGACTGGATTTAGTTTCTTAAACGCTTCACTAAAGACCAGATTGGTATGCAAGCAGTGCAATCCTGTCTCAATTAGCTTCTCTTGTTTCGTAGAGTACAACTCCAAGACTACAGCTAAAGTTGCTAGTCGTTGCTGTTTGCGAAATCTGCATGTTTGCAGAAGCAATTCAACGCGGCCGCGGGAACGTCGACGTCGACAAGCTCCACATCGTATACGTCGAGCGTTGTGTGCTCGTGTCACAACCGAGACTGAATGCGAACGCCTTACAGTTGTGAACTGTCACGTACAACTGTAACATTGTGACAGTTCACGTCTGTCAAGTACCAGTGTTACTCAAAATGACGCGGCAGAGTCACGACAGAGATCAGAAAGAGGTTGTGCATGTCTGCAAAAAACGCAAAACAGACAAGAGCCGTGTCCTAATGAGGCTTTACCTGATTCGATACGTCGCTATAGGCGCTAGTAAAAGTTCAAAAAAAGCTTGTTGCTTTCGCTCTAGACTCACGTGGTTAGCAAACGCCAAAACATCAAAGTAGCACCCCAGTGTCCCGTGAGACGTGATGACGTCGTTAGTGCCAAGCACGCCCGCAGGAAAGGGGTAGTAGGAATGTACGCTTCCGGGGTCTGTACAACATTTAGTGGTCACAATTATGTATCTAACAGTCACGCTGGCATTTCCACGATTATGCAAAACGTCTGCAGACTATGTAATTTATGTGTTGGCCATAGCAACCGTAATACATTACAAATAGACGGTAGAGTACTACAGTTGTGTTACAGCTATAGAGCAACACTACACGTGTCGTGGGAAGCATGAGGCGACTCAGGCCAGGCCGGTACATACCAAATTTAAAGCCATTTAAACCACTGCATGCATATACACTGTACTGCTAGACATGCTATACAGCCTACTAGCTCATTAGTCCGTTCTATGACCGGGACAAGTAATTACCACAAATTCCCATTATACAATTTAGTTATTGGGTGGAGAAAACACACTCCTGAATAATTAGTTTTAGATGAATGTGACCAAACGTTTTATCTAATTAGCTAAATCCCCGGATATAATCAAACAAACACACGCGCGCGCATGCACACACACACACACACACAGCTCCTTTATATAGCTTGTGCAGAAGCAGAGCAGTAACTGTTCATCATGAAAATGGAAGTGTGGAAGTGCCAAATTGGAAAAGGTAGGCGTAAGCGTGTAAAATGACACCACATCCAGGCTATTTAAATTTTACTTAAATTGAATGCATAATCATGTTTGAGAATCAATGGCCACGTAGTGTGCCTTCTTGGTAGCTAGTGTGATTATGGTAAGAAGATAGCCAGATAGCCACTGTAATAACAACCGATGTCTCATTCATAACTCACTTGTACTTCCGTTGGCTACACTCGATCCGCTGCTAGAGCGAAACCCAAGCATGAAACAGATAGTTTCAATCGGCGAGAAATCGACCGTCTCTCGTGACATGTGAATGGAGATCTTATGTGTCAAAATTCGAAGTTGCACCGCGGTCACGTCGTCGCGAGATTTTACTAGAGGTCGACTCCTCGAGACGGGACCGTCTAACTACCGAAGCGTGCGTTTGCATTGTGGTGTGGAACGCAGTCTTCATGCAGGGTTTCGTGGCGATTGGTCCAGCAGTTTTGGTGTGACTGATATTCCTTACAGACAGACAGACAGACAGACAGACATGTTAGATGGTGTTGCCTGTCTTTCCTGACGGTCTTTGACTGACAAGATAGGCTTGTTTCGTTTGGATCGTAAAGCGTGTACTAGGTCAAATCTCGTATGGAAGTATGTCCTATCCCGTCTTGTTCAGTGAGAGGTACAATCCAACGGGTCCTACACCACATTCGTCAGGCCCACGACAGCGACAAAGTTCCGGAGAGATTTTGTAATCGATTGGGCCTTTCCTGCTGTCAGTTCTGCAGGAAATGGTTCGTGAAACTTGGACAGCATCTGTCACAATGCAAGAAGAATTCAGGGGCCGGCAATGCTGCGGTTTCCGCCCGAAGAGTTCGTGTCAATAAAGATGGCGCCGCCATGTGTCTGTCTGCCGATCGTCAAAAGGGACGCTCGCGAAAACCATCAATGGCCTACGATGAGCCTATTGGTCTGAACCCGCACGGAAGCTGTGAGTCTCAAGCATGAGATTTTATTCAATCTCTGTCGTCTGATGAAATCTTGAAAGCGGTCCCCGACAAAACGATCAGTTGCATCAAGCCCGCAATGAAGTCTCGTTTCTTGGATTGCTGCTCAGCGCTTCTCAAGAAAATCTTTGAAGATCCGTGTAATAAAGGGGCGTGGAAGCTGCTTTATCTCCTGCCTAGGATTCTGGGGCCACCCAAAAGAGGGGACAGGACAAGTTCGTCTGTCATTGCTGCCACATATGAGCAGTTCTTGCGGTTTGGCAAATACTACTCTCCTTGGACAGTTCTGCGATAAGAAGCAAATCAGTCTGTGGTAGAGATCAAGTCAAGAGAGCGGCTATGAAATTTATCAAGTGTGGGGAACTGTCCAGGGCATCTCGTATTCTGACAAGTTTAGGGTTAGCACCAGCCACAGAGAAAACTGCAGAGAACGTAGAATGCAAACACCCAAAGAGATCGTCTGCTCTGCCTAAAGTAAACTTGAACAAAGAAACCATATCTTTTTCCATGCAGCTTTTCCTGCACAGCATACAAAAGTCACCGAGAGAATCTGGCTGCGCCCCTTCTGGTTGGCGATATGAGCATTTACGAGTTCTGGTGTCAGATGCAGCAATTGCCCGATATCTGCATACTGTGTGCTCCTGCATCGCATCAGAAGAAATTCCAAAATCAATCTCAACATTGCTGTCGTCTGCCTGCTTAGTAGCCCTACCCAAGTCTAATGGTGATATGAGGCCCATTGCAATTGGCGAAGTCCTGAGGTGAATTACTGCCAAGTTCATCTGCTTACAGCTGAAAGACCAACTTTCTAAGTATTTTTCACCAATTCAAAATGGGATAGCAACTAAGGGAGGCGCAGACCTCCTTGTCCATCGTGCCATTTTGCTGCTGAAGGAAAACAAGGACTGGGTAGTGTTAAAGACTGACGCAAAAACGCTTTCAATTCCATTCACAGAGGCCAAGTGATGACACAAGTTTGTCATCTTTTTCTGAGATTGAAAATCATGTGATGGCTCATCTTTTTTTGAGATTGCAAACCATGTGATGGAAATGTATTCTGAGTCCACTCCTTTAGTTTACCTAATGAACAGTGTCTCAATGGTGCTGTCATCTGAGAAAGGCATCTATCATGCAACGGGACCCCCTTGGACCAGTGCTCTTCTCATTGGGTATTCACAACATTCTGACTACCATACAATGCAAGTTTCAAAACATTGTTGTTTTTGCTTATCTGGATGATGTGATCCTGGTTGGATCATCACTCAATGTGCTCGACGCTTTTGTATTCTGGAAGCAAAAGTTTGGCAATGTCGGACTTCAAATTCAAGACAAGAAGTGTGAACTGTACTTCCCATTGCCTTCAGCAGTACCAGATTTATTGTCAACAGATATCCCTATTCCCCACACAGGAACTAAGATTTTGGGGATTCTTATTGGCAGCCATGACTTCATCTCAAATGTCTGTATTGACCTCGCAAATTCTGGCAATGTGTTTTGCCAGAAGTTACCTGACTTGAATGAGCTTCAAGGAGCAATGCTTCTTCTGAGACATTGCCATGCAACCCGACTCAACCATTTAGCCAGAGGAGTTTGCCCGGATAGCTTGCAACCTGCTGCTACTATTCATAATCGACTGACTAAGAAGTGCTTTACAACTTTGCTTGGTACCAGAGATCTAACAGCTAGCCAATGGGAGCAGGCAGCACTCCCCATACGTCTTGATGGGTTTGGAATAATACTGTTGCAAACTGTTTCCCGTTTTGCCTTTTTATCCATCTGGGATCATTTCCTGCAGGAGTTACCGAACAGGTTCACATCTCTGGCAGATCATGTCAGAACTGTTTTATCAAATTGCAAGGAGAAGAGAAGCATTGGCTATCAACTGGATCAACTATTGAATGACGACAGGGATCTGTCACAGGTAGTATCTAACACAAAGAAACTCCAACACGGATTAACAGATGCTAACAACTAGATTACAGTCAATGCTTTGATTGACAGCTCATCTCAAAAAGACGCTGCGCGTCTGCTGTCTCTGCAGGGTAAGGGAGCTGGGGCTTGGCTCAGTGCTGTACCTTCCTCAAAGAAGTTTGCGCTATCACCCAACACTTTTATTTCGGCAGCTTCAATGAGTTTAAGAATTCCTGTCTCTTTCCTGTGGGTCAACAAGTGCGATTGTGGTCGAACTTTAGATATAAAGGGCTCTGACACAGATGAATTCCATCTCCTAACATGCAAGAATGTTGGCGGCCCTGTGTGGACCCATGATTCGATCACCGGCGTAGCGTTGTCCTCATGTTTGGGAGGAAACAATGAGGCCGGAAACCACGCCCATTTCTTACATGCAAAGCCACGCCCATTTCTACTTTTCTACCTTGCAGTTTGTATACATCTAACTAAATAAGACATTATATATTTCAGGTTACAAACAAGCTGCGAGACTGACTGCCGTCAGTGTGCGTATAAAGGATGGAAACACTTTTACAGTTCGTGCCAAAAATGTTTTTTCATGGCTCGTTGCGATGATCAATTGCAAATTAAATGGCATTTCGATGACAATAGAATCTAGAAGACCAATTTAGTGCAAACGACGTTGACCAATTTCAGCATTTCGTGGTATAGCGAGCAATATAGGTTAACTAGTTAGTTAGAATAACATGTGGAAAAAGTACCGTGGAGTGCAAGCAAATCATTAGGTAGCGAAGCCGCAGCAAATTCCATTCTCCTGTCAATCGGGTTGTCCACCTTAACTACACTTACTTAAAAATAATTGATGGGTAGGCTTCTGCATGCTTTTTTGATGCGGTCTTCTTTGACATTTCCGTTGCCGGAACACGTAGTAAACGTCTCAATTAAGTGATGGTCATGCGCAGTTTCCCTTTCCTCGACTTCTCGACACTGGTTTTATCATACTGAAATGATAATGTGTATTGCCAAAGAGGTAGAGTCAATTAACGTCGTCGATCGTCACCATACTACTCTGAGATTAAGCGGACTGTCACTGTTTAGTAACTTAAAATTATACTTTAGCTTGAAGCGGAATGACGCACCCAAAATGTTTGGGGGCTATAACCTTCCCCGCCCCCCGCCCCCGCCCCCCCCCCCCCCCCCCCTCCCCCGCCCCCGACGCTACGCCGGTGATTCGATAATGTCAGTATGGTCTGTGAGTGCTCGATTTCAGTTTATCTGCCCACAAGTGTGGCCTAGGGACTGCTACACGCGTTCGAACAATCGGCCTGACATCCTAGTTTATGAATCGGAGACAGGATTTAACGTTGAGTTAGACGTGGCACTAGCTCACCCATGGGCATCCGACATCTTACCTCCTGCAGCTACAACTGGGGGAAGCGCAGCAATGAGAAGGGAGAAAATCAAGAAAAACAAGTACGCCCAGGAACGACTACCTGGTGGATATTCTCCAACAGTCGTGCCTTTTGTATTCAAACATTTCGGCCGTTGGGGGGAAAGCGTCTGAGTACTTGAGAGTCCTCTCTAATTTGTGGAGGGATGACAATAGACGATCTAACATTGCTGAGTTCAAAACACACTGGAGACGACGATTTTCTATCAAGCTGCAGTAATGCAATTCATGTGTGACAGTAATTTCAGCTGGAAAAAATTTTCAGTGTCTTTGACGAATGTCAATTTGTTTTAAACTAAGTGGATAAATGTATTCTGACCCCTATGGGGTCATCTGTTGTAGACTTAAGTGTTTTTTGTTGATTTAGAGAAACTTTACTAAAAAGACTAGCTTTTAAGCTCTTGATGGAAATTTCTTTGGATTTGAAATATATGCACTCTTGACAGGCAGACAGACAGACAGACAGACAGACAGACAGACAGACAGACAGACAGACAGACAGACAGACAGACAGACAGACAGACAGACAGACAGGCAGACAGGCAGACAGACAGACAGGCAGACAGACAGACAGGCAGACAGGCTCATTCTGTGCATGAGCTTTCAAACGTTTCGTAGCTTTAGAACCTCAGATTGATGTTTTATTATCCCCAAAGAGTCCTGAAAATTCTGTAGTCCATATTCTTCACGAATGTTTAGATCCTGATCAATCAATGAATGATCTATTGTCTAATACTAAGCGTCTGCAGCAGCATCTGATAGATAAGGTCCTGAAAGCTCAAGTCAGTATTTTATTGGATAAAGAATCTGGAAAGAACTCAGCACGATTACGCTTCTTGCAAGGAAAAGGTGCAAGTTCTTGGCTAAATCCCATTCCATCAACCCAGAATCTGGCAGTTTTACCTGGATATTTCCGCTTGGCGGCATTCATGAGGTTGGGAATGGCGATGCTTGCCTTTGTTGGCAGATGAGTACGAATGTGACTGTGGAAAAACGGTCGATAGAGAAGGGTATCATCTGTTGACTTGTAAAGTTGGAGGTGGACCAGTGTGGTTTCACAACTGTATGGTTTCTGTGTGAGCAGATTGTCTCAGCCAGTTACATGTACCGTACTACATTGAGCATCAAGATCGCCACACCACCTCCAGGGGAAGGCCAGACATCTATGGTGCGCAATCATTCTGCATGCCAGCAGCAGAATTAGACATTGCTCTATTACATCCATTCAGCAAAGATATCCTATCTAAAGCTGCTTATACTGATGGGCCTCCCGCATCCAGAAGAGAAAAGATCAAACATACAAAGTATGACTCCAAACTGCTACCAGGAAGGTATGCACCAACAGCAGTCCCTTTTGGTACTTGAACATTATGGCAGATAGGGTGATGAGGCTCAACAGTTTTTAAAGACTCTTTTTCTCTCATGTCTTATGATGAGGACGGTCGCCAGAATGCATTCAATTTTACAAAATATTGGAGACAACGTTTCAGTTCAGTTACAACAATGTAACGCTAGAGTGATTTTCAGGAAGACATCCCGCTCACTGGAACATACAAGGAAAGTCAAAAGAATGAACTGTATACACAATTATTAATGTGCTTTACTGTACAGCCCTATATAGAGCTGGTTCCTGTAGAGTTTTAGTTTGGTAGAGATTTTGTACGATTGGGACAGTAGAGTTGCTTAGTTATGTTAATTGTAGATTTCAATGTTGAAAATATATGTATTAGACAGACAGACAGACAGACAGACAGACAGACAGACAGACAGACAGACAGACAGACAGACAGACAAACAGACAGACAGACAGACAGACAATCGTGGGAGTGGAAGCAGCTTGTCTGTTTGGAAGACTCCCTTGCTGCAAAACCCACTAAAGGAAACGAAGAGGCCCGTCGTGCAGCTGCTTTACGGCTTGTGCGTTGTGGAGAGCTATCAACCCGAATATATTCGAGAGTGGGAATCAATAGTTTGGCATGACTACACAGATTTCAACCAGCTAGTGCAAACAGCATTTCCCAAATAGCGTGGCAACGTAAACTCACTACGACACACTCTTTATAGAAATTTGAGACACTATCTAGAGACAATCATGCATCTGCCCCATCATGCAGTTTGACACTGTATACAGCAACCATGCATCTGCCCATCATGCACACCTTCAGACACTGCTGCTAGTACCCATAGCTTAATTAATTAATTTATCCGAACCTAAAACGCATTATTAGTATGTCATTCGACTATCCGCCACCTGTGGATGTGCCGAGCAGTCAGCTCTGCCTGCCTCACATGCAAGACCGCAATGTAACATGCATGTAAATAGTAGAGAAGAATTTGTGAAACCAACCTGTCTTACCTCTTGAAATATTATTTGCATTTGTTTCACCACTTGATAAAGTTTTGTTAGAGTCGGATAAGAACTTTCCTTTTTGCAGATACCAAATAACAAACGATAAAACCAGTATAAAGCAAATAGCCCGCTGCCAGGCACCTAACAACACATGACACCATAAAAAGCCACTTGTATGCCAAAATCTACACACGTGTACTGTACCAAGATTTGTGAACGCTTGTACTACAGAAAGCGTCATTCCTGACTGTCGATAAGCAGCTATGAATCCAGCAATGACAATAATCACTGCAGCCACCCAAACGTTCGGCCAGAATACTTGATCTGTACATATAAAACACACAATGATTGGATACATTCTATAATTAACCAATTACATGCTGATGGATATATTTGTATATTCAGGGTTTACCTAGTTCCTTGAAGTTGTCTATAAACTAGCTGAAACCTCAAATAACCTCTGCCTGGTAAAGCACTACCAACAGGCGTCAGCTGCATGCCCTGGGTCTCCCGCAATGTATTCTAACTATAACGCTAACGAAACTTTGCATGAGAGTGACACTACAGCCATTGATTGTACTTAGAGTTATCAAAATAGCGTTTCACTATCTAGTCAAGAAATATCATCAATTTCTTTCGATACCATATGCCTACTACATTTCTTTATAAAGTCTTCCCATGTGACCATCTTGAATGGCAAACTCAGTCATGCATATCTTAGACAGATATTTACACAAACATTCTACACCTAAATAATTATACCGATATCTACTCACTACATAACTAAACCCCAAACCCTCATAAAGAAATAGCAATTTCTCCATATTAGTACACGTACCGCCCATGCCTGTCTTGCCGTGCAATATACTCCTGTTAGTCCTACGGTTAGCATTAGAGGTAAGTTTTATAGTCTTCCAAGTAGACACGAAACAGCAAGACTTGGTACTTCTATGCACAAGACGAGCGTTGCAACATAAATTTTAACTTAGTCTTGTGTAGCCAGACCCCCCGCCGCGTCATACTTTCGGGCGAAAATGGGTCTGGTGAACGGCCTTTGATGTCGCTTTGTGCCGCGTAGCCAGAAATCGACTATCTCAAAAGACTGGATTTGGTTTCTTAAACGCTTCACTAAAGACCAGATTGGTATGCAAGCAGTGCAATTTTATCTCAATTAGCTTCTCTTGTTTCGTAGAGAACAACTCCAAGACTACAGCTAGAGTCGCTAGTCGTTGCCGTTTGTGAAATCACCATGTCTACAGAAGCAATTCAACGCGGCCGCGGGAACGTCGACGTCGGCAAGCTCCCCGTTGTATACGTCTAGCGTTGTGCGCTCGTGTCACAACCGAGACTGAATGCGAACGCGTTACAGTTGTGAACTGTCACGTACAACTGTAACATTGTGACAGTTCACGTCTGTCAAGTCCCAATGTTACTCAAAATGACGCGGCAGAGTCGCGACAGAGATCAGAAAGAGGTTGTATATGTCTGCAAAAGACGCAAAACACACAAGAGCCGTGTCCTAATGAGGCCTCACCTGATTCGATACATCGCTATAAGCGCTAGTGAATGTAGTAGTGTTGTTCTTTGAAAATATATGTATTGACAGACAGACAGACAGACAGACATGTTAGATGGTGTTGCCTGTCTTTCCTGACGGTTATTGACTGACAAGATAGGCTTGTTTCGTTTGGATCGTTAAGCGTGCACTAGGTCAAATCTCGTATGGAGGCATGTCCTATCCCGTCTTGTTCAGTGAGAGGTACAATCCAACGGGTCCTACACCACATTCGTCAGGCCCACGATAGCGACAAAGTTCCGGAGAGATTTTGTAATCGATTGGGCCTTTCCTCCTGTCAGTTCTGTAGGAAATGTTTCGTGAAGCTTGAACAGCATCTGTCACAATGCAAGAAGAATTCAGGGGCTGGCAATCCTGTGGTTTCCGCCCGAAGAGTTCGTGTCAATAAAGATGGCGCCGCCACGTGTCTGTCTGCCGATCGTCAAAAGGGACGCTCGCGAAAACCATCAATGGCCTACGATGAGCCTATTGGTCTGAACCCGCACGGAAGCTGTGAGTCTCAAGCATGAGATTTCATTCAATCTCTGTCGCCTGATGAAATCTTGAAAGCGGTCCCCGACAAAACGATCAGTTGCATCAAGCCCGCAATGAAGTCTCGTTTCTTGGATTGCTGCTCAGCGCTTCTCAAGAAAATCTTTGAAGATCCGTGTAATAAAGGGGCGTGGAAGCTGCTTTATCTCCTGCCTAGGATTCTGGGGCCACCCAAAAGAGGGGGCAGGACAAGTTTGTCTGTCATTGCTGCCACATAT
Source organism: Dehalococcoidia bacterium (assembly GCA_964274945.1). Classification (GTDB taxonomy): domain Bacteria; phylum Chloroflexota; class Dehalococcoidia; order Lucifugimonadales; family Lucifugimonadaceae; genus CAXXBX01. The sequence goes on along the minus strand of CAXXBX010000183.1, from coordinate 53,098 downwards.
GAGCAGTTCCTGCGGTTTGGCAAAAACTACTCTCCTTGGACAGTTCTGCGATAAGAAGCAAATCAGTCTGTGGTAGAGATCAAGTCAAGAGAGCGGCTATGAAATTTATCAAGTGTGGGGAACTGTCCAGGGGCATCTCTCAGAGAACGTAGAATGCAAACACCCAAAGAGATCGTCTGCTCTGCCTAAAGTAAACTTGAACGAAGAAACCATATCTTTTTCCATGCAGCTTTTCCTGCACAGCATGCAAAATTCACCGAGAGAATCTGACTGCGGCCCTTCTGGTTGGCGATATGAGCATTTACGAGTTCCGGTGTCTGATGCAGTAATTGCCCGATATCTGCATACTGTGTGCTCCTGCATCGCATCAGAAGAAATTCCAAAATCAATCTCAACATTGCTGTCGTCTGCCTGCTTAGTAGCCCTATCCAAGTCTAATGGTGATATGAGGCCCATTGCGATTGGCGAAGTCCTGAGGTGAATTATTGCCAAGTCCATCTGCTTACAGCTGAAAGACCAACTTTCTAAGTATTTTTCACCAATTCAAAATGGGATAGCAACCAAGAGAGGCGCAGTCCTCCTTGTCCATCGTGCCATTTTGCTGCTGAAGGAAAACAAGGACTGGGTAGTGTTAAAGACTGACGCAAAAACGCTTTCAATTCCATTCACAGAGGCCAAGTGATGGCACAAGTTTGTCATCTTTTCCTGAGATTGCAAATCATGTGATGGCTCATCTTTTTTTGAGATTGCAAACCATGTGATGGAAATGTATTCTGAGTCCACTCCTTTAGTTTACCTAATAAACAATGTCTCAATGGTGCTGTCATCTGAGAAAGGCATCTATCAAGGGGACCCCCTTGGACCAGTGCTCTTCTCATTGGGTATTCACAACATTCTGACTACCATACAATTCAAGTTCCAAAACATTGTTGTCTTTGCTTATCTGGATGATGTGATCTTGGTTGGATCATCACTCAATGTGCTCGACGCTTTTCTATTCTGGAAGCAAGAGTTTGGCAATGTCGGACTTCAAATTCAAGACAAGAAGTGTGAGCTGTACTGCCCATTGCTTTCAGCAGTACCAGATTTATTGTCAACAGATATCCCTATTTCCCAAACAGGAACTAAGATTTTTGGGATTCTCATTGGCAGCCATGATTTCATCTCAAATGTCTGTATTGACCTCGCAAATTCTGGCAATGTGTTTTGCCAGAAGTTACCTGACTTGAATGAGCTTCAAGGAGCAATGCTTCTTCTGAGACATTGCCATGCAACCCGACTCAACCATTTAGCCAGAGGAGTTTGCTACCTGCTGCCACTATTCATAATCGACTGACTAAGAAGTGCTTTACAACTTTGATTGGTACCAGAGATCTAACAGCTAGCCAATGGGAGCAGGCAGCACTCCCCATACGTCTTGATGGGTTCGGAATAATACTGTTGCAAACTGTCTCCCGTTTTGCCTTTTTATCCATCTGGGATCATCTCCTGCAGGAGTTACCGAACAGGTTCACATCCCTGGCAGATCATGTCAGAACTGTTTTATCAAATTGCAAGGAGAAGAGAAACATTGGTTATCAACTGGATCAACTATTGAATGACGACAGGGATCTGTCAAAGGTAGTATCTAACACAAAGAAACCCCAACACTGATTAACAGATGCTAACAACCAGATTACAGTCAATGCTTTGATTGACAGCTCATCTCAAAAAGACGCTGCGCGTCTGCTGTCTCTGCAGGGTAAGGGAGCTGGGGCTTGGCTCAGTGCTGTACCTTCCTCAAAGAAGTTTGCGCTATCACCCAACACTTTTATTTCGGCAGCTTCAATGAGTTTAAGAATTCCTGTCTCTTTCCTGTGGGTCAACAAGTGCGATTGTGGTCGAACTTTAGATATAAAGGGCTCTGACACAGATGAATTCCATCTCCTAACATGCAAGTATGTTGGCGGCCCTGTGTGGCCCCATGATTCGATCACCGGCGTAGCGTGGTCCTCATATTTGGGTGGTAATAATGAGGCCGGAAACCACGCCCATTTCTTACATGCAAAGCCACGCCCATTTCTACTTTTCTACCTTGCAGTTTGTATACATCTAACTAAATAAGACATTATATATTTCAGGTTACAAACAAGCTGCGAGACTGAGTGCCGTCAGTGTGCGTATAAAGGGTGGAAACACTTTTACAGTTCGTGCCAAAAATGTTTTTTCATGGCTCGTTGCGATGATCAATTGCAAATTAAATGGCATTTCGATGACAATAGAATCTAGAAGACCAATTTAGTGCAAACGACGTTGACCAATTTCAGCATTTCGTGATATAGCGAGCAATATAGGTTAACTAGTTAGTTAGAATAACATGTGGAAAAAGTACCGTGGAGTGCAAGCAAATCATTAGGTAGCGAAGCCGCAGCAAATTCCATTCTTCTGTCAATCGGGTTGTCCACCTAAACTACACTTACTTAAAAATAATTGATGGGTAGGCTTCTGCATGCTTTTTTGATGCGGTCTTCTTTGACATTTCCGTTGTCGGATAACGTAGTAAACGTCTTAAATAAGTGATGGTCATGCGCAGTTTCCCTTTCCACGACTTCTCGACACTGCTTTTATCATACTGAAATGATAATGTGTATTGCCAAAGAGGTAGAGTCAATTAACGTCGTCGATCGTCACCATACTACTCTGAGATTAAGCGGACTGTCACTGTTTAGTAACTTAAAATTATACTTTTGCTTGAAGCGGAATGACGCGCCCAAAATGTTTGGGGCTATAACCTCCCCCCCCCCCCCCCCCCCCCCCGACGCTACGCCGGTGATTCGATAATGTCAATATGGTCTGAGTGCTTGATTTCAGTTTATCTGGCCACAAGTGTGGCCTAGGGACTGCTACACGCGTTCGAACAATCGGTCTGACATCCTAGTGTATGAATCGGAGACAGGATTTAACGTTGAGTTAGACGTGGCACTAGCTCACCCATGGGCATTCGACATCTTACCTCCTGCAGCTACAACTGGGGGAAGCGCAGCAATGAGAAGGGAGAAAATCAAGAAAAACAAGTACGCCCAGGAACGACTACCTGGTGGATATTCTCCAACAGTCGTGCCTTTTGTACTCAAACATTTCGGCCGTTGGGGGGAAAGCGTCTGAGTACTTGAGGGTCCTCTCTGATTTGTGGAGGGATGACAATAGACGATCTAACATTACTGAGTTCAAAACACACTAGAGACGACGATTTTCGATCAAGCTGCAGTAATGCAATTCATGTGTGACAGTAATTTCAGCTGGAAAAAAATTTTCAGTGTCTTTGACGAATGTCAATTTGTTTTAAACTAAGTGGATAAATGTATTCTGACCCCTATGAGGTCATCTGTTGTAGACTTAAGTGTTTTTTGTTGATCTAGAGGAACTTTACTAAAAAGACTAGCTTTTAAGCTCTTGATGGAAATTTCTTTGGATTTGAAATATATGGACTCTTGACAGGCAGACAGACAGACAGACAGACAGACAGACAGACAGACAGACAGACAGACAGACAGACAGACAGACAGACAGACCCCGGATAAAGCATGCCTTGTCGCTGAAGCTTGAGTAGTAATTCCTTTACCTCTCCTGGTCAGTTTTAAGCATGCCGTTAACGTTGTCTTGTCCCTTCGTGTCTTGTTCGACGTCGGGCACTCTACAGCGAGTTCTCTGCCACATCCGGCAAAATCATGGAGATCAAGAGCTCTGCGAGCAATTCGTCAGGCAGTGGAATCTTCAGCTATGTCATTCGTGTCAAAAGTGGTATTCTAAGCTTGGCCAACACACAGCGAAATGTAAGACCATGATGGACTCAACATACCAAAAGTCGATTGAGAATCCATTGTCTCAGGCCAAGGCGCCATCGTTGTCTAACTTGTCACCTACGGTGGGGAATGTTGCAGTTCCAATCATAGCAGAGGCGCTTCCTAGTGTCGGGATCCAGAAATTGTAGGCTGGGAATTCATCAGCAGGATGTCGGTGGAGGACATACTTGGCATGCCCCCTGCTAGGTCAGTGCAATCTATCCGCAGTGGAGTCAAAGCAATGTTTCAAAGCTGTTGTGCGATTCCTCTGAAGAGAATCAGTGTAAATGCTTATGATGAAACTGCGTGGAAGTTGCTGTTTCTCATTCCTCGGATGGTACTCTCCCCTCTGGCAAGAGGAGGCAAGAAGAAAGGTGGTAACATTAAAGAAACTTACAGGAGATTCTTTGCTTACCAGTGGGAGGAGTTACTATGTCACATTGATTTTCCAGCAAGTCATCAGGAACGTCAACCCTTAAAGGAACTAACTAGTAAGGGGGTTGAAAAAGCAGCACTACGGTTTGGTCAAATGTGAAGAAATAGCTAGAGCTGCAAAGGTGTTGATGAGTTCTGGTCTTGCACCAGCATCAGAAGAAACAGCAAAAAAGCTAGCAGCCAAACATCCTGCAAGAAGTGTTAGCGCTGAGATTGATCATGAGATGAGCTCAAACACAACGACAGAGGCCATCAATCTTGATGCAGTCAATTTTTTTAACGTGGTCAAACGACTTCCTAGAGGTTCTAGTGCTGGGCCTTCTGGATGGAGGTATGAGCACATCCAGGCTCTTTCAAACAGCCTCATTACTTCTGATCATTTGCATGCTGTGTGTGCAGCTATAGCATCAGGATCTCTGCCAATATCGATCCGGCCACTTCTCTCATCATCTAGATTAATTGCTCTACCAAAGGCAAACGGGGATGTTCGGCCAATAGCAATTGGGAAAACATGGAGAAGAGTCACTGCTAGAGCTATTTGTTTTCAAAAGCGGAAGGAATTTGCAGACTATTTTCACACCCTTACAACATGGTGTTTTCAGTTGAAGGAGGTGCAGAGCTATTGGTGCAGCAGGTGCAGCTTCTTATGGAATAACATGAAGACTGGATTCTACTTAAAACTGATGTGAAGAATGCATTTAATTCAGTAAGCCGGTCTCATATGCTGAACCAAGTGCTTACTACGTTTCCTGATATTTACAATCACGCTGCACTAGTGTACTCTGACATCAACCCACTAATCTATCTTCAGAGATCTCATCCGGTTATTCTCAGCTCTCAAGAAGGTGTGCATCAGGGAGACCCACTTGGTCCTGCTTTGTTCTCAGTTGCAATGCAACCCATTTTGGAAGATCTACAGTCTCACAACAAAGAAGTAACAATTATGGCTTACCTGGATGACGTTTATCTCCTTGGCAGCCCTGATCAAGTATTTCATGTCTTTGAAAGGCTGAGATCTGCCTTCAGCGACATTAATCTCATGATTGAGGAGAAGAAGTGTGAGATATATTGTTCCTCATCACCGTTGCTTAACACCATCTCTGAATCAACTTCCATACCAGCCACAAGTCAAGGATGTAGAATTCTGGGCACACCTATAGGAAGTTCATCGTACATCATCGAATCTTGCTCTGATGTTGCACAATCAGGATCTAATTTGTGTGGTAAGCTGTTGCAGCTGCAAGACCCCCAGTGTGGCATGCTCTTGCTGAGACACTGTCATGTTACTCGGATGAACTTCCTATCACGAACTGTTCCACCTAGACTTTTGGAGTCCGCTGCAGCCATCCATGACACACTGACAAGATCAACATTCACCAATCTCTTGGGTAGAGGCAATCTAACAGACAGGCAGTGGCTTCAAGCAACTTTACCAATACGACATGGAGGATTTGGTCTCACAGCTTTAACATCTACAGCACAATTTGCATTTCTGTCTAGTTGGATCTCAACCCTGCATACAATAGCAAAACGAATTCCTGATGCTGACAGATTGCTTGCTGAAGTTGAGAATTCACATTATTCAAATAGTTCCATCAGCAGAGATTTGTGCAATGTTTTGCCTCAAAACAAAACTCTCGTAGAAGTTATCAACGACAGGAAGCAACTACAACACAAGCTGACTGAGGAATACATGAAATCTCTGTCAAATGGTTTTATTCAGAATTCATCTTCGACTAGAGACCAATCTCGAATGAAGTCCTTGCAAGGCAAAGGTGCAGGAGCATGGCTCCTGACAGTACCATCATCATCATGGCATGCATTATCTCCGTGCGATTTCCGCTTGGCATCGTTGATGAGACTGGGCTGCCAAATGCCTTTGGCTTCTGGTCAGTGTGACTGTGGGAAAGAATTAGACTCAGATGGATACCACCTAATAACATGTAAGACTGGGGGCGGCCCGGTAATCAGCCATAACAACATGGTTTCAGCATGGTCAGACTGTTTGAGTCAACTGCAATTACATCACGTAAAAGAACCCAGAGGAAGGTATGTTAATTCTGAAGACGGATCAGACATAGTTGTATTCGATTCGGCATCGGGGGTGGATCTTGAATAGGATATTGCTCTAGCGCATCCCTGGAGCAATGAACTAGAGGGTTTATCAGCTACAACTCAAAGAGCAGCGGCAACCAGAAGAGAAAATCTGAAGATCAAAAAGTACGACCAGGAGCTCTTGCCTGGAGGTTTTCGACCAACATTTGTGCCTATAGTCTTCGAACATTTTGGCTGTTGGGGAGAGAAAGCTGAAGACTATTTGAAGAAACTGTCACAGCTATCAAGAGACGAAGACGGAAAGCCAAATGCATCAACCTTCAAGACATACTGGAGATCTGTGTTCTCTGTGTGTCTACAACGATCAAATGCTAGAGTGATTGACAGAAAAATAAAGAAGATTGTTTCAAGAGACAGCAACATAAACATAACTAGTTGTACGTAGAACCAAGCCCTATTGGCTTGGGTAGTGTTTAGTTGCTTTGCTTAGATGGCGTATAATAGTTCAATGTTTGAAAATATATGTATTGACAGACAGACAGACAGGCAGACAGACAGACATACAGACATACATACAGACAGACAGACAGACATACAGGCAGACAGACAGACAGACAGACAGACAGGCTCATTCTGTGCATGAGCTTTCAAACGTTTCGTAGCTTTAGAACCTCAGATTGATGTTTTATTATCCCCAAAGAGTCCTGAAAATTCTGTAGTCCATATTCTTCACGAATGTTTAGATCCTGATCAATCAATGAATGATCTATTGTCTAATACTAAGCGTCTGCAGCAGCATCTGATAGATAAGGTCCTGAAAGCTCAAGTCAGTATTTTATTAGATAAAGAATCTGGAAAGAACTCAGCACGATTATGCTTCTTGCAAGGAAAAGGTGCAAGTTCTTGACTAAATGCCATTCCATCAACCCAGAATCTGGCAGTTTTACCTGGATATTTCCGCTTGGCGGCATTCATGAGGTTGGAAATGGCGATGCTTGCCTTTGTTGGCAGATGAGTACGAATGTGAATGTGGAAAAACGGTCGATAGAGAAGGGTATCATCTGTTGACTTGTAAAGTTGGAGGTGGACCAGTGTAGTCTCACAACTGTATGGTTTCTGTGTGAGCAGATTGTCTCAGTCAGTTACATGTACCGTACTACATTGAGCATCAAGATCGCCACACCACCTGCAGGGGAAGGTCAGACATCTATGGTGCGCAATCATTCTGCATGCCAGCAGCAGAATTAGACATTGCTCTATTACATCCATTCAGCAAAGATATCCTATCTAAAGCTGCTTATACTGATGGGCCTCCCGCATCCAGAAGAGAAAAGATCAAACATACAAAGTATGACTCCAAACTGCTACCAGGAAGGTATGCACCAACAGCAGTCCCTTTTGGTACTTGAACATTATGGCAGATAGGGTGATGAGGCTCAACAGTTTTTAAAGACTCTTTTTCTCTCATGTCTTATGATGAGGACGGTCGCCAGAATGCATCCAATTTTACAAAATATTGGAGACAACGTTTCAGTTCAGTTACAACAATGTAACGCTAGGGTGATTTTCAGGAAGACATCCCGCTCACTGGAACATACAAGGAAAGTCAAAAGAATGAACTGTATACACAATTATTAATGTGCTTTACTGTACAGCCCTATATAGGGCTGGTTCCTGTAGAGTTTTAGTTTGGTAGAGATTTTGTACGATTGGGACAGTAGAGTTGCTTAGTTATGTTAATTGTAGATTTCAATGTTGAAAATATATGTATTAGACAGACAGACAGACAGACAGACAGACACTCGTGGGAGTGGAAGCAGCTTGTCTGTTTGGAAGACTCCCTTGCTGCAAAACCCACTAAAGGAAACGAAGAGGCCCGTCGTGCAGCTGCTTTACGGCTTGTGCGTTGTGGAGAGCTATCAAGGCCGAGCCTCTAGAGTCCTTACCATCGCTGGTCTGGCTCAATCTACAGCGGATACAGCTAAGAAGCTGGCGTCAAACATCCTCCTAGGGTCAAGAGTATCGATTTATTAAACACACCCGACAGCGCAGCTATCAATTTGTCTGAAAAATTTTTCTACGATACAGTACGGAGATCTCCTCGTGGGTCTAGTGTTGGACCTTGTATATGGCGTTTTGAACACTTTAAAGGATTGATTGATAATGAGCACACAGCAAAATGTCTTTTCTCTGCATGTTCAACTATAGCTAAGGGTATATTGCCTCCTGAAATTGCCAAGCTTATGTCACCATCCAGACTGATTGCCCTTCCTAAGTCTAATGGAGATGTTCATCCTATAGCTGTTGGAGATGCACTTCGTCGTCTTACTGCGCGAGCAATTTGTTTACAGAAGAAAGAAGCATTTGCTAATTATTTTACACCGTGGAGTTTTAGCACAGAACGGTACTGAGCTTGTTGCTCACCACATTGGTCTGATGCTAGAAGTTAATCAAGATTGGATCGTTCTCAAATCAGATGTTCGCAATGCTTTCAATTCAATCAGTAAGTTTGATATGCTAAACGAAGTGTGCAAGGCCTTTCCTAACTTGTTCAGTTACATTCAACAAATGTATGGTCACTCTAGCTCTCTTGTATATTTACAAGGATCGTCATCAATCGTCATTCCATCTCAAGAAGGAGTCCATCAAGGCGATCCACTAAGACTAGTTCTTTTTTGCGACAACAATTATTTTATCCTATTTTATCTGAAATACAAAACAACATCCCTGAAGTCACCTTGCTTGCATACTTGGATGATGTCTTCTTGCTGAGTAGTACTGACAAAGTGCTTGCAGCTTTCAATATGCTCAAAAAATCTTTTTCAACCATCAATTTGGTCTGTCTCTGAAACCAAGTGTGAAGTTTTCAGTCCCAATGTTACTCATATCACTGGCTTTGACGAAATTCCTGTGAGTCATGATGGTTCGATTTTTTGTGGGTATACCAGTTGGTACATCTAGTTTCATGTCTACAACGTGTGTTAAGGCTGCACATTCAGGGGACCAACTTTGCGACCAACTCAAAAATTAGAAGATCAGCAAAGTTCAATGCTACTTTTAAGACATTGTCATATTCCTAGACTTGATCATTTGGCTAGATCTGTAGAGCCTATCTTGCTATCTGAAGCTGCGTCCATCCAAGATTTTCAATCTTGAAAGCACTTGTTCATCTTCTTGGTGAAACATTTGCGAATGATCAGGTCTGGAAACAGGCATGTCTCCCTATTCGTATTGGTGGATTTGGTCCAACCCTACTATCTTCCATCGCTGGTCCTGCTTTTTTTGTTGCTTCGTGGTCCCATACCATATCTGAGCTACTATCTCGTTTCCCACATCTAAAAGTCATCATGAACAAATTCACTTGTGATGCATCTAGCCCCGTTGGTCATGCTTTTCGATCATACTTTCCAACAAACAAGAAGATCTCAGATTACAAGGGAATTAAAAGCTACAACATCAATTGTTTATTTCTACTTTCAAAGAAGATCTCCAGCACTTGGTTGATGCAGCTCCAACTGCAAGAAATGAAGCAAGATTTCGTTTCTTTCAAGGAAAAGCGCAGGCGCATGGTTGCATGCACTACCAACCTCATACGGATTCGCACTCAATCCTTGCGAATTTCGTTTGGCGTGCCGTGTGAGACTGGGTCTGCCTATCACCATTTCAAAATGGGTAGAGTCTTGTAATTGCAATGCATCTCTAGACGACAGTGGATACCACTTACTTACCTGCAAGACAGAGGAGGCCATATTTGGTCCCATGAGTCTATTGCTGGATTGTGGTCGGAGTGCCTTAGAAGTCTACAAATTCACCATTGTCGTGAGCTAAGAAACAGGTATACTAACTCTGAATGTAGACCCGACATTATCATGTTTGATGCTGAGTCGGGTTCTAATTTTGATCTTGACATCTCGTTGGCACACCCTTGGAGCTAAGATGTTTTCCCAATCTCTGCTGAGGCAACAGCTAAGGGTTGCAGCTAATCAAAGAGAAACCAGAAAGATGTACACGTACGAACAACACAAACTGTCTGGAGGCTCAGTAGCCAAAGTCATGCCACTGGTTATGGAACATTTTGGATCATGGGAAAAGAAGCGAGAAATTTTTGCAGAAACTGGCAGCCTTTTCATCAGATGAAGCAGGAAGACCTAATGCTGCGGAAATTTTAGACTTTTGGAGGAAAAGATTCTCTGTACTATTACAGAAGTGTAATGTTCAAGTTATATCAAGTAAACTTAGCATGTTGCGCGGTGGGTCTGAGAGGCCTGACTCTTTCAGCACCCAATTTTTTCGTCATTAGTCTTAGTTATATATAAGAGTTTTAGTTTGCTGTAATTTTAGCTTTCAACAAACGTTATTCTAGTTGTATTACTGTAGTTCTTTGTAGAATTGTATCATAGTTTGATGTGAAAAATAAATGACAAACAGGCAGACAGACAGGCAGACAGACAGGCAGACAGACAGACAGACAGTGCGTCTTCCGGGGATTCTCCTGTCATCACATTTGTCTTCATCTGATCTCTTGCATGGCTTCAGTGTTTCGTGGATTGATCAAAGCCTTACCTTTCCCACGTTTATGTGGCCTAGTGCGTCTTTCACGCAAGTAGCTGTTGCTCCTGAGTGACCAAGACCTCTTCATCTTCGTTTAGTATATTTGCTTTCCTCAGTTTTAGTATATTTGCTTTCCTCAGTTTCAACCTTTTTTTCTCTGATGGCTTTAGTCTATATTGAATTATCGCTGCCTTACCTTGTCCACGTTATGGACTAGTGCGTCTTCTGTGGAGATTGTAATCATCATGTTTCTACCTGTTTCTCACTGTTTGACTCTTGAACTCTACTTTCTATTAACTAGTACTCCTTCTTGTGCGTGCAGCTGTAATTTGAAGACTTTAGGAGCTTGTAATTGCTGGTAGTTAGACTTCACTATAGTGATTTGCAGTTAATATATGTATAATAGTACAATGTTTAAAAATATTTGTATTGACAGACAGACAGACAGACAGACAGACAGACAGACAGATCAGACGTAGAGATATAGAGATCTAGCCTGTGAATAGTCGACAGTGTGTATCAGAGTAGAAAGCGGGGGACGAAATCCCCTCTCTTAGTATTTAGGAATTGAAATTGTCTAACTTTGCAAATCTGCTTACAGTCTGATAATTAAGCCAAGTAGTTTTTGCTTACTCATCGCAACGGTACAGCCCCTCCCCCGCTGGAACATCTTTCTACGCCACTGTCTATCTCTCTAGAGTCACCAACGATGTTGCTCACCTGTACGTTCACCACTTGAAATCGAATTCAACAGAAATCTTAGCAGCACCAGCAAGATAAGAGTGACGGTCGCAGCAAACTCCAGTAGAGGACTGTGTAGCCAGAGCGCAACTAGAAACGTTCCAAGCGCTATGGCTATCACACTGAACGACGTCCACTTGCTCTTGACGTAAGTGAGTACTCCTGCAGAGACAAAACCGTCAGGTTGAGACGTGAGTTGAGTAGACATAACGCATGATGTCGTGCGTTTGCTGCGCGCGTTACGTTCTTTGGTCACACACACACACACACACACACACACACACACACACACACACACACACACACACACACACACACACACACACACACACACACACACACACACACACACACACACACACACACACACACACACACACACACACACACACACACACGCACGCACACACACACACACACACGCGCGCACACACACACACACACACACACACACACACATATATGCAAAATCTAACCTTACGACAATAGGACTAGGGTCGAAGGCGGTGTCAAGGTGATTTGATACCCACTGATGTTTCTAGGGTAACGTAGACTATTACCGGTCATACGGTTACCAAAAGTAAAACACCAGCGGCAGAGTAGCAACACTGTGTGTTAGATCCGGCAACCATTCAAATATTTTAATATTTAGAATTATTCCAAAAGCTAAAACGACAGGCTGTATACTGCATGACTTACGGTACATGTACCAGGGTAGCGCAGATCACCAGTAAGAGGTCAAACTGGAAAAAGTTATCGTGTAGCAAGTTTTTTCTAAACCTTATTAACATTAAATATCCGCACACTATAATGAGACCAAACTTATTGGTCACAATCGAATATGACTTACTAAACCTTAGATGCAATCTTCGAGGGTGCCTATGAGGAGGCTTATTAATTAATTAATTAATTAATTATAGCATCACAGGCAATAATCATTTAGCAGTGCTAGTCCATGCATTCACCCATCGTTGACCTAATTAATATATGACTTGATCCGCTGATTCTCTATTGCAGACTAGTTGAACGACCCCATCATGTCTGCATTCTGAAATCTGGAATCACACACGAGTGCAACAGATCAGGCTAACGACTTTCGTGGACAATGTGTTATGCGTCACACCTATAGCTATGTGCTATTCGCCGAGCAAAGCCGAGTTCCTTCGCTAGTATAACCAAATTAAGTAAAAAAGTATTATTCTTACCTTGTTGGTGTTTGGCGAGGTGTAAAGGATTGTCTCCAGAGTTTGGTGTTGAGCGCAATGACGGTAACTTCGCTGAATATTCTGGAAGTGAAGCAAACCCAAATGTGACTTCAAATGCTGATTTAGGCAAAATATGTGCGAGACGTTGGCAAAACGGTGGTCTTGATTGTGGGTTAAGGAAAGATATAATGAGCTGCACCATTGCCAATCCTGGTAACCGAATGACTAGCAGACAACTGTTGCAGGGCAAAATTTGAATAATTTCTATTTCTGTTTCTTTGACTCCAGCTTCCATAGAGAGAACATTAATAATTGCGTTTATTTGACGGTCAATCGCAGTCTTCTCAACTCCACTGACAACAAATGTTATCAAAGCTTTTTTAGAAACACGAACTCTACGAACCCAATCTCTGTCTGCAAATTTCATTGGTTGACGTACTGGATATGACATGATAGATTCCTTTTCAATCTTAAGTCCATGAGAAAAAATCGTCTTTAGTTGTTGTTCAAAGTTTCGCTCGTTGAATTCTTTGAATAAATTCTCTTCCACTAAAATCTGAATAGATTTCCGATTGCGTTCCTGCTCAGACGTGGCGCCGTGAGAGTCTAGATATAACAAGAATATAATATATCGATAAATTGCCACTTCAGTATCAGGTTTTTTCCCATAACTGATTAATTCAGTTAAAGAACATCAACGCACTGCGAACTGTAACAGTTAGTAACAATATTCTTTGTTATAAAAAAGGCATCAAAGTTCAAATTCAAACCAACGCTCTTATTGAAATTTGTGCTGCTGTAGCTGAACACTTCTAAGCAGAATATACACCCAAACTTTAACAAACGATTTTAGTTCTACCATGAACTACCACCATTCACTTGATATAAATTACCACACAGTGTCCGTTTACATGCATGATGCGTTAGAACCTCGAACCAATCCGGAATAAAATCGAGTGCAAGTGTTCACACAAACTTTTCCAGCCGAGGTGAACCCAGACCCGTGGGCACAGGTTACCTTTTCACTAGAAGCTGTCTCCTAGCCCCGGGCCCTGCATGTGACTCGGTTTCGCTCCGCCCATCAACTTAAGTACTAATACACGTAGAAACTGGAGCTTGAGAATCGCAATCAATTTACACTTTCCGCTTGTCAAGTACCATCTCGATATGAATTGTCCCGAGATGAAGATGGTGGCACGTGCACGGCCTGGGACTAGGTTGAGTAGGCGGCCTCGTCTCTAGACGGGGCATAGATAGCTCGTATCTGCTTGCAACTGGCTTTCTCTTATAGATGCATGCTTACCCTCAATGATGTCTAAACGATCTGGCCGAAGTCGCTTCTCCAAAGTACGTAGTGTCCCATCTCTGACTTCCAAAAGTACTTCGCAAAATTTGTCAAATGATCCGGGCCCTTGATTACTAAGCACACGTAAAATGTCCAAAGCCAAGTCTGTTTCAACCTTAGTTGACTCGGTGAAACGCTCGTCTTCGTCTTTACTAATAAGGTCCCTACTGAAGAGCCGTGCAGAAAGTCGGTTCCGACGTGGACGCAACACTCCAGCCACTTCAACTAGTTGAGGCTTTAATACCGTTTCCCATCTAGAGTCTTCTAACGCATCTGTAGCCATCCCACCGCAATACAGAGCTCACGTGAACAGGGTATCAAGACTTGAGTAGAGTGCGAGGGCGTAGTAAGTCTGAAGGCGGAATGATACAACCTGCCAAAATAGCCTTTTGGTATTGCAGGGATCCACCTAAGTAGTGTATCTAACGTCAAAAAAATACCCCTGCCCTTCCCCATATTTTCGCATCCTCTTCGGGTCTTGGCAGCCCTTCGAGGCTGCTCGGCCCCTTGAGTTTGCGAAAATATGGGGCTGTCAGGTGGTATCATTTGTGACGCCATCTGCTCAACTCACCCAGGACGTCGAATTGTTGAGAGGCAGGACGAATTTGGTGTCGAGAACGTCGGGTCAAAATACTGTTTGGATAGAGGAAAACCGAACAGGCATCAAGACCTTGACTAGGACTGTGATTAGGCCTAAAGTCGACCTAGACACCATGGTACACCAGCAAATAGCACTCGATTCTAAGGTGGATGGTATTCAAACCAATGTGGATAAGGTTGAAGCAAAGGTGGATGGAGTTGAAACTAAAGTGGATAAACTTAAATGATATAACAGTTCTTGGTACACTAATAAAAGATATTCGAAGAGACGTTGAAGGGTTGAAAAAGACGTAAAAATATCTAGGCTATATATACGGGCTTTCATCATGGCGCCGCCAGCAGTTTGAATCTCTGCCGTGTTCATTCGCTTTTCTCTTGTACTAGCTCTTTCCACAGTTGTTTATTTCAAACCTTTAGCTTTCTAACACTAGTGTGAACATACTTGAAGACGTCTTTTCATTGACGAGGCGATATTTGCTGATCAACGGCAACTAAAGTAGGAAAAGTAATAGCCGGCAGCGTGGGAAAAATCTTGAATCTCGCTAACTATGCATCGCAAACAGATAATTCTTACATCATTAGGAAGTTAGTGATGACGAGAAGACAAATATATAGAGCTTGTTTCTGATCAGTATTGTACAACTACAGAATTGGCTACTTCCTGTATAGCACACGATGTGATTACGCCCTCATGACCAATTAGAACGACCACCTGTGACTTCACACGCGCCACCAGGTCAATTGTGGCATTCTAATCACTACAGCGGTCATCTGTTCCAGAAACAAAGACTTCTTCGCTTTCCGAAGTCTCTTCTTCTTCACGTCTTACTTCAATGAGAACACGGTCGACCGCTTCTTCAACTATCCCGTCGGTCTCTCGATAGTGCTTTTCTACTTTTTGAATGACGTGCTTGACACAGTTGGCCCATTTCTCAGCTGTAACCTGCGTAATGCCATCTCTCGCAAGCTGCTCAATTCCCGCCATGGTGAAATCCGTGTTATGAGATGCCGCATAGCCCTTGACTTGTGCCCAGACCAGCTCGATCGGGTTCAACTCGCAGTGACCGACAGGCAATCTCAGAACGTCATGACTGTGCTGATTAGCGAAGACGTCAGTCAGGTACTGCGAAGCCGGGTTTCTTGCTTTTATTAGCATGAACATCTCTGCTTTTAACAGTTTCTTGTCGTATGGGATTTCATGCTAGTCCAAATACTGGATCATGTTCTTTTTGTGCTGCTTTTTGTCGGGATTTCCTCAACAACGCTATTATGATACTTGACATTGTCAAGAACAATATGACATAGAGAACAATATGACATAGAGAACAATATGACATAGAAAATGAATGATTCATTACAGCACTTTGTACCATTATGACATCAGAAATATTTTTACAGATGAACTCGCTTCCGTTTTGATGTGTAATTTAATCTGTATACCTTCCGTGATGCCCCTCCTAAGCTCCTATATCTACATAAACGTTTGCCGCAATTCCCACACTGCCAGCTATTGCTTTTCCTCCTTTAGAGCACGCAGTGTGAGGACATGGCTCAACCTTCTTCACAGACAACCGTATTAGAGGCAGCCGGCACTGAGAATGGTGATGGTGATGATGACGACAACGGTCGTTCCTCTGTTTCGGCTAGGCCTGTATCTGGATCTTGTTCTTGCCCGCTCTGTGCTACTGTTTTCCTAGATGCGTCTTCGCGTTGGCTTCATCCAAATTCAGAACACATTTCAAGACTTTCGTTTCCTTCTTCTGCCTCTTTGGAGGAGCACAGATGTAAAGTGTGTTCTGTTTGTGGTTTTGTGTATGCCAGCAGATGAAAATTTGTCGTTGGTCTCAAGGTGCTGGTCGGCCTAGGTGTAGAGGTGTTATGGTTTACCAAGTGAATCCCAATGGGCTTCTAAAATGGCTTCTCTTGAGTCATCACCTCATGCGTCAAACCATGTGTCTTCTCATATGATAGGTGCAGAAAAGTGTCTAGGAAACTCCTGTATTTGTGTTGACCTGGCGAAAGATGTACAAGTGCTGGAAGACATTACTTTGGTCCCTGATGATCTGGCTCTGGAAGGCGTGAAAGCAGCTGCACAACATACTTGTCCATCTTGTCTTCCTGAATCAGACACTTCTCAAACAATGATGACGGAAATATCTTCTCTTCAGATCACATCCATTTGTCATATAGCGAAACAAGTTCGACCTCTTCTTTCAGAAATCTCAGCATTAGAATTTCAACAGTCTGTCAAAAGCGATTTGTGGGGTTTCGTACGTTTGTCTCTTTTTGCTAAAGCAGTTTTGAGACCACCACGTCGAGGAGGTAAGAAGAAGAGGCATGTTGTAAGTGCTTGTCTACTCTCATGTTTGCAACAATGGCAAGCAGGAGATCCGGTATCTTTATGGATCGAAGCTAGAAATAATGCCATTTGTAACATCAAGGTTCGCAAGTCGTTTACTTTGTCCCAGAGAAACACACGACATGTCTTGTTTCTGGCCAGTGAGAGTCGCTGTGGAGATGCTATGCGGTCATTGAGGTCTAATGGCTGTGATCCTGCGAATGATTTGGATTCTTTTGAAGAACTCAAATTTTGCCATCCTTCTCAACCATTGCCAGAATGGTCTGAGGATATACCTCCACCACTATGTGTGAATTCATTGTCAGTTATGGAAGCATTGCAAACTTTCCCTCGGGCCTCCAGTCCAGGATTTTCGAAGCTTCGCTCCCAGCATTTGCTTGATGCCACCATAGGAACAACGTCACCAGCAGGGCAGGAAGTTCTCGAGAACCTAACTCGTTGGGTCAATTTTGCTTTGTCTGGCAAGATGGATAAACGAATTTCTGCATGGCTTCGGGCGTTCCATTAACAGCTCTGTACAAGAAGCAAGGTGGTGGTGGTGTTCGACCCATAGCAGTTGGAGAGGTTCTCCGCCGTCTGATAAGCCAAGTTTGTTGTGCTGCAGTCAAATCTAAGCTCCCAGAGATATTTCTACCATATGGGCAAGTAGGTGTTGGGATTCCAGGTGGTTTGGATGCAGCTGTTCACTCCTTGTCTTGTTTCATTGATACTTATGGTGACAATCCAACTTTATGCTTCTCCAAGCTTGACATGGCAAATGTCTTTAACAATTGTCATCGTATTACTTTCCTGCAACGCCTACATAGGGATCTGCCCGAGTTATTTGGTTGGGTTCAATGGTGTTATCACATGGAGGCAGAACTTAGGTTTGGTTGAATCGACTAACATCTTCGGCTGGTGTTCAACAAGGGGATCCTTTGGGTCCTTTGCTTTTTTCTCTGGTCATTCTAGAGCTGATGGACAAAATTGGTGCACAGGAGGAAATATCTATGAATTTGTGGTACTTGGACGACGGATCCTTCGTTGGTCAGCGTTCCACTATTGCTTCAATGTTAGAGATGGTAAGATTAAAAGGGCCATCTTATGGACTCCAGCTCAATATGTCCAAGTGTGACGTCTTCTGGCCAACTGAAGATCCTACATTTCCAGAATTCCCATCAACCATTGAACGAATAGATCAAACAAATGGAGGTGTTGAGCTATTGGGTTCTCCAGTATGAGGATCGAACGATTTCTTCCAGAATTGCTTCTCAAAGCGAATAGATAAGATTTGGGAATGTCAACAGAACCTTCAAAGTCTTGAAAATCCTCAGGTTGAGTTACATTTGTTGAGATCATGCCTTTCATTGTGCAAGATCAACCATCTCCTTATAACTGTGTCACCTGATAAAGCCACTTCTCAGTTGCGGCGTTTTGATGTCAACTTAAGAAAGAGTCTTGAAGGAATAGCTAACTGCTCTCTTTCTGAAATTCATGAAAACAGGCCACACTGCCAATTTTTTGGGCGGTCTTAGTTTGAGGGAAGCCTGCAGAAGTGCCCCTGCATCTTACCTTGCCAGTTGTAACTCCACTCGTCAATTGATATGTTGGTTCCATTCTCTGCTTTCTCAGTTGAAAGTGTCATTTTCCATCGTAAACGAGCACACTTTTTCAGGAGAGCAGGTTGCTCATGAACGCCTATGTCAAAGTATTCCAGACACAGCTCTTAAGTCTGAAGTAACCAGTCAACGAAGTTTGCAGAGTAGGCTGGATTCTGATTTAAGTTCTTCCCTCAAAGATACTGCTAGTATTCGAGATCGCGCTAGACTAAACACCATTTCTGGCCAACATGTTGGTGCATGGTTGCGGGCATTGCCAAACCTAAGCCTTGGCCTCGCCATGCCCAGCAAAGAATTTAGTGTTGCTTTGAGAGTCTGGTTGTGCATTCCAATCTTCAAATTGCCTTCTGATGCCAAGCGTTGTACATGTGGTGCAATTATTAACAAATTCGGTGATCATTTATTGAGTTGCAATCAAGAACAGAATCTGAGATGAAGCGTCACAATGCACTCTGTGAAGTAGTCTTCAATGCACTCCTAATGGATGATTCTCGTTGTCGTCGAGAAATGCGATGCAGTAGAACAAGCAATTCAAGACCTGGTGATATTTTTCACCCAAATTTCGAACATGGTCTTCCACATATTTTGACTTGTCCGTCCGAAACTCCTTACAGCCATCCTACCTTGTTCAAGCAGCCACTTGTCCAGAGGCAGCGGCTGCAGCAGGAGAGATTGAGAAAGATCAGCGGCATGATGCGATGGTTTCGAACACTGGAGGTATTTTTCATCCTCTCGTGGTGGACTCTTTAGGATTATGGACACCAAACAGTTTACAAGTACTTAAAATTATAGCGCGAAGGGCTTCTTTTCTGAACAATGCTGGTATCAGTAGATCGGTTTGTAACTTGCATCAGCAACTGTCTGTAAAGCTATGGTTATACGATGCTAAGATGGTGTTATGTAGAATAGCTTTAGATGGTAGAGTTGATCCCAGTTGGGATTTGTAAGAAGTATAAATATATACATGTCTAAAATATATACATGCATATATATTCACACATACTCTCACACAACATTGTCAACATTACAGATGGCTAGTCTGTCTAAAATCAGTTTAGCATTATAGCGCCATAGTCTAAAAGAATTCTGAAAGTTGTTGCAGTAAATGCTGGAGAGCTTTAGAGACCATTGTCCCTGTAGTTAAAGCAGTTCTTCTTGCTATTATTTATAAAATCTCTAAAGAACTAGGAGACCAAACTCCCAGTGTCTCTACAACTAGAGGATAAAAGTCACATCCAGCTGCGTTAACTTCATCTTCATACCGTGCAATCTTCTTGGAGTCTCCTCCAGCAGCTGCTGCTCCTGGTTGGGTGGCTGATTCTAGGAGAAATGATGCCTGTAGAGAATTCCTAACGGTCACATCAAAATACGCAGCTCGGCCCTGCAGGAAGTCAGGATGAAACACAGCCTCTGGTCTGGCATTGTTGTGGCTGTTGCACCGTTGCTCCTTCTTGCAGTCGCGGTTGTCCACAAGAACTGTGTTGAAAATGACGTCACAAAGTGTGGCATGCCTTATATTTCTTAGTGAGCCATGTCCACAACCCAAGAAATGATCTCCGTGTGGATCGATGACAGTACCACAAGGACACCTAACGGACGAAGGAGGAGATGGAAACACAGGAATGCCAAGCCACATACGAAGAGCAACCATAAATTCCTGAGGAAACATGACCAGGCCTAATTTCTGGTTAGGTATTGTCATAAGCCATGTCCGGAATGTCTGGCAGAGACTGAGTTAAGGCGTACTTTATCTTGTAAGTTACTTTCAGCCTTCTTTTCCGTAGAAGTGATGAGTCAAGAACGACTTGGAATTCGCGTTGTTTAGAAGCCTTGAAATCAATATCCTCATATTGTGACAGTACACTCCTTAAATTCTCTCGAGTTGGTAGTTCACCAGCAACTATCAAATTTCGGTCACATGAGGCAAGGTTGACGTGCTCACTGCTATCCACAAATGACGTAGCACCACCGTGCTCAAGCAACTGATTTAATAACTTGCGAGTTGAATTGCAGCTTCCAATGAAGGCTGCTGGAGCTGTTCTGCAGGCTTCTCTTAGACCAAGGCCACCAAGACGAACTGGTAGGGTTGCCTGTTTCCAACAGACGTCAGACATTGACGAATTAAACATCTTCTCGAAGCAACGACGCACACCATGATCAAATCGGCTAAGTTGTTCTGTCACTCTTCATGGGGGAACAGTTCTGATTAGATGATTTATTTTGCACAGGCTAAGACAGCTGCGTAGGAGATGTAATTTTACGTGGGATTCTTCGAGATCAAAGAGATGATCCTGACAGGATAGATCATTGTCCACTCGTTTGGCAAATGATTGATTAAGGGATGAATCAGACCCGACAACTGGGGCCCCTAAAAACTCTGCACCTTCTGACCTCTGATTGATTTGTATGACATCTCCAGGGAACTCTGGAAATGAAATGTCACCTGATAGTCAGAATATCTCACATTTCTTCTTATTAATGTAAAGGCCATGCGATGGACCCTTTGATGACAATAAGTCCAGAAAAGCAGCAACAGAACTGCGTTTTCCTGCGAAGGTGCCATCGTTTAAGTACCAAAGCTGGAGGTGCAGATCCGGTATGTCATCAACATTATCAAGGAGCTCCAGGATAACTGACAAAAGAAAAGAAGAGAACCCAGGGGTCCCCTTGCTGAACTCCCCTTGATGATCTAATGACGTCATTCCCAAAGCGAAGTTCTCCATGGCAGTGATATGACCCTTGAGACCATGCGAATAACTCTGGAAATTGAGTAGGTACACGTCGAAGATAGGACCCTCGCTTACACTCACTGAATGCATTTGAGAAACCAATTTTTAGACAGAGATCCTGATCTTCTGCATGTGATTATAAGAAGCTGAAAAGACAGCTGCAGTGGATAGCAGCTTCTAACCCTCTTCTAATGCCAACGCCAACTTGGCCAGTCGGAATGAAAACATCTGGCAACTCTAATCGAACTGCCATGCGGCTGGCAAGGCGTCTTAAAACTTCTGCTACTGCAATTGGCCTGATTCCACCTTGTTTCTTGTATAGAGCAGTTAGTGGTGCTACTGTAAGCCAAGGAGCTAACCAAGTATCTGCTTGACCAGAAAGAAGAAAACACATGAAATGTGTTAGCCGGTCTAGACATACATCACAGGGTACGATAGTACCCTGTATGTAGGGATTGCCCAGGTCTTAGATCGTTGGGGGACGTGGTGGTCCTTTTGCACGCTCAGAAAGCATAGTAAATGAATTCTAAACTTTCTCAAAATTAACGAAATGAAATTTTTGCACGTTGTGTACTATATCCTATTTTTGTTTTGGTCAAGAATCATCTAACAACCTAGAAAACAGTTGCTAGCCTCGAAGGCCCATACGCCAATTTTGTTCTGCTTCTTCTTCTTCTCCACGGATCTCTTTTTGTACGTTATGTACGGCTGTGAAACTTTAGAAAGCGCTTTAGAATTACACGATCTCTATTCTTTTGTTGATTAAAGAAACCGAAAGGAATGTTTAAAAATGTGTTTTTTTCAAGCAGATTTGATCCTTCGATCGCCACAACGCTGTTGCACAGTTTGGGCCAATCACAGAGCAGTATTTGCGATGCTTGTCCATGGCAACCAGAGACAATGGACGAAGCGCCAATCAACTATGCTCAGTCTTTGAGTTTATGAAAGAGTCTACCACCAGAACTGCGTAATTCGATTATGTTTGCCATTGTCCGGTCTAGTCTGTAATTTTTTGCGATCTGCGTTGTACACAGGAGCAAATTGACAAATAATTACGTACACATAGCAATTTATACGGGATCCTATTATTTGCAACGCATATCCCGTATGTGATAATCTTTGGCTTTGACTGTACTAGGCCAAACACATCTGAGCAAGACAGGAGAATCCGGAAAAAGAGGAATGCTCAGCCAAATTCTGATGGCCGTAATGAAGTCATGTTGAAGCATGGATAGGCCAAGATTTGGTTTGGGACCTCCCTCAGCCATGCTCCAGCATATGAGGAAGAGATTTTATTAAGCCTTGCTCTGTCAATATATATATATATATATATATATATATATATATATATATATATATATATATATATATATATATATATGCATGTATGTATGTATTTATATCATCAAAAACGTAACGCGCGCAGCAAACGCACGACATCCTGCGTTATGTCTACTCAACCCACGTCTCAACCTGGCGGTTTTGTCCCTGCAGGAGTACTTACTTACGTCAAGAGCAAGTGGGCGCCGTTCAGTGTGATAGCCATAGCGCTTGGAACGTTTCTAGTTGCACTCTGGCTACACAGTCCTCTACTGGAGTTTGCTGCGACAGGCACTCTTATCTTGCTGGCACTGCTAAGATTTCTGTTGAATTCGATTTCAAGTGGTGAACGTTCAGGTGAGCAACATCGTTGGTGACTCTAGAGAGATAGACAGTGGCGTAGGAAGATGTTCGAGCGAGGTGAGGGGGCTGTACCGTCGCGATGAGTAAGCAAAAACTACCTGGCTTGCCAGAGTCCAGACTGTAAACAGATTTGCAAAAGTTAGACAATTTCAATTTCTAGATACTAAGAGAGGGCGCTTTCGTCCCCCGCTTGCTACTCTGATACACAGTGTCGACTATTCATAGGCTATATCTCTATATCTATAAGTCTGATCTGTCTGTCTGTCTGTCTGTCTGTCAATACATATATTTTCAAAAATTGCGCTATTATACATATATTAACTGCAAATCACTATAGTAAAGACCAATTTACTACTAGCAATTACAAGCTCCTAAATTTAAAGTCTTTAAACTACAGCTATACACGCACAAGAAAGAATACTAGTTAATAGAAAGTGGAGTTCAAGAGTCAAACAGTGAGAAACAGGTAGAAACATGATGATTACAATCTCCACAGAAGACGCACTAAACCACAACGTGGACAACGTAAGGCAGCAATATATATATATATATATATATATATATATATATATATATATATATATATATAATTCAATGGAGACTAAAGTCATCAGAGAAAGAAAGGTTGAAGACTGATGAAGCAAATGACAGTGTACGACAAATCGGTTGTGCGGACGCCCGGGACAACCAAAAATATATCCAGGCAACTGAAACGGTTAACTATGGTTGCCCACGGACAACTAGCTGACAGCTACCCTACCTACCAGCTTGACTTTCCTTCCTGAGCAAGCATGCCCGTATTGGCTAGAAAACGTAATTATAGGTAAGTATACCGTTTTGCAGACCTACTGAGAGCATTTAGGTGTAATCACAGATCAGACACGTGTCTTTCCTAATTAATCGAGTGCCAAATTGGGCGTGGCCTGTAGTGTCAAGGAATTGCTACTTTGTGCCATGTATGCTCATGACATTATTACACTCTACAATACGCTAAAAATCAGCAAGTTATAAGACAAATTGGATCTATAAGGTTCTTAGCTAAGACCAAGAGTCAAACAGCTGACAATAGGCTAACAGAGTTAGTAATGGCACAACTGAGTCAGCACTACTATACTTACTGATTTAACTTCAGTGACCTGCAGGAACAAGTACTGAATATTGTGATAACGTGTAGAAACAAGATAGAAGACTCTATTTTGAGCTGTAAATTGTTGAACTTCTGTCTTGTTGTAATAATTATAATACTACTGCACTGAGTGCAAAAACAAGCTATTGATGTCATAAT
This sequence comes from Dehalococcoidia bacterium, assembly GCA_964274945.1. Lineage (GTDB taxonomy): Bacteria > Chloroflexota > Dehalococcoidia > Lucifugimonadales > Lucifugimonadaceae > CAXXBX01. The sequence goes on along the minus strand of CAXXBX010000183.1, from coordinate 28,691 downwards.
CACTTAGGAGGTCATAGGCAATTAGTTAAACGTTTCTAAACAAACACAGGTGCTTCATTACATAGTTCCAGATTCACAGTGAACGCGAACAGAGAGTAGTAGTATACTGGACTCTGCTCATCTTCTGCAGTAACTGTTACACTCTTGAGTTGCATTGCTGCGTTACAATTGAGAATCGAGCACGTCGTCCAGTAATTTTTTGACTCGTCTTGTCTGCACTTAGTTGTCTGCATGTCTGTCTGTCTTTCTGTTTGTCTTGTCTGTCAATGCATTTTTATACATCAAAGTTAATACATCAAGCGAATACATGTGATAAAATGTAAAAGATTTATGTGCACTGTCTGTCTGTCTGTTTGTTTATTAGCTGTATTTTGCCTGTCTGTAAATACATATATTCTTATAAATCAAATATAGCACCATAGCAATAGTGGTCATGGATTTAGTGTATGGGCAACCAGAGTAATGACCGGGCTACTAAAAATTTTACGTATGGTTGCTTTGGGACAACTTAGAGATGAGACGATTTGTGGTACATTGGAGGAGCAACAGCTACTCGCGTGAAAGACGCACTAGGCCACGTAAATGTGGGCAAGGTAAGGCTTTGATCAATCCATGAAACACTGAAGCCATGCAAGAGAAATTCAGATGAAGACAGATGTGATGACAGCAGAATCCCGGAAGACGCACTGTCTGTCTGTCTGTCTGTCTGTCTGTCTGTCTGTCTGTCTGTCTGTCTGCCTGTCTGCCTGTCTGTCTGACTGCCTTTCTGTCTATCTGTCTGTCTGTCTGTCTATCTGTCTGTCTGTCTGTCTGTCTGTTTGTCTGTCTCGTAATTTAGATAGATTATTTGATTTTGACAGTCAAGGTCAAGTCCATTAGTTAATGACTTTGTTGTTTGCAAGGACTGATTTGTATTTTAAAATCCTAGCATCTGTACAAGTAGAATCTGTATGACAATAAATTGTCTGTGTGTGTGTGTGTGTGTGTGTGTGTGTGTGTCTGTCTGTCTGTCTGTCTGTCTGTCTGTCTGTCTGTCTGTCTGTCTGTCTGTCTGTCTGTAGGTCTGTCTCTAACATCAATCACGCCAAAACTGCTGGACCAATCGCCACGAAACCCGTGCATGAAGACTGCGTTCTACACCACAATGAAACGCACGTTTCGGTATTTAGACGGTCCCCTCTCGACGAGTCAACCTCTAGTGAAATCTCGCGACGACGTGACCGCGGCTCGACTTCGAATTTTGATACGTACAATCCCCATGCACATATTACGAGAGACGGTCGATTTCTTGCCGATTGAAACTATCTGTTTCATGCCTGGGTTTCGCTCTAGCAGAAGATCGAGTGTAGCGAACGGAAGTACCACGGTCACGTAGCGCATGGAGGACCTGTCTCTAGAGGCAAGGGGAGCTATCTCCGTAACTCACCTCAAGGTCGACGTCGAGAGACGTGGACGGCTTAACATTTGTCCATTTTGTGTGTGTGTGTGTGTGTGTGTGTGTGTGTGTGTGTGTGTGTGTGTGTGTGTGTGTGATCATATCCGGGTATTTAGATAATTATATATAAAACGTTTGGTCACATGCACAGGGAACGAATTATTTACAAGTGTGTTTCTCCGCCCAATAACTGAATTCTGTAACGGAAATTTGTGGTAATTACATTTCCCAGCGAAGAACAGGCTAATGAGCCGGTAGGCTATATAGCATGTGTAGCAGATATGTATGCACTAGTTTAAACGGCTTTGGTATGTAGCGTCCTTGACTGAGTCGCCTCATGCTTCCCACGACACGCGTAGTGTTGCTCTATAGCTGTAACACAACTGTAGTACTCTACCGTCTATTTGTAATGTATTACGGTTGCTATGGCCAACACATAAATTACATAGTATGCAGACGTTTTGCATAATCGTGGGAATGCCAGAATGACTGTTAGATACACAATTGTGACCACTAAATGTTGTACAGACCCCGGAAGCGTACGTTCCTAGTAGACCTTTCCCTGCGGGCGTGCATGGCACTAACGACGTCATCACGTCTCACGGGACACTGGGGTGCTACTTTGATGATGTCTTGGCGTTTGTTAACCACGTGAGTCTAGAGGGAAAGCAACAAGTTTTCTTTTCAAAACTTTCACTAGCGCGTATAGCGATGTATCGAATCAGGTGAGGCCTTATTAGGACCCGGCTCTTGTCTGTTTTGCGTCTTTTTCAGACATATACAACCTCTTTCTGATCTCTGTCGTGTCTCTCCCGCGTCATTTTGAGTAACATTGGGACTTGACAGACGTGAACTGTCACAATGTTACAGTTGCACGTGACAGTTCACTACTGTTACGCGTTCGCATTCAGTCTCGGTTGTGACACGAGCGCACAACGCTAGACGTATACGACGTGGAGCTTGTCGACGTCGACGTTCCCGCGGCCGCGTTGAATTGCTTCTGTAGACATGCAGATTTCACAAACGGCAACGACTAGCGAATCTAGCTGTAGTCTTGGAGTTGTTCTCTACGAAACAAGTGAAGCTAATTGAGATAAAAATTGCACTGCTTGCATACCAATCTGGTCTTTAGTAAAGCGTTTAAGAAACCAAATCCGGTCTTTTGAGATAGTCGATTTCTGGCTACGCGGCACAAAGCGACATCAAAGGCTGTTCACCAGACCCATTTTCGCCCGAAAGTATTACGCGGCGGGGGTCTGGCTACACAAGACTAAGTTAAAATTTATGTTGCAACGCTCGTCTTGTGCATAGAAATACCAAGTCTTGCTGTTTCTTGTCCACTTGGAAGACTATAAAACTTACCGCTAATTCTAACCGTAGGACTAACAGGAGTATGTTGCACAGCAAAACAGGCATGGGCGGTACGTGTACTAATATAGAGAAATTGCTATTTCTTTATGAGGGTTTGGGGTTTAGTTATGTAGTGAGTAGGTATCGGTAAAATTATTTAGGTGTAGAATGTTTGTGTAAATATCTGTCTAAGATATGCATGACTGAGTTTGCCATTCAAGATGGTTACATGGGAAGACTTTATAAAGAAATGTAGTAGGTATATGGTATCGAAAGAAATTGATAATATTTCTTGACTAGATAGTGAAACGCTATTTTGATAACTCTAAGTACAATCAATGGCTGTAGTGTCACTCTCATGCAAATTTTCGTTAGCGTTATAGTTAGAATACATTGCGGGAGACCCAGGGCATGCAGCTGACGCCTGTTGGTAATGCTTTACCAGGCAGAGGTTATTTGAGGTTTCAGCTAGTTTATAGACAACTTCAAGGAACTAGGAAAACCCTGAATATACAAATATATCCATCAGCGTGTCATTGGTTAATTATAGAATGTATCCAATCATTGTGTGTTTTATATGTACAGATCAAGTATTCTGGTGGTACGTTTGGGTGGCTGCAGTGATTATTGTCATTGCTGGATTCATAGCTGCTTATCGACAGTCAGGAATGACGCTTTCTGTAGTACAATCGTTCACAAATCTTGGTATAGTACATGTGAGTAGATTTAGGCATACAAGTGACCTTTTATGGTGTCATGTGTTGTTAGGTGCCTGGCAGCGGGCTGTTTGCTTTATACTGGTTTTATCGTTTGTTATTTGGTATCTGCAAAAAGAAAAGTTCTTATCCGACTCTAACAAAACTTTATCAAGTGGTGAAACAAATGCAAATAAAATTTCAAGAGGTAAGACAGGTTGGTTTCACAAATTCTTCTCTACTATTTACATGCATGTTGCAAGTGCGATCTTGCATGTGAGGCAGGCAGAGCTGACTGCTCGGCACATCCACAGGTGGCGGATAGTCGAATGACATACTGATAATGCGTTTTAGGTTCGGATAAATTAATTAATTAAGCTATGGGTACTAGCAGCAGTGTCTGAAGGTGTGCATGATGGGCAAATGCATGGTTGCTGTATACAGTGTCAAACTGCATGATGGGGCAGATGCATGATTGTCTCTAGATAGTGTCTCAAATTTCTATAAAGAATGTGTCGTAGTGAGTTTACGTTGTCACGCTATTTGGGAAATGCTGTTTGCACTAGTTGGTTGAAATCTTGTGTAGTCATGCCAAACTATTGATTCCCACTCTCGAATATATTCGGGTAGCCTCGAACATCAGATTACCAGTCGCAAAATATGCGCTGCATGATCACAACACTTTCGTACTGTTGGTTGCTTGTTGTAGTGACGCCCCACGGGGTGCTACAGCAATGAAATATCAAGGTTGCTGGTTCTATGCAACATAATGGCTCTTAATTAATTAATTAATGGAGAAGTTGGCAAGAGCTTAAGGGAGTAAACTGAAAATCTGCAGCAAGGCTTCTTGTAAACGCGTTGTTAGCTTATTAACAGAACTTCTGAATTTGCTAGTCTAGTCAAGATAGAAGATTTGTATCTCGGGCACAGCATTCTTCTTAGATAAGTGCTCAGACAAGTTTGCCATATGTAATACACTATCACCAACTTTGTTTTCTGGTGAGGACTCTCCATGCAGTCACGCTCTTTACAGTGCGAGCACATAAAGTGCAGAGGCGTCGGAAGCAAATTTAAAGTGGTCCGGCCTAACGCGCGCTAGGTGGGCGTGACCATATAACGGTTAACGCACGCTAAACATTTCTCTAAAAGCTTGAATACCATACAGAGAACGCAAGATTAACACTTAGTAACTACTAGAACAACATGTGTCAAACCTTACAAGGCTATTTCTGTACGTAAATCTACATTGAGCCAAAAATGTTTCTTCTGTGTTCTGATTCCCTACAGAAATCATCTATGCATAGTTCTAGATCAAGACTATCACATGCTTCTTTGTGCACATGCAACATTAAAAGGTGATTTAACCTTGCCTGTGTCATAGTGCACCGAAAATATGTTTTAACAATGCGGAGAGCTGAGAACGTTCTTTCACTAGTTGCATTTGTTGCAGGAGCAACAAGGATCAAGCGTATAAGTTTGACCACCTCAGACAACAGCAGTTGGCCGGGTTTCCCTAGTGACTTAACATAGTCCACAACATCCATCAGGGCTGGTGTGACTGCCGTTTCTCTAAAGTGAGAATACAGTATCAATAGCTGCGTCTGGAGGATATTGCTGTCAAAGTCTGTGCAGTACAACTCCTGTATGCTAGACAGGTCATCCGTATAGCTCTCTCCAGCAGCACCCTTCAGAAGTGTGCATTCAAGCTTGCTGTATATCTTATAGTGTGGCTGGTCAAATCTGCTTTTGATAGACTGAATTGCCATATCGAAAGCGGAAAAATACATAACCCGGTAATGATCTTCTATACATGTTGCGAAGTGTCCCGAACTTCCTTCATCATATCGGCAAGGACGCTTCCTTTTCCGAGGAAGGGAAGGCTCTGCAACATCTTCTTTGCTTTGTTTCTCTATCAACTTTTCCCAGAAATTTGAGAATTCAGCTTCTGTACGCATTAGTGCAAGAGATTTGATGGTAAGTTCTGCTAACACTTGACCTTGTGCAGCAGACATCTTCTTGTGCTGAAGAGCTTTGCTCAGATTGTCAACCAACTTCAAGACTTTTTCTCCTAATGCTACTCCAAAGAGAAAGTCAAATGAAGAAAACTGAGCAGCAACACCAGTACACCGAGCAGACATCTCTGGGTCTCGTTTTGCCATATCTGCAAAACTGTCTAAGCTGGATTGGATGACCGAAAAGTTTTGCATAACACTCTGTAGAGAAGCTGCTCGAACGGTCCATCTCGTAGGGCATAGTGTCCTAAATCCAGGGTCTTGAGGAGCCATCTCAGCTTGAAGTCGCTTGTACTCAGACTTTCTTTTTGCTGAGTACTTGAGAAGTTTTGACAGTTCAAATGTTGTGACAAGGGCATATTTGATAGGGATTATGTCTTTGATGGTGTCTTGGCAGGCTAAATTGAGGCTATGACCATAGCAGTGAGTGAACAATGCTCGTGGTTCATCTTGAGTGAGTCGAGCAGCAACTCCTGATAGACATCCTTTCATCACAGCTGCACCATCATAGCACTGACCACGACAGTTGGTCAGACTAAGGTTCATACGAACAAGAACATCCCTGATAATTGCTACAATGGACTTAGCATCAGTTGAAGCAGTGATGTGCAGCCCAATAAAATCCTCATGAGGCTCTAGGTCTTCATCCACCCATCGTAGAACTATTACAACCTGCTCCTGGGTACTTGCGTCACTGGTTTCGTCTACCATAATGGTGTATGATGTGCCTTCAAGTTTGGCTGAGACATCTCGAAGAATTCGAAGTGACATCACCTTCAGCAGCTCATTCTGTATGTCTGCACTTGTGTACTTATTTGTCTTTTTCTGCAACCAATCAAAGAGATCTGTAGAAAGCTCACAAAAAAGACGAAGAAGCTGTGACAAATTGCTATCAATCTCTTTGGTGAGGGCGGAACCGCGGAGGGCAATACCTTGACGTGCCAGGAACCTCAGCGCCCTGAGAATGCGAAGGAGGCTGGCCCGGTTTCTCTTTCTGTCTTCAACCAATTGAGTTCTTAGTAGTTCACCAACGTGCTTTGTTGTGGCAGGTAGCGTGATCAGTGACTCAACCGCTTCTCTGTGGCAGTCTGATTTCGCGTGTGAACGAAATAAGCGGGTGGCATCATTCCAGTTTTGAACTCCGCGATAGATGAATGCCTGCTCAGCAGTCTTGCATTTCAGCTTGCCAGACTTCGCAGCCTTCACACAGACGTGACAGAACACTTTCTCAACGGAGTCGTGCCAATGAAGCCAAGGCCAGTTGTCGAACCAAGCAGCTTGAAATGATCTTGATTTTGGGGCTTTTTTCCCAAACGAAACTTTTGGAAATGAAGCACGGCGAGGCTGACAGGGCTGATCACCGACATCTGGAATCCCGTCAATCTGCATATATAGCACACGGAAATGGTTAGCGTGCGCTCTATCTACCGCTGCCGTGTCCTCGCGTTGCCAGCTTCATCTTTGTGACTGAGCGTAAATTTATAAATTACCGCCTGAAAATCTAGCTGTACAGAATGCTAACGTAACTAGAAATATATTACTTATTTAATCAGTTAACCCTAAACCGGAAGTATACGCTAATGGCCGACTGGCAAAAGTCCATTTTTCGAAAAGTGGTACGGCCATGGCCGTGCGGCCAACCCCCTTCCGACGCCCCTGAAGTGGGTCTAGAATAGTCCTTAATTAACCTTTACAGTCATTTTCATTGCTAAAATTTGCAACTTTTAATACTGTTAATAAATAATGAACACCAGCGTTTACAATGAGCGCATGCGCTGCATTCTAATGTCCATCCGTCTGTCCGGTCGTCTGTTCATTCGTTCAGTCAGTGATTCACAGAGTGCGTACACTACTCTATTTAGCGCATGCGCGTCTAGAGTAAATTACGCAATGCCACCGTTTCAAGACGAACGGATGCCAATAACCTGCCAGACAGCTGTAGGGTATAAAATGCATTCTTATGCACAGTCCACGCCACCCGTTTAGTAAACAATACGCATGACATATGTTGTTAGCAAAGTAGTATTGCCACGTTTGTATGTATCACCGCATTACGCAACTATCACATTCTCGCATGACAGTCAATCAACATCATCAACAATTGACAATTTGACAATGTGAGAAGGCAGCGTGCTGTCGTTACACAAGATTGAATACGCTATATACCGTATAATTATATTTCTTAGATCCAAGGTCCCGACGTCGGCTGTACAGTTTGAATTCGGTATCATCGAGTGACGACGACGAATACAGAGGAAACGATCCTATTCGTCTTATTCCTTGGCTCATTAATGTACCGGATGAACGAACGCATGCATCGTCTTTGGAAGGGAGAGATGGATGCGTCGAGGCCGTCGCCGAAATGCTCTCTATAGACAGCATAGGCGCAATTTGTGGCCAAGCTGGCATCGGAAAGACAACAGTAGCTGCTAAACTTGTTCATCAACTTAAGCAATCTGTTTACAAATTGGTTTTGTGGATTAACTGTGCAAGCGATGAAACTTTCGTAGAAAGTGTTTCGAAAATTAGTGACGAGGTGTGTACCAGATCATCTTTTCAGATCAAGCTTCCGGCTACTGGAGATTTTCGTGTCTACGAAAAAGTAGAAGGTGTGAAGCGTTGGATCAGACTTAAAGCTGATGATCACTTTAAAATTTTGTTGGTTTTCGATGGTTGTGACGAATTGACGATGATCAAAAAAGTCTATAAGCTGCTTCCTGAACATGGACTGAGCAGCAAAAATGTACATGCTCTTTTCACTTCTCAGATAAAAACACTGGATTCAGTCAATATCTACAAAACTTACACTCTGGAACCATTGGACGATGACGTTGTAGTAAAGTTGTTGATAGACAGAGCGAGAAGTGCGGGTGTCAAATGGAGATCGTCAGACGACGGTGTGGAAAAGAAAGCAGCGAAAAAGATTAATGAACTAGTAAGAGGTGTCCCGTTGGCTGTAGAGCAAGTGACGGCCTATATTCAGACGAAAAAACTAAAACTTTCGCAATACCTGAAAGAGTATTCTCGCTCAGATTCTGAGACTTTGCCCGTAGAATTTCCATTTCGGGGAAACCAGCAAGCGAACATATATCAAGTATATGAAAGGAATTTCCTGGAAACGTCGAAAGATTCCTGTGTACGTGAGATTATGGGTATCGTTGCTTTTTGTGGGGTCGGTCATCCAATTCCCATGCAATTATTTTCTCTCGGTTCAAAGGGTTTGCACGAGCGATACTCTTTGAGAAAATTTTTTGAAGCACGGAAGAAAGGAGGTGTGCGGCAAAAGGGGGACAGCCTGCACGTACCGGTGTCTTTTGGGGTGCCTTTGTCTAAGCTGGAACAATATCACTTGGTTAATGTAGACACGGAAAAGAATGCTTTTTCTGTTCATCCGCTAATTCAGCACTTGCTATTTTGCCGTCAAGAGGAAAATGATAGATTGGAATCTATTGGTGCTCTCAGCACTATGTTGAGCAAAGTCTTGGAGGGATCTCCTTTAGACCGGTGGCAGCTGTATAGCAAACTGTTTCCTCACGTAATGAAATGCTACCGACGTATGAACGATATGACTGTGTATGATATCAACTTTTTGTTACAAAGTGGAAAGAGGCTCGCACTGGTTGGTCATTTTCAGGAATCGATTAAGCTTTTAGAAGACTGTTTAAGCAAAATTAGGCAGAACGTTAGAGAACATAAGACTATGAATGAAGGCGAGGCTTTGCTAGAGCTGGGATCGGCCAAGCGAAGACTAGGAAAGTTTAGTGAGGCAACCGAATGCACCCGTCTGGCTCTAGAAATATGGCGAAGACTTCCCAGCTCCCCTCGCGTTTCTAACCTTCAAGCAAGAACTAAGGAAGTTGTAGCAGAAATACACTTAGATTTGAACGAATTTCAGCAAGCTGAAAATTTGTTGAAAGAAGTGGAACCATTGATTGGTATTCGTAGAGACGTGACAAAAAGCAATGACACGTCTGACATTTTTGAGCAAGCATCTTGCTTTGGAAACCTGGGACGTGCCTGCTTCGGACAAGGCAAATACGACAAAGCTATAGAAATGTTTCAAAAAGCAGAGAGTGTTTTACAAAAAGCTAACTACTTTCGATTTCATCTCTACAAAGCTCATCGTCTAGTGGCAACGGCTCGTAAGGCAATGGAGAAGGATGACATGGATGTGTACCACCGCACTTTCAAGCAGTGCATTCGCGTACGGAAAGAGATTAAAGAGCACTACAACGCAAGACATCGTTATTACGCCTGGTTGTGCCGAGAAATTTCAACCCTGCAACTTAAAGAAGCCGAAAAAATTAAAGCCGCGGATGATAAATTGCGCAAAATGAAGTTAGCTTTAAAAATGTGCCAAACAAGCTTAGAGTGTCACTTGGGATTGTATAAGGAAAAGCATCAAAAAGTTGCCAAAGCCGCAGAAGTAGCTGCGCGCGTGTGTCTTGAATACTCTCTATGTGATGTGACAAGTAACAAGGTCATCGAGTTTCGAATAGCTACTGTCAGGTGCCTGCAGCTTGCTATAAGAATATGGAAAGATACACATAATGAGATGAAACAGAACTCATCGACGGTCGTCGAGCGAAAGATAGCAGAGCTACAAGAATTGGAAGTTGAGACGCGTGATCCAAGTGACAATCTAAACGTGCGGTTACTGACACTAGAACGTAGCAGGATGAAAGACGAGGGACACGACACGCTTTATATGGCTGACAATGCAGTTCAAGCTCTGAACTTTCTGACTAGGGAACATGGATCTAACTATGGTTCTACAAATCTGACAGCCGTACATGTTGTAGTTTTACTCTATTTAATTGCTGTTGCTATTATGCTCATAGTAAGTCGTGCTACTAATGTTTGAGTTTTAGTAAAACCTCCATGGAACTAACATATTGATAAGAAGCGTCATTTCTTGTATTTGAGGTGTAGCAAGAGCATTTAGAGACAACGTTTTAATTTCTTGTATATATTAAAAGTAAATTGCTATTCGGTCGGTCAATTATGCTGATAGGGTTAAGTTTTGCAGAAAGGACGGTCTGTATATGTATAAGCTCAGTCGTCACCACAATTTTTCTAAGACGGTGCGGAATGATGTTATTTTGCGATAAATTTAGTTAGTGAATGCGGTCAACAACTTTAAACCGCAATAAAATAAAATGTGTATCTTTCAAGCCTGTAGAGAGGAGACGACCATGTGCCAAACACTTCTTTAGAAAAAATATTTTGAGTCATTATTTGTACAAGTATAGGCTGCATGGTTTCTGAAAACTGTTTTCAAACATGATTATCATTTTGGAACACGATTACAAGTTTCTTGGCCCAGGCACAGCTCATGAGCAGTTTGAGGATATGAAGACTGACCTTGTTTCTAATGATACGTGTAAGCGAGAATGTCTATACATGCTGCCAGCTAGCACTGTTATAGGTACGTGTGTCCCACTTGAATGCTGATCGTTACGTCCACATGTTTGTTAAAGGTGCCCGCTCACGATTCACTGCGCACGCGCAGAAACACCCACGCAAACTTGAGATTGTGTCTTTATGCACACATTTATCCATTTATCAGTTTGAGATAACATGCTCTTGAACGACAAAGCGATTTCTAGATCTTTTCCTTGTTGCACGTGACCCAAAAAATGGGTGGAGCACATAGCGCGCACTAGCGCGGACAGATCTACCATGCATGAAGTTGTAGACTGGCTTAGCAGTGTACCAACGCATACATCTGACTTGCAGTTGTTGAATTTCTGTAGAAGAAACATCGCTACCGGCACATCGTCTGTCGCTAAGCTATTCCTCAATTCTATAGCCAGCTCTTGTAGCTACCATGTAAAGATAGATGCGCGATTGGCGTTGCCGGCGGCGTCCGGCACCTCTCCATGGCTTATTTTACGCTCCGAGTTTCAGATGCCATCACATGATGCTCTGTGCTCCATCCGTTTCCAGGTCACGTGCAACTAAAAAACCATCGAGAAAGCGCTTTGTCGTTCAACAGCAAGCTATCTCAAGATGGTAAATGATAAATGTGTGAATAAAGAACCTAACACACTTGTCGTTAGCTTTCCCGAAATGTCAACTAGTACGAGGAGCGAAACTGCCGTGGCGAACAAGAACGCGATTGCCTTTCTCTTTATACTAGTCACTCTAAGATATTCTCTTGTTCTGCTTCGTTATCACACAACTTGAAATCGTGGCACCCAAACCCAATCTAGGCCTCGCCATTCCTCCGCATGAATTCGTAATTGCGATCCGGACATGGCTCGGCATTCTGATGTTTCCTCTTCCACCACCTTCTGTTTTATGTTTTTGTGGCGCTACAATTGATCCGTTTGGTGACTATTTAATCAGCTGCCCCAAAGGTCCGCTACGTGTTCAACATCACAATGCTCTTTGTGAAGTAATATTCCAAGCTTTGCTTGTAAAAAAAAAAGAACGAAACGGTTCAGGTTATGATTCAAGCAGACCAGGAGACGTATATCATCCAAATTTCATAGATGTCGATCTGGATATTTGATGTTACAATCCGTAACTCTTCACAGCCTTCCTATATATTGAAAGCAGCGATCCGTCTCGGTGTAGCAGCAGAAGCAGCAAAATTTGAAAAATGCCAGGCATAAAGCCAATGTTACCACAGCAGATGGTTTGCTCTATCCGCTAGTTTTTAAATCTCTGGGCTTCATATCTGTGGAGTGACTCTATTAATAGCGTAGTGACACACATGCGTAACTATTGTGTCTTTGTGGTGTGTCTTTGTAGTTTGTTGAGTTCTAGTGTATTGAGTAGAGTAAATACAAATCGTAAAACACCACACGGTGACAGGAGTGGAATTGGAACCCACGCCTCCGAAGAGATAGGTGAGGTGTCTGCTTGCTTATTTGCCATCTGTGGTGCCGCTTTTGCCGCCTGCTGTCCCGCTTTTCGCTCCGTTTCGCACTTGCTCTATGACGATGGGATGGTCCTTGTTGCCGTCACCTTGCAGATGTTTAAGCTGTTCTTTCACGGCTTCTCTCTGTCTTGTAGATAGTTTGACCTTCTCCAACGTAAGCTCGGCGTCACATTGTAGCCGTTCTGATAGCGCCTGGTCTCGCATGCCGACGACAATTCTGTCCCTCAGCATTTCATCTCGCAAATCTTCGTATTCGCTTGTCTCAACCAGTTCGTACAAAGCGGTGATATACTGCTTGATAGACTCTCCCTCTAACTGATTCCGTCAATTGAAGCGCTCTCTCTCTCGTAGATCACTTTGCGACGTATGTGGCAAAATTCTTCGCAATTGGCAATCACCCCATCGTACGTTTTCTGTTGTCTTCCGTGATGTTGGTGGAAGTTAGGACTCCCTCTGCGTCCTCTCCCATGCAGTAAAGTAACGTGGACACTTCACGTACTTCGTCCGCGTCTGGCAGGCCTAAAGCAATTCGAAACTGTGTGAATCTTCTCTTCCATCTCGGCCAGTCATCTGGCTGCCGAAAGCTGAAAGGATCTGGTGGTTCGAGTTGTATGAATCCCACTCCCGTCGCCATGTGGTGTTATACGATTTGTATTTACTCTTCTCAACACACTAGATTGCATGGTCTAGGTGTGGTACTTCTTCAAGAAGCCAGAAAGAAATGGAAGCCGATAGTATACGCATCACGGTCCATGACAGATACTGAGAAACGCTACGCGCAAATTGAAAAAGAAGCTCTGTCATTAACATGGACTTGTGATAAGTTTCAAGATTACTTACTTGGTCGCCAATTTTATATCGAGACCAACCACAAGCTGTTAGTTCCTTTGCTTTAGCACTAAGCACTTGGACAGGTTGCCGCCAAGAATTGTTCGTTTCCAACTTCGTTTGGCGAGATACGACTTCACAATTGAACATGTACTTGGGAAACTGCTTTATACAGCTGACACGTTGTCAAGGGCACCCCTGCCAGAACAGATCACAGAGGATTCTCTGCAGGACGATGTTGAGACCTTTATCAATGAGGTAGTTGGTAATTTACCATCTACAACGGACAGACTACAAATACACCGAGAAGCGCAAGCTAGAAATGCCACGAGTGCCCAAGTGATGCAGTACTGTCAGTCACAATGGCCTGACAAATGTCCTGAGGAAACTTCTCTAATCACGTTTTGAAGAGCAAGATCGCTACTGACGGTACACAACGACTTACTGCTATACAACAACCATGTAGTGATTCCGGACGAACTCAGAAAAGACGTCCTGACAAAAATTCATAGGTTCATCAGGGCATAGTTCGTTGCAGACAGAGAGCAAACACCTCCATCTGGTGGCCGGGATAACCCAAAAGAAGTAGGGTAGGTGTACCTAATTGTGGACACTCCCCGGTAATTTGAGTTACAATCGCTGTTTTCTCTGGTAGCCTGCACGAAGAGACAGTGAAACATGTCCGATATACGCACCAGTTTCTAGGCTTCGTAGCGGTACTTGTACGACTAGAATCGCACAACGTCAGCTAACGCACTAGCAAAATATACGAGATACTGTCTGTAAACAGCTTGGACGCTGGGTGTATTTTAATTGTGGACATTTCTTCTCCGTTACAGAAAGTGACTGAGCCTTAGTAACAGTTGTAATAGATACCTGAATGGTTGCCTCACAAGCTGGTATTTTGGGCCGCAATCAAACCTATGTTCTGTGGTCTATCACCTCTGTGTAAAATGGCGTCGTTCCTTTCGAATTTTGCAAAAACCAAGTGTTCTGTTTACGATACAATGCAGGAGACCATCAATCATTGTTTAGACGAACGTCTGAACTGTAAACTGTGATTCTAGCATCTTTTGTGTTGCTGGTGGAGCTCATTATTGACATCAGACAAGATAGTTTTGACCTTCCATCTATCCCAGGTGAGTTTGTAAGTTTTCATTTTGTGTCTTATTGTAGACAGATCTAGTAGCAGTGAAGACAGTCAAATTCTGACTGGATTACTAATGTCGCTGATATTGACATTCCACCTACTTTGTTCGTTCTCATTTCATATCCTATTGTGGCCAGATTTAGTCGCAGTGAAACAGCTAGATTGTCAGTGGATTACTGATGTCTAGATCTAGTATGAGTAAAGATATTCAGGTGTTTACTGGACTGGAAATACATGTTCGCTCCATGCACATAATGCGCTTCTTTAGCACGTTACAGTCAACGTAACTATAGGCTCAAAACTTTACCAATGTACTCTATAATTGCTTAACTAACGTCAGGGCACTTTCATGATCCTACAAACGATCGATTCGTATACCTTGAATTTGTGGACGTGATGGGAGGAATTTTGTAAGTGCTAACAGTTTCGCAGGTGAATCGTCGTGATATACAACAGAACATGGTTGTGATTGCGGCGCAAAATACCAGCTTGAGCTGCAACCATTCAGGTATCTACTCCAGCTGTTACTTAAACCCAGTCGCTTTCTGTCGCGGAGAAAAAGATGTCCACAATTAGGATACACCCCCGTTTGGGATGTTCACAGATGTTATCCCGTATATTTTGCTAGTGCGCTAGCAGACGTTGTGCGATTCTAGTCGTACCGTATTGCTCCAAAGCTTAGACATTGGTGCGTACATCGGACATGTTTCCCTCTCTCTCCGTTGCAGGTTACCAGAGAAAGAGCGTTTGTAACTCAAATTACCGGGGAGTGTCCACAATTAGGATTACCTACCCTATCAGTTGGTGCAACAATGCCCCACCTGTGCAAAAGAGAACCCACAAGGAACTGAACCACTCATGACCTCTCAGTTAACAGATTTTCCTTGGCAAGTTGTGGAAACGGACTTGATGGAGTTAGATAGAGCTCACTATTTTGTTGTCATTGACTACTTCTCAAGATATCCAGCACTTATCAAGTTGACCTCCAACACAGCCTTAGCAGTAATTCAAGCCTTGAAGTCTGTTTTTGCCCGGCACGGCATCCCCGATATTCTCAGGAGCGACAACGGACTACAGTCTACCGCTCGAGAAACCAAAGTTCGCCAAAGCTTATAGATTTGTCATGATAACCAGCAGCCCTAGGTATCCACAGAGCAACGGACTCGTCGAGCAAATGGTCAAATCCATCAAACAACTACTGACAAAGACGGATGACCCACAACTCGCGCTGCTGGCTTACAGATCCATGCCACTGCCTTGGTGCACTTTCAGTCCTTCAGAATTGCTCATGAGAAGACGATTGAGAACAACGATGCCGCAGTCGACAGCACATGCAAATCACCCCACATTGGGATTATCTGAAGAAGTTTTGTGAAGCAGACAGTCTTTTCAAAAGTAAACAGAAGAAGAACTTTGACTCCAGACACCGAGCTAAAGACCTGCCTCAACTACCAAAAACACGGAAGTCTGGATAACGTCAGGTAAAGAACCAGCTCAATGGACAATCGTCCGTCCAGCCCACACTCCATGATCCTATGTCATCAAAAACAGAAAAAGGAGAAGTGAGGAGAAATATAGGACATTTGAAAAAAGCTATCCCAAAATTTGGCACTTCACCTGAAATCAAAACTCCGCACAATACGGAAACTGGTTAAACGGCGCACCAACAAGGCCACAAACGAGAAGCCAGACTGGTTGTCAAATACAGAGGCCGCAGAAACTCGACCTGTAGGAAGAGATGTGGAGTGACTCTATATAGCGTAGTGACACGCATGCGTGACTATTGTGTCTTCGTATTGTGTCTTCGTAGTGTTCAGTTGTAGTGTGTTGAGTAGAGTAAATACAAATCGTATAACACCACAATATCATCTTTCACTCTAAAGACTTTGAAAGGAATATGTTCGAAAACATCATCAATCAGTGGGATACCGTTTTCTTGAGCTTTCATAAACATATTAGAACAATCTGTAAAACTATGGTTCTACAACGCCAAGATGTTACATGCACGTATGCAATTAGAAATTTTAGATGTTCGTCGTTGGGATTTGCCTATTTGACTTGGGAGAGATGTTGGGAGGAATGTTGGGGTATGGGGTATTGTAAAATATAACATGTGAAGCTAATAGAAAATAATATATATTATATATACATATGTGGCTTCAAAAGTCAAGAAGGTGCTTTTTCTTGATTCTCAGTCTTAGCTTATATCGGGTAACTGCAACGCAAAAATCAAAAAATATATTTATGCTGGAAATCGATAATTCTAGTAGCAGAAATAGTTTTAGACTTTTAAGTGAAACAAATACCTTGAGGACTATTCAGGCAACGCAAGCAGCACAAAACTGAGACACAATAGCGAGCTGAAACAACTTCGTGATCGATTAGAAAGAGCAGAAAAGACAAATGAAAAGTTGCGCGATTAGTTTGAAACACAACGAAATGACTACCGTCTTTAGAACAAAACACTAGTGAGACCGAAAATCAGCTGCATAGTTTCCAAAACCCTCTTATAATCAAACCTGACACAATCAAACCTACGACAGAAGAACTTGGAGTCGGATCACATGGAGGTATATACTGCATGTATATATGTACATTAATTCATTGATTCTCACTTGCATTCACACAAACTGCGTGCACACACTTTTTTATGACATGCGCGTACGTACTCATCCACACGCACACTTATAGTTCAACGAACGGACATGCATACACACTATATGTCGTTGCTATTGTACAGTTTTGTGTAAGACATACACTGACCCACGAAAAAAACCGGAGAGAGTCATTCACCCGCCGATCGACGTACACATGCACACATGTACACACCTTGGAAGCTTGGAACGACTGTATATTGCCGTTCTCTTTAGACTTGTGCAAAAAGAGATAACCAAATTTAGTTAGTTACCAACATTGGTGAGTTGCTAAAATCTGGAACTACGTATACTTTTCACAATATTATGACAGAAGCCTACACGCCACATGCAAACTTGCCGATGTGTTACCGAAGCTCACCACGGAGAGATACTTGACATTTGACACACACACACACACACACACACACACACACACACACACACACACACACACACACACACACACACACACACACACACACACACACACACACACACACACACACACACACACACACACACACACACACACACGCACGCACACACACACACACACACACACACACACACACACACACACACACACACACACACTGATATCACACTGTTTTATACAGGTGTAAAGGTTGTACGATGGAATGATGTGCCAGTTGCAGCAAAAGCTGTTCACAATGTCATAGTCGACTTGCGTATCAGAGGTCTCGTTCAACAAGAAATCGATAGCTGTTGTCGTATTCGTCATCTAAACATTGTAACAGTGTTTGGGGCCGTCACAGACGACGATCAGCCACATCAACTGCATATGTAAATAATAGAAGGATCTTTAACTTAGACGACGTGATAAAGGCAGCTAGAGCAAACTACCTTACAATGCGAGAGCAGGTACACATTATGTGAGACTGCGCTGCAAGTATCAAGTACACGCACTCGTTAACACCACCTCTTCTCCACGACGATATTCGATCAGAAAACGTACTCGTCACACCAAACATGACAGCCAAGCTGAGCGATCTCGGTGCTGCTCACATTCAAAATGCTTCTCAGTCAGCCGGACTTCTCAGCTTAAATTATCTTACTCCAGAGAGAAAATTTGATCTAGTAAGCGGTACCGCAATTCACAACACTCCGGCGGCAGACATGTTTAGTTTTGGAATGCTGAATATTGAAATAATAACTGGTAGTGTACCTGGATTGAACAAGCGGTCGAAAGCTGTGAAGGACATCAAACACGACAGACTGCGGGCGGTGTGTCAGCAGGTGATCGAAGAACGACTACACACTCGTCCAGGTTGCACAAATATTTTACAGTTACTACTAGAAATGACGCAAGCTGCCCAATACACTGACTGCGAACCAAAGGGAAGAGTACAGAGAAAGCGTGAGAAAGGAGTATATTTGCTGCACTCAGCGCTAACATGACCAAACATAGATGACGTATACGTAGTTACAATTGTTGATCCTTTGTAAATGCTGCATCATACTGTATACATATAGGTGATCACGTTTTTCTGCGATCCCCAACTTTGGAGGATAAGTATTAATTAAAATGTGATATTCTGAAAACACTCAATTTCTGTTCTTAGTGCTTACTGGTCTGGAATAATTACATGACGCACTTCCAACGTCTTGGAGCTTCTCTTATCTACCTTAGCTAAACTGAAATGGTTTACGTGTGTGTATGTGGAGGGCGCGGTGGAGTAGATGGTAGAACGTTGGTGATGACATCCGGAATCCTGTATTCCGTGATGAGCAGGGCCGTCGGAAGCGGGGCGGTAGGGCGGCTCAGGCCGCCCCACTTTTGAAAAATGGTATTTCGCCAATCGCTTATTGACGTTAACCTCCGGTTAAGGGTATGGATGATTAAATAGGTAATTTATTGCAACTTTGTCATTCTAGATTCAGATAGCAAACAGGTTATACAGTGTATTAGAACTCTCGATTAGATACACGGCCGGGGTAGCTTCAGAGTCCTAAACTAGTTGAAGGTTTAAAATAGACCCGGATGTTAGCCTTCTTGTACGTGACACGCTGATATTGCATTCGACTGCATCAGTGGAATCGTCTGTTATTCTTGGCAGGTGTTTTCTTGAGTTCCCGACCGCTCTACAGTCTGTAAAAGTCTAGGCGAGTGTGACCATCAGATGTCTTCGTGTTGTGGAAGTAGACAACTGCCACTGCCAGTTGGCGACAAGACAAAACCAGCCTTTGAACTTTCACTTTCCCCAGCGTGGGTTTGGAAAGAAATCAGCGGTGGAGCGTTCCCTTCAGAGGCAGCGATTTCAAAAATGGGCATGGCTGCACTACGATGAAGACCGAGACCTTGCCTTCTGTTTCACATGTGTTGTTGCCTGTAAGAACAATCATCTACATTCTGTTCGTTGCCTGGAGAAACGTTTATTTCAACTGGATTCTCAAACTGGAAAGATGCTGTTTCCAAGTTTGCCAAGCATGAAGGCAGCCAGTGTCATAAAGATTCTGTGCTGAAGACGGTCGCACTTCCTGCTACAACAAGAGATGCTGGTGAAATGCTGTCATCACAGCTTGCAAGGGACAGGTTGCAACGATGAAAGTGCCTGCTGAAGCTCCTATCAAATGCTCGCTTCCTTCCAAGACAAGGCCTTGCTTTTCGTGGTGACAAGGACGAGTCAGATTCTAATTTCATGAGACTGATTCATCTACGTTCTGAAGACAATGCAATGCTTGTAGACTGGATAAAGCAAAAAGCAGACAAATACACTTGTGATGACATGCAGAACGAGATGGTGAAAGTTATGGCTTTGCGTGTTTTGCGAGAGATTGCTGCATCAATCCAGAGTGCACCGTTCTTCACAGTAATGGTTGATAAAACAACAGATGTTTCTAACATGGAGCAGGTTGTAGTGTGTCTTAGGCGGGTTAGTGAAACGTTCAAAGTTTATGAGGAGTTTGTTGGATTATATGATGTGGCATCGACTAGAACTGAGACCATCTACGCTGCTATCACTGATGTGTTTTTGCGGATGAATCTTTCTGTTTCAAAGGTGCGTGGCCAGTGCTATGATGGGGCTGCTACCACGTCTGGTGTGAAATCTGGTGTGGTGGCACATTTGTGTGCAGCTGAGCCCAGAGCTGTTTATACCCACTGTTATGGTCATTCGTTATACTTGGCGCGTTCTGATACCATCAAGAGGTGCAAACTAATGCAGGATGCGTTAGATACCACACACAAGATCACAAAACTGATCAAGAAATCACCTACTCGTGAAGATATCTTTAAGAAACTTAAGGAAGAAATGCGCACTAATTCTCCAGGAATTCGTATTTTATGTCCAACAAGGTGGACTGTCCGTGCCGAATCTTTGAAGAGCATTCTTGATAATTATATTGTGCTTTGGAGCTTTAGGCTAAGTCATTAGACTGTGTCAAGGATACAGAAATGAAAGCACGAATTCAAGGTGTTGCTTCTCAGATGATGAACTTTGACTACTTCTTTGGCATCTCATTGGGTTTACTAATCTTACGACACACTGACAACCTCAGCAGAACAATGCAGAAGGTAGATATGTCAGCAGCAGAGGGTCAAGCTGTTACAGGCATGACTGTTTCCACCTTGAGGTCAATGCGTAATGATGCCGGCTTTGATCAGTCTTGGCAGAAGACTACAGCTTCAGCTAAAAATCTTGATGTTAACGAGTCTGTCCTACCTCGACGTCGCAAGACTCCTCGTCGCCTTGATGATGGTTCCGCGCCTACCGTACATGCGACAGTGGAGGACCAGTATCGTGTCATCTATTTTGAGGCACTGGACCTCATTACTTCTTGCATTGAGAATCGTTTTGACCAGCCAGGCTATAAGACCTACAAGAAAGTCCAAGAACTCCTCCTCAAGGCTTGCAGCTGCAAAATCATATGAAGAACTGCATTTTGTTCCCTCCTTTTATGGTTCTGACTTCGATTCCATACTTCTTCCAACACTCTTAAAACTTTTTTTAGAATTTTCCAAGTAATGGAGACGTGATTCTATCTGATGTCCTCAACTTCTTTCAAGGTTGCACCGCAGGCCAATTGGAGCTGATGTCTCAAGTCACCAAATTATTAAAGCTGTTGCTTGTGATGCCAGCTACGAATGCAGAAAGTGAAAGGTCATTCAGCGCCCTTCGACGACTAAAGTCTTACCTACGCTCAACGATGTCTCAGCAGCGTCTGAACCACTTGATGCTCTTGCAAGTGCACAAGAGCCATACTGATAGCCTTAATCTTGTGGAAGTGGCAAATGACTTCATTACTGGTCATGACAATAGAAAAGATGTGTTTGGTACAGAGTTCAAAGTCTCTGATTTTGAATTTTAAAGTACTTTTCATAATGTCAGTAATAGTGCCCTGACTGTTAAAACAAAAAAAGATGTATGACTTACTGTCTTAAAAACTTATCGCCCATGGGCCGGCTCTTCCTGGCGACAAAAATACAAATTACGTAATGACCACGCCCTTGACCACACCTTTTAGCGCGCGTTAGTCCGCCCCACTTCTAGTTTGCTTCCGGCGGGCCTGATGAGGGTTAGTTGGATCTGGTGGAGGCGACACTGTCGCAGTTTCCTTGAGCAAGAAACTCACCCACACTTGCTTCTCTCGACTCAGGAGTATAAATGAGTACCTAGTCATTGACTGGGGTGGACAAGACCGCTGGCTTGGCAGCAACATCATGCAGCACGGGTACATGTGGGCCTTGGTGTCCAGTCCCAGAGCTGCGCCATTCTCAGTGCCCTGGATGACTCTGGCCAAGCTCCAGGTGGATTGTTGCGCTGGCACGATCAATATCTGAACTAAAAATAACAACAATTGCGCGTAAACTAGGAAAACATTTGCCTACTGTTTAAGGTGTTATTCTATTATAAACCTCAAGCTTTTAAGGATTCTGAGTTTTACAATAATTATTGGAAACCGGTCGATCTTGTCTCTGCTTTGCCTTGGGCACCAAAGCAAGGTAAGCCTCGGTTGCCCAGTCTAGTTACTGCGGCATATCCGGGGTGCTACGACCGTCTATACAATGACGTATGTTGTTTGGACTTTCTGGTGTTGAGTTTGTGTCTATACTGCTGTCTTACTTATACGCACTCACTTGGAACCCAAAATTGTGGTAAGGAATTTTGTGTGTAAACAGGTATAGCTATAGCTATGCATACAGTGCTAGCTAGTTCTATGTAAACTAGACATGATGGCAAGGACATCATGTAAGACCATCCCATGCAAATAGCTTCTAGTTTGCTTAGGTCTGTCTGACTCGCGCCGCTTTCATTGACGTCGACACGCACATGCCATGTCTAGAAGGGCCAATGGCGACACTAATTAATTAAACAACCCGTATCGAGATTTCTTTTTAGTGTGACAGAGTGTTACAACTCTAAAACCAGTAATAGACAATATCATAATGCGAAAATTAGCGCATTCTATCCTCATCGTGTTTCATATATATTTCTGCTTCTATTTTGGGCAAATCGGCTTTATTCGCGCCTGACTGCTGTTGAGCTGATAGATCGATGCTGATTGTACAACAGGAGTGCTTAGCTCTTAATTCTATACAGCAGTTACATGCAATTTTGGCCAAGTGACACTGACATGCACGCCGACTTGGAATTTCTTGATGCGTGACCGTCACGTCTTCAGCTCGTGTTTGATGACATCATCATGCCTCTTGTACGATAAACCGATAGCAGAAGTAATTTATCGCCTAGAATAGCTGGTAATCAAAAGTTTACGATCCGACAATTATAAAATACTGTCTTGTTTCTGTCATTTAGCAGATCTCCAGTTCAAGGCTATTTTGCTTCTCTAGTCGATCTAGAATATGTTGTCCAGTCCAGCAAACCTAGAAGATTTTGTGAGGGCGGCTGGTGATGGCAAACTACTACAGATGATGAAGGCTCTTCGCCATCTCAACGATCTGAACCAGCAGGACTCCAACGGAGACGTAGCACTTTGCCAAGCTTCTAAAGGTGGACATCACGATATCTGCTTTAAGCTGGTGATGGAGTACAAAGTAAATGTCAACGCCAGAGACTCACAGGGAAAATGCCCTATCCATCACGCTGCAGCGGCTGGACACGACAAGGTTGTAGAGCTGTTCGTTCACAACGGAGCCACCGTTGACGTCACAGACGACGAAGGGTGGAGCCCTCTACACCACGCGGCTCAAAGCGGAAGTCTGAACTCTGTTCGAGCACTTCTTAGGAAAGGAGTACCGTTGAATGCGCAAACTCCAAACGGAGATACGGCAACACACTTAGCAGTGCTATCAAGCAAATTGTCGCTTGACGTACTCAAAGAACTGAGTGGGTGGCCGGGAGTGAGATTAGATCTAAAGAACAAAGAAGGTGAGTCTGCACTAGATGTGGCCAAGAGGAGTGGAAACAGGCAAGCTGTCGAAAATCTTAGTACCTCAAGCATTTGTGGTGAGTAACTTAACTTTACTTGCAACGAAGTTGATATCGTGCGTTATGCTAAACATGCAAATAATCAAATTGTCGTCTGAATTGCAGAAATACCAACTTTGAGCAAAAGACAAGAAATCATTCAAACTTCTGTACAGTTTTCTGTTCGTAAAGGAAGCCCTCCTACTGCACCTAGACGTACCAGGCCCGCAACAAAACCTCAGCCAGCCACTAGGATTTCAAGTCCGGAGCGCAAAAACATTGTTGACAGATCTCGTCATTTGTCACCTGGTTTGTCAGACAGAACAACAAGTTCAAACCGTCAAAACGCGACGCTTCTAAGTAACCCATCTCAATTGGAACCGCTGGAGGCTCAGAATAGAAAACGTGGGTCTGAGGATCTAGACAGAGCTATGAAGACAGCAAGCCGGATCGATACTCCAAAGAACCAAGAGCAATGCGAAACGAAGGGGATGGAGGTTGAGGAGATCCAAATTACAGACACTAGACAACTAAATCAAAAGTTGGAGCACACGCCCATATACGAAAATCTAGCAACGTTTACCGAACACCAAGTAAATCATTTTGATGTAGAAAGCGTAAGACGAGATCCCGCAATTGAAAGAGCTGGTAGTGGTAAAACTAGTGGCAATAGTGCATCAACAGGTCTACAGTTACCATCTGACACTTCGCAACAGCTAACTCCAGTAGACAATTACCAGTCAGGTGATGGTAAGACTATTGATACACTTGAAGAGAACTTAAGGTTACAAGTGTGTTGCATGGAAACTACGATAAAGCAACAACGTCAAGAAATTGCGCGACAGAGACAGCTACTCAACTCTTATCAAAAGGGTGTACGTTACAAAGAGCAAGAAATAATGGAGAGTCTTATCCAGACAATAGAGCATTTAAACAAAGAACTTGAGGCTTGTTCAGACAAGGCAAACAGCACAAAACTGAGACACGAAAGCGAGCTAAAACAACTTCGTGATCGATTAGAAAGAGCAGAGAAGACAAATGAAGAGTTGCACGATCAGTTGGAAACACAACGAAATGACTACCGTCTTTTAGAACAAAGCACTAGCGAGACCGAAAATCAGCTGCATAGTTTCCAAAACCCTCTTACAATTAAACCTGACACAATCAAAACTACGACAGAAGAACTTGGAGTCGGATCACATGGAGGTATGTAAACTGCATGTATATATAGGTACATTAATTCATTGATTCTCGCTCGCATGCACACAAACTGCGTATACACGCTTTCTTCATGACGTGGGCATGCGTATTCATGCACACTGTCACGCACACTTATAATTCAACGAACGGACATGCATACACACTATATATATCGTTGTTATCGTACAGTTTTGTGTAAGACATGCACTGACACACGAATACAAACCCGGAGAGAGTCATTCAGCCGCCGATCGACGTATGCATGCGTACATGTACACACCTTGGAACCTTAGAACGACTGTCGATTGCCGTTCTCTTGTGCAAAAAGAGATGAACCAAATTTTGGTTTGCAAGACCAACATTGGTGAGCTGATAAAATCTGGAACTACGTATACTCTTCACAATATATTGACAGCAGCCTGCAGGCCACATGCAAACTTGTCAATGTGTACGGAAGCTCACCACGGTGAGATACTTGACATTTGACACACACGCACACACACACGCACACACACACACACACACACACACACACACACACACACACACACACTGATATCACACTGGTTTATACAGGTGTAAAGGTTGTACAATGGAATGGTGTGCCAGTTGCAGCAAAAGCTGTTCACAATGTCATAGTCGACTCGCGTATCAGAGGTCTCGTTCAACAAGAAATCGATAGCTGTTGTCGTATTCGTCATCCAAACATTGTAACAGTGTTTGGGGCCATCACAGACGACAATCAGCCACCTCAACTGCTCATGGAAATAATGGAAGGATCATTAAGCGACGTGATAAAGGCAGCTAGAGCAAACTACCTTTCAATGCGAGAGAAGGTAGACATCATGCGAGACTGCGCTGCGGGTATCAACTACATGCACTCGTTAACACCACCTCTTCTTCACGGTGATGTTAGATCAGAAAACGTACTCGTCACACAAAACATGACAGCCAAGCTGGGCGATCTCGGTGCTGCTCACATTCTGAATGCTTCCCAGTCTGCCGGACCTCTCAGCTTGAATTATCTTGCTCCAGAGAGAAAGCCTGATCTAGTGAGCGGTACGGCAATTCACAACACTCCGGCGGCAGACATGTTTAGTTTTGGAATTCTGAATATTGAAATAATAACTGGAAGTGTACCTAAATTGAACGAGCGATCGAAAAGTGTACGAGCGATCCAACACAAGGGATTGCGGGCGATGTGTCAGCAGATGATAGACGAACGATCCCACACTCGCCCAGCTTGCACAAATATTTTACAGCAAGTACTCGAGATGACGCATACTAGCCAATACACTGAATGCCAACCGAAAAGAAGAGTACAAAGAAACCGTGAGAAAGGAGTAGACTTGCTGCACTCAGCAATATACTGATATGACCATATTACTTACATAATTGCCATTGTGCTACCATTGCAGTCGTAATTATATTGTACAAGCTCCAATGCCCGGCTTCGCCCGGGGGACAACACATGCCAGGTACTTCTCCTTTCCACTTCATAGCACCGCAGTTGACATATACGTTTGTCATAGAGCCAATACAACATGGAAGTGGAGGAGAGACAGGTCGCCTCTATAGTAGAGATTATAGCAGAAAGTATCTAAAAAATGCGCTTGATGGTATCATAAGTGATGTTGGCCATGAATGATTGCAGTGAATAAAAATGTCGCGTATACACTTGCAATCGTATAGCACTCCCGGATATTGCGCTGTCCGAAATGAAGTCACGAGCAGTTAGACGAATCCATCAGAGCAAAACTGGAAGTCATATGCAGTACTCACCCGGATAATCCGTTCCCCGTATCTGACGAAGTCACGACTCGTACCGACTCTCGCCATTTCGACAGTCCCGCTGAACGTCGTCTCTTCGAAGACGTTGCTGGCGTTTCGGGGAACAGGTGAATCAAACACGGCAGCTCTTCGACTCTCGTAGACTGGCAAACGACTGTGGGCGTATTTTTTCAAGGCCCGGATATCAGCAAAAATATATTCCATTTCCCGGCGTCGCCCGCAATAAACGACACGCTCAGCGCGTACCGTCCGACGTCGGAAACGGGCAGTCTAAATTCGATGGAGATACGATGCGCCGTTCCAGAGATATTCGCGCGCGAGCGGAAGCGGGTGCGATCGGCAGGAATGGCGTCGTCGTGGGAGAAGTCAGGAAGACGACCACAGTCTCACTTTTGACCCGAATAAATTCGGCGTGCGCGAGCCAAATTCGGCCAAGATCGGACTCGCCGTTTTTGAGAAACGCTCGTACGGACAGACACACAGACAGACAGACAGACAGACAGACACCTCTGCTTCATATATATACAAGCTCCAATGCCCGGCTTCGCCCGGGGGACAACACATGCCAGGTGCTTCTCCTTTCCACTTCATAGCGCCGCAGTTGACACACACGTTTGTGATAGAGCCAATACAACACGGAAGTGGAGGAGAGACAAGTTGCCTTTATAGGTAGAGATTATAGCAGAAAGTATCTAGAAATGCGTTTGATGGTATCATAGGTGATGTTTATCGTGAATGATTGCAGTGAATAAAAATGTCGCGTATACACTTGCAATGGTATATCAGTACCGGATATTGCGCTGTCCCGTTGAATGAAATAAAGTCACGTGCAGTTAGACGAATCGTATAGCACTCCTGGATATTGTGCCGTCCGAAATGAAGTCACGTGCAGTTAGACAAATCCATCAGAGCAGAACTGGAAGTCACATTCAGTACTCACCCAGATAATCCGTTCCCCGTATGTAGCAAAGTCACGACTCGTACGTACCGACTCTCGTCATTTCGACAGTCCCGCTGAACGTCGTCTCTTCGAAGACGTTGCTGGCGTTTCGGGGAACAGGTGCATGAAACACGGCAGCTCCGTATCTAACGAAGTCACGACTCGTACCGATTCTCGTCATTTCGACAGTCCCGCTGATTGTTATGTTATTGTACATAGTATAGCTTCATTCAATTATGAACCATCTCTACTTGAGTGGTCATGCTGTGCACTACATGAGACTAAAGCACGTTAGCAGAACACGTGCTGAAACTATCATCTCATTAGCAGAAGGGATGGCAACAGAACTTGAAACAAAATAGCTATTGAGACTTCCAATGTAGCTACGTACCTAACAAGGTATAAAAAGGAACCGAAGTAAGTAACAGTGTAGTCAATGTACTTGCACTTCTATTGTACAGTAGAGCTAATGCATGTAGAAGCTCAACACCAACTAAAATATCATGCAATGTGTAGTTGCATGGGACCTTTCCAAGTTATGTAAAGCACTGTACACAGAAACACGAGAAGTACAGACAGCACAGCTTTTCCACATGAACTTGTGCCAGTAGCATACACTGTCTGGGTTAATTAAATGCTTTGTTTTGCAAAAACATGGTTGCAACGATATTTTGCATTACTGCTACTTAAGTTGCAATTTGTGTAGCAATACTGTTACGTAAAAAAGAAAAAGTAAATTATGCCCTGCTCTGTGACAATGCAAAGTTGCCTACTGTGTATATAGTGTATCTGCATCAGTTAGGAGTTGTGATGCTGCATTCACTGCATCAGATAAAGGACCGTCAATCTGTTTTTGTCAACTTTCACAAAAAAACGTTTTCTTTACTGAACCTCATACACCCTACCTTGATAACGAAAGTTGATGCTCACACTTTTCAACCTGTATGACACCATTACAGTGTGCTTGTAGTTTTCATGTACTAGAAGTCAGAGTAGCAACTGTCTCAGGTGTGCAAATTTGTTGGTATAGTGCCAAAATTAGTGACAGTAGAGCACCTTTGGCACCAGATGTGCCCAGAGTGTGAAAGCTATGGAGTTTGTAGTCTATACAGGGACATAGCGTGACCTCTAGAAATGGAGAGCTAGACTTCACGGATGGTACAGAACACGCCCATTTCTTATTGACTTTTAATTAACTGATAAGTTAAATTAATGGTAGATCCAAGAAATGCGACATACCTCTCACCGCAAATTCATAACCAGCTTATAGATTGTCTTGCACATATAATTAGAAACAAAATTGTACAAAATGCAAATGAAGCAGACTTTCTAAGAATAATGGCTGATGAGACATGTGATGTTAGCACAACAGAACA
>CAXXBX010000182.1:0-20847 GCA_964274945.1 Dehalococcoidia bacterium | reverse complement strand
TTTGTTAGACGGATGCTGCAAGATACTTGGCGCATCTAAACAAACCAGTACAGCTATGACTAAAGTTAATTAAGTTAAATACATGCCTAATGCGGTAAGAAAGATTTGTTCGTTCGTCAGTTAGCTTTACTCCAATGTCTGAAAGTTTGACTGTTCGTTGTGGTCTAGTTGTCAAGTTTGATTATACAGTGGCGGATCCAATCTATATGTGCATGGCGCAACAGGAGCGCGCCTACCCTTTTTGAGACCGAAAATACGTGGAGAAGCAGGAATTTCCAGTTTCTTGACGGTGTTTGTACCGTCAATAGCGAATGAGTACAGGCTGGATGTGGGAGACCATCCGGTATACCACATAGTGCACCTACCCCTCAGAAACTGATGCGTGCTAGAAGATTCATAGTCTTACAATGTGTCATCAAATGTCTAGATCTTGTTCGTTTGTCATTGTTTCAAGAAGTATGGATGCTGATGGTGATGGTCATCGTTGTGCAGGGTGCTCCAGCTGAGTTGATGTCATTCTAGCACACCATCATGCAGTCAACGTATACATTGTCTGGAAGTTCGTCATGCCGTCTATCGAATAGAAAGCCATCAATCTTCGCTCCTTAATTCGTTTATAATATTTTTATTAGCTGCCTTCCCAACTGTGCTTTGTCTGTCTGCGTATATACACATCGAAAATATCACTTACAGAAGACAGTCAGTTCCAGATAAGCGACAACGTTTGTCACTATTCCTTTAGTAACCGCTCTGCACTCGTAAATGCCAGCGTATTCACGAGAAATCCTTTCAATGACCATTTTGTTTTTTCTGTTCCCATTGAAGCGTATTAGTGAATCGTTGTATACATCCCGTTTGTTAGATTTCCATTCAATAGAGTCAAAGTATTTGCCAGAACAATAGAGAACAGCACGATATCCTTCAACTGCCGTTGCATTGTATGGAATAAGAGTTGGAGCAACTAAAACCATGATGTATTGAAATTTATAAAAAACCTGACAATTATAAAAGATAATTATTAATTAACGTCAGCCCACTCTGTGCAACCAGTCAGCTAAAAAGACATCCAAACCTGATACTGCCGCTTGCCTGCTGCAAGAACACCGCACACATACTTGCCAAACTGATCCATTGTAATACTGGATATAGTGTATGAGACGTGTGATGAATTAGTAATGACATCAAAACGTTCTTCTGCTTTGTTGTAACTGTTATTGTAGTGCACAATTTCGAACAGATAGAATGCTTCTTTGTTAGAGTATGCCGCCGAACAGATGATGGTCACGTTAGAGCCTTCTTTCACCACTCCATTCTTTGCCATCATACCGTCAGAAAAGACAGTCATATTTACCGTTAGATTGTGCCCTGTAACAACAATTTTCAAACTAATAAACCATATTTGTAGCAATCTCACGGTATTTTTAATTACAATATGTGCAATTTTTGCAGGTGACTCGAAGTCCGCTTTCCGTCGCGACAAATCGTTTGAGGTTCCGAGGCCAATGTACATAAAACCTTTTTTAGTGCAGCGTCGAATCCAAGAAATTTTTAAAGAGGGGTTTTACTGTTAGCAGTTATTTATAGCATTACTAATTTTCTCTTTTCTAATAAAATTATATAAAATTATTGAACCACGCCTATTGGAAAAGAGAGGGTTAACCCCCTTAACCCCTCCCTCTGGATCCGGCCCTGTAGTGTCATGTGAAACAGACATGCAGGAATTAGGTTAAGGTAAAAAGGCATGGTTCAGGTGTAACCTCTGAACACTGGCAGTATGTTAATTCTTTCTTTTTTATTTTACGTATGACCTAGCTCTAGCTTATATATAGTATCACGCAGCCAGTCCCTCCCTCTAGCTCTAACTGTTACAGTGGTATTGCGAGGCCATCAAAAAATTTAATTTGGGGGCACATTTTAGTCATGTCTTCAATGTCATAATTGTTCAAAGGTTGGTGGATTTTCTATTTTACACTACACTACGATCTTATTTGATAAGTAAACG
Source organism: Dehalococcoidia bacterium (assembly GCA_964274945.1). Taxonomy (GTDB): domain Bacteria; phylum Chloroflexota; class Dehalococcoidia; order Lucifugimonadales; family Lucifugimonadaceae; genus CAXXBX01. Next base: position 18,845 of record CAXXBX010000182.1, on the reverse strand, counting down.
CAAAAAGTGTAGACCAAAAGCACATTCTAATTAATTAATTACCCTAAAGGCTAGTGCATGCGTGGTAGTCGCCTAGCGGAGTGTGTAACCAAGTATTCTACATCAGTTTCCAAGCATTTTGCTAGCTCTCTTTCAAAACACACTAGAACCAAGGAGCGATAATTATGCATGCAATGTCATTGCTTGGTCATGGCTCTAAACCTAGATAATGTGCTCATGCAACTATAGACTCTATACATGCATCTATTAAGTTAAACTTCGTTTACAATTTCGTTTTCTGGCTTTAGGAGCAAACACATTAATGACGTCATTACTTTAGGATATCGAAAGACATGGCGATAGACCCAATTAATTAGTAGCAATATGAAATGTGGGCGTTGCCCTACCATTTTAGAAAGTGCCTGGCAATCTGATTTCTGCCTAAAACCTGGCAGTGTAGCGCTATGTAATTACAGCAGAGTGGCCAAAATACATAGTGATGCCATACCTTGTACAAACTCGATCGGTCGTCTTGTTATTAGTTGCCAGGCTGATGTAGGAGTAGACCGTACCATTTCTGCTAAAACAAGTGCTTACAGAGTGACTATTGCTCAAATGCATATACTAATAGTGACTATTGTGCGCGCGGTCTAGGCGTGCCGTTTCTGCTAAAAACAAGTGCCTAGTGACCTTCCATGCATGCAGAGACATCGTATCAAGTGCATAGACTATTGCTTCTAGAGTACATCGTGCTGTAGCACACTGAGCTAGGTTCCCCTAGGTGTACTACTGGTAAGTGTCTTCCTATTGTAGCGACAGACTGGTGCTGTATACCCAGAACGCTTGCTCCTAAATGTCGAATGGGGCCAGAGGTAGGAGTTTCCATATCGAAACCATTCAACTCTTGCTGATGACCTGGTGGAGTCGGTGGACGTTTTGTTTACTTCCTCACCACCTCAAATATATACATTGAGACTCAATGCATGCAGCATTTTGCCACTTTTTCGGTCTACTTAGTTGTGGCACCTCATGGTACAGTATTAGAACCATCCACACTTGTCTGTTCGCGCTTTGCTGGTTTGTGTACTGCTATTGTGTCGATACACAGCAGCAGCGCACTCGCTACGATAAACTAACGAGCTCAGAATACGCGTGACATGACATGCATGCACTGAATGAATGCTATATTGTTACTGGGCAAACTAAGGCTCTAGACAGCTCAAACATTGTAATACCTGCGGGTGGTCTTGCTGGCACTCTAGAAATGGCAGCCAAAGTGAGAAAAAGTAGCAACCATGTCATCTTGAACGCGAACAAAGAACAATAGGCACGAGCGCTTACGTATGGGGATTACCCCTCTATTATGATAACAGTTACGTCCTACGCATTGCTGTTTCACACAAGCGTCCCGTCCGTAAAACTTGTACATGCACACACTTAGGATTAAAGCAGGGGCGTACCGTGGCCATTGGAATTGGGGGGGCCGAAATACCCGAACACTGACACGCCCCTTTGACAAAAATTGTATTAGTAGCAACAATGCAGACCACAAAGTATTACGTTTACTCGTATACATATATACAGTATGGAGCAGACTAAACAAGCACCTATTTACTGAAAAATCATCCTGCGGTTTCCTCTTGCACAGAACTCTTCTATGAGTTCATCAATAGCTTCCTCTAACTTCAATACCTCTTCTCTCTCAACTGTTAGTAAGGCCAGAGCTGCAAGTCTTTCTTCTTCCATAGAACTCCTAAGCCAAGTCTTTAGACGACGGAGAGTAGAAAAGGAACGCTCAGATTCTGCTGATGAGACTGGAACTACCAGATATATAGACAAAATGGGAAACGCCCACAAAAACTGGGGGGGCTATAGCCCATTTAGCCCATGCCACGGTACGCGCCTGATTAAAGCCGACTGTTTGGGAACTTCTAAAGGGAAAAACAGCGTTTCTGCTTGACACACCTACAGAGATTTGCGGAGACTCTAGCCTCCTCAGTCCCAGACCTTACACGCCGGTGGATGGTGGATCACGCTGCTGATGCATGTTGGCGAGTGCGTTTCACAGAAAAAGTGAAAGCAGAATATTCGTCATACCCACTCTGCTGTTTAGTGTTAGTTAATTATTTAAAATGTTGGGACCGTCATGCTGTCAAGCAAACAATCTACTTGCGTTAATTCTACTGTGTGCATCTAGCTAAGGCTTTTCACTGGCAATCTAAAACATCCTTGCAAACTACATTGTTACCCACACTTAGCAGTGATATATCAACGTCCACCAAAGCTGACTCTACAACCAACCAATATAATCTACAAACTACGCACACTGGACAAACAATAAAACAGTTAATCTACACAACCTTCAATGGTAAGCCCTAAACTATCCATGCAAACGTTCCAGAAAGACAAACAACGTTTCAACATCCACTAACATCTCAATCATCCCAATTCATAAGAAATACGACACATTGCTAGCAAATGCAGTCTAACTGATACAAACAAAAGCACAAACAAACGATTTAAAAAAGGCATATAAAGTCTACTCAACGTGCAACCTAGTAACCAGCAACTGTTCCATGAGTGCCCCACTAGGATCAACAGCCATGATTGCATTATACAATGCTGTCCCACTAGCGGTTCCTCGCCTTGTCCACTGGATAAGAACCTGACAACTTCGTTCCCTTTGAATTGGGTTGTCTGCCTCGATGTTTTCAATAGCAGCTGTTGTCAAACTCAAATATCGTGCAAACGACTTCCAATCATGACCTAAATTTTCTGACAACGTCATGAAAAGTTGACGACTGTTGTACTCGTTTAGTTCTTCATTATTGCCTGACAACAAAATAAAACATTATCAACTCAATTATGCTTAGCACAACATGGCATAACTCACATAAAGTGTGTGTCGTACATAAAACAAAAACGACACATTAAACATAACTAAAACACATAAATAAATAAACATACAAAATAAATGAAAACACAAAAATAAATAAAAACACATTTCGCTCATCTCTTTTCTTACATACTGATAGCGTTTTACAAAATGTTAGATTGAGCATACCAAGTGCCTGAATACATTCCTCTATTGAATGACGTCGCATCACAGGAACAGCTTGTCGAGCCAAACCTCTAAAACCAGAAGCTCCTTGAACCACTTGACTGCCTCCTTCATCTCCCACCCTGGCCGTAAAAGCTGCTGGCTGCTTCCCACTGTGATGCGACGATGACATTTGTTGTGCATTGGTGAGACGAACAGGCTGCTGCCTTTGTGGCTGTCCTTGAGGTGGCATTTGTTGTGCATTGGGAAGACCAACCGACTGCTGCATTTGTGGCTGTCTTGTAGGAGGCATTTGCTGCATTTGTGGCTGTACTGTGGGCATCACAGGTGGTGGCCGTACAAGTTGTGCTTCAGACGTAGTCGGTGGTAGTACAGACTGTCTGTATCCAGCTGTTCCTGCTTCCTGGTGAGGCAACTGCGATGCATGAGGAGGTTGGTAAACAACGCGACTGTCCGCTCCAACAGGCTGACTCATTTTGTACCTTTCTGGAACGGGAACAATCAATCTAGCGTAGAGATGACGTTGTGACTCCTTGAGTGCATCCAGAAAAACATGGTACTCGTTTGCACTATGACCCATAAGCCAGTACAGAAGCTGTTTCGCTTTCTCTAATTGAGTGCGAGGAGACGTTATTTTCTCCATGTCATCCATTGAAACATGCTGATTTGACTGAACATCTGATCGATGACATAATCTACGACCACATTATCAAGCAGTAGCTGCCAGTTATATTTCAATGACCAAAAGTGATCTAAGATATAAACCAATGTTAGTGTAACATGCATAGTATGCTGATCCTGCTATACAAACAGCAACTACCTGAGACATCTGGGACAACCGGAGGTGCTACACCAGGTAATGGTACTTCTTCTGCAACTGCATCTCTCATCATTTGACTGTGAGGCAACGTGAAAGTACTAGAAGGGGCTGACGTCTGATCTGGTGCAGACACCAATTGTCCAGCTGACATTATACGTGATTGATGATCAAATGATCCCGATGTCAAGTGTGCTTGCTGTAAATCGTGTGTTGAACCGGTAGTCAAATACTGTGATCCAACCGGTTGATTGATGTGAGACATCGTGGGAGGCATACTACCAATCTCAATGGATTGATGTTGATACTCCATCATGCCAACAACTCCCGACGATGAAAAAGTTGAAGGCTGTGGAAAACCGATTCCAGATCCAAAGCCTTGTAATGATTCTGCATTGATGGTGTCAACAGGAGTAGCAACTGGACCGCCTCTGGATGAATATGCATGAAATGCGTTATTTGCATTCATGGACACTGAACTGGTGGTAGTGTCAGACTCAAAAGAACGTACGACTTCAACAAGTTGGTTCTTAATGTCTAAATGAAAACACAACTGAATGCTAAGCACTCGCGAAAAACTAATACATGCAATACATACACACACACACACACACACACACACACACACACACACACACACACACACACACACACACACACACACACACACAAACACAATGTTACCTACCCCAAACTTACAGTAACAAAGTAAATACAATTTACCTACATCAACCTTAATTAAACACTGATCCCATCTTCATAATCAAACTCATTACTTGTTTTGTTTACATAATCATCACAATAAATGTGAGTAAACGTACGCATGAAGTCTGGCCTGGCATCAGGACTTTTACTCCAGCAACTGTGATGAGCTCTACTAACCCCAATGGACAGTTACGATCTTCACTTATCTTTGGCCGTTCACCAGAGATTACGTTCTCACGAATAACAGAAGCAGAATTCTCAGCTAGCAAAGGAATGGATACTAACAAATGAGAGACAATGTGCCACATTAGAGAAATACTAACATTCATATGGCCTTGCCATTTCTTTCAGCTGCCACAACACAATCGCAAATCTACATACAAACAAAGAAACATGAAGTCAGTAATACACATTGAACATGAGAGTCTTACCCATAAACATCAATTTTCTGTCCTTTGGTAGGATCTGTATCACCAGTGAATCGTTCCGGAGCAATAAATGACAACGTTCCTGATGGATTTTGACGACCTCGGCGAGATCTCCTGGTAGTCTGAGATGAAATGCCACGCATTTTGGCCAGCCCAAAATCAGACATCTAAAGACAGGTAACATACAAGCCCAAAAACCGGTAAACGATACAAAAGATTAACAATTGCAATTTGTCTTTCTAGATAAGAAATGCTTCAGGTAATCATCAATCAAATCTCACTGTGCTTCGTTTGCTTCTATTGAGTGCATACATCCACTACTTATCAACTAATGAATACAAGGCCAGGCAAACTCACAGTTTATCGTCACCTCCAATACCATATTCTGGAAAAACAAAATATTAAGTTTCATTATTCATTATTACACTGTCTGTATAGGTAAGATGGACCTATCTGTATTCACTGTGGGAGCTCAACTAAACTAATGCTGCCAAAGAGCTCTAAAATATATTATCTCATTGTAATAATTGTGCTTATTTTGTTAGAGTCAACAAGCGCCTGTTGAAATTAAAAATACACTCAAACCTCCTAAATCCGGAGAGTATGGACCAGCCGCTGTCTGGATTATAGAAATGTCCTGAAGATAGAGATAGCTGTAGCTAACGTGCATTATATCCTTGGAATCCCACATCATTCTAATGTAAGGTTTGGGGAACGCCATACCACGTCTGCATACAGTATGCATGTATAGTACACACTTGTACTACACAGTAATGTACATGTGTACTTTGTACTACAGTTACATAGTGTTCTCTTACGCATTAGCATGTGATAGTCAAGATGGGCTTGAGAATTGAGTGTTTATACAGGGAATTTCTTGCCAAAGTGCTTACCCTCGAAGTCCCAAAGAATGATATGCGCTGGAACAAGTGCCCGGATTAGGGAGGTTTGAATGTATAATAAACGGATTTTATCAATACTAATACGTGCAAAACTTGATAGCAAACCGTTCAGACCTCTAGTGCCAGTCAATGGTAATATGCTTATATACGAATAATGAATAATGACCGTCCCCTCGTATATCCTTGTAAAAAGGCTGGACGATAAACTGTTAATCAAGTTTGCCTGGCCCAATGTGTGTAATATCACATAAAGAGCAGGATTTCAAAACACAACAACAACAACAACAACAACAACAACAACAACAACAACTCAACTAGTCATAATGCAGCAATTCACCAACTAGACATGATCTGTCATCGATAGACCCTAATACCTAGTCTAGACACAACATGTCAGTTGAAAGTATCTTGTCATTCAGATCACTTCTTTAAAACACAACTAATTCTACTGCTAACAGCGCATTTCTTTACTCTAATGAAAGTGAAAGCCAACTCATCATCCCCAACCTACTCACTCCACAAACTTCTGGCTACAACACAACCTACATGCCCTCACCTTGCAGCGATAATTTTGCGTCACGAGCACATTAGAGCTCTTCAAGTCTCTATGAGTGATCGGATCTCTCTGATTATGAATATACAACATTCCCCTGGCCACATCCAACCCCATGCAACAACGACAGCTCCACTCCTTCACAATCAGCTGCTTCTCTCGTTTATGCAGCAGCAAGTCTTCTAGATTTCCGTTATCAATATATTCCAGTACGAGAGCATAATGGCGCGGGTTGACACAGATGCCCTTCAGTTGCACGACATTGACGTGTCCCCGCAGTCTCTGAAGAATACTCGCCTCTTTCATGAGAGCATCCAACTCACTTAATAAACACAAACTACGTAAAACTCTACACAGAACTCTCTACAACGTGTATGTACATCTGTTTGAGGCGCTGAGGTGTGTTGAGGACTTTCACGGCGACCACATCGCCCGTTTGTCGCAGTGTGGCACGGAACACCTCTCCAAACTCTCCCGCACCAACGAAATTTTTGTCGTTGTCGTACTCGAGTGTGTCCCTTTTGCTTCTCCACCAACGTGCTGCCAGACATCACGAAATTAGCATAGTTCTCTTGATATCAACTGCACGATCAATCCACGCCCTCTCAGTGTGCACACGTGTACAGTACACCTAGCTGCTGTCAAGCCGTGGGTGCTATCCTGCTGAAGTCTACGACGTAAAATGACCATGTCTAGAGTTACTAGAGCACTGAATCTCAATTAATTAGCTAACTAAAGTCTTACACGAACACGGAAACTTTTAATTCGCAGTGTCAATGCATTGCAGTGCAGAACTAATTTTAGTCTCGCGTAGCCAAACCCCTTCCCGCGGCGCCATACTTCCGGACGATGGTCACACATTAGTAACTAAATCAATACCTTTGAGATATATTTAACATAATTCTATGTACATATACAGTAACAGTAAAATAAGTAAAATCTAAACTAGTAAACTAGCCAGTCACCGAGTAACACAAGAGGTTTCAGTACAACAAAAAATACGTAAAAATGCTAATTCAATGTCTGCATCTCCAATAAAAATTATTGTAAATATTTTTGTTCAACGTGTTCTACTAATTCTCTAGAAAATACAGAAACAGCCTGATGTTTCAATTCCATTCTCAATAGGGCTATGATAACTTTGCAACACGTAGCATCCCTATCCAAGGCATTAGACCATTTTTCGAGCATTGCTCGAGCTTGTTCAAATGTTGACCCGTTATCTTGTCTAATTTCCTTGATCACTTTGGTTGAAAACATATGTGGACGAATGAGAGCGGCAAATTGAGGCCAATCTGTGCCAATCTCAGTAGCCACGTCGACTACTTGTGTCTCAGTCACTTTGTCGACTGACCTCATCTCAAGTGTATGGCTAGATACAGCTTCACTGTCACCTGTAACTAGACACGCAGTATTTCTGAATTAGCTAACTTGACAACTAAATATTGCACTTTACATTTCTAATAAAGCATAATAAAGGTTACAGCCAATATAAGTTTATTACCCAATCATGAATACATGAATACAATGCAGTAGCAAAGCAAGCAGTATCATGCCTATTTTGCTACAATGTAAGAAGTGTCTGTCTTCTACACACAAATTAGATATCTCATGCTTCTTATCCCAGCTAAAAGATTTACAACATGCATGTTTCTGACATTTCTCTGTTCTCCGTGTATATCTACCAAAACTACCTACCACCAACGAATTCGACAGTTTATTATATCGAGAGATGAATCTCTCTAATTCAACATGCTATAATCTCTTGTAGAACTGCATCCATGCATCCATGCAACAAAGTCAAACAAATTGTTCCAATTCTGCTATTTCTAATACAGTTTTATAAGCTAAACTGCAGATCTGACAGCAATACGCAGTTCAAAACCTTGCGTCAGACTTTGTTGCATTACATCAATAAACTATTTTTAAAGTTTGTTCTACCATAATTCAAAATAAATATATTGTTACCTATGCTACATTCCTACCTTGAGATGAGCTCGTGTAACACCACACATCAAGACGTGGAGGAGGAACGATGCTCCTTCTTTTCTTGTCAAGCAGAATTTCTTTCTTCACGTATCGATCAAATGATACAAGCCTTTCAGGATCATATTCTACCCGATCTTCATCAACTGCATCATGAAAGCAGACTTCAAACAGGAAGCCATCCATTCCTCGTTTCTTGGCTTCAGTAAGTTGACGTTTGAGAGTCTCTCGTGTACTACTGCAAAGTGGACCAAGAACTTGCTCATGAGGTAGCTGTTTGCCTTTGGGAGGATAAATGGTAGCGATAACGGCCTCCTCAGTGTATACCAACTCCAGATCCACATCTTGATCAAGATGAATAATCGCCTGCTTTCTGCTAAGAAGTGGACCCTCACAGTATATGTTGACCATACGAGTTACAAGACGGTAAAAAAGAGGCTTGAGGAACTTTTTGAAGCCTTTTGGAGTGATAAACAGAGGTGGAAGAGTTGAAGATGAGCACAAGGCTGATGGGTACGCAAAAGGAATCTCAGTCACATCCGAGATGACCATGCAGGGAACATAAAAGTCCTGATTGCACTGAACACTATTATTGTCATTACTGGCTGCAACTTCTGACATAGCTGAACACGTTCCACAAATGACATCGAAAAGATGCAACAAATTGAGAATAACATTATAATTAGCGACTTCAACTCCGGCCTTTTGCAGTCGAAATTTTGCAAGATTCCACAACATTATACCTTCATTATGTAGCCGGTTCAGTGAGTGCAACAAATCCACAGGAACATTTGCACCATCAAGAACTGTCACAAAAATGGACAGCACATCAGCAACCCACTGAAGATTGGGAAAAACTTTCCCTTTCAGAGCAACAACGTTATGATAAAATCCTATTGCTCCAAGACTGCAAAGATATCGTAGTGCTAGCGTACACTCCTCGTTAGACGAGATGTAGCATACACTCGCAGCTAATTTGTAAACATCCTGAATATCAAGAACTTTATGACCAGCCAATTGCAACCGGCCAAGACCTTTATCCAGCATGGCCCATGGCAATGGGATCATGTCTTCTTCATTCCAGTACTCACAAGCCATTTCAATGATCATTTTCTTGATCAGAACAATCGTAGGATCTGGATCGTCAGTTCCTGACTTGGTATTGTCCACGTGAAACAACACTTCATATGGATCTTCACCAAATGAAACAATGTGATCACCAAAGTCCAGCTCAGCGATAATTTCTCGCACAATGCGTTCTTGGCGTTCGATGAAGTCACCTTTGCCTTGTGTTTTATCTTTTCTGGAAGAGACAAGGAAGGTTGCAGGTGGTCGGTTGACACGCCCTTTGCCAAAAAACCTATTCCGCGTTCTACCTGCTGGAAACGCAGCATACAGAGCTGTAAAATAGTAGCGAATAAGGTCGGCTCTTGTGGTAGCGATATCACGTGGCTTTGTACTATAGCTTCCATCTGAATGACGAAGTCTAGATTCAGACACCTTTTCATCCAGTGGCTTAGAGCCATCAAAAACCAAAAGACAGGTGGTACATTGAAACGCGCTGTCGGCCATAAGAGCAGCGTGTGTAGAAAGAAACTGATCTTGACCTCCTCTGTCCATCATCGTGACTATAATCATATCTTCGCACTTGCGTATCTCCTCTTTGTCTTTCTCCATCATAGAGATAGCCTCTTGTACATCTGCATCTAGTTCTTTGGCACCTTGGAAATCCACATATTTATCATTTTCCGCAACAACATCTTGCTCAGCAAAATTAACTTCTAATTCAATATCTTCATCATGGCTTGACACAGTGCTACTCGTCTTGAAGTCAGCATTTGTAACATCACCTGTCGGTGTTGCTTCTTCGTAGTTTGTTTGCTGGTTTGGCATCTTACATTCCGATTTCTGACTGCGTTGAATTACGTATTCCTTTGCAAACAGCCTGCTGATATGCTTTTGCCTCTCCTTTTCATCTTTTAATTCCTTCCAGTTGGTTTTGTCACCAATCACATGTCTCATCACCCTAAGCTTGACACCTTCGGTACTTTGTCGGTTTTCAATAAATGGTTTGTCCGCTATTGAATCTCCAAGACAAGACTTGCCTGCGTCCTCCTCCCCTATAGTATCGCACAGCACACGAATCACTCTGACCTTGCCCTTCTTGCAAGCCTCTTCATATCTGCGTTTGTCTTCAGAAGTCAGATAATCTGAAACAAAATCAACATCTGCCAACAAAAAATATATATTATTCTCAAAACGGTGAATCAAACGAAAGGATAACAGTTTAGTAAAAGTTTAGTAAGGAAACACATCCTCTCCCCTCTCCTTTCTCTTTCCTGCTCTCTCTCCCCACTCCCTCTCGTCTCCCACCATCTCCCCTTCCTCCCTCCATCTCCCCTTCCTCCCTCCATCTCCCCTCTCTCCTTCAATCTCCCCTCCCATCCCTCCATCTCCTCGCCCTCCCTCCATCTTGAAAGCAGTAGACAACCATCATATACAGTATCGGTCAAAAAGGATTACTCACTCATAGTAATTGCTGATTTAGACTGAATTCAATAATTTGTCATCACTATTCCCACAGAACATGTTTTGTGGTATTGACTAATCAATGACATGTACGCTGGATTTTCCTATATTTTTGTTTGCGAGAGAAAACTGCAGAATTTTTGCATGTTACCATTACAGTAGCAATGCTATCTGAGCAATACAATTTTAGATATTATAGTAGCTATTTCTATTTGGCAGAGCTAGCGCTTTTCCTGCCCAGTTGCTACACTTTGTCCACTAGTCTACCTATCATTCAGCTGAAATTTCTTTCACTAATTTGAGCAAATTGCCTAAGAACTATCTTAGAAAGGAAAGGTTAGGAAAGATACAACGTCACCTGAGAATTGTGGAAAACTCGTCGTGCTGTGGGAAGAAGAGGCAAATAAATGAACATGTTGGTTGTAGTCAAAAACAGTTTCAACATAACGAGAAGGCAACAAGAAGCTGGAAGTACGGAAACAAAGTGAATTCCCGAGATGACTTCCATGATCACAAGCTGATCCGAATATCTCTTTCTAATCGACAATTGACTACAACACCCTTGGTTACTAGTAGGTCCGAATTTTTGCAAACCAATGGAGCAAACATTTCCATCTCCACAGTTAAAGGCGTCTCCGAGAGGTTGGATTGTTTGGCTGCATTGCTAGACAGAAGCCATGCCTTACAGCTGAGCATCGTGTTCACTTCCTCGGATTTGCATAGAACCACAGAAACTGGGCAACTGACGATTGGTCACGCTTAATCTGGAGAGATGAAAGCAAATTTGAATTGTTTCCTACTAGCTGTTGCGTGTGGGTAAGAAGACCAGGAGAGCAGCTGCAAGGTGATTGTGTCGCAGACCGTAGCGCAAGGTGAATGTGTATGTAGTATCATGGTGTAGGGCTGCATAATGAGGAATGGCACTGGTCACATTGCCTTGGGGTGTGTTCAATTGGCATCTTTCAGTCTCTTCCAAAAGAGTCTGGAAGAGCACGTCCCTCTTCCAACTTCTTCCAGTACAAGAGGGGTGTGCTCTTCCAACCATAGCAGCAGAGCTGTAGAAGTTGGAAGAGGGGCGTGCACATGGAGCCTCTTCTGGGAGAGGATGGAAGAGCCTAGCCTCATACCAGACCCTCTCCTCGCAATGTTGTGCCCTATATGACACAACATCTCCAGCATTCTCATCATACGAGACACCACAGGCAAGGAGAGGGTCTGGTACGAGGCTATAAAAAGCCCAACCAAACGCGTCGTCAACGAGAGGTTAAACGCTAAAAAGTACATCTGCATTCTTGAAAATCGGCTACTACAAAAAATCTACGAGTTTGAACTAGGTCACGGTGACGTCACACTTATGCATGGCAATGCTCCATCTCACCGGGAAAGTGTTTGAAATGGTTCCAGTACAATGGCTACAACTCTCTTAGTCCATGGCCAGCTCAATCTTAATCCAATTGAGTACATATGGGATTATCTTGCGCCTGTTGTGCAGCAGCAGTTGCCATGCAACACGTTAGAGCTGTGGGAATGCTTGAAGAAAGAGTGGAATAATGCCACAAGAACACAAACCCTTGTTGACAGCATGATTACAAAAGTAAACAATGTCATTCGCTAGAGGAGGCTACACAAACTACTGAATCAATATAACACTAATTTGGTTAGAGTAATTATAATTTATATACCAAGATGCGCGTAGTTTGAATCTGTCTCCTGTTTGATCTTTCGGTTCGTCGATTCAGTTCCGAAATTTCTTGACTATTGGGTTGTGAGGGTTCTTTGCCATCTGGTTACATCTAAGATGTTTGCTTGCCTTAGTCACTTAGCCGCTGGTCAGCTCACAGAGTTTAAACGTTACTGGTGTGGTGTTTGTGGTTCCTTGATCGAGAATCATGGAATCCGGCTCACTCACTTCAACGGCCAGGGGCGTAGACACAATTCTAAAACTGGGGGGGCTTAACCAAGAGGCCTAATTGTGCTTTTGCGCATGCGCCCAGTGCACGTTCATCACCCGACTGCATCCGTATCACAATGTCTCTGATAGCGTGGCTGCGGAAAGCGCAACAACCGGATGGAAGTGTAACTAACTATCCCACTGGCATTGACCATGAAAGCAATGTCTCAGGTGAAGAAGACGCCCAAGAGCACGCCCAAACTAGCAACGTGGCTGGACCAGCCTCTACAAGTTCTGAAAGCGGCCACCACTCTCACCAGCCCGACGCAACTGATGCCTCCGAGACAAGACCGGTTGCTGGCGCCCAGCCTCAGCCCACCTTGATGCCTTGGAGTCCTCACCAACCCTTGCTGTCCTTCCCATATCGCACATTTGCTAAGCAGCAGCGAGCATTCTGTTCTTCTTGGTATAGAAGATACCCGTGGTTGCATTATCAAGAAGCAGATGACAAAGTCTTCTGCTTCTACTGCCAGGTGGCGGAGAAGAAGGACTTAGGCTCAGTTGCTCTGCGCGCTGGGAACTTGGACGATAAATTCGTGAGAACTGGCTTTACAGACTGGAAGAAAGCACTCACTAAATTTGAAAAACATCAGAAATCAGTCTTTCATCGTGATGCTATGGATATGGTGGTTGGCAAGGAACAGAATGTTGGGCAAATGCTAGGGAAAGGTTATGCAGAAGAAATGGTTGAGAATAGGAATATGTTACAGATAATTATTAGTTGCATTCGATACCTTGCTCGGCAAGGTCTCGCCATGCGTGGTCGGTCTAAACCTGAAGGTAGTGTCGCTCTTGAAAGGGATTCCAACTTAATGCAACTCCTCATTATGCGTGCTGAAGACAATCCGAGGCTCTGGAAATGGTTAGACAAATGCCAGGCCAAGTTCACAAGCCCCTGTATACAAAATGAAATTCTCAGTATCATGGCATTAATGATTCTGAGAGATGTTGTTAGGAAGGTATCGGGAAAGTGGTACACTATCATGGTAGATGAAACTACAGATTTGTCCAATACTGAACAAATGGTCTTCTGTCTTCGATACGTAGATGATGATCTGGAAGTCCATGAGGAAGTAATAGGGCTGTATAGCTTAGACTCAACTTCTGCTGACTCTATACTAGCAACAGTTCAAGATATCCTGTTACGCATGAATCTAAGGATTGACCATTGCCGAGGCCAGTGCTACGACGGCGCTAGTAACATGGCAGGAGCAAAGTCAGGCGTTGCAAAAAGACTAAATGATCTAGAGCCCCGTGCGTTGTACACACACTGCTATGGTCATGCATTAAACCTAGCGACTCAGGATGTGTTGAAAGGTATCAAGGTCATGCGAAGTGCTCTGGAGACCGTACATGAAATTACTAAGTTGATAAAAAAATCACCCAAACGTGAAAGCATCTTCAAGAAGTTTAAAGATGTTGTCACTGCTGGCTCTCCAGGACTACGGATTCTTTGTCCTACACGATGGACGGTCAGGGCTGAGGCATTAACGTCAATATCTGAAAACTACACTACACTTCAGATGACTTGGGATGTGGCAAAAGAAGCCACAAAGGATACTGAGATGAGAGCTAGAATTGGAGGAATCGCTTTGCAGATGGACACATTTGACTTCGTTTATGGTGTTGAACTTGGAAGAAAGCTGCTGAACATAGTGGACAACCTGTCCCGATCCTTACAGAGTTCTACTATTTCAGCATGCGAAGGCCAAAAGCTAGTCAGTACTACAACAACAACTATCCAGTCAATGAGATCTGATGAGTGCTTTGATATATTTTGGAAGTACGTTGAACGCAAAAGATTGTCACTTCAAGTGCCATCCCCTACCCTTCCACGACGTAGGAAAGTTCCAAGACAATTCGAGGTAGGAGAAGGTGCAACAGTACATCCAGTAGAAGTGAAGGAGATCTATCGAAGGGCTTACTTTGAGGCCATTGACTTGATTTTAGCAGCAGTCAAAGATAGATTTCATCAGAAAGGATTCAACATGTTACAGAAATTAGAGACAGTTGTAACTTCTCTTCAGCAACCCCAGCAATCGGAAGCACTGAAAGAGATTGTCAATTTTTATGGTGATGATTTCAGTCACCCAGACCGACTTCAAACACAGCTCACTCTTCTTCATGCAGGTACTGAACAGCCACTGACGGATGTACGGTCTCTGGTCGTATACCTCAAATCCTTAAGCAGTGCAGAAAGACAGTTTTTTTCTGAAGTCATCAAAGTAGTCAAGCTCATTCTGGTAATGCCGGCAACAAACGCCACAAGTGAAAGAAGTTTTAGTGCTCTCCGTAGACTCAAGACATGGCTACGTTCTACAATAAGTGAATGTCGTCTCAACTGGTCTATGATACTCCATATCCATAAGGACAAAACTGATGCATTACCAATAAAAGGTGTTGCGAATGAGTTTGTTACACGTAATGAAAGCAGAAGACGACTATTCGGACACTTTGATTAAACTCTTTTGAATTAGTAAATGTAGTGTTGTGTTGTACGCGTACTGCCTATCCCTTAATGTATCAAAGATTTGAAATACAAGTCTCAAATTCTGGGGGGGCTTGAGCCCCCAAAGCCCCCCCGGTGTCTACGCCCTTGTCAACCGCAGACAAGAGAACGAGGATACAGACAACGATAAAAATGACAAGTCAATCCGCTGCCCTGTTTATGCTAAATCGTGCTATTCGGACATATCCATGTGGCAGCACGTAAATATTGATCATCACAAGACGAATACTTCCATCACGGGCCATTTTGAAAGATCATGGTCGTAATGTGTGCTCCCAATGTGGCTTTGCCTACTCTCGACGCTAGAAATTGTGCAGTCATTCGCAAGGTACAAGAGGTTGCCATTGTGTACCATCTGATGGTTGCCATTTTCCAAGTCACGTGATCAACGCTGTACCATCTCAATCTTCTGGTGCTATGTCTGATGAAGCAATATCTGTCTCTAACACTTCACCAACCTCTGAGGATAATAACGACTTAGATATGGTCCTAGAAGGGATTTGAGCAGCAACTACTCTATTTTTTCAACCATCAAATGAATCTACTACATTCTTTGAAGTTATGAATGAAAATTCTACCTTACAAGTGTACACAGTACTTCATATTCCGAGATGTGTGCGTCCTATATTTTGCCAAGTTCTTGCCAAAGAGTTACAGCACGCATTAAGTGATGGGCTTTAGGGGGTATGTTCGTTTTCAAATGCTTGCCAAAGCTGTTTTGCAAGTCCCCACTCGTGGAGAAAAGCAAAAACGTCACGGCATCAAAGATATCTTGTCCTCTCGTCTCACTCGTTGGCAACAAGGTGACCTTTGTTCCCTATGGCAGGAAGCTAAGTTGGACTCACGTCATAATCAATGTCATCGAGTACATCCCTCTTCCTCATCTTCTAATGTTCATCAGTCTCTGAAATTAACTGTGGAGGGACAATACAGTGATGCAATGAATGCTTAGCGTTCACAGAGATGTGCAGCTACAGATGATCTCATTGCTTCTGCTGATTTAAATCATCGTCATCCTGTACACAATTTGCCAGAATGGTCTCCTGACATTCCACCATCTTTGACTGTGGATTTCCAGTCTGTGTTAACTGCGCCGGAAGCTTTTCCAAGGGGTTCCAGTCCAGGATTCTCACAACTACGTGCTCAACATCTCTTGGACGCCATCAAAGGTCCTTGAGTTCCAGATGCTTAAGAGTGTCTCAATAACCTAACTTGTTTGGTGAATTCTCTGCTGGCTGGAAGAATTGATTTCAACATTGCTCCTTGGTTATCAGGAGCACCATTGACAGCATTACGTAAGAAAATGGGTGATTACCGTCCTATTGCTGTTGGCAACGCCATTCGTCGACTATTGAGTGTGTTTGCTGCAAGGCAATGAAGTCTCGTCTTCCAAATCTATTTCTTCCATATGGTCAAGTTGCTGTGGGCGTCACTGGAGGTATGGAAGCTGCCATTCACACCTTGAGATCATACATCATCACTTCAAATTGGGACAGTGAAGACTTATGCTGTGTCAAGAATGATTTTAGAAATGCATTCAACAAACGTCACAGAGAGCACTTCACGTCCCATGTAAAGGTAGATTTACCAGATCTATTCGCTTCGGTTTGAAATGAAGCGAATTTCCTATTCATAGATCTGGAAATACGCACACGCACACGCACACGCACACGCACACGCACACGCACGGTTTAATTAATTAAGCGAGCAGATGGCTTGCATGCAGGTAAAGTTATTTAATTAATATGCATGTCTTACCTAAACGATCAAGTGGTCGGGGTCGAAGCAGCTCGTTTGGATTTCTTGCCGGAGATGAAAACATCTCACGAAACATCTCACGAACACTGTTTGAAGATGCCTGCATGTAACAGATTTATATTTTAAAGAGAATTTACGCACCAAAGCATAGAATTTACTTGAAGTGGTGCTATTGAGCCCCGTCCACTCGACAGGTCGCTTTGTACTGTACAATACATGCACTAAGCAATTGAATCAGCTAGAACTGTGCACGTAACAGCGAGTCACTTAAGCTGGATTTACAATATGGGAACGCTTGAGCGTCGCGTCCAGTCACGTTGTCTTGCGTGGGAGTGGCACGTATCGTGTCACACGCGTCTTACCATTCACAATACGATTTCAGCGCGCCGTAGACGTCGCTGCCTGAATTATTGAACTGACAACTCGCGCTTCGATTTTCTACTAGCAGAACTCTGCCGGAACCCCCAGCTTGCTCAAAATCAATTTCTAGGCGTTCTCCCATGCACGCAGGTCTTTGTACGTCTTGCAGTTGATCATCCACAAGCAAGGACAGCTCCCTACACAATCTGCAGACCGCTCAACGTCGAGTACAGCGCCCAAATCAATAACCATTGCCCACAGAAGCCACACATGCATTTATAGTTGGCTGTGATTGGTCGAAATCAAGGTGCTACTTCCGACGCGACGTGTACAGCTTCCGATTCGATGCTCAAATAGAACTTGGTTCTGTTTGGACGCGTCGCGTCGCGAGCGTCGCGTTCGTCGAACGTCGCGTCGCGTAGACCATTTACAATTTGAATTTGTACTACGCGATGTGACGCGACGCGACGCTCAAGCGTTTGCATATTGTAAATCCAGCTTCACAATATGCAAACGTTTGAGCGTCGCGTCGCGTCGTACGATTCAAATTGTAAATGGTCTACGCGACGCTCGCGACGCAACGCGTCCAAATAGGACCAAGTTCTTTTGAGCGTCGAACCGGAAGCTATACACATCACATCGGAAGTAGCACCTTGATTTCGACCAATCACAGCCAACTGTAATTATAAATGCATGTGTGGCTTCCGTGAGCAATGATTATTGATTTCGGCTCTGTACTCGACGTTGAGCGGTCTATAGATTGTGTAGGGAGCTGTTCTTGCTTGTGGATGATCAACTGCAAGACGTACAAAGACCTGCGTTCATGGAGAACGCCTAGAAATTGATTTTGAGCAAGCTGGAGGTTCCGGCAGAGTTCTGCTAGTAGAAAATCGAAGCGCCAGTGGTCATTTCAATGATTCAGGCTGCGACGTCTACGGCGCGCTGAATCGTATTGTGAACGGTACGACGCGTGTGACGCGATGCGTGCCACTCCCACGCAAGACAACGTGACACGACGCATGCGACGCGACGCTCAAGCGTTCCCATATTGTAAATCCAGCTTTATATTTGAACGCTAAAATAAGAGTTCTTATTGTCAGTAGGCAACTATTTCACAATGTCAAGTTTTAGATTTAACATTTGCGAAGCACACCATTAATTAAACAAAGTGTAAAAAACCTATATATTACTTTTGGTTAATTCAAATGCCGATGTTCAGAAGCGCAACCAAAATCAGAGATTTGGGAAGCACACACTAGAGAGGTGCACCTTCTAGCATTTCTATAACCGTTTGTCTTTTCTACATG
>CAXXBX010000181.1:0-18804 GCA_964274945.1 Dehalococcoidia bacterium | reverse complement strand
ACTAAATCATGCATGATCCAGCATGCGTGCACGTGAGAATAGTCTATCGTGCACGTGCAAGTTAAACGTATCCAGGCTATATATCCGGGATGTGTGTGTGAAGTGGACCCAAAAAATTTACTAAGGCCGATTTTAATTGGCTGTACACGGGTTTGGGAGTCCGAGGCTATTTTCAATGCCTTTTTTATTTTTGTCGTGGCACTACTGAAAGTAACAAAATCACGTTTACACCACGAACGGAGCGTCACCTCTAAAAATGAGGGGCTAGACTTTAAAACGCTACAAGACACGCCTACTTTATTTAATTAATTAACGGATACGTTTCGTAGCTAGTACACATCAATTAAGGCACTTCTGAGGGGAGAGTTTGATCGGCAAAACTTACATGCGACCCTGACTCGACCCTGACTCGTGTGACCTCTTTGAACTCATGCATATTTAGTATGTGTACATGTATAGTGTTGCACATGAGTGTACTGTACTATGCATGCAGCTAGACACTGTCAAAGTATAATGTATTACGGGATTGAGTGACAAGTGACGCCCTCCGAGATCCGATCTATATCTATAGTTGTCTGTCACAAATTAGGTCGATGACTGGTAACGGGATGCTAGAACACTAAGGGTAACATGTACACTTGCTGGCCACAAACAATTCGTTATAACTTTCTATAACAGAAAACCAGTTCTTTGCGAATCCTGTTCCTTCTTCCTGATCAATCAAAGAAAACTCGAAAAAATTAGTTCAATAGTTTGTATGTGCATGTACTTACGCATGCGCTTACGCCGTGGGCGTTTGTCTAACACATATATACTTGACAAAACGAGATCTTTTGAAATCTAAGTCATTCGGTCAGCACTGCAGACCGCGTCGTGAGTAAGTCTCTTGCGCGAAACAATGACGTCTCGAGTTCTTCTGTTTCTGATGATCATTTGTGTCTGGAACGACATCAAGGAAGGTGAGCTGCTTGCTAGCGCTGTCGATATACATGGGCGTGTTACGCATCACATCCCATCGCAGAGTAACTACGACTAGTGTCTTGACTGTGTTCTATCGAAGAAGTGGTCTGTTCAGAAAAAATATAGTTTGTTTCGAGCAATTAGTTGAAGATTATCTAGTAGGGCGTATTTTTGGTTCCGGAAGTATTTCGCCCATAGCGAGAATCGTTTGGTTCCGAAGACTGGAGCTTTCTAACTGTTTTGGCTATACAGAACGGATATGAAAACATGCCGTTGCATGGCCGTGACAACTTTCTCGCGTTTCTCAGACGTCTGGATGAGCAGAAATCGAGTGTGACCTGCTTCTTCTTCGGTCGTATTTGGGTGCCTAGGGAAGCTGTAGCCATTCGACGGCATTTTCGAATGTCAATTTGTGAGTCAGAAGTCGCGCGTTTCTTAGGTAAATCTCAGTTCGTCCGGCGGGCGTGTTGGATGCATGCACATATAGGCGGAGATCGAATTTCGCTAAACAAATTTGATCTCGCTGTTTACCACGAGACACGCACACTATAGAATACATTCGTTGCTTTTATCACCCAGCTGTCACTACAAGTAATCTTTTGGGTCAAGAGGGCATACTGTATAAGCGGTAGCGTTGCGTTGTCTTTGTTGTCATATAACATTATGACAAATCATGCAGACTAAATTGATCTTGTTGTTGTTGATGGATGATAATCATCTGTTCTAAGACATTTAATCAATAATAAAAAACACTATCAAATTTTAATACAATATTTATTGTTGCCATCACTGATTGACTTCTATCTGCTGCTTTAACTGATTGTTATATCTTTCTTTGTAACTCAATAGCGCGTGCGATGGATGATTATGACGTCGATCCCGAATCGATCGTCCGCTCGGTTCACATTGATAGCTCTCACCACGCCCACATTCAACAAGGCGGAGTCAAAATCTGGCGCTTCGACATCGCAGCCGAAGAATGCGAGTCCGCTCGAGTGCATCTCGATGCATTCGTCATGGCGCCGGGAGACTACGTCCTCGTGTACGGCCTCGATGCAAACGGGCGGACTATCGGAATGGAGAGATTCGAGGGTAAAGGATGGCGGGATGCCGGAGACGTAAACAGCCGTCGCGTTTGGGCTAAACATATCGTGCTCGAGCTGCACGCTACAAATGGCCAATCTCACTTTCATCTCACTTACGTTCACTACTCCGACTGCTACTATGAACGACTGGGCAAGCCCAACAAGCTATGCTCGGGGGGAGCCGGATGGAAAAACTTAGTCTGCTTTAAGAACGACGTACCACAACTTTACCAACTCGGGGATGCCGTCTTTAAACTGCGTTATGTCAGGAACGGGACTGGAAGAGTAGCGACAGGATGGAAAGCGACCGACGACGGACACTGCATGACTAACAATCACGCCGTCAATACCGACCAGGTGGTCCGTACTCTCGAACTCCTCTATAAATACGACGCCACGACTTGCAATGGTAGCACCGGAAGGGTCAACGCCACGTACCACGGAGACCGCATGATTCAGACAAACGGTCCACTCGACTTCACTATCTTTACAGTGAGAGAGAACATAACGCGCGTTAGATGTCTACCCCGCACAACCTCGATTCCGCCGACGACCAGCATGCTACTCATCGTTCACCATCCAAACGGAAAAGTCAAGAAATTGTCCTACAAGTCAAACGTCGACGCCGGAAGAGTGTGCAAACGTAATGCGTCCTGTGCTACGAATAAGGTCTGCTACAACTGTGATACGGTCAATGGATCATCCGGGGCTCCTGTCATCTACAGACCTAACTCGACTTCTTCATTCTACGTATTTGCGTTGCACAAAGGTGCTCCAGCATCGGGATGTCCCAACAGAGGAATAAAAATGTCCAAAATTATACCCGCTGCTGGCAATAACCTTGGACCTTGTACTTGAATCATCGACGAGAACTCGTGAGGACGCTAACCGTGAGTAGCAGAGAGACAAAGTCCCGGATAGATAAAAGCGCAGCTGCTCGAACGGCTTCTTTGCTGTAGTAAACGTGTCTGGTATAGCTTATTGACACTGTTAGCATATACGCATTCGTTCTCTAGTCGGTGTTGAGAAAACTATAACATTAGTCAATTAATAAAAACCGGGCTGCATTGAAAACGTTCCTTGTCTCTTGGATTTGCGCTCTGAATGCGTCCAGAAAGGAATAACAACACTCACACGATGCCATCTAGAGATTTGAGGGACTAAACAAGTATTCCTAGAATGACGCAAGAAAATTATTGGAAAGTCTGAGCTCCTTTGGTCCAGACGTGGTTCCCACATTTTGATAGCATGCAGTAGCGACGGAGGGCCTGGATAAACTTAGCCTTCAAATTTATTAATTGATTTTCGGATTAAAATCCTCAAGTTCGTCATCTGTCTCTTCCTTCTTGGTCTTCAGTTAGCAGTGTCTAGACTCACGTAGTGGCGGATTTAGACCATCCTGTTGCGCGTCCTCAATTTCGGCCCGGAAGTATAGTCAATGTAGAAAGCTAATCTTGCTAGCCACGCTCCTTTTGCGTGTATGATTGCTATAGTCTCGCGTAGCCAGACCCCTGCCGCGTCATACTTCCGGGCGAAATGGGATCTGATGAACAGCCTTTGATGTCTCTGTGTGCCGAGAGCCAGAAATCGGCTATCTAAAGACCGGACTGGTATCCAAGCAGTGCAATCCTATCTCATTAGCTTCTCTTATTTCGTAGAGAACAGCTCTGTCGCTAAGTATTATAGATGATCACAAGACCCTTTCTTCTCGCAATAGGGGCGTGGCAAGCAAAAGAGGCATGTGAGCATGCGCCGACTGTGTACAGTACGACATGAGGCGTAGCTGCTAATGCAATCATGTTTTCTTGACTCTGCTATGGGTAATAGATTATTAATATTAATTATGCGTTTTGTCGTTTCGTGACGTCACAGTGTGAAAAGCTTAAGCAGTCTGCAACCCAAGTCTATCTCCGCCATCACCTCTCACTGTCGCCCTAGTTGCCGCCAATTTAGAGGGTAAGCTTGCGTTAGCCTTGGTTCACACTATACAAAAGACCACACGTCGCCGTCTCGCGTCGACCGGTTCTGGAATAGGAACAAGTCTTATCCAACCCGTCGCGTCGGAAACGGCCTCCTTCTAAGCCTAGTTCACAGTATTGACGCTGACGCGCAGCTAAGCGTCAACATCAAAGACACCGCCTTGACGCATGCGGCATTCTTTGATGTTGACGCTGCATGACGCTGACGCTGGAACGTGACGTGAGGTATATTGTGAAGGAGGCTTAACTCGGCAAGTATTTCTCTTGGCGAAAAGATTCTAAAGCAAGTTTGATCAGTAAATTCGCAAGTTTGACGTGCTTTCCTAGACCGATGGACGGGTGCGTTAAGCTGGATTTACAATATGCAAACGCTTGAGCGTCGCGTCGCGTGCGTCACGTCGCGTCACGTCGCGTAGTACGAATTCAAATTGTAAATGGTCGACGCGACGCGACGTTGGACGGACGCGACGCGTCGAAA
This sequence comes from Dehalococcoidia bacterium, assembly GCA_964274945.1. Lineage (GTDB taxonomy): Bacteria > Chloroflexota > Dehalococcoidia > Lucifugimonadales > Lucifugimonadaceae > CAXXBX01. The sequence goes on along the minus strand of CAXXBX010000181.1, from coordinate 14,302 downwards.
TAGAACCAAGTTCTATTTGAGCGTCGAACCGGAAGCTGTTCACGTCGCGTCGGAAGTAGCACCTTGATCTCGACCAATCACAGCCAACTATAAATGCACGTGTGGCTTCCGTGAGCAATGATTATTGATTTCGGCGCTGTACTCGACGTTGAGCGGTCTATAGATTGTGTATGGAGCTGTCCTTGCTTGTGCATGATCAATTGAAAGATGTACAAAGACCTGCATGCCAGGGAGAACGCGTAGAAATTGAGTTTGAGCAAGTTGGGGGTTCCGGCAGAGTTGTGCTAGTAGAAAATCGAAGCGCGAGTGGTCAGTTCAATAATTCAGGCAGCGACGTCTACCGCTCGCTGAAATCGTATTGTAAATGGTACGACGCGTGTGACGCGATACGTGCCACTCCCACGCAAGAAAACGTGACACGACGCACGCGACGCGACGCTCAAGCGTTCCCATATTGTAAATCCAGCTTTAGAGATAACTTCGTCTTGAATTCTTAGAAAGTAGTGCATGTGTGTGTGTGTGTGTGTGTGTGTGTGTGTGTGTGTGTGTGTGTGTGTGTGTGTGTGTGTGTGTGTGTGTGTGTGTGTGTGTGTGTGTGTGTGTGTGTGTGTGTGTGTGTGTGTGTGTGTGTAACTGCAGGTCTAAAAACAGATCCATACTATACGTCCTCATCATCATCATCAATGGATGCATCTACTACCCTATACGCTTGTTTACTCGGATGCTGTTAGATGTACAAGACCTTTCGAGACGAACGAATCTCTCTCTACTGCATGGGATTGCTCAACCTCTACATAACCCATGCATCCTTGCAGATGGTACCCATGCAGTCAGGGTTAGTCGAGTCATACAAAGAGGATGGCTTTCGTATAATCGTTTCAGAGTGGTATGGATTACTCTTTCCTTACAGAACATACTAGAAATGACAGATCTACTGTACCAGACAGAAAAAGTGCTCAGAGCAAACACGCGAATGTTGCGATGATTTCTGTTTAGGCTGGAGATCCACGCTGCCCGTCGTCTGCTACTCAATGACTCGTTTTAGGTCCTTGACTGGTTTTTTTTTAGTATAGCCAGTATAAAATAGAAACGATGTTGCTGACGTCGCTTCTATACGATTGTGGCAGCCAAAGGCACTGCAACTATAATTAGACCATGCTAGTACAGTGCCGTTTAAGATTTATAAAGTGGTTGTAAATGGTTGAGATCAGCGTAGACTCACACCACATCCAGCCTACGTCATGTCTGTTGCTAGATATGGACGCAGAAGGACACTTGGCGACGTAGTTTATCCCGGATGTGGTCAACACACCCACGCAGAATATCGAAACAGTACAATGGTCTTCTCAACAGATATGAAAGCGCAAGAAGCTATATGATCAGATTTCTACTGTCAAAAACATAGTTCGCGGCAGTCTCCTTGTTACTCTTGAGGAGCCGTCGCTTTAGAATCTGCAGGTCGGAGTTGCTCTAATGCATATTTGAACATTAGGCTGTTTATACGCGTTTACGTGTTCCAATGCGCTACTGCGTTTGTAGCTCTTGGAAACAAGTGTGTAAGACATGCCACTAGTTGTGTTATTTCTCCCTTCATTTGAATAAGCAAACAAGTGGTATTCAAGCTTTGCTGTGAAGTACTTTAAGGTGCATGGTACAGTTAGAAATTTGCTGAGTGAGGGGTGCAACGTGACTTCAAAAAGAAGCGTTTTTGCCTGGGCCCACGCATACTAGAAGCTTCCTGCGCCGCTGGTTCAAGGTGTGTTACAGTCAACGCTAATAAATAAATATTAAGAGTTTGAGTGACAAGTAACGCCTCAGAGATGAGGTTATCTCGGATTCTGTACCGCAGACCGATAGCTGATAACTAAACGTGGTGCTGAAGACGCCAAGAAGAAACATGCATGCAAGACAACGATATGGCAAAGGGCAGGCAGGCAACGCTTGGCAAGTTGCCGGCCGCACATAAAAACCTTACTCATTTCTGTAACAGAAAACCTGAACTTCGCGTATCTTGTTGGGTCAGTGCACTTTCCGGCAATTCAATTTCTCAATTTTTCAGTTTGGTTAAAATTTTGGAACCGATTTTTAACTAAAAATTAAAAATTTACAAAATTGAAAATTGAGTTACTACATATACCAAAATCGAAAATGCAAAACTGAAATGACAGCTGCACTTTCCGGCCAAGTATATTCTATTAGTCTTCAGCAACAGCAGCTAGACGTGATAAAGCTATTTGATTGTTGACACTGTTTCCTCCAAGTGCACTCTCGAGGTGACGATTGACAGACAGACCGCTCAAATAACACACGATGAAATAGCGGTTAACAACTATGCAGGAACGAGCTAAGATTCTCTAGGAAGCGAATTCTTGTTCAGTTAATGTGGCGTCTTTAATTCGTCGATTGTACTCTTGCGTTGTAACACTTTTGCAGGTGCAGTACAGCTGCATTTGTAGTGGCACAGGTGTGGCACAAGTGTACGCCTAGCACAGTGCATCTGAGTTTGTGCTAAGAGCAAAGCCATTAGCTTGTTCTAGCACAAACTACTCAACACAAAGAGTACACAGAAGTGGTAATTACACAGACCGCTCAGATATTATATCTAACACGCCATGATGCATTAATTAGTATATCTACCCGACAGAAAGAGCATGGAAAAGTTCTGTTCAATCGATCCATTGTCTTGCAATTGTCTTCGTGATCGCGCACATTTCCTATAGCAATTCTGCTCTTTCTAACACTGTTTAGGTGTGAAACAGGTGCACGTGCACAGTACTTGCGCCAAGAGCGATTAGGGTTGGCACAGGTTTAATCTTACATGTTTATCACTAGACCACCTGCATTAGGCGCTAAGCCAATTAGTTTGTGGTTTTGTAGTACAGGTTACTTATTCAACCACTGTCATTACAACGGAACCGAGTGCATACCTAGACTGTACATTTCAATTGTCTTGATCACGATCGCAAAACGACGACTACCTATACCGGGCCTCTATACGTAATCTAAACTACTAGGAAGTTTGCATGTTTACTTCCATGACAGCTAGGGTTTCAACGAATACGTATTGTCTAGCTAAGACTCGGCGTTTCAGTAGACGGTCTGAAAACTTCGTTGAACGTGTTACTCACGAATGCGAGGCGCGTACGGATACCGTACAACTAGTTACATGCTAATTATCATTAGTAAAATGAATAATAACCAACGCTTAGCTACCTTGCTATGCGTAGCCTAGTCCCTTTGGCGCAAGTACAGGTGCACCTGTACTGCATCTGCAAATGTGTTACAAAGCGAATCGATCTAGCGCAAGAGTACAATCGACGAATTAAAGACGCCACATTAACTGAACGAGAATTCGCTTCCTAGAGCATCTTAGCTCGTTCCTGCATGGTTATTAACCGCTATTTCATCGTGTGTTATTTGAGCTGTCTGTCTGTCAATTGTCACCTCGAGAGTACACCTTGGAGGAAACAGTGTCAACAATCAAATTGCTTTATCACGTCTAGGTGCTGCTGCTGAAGACTAATAGAATATACTGGCCGAAAGTGCAGCTGTCATTTCAATTTCGCATTTTCGATTTTGGTATATGTAGTAATTCAATTTTCAATTTTTTAATTTTTAGTTTTTAGTTAAAAATTGGTCCCAAAATTGAAATCGATGTACTTTCAATTTTAAACCAAACTAAAAAATTGAAAAATTGAATGGCCGGAAAGTGCACTGACCTTGTTGCCTCTTCCTTCCCATTTAAAAAATCAAAGCAAATTCAATATGTCGTCTGTCTAGCTATACGCATTCACTTACGCCGTGGGTGTTTCTAACTAGACAAAAAGAGGTGCTTTAGATACCTAAAGGCATGCGTAGCAGTCAGCAGACAGTGTCGTGAGTGTTGAGTCTCTTGCACGAAACAATGACGGCGGCACGATCACTTCTGTTACTCATGATCACGTGTCTCGGGAACGACATCGAGAAAGGTCAATCGCTTGCTAGCTGTCGATGTACAATGCAGTCAATAGCTTCAACCAGTAGTCGTAGTTATATATATATATATATATATTTGAATCTTTTGTTATGAAATGCCAATTTCGCTGGGCTGGTCACATGTCTCAAATGCCTAATGATAGAATTCCCAAACAACTCCTTTTTGGTCAACTGGAACAGGGCCATAGTCATCAAGGTGGTCCTAAATTACGTTATAAAGATTCTATCAAGGCTAATATGAAATCTTGTGGGATTGACTTCCTGCATTTTGAGAAACTATCCAGTGATAGAACAAACTGGAGATCTCTCTGCCATTCATCACTCCAACAGTTTGAAGAAAATCGTATTAGACATCTTCAAGCTCAACGTCAGAAACGGAAAGAACAAATTGTTCCTACCAACAAGTCATTTGTTTGTCAATCTTGTGGAAAGGAATGCCGTTCAAAAGCAGGTGTTAAATCCCACCAGAGACACAGAGGACACTAAAGAGAGTCATCACTGTTATCAGTGGACATGCCATCATATATATATATATATATATATATATATATATATATATATATATATATATATATATATATGTATGTATGTATGTATGTATGTATGTAATGAGTTCCACGACCCCGTATACAAAAACTGTGTGGTTCTGGAAAGCTACTTTGTTTCGGACAATTATTTGCATTGAGACTATTTAGTTGCCATGCCAGACCGTCTACAACTCTAGCGGCTTACTACCCGAGGCCGGATATCCGGGCTAAGGGTGTAGTAGTCGTCCGACGTGCGACAGGTATTTCTACTCGACTAGCGCAGATGCAAATGAAGCTATAATAGAAGTGGTGTCATTACCGACCAATAGACGAACGTGATGTCATCATAAGGCTCCACCTCTCTTAGTTTGGCAGCTGTGCTACGAGAATTCAGCCATCGGGCGTCCGTCCTGTACATGGTCTTTATTCCTTTGCTTTACATAAGGGTTTAGCAGATAGAAACAACGCCTAGAGTCTACATTTCCACCTGCATGTTTCCCACCAACAAACAGGCGTCTAGAGAGCGAAGGTGTTGGATTCAGGCGCCATGCGGTACATGTACCTGTACCTGACTTGTAACATTTCGCTTGTTCTATAGTGATTCTGCAGTCTGACAGCTTGCATTTTCGGTGTGCGTGGCTAAGCGGCCGCGGTGTCGTTGCAAAAATCACTAAATTTAGCTAATGTCGTCTTCAACAGAAATTTGGTGCTCCACGGGAATTCGCGAAGGGGAACGTGCGTTGTCCATGACAGCGCGTCTGTTTGTCGGACGAAGCGACTGACATGTAAGTACGCTAGTGCGTCTCTATTCGTTTTTGTTACGGTATACAAAGTCAGAGACGCCTAATCTACATTTGTACGTGCATGTTTTCCCACATTACGACAACCCTGTGCCTATTAAACGTGTCTAGTATAGCTTGTTGACGCTGTTAGGGTATATACGCATTCTTTCTACAGTTGGTGTTGAGCAAACTCTAGAGATTAGATAATAAAACCGGGCTGCATTGAAGTGTCTCTTTGATTTGCGCTCTGAATGCGTCCAGAAAGCAGTAAAATCACTTACACAATGCCATTTAATAAAAAGACGTAGGAAGACTTCAAGTACCAGTCGTCTGTTGATTTTTGGATTAGAATCCCTCAAGTTCGTCCTCTGCTTCTCGGTCTTCAGCTTGCAGTGTTTATACTACTGCGTTTGTGGTTTCGTCACGTCGCGTTGTCGAGAGCCTAAAGCGCGGGCCTCTGTTTACAGTCGCAGTCTGCCGCATCTCCTGCTGCCTAGCCTCTTTCACAGATCCTCCTAACGCGCGCAGGCTAGAGGCTAAAGTGGTTCTGCGCTGCCTTGAGTTGCTGCTACTTTCAGCAGAGCCATCTCTAGATAGTCTCTGCCACCGTCATATCTCTGCACTTAGTTAAAAAAGCACACAACACGACAAGCCCATGAAATTGGGGTTGTGACTGGATGCTTCACATACATATCAACAGAACTGTGCATACAGTAGTGACTGTACACCACTGGCTTCAAACACAATCATATGCAAACCAGATGCATCCCACCATGCACATGCCTGCATAGTACAGTACAGCCACCATTCCGCAATCTATACACAATCGACCAACCAGATCAAATTTTTAACAAAAACTAAAAACACCCATTTTTCAATCAGTGCCGTTAATGTTGTGTTAGTTAATTAATTAAAGTAAATATGCCGCAGGAAGTATCCAACACCTTAAGTTTGCGTATCCATCCCACACGCATCTATTTGGGATCCAATCGTTCAGCAAACATGTCGACTGTTGGCATGGCCGTGCTTCTCGGCCTTCTCTCGTCCAGCGGTAAGTAGCAAAGATCTCAACACCCTCTCTCTCATCTCATCTCTGCTATCTCTAGTGCGTGTATCCGGACAACTCGACGACATCTGCTCTGGTGTTCGAACAATACTAGAAGACCAAGAGCTCGATCAATGGTGTGCAGTGTCGACCGACTGTCTTCAGATTCGTTGCGTTATGAATTTCGTCGACGATCATCCGTTCACCTTCTACCTTGCTGTACACAAATGTCACAATCCTGTCGCAGTGTCGGTTGGCATGGCAACGTTCGATTTCACATGGAAGCGCCAGTATGTCGGAGATCAAACCGCGACGATTGGTGATATACCGGAGATTATAGGGAAAGTCGTCGGACAGCCCTATCTCCGTCTGCAAGTGGCTAGGACAGTGAGTGGGGTGGTGATGTCTCTCGGCGTGTGGATCAAGAAGAATGGGCAGTGGATTAAGAGAGTACCTCTGGTCACTGGACTCTCCATTCCATTGGATACGGATGATTGCCCAACCGGTGGTAATTGCTATATTGTAATACAATGCTGTGTAAGCAGAGAGCAGGAGAGATTTGTGTTGCAACTGTTTGTACTAGTAGGATACATGTGCATGTTGCCCTCCACGTACACCACGAGTTGGTGACTGCGTTTTTTTTCTTTGGACTGCAGCCGTCCATCTAGCCATGTCTCACTAGTGACTGACTCCTCGATCAGTGAGTGATGTGTGCAACACCACAAATACAGTCGAGAACGGATTGCATTGCATTGCCTTCTTTTCATCAGTAGACTAGGGGGTGGTAATTGGCTAGCAAGTTGCCTAAACAAACCATCAAGAAATACTTCTAAAAATTGAAATCTTCTTGCTTGTTTTCATGAAGGTGACATAACGTCACATGTGGTCACACTATGACTATTGCAATGAAAAATATTGATATTGTGTATGTATATCAGTGGGGGTCTTGTTGCCATGGAAACAAAATCAAATACAGAGTAGAGAAGTGTGTGGCCTGATTGTTGCCCAGATTCTTCCAACTGTCCAGAATCCAGAATCAAACTAAAACGTTGCTAACCTGTTCTGATATATTCACAGTGGGGGTCTTTGTACACTATGGATTCGAATCGATTGCTCTTGCTGCAATCGGTATAGCAACGAGCATGAGCCTACAAGTACGAATATTGCTTCACTAGGTTGACCAGTAAACAGAAACAGGACGCCCTATGATAACACATGGTCGACCTACATCAAGTAGCTCGAGGCAGCTTATCAGACAGCAATATAAATCATAAAAGTTACATTACAAAAAATCATCCCACATAAAATTGTTTAATTTATTAGGGACATGCTCATTAGGGTGAGACACCAAAGCACTCGCTACATTCTAACATTTTTCAATTCCTTTGTAATGTTAGTTCTCCCAACCTTCATACATATTAGACCATTTTTGTCCAGATGCCAAGCATCTGTGGTGAAACCAAGCATTATACCATGGTCACATGACGTGCGACCAGTCACAAGCGCATATTGAAATGGTTATATATATATATATATATATATATATATATATATATATATATATATATATCGTGACCATAGTATAAATAGATTATCATATGACTAGCGTGCTATATGGCGTTTCCTAGAATGAGGGGCAGGGTTATCGCTCAAGGCAAAACCGAGAGCTCCAACCCAGCTCTGATTGCTGGTAAAAGCCATAGCACGCTAATCATATGATAACCTATAAGTACTTGGCAAGTAATTCTGAGAGCTTCATTTGATACTGTCGTGTTTTTATTGTAATCTCAAGTGATCAATCTACAGTCCTAGGGAAAAAAGCGCCACAAAATTAAAACATTGTACTCGCACCTTCGGTGAGATATAAGCTTACAACAAGATTCAAGATGGCCAACCTACTTGTCCCAATAACTAGTTAATAGTTATTAATAAAATCATCAGTAGTACAACTCACAAAGAAACCAAGCAGTAATAGCCAGAGTAGATTTTTAGTTGAGGCAAGTATCTATGTATTAAATTCAAAATGTCATGTTGACTTTGTTGTTGTCATACTAAAATTTGTGTGTCTCTTCCAGCATCCAACTTATCTCCTAATGCCAGTTCTTCTAGTGACATGTTTCGTTTGGAAGACATTACCGACTTACTGCAACAATATGGCAAGCTGATCTTATTCGGCAATAAGACGTCTCCATTGGCTAACTGGGGTAGCGATCACGGCAATTCGCCATCCGAATCAACACAAAAGTTGAACGAAAGTGCTATAGTGGATACGTGTACCAAAGAGATGAAGGAAGATATTGATTATTGGTTTAAAGACGGTTCCACTTTGACTAAAGACCTACAGAGATGCTACTGTCAGCACACAAATAATTCTCTAGCAATTTGTGCTAGTCTCATCAACACCATTACAGTCAGTGATACAAATACACTAACAGGTGACAATGATGAGAACAATGGTGATGGTAAAATGGCTGGTAACATTGGTGAAAGCAAAATGACCGACGGCAGTGACGAAAATAAAGATACAAGTGACAACAGTAGTAAAGGTATAATCTGAACTCATAATTAATGGTACTGCACAATAATATATTGGCAATACTAACAAATCATAAACAGCAATCACACACCCTATTCGTTACATACATGTACAGTCTCTGGGCACAACTGAACAGGAAAAGTATGACAGTCACAGCACTTGTGAAGTTCAAGTCAGGATAGACTACAGCTATCAGCTGTCAGGGGAATAACGCATACCCTGAATAATACCTTGAAGTATCAACTCAATAAAATGCCATCTAAACCAGCTACGCACATATTGTATACAAAGTGCAATTTGAGATACTAAAATTCTACTGCAAGTATGATCAGAGCTGTAACAAAATGACCTGTCATTGCATTAGCCATACATTTGGAGATGCTTGAGAATTCCAAGTGTTATTGCCTAGGTGTGTGTGTGTGTGTGTGTGTGTGTGTGTGTGTGTGTGTGTGTGTGTGTGTGTGTGTGTGTGTGATCACTGCATGATCCATGAACTAATTTCCCATACAACAGCCTTACCTTTCCTTTAATTTTAAACAACAAAATAACATTCTAACATATTACAGACTATTTAAAAATAACAAACCAACATATTCTTATCAATTTATTAATATTAATAAAAAGATATCGCTTAATGCTAGTCTCATCCATTTACACAAATTAAAAGTTGTTTTGTCTGTTAGAATCGGCCATCATTGGTGGTTGTATCGGCGGTGCAATCGTGTTTGCAGTTATCGTTGTGATCATTCTCTTCGCATTCTACATGAAAAGGCATACGCCTTGGGTTGCTGTCACGCCTATGCACAAGTCTCTTGTCCACCACAATTCTGGAAGTGGTGAGGCATTCATCAAAGTAGAAGAGTCAAAGGAGTAACCAATGTTTGGAACAACATCAAGCTACGCTGAGTAACGCTTTAGGTCAATGTGTGTAGGCTGTCTTCGCATTGCTGAAATGTTAAAATAAATATGATTTAACTAACTATGGCTAAATTGGTAAAAACAACCTCTGTTAGCTCATCTCAATTTCACCTAAAAGTTGTCTTCTGAATCCCTTAGCCTTGTACCTGGTCATTCTAAATGTGAAAGCGAGAAACATACATCAAAATGTGAGACAAACTGGACATGGCAATCACCTCAAATTGTTGACATCTGAAGCCCATTACACAGGTGTCTAATAAAGACAGCCATCTTGTCTAAGTAATACGAATGATGTAGATATACAAATCTATCTATTAGTACCTAAATTTGCGACACGTCTAACCTATTGTGTGGAATTCCTGCATGCATTCTGATGTACTTGATACTGCTTGACTCCCCGAGATTGACTAAGGCATGCCTCCTCTACTCTCTGCAACTGACTGTACACAATCCTTGCTTGAGTATTACCCCACTGGCCCAGGGTTCAAGCAAGCCCCACCCCCAACTTTGTCCAAGAATCTAAGATTTTCACACCTCCTAAATTAGTGCAAAATTGGCGCTTTCCACAATGACTGTCTGCAAGACTTGTGCCTGTAGAAATTCTGACATTCTTTAACTTGTGCATGCCTGTCGACCACATGTTGACGGTTTGGATGACTCAGATACCTATAGAAGTCTTCAAGATTAGGTTTCTATGTTTAGGTAGTAGTGGTGGTTTGAAGCTCTACTATAGTGTAGTAGCATGCTGTCTAAGTTAATAAATCAATCACTTAGAAAGACCCCATCCCATACTTGACCTTCAACTCTGGCCAACCATTGGTGTGGGGTAATAACCAAGGAGGTACAATATATTTATCAGCTATGATAAATTAAAATTAGAAAGATTAATTAATACATTACTTAATCAGCAAATTGAAATGCAAACTCAAAAAATTATTATAAGCTTGAAAGAGATAAATATGTATGAAACAAGTGAGAGACAGAAAGAGACGACTATTCAAGCAACATTGAAGAGATAAAACAAGAGTTGATATTTGGTGTACAACACAAAAAGTACATATTTTATACAACAGCAAGCCAATACTGTAGCTAACATTCTTACTAAACAAATTTGCCAATTTATTATTTGTGTTATATAAGAAAATTGAAATAAGGCCGCACCAAAAAACTGTCTGATTGGGGTAACCCACCCGCCCGCCCGCCCATGTTTGGAGCTCGAGGGCCGCTGAGTTGTTTTTTATTTAAATGTTTTCTGTTGGCCTGGGCATACCGTGTTCGAGGGGCACGTGTTTTGAGAGATGGCAAGATTCTTCGTGTGTCTGGCAATTGTAGTCTTGCAGGTAGTTGGATTCGGTAATCGAGTGGACGATACTGTCGGCGCGCCGTGTTTCAAAGGCCGCTGTTTTTGTGTATGCGCATGCTGAGAAATAAGATGTCTACTGTTGCCTTGTGCATATCCGTGTCCGAGGGGCACGCGTTTTGAGAGATGGCAAGATTCTTTGTGTGTCTGGCAACTGTAGTCTTCGTGAGGTGTTGCAGGAAGTTAGATTCGGCGATCGAGTGGACAATGTACTCGTGCAGCGTGCGAACTGCAACGACAGACACTTCCTCCAAAGATGATGATGATGATTGATAATAATTAAAAAAATAAGAAATAAAAACTAGTAATTGAAGCTGTGTTTACACCGTCGCTTCTACAGTTATGAGCCTTCAAAGTCCTGAACACCACGTACAATAGGAGGAGTAATTGTCGCAAAGAATTACAAATATATATGCTATATTCTTTCTAGACGTACTACTTGTAAAATGTGTTTAAAATCGTACATAGCGACTGTCATTTCGCGTGACCGCAAAGTCCGTAAATAGTCTGTAGTCGTAAATAGAGTCATCATATACAGGACATAAAATCTCTCCTGGTTACGTAATGTTAGATTCCCTTATAAATATCGTAAAACCAAGAAATTGATCGATTTTGAGTCAGCAGTTGCAGACAGCTGAGTTCTGTTGTTTATGTCCGACAGGTCCTAGCAATCGCAAACATGAATTACACTGTTCTGGTAATAAAATTCTCTCAAGGAAGTTTCGCGCGTGCGACTGGCTGTTTGTCTATTGTCTCTGGTTGCCACGTACGACATAAAGGAATTAATGCTTCGTGATTGGGCCACACTAAGGAGGCGTGGCACATTCCTGTAGTGTGACAGACATAGCCAGCCAGCCACATAGTCCCCAGACCGGAAGTCGGTTTAGCCCTATACGTTTAGAGTATGCTACTCGCCAAGTCTCGTGACTTTTACAAAGTCCCTTTTCTTATAGACTCATAGCTGAATAAATAACTCCGCCTGCCCACCCATCTTTTTCCGCGGCAAGTTACCCCAATCAGACAATTTTTTCGGTGCAGCCTAATTAAAATATTAAGATTATAACCTTTTTCAAATCATGAAACTCCTGACACTCAAACTTTTGGAAGTACCTTTCAATTTTGGAGTTAACTAAATTTTCAGTTTCCTTAGGAAATTCTCATCAGCTTGCCATAGTTCACCAGAAATCAAGACAATGTCATGGCATCTGCAATGTACTACACACAACAATAATTTACAAAAAAATCAAAAAATAAATCTAAACTGTATTTACATCAAGATAAATAGACTACACACAACTTGCCATCTCAGTCATAAACTAATAGTTCTACACTGAAGCACAGACACTTCAGACAGGGATAACTGATCACTCTCATCATAGACAGCAAACAATGAAACATAACATCAACACACAGAATTACAAACAAAACAAAACAACAGGCCTCGCCTTGAAGCATCTGTGTGACTACTTTATCGTCTTCACACCGCTTCACCCTACAATACATAACAAAACTGCAGCAGTGTCTACAATAGCATTAATTGACGAAACAGACTGTTTTATAGAAACTCAGAATATGGATATTTGATCACTGTATGTGTAAACACACTCATACAAGAGGTGTCAGAACATCCATGCATCATCACTGTCCCGTGCAAACATGTTAACTAAAGATGGAAATTTAGAAAGATGAATCAGTGGCACTAAATGTTGCATATACATTTCCAAAGTCCGATTATTAAAGAGTCGCTATTAGACATACAAACAAACAAATAAACAGACAAACAAACAGGCAAACCAACTGACAGAAAACAGACAGACAAAAGGACTGACAGACAGAGAGACATACTGTACAAATGGAGATGCAAACAAACACCAAACAGACTACTGAAAACAAACAGGCAAAAAGACAAACAAACAACCATACTAACAGACAGGCAACCTACACAAATACAGACCACCAAATGATTGAGCTACAAACACGAGTCAAACAACAACAATTATAATTACCACCACAAAATAAATAAATAAATAAATATTTTCTTTATATACATGTGAGTGTTTGTGTGTGTGTGTGTGTGTGTGTGTGTGTGTGTGTGTGTGTGTGTGTGTGTGTGTGTGTGTGTGTGTGTGTTCCTCAATATAGCATGGCAGGGCCCAAAGTTGCTAAAGCTCTGTGGTTGCTTAGCTGTAGCGGGCCTCCTAGCCAAAATGGTTCTTGAATATACGTACGTAGAGCCTGGGACAGCGACCGATGCTGTCACTCAAAGTACTTCAAGAACTTCCACTCGTCGCAGTGTGACGAGCCGGCAAGTAGGTAGAAACAACGTCATCAACTGCAAAGACATCCAAAAAGAAGAACTGATAGAAAGGTATTACAGTGTGCCTCATTGAACGTTTGCTCCTTAGTCTACATCTCGGGACCGGTGTGTGTGTGTGTGTGTGTGTGTGTGTGTGTGTGTGTGTGTGTGTGTGTGTGTGTGTGTGTGTGTGTTAATTAAGCCATCAAGAAAGACTATAAACAGACAGATGGGAAAGGATATAGACACACCAACATGCGTAATCCAGGCAAGACATATGTCATAACAGTGACTATACAAACCTGAAGTCCATCATAATGATACATATTCACAGCCATGGACAAGCACTAAACCTAGCACATAAATTAAATACATAAATGTTAGTCAACATTAAAATCAACTTCCATCCATATTATAAATACTAATGTGACGTTTGCCTCAGACTGACATGCAGTAATCAACACCGTCTCAAGAGACGATCAGCTAACACGTAGCGAAAACAATTAATTCCTCACTGGCGAGATCAACAAACAAATCTTGTAGCAATCTCATCAAGAAGTGACTCATATACTGCAAGTACACATGTTATATGAGTACGTCGTCTGTCGACCTCAGTTACCTGTCTACCTGTCTGTTTGCCTGCGAGTCTGTCTGTCTATCTGTCCCCATGTAAACTCTTTATGATTTCAAATACAAAACAAAGACAAAGTAGCTACTTTGCCCGTTCAACAAACACCAACATCTACTGAGCCAACTAACAGTAACTACTATAGTCTGTATACAAATCACACAATCTCATGTCCTTGGCAATGCCTGTTTTTCTGTCTGTCTGTCTATCTATCCATCCACCTGCCTGCCTTTCT
>CAXXBX010000180.1:0-24525 GCA_964274945.1 Dehalococcoidia bacterium | reverse complement strand
TTTTACTAGGCCAAGTTTACCCCAAGACGCAATTATAGTTAGTAATAACAATTAAACAATTCATTTTTACAAGCTGAAAAATAGAAATTTTCTACACTAATTCACTTACACCACCTTACTTATGAGTTTTCAATAGTGGGCTTACACTGGTAATTGCCATATTTACATTTGACTTGCTTGAGCTTTATGCATGCAAGACTTACAGCTACTGCAGTAGGTCCAGTATTACATCATATCAGTATATGTTTAAATTTTAGATTTTGTCAAAGGTAGATGTGAACGTATTGCGATGGTCGATAGAGAGAGACCCCGGCTAAGCCGTTATGTGTACACCCACAAATCCAACACGGAGCTGAAGATGCAGATTTCGCAAAACGTGTTAGCAACACTACATTGTAACTGTCAGTGTCATACAAGCTACTTTGAATCGTCAACTCTTCTATTGCGAGCACTTAGCCCATTTGTTACAGGCTGCATTAAAGTTGTCCTCTGACAAAGTTGGTCCTTTTATTTAGATGTAAAGAAGTCTCTCCAACACAGGAAAGGATAGACGGTTGCGTTTCTGTGTCTTAATGCGACCAACTGTAGAAAACCCTTTTTCACAATCAACTGTAGATGTTGGAATTACCAATCCAATGCAAGCAAGAGAGCTTAGATTTGGGTAGAGTTCACGCAAAGCTTGTACGGTAATCAACTGTTCTGTGACTTCAGTTGCATTCAACTGCTTTAGTCTCTTTAGCGTGTCAGTGCAGTTTCTGGAATCAGCCATACATACTGCATAACAGAAAGCCGGCCACTCTACTAGTAACTCGCTATAATTAATAATATTCGGACTGAAGTGCTTGGCCAGCGTCGATATGTCTTTATCTTCGTGTGTGCTAATCAATTCTTGGTCATCTGGAAAGTCATTGCCTGCAAACACATCGAATGCACTGATAATTCCTGAATGAGGAAGGCGCTGTTCCAAATGCTGGACTCCGTTTGTAAGATAGTGTTGCTCAATTTGTAAGCGAAAAGAATTCAGCTGTGCATCTGTAGGCTGCTGTACTCCATATTCTGCCAAGCGCGGCAATTCTTCTTCCAAATGTTGCAAAAATGTCCCTCTTTGACTTCGAAGCGAGGATATGGCTGCCTTTGTTCCTTTTACTAGGGTTCTTACACTAGTGTAGTTAAGGCTTTTTTCGGCAAACATTTGTGGAAAGGTTTGCTAAGGGTGGAACAACATCAGAGAGTAGTGGAAGTGATGCAATAAAGTTGAACTTCTGGCAGACCGTCAATAGTCCCATTGCTTGAGTATTATTTCGTTCTGTTGCTTCGTAGTTTAAACTTGTTAGTACAGATGGAAAGCACCGGCGCAAAGAGCTGACGGCAAGTGAATGGCTTAACCATCAAACATCTTTAGCTTGCTTGAGTTTTATGCAAGCATCTTTAAGCACATCCTGGATGTGTTTCAGACCAGCGGTGCGTACGGGTGAGTTTTCTTGAAATTGGAACAAAAGTGCTAATGTACACTTGAATAGCTTGAGATAGCGTATTTCATTAGCTTCTTTGAGCAGAAGCCATAGCCAAACAATGAGCAACAGAGTTGTTGCTGATTAAGTGAGGAATGGTCTCTTGAGATCTTTGTGCAACACCAGATCTTTTACCAATCATGACAGGTGCTCCGTCACTTCCAAGAGCCACCATCTTTTGCTGATGAAGGTCTTCTTTCAAAGAAAATGTATCTATCAGTGCTTGATCTCTGCTCGTCCATCTTGAAGATTCAGAATTCCAATAAACTATGTCTGAACTTCAGTATGTGGCACTGACACGCTTTGTCTCACATATTTTGCATAAGCAATTAACTCTTTGCAAACAGCAACATCAATAGTTCCATCAATTATCAAGGAAAAGGTGGGTGATGACTTCAGATATTTGTAGATGCTATCTTTAATGACACCAGCCAATGCATGTAAAGACTCTTCAACAAAACGCTCTGATGTGAAAGAAGCATTGAAACCCTTCCTAACATCATCAAGGTAGTTTACACCAAGCATTTTTGCCATTTCTAGCAGTGACATAAACTTCGTGGTATGAGCAATCTCCTCTCTACAGAAATAACTTCAGTAATAATTTGAGTAGAAACTCTATCCGTTTTTACTGCAGTACAAGCTGTTCTTCACTACAGACAGCTTGGCAATGACTTTCCGATTGTTGACGGCGTCGATGGGCGTCATGTGTCATGGTTGTGCAAGGAATGTCTATCCATGAAGTCTTTCCTGTACGTACCTTTAGTGTTCTATGGCTGTGTTTTCAGCAGAATTGACAAAACATACCTGTAACCTCTCTTTCATCACCTTCGTATGTTGTTTCAACCCATAGAAAGTCTTTTCGTCACTCTTCATCAAATTCTTTGTTCCGATGCTTGCTGTCACGTTTGGCCTTTGAGGATCCCGACAAGAACGTCTGCAACACAAAGACGATTCAGATATCGTGCTTGGATGCCCCCCTAGAAAATGTTACTAAATCACTTAAAGTGATGCAGGAGTTGTAATATCTACTTACAAAATATGGCACGTCCACCTGGCGCTTCCTAACAACTCTATTCCGGAACCTAATTATTACAGCTGAACCGTTGCTCCTGAATTTTGCTGCACATGCGTAAACAAACAGTTCCATTCTCGATGCACAATGTAAAACATGGAAGTGGAGCGGAATGTGGAATAGAATGCGCATGTGCCACGTCTGCATATAGATACAAGCGTACAAAAAATATGCAATGGAATGTGAAACGCTCGGACTGGACTATGAGTCAGAGCTGCGTAACACGTACATCAACCGGAGTGTCGCGAAGTATGCACTGGAGATCGAAGGAGAGCTGTACGCTTCCCACGAACTCGTCGAAGGAATACTGCAAGCCAATCCATCTTTGCTGGCACATCCCATGTTTCTGCGAACGCGCTACGTCTGCACGACCAAAAGCAAAAGAAAGGTCTTGTGCTTCGAACTTGCTCCCGTTTTCATAGATCGACCACTGCAGGCTCCACGGGAGAGCGAGGATGCCACAGCGAATGGTATCGACGAGTGGTACAGAGGGTGCCACGGAACACCAAAGAAGACGTCGTATAGGAAGCTGGAGAGGCTGCCACATCGAGTGCTGGAGAGAGCACCACAAGTGCGCCACAAAGTCTTCCACATCCCCGCCAGACGAAATGCGATTTCTGGACCCAGACTCCGAGCAGTGTATGGGGTTCGAGACACTCCCATCCGGCTGTCCATATGGTAGCAAAGACTAGAGGAGGTAGAGAGAGGAGGATACGTGGAGGTACGCACTCGAGATCCAGGGCAGGCTCTCCAAGTTCAACACTTATATCGAACACAATATACGGTGCAAGCCGAAGCTCTTGGAGAACCACATGGAGTTGCACATTCACGGAACAGCTACTCGAAAAAGGCAAAAGGCTCCATCTTCTCTCCAAGGCAAGACCTTGCAAGAGGAATGCTAAAAGGATATAACACCTTTCTAGACAATTTGCACAAATATGTATAGCAAGGTGTTGTTGCCTACAATATGTCGAGATACTGAGTTGTATGTGACAAGGAGAACGTACTACTTGGAGCCCCAAGAGAGCTATTTTCGGATATGGAGACGTGGAAGACAATATTGCAGGATTCGTTTTCTGCATGTTGCAACTATTTACTAATCTCCGCAAGAATACGTGTAGGGAATCGTTGGCTACGTTTCCTTGGAAGATATACAAGATCGGATAGTGCTAAACGATATTGAAGGGAAGAACGCGTATATAGTACGGCAACGTCTCTACCCCTGCGACGAATTTGAATTCTCCCACTGGAACCTCATGCTATGCAACTGTTGGGGTTCGTTCTATAGTTTGGACCTGGCACCAGTTGAGAGAATCCAAAAATACAGCACAGAGGACAGAGAAATCCAAAAAGACATGTATGTAGGTAGCGAGACAGAGGAAATCTAAAAATGCAGGCAGACAGAAAAATTCAAAACAGTTAGACAAACAAAATCCAAAAATAGACAGATAAAGAAAATTCATAAATAAAGGCCGGTAGGCAGGCAGAGGCAGAGGGGTGGTAGGTGGGTAGGTAGGCAGGCAGACGGGTAGGTACTCAATTTTTCGCACCCAGCGATGTCTGTACACATCTTCGCACGTGCACTCTCACGAGGGAGCAGACAGGTCCAAGTCCAGAAGCGATTTGGCAGAATAATGCGAACCGTCTTCCATAGTTCTATCTATCTTGGGTGTACTCTCTCGAAGGAAATCTCGTTTGCGTTTGATGGTTTCGTAGTGCACTTTCGTGGCCTTCCAAGGAAAGTACCCCACTACGGTACCGTCCACATCCGCGAGAGCCTTCTCAAGACTCGGCCTTGACTCTTCCGTCTGCAAACCAAGGTTCCAAATAATCGACTCGACAGGTACCACTAGCGATTTCCTCCATGGTGGTGTAGAGCGTATCGGTCGAGGCAGCGTCATAGGCCACAGGGGTTGGAGCACCTTTCTCTCCGAGTGTCACCGTACAACACCAAACTCCAGGACATGTCCATCCGTTCGTATCTCTTTGGAAGGACGTATTGTAGCACGGTGTAGGGGCTAGTTGTGCCAAGGTGGAGACCTCCATGTACAGACCGAAACTCGCGATGGGAGAGAGATCCAGTCCCATCCAGATATGGAGTTTGTAGTACTGAGGTTTGCAACCATTGGGTTTTTTCGGTATGGAGCCTTGTACTCGAGTAAAGCCCGGTTCACAGTACGACGCTGGCACAGCGTCCTCCGAGCGTCCTCGACGCTGACAAGGACGCTCACACGAGCGTCAGCGACGACGCTGGCGCTGTACCATTCACAGTATTGCGTCTGACGAGCGTCCATCGCACAAAGAACACACTGCAACTGTCGTCTGGCGCTGCAAAGTAACCACGAGTGTACAATGTACTTGCGACAGACATGGACGACGACGTTTTGCTTTTGTTGAGCTGCTGCGCCGTAGTCTCGATCAGTCGTTTTCTTTCATGCTTATGCCCTTGTAGTCCTTTGACTGAACTTGCCAAATGCAGGGAAAACCACGCTCACACTCAAAGAAAAGTTCATCTACGAATCAATGATCGATGCCATGTGAATGAATAGAATTTCCGGGATACGTCCAGTGGCTGACTTTCGATTGGTTGAAGCGGAGCACGTGATGTCATCGGACGCTGGGTCACTTCCGGCTAGGATGCTCGATTAGAACCTTTCTCTATTCCAGCGTCGTAGTGTGAACCGGGCTTAAGGCGATATCTCGGTCTACCTCTAAATGCGATACCGAACCAATTGAAGATTCTAAGCCCACATCTGCGCGCGACATACTGGCAAAGTAAGGAATCAAAAATTTCTTCAAATAATACCTGCGCAAACTAGTAGTAAGAACGGCTTATCTCGATCGTCTGCAGAGAAATGAGTGATATGGATGGCGGCTAGAATAGCATTCTTCTCGCCCCAATTTTGCTGGAAATCCACTCGAAGTTGCTAGGCTAGCAAAACTCGGATATCGTAAGTAACAGCTTTTATACGTACTAATATGAACTATAGAAACTTGGACATGTTATTTCTGTAGCGGGCATTTGGAAACACGTGATTTTATTACTGATCGAGTGGAGAAGAATCCAGAAATACAAGAAGAGCCTTCTTCTTTCGGTAAGTTGATCCATCCGTAGATTGTCATTCGCATGCATGCGTTAATGTGGTTCTCATTTACTAGAAAGTGAACGTCGTCAGTCGTGCTATCAACTCGGGTTCAGACTCTACTATTAGTTCCATCTCGTCTTACGGAAACCCGAGCTGGAAATAAGTATTCAGACGTCTCCACCCACAATGAAAGTCCGTCTGGGTTTAGAATCCGTAAACGTCAACGATGCCAACACCTCGAAGAAATTAGCGAAGTAAGCAGAAAAGACTGTCAACGGAGAGGAACCGAACAGGGACGGAAATGCAGATCTTATCTATGACATTACGAAGAAAATTTTGATTATTTAATTAAGTTAGTGCATTTTACAATATCTATATATCTCTCTATTCTAGGTCTGACACATAAGAGCTGTAACGTTATTCTCTGCAAGGACTTGAACACTCTTCTGCCCAAATACATCTTAGTAGAGCGTCACCCGAAGCAAAGTCCGAAGACAAAAACTGGATTATTGTAGATATAGCTAAAGAGCATACTTAGATCAGGTAAAGTGCTTAGCTAGAGCTAGTCTAGAGAAACTTTGTTTACACTAGAAATAAATCATTGTTTTTTCAAATCGTTTACTGTGCAGCTAACGCAAGCAGTAATTTGATAATTTCCTGAATATATTAATTAATGCATTTCTTAATTGCAATTTATACGCCTTAAATTTTATCTATAGATGCGCATTTGACAAAAGTAACTCACAGCGTGGTACATACCACAATAGGAAAGAGGTGGTTTCCGTAAATCCCACCATTTTCGGTTTGGAAACGGTTTCTTGTGGGAATCTAAAATCCCGAGTGTGTAGAATGGGTTAAGAATCCCACACTCTGACTGCATCAACTTATTGCTACTATTTTTGTAATAAGACTCCGTTTATTTAGAAAAACTATATACATCTCTTTATAATTAGTGTATTCCAAGACAGTATCATGATTATCCCAAACTGATAGAAGTAGTCCAAAACAAACAGAAGACATGCAAATGCACAGTTCAAATATTGATTGTTGCTTTGCTCGGGTGTAACGAATCATAGAAAGACAGATTAGCGTAGCATTTTTGTGAATCGTTAATGATTCTTGTTTTGTTTGTAGAAGTTAAACATTATTTTGGTTCAGGATTGAGTAATTTATTTTGAGATATGTACAAACAGAATTTGATTTAATTATTAAAATCAAAGACAAGTCAAAATGTGTGTGTATAGGAATTTGCACTGCAAGATTATGTACGAAAGTTGTATTCTAACGCACCACTGCCTTGAACAAGGTTTGTGGCCTATGAATGTAAAGATTGGATTGAATTGTTGCAAACTGTTCTCTTTCATTTGCTTGCTATATACGTAGCTGACATAATGTCAGCAAATAGGTTTTGGTCAAACGGAAAACCCGAAGACGCTGACTCTTTAAACATGGCATTGGATTCGTCAGTAGAAACCTCGGTCTTTTGGATTTGATAGTCTGTTTGATAGTCTTATCGCTATCAATAGCAGATTTGTCCAATGTATTGTGACTTATTAGTAATTTTTGTTTTTGTAGATGCTGACGAATAGAACAAATTATTAGCAAAGACTTTATTAATTGCAAAGATAAGTTGTAGGTTTGCTCTGTTCATATATTAAAGTAAGAATCAACCAACCATTTTCATTGCTTCTATAGGTTGCATGTTGTTACTCACCCATGCCCTCGCAACTCAGAATCTAGGCTTGAACTTTAAGTTAGGGAAGAGAAGGGAAAGGCATATGAAAAGCATAAACAATCATGTTGCTAACTTTCTCTAAAAATTATAAGACTATCCAGTGCTTCTTACAACCAACCACATGTTGGCTTGATGGCATAATGTCTATTAGATGACAGAACTAAATCTCTCACACGTGCTGAGGCAGATTAGGATACCGGTAGCTATCAAAACAAGGTGACTACATGAATCATGCTCATGTTTAGACTTAAAAGGTTACAAGAGTCTTGCGGCAAACAATGATGTTTATTACTATTCTGGAAAAAGATAAATTGCCAATCAAACGTGCTATTGGTGACTTACCTAAGTTGTAGTTGTGTTTACTCTTCTACTCTAGTAACTTGGATATTCAGCGAAGTCTATCTTTACGTAAATCTGTCTGCCTTGATTTTCTGTTACAATTGCATTCTAGTTACTGCCATCCACAGTTCGATCCTTCTGTATCTTATACTTGTTTGATATTAAGATTCGCATGCATTAACTAGCTATAGCTTTCTCTAGTTTCAAATTACAAAACACTTTTGATGTTGACTTGACTTGCATACGTTGTCTACTTACTGTCCTTGAAACGTACTCTTTTAACTCTGCGTCAAATATGGAATTCGATTGAGCTTTCTTGTGCATTTTCAGAAATGTTTCCATGATGAAACGACATCTAGCTTCTGTGACAACATTAATGGTCCAATCATCCAGCATTTGATGATCTTGGTCAAACACTGAATATGATTGTTGCTGTTCTATTACAGAAATTGTTGATGAAGTGAACTTGTTTGTAGCAAGACGAACAGCAAATTCTTTCAACTACCAGAAGTCTTACCAGCCACAGCAATCAAAAAGACCCTACTTAATTTGCAGTCAGCCGCCTGCTCTATTTCTGCAGAAGTAGATTTTGATTGAGAAGCAATAGTTGTTGCAACACCTGAAACTAAAGGCATCGATGGCAATTAGTACACAAATCTCTAATCAATGAAATTGTATCATCTATACCATAACTATATTATACCATACCAAAATAACCCACAGCGTGATACATACCACAATGGGAAAGAGAGGGTTTCTTGTGGGAATCGAAAATACCGAGTGTGCAGAATAGGTTAGAATCCCATAATGAGTTTTTCGCTATTTCCCATCAATATTCCACTACTTTGCGTATTCTTTCTCGTATCGGCTTTCGGACATATTTCTCCGTGTTACCTACGGTTACTAACTAATGATCATAACGATATACTAACGACTCGACAATCGATGAGTTAACCGTATCCTTGATCAAAGCCAAGAAATACAGTTACTATTCAGAGTCGGCTTTTATTAAGGCTTGCTTTATTCGTGGCTTTACGTTATATATATATATATATATATATATATATATATATATATATATATATATATATATATATATATATATACAGACTTGGACAAAATTATAGGGACACTCCGCTGTGGGCATGTAGTAACACAATAATTAGGTCACAATTTACCAACTATTAATATTGTTAAGAAATTAATAGTTACCGCTTTGATTGTTAGGTTTCTTGAGAATATTGTAGACACTAAATTGTTTTCTTTACGTTTCGCATTGCAGAAAACGAGACCTAAATGTATATGACGTCATGATTGTGTAAGCGTCGTAAGTTAGACTCTCTCTCTGATTTTGTTTAGTGGCTTTTAATAAGCCGGTTTTAATAACGCGAAGGAAAATTGAAGCCCTTCACCAGTTCCTCAGTACCGAGTGTTCCCGCCTCTCGCCCTCCTGATTGCGTCCAGACGTCGCGGAACACTTTCTGCCAAGTTCCGGACACGCGCGGCTGGAATCTGCTGCCACGCATCTTGTAAAGCATTCCAGAGCTCAGCTGCAGTTCTCGGTTCGCGACGGTTGGCAGCAGTTTTGAGTTCATGCCACAAGTTCTCGATTGGATTCGCATCAGGCGAATTTGGCGGCCAGTCCAACAGTGTGACGTCATGCTGGTGTAGCCATTGTCGTGTTGACCGAGACGTGTGGATTGGCGCGTTGTCCTGCTGGAAGACAAAGTCGTCTCCTATCAGTGCTGCTGCGTCTGTAAGCATGTGCTCCTCCAGAACCTGTTGGTACGCCGTGCTGTCCAAACGACCTTCCAGTTTCACCAGAGACCCCACACCATGCCAACACATCGATCCCCACACCATCACACTAGCCGCGTGCTGGACCGTACGATCACAACATTCAGGGAGAAATTCCTCACCTTTGCGACGCCAAACGTACAGAGTACCATCGTTTCCTATGCTGACATTTGACTCATCTGTAAAAAGAACAGATTTCCAGTCATCCAAAGTCCATTGTGTAAGAGTGGTTGCCCATCCCAGTCGCAAACGCCGATGGTTTTTTGTTAGCATTTGTTTTTTCTAGGCCTCCGAGCGTTGACTCCTGTCTCACTGAGACGACGACGGACTGTTCTACTTGATACCTGCTTGCCGGTTTCATCAGCCAGCTGATACGAGAGCAGTCGTGATGGTGTTCTGCGGTTCTGCAGTGCCATTCTCTTCAGTCGATGATCTTCTTGGATTGTCGTTGCCTTCCCACGTCCATGTCGTTTTTCATAATCGCTGCTGCCATGGGAAAGCCGTTGCAGGCACTGATGAACCGAATTCCTGGAGCGGCGGACAAAAGCTGCGATCTGACGCACAGAATGGCCAACTGAGTGAAGGGCTTCAATTTTCCCTCGCGTTTTTGGACTCAAGCGTTTGCCTCGAGGCATCGCTGCAACTCGTCAAATATCTCACGGAACAAGACTCTGCAACTGCGTGCAGCTGAACGTTCAGGCTAACTTATCGTCTAAGTTTGTCGGTCTCAAGGGCAGCGGTTTTAGTGCAGCTGACATTTTGGCGGTAGCAGTTTGAGATTTTGCTACGTAAACGTGGACCGGAAGTGGCATGTCAATGTTCTTTTGTTGCTATAACTTTTTTAGTTTTTGTCTTAGCAGGATTTCTTTGTAATTAATTAGTGTCGCATGATTTTTGAATACGTTGAAGTTTGTTTATTGATTTAAATGGCAAAACAATTAAATTGTGATGACATGCGCGAAATCAATGCGCAAAAACAGATGATTCGCCTTTTTTCATAATGTTGATAAGAGGACCCACAAAATTGCTTTCTGTCTCTACTACAGAGCATTCTTAGATTGTATGCCAAGAATGAGCATCCAAGAGCGATGAACGTGTTCAAAGACGAGAAAAATAGGAATGGCCGTCTTCTTTCTTCAAAGCAAACTAGATGCGCAGTAGGTAGTAAGTAAAGCTGTAATCTTGAACCCAAGCATGTTACATACTAACAATGGCGCAATCCATGAAAAAAGACATTCGAAAAACATTTGGTTTTGCTAGACACAAAAATGCTAGGTGTCCCTATTGCCTAGTTGTTCAATAAAATTAAAATATATATATATATAGATATATATAAAGAAAAGCTGTATGTATGTAGCCGTGCGTGCGTGAGTGTGCGTGCGTGTGTGTGTGTGTGTGTGTGTGTGTGTGTGTGTGTGTGTGTGTGTGTGTGTGTTCGTATGTAAAATATGATCTTTTAGAAAGGCAAGTGGAAGCGCCACCGAACTTTGCTCGCTCACGCCGAATTCATGTAGTTCGACAGCGAGATTGTCGTCGTCTTCCCGACCTCTCTCTTGGCGAAGCAATTTCCTACCGATCGAACCCGCCTCCACTCTCGCGCGAATTTCCTTGGGACGGCGCATCGGACCTCCATCAAAATTTATACTCCTCATTCTTGACCTCGAAGGATGTCGTTTGCTACCAGCGATGTCGACAAGAGCAAGATATTTTCGAGGTCTTTAAAATATTCAGCTACCTTCTTTTTCACATGTCGCGCGTAAAGTAGTTGCCACGTTTGGAACATTTGTTTCCTACAGTTATCCGTGTGAGTTAACAATTGCACGTTACTTCTACTCTTCGGTTACCCGGATATCTAACTCTGATTAGAATACTTGCTGCTCTCAGGATCGGGACACTCTGTTACAATTTCATTTTTTAACGGATATTAGCTAACACCTTATGTTCACTCGAATGTACGCCCACATCAGTATCGTGCAGATCGATTGTACCAGTCGTCCTTCTTCGCTACAATTCCAGCGATCGAAGATTTTATGCAGATTGAGGCCACTATTCTAGCAATTGTGTTTCTCTCCAAATAATTCTGATTCATCTGCTTCGAATCTAACTTACATATTTCAAGAACTGGACACTCGACTATAAGTTAATTTGTCTTCAACGGGATATACTAATTAACAATCAATAATCTAATCAGCCCGGTCGAAGAACAGTCTACTCAGCGACTATTGCAATAGAAATAGAGAGTAAAAGGATATTTGATTGCATTTTTAATATTATTCAAGTACATTGTGCGGTACACAGACCGATGAGGAACATCACTGCGGCCGCTAAGAGTAGCGAGTTGCCTAATCGAATTAAAGTAATATATTGATTTTATAAATTAAACTCTTTCAACTTATTCAAAGACAAATTTGTCGTCTATGAGTGAACACTTCGAATTGCCTGGAATGTGTGGAAAGAATCGCCAGAAGCCGTATTTTCTGTGCACTTACACGCAGCAACAGCACCGTATGGTTAGACGACTACTGAAGTCCATGAACTGTTCGAAACAGCCTTTTTTCTCACAAAGAGAATCTGTAGACATGTCAATACTGTATTAGATATTAATTGAGCATCCTTGACAGTTTGACTGCATCAACTTATTGCTACTGTTCTTGCAATAAGACTCCGTTTATTATATAAAAACTATATACATCTATTTAAACTGATAGAAGCAGTTCAAACAGTCACAAGACATGCAAATGCACAGTTCAAATATTGATTGTTACTTTGCGCCGGTGTCACAAATTATAGAAAGACTAAGATTAGCAGAGCCTGTTCTGTGAATGATTAATGATTCTTGCTTTTTGTTTGTAGAAGTTAAACGTCATTTTGTTCAGGAAGTAATTAATTTATTATGAGATATTTAAATATAAACAGAATTTAATTTAATTATTAAAATCACAGACAAGTCAAAATGTGTGTATATGGACAACAATTTGCACTGCAGGATTATGAAAGAAAGTTGTATTCTAACGCACCACTGCCGTGGACAAGTTTTGTAGCCTATCAATGTAAAACTTGAATTGAATTGTTGCAAACTGCTTTGTCTTTCATTTGCTTGCTGTATAGGTAGCTGACACAATAGCAGCAAATAGCTTTTGGTCAATCAGAAGACCAGAAGACGCTGACTCTTCAAGCATGGCGTTCGATTCGTCAGTGGAAACCTCGGTCTTTTAGATTTGATAGTCTGTTTGATAGTCTTATCGTTATCAATAGAAGATTTGTTCAATGTTTTTTGACTTATTATTAATTTCTGTTTGATAGACACTGATGAATGGAACGAATTATTAGCAAAGACTTTATTAAATACGAAGATAAGTTGTATGTTTGTCCTGTTCATATATTAAAGAAACAATCAACCAACCATTTTCATTGCTTCTACAGGTTGCATGTTTTCACTCACCCAGGCCCTCGCAACTCAGACTCTAGCCTTGGACTTTAAGTCAGGAAAGAGAAGGGAAAGGCGTATTAAAAGCATGAGCAATCACGATGCTGACTTTATCTAAAAATTATAGGACTGTCCAGTGCTTCTTACAACTAACCACATGTGTGGCTTGATGGTAATCACGGCTATTAGATTGACAAGACTAAATCTCTCACACGTGCTGGGACAGATTAGGTTACCAGTAGCTATCAAAAAAGGTGACTACATGAGTCATATGTTTAGACCTCAAAAGGTTACAAGAGTCTTGCGACAAACAATGATTCATTTTACTATTCTGGTTAAAGATAGAAGGCCAGTCAAATGCACTCTTGGTGACTTACAGAAGATTTTAGTTGTGTTTACTCTTCTCCTCTAGCAACTTGAATATTCACGCAAAGTCAATCTCTACGTAAGTCTCTCTGCCTTACAATCATCTTCTACTTCCTGCCATCACAATTCGATCCTTCTTCATCATATACTTGTTTGATATCTCCATTCCAAGATTTGCTTACATAACTAGCTATAGATTTCTTTAGTTACAAGATTCAAATCACAAAACATTTTGATGTTGACTTGACTTTAATACGTTGTCTACTGTCTTTGCAACATACTCTTTTAACTCTGCGCAAAATATGGAATTGCATTGAGCTTTCTTGTGCATTTTCAGAAATATTTCCATAATGAAACGACATCTAGCTTCTGTGACAAGATCAATGGTCAATCATCCAGCATTTGATGATCTTGGTCAAACACTGAATATTATTGTTGTTGTTATATTACAGAAATTGTTGATGAAGTGAACTTGTTTGTAGCAAAACGAACAGCAAATTCTTTCCAACTACCAGTAATCTCACTAGTCACAGCAATCAAATGAACTCTACTAATTTGCAGTCAGCCGCCTGCTCTATTTCTGCAGAAGCAGATTTTGATGGAGAAACAATAGTTGCTACAACACCTGAAACTAAAGGCATCGATGGCAAGTAGTACACAAATTTCGAATCAATTAAATTGTATCATCTATACCAAACTATGTTGATATTTTATATATTTCTATTCCCATTTGCTAGAAAATAAATTAACGTAAAATGTGTAAGGAATCTAAACGTGTTTAGTTAGGGAGCGTCCCCACTTGTCAGCTTTTATCCAGGATATCAATATATTGTTATCCCGAAATTGGTTTCACCGCGGTAGCTTGTTCTACCGCTATGTCGAAAGATGCCTGAGTGAGAGCGTCAGACGACACGCTGTAGTACACAGCCATAGTGAGAGCTGAGACACTAGCTTTTGAAGGTCGCACATTTCGAAGAAATCTCTCTTCTCAATCTCTGCAACATCTTACGCCGTCTTTGAGACTGCCTGATTACCATGACGTAAATGTTAAACCTAAACCTCTTGAGCTAAACTATCTCTAAACTATATCTAAGCTGTTTATTTAAGTTTACACAGATTTAAAAGGCTAGTGGAGACGCGCTGACTCTTAAACAAGTTTAGGCTTCAACAACTTTAACTCTTCAGCATCGCGCACTCACGATAATTAGGCTTTGTAACGTTGTTACCATTTTACAAGAACGTAAGTTAATGAGACTATTCACGCACCAGAAAGTAGTCGCTTACCTATTAATTGCAACTGCAGCCACATCATACACATTTGAAAAGCATGTTAATTGCACTTTCGAATGATACCATTTTGTAGCTATCCATAAAAGATATTTAGGCCCTAATGGAGAAGCGTGCGTTTTCAGTGAATATATAAGGAAACTATAATTATGAGTAGTGTGTGAAAGATGTCTTCTTCTTCTCGTCTTTTATTGCATTATCATATTTGCAATTGATTGATTATATGTATTTCGTTGTCAGTTGCTGCTGACTAAATTTTTTATCCAAATGTGGTTCTGTCTACTGCCTGCGTGTAGTCGGAATGCGGAAACGAAACGTTTTTGTGCATACCATTTGAAATAGAACACACTTGCTACTTTTGTATTTGTGTGTGAACAAGGTTTCACAATCCCATTGAGTTTCACTTTACGGTAATGTTAATGCTTATTGCAATGTCAACTACGTGTGAACACAGCCTTACAGAATGATTGTTATCAGTGGGTCTCTCTTGGTGTGAAGATGGGATTTGCGATGGGGAAAAGCAATGGACAATAAAAAAATGGACATGTCTGTTGGTGCTGACAAGTTGAACCCTTGGTTTTCAAGTAAAGGCACGAGAAGTAGGGCAAAATAAATCGGCCAAACAACTGCTGGCATGTTTTCGTACTATTCCACAGCTGTGCAGTAATGGATCAACTGTCAGGAGAGCACACAGATTACAATAACAAGCTGCTCAGCATTCTATGATCTTCACTGAATATCTAGTAAGATTCCTGTACGGTAAATATGTTGTGTACCTGCGGTAGTATCAGTAACACGGATGTCAGGATACCACATATCCAGTGTAGCAGGAGAGCCAATGAGGTGACGTTGTTTGTCAATCATCATTTCATCTTCTGGATAGTCATCCAGTGAAGCCATTCGTTGCAGGTGGTATTTGTCTTGAGCTTATCGACAGCAGCATGAACACAGACATTAAACTAGCAGCCATCCATTTCTCGTTCTTTGGCCTGCGGGAGTTGTTTTATTAGTGTCACTAGCACACTACCACACAGTGGACGGAACACTTAATATATAAGTGGTTGTATGCAGCTGCAAAGACAGTACATAGTAGCAATGTCAGTCTTCACCGTTTATGCCAACTCCAGATCCACATCCTTTACCTGGATTCAGCAGAGCTGATGGCCGTTAGTTTACTTGCTGATTATGCGAGTCACAAAAAGGGTAAAATATACGCTTGATAAAACGCCTGAAGCACCTGGAAATAGGAAACAAAGATATAGAAGAGCAGAATGCTGATTTGTAGGCAAACTGGCCGGTGATGACTTTTGTGACGACCATACAGGGGACGAAAAAGTTCTGACTACGTTAAATTGTGACTTTGCAGTGATTGAAAGCGACCTCAGTCATAATCGGGAAATTACATTAAAAAGTTGAGGATGACATCATAGTTCGCTTCTTTCACGTTTCTCTTCCCGCATTTAAGACACTCTTTTCTCCCAAGCTGGACAATCTGACCATCCTCCTCGATGTCCTCGTAGACCACAGTTACCACACCAAAACGCTGCTGAGGTGCTAGCTCCAGCACCTTGGTAGCCAGTAGGGCGTCTTAACTTTACCGCACTAGCCACCCTGCCTACGCTGGTCGTTTCAACCTTATCGACTTCAGCAAAACGCGGCACCACTATACCTTCAATGGCTTTTGCCTTTGCTAAGGCTTCTTCCACGTGAGACGCCAATGTCAACGCCTCGTCACAAGTTATAGTATCCTTCTCCATCAACAACCGCTCCCTAATACGTGAATGTAATGTCTTTTATATCAATTGGTCTCCAATCAACTCGTCATGCATGACTCCAAAGCGACACGTAGCTGCTAGTTCCCGTAGTGCAGCGACATATTCTCTAACTGGCTCACCCTGTCGCTGTGACCTCTGCCAAAACTGAACCGTTTTAAGATCACGTTCTTCTTTCCTCCAAATATTCAGTTAATTTTTCTCGTGTGGCCGCTTACGTCTCTGCTACTTCAAGTGTTGCGAAAACACGTTGACCTGATCCCAGACAGTGCATCAATACCGCCGTTTTCCTTTCTTGAGGAATGTCGCTAGAACTAAGACCAGAATCTATCATCTACATATCGAACGCCGAAAACCAAGCACGCCAATCGTTTTGTGGTTCACCAGGTTGCCGTAGAAAGGGGGTGGGGTGTGCATCCGGAACCTGTATCTTCGTCGTCATTATGTTGTATCGTAACACAACCACTTATTAGTTAACTATCACAACCGACTATACTACCACCGCAGGACTCACATGACTCAACTCTACTCTCTAAGTCCCGTATATCCTCTAATCCATATACCCGTATATAACACAGGCATTTGGTAGCTGTCACTCGCTGCCTGAATATCTGGCAGCATTCCGTAGCAGTGGCAACAGTGATGACGTATTCAGATCTCTGACACTGGTATTTGGTGTAATTGTATTCTGTTCTATGGAAAGCAAACATTTGTCGCATTGCCACATGTCAGTCGGTTCTTCTCGATGTCCAACACAATTCTTAGACCAGAATGTAAGAATTATTGCAGATACTATGGGAGATTAAACAACAAGACAGCACCAATGAAATCATTTTCCACACTCGCCATTGCATTGCATCATATTTAGCTGGGTTGTCACTAAGTCACAATTCACGCAATGTCACTGTCTCTGCTTTAGTTCAACTGAAGAGAAGAAACAATATTTTGGTTATCCTAATTGCAGATTTATTACATTGGAAGGTATTGCCTGTCTCCGAGAGGTGATGCCAGGCTCGAGAACTAAAATACTTTGGCAGATGACTACTCTCAAAGTCTACTTCTACTATGTCGTCAATACGTTCTGGCCTCGCCGGGATGTTAGTTTTCTCTATCAGTTGAGCATCTCTTTCAAACTTAGACATGGCTGTTTCATCACAAACAAATGTAGTACAGCTGTAAAAGAATACTTGCTATGTCTAGTATAGGTAGATGCCAACACAGAAATAGAAATACTGTGGTCTTTCTTGGGCATCTTGTATTTTTCATTACCCAGGATGACAGAAGAGTGGCCCTCTTGATTCTTTCTTCTGCTGTGTTGCAGGGCGTTGCGAGATGAATTTTGGAACGGGTTCCAGATGGGTTTGATGTAGAAAGGATCTTTGCTTTGTCCTCTGGACTGTGATTTCTTATTTGCTGGTGCTGATACTGATGTGTTTGCCTCATTGGCCATTCCACTACATCTCTCGGGAAGAGAAAGAAGTGCTGTAGCTTTACGGAGCTTAGCCAAATCAGAGAGGAGAACATGGACACTGTTACACCTAGATAGTTGCAATGATATATCAATCAGGTAGTCTTGCATTTTCTTCGAACAGTCTCTACATCGTGTTGTATTGAGTCATTGCCTAGAGAATCAACTACAGTTTCCCAGTCGACGTCTTTGCTAGGTGGCTCATTTGTTTGAATTAGTTGGTGATCTTGCTCAACTACGTCTTGCTGACTTATTGGCACTGCATATGTAGCTGCCACCAAGTAAATGTGCTTACAAATAGTCGTTCTTACGACGAAGTCTAAGCAAGTGCATGAAAATTGGTGAATGCAAACGTGGCATTGGTTACACACTATGGTGCAGCAAGAAACAGCTGTGCGATTTTGCTTCTGTACTTTGTATATAGAGATATCTTTGCCATTGTTTGAATTGATTTGCCAGAGACCTTCTCCAAAATTTTCTATGCAATCTGGTGACATTAAAGAGCTTGTCTGGTGCTTGTCATGGATCATCCGTAATCGGTTAATTCCTGCTTTTGTACTCAATTTGATTAAGCGATCAAAAGCGTTGTCTCAGGCAAATTTTAGTAAGGTGAAGACAAGAGTGTCAAGACGTCTGTTCACAAGTCCATGGAAGTACAAATATTTTAGAACACAATCGAATGCTTTCACATACATGTTTGTATTTATACCACTACCCATTATGTAACACAGGGCTCATTGATTTGTCGACTCGCATATGCTCTACTCAAATAGTCCGCAAATTCCTTTGTTGACGTCGGACGGTACGCGCGGAGCGTGTTGTTTATTGCGGGCGACGTCGTGAAAGGGAAGATGCTTTTACTCCCATCCGGGTCTTGAAAAACGCCCACAGTCGTTTGCCCGTCTACGCCTGTCGAGGAGCTGCCACGTTCGATACACCTGTTCCCCGCAACGTCAACAACGTCTTGAAAGTGACGACGTCCAGCGGGACTGTCGAAATGGCGAGAGTCAGCAAGAGTCGTTGTGACTTTGTATGTATACAGGGAACGGTTTATCCGGGTGAGTACGCAACTGCATGTGACTTCCAAGCTCGTGCTGCTCGGATATTTTCGAGCGCGGGATTCGCGTCAAATAGATGCCTAGTTCGATACACTTGTTTATCGCAACAGCAACAACGTCTTCGAAGTAACGCAGCATCGAACGGGACTGTCGAAATGTTTTCAGCGGGATACACTGCTATATCTACTACTCAATGAACGGGATTTTGTTGGGAAACGAGACACTCTGTTACATTTTCTCAGTTTCTTTGTCCTCAACGAGATACCTTTGACTGAGATATAACCCTGAAAGAAATTCTTCATGAGAATTCTGTCCGGCTGATAATTTTTAAAGATACATTTCATGATAAAATAGAACGGATACTTATGCAACAGCATATATAAATTTAAATACATTCAGATACTGGATTCTTGCTACTTTCTCAGAACGGGATATAATTGAGCGGAATGTAACTCTGAATGAGAATTCCGTCTAGCTGCTAATTTTTCAGAACGGATTAAAATGAATGTGAAGTCATGAAACAACAGAAATTTGCATACAATGTTAAATTAATTAATTTTATGGGAATTAACTATATAGAAATTTTGTCAGTGGCAGCTAATTCTATGAATGAGATATATTTCATGAATGCATATATAGACAAATTAATTAACTAACAGCTAATAATAATAGAAATTTACTAACCATTAGTAATATTAATAGCTAATTGCCCGTTCTGAGAACGGGATATTAGGCTAGTATACTATATACACCACCCTTTCTCTAATCTGGATCTGCCACTTCTTCTACCGTATCAGTCAATTAGATGTCAACAAGGTGGCCGTGTCTACAAGTTGGCGTGCCTCGTAGCATTGTTGAGTTTATCCCCCCCCCCCCCCCATTGGCCACGCTATCACGCTGGAATTGCTGCAGGTGCCACACGTTGGAAGTGAAACACATATATTAATTAATTGTCTGTAGGAGTCTCGCGACGATCTTAGTACCATTCGAAACCGCAGAACATTCGTATGCATTTTGTTACGTTTGATGCAGACTTTAGGAGAGTCGAAGAAGGGTAAGATGCTTGAATATGTAATTAAGCGAAGTTGTGTGGAAAACAAGATGGAGACGGAAGAGACATGATTTTCATATTTACTGGCATGCTGCAATACAAGTCAGTGTACTCCACTGTTTTCACCAATTCATATTCATTGCGGTTAGTGCACCATATCATTCCTGTTTTTTACTTTGTTATGGCATGAACTGATGAAAGGCTTGGTTTGTATGTAGCAACCCAAGGTTTACCATGTACTCACAGTAAGTTGTTGCATTTGTCAGGACATAAAACAGGTAAAATTGTTATTACAATATTTGCTAATCAAACTAACCTTGCTAGAACTGAGTATATATACTGATTTATTTACTGCAGTGAGAATTCCGGGGGAGTATCACACAGGAGGAACACAATGTGACAGTGAACTGTAAATGGTGACAGGATGTCGGATGTACAGTACTCCATAAATGTTGCTTTATCCAGAGGTGATGTTATGGACGGTGGAGAGTTACGTTTAGACTGAAATTTGTGGGAACATAAAATATTCATGATTTACAGTAAATATGTAGTTTATGTTACACACACCAAATATCACAAAAAAGTATTTTTGGACAATCGCTAGAGATTATAATCTAACAAATAATATGGTACACAGAAATTGAAAGAAAATGGAAAGTATCAGTCACACTTGACACTTTCTATTGAAGATTGAGCAACCAACCCTCCTGCTGTGATGAGTTCTCCACTTTCAGTTGAGAATGCAGCATGTGCCCACCGTTTGTGTGTCATGTGTAGAAGAGGAAGCCATTTGGTAGACCTCTCATCATATAATTCTACAATATTAGAAGGAGAACCAAACATATGTTGTGTCATTCCTCCAGTCCCCACAAGTTTGTTATTGACTGATGTTAGTGTTGATCTAGCTGTTGTTGTAGAGGGGATTGTTCTCCATTTTCTAACACGAACATCTGCACACTCAACAATGTTACTATAGTAAAATCCATCAGTCTCTCCTCCTCCTACAAACACTGTGTTGTTTATAATAACAGAAGAACAGACGAAACGTTTTCTCTCCATGTCATCCATCTTAGACCAATGACCGCTGTGAAGGTCACACACACGTGCTGTGTTCACTATCTCCCATGACTTATTCCCACCTCCCACCACATACAGTGAGTTGTCATGGAGAGCAATAGATACACCACCCAACTGCAGTTCATTTGGTACAACCGTGAGGAATCTCCATTTGTCGTCTTTATTCAAATGAAATTGTTCAATCACACACTGATGTTTATCTTCATCCTCAACACACACCAGACACACATCTTGATGACACACTACATTCCTAATGTGACCATTCTTTCTGACAAACTTGTCCCACTTATCATGTTTATAAGTCAGAACATGCAGATTGCCATCATAACCTCCTACCACTAGTCTGCCTTCAATCTCTCCCATTCTATTATATGGGTAACTGTCATGAGGCATGTGTACATTCCACTGTGTCCATGATGGGAGACTGTCAAAGATCTAGAATCAACACAACATGTACAATAGATGGAAACAAGAACAATTATAAAAATTTAAATAAAAATACAAACAAGTCCAACATCAGCTGTATTTGCATGTCTGTATTTAGTACAAAATAAATTTTTATAAAACAATCAAACTTCATATTAATTAAAACATACATTACAACAACTGCCTCCTATCAACTATATTTTACATGCAATAACTTGCTGTAAGTATGTCCGTGCAAAGTGAAACGTGTGTGAAAGTGTGTAAACATGTTTATATCAACAAATGCTATATGTACACACGCGCGCACACGCAAACACACACACACACACACACACACACACACACACACACACACACAATGATGATGATGTATAGAAATTAACATCACCTATAAACATAAAATTTATTAGTTGTAAATTTGTATAATTAATTGTCCATACATACATCTATTATTACTAAAATATTATCAAATCATTTAAACGCCAGTAATAATGTTAACATTAATTAGGCATTACGTTAATTGTTATAATTTTTATGAAAGAAACAAAAATGTAGTACATTTTGTCATGAGTTAATATTAATACAATATTCAAAAATTTACACAAAGTAACAAACATACAGTCGTTTAGCTGTCTGCAACACTGTGTGTTCGACAATCACTAACATCATCACCTCTTCTAATGGAAGGAACTTTAGTCGCATTGCCAAATTGGTGAGCTGCTCTCCTTTCCTCATCACTTCTTCTTTCTTCCTTTCACTCTCAACTTTAGCCGCTTTTACTTCAGCCTCATCAGCTCGTTGTCTCTCCACTTCAACTGCTGCTCTCTTTTCTCTGTCCAAATCTGCCCCTTGAACCAATAGCAACTCGACTTCTTTCTGCAAACTCTCAATTTCTGATCGTCTGACACTCACTGCAAGCACACAAATCAACGTGATACAACAAATCATAAAAGTATGTGAATTTCTATACAATACGCTGCACCTTCTGGAATGAGTTTTACTTCCACGGGATTCTCTTGTAATCTGTCTGCAATGTGTGACAGACCCACACAGTGAAGAATCTCACAAAATGATGTAAACACGACAAACGGCTTTCTGGGTAAAATGTCAACTAAAAGAAAACGGATTTTCAGCTCACGAACAATGTGGTCGTCACTCAACATCTTAAATTCAACTTCTGACAACAATTGCTTTTCAAAAAGACAACCAATAAAGAGAGGACTCATAGGCAAACGTTGAGACAGGAAAGTGAAGTTTGTACGAATTGAAGGCCAAGGATTAGACGTCGACTCAGATGGTAGAGATAGAGACTGTTTAAACACATGAGATGCAGAATGTGAAGGTAAAGGTCCTAAACAATCAAAAGCAGCATTAAGAAAGCAATTATGAAAAACGACTTTTCATATTTATTGATGAAATACATTACTGTTACAGTGTAGTTAAATGTAAGTCCACTGAGTCAGTAATGACGGTTAATGTCTCTTGCTTCATTGATGTGATAGTTATCCAACAATGTATTGTAAGTTACAACATCACGTAATTAAACAAATAGATATAATAATTTGATTATCTTAGCTAAATTAAATTCTGTTTGTTCATTACCCACCATCTCCATCACAACTACGACCGGTTTCTTCTCTTGCTATAGAAATAATTTTCTTCTGTTTCCCTGCTCTCCTTCTTTTCTTCTTACGTCGCACTGCTATCTGTTTCTTCTCCTCATCTTTCAGCATTTCCATCCCTCCAACATGTGTTGCAGCCCCTAGTCCCTCAACAACTAGCCAATCACATCAATCAGTCTAACTAAACAGACACGTCCAATATCCCAGGGACTTGTTGTTTACCTTGGGGACTTCTCCTTATCTCCTGGGTATTCCCCGTTGTCACCAGTCTTTCTACAATGTGTGTCTGTCCAACTGTTTTGAGGATGTCGCAGAAGACAGGAAACATTTCTGGCAGTCTCGTCGGCAACACGTCGATGAGTAGACGACGAACCTTGTCGTCATGAGTGACAAAGTCGCTGCGAAGAGCGTCCATATCACCTCTCGACAGAAATCCTCGTTCATACAGAAGATTGGTGAAAAGAGAGTTGAAACAGAGACGATCAGACAGGTACACATAGTTGCTTCTCACAACACACCATACATTGTCGTCTGTCTCATGATCAACATGAGAAGCACGAGCAGACGAAGCCATGACGCAACACCAACAACTCACCTAGACCCCAAATCTACTGCGCATGTCAATTGGTGTAACTGCTCATGTGTCGCGTTAAATTCAGTCGGTGTTAAAGATTCCAGCTCACGATTCATCGCGCACGCGCAGACACACACACGCATTCTTGAAAACGTGCGCGATTTCAAGTTGTGTCCTATCGAAGCAGAACAAGCGAACATCTTAGGGTGAACCACTTTCTACGACATACAGCCTCTAATCCTAGTCTAGAGAGAAATGTGAATTCTGTTCTTGTCCGCCACGGCAGTTTCGCTCCTCCTAGTACTTGACATTTCGGAAAAGCTAACGACAAGTGTGTTAGGTTCTTAATCCACACATTTACCATTTACCATTTTGAGACAGCTTGCTGTTGAACGACAAAGTCCTTTCTCGATCGTTTTCTAGTTGAAAGTGAGCTGGAAATAGGTGGAGCACAGAGAATCACGTGATGGCATCTGATACTCGGAGCTTAAAATAAGCCATAGAGGTGCAGGACGCCGCCGGCAGCGCAGATGCATGTTTACATGGTAGCTAGATTCGTTGCGCTGGTAGCGATGTCTTTTTTCCGACAGAAATTCTACAACTGCAAGTCGGATGTATGCGTTGATACACTGATAAGCTAGTCAACAACTTCATACATGGTAGACGTCTGTCCGGATGCCATCGTGCTAGTGCGCGCTCTGTGCTCCACTCATTTTTGGGTCACGTGCAACAAGGAAAAGATCGAGAAATCGCTTTGTCATTCAACAGCATGTTATCTCAAACTGGTAAATGGATAAATGTATGAGTAAACGCACAATTTTAAGTTTCCGTGGGTGTGTCTGCGCATGCGCGGTGAA
>CAXXBX010000179.1:0-3838 GCA_964274945.1 Dehalococcoidia bacterium | reverse complement strand
TTCTAACAACTCAAAATCTAACAGTTGTTATACCTAACAATCATCAGGAACACATGCCTAACTTTCCAAGACTTAGAACTTTATTATATTTTTTATAATAAAATTAGTTAGAAATTATAATAAAATTGGTTCTGTTAACTTACCGCAGCTTGGCTTGAAACCTTCTTCGTGTTAACTCTCGTCGCTTTCTTTGGGTATTGTTTTATTCCATATCCTCATACATAAAATCAAAATATGAAACAGGCAATCCAATTTTATTCAAAATATCCATGATGCCCTTTGATAATATTCCCTCATCTGCTTTTGGCAACATGAAATCCTCTAACTTTCTTTTTTCGTCTGAAAATGACAGAAGAACAGATTTAGAGCCCTCTCCCGTAATCTTAAAACCCAATCTCTCAAAAACTTTTATCGATTTTTTCACACGATAAACATCATGATTTGGATAATCCGTACGCTGTTCATTCCACAAAAACAATTAGACCTCTTTTGAGTTGAAACTATCAAAGAAGTCAGGATATTTCTCTAGATATACCTCAATCCCATCTTCTACTAGTTCCTTTACTTTGGCTTCATCTTTGTCTGAAAATCGTACTGGTTTCATACTGGGACAATAGCCAGTATAGATTTTTGTGTTCTCATCATGTTCGATTTTATAATAAATTGTAGATGGCTTGGACATTGATTATAGAGTGTAAAACTGGTATATAAAAATCAAGATCAAGGGTTCTGTCAAGTTGACAAGGCTTTGTTTCACAATTTTCTAGTGTAAAGTGTCGAAACCTGATTAGAATTGAAAGTTATTGATTTTTATTCCAACTGTTTACAATGTATTTTTCTATATCTTCAACATCTACTTCATCCCACAATTTTGAATCAATTCTAGGAATATTGATGCTTTGACCAGTAATTTCACAATCTTCTATGTTTGGAATTGAAATTTGTACTGTTACATACCCTTTGTGATCATTAATTTCACACCAAAATTTCTCAATAAATAAGTCAACTTGTGGTAAATCAGGTAAAAGATTGAACGTACTAATCTGAAGATGTACTGCCATAGATTTCCCTTGATCTTTTATTAAATAGTCTGTTTCATCAGGATATTGATTATCTGCAACTTTATTCCTAATTTCAGGCCATAGGGTATCTTTTACATCAGATAATTCAGTGAAACTCAAACATTCGTATTAAATGATGTTACAATATTAGTGTGTTCATTGTAGAGGAATTCTTTTTTTATTAGTAGGTATAAATTAACAATGTTGTTGTCTAAAATCATGACAAGTGAAAACGGAGGTCAATGACATTGAATGTGATTGATGAGATATTTGGAAAGTTGTCCACTGAACAAAAGTACAAAGTGGCACAATTCTCACACATAGTTAATGACCCATTGAGCCGTAGAGTATTAGCAAAACTTGCAAGTCCTCACACTCCAATGTGTTTAGACGATATGCCAATCGCAAAATTACAGGTAACGTCACCCGCATCGGTACTTTCAAAACTAAATCTTTTGGAAAGAGCAGGACTTGTATACTCAGAGATGGCAAAACACGATAGTGGCGTGTTTAAAACATATCATGCAACAGAACAAGGAAAAGAAACTGTTGTTAAGTATATGAAAGCAGAAGCAAAACAGTTCGCATAACCATCTTTATTTTTATTGTTTTTTGTTTAATTTAGACTAATGACTTGTTACCGTAATTTTCTTATCTTTAATCACAAATTTGATTCTTGCAGGTTTTCCCAAAAGCCTCGACACTTACCACGAATAAGATTTGTATCAATGCCCCGCTAACTTACCAGTTCCGATGTAACAGTGTAGCCTAAAGCCTAGGTCTCTAAGAGTTTACAGAACTAGATCAAGAGAATTATGATTTTGATCCATCCCTAGAGGCATTTCGAATTATCGTTAACCACTTGTTATTACCTTTAATTTCAATCCCTGCCCTTGAAGCTGGCGTATCACCGTCTAGGCTCATGTGTGGTCTTATGTAATTGTGGTATAGCTTGATTCCTGTTATGGCTGGACTGTCAGATTTTTTAAGACCACGAAACACCTTTTCACGATCCCTAAATTCCCCATTCAAGCGTTCCTGTATGTTGTTGTTTGACAATTCCTTTTTGAAATGAATATCCCTTACGTGTTTTGATGGCTTGTGCAGAAAGTTCTTTTGGGAATATTCCTTTTTGAAAGCATCATTGTAAGCTGGTAATCCGTCAGTTACAAACACTACTGGGATTTTCTTTGCCGTATCTTTTCCCATCTTTAGCAAAGTCTGGGCATCATGTTTGAACTTGCTATCTGCCACTTCCTGTGCTATCCAAAATCTAGTTTCATTGTCCATCATGGCAAACAGATACTTTCTGTCTCCTTTTACCTTGAGCCATACCTCATCTGCGTGCCATTTTCCCCCTACCTGTGGCGTAATGGTACTAAGATAGTTGAGACTTGGGCATAATGGTTTACAAAAATAAGGTCTAAAATAATTCAACAGCAAGGCATTCTCTTTACAGTTCTTGGATGATTCTCTGCACCAATCATGCATGTAATGCGCTGCCAACTGTACGCCAAAACGCAGATCAGCACAGATGATGATTTCACATTGCATAATCCCCTTACGGGAACTGCTCTGATGCCAAGCGCGTCTTTGAATGTCTCAAAGAGCGGTTCAATTGAGGTTCTTCTATCCGCATGCAACTCCTGACCGATCGCAGAGTCGTAAAATTCCACAAGCTTGATCCTTTCTGGGGCGTACGCGGGCATTGCCTTATCGGAGTGACAACCCCAGATGCTTTTTGCCGCACGAATCATGCAGTTTGGAATCATCGTATGCAGGATCTGCCAAAATATTTCGTATGATTCCTGAAAGTGATTCTATCAATGCATCAAACGTCCTGCCATCACGAATGTTTGCGGTACTGGCACCGGCGGGCAACGGAACAATCAACTTGCCGGCGCTGCAACCCATGCGCAGTTCATGCCCGAATATCCAACCCCTTGATTTGGAGGATCATCCCCATCTTGCATCCGTATCAGTCCCTGAAATTGGCAAACGATTATTCTTCATGTCGGATTTGTGCCATACAGGGCCATCTGCTTTTGGCAGAGAACTGTCCACTGATGCA
This sequence comes from Dehalococcoidia bacterium, assembly GCA_964274945.1. GTDB lineage: Bacteria > Chloroflexota > Dehalococcoidia > Lucifugimonadales > Lucifugimonadaceae > CAXXBX01. The sequence continues at coordinate 706 of CAXXBX010000179.1, read as the reverse complement.
GACGTGTCATCAGCCATTCCTTCTGATACGAACATATTTCCCATCGTCCCGATGATGTCCCCAACGGGCAGGTTCTGAAATCGCCTGTCAACAGTACGCCTGTCTGGGATTCGAGTCAACCTGCAGACCTTGGACAATTTGTCATTGTTGCATTTGACTGATAAAAAATAATGAAGTGTGTCGTTGCTTGGAATTCTCATCCAAGATTTTATGATGAATAATTGCACCATCAGAACAGTTGAACAGGCATACGGTCTGCCAGGTCTGAATATCTCCCCATGCAGAGATAATGTTCTAACCAGATACAAAACGCCAATGAGAATGACTCTGACAGAACCCTGCCGGGGGATTTTTACATTCATGCTGCAATGAAATGACATTGCAAGGATCCTTGGCTTTTTTCATTTGAATAGTTTGAGAAACTGATTAAAAATTAGGATTAGTTATGCCCAAGTCTCAACTAACTGACAGACAAACAATGGGATATGATAAAGTCACACATTCCAAAACCTGCCAAGACGGGCAGGCCAAGAGACGATGACAGAAGAATCATCAACGGAACAATCATCTACGTCTTGATATCCGGATGCAGGTGGAGCGAGATGCCAACAAAATATGGTGATGATTCTACTGCAGACAGAAGACTGAACTCTTGGCAGCAAAAAGGAGTCTGGAAGAGGATCCTATCCGGTTTAATCAGAACAGC
>CAXXBX010000178.1:0-30567 GCA_964274945.1 Dehalococcoidia bacterium | reverse complement strand
AGACGCATACATGTTTGTTTGTTGTTATCTGATGGACATTTAGGGTATTGAGTATGCTGGCAGACGGACGTTGAGAGTTGTGTTTGCACCACACCTGCCACAGAACCGGTGTGAGTTTGTAGTTTGCGAAGACGGCGTTTGTTCACCGGCTAGCTAGCTGAGAACTCAAACAGATAGAAAAACTTAACAGATATAAGAGTTAATTGTTGCAAGTAATACTCTCATGCTGCAACTATAATATAGCATTCTTGTGTAGAGAATATGCAACTATTTTGGTTATTCTGAACGACCGTAGCTTGTTGTTTAGATGTCCTGCTTTAGACTTGTGTATACCCGGCATATATTTTAGTTACAGTGTATTGCCAGACTATTGGGTTGCATTGCAGATCTTCTTCTAAGAATTAAGTACGTACTACTTGCATCTCCAGCTATCCATTTGAACCAAATTGAATTTTTGGAGTCCATCAAGTTGAAGACTCTTCGTTGCTCTATAGAGGTAAAGTTGCAAATACCATTCCAGGGATTTCTTACGTTCAGATGGTAAGTTTGATTGCTAAGGCTAGGTCTTAGATATGTAGAAGTAAAGATACTCTTTAGTCTATCAGAAGGGTATGAAAAGTGACATGTGCCTCACAGTTCACTTGTGGCGCTGACCTGGTACATTTGGCTCAGCAGGTCTGAATCTTAGTGAAGCTATTTGCTATTTTGTGTAAACTTGTCTTCTTATATTGCCGGAAATCAATTAAGGGTATCTGCTGACAAGACTTCCTTCCAGAATTTCTTGCCAGATAATCATGCCCTTTTTTCTGACATCTTGATGGGGCTACGAAAGGATTAAGTGAGACTTTGCTAGTCCTTTAGCTAAAACCTGTGGGTGTGTGTATGTGCACACTTTAAATTAATTAAATTTATATTCTCGAGTACTCTTATCTGGGTGCCTGCTGACCCAGTAGTACTAGAGAGGTGCGTATTTTGTGTCATTAATTACCAATTTCAAAACTTAGTGTCGTGATCTTTCAATGTGACTACCACTGCTGGTAAATGATGACGTCATAATGCGTATTGGTTTATTCGAACCCTTTCGTTCTTAGAGCAGCATACGCGGTCAAAGTTGTTAGGAATTATTGTCTAGAGCTATGCTGCTTTGATTTAATTAATTTGCTATTGACCTCGTCGGTTTGACGTCTAGAGACAATGACATCGATATCGTTTCTATGTAATTGTTTACTGCTATTTGACAGTCGCGACGCTAACAACGAGCATGTAAGTCGACTGTACGTTAAAGCTAATTGCTAGCAGTTACTATACATAGAAGCGGCAACCATTCCTTCACCGTGCCTTATCAGTATAATGTATTTATATCAACGTGCCATGATGTAGCCGATTGCTTTGATGTTTGTTACACCGTTGTCTGCTTCGTAAGGACCGGCGTAGTTACCAGCACTGTTATTGGCCGCCTCAATAGTGTACCGTGTTCCGTAGCCAACGAAAGAGTCTGGAGATGAACAATCGTTTTGTTGGTTAGCAATAAATCCCAGACGAGCTCGTGCGGCCGTTGTGCCCCAATATCCGTTGTCACTTCTGGCGTTGAATCCCTCCTATAAACAAGATGCGAGCCTAAATGTTGCAAATACTTTATTCATTCACTAAGTTTTACAATCTTGTTGTGCTAACATTTTAAGGCATTGATATCTATGGAATACGTTAGATGGCAATTATTGTTCTACTTCAGAGCATGCTACCGACATGCAGACACCTAAAATTGTCACAGCAGGCATGAGTGATATTGTTACGTTTACACGTCAGACAGCGCCGTTGTTTTTGTTTTGTGATTTTGACATGTATGCATGCTCTAGGCATTGAAGGTGTTGCATGCTTACCCTGTTGCAATTTCTCTGCATAGACGACGTTGGCAGTAAACTTCTCCACTTGCTCTTACCAATACTCGTCTCTCTGTACTTTCCATCAGCAATAAGACTGTAGAGAGATGATGCGCTGTAGCCAAAAGTGATCCATCTGGTCGTTCCACCTACTTTCATTCCCAGACGAAGTTCAGTAAATGGTAGTGTCCAGTACGAAGCCAATTTTGCTTCGTTGTCATCTAAATCCAAGTTGTTTGATTGAAATGTCTCCTTGTTCGACCACAACACGCTCTCGTAGGTAAACGTCTGCTTATTTCCATCTATTTTCATGATCAAAGTCCAACCTTCACTGGCATCACAAAATGTCTGTGGTAAACAGAGTGTTCGTTAATAAACTAGCAGCAATTGGGGTAATTTAAGTTATTAAATTAAGTGTATAATTTTTGACCTGAAATGGTGAATCACTAGCCGATAATTTAATCCAGTATTGTCCATTGTTTGAAGATGATTTGTATTTGAGTGATATTTGCGTACATGACGATGCAGGCCACAGAGCCGATCTGCCAAATTCTCCGACTAGAAGAAATGTCGACCATTTGGTGCCGTCACAATACTCGAGCTCTTTCACTTTCTTGTTGTATCTCATCATTCCTTCTCATACATAATTTTAATAAATTTATAACTGTTTAATTTTTTGATTACTTTTGTAATCTTTTACCTTCTCTTTTATTAGAGCATTCGTCCAGACGAAAAGTTCCTGGCGGTTCACTTGGTCCGAGTAGACCCCTTTCCCCACGCTCACCTTGGATGCCTTTATGACCAACTTTACCGCTTAAACCCTTTTCACCTGCAGTAACACGATACTATTTTATTAAATTAAATAATTTGAAAGACAAGTATTCAAATTTATTTTTTAATATTTCTCATCTCATTAAAATCCCTTTTTATTGTGAGGTAGAACATTGATGACTGTTGGGTCACGTACTTTAGTTAATTAAGAAACCACAACAATTCAAGAATGAGTGTGCTTGGGTCGATTTAGAATTTGGAGTTGTGTGTCAAAACGTAAAAGCAAATGTTGAAATACCAAATGTTAACAAGTTGACTTTTTCAGCGTTAATTCAAGGACAACTCAGAATTTTGAAATTCTCAACTTTAAATTTGATCACTTCTCGTAGTATCTAGTAACTACCTTTGCCTCCTTTTGGCCCTTCTTTGCCAGAAACTTCAGACATGCCGAGAGCGCCAGGAGCACCTTGAATACCAGATACTGTTACTGTAAAAGACCTTAGTTCAAGTTGCTAGAAACTGTAATGCTTAGCTAACAGAGAGTTGTTGTGATCTTACCAGAGCAGCAACCATTGCTACAGTCCATGCTTTCCTATGTGAGTCGATTAGTTGGGTATTTCGAGCTTCAGTTCGTTTTGTGACATTAGGATTACTTACCGTCTTGTTAGCGTCATTGCTTCACTACACTTTGTCGACCGTTGTAAGTTGTCTGCTGCGTTCTGCAGGAGATAACCCTTGTTTTAGGTTCAGGTATACATAAAGGTGCGATCACTCCTCCGACATATGGAGGAATCCCCACATGGATGTAGGGTACACCTTTATCAATTAATTACTCTCACGAGATCAAGTGCAATTTCCATGCACATACAGATTGTGATTTCTTACAGACTATTCTCGGTGAATAAATTGATCACTGCAATATTCGCTTGCGCGAGAGATTTCGACGCATTCACTCAACTAAATAATAATAATTAAAGATCGAAGAGACATGGCGAACGCTACGTAGCCAGTCAGCTCTCGCAGAAACTCAAGATCTAGAGCGAGCAACACAACCTCTATACTCGAAACATGTCAAAAACCACTTTTATAATTTTTGTGTTGGAAAACGTTAGTAAAGAGAGACAACACACTAGTACTTTCTAGTTGCCGGCCAGACCATAGCACAGACAGCCGTACATCGATCCCCATTTCTTGTACTGTTTAGAGTAAAAAGAAATCCTTACAGTAGAACGCGTTATCGGATGTTTAGTGATGTCAACCAGCGACTTCCAACTGTCTTTTCGAGCGTTAATTAAGCTCTTTTTGAGATTAAGAAAAGGGTAATTACAGAGATTGGCAATGTGCTCAGAAAATCAATGTGATTTGCATTTTCAGATATGCATCAACGGTTCCCGTATAACATTTGCAAACGTGCAAAGGTTTGATTTAACTCCCTTAGGACTTCTTGTATAGCTGCGACAAGTGTCACTGCCTAGATTTCTATAGCTTCAGTATATCACATGTCACCCTTGCATGCTGTCGTGTAAGTGTCATGGATGTCACAAATCCGATGACTAGAGTAGCTCGATCATTAGGTTCCAACTATTTAATTTAATTAATTAATTAATAACTTAGTGCGAGTCAAATTCTAGTACAGTGCAGCGCACATGAATAATTGCGTATTACTGATAGATGTGCATGTGCACGTGCATTATAACTAGTAAATGAAACTGTGGTACTCGCTTCAAAGCTACGAGCGTGTGCGTGTAGGTGGGTGTAGGTGTGTGTGTGTGTGTGTGTGTGTGTGTGTGTGTGTGTGTGTGTGTGTGTGTGTGTGTGTGTGTGTGTAGGTGTGCGTGTCTGTGTGTGTGTGTGTGTGTGTGTGTGTGTAGGTGCGTGTGTGTGTGTGTGTGTGTGTGTGTGTGTGCGTGTGTGCATGCGTGCGTGCGTGTGTGTGTATGGATATTTATTGTGAATATCAATGTAAATTTTATTAATTTTTGTCTATCTATTGTAAGTTGTTGCTAGAATGTAATTCCTAAGCAGGCTTCGACGTCCGCTGATAGCTAGCTGCGAGGCCACTTTTTGCCAGGTGTCTTCTCTTGCTCTGGCGTCTTTGTAGGACTTCGATCCTACCTGCCACGGCATGGCAGTTGCAATGGCTTCATCGTCGGGCATTGCTCCGAAGTCATCCATAACTACCAGACAACAGGCGGACGTTCGTACGCTCACACACTAACACCTTAGCAAGCTGTAATTGCGATCACTTACCTCATAACCTCTTGCACCTGCATACGCAATAGCGTGTCCTGCTGCGTTGCTATTAGCATTCTCATCACCGATTGGCCGCCTTCCTGAAGGCGTGGGTTTTGATTGGCGCGGTTGCAATTGAGCTAACAAGAACCCTCCTCTTCCGAATTAGGTTTGATCGGCAAAGTCCCCAGACCGGTGACTGGAAGCATTAAAGTCAACTTCAACAAAACAAATATGTTAGGAAACTGGATCTCATCACATGATTTGAGTGCATCAACAAGCTTTGTTGGAACTTTATCTGAACACTTCCATTTCCGGACCCACATTCGATACTCAATGGAAAGCATGTTGTGATGAGGCGCTTTTTTCTCCCCGCCCTCTCACGTGCAAAAGCGGTCTGGTTCCGAGAAGTGCGCGTTGATGTAAATGCGCACCTGTCGGCTTCCGTATTACGATTGACCTTCCGTATTACGATTGACCTTTTCAGTCACGTGCATTGTGCATTCCACTCATACAGTACCCAGACGCTATGGCTGTTGCTTCAGATTCAGCTTCTCGCAACTTTACAGCAGAAGATGCCAAAGACATTCTGACGGCCGCTGATTACGACAAAATGCCACTATTTACTTCTAAGATACTGGCACGAGCCGGTGACGAATGGATGAGTTGCGAGACGTATGACGCAGCGTACGCCGATATTGTGTGCAAGTTAACCAAGAACCTGACTGGACCTGCCTTTAAAGTAACAGCAGGTGTTGGGGCTTTTCGCGTTCGAACTGGTCCTGGAGCTAAGACCGCCATGGAACAGGTCGATGCTCACTTCTTTAGCGCAGACGCAGGCTACAGTTACTCTTCGTTCCACATCGAGGGTAACGCTGGACTCACCCTGGCTGATTGCCATGCTTCCATTTTCGATCTCCATCTAGGACTTGGAGTATCAACTGGAGCAGGTATCAAAGACGACTCTTTGAGCGTAAAAGTAGCTGGAGTCGGTTTCCAGGTTGGCCGCAAGATCGGTATTTCTGTGTTGGACAACTCGTTTGGTGTGGATCTGGGCAAGTGTACAGTCATGTGACCAATCTGCATGAGAATTGTAGATCTAGAGTTTTCAAACTCTACGCGCTTGAGTATGAAGTGGTTCTGTAGCTGGATTGCTGTAGCACAGTAGTTGGCACGTGTATGTCGCCATCTTTGTTTAGAAAACCTAGAGACAACAAATTCCCATCGGGATCGTGTGGTCTGCATGTCAAATCTAAGGCTCGGTTCACAATATGCGACGGAGAGCTGTCTGTCACTATCCGTCAAACGACATCCAAGACGCCGATCGAGACGGACGACGGACAGATTGCTTGATGGAGCGTTAACGGACGGATAGAATTTTGTCCGTGTAGGTATAACACTAATTAGATTAGACCTAGCTGGCATGGTATGTAGTAATTACCTAAGGCCTGTCCACACTGGCAACTGGATCGCGATCCGATCGCGATCCAACTGCAACGCTGTCCACGCTTGCAACTCGATCGCGATCCGTCCGATCCACATCGCGAGGTGGATTCGATCGCGATCGGTTGAATCCAATTAGAAATAGTAGGCGTTTACCTTCACGTACGCTACGCGTGTAGTCGGAACATCTAGCACTCCTCACTCGTCTTTGTTCTCGCTCACCTTACGTCGCTGTATCAGCGCTTTCCACAAGCAAAGAAGCCACACGTACACATCGGTCATCAGTCACGTGATATCGAAATGATGCGGAGGCGTTTTCAAAGTGCAGTGTGGACGCTCACTATCCCGATCGGATCGCGATCCGTTCTGGTCTAGTGTGGCCAGACTTTTAGACATAGCACTATTTGGTTAGTACGTTAGTGAGCGTGGTAGAGTGTGTATTAGCAAGTGAGTCTCTAGCTAATCGAGCCTGTGTCCACCGATCAAACACAAAATTGGCGACGAGGATGGCGCAGAGCCACACAAAGTATGGACATTTGGAACCACTCCAACCAGGTGACAAGATTGATGAATATCACCAACGCTTTCTGCTCTATTGTACACGTACGTACCGCCAACAACATCGTCGACGCGGACAAAATGAAAGCAATATTCCTCACGACAGTCGGAGGAACAACGTAGAGCGTGGCCCCGTTCCTCGGACACCATCATATTCCGGACGCGAGTTCTCAGTTATTCGTTTTTGAACGCAGTCCCTACCACATCATAAATGTAGGTATCCAAGTTGTAATTGAGCACACCAAAAGAGAGCATTGTACCTCTTCTCTGCTTAGAGTGAGATTGAAAACAGTGCGGAGCCTTGCATACCCCGTTCATCGGACAAACGCGTCGTTCACCGAACAGTAGCGTCTGAATTGCACACACGCATCTTTCAGCCTAGTTACTTATATATTGCTAATCAACAACTCTTTACCTACAAATCGTGTTGTTACCCTGTATGTCAGCCAAGATCTCTATGAGTTACAGTCGGTCAAACGCCCGTGGTAACGGCCCCAATCGTCGGACACCCATTTTCTTGCCTTCCTACCTTCTCAGCAACAGCTCTAGGTTTCAAATAACTGCTGTTGATTAAATTCAGCTATCTGAAACGCCGCAGAACGCAGAACACTTGCCTAGAGGGGTTGCTGTAAAACGCAGACTGCAGACTACGCAGACTACGCAGACTACGCAGACTTCGCAGACTTACGCAGACTACGCAGACTACGCAGACTACGCAGACTACGCAGACTACGCAGACTACGCAGACTACGCAGACTACGCAGACTACGCAGACTGCAGACTACGCCGACTGCAGACTGCAGACTACGGAATGGGGACTTTGGCGCTTTCTAAGTTCAAAGACACGCGCACATTCTTCTAAACATACCTTCACGTGCTAATGTGTCCGGCCTTGCCTCATGACATTGTCATGTTCAGTGAAACAGCACGGCTAAGCCTCTTCGAAGCCGCTTCTATCTCCATCTGTGCGAGCACGTACGTCGTCGGGATCTACGTCGATCACATGCGCGACAACTAGATAGTGAAACCAGGCGACCAACGCAATAGACAGCCTAGTGTTTCTCCATCAGAGTCTGTTTGTAAAATGTTTCTGTTCATATTGTGTGTGGTGAAGCGATATAGTTGGAAGCACGAGTTGAAGAATGGACGATAGACGGTCTACCACAGGGAATGTGACACAAAACCCACTTGTGTTTCTGTGTGTGTTTTCATGAGGATTTGCGTGGGAAACGAGGCAAACCCATGTGTGGGTTTGTGAAACAAATACCCACATGTGGGTTTTCTAACCCACAGAAACTTTGCAAAAACCCACAAAAAATCCACAAAAGACCCACGTAAAACCTTAAGAAACCTACCATAACCCACCATAACCCACCTTGAGGGTTTTGTAAAATTAAGAAAACCCATACATAAACCTGCGAAATCCACTATGGGAAACGCTTTTAATTAGAGGCCCGCCATTTTGATTTTTAATTTAGGGTTGAGTTTGCTATTATTGAATTCAATCGTCTATAATTATCGGTTGAAAACCCATGGGACCGCCAATGCAAATTGCAACGGTAAGTGGACATTGAAGTGATTGTAATCATGTCTAATTATGTTCCATTTACCTTATCTAATCGCCACATCTTGCAATTACGTGCTACTAACAATTTGGCACGCTTACTCTAGATTAGCAAAAAATGCACTCTAGAAGTGTAGTGTCTCTGCTTTCTTTTCACGTTCAGTAGCAGTCCTTGTCAGTTATCTGCTTTTTCACTGATGATTCTTTTGCCCAGGTGATGAATCGCTGATGTGGTTTCTTTCAGTTGAACCGTCGTAGGACGAGCGACCTCTGCATGGTTGAGCATTCATCTGTACTTGAGGATTTTATCGTTTTCTAGTAGGAATAGTAGGAAGCAGTCGTTGCAACTGCAGTAATACAGACAAGAAGAGACAAGAGGTACCTACTAGTTTGTTTTTCCTGAATCTTGTTCAAAAGCCACAATCACTGGCAAGCTCCATCCATGTCCGTAACTTGAAGAAACTATCGACATTTCTGTTTTCGGCTGGCTTAGTCTTCTTCATCGATAGTTTCATCTACGTACAATATCAACAGGAAAATGTGAAACAGCCTAACTCATTCTACATCTGAAGAGCGACATTCACGGCACGTAGACATCTCTACAAACCACGTCAACTAGGACCCAAGTCGCTAGACTGCGCTGTACATGTGGTAGGTGAAAGCATAATCCTCTTGCAGACGCCGCGACAGCGAACCGCCAAAACAGACTGCCGGTTGAGTCCAAGTGCCCGCGTATTTGCAATTTGAACAGTGCGTGATGGTGATTGGCTACAGAAGGCTGCCGTTCAGGTACGCATTTTCCAAGCGTGACGCCGATTGGTTCATTTCGATCCTCCTTGATCCTGCTGCTTACGGTCACATCTTGGGAGGCCCAAGGTGGTAGCTGTTTACTTGCTAATTGCTACTCTACGATCCACTAAGTATGAAAGTAAACACTATCAGTCTGGTTGGTAGGCGTGACTTGGATCACGAGTGCACTCAGGGTGGTAGATGACATGCCAACAAAACATTGCAACATTTCTGTTTTCACTAACAACTGCATTGGGTTTTGCGTGTGTTTCGAAGGTTCCAGTGGGTTTTCGTAATCTGCAGTCGCGCTCTGCTGTCAAGTTGATTTTGTAACAAAACGCTAGCGGAGGTCATTCACTACTACATCACTTTTGATTAGCAGTTATCCTGACGTTTAGCTACTGCAAACGCATAAGTTCTCTGCTCAGACTGGGTTTCAGATTTCCCAACTATTGTTATGTGGGTTCTTTCATCAGAACCCTAAAAACCCATATTCCTTGTGTTTCGTATAGGCGTAGCCATATACGCGGTCTCTAGAGCTCAAATAAATAGTTGCTTAGATTAGGCGAGTACAAACTACAAATGTCTACGAATTCTAGCTATTCTGTCTGTCTCATGCAGCATTACCAGCTGCGCATGCGTTGAATAAAACCCATGTTGTGTGTTTGAACGTTTCATGCTGTGTTTTCTATGGGTTTTACGAACTCGATCTACAGAAACCCATGTATAACACATGTTGAGTTAGATGGGTTTTGTGTCACATTCCCTGTGGTAGTCTGCGTAGTCTGCGTAGTCTGCGTAGTCTACGTAAGTCTGCGAAGTCTGCGTAGTCTGCGAAGTCTGCGTAGTCTGCAGTCTGCGTAGTCTGCAGTCTGCGTAGTCTGCAGTCTGCGTTTTACAGCAACCCCTCTAGGCAAGTGTTCTGCGTTCTGCGGCGTTTCAGATAGCTGAATTTAATCAACAGCAGTTATTTGAAACCTAGAGCTGTTGCTGAGAAGGTAGGAAGGCAAGAAAATGGGTGTCCGACGATTGGGGCCGTTACCACGGGCGTTTGACCGACTGTAACTCATAGAGATCTTGGCTGACATACAGGGTAACAACACGATTTGTAGGTAAAGAGTTGTTGATTAGCAATATATAAGTAACTAGGCTGAAAGATGCGTGTGTGCAATTCAGACGCTACTGTTCGGTGAACGATGCGTTTGTCCGATGAACGGGGTATGCAAGGCTCCGCACTGTTTTCAATCTCACTCTAAGCAGAGAAGAGGTACAATGCTCTCTTTTGGTGTGCTCAATTACAACTTGGATACCTACATTTATGATGTGGTAGGGACTGCGTTCAAAAACGAATAACTGAGAACTCGCGTCCGGAATATGATGGTGTCCGAGGAACGGGGCCGCGCTCTACGTTGTTCCTCCGACTGTCGTGAGGAATATTGCTTTCATTTTGTCCGCGTCGACGATGTTGTTGGCGGTACGTACGTGTACAATAGAGCAGAAAGCGTTGGTGATATTCATCAATCTTGTCACCTGGTTGGAGTGGTTCCAAATGTCCATACTTTGTGTGGCTCTGCGCCATCCTCGTCGCCAATTTTGTGTTTGATCGGTGGACACAGGCTCGATTAGCTAGAGACTCACTTGCTAATACACACTCTACCACGCTCACTAACGTACTAACCAAATAGTGCTATGTCTAAAAGTCTGGCCACACTAGACCAGAACGGATCGCGATCCGATCGGGATAGTGAGCGTCCACACTGCACTTTGAAAACGCCTCCGCATCATTTCGATATCACGTGACTGATGACCGATGTGTACGTGTGGCTTCTTTGCTTGTGGAAAGCGCTGATACAGCGACGTAAGGTGAGCGAGAACAAAGACGAGTGAGGAGTGCTAGATGTTCCGACTACACGCGTAGCGTACGTGAAGGTAAACGCCTACTATTTCTAATTGGATTCAACCGATCGCGATCGAATCCACCTCGCGATGTGGATCGGACGGATCGCGATCGAGTTGCAAGCGTGGACAGCGTTGCAGTTGGATCGCGATCGGATCGCGATCCAGTTGCCAGTGTGGACAGGCCTTAGGTAATTACTACATACCATGCCAGCTAGGTCTAATCTAATTAGTGTTATACCTACACGGACAAAATTCTATCCGTCCGTTAACGCTCCATCAAGCAATCTGTCCGTCGTCCGTCTCGATCGGCGTCTTGGATGTCGTTTGACGGATAGTGACAGACAGCTCTCCGTCGCATATTGTGAACCGAGCCTTAGATTTGACATGCAGACCACACGATCCCGATGGGAATTTGTTGTCTCTAGGTTTTCTAAACAAAGATGGCGACATACACGTGCCAACTACTGTGCTACAGCAATCCAGCTACAGAACCACTTCATACTCAAGCGCGTAGAGTTTGAAAACTCTAGATCTACAATTCTCATGCAGATTGGTCACATGACTGTACACTTGCCCAGATCCACACCAAACGAGTTGTCCAACACAGAAATACCGATCTTGCGGCCAACCTGGAAACCGACTCCAGCTACTTTTACGCTCAAAGAGTCGTCTTTGATACCTGCTCCAGTTGATACTCCAAGTCCTAGATGGAGATCGAAAATGGAAGCATGGCAATCAGCCAGGGTGAGTCCAGCGTTACCCTCGATGTGGAACGAAGAGTAACTGTAGCCTGCGTCTGCGCTAAAGAAGTGAGCATCAACCTGTTCCATGGCTTTCTTAGCTCCAGGACCAGTTCGAACGCGAAAAGCCCCAACACCTGCTGTTACTTTAAAGGCAGGTCCAGTCAGGTTCTTGGTTAACTTGCACACAGTATCGACGTACGCTCCGTCATACGTCTCGCAACTCACCCATTCGTCACCGGCTCGTGCCAGTATCTTAGAAGTAAATAGTGGCATTTTGTCGTAATCAGCGGCCGTCAGAACGTCTTTGGCATCTTCTGCTGTAAAGTTGCGAGAAGCTGAATCTGAAGCAACAGCCATAGCGTCTGGGTACTGTATGAGTGGAATGCAGAATGCACGTAACTGAAAAGGTCAATCGTAATACGAAAGCCGACAGGTGCGCATTTACATCAACGCGCACTTCTCGGAACCAGACCGCTTTTGCACGTGAGAGGGCGGGGAGAAAAAAGCGGTCTGGGGACTTCGCCCTAGTTCGGAAAAGGAGGGTTCTTGTTCGCTCAATTGCAACCGCGCCAATCAAAACCCACGCCTTCAGGAAGGCGGCCAATCGGTGATGAGAATGCTAATAGCAACGCAGCAGGACACGCTATTGCGTATGCAGGTGCAAGAGGTTATGAGGTAAGTGATCGCAATTACAGCTTGCTAAGGTGTTAGTGTGTGAGCGTACGAACGTCCTTGTTGTCTGGTAGTTATGGATGACTTCGGAGCAATGCCTGACGATGAAGCCATTGCAACCGCCGTGTCCAGCGTTTTGACTCTGTTCGGCGTGCAGAATTTGAAGTCACTGCAGATGCTATCTCTTCGCCTCCTTGTCCGTAGACGGGACGTGTTCGCGTGCTTTCCTACGGGCTTCGGAAAGTCGCTAATTTTTCATCTTCTCCCGCACGTTTGTGCCCGACTAACATTGCAGCCAATGGCTTCCGGCAATATCCCGCGGATCCTGTGGTGCTAGTGGTGACTCCATTGCAGTCGCTGATGAGAGATCAGGTCGCTATTTTAAGCGCAAAGGATTTACAGCTGCCTTTGCTGGTGAGTCGGATTCGTCAGACGCTGCTCTGAAGGTAGGGAAATTTCCCTATGTCTATGGAAGCCCCGAAGTGCTTGTCGGCCGCGGCTCACGCGATTGGCGATGCGCCTTACAAGCAAATGAGTTGAGAGAGCGGCTCGTGGCCGTGGTAGTGGATGAAGCTCACACAGTAGTTCAGTGGTAAGGCAAAATCCTGTCTTTTCTTTGCGTTTTGTAGTCGTCTAGTTGCAATTGGTGATGTGGAATTCCTGCTTGGTCCCAAACAAGCTGTGTTTTTCGTGCCCTGACGTAAACTCACCGCCGCAAATTCTGCACTTGTGAAAATACAGACTTCCTACGTGTAAGCAGACTGCTTGCTGTAGATGACGTGATGAATCGCGTTAGTAAACAACAACTGGTTCTCAAATCGCTGTAAGTAGATTGTTATTGGCTAATAACTGTGAGACTTGTTTAGCGTAATAACGAGTTAAGTCGTTACGCCTACTTCCGAACTCACTTACAGTAGCGTAGTCCCCAGACCGCTTTTTTCTTCCCGCCCTCTCACCCGCCTTTCCCGCCCCCTCACGTGCAAAAGCGGTCTGGCTCCGAGGCTACTGCTGAAGGTGCGCGTTGATATAAACAATCTCAAAAGATAGCGCGCGCTACTAAATTATAACGCGCTTTAATTAAAATTTGTGTTGTTTAATATCAATTGAACACATTTGCTCATTGTTATCAACAACATACACATTGTAACGTGCGTTAGTTCATATTCAATAGTCGCGTTACAGCCCTAGATTCTTGTTGTATTCTAAATGACGGAAGTGTGGAACGTGCGTGCGCTCTTCGATCAGTAACTGCAACGCCTGGTTTCAAAGGGGTGCCCGTTTTGGGATCGTTGTCTACTACAAGTGGTGCAAACGGCACGAATCGACTTTCCAGTGAACTGGATACGAGTAATGGGTTTCTGAGGCCATACTATGACGATGTGACGATTGCTCGTGCGTTGAAAGCATTTTGGTGTGTCTAGATAATTCATTAATTAATTGATTGATTGATTGATTAATAATAAATAACACACCTACACACAGTTGTACAGGCTGATTGCTATTTTCAGTAATTATGTTATTGTAATTGTAGAGTTTTATTGATTTATACTTTGCACAAATTTCCAAAAGATATTTTCAAAATTAATATACCCAGCTGAAGAAGGGCCTTAGATTGAAATATTGTGTGAATTCATGTTATTTCGTTATGCTGTGTATGAAAGCTCTACAATAACCGATATATCATCATATCATATATGTGCATGCACGTGTGGGTGTGTGGTTATCTGTGGATGTATATACAGTATATATACAGTATATTATACAGTATATTATACAATATATTATACAGTACATTATACAGTATATTATACAGTATATTATACAGTATATACACAGTATATTATACAGTATATTATACAGTATATTATACAGTGTATTATACAGTATATACACAGTATATGATGCAGTATATGATACAGTATATATAGTATATATACAGAATATATACAGTATATATACAGTATATTATACAGTACTAGTATACATGGCTCGTCCTTCGTACAGGCAAGATACTGTAGTGTAAAGATAGGTCTGTGGACACGTCTGAACAGATTCGAATCTTGCTCTTCGCGCTTGTTTCGATAGAAATCGACATACTGCCTGTGTAGCGCTTGGTGCAGAAAACGTGTAGGTTGGATTCGGTGCAAATGCAATCAGAATTTGGAGAGAAACGAAAGCGCTAGAAGAGTAAGTTTTTTCGGCAAGACAGGTTTGATTGCTTGAAGCTTTGCGAAGGACGACGATGCTTACCGTCTACACAGGACTGGTGTGGGCGTGTATTTGAATGAACTGGAATGTGTAGCGTTTGCGTCATCGAGAAATTTTACGCGGGGGGAGACCCCTCGAGAGAGCACTCAGTGCATAATTCTTAAATTTTTTTTGCAAACTTTTCCCTGCGTGTGCCGAGTGTGCGTGCCGATTTCGGTTGCGAACGGACGAAAGACATGGCCGCCAAACGCGAACACACACACAGAGAGAGACAGACAGACAATTTGAGCTTTGTATATTAGATATATACAGTATATTATACACTATATTATACGTGTGTGTGTGTGTGTCCGTGTCCGTGTGTCTTTGCGTGTATGTGTGTCCGTGTGTGTGTCCGTATGTGTGTGTGTGTGTGTGTGTGTGTGTGTGTGTGTGTGTGTGTGTGTGTGTGTGTGTGTGTGTGTGTGTGTGTGTGTGTGTGTGTGTGTGTGTGTGTGTGTGTGTGTGTGTGTTATCGGCAAGGCAATGCCAAATTTATTTATTGCTGATAACACTGTTGTTAGAGATAGACAAATATTATTCATAGCTTGCATGTTGATAACTTGCATTTTTGACTTTTTGGTTGTGGAGTTGTGTGAAAACCATTTCAATATATTTCATTCACACTCAATTGCGCATTTTTATCAACGTGGGTTGTGCATATTATTATTAATACTATTTTTAGAATGTCGTATTGTTTATATTAATATTTGGTTAACGTGCGTTGTTCAGAATGGCGGGTAGACAATACAAGTCTGGAAGAACTTTGTTATCACCACCAAACAATGCAAAGGGAGGAGAAAAAAGATCTTCCAGACTTGTCCACCCGCCATTCTGAATAACGCACGTTACCAAATATAAATATAAACAATAGTGAATTCTAAAAATAGTATAACTTGCATGCAATTCACATCCTAAATGAAGCATTGTAGGAATTCTTGACTTATTGTAAAGTATATGTACAGTGTATTTCTTACAACATTCATGAATATCGTTGATAACAAGTTGCTGCTGACACATTCAACAAAGGCTTGTAAATTGACTAAACATATCCATATCACACAAAATAAACCATCTCAAGCAGTAAAAATAATCTACAAGCAGAATCAAAAACATGCAGTGCTTGAATAGAAATCCAGTCTGATTTGGTAGTCTTGATTGTCTGCTATAGAACCATTCACAGTAGTTGCAGTTGTCCTTTTTGGTAGTTTGCGGTTATTTTCTGCAGCCAATACTGCCATAATTGATCTTTATTAATCCATATTTCTCCTAACTGTGGTGTTGCAAAAATACCTCTGTGAGAGCCGCAATTACTCCCATTACCTATAGACTTCCCACTCAAAGGTTGCAAATGTAACCTGACTATCCAAATCAATCTTCTACTTTCCATGACAGTAACCCATCCTAATCAAATCTTGTCTTTGCTTCCTCTGTAGCCGTGCATTTGATGGATTTATAGGTATAATAGATCTAGATCAGCTGATGAGATACGTTAGCATAACCCTTGAGACGAGCGTTGTTCGATACAAAACGAGTGCTTGAGCCAGTCACAACTCCAACATCCTCTCTTACAAAAACCTGAACACCAAATTCTTAACAGCTCATAATTTCCACCAACCACTAGAAACCATTCATAGTGATCAGATGATAAGAAAATAAGCAAATTAATTAAGAAAATCTGAACATGAATAATACCATTTCCTGCTGTAAACTGTGCAAACACCTTAGACCTATAAAACTATTATTAGACACAATGTATTTTTGACAGACTGTAATTACATTATTAATTAGTTAATTAACTAAAAATTGTTCATACTGTTCTAGATAGATGCTCCATCCGAACATATACTGTATAATACACTGTATAATATACTGTATAATATATTGTATATATATATATACTATATAATATACTGCATATATACTATATAATATACTGTATAATATACTGTATAATATACTGTATAATATACTGTATAAAATACTGTATAATATACTGTATAATATACTGTATAATATACTGTATAATATACTGTATAATATACTGTATAATATACTGTATAATATGCTGTATAATATACTGTATAATATACTGTATAATATACTGTATATATACTGTATATATACTGTATATATACTGTATAATATACTGTATAATATACTGTATAATATACTGTATATATACTGTATATACATCCACAGATAACCACACACCCACACGTGCATGCACATATATGATATGATGATATATCGGTTATTGTAGAGCTTTCATACACAGCATAACGAAATAACATGAATTCACACAATATTTCAATCTAAGGCCCTTCTTCAGCTGGGTATATTAATTTTGAAAATATCTTTTGGAAATTTGTGCAAAGTATAAATCAATAAAACTCTACAATTACAATAACATAATTACTGAAAATAGCAATCAGCCTGTACAACTGTGTGTAGGTGTGTTATTTATTATTAATCAACCAATCAATCAATTAATTAATGAATTATCTAGACACACCAAAATGCTTTCAACGCACAAGCAATCGTCACATCGTCATAGTATGGCCTCAGAAACCCATTACTCGTATCCAGTTCACTGGAAAGTCGATTCGTGCCGTTTGCACCACTTGTAGTAGACAACGATCCCAAAACGGGCACCCCTTTGAAACCAGGCGTTGCAGTTACTGATCGAAGAGCGCACGCACGTTCCACACTTCCGTCATTTAGAATACAACAAGAATCTAGGGCTGTAACGCGACTATTGAATATGAACTAACGCACGTTACAATGTGTATGTTGTTGATAACAATGAGCAAATGTGTTCAATTGATATTAAACAACACAAATTTTAATTAAAGCGCGTTATAATTTAGTAGCGCGCGCTATCTTTTGAGATTGTTTATATCAACGCGCACATTTTAGCAGAAGTGCGCGTTGATATAAATTTGCACCTGTCGGATTCCGTAATACCTTACTGATAAGATAGTGACTGAGCATGCGTGTAGCTTGCGAGTGAGATTCTGTAGCTCTGAGTGTGTATAAGCGAACTTAGCGAGTGCTGTACGTTCTAGCTATATAGAAATAGATCATCGATATAGCTACAGAGTATCGACACAACACTTACTAATGAAATTTACCGTATGTGGCACGATTTGCGACGCACCGATTTATATATTAGCACTAACCTCGTCCCCAGCCAGACTTACGTGATCATGAGCCTGGCAGTGTTTAGCATCTGTTCTGGGGTCACAGTGATTCTAATGTGACTCTCGTATTTTGCGTGATTCCCATACATGCATGTTGATTTGCGATGCAAAAATATATCAAGCGTTTTGGAGTCACGGTGATTCCATCGTGACTCCCTATATTTCGCGTGGACTTATAATCATTTCTTGTGATTACTTGTGACTCTCGTGACTCTCAGTCATTTCTTGTGATTTTGTGACTTCCAGTCATTTCTCTGTGATTCCCTTGACTCTCAGTCATTTCTTGTGATTCCCGTGACTCCCGGTCATTTCTTGTGATTCCGCTGTGATTCCCGTGACTCGATGGCTAACAATAAATCCCAGGTGAGCTCGTGCGGTCTGACGTTGTCTCTGGCGTTGAATCTCTCCTAGAAACCAGATTCGGGTCTAATTAGATGTCGTAAATACTCATTCATTAAGTTTTAGCATCTCGTTGTGTTAAAAATTTTAAGGCATTGATATCTATGGAATACGTTGGATGGCAATTGTTCTCAGAAAAACCTTCTACTTCATAGCATGATATCGACATGCAGACACCTAAAATTGTCAAAATGTACAGGCAGGCATGAGTGATATTATTGTAATTACGTTTTAGCACGTTTACACGACAGACAGCGCCGTTGGTTTTGTTTTGTGATTTTGACATGCATGGAGGCTCTAGGCATTGAAGGTGTTGCATGTTTACCCTGCTGCAATTTCTCTGCATAGACGACGTTGGCAGTAAACTTCTCCACTTGCTCTTACCAATACTCGTCCTTCTGTACTTTCCATCAGCAATAAGACTGTAGAGAGATGATGCGCTGTAGCCAAAAGTGATCCATCTGGTCGTTCCACCTACTTTCATTCCCAGACGAAGTTCAGTAAATGGTAGTGTCCAGTACGAAGCCAATTTTGCTTCTTTTTTTGTCATCCAAATCCAAGTTGTTTGATTGAAATGTCTCCTTGTTCGACCACAACACGCTCTCGTAGGTAAACGTCTGCTTATTTCCATCTATTTTCATGATCAAAGTCCAACCTTCACTGGCATCACAAAATATCTGTAGTAAACAGAGTGTTCGTTAATGAACTAGCAGCAATTGGGGTAATTTAAATTATTTAATTAAGTGTATAATTTTTGACCGGGAATGATGGATCACATCATCACTAGCAGGTAGCTAGTTTAATCCAGTATTGTCCATTGTTTGGAGATGATTTGTGTTTGAGTAATATTTGCGTACATGACGATGCAGGCTACAGAGCCGATCTGCCAAGTTCTCCTACTAGAAGAAATGTCGACCATTTGGTGCCGTCACAATAATTATCTCGAGCTCTTTCACTTTCTTGTTGTATCTCACCATTCCTTCTCATACATAATTTTAATAAATTTATAACTGTTTAATTTTTAGATTATTTTTGTAATCTTTACCTTCTCTTATTTTAGAGCGTTCGTCCAGACGAAGAGTTCCCGGCGGTCCACTTGGCCCGAGTAGACCTCTTTCCCGCGCTCACCTTGGATGCCTTTATGATCAACTTTACAGCTTACACCCTTTTCACCTGCAGTAACATGATACTATTTTATTTAATTAAATTAAATAATTTGAAAAACAAGTATTCAAAATTTTACGTTTACTATTTCTCATCTTATTAAAATCTCTTTTTATTGTGAGGTAGAATATTGATGACTATTGGGTCACGTACTTTAGTTAATTAATTAAGAAATTACAACTAATTCAAAAATGAGTGTGCTTGGGTCGATTTAGAATTTGGAGTTGTGTGTTGAAACATAAAAGCAAATGTTGAAATACCAAATGTTAACAAATTGACTTTTTCAGCGTTAATTCAAGGACAACTTAGAATTTTGAAATTCTAAACTTTAAATTTGATCGCTTCTCGTAGTATGTAATAACTACCTTTGTCTCGTTTTGGTTCTTCTTTGCCAGGAACTCCAGACATGCCAACTAAGACAACTAACTGTTACAACAACTCATGATCAGTCCCACAAAGCATTTCATATTTATATCTGAATGAAGTGATACCTTAGTGCTTGCCATCTTCTCTGAATCTGCCCTTACGACTACTAACAAGAGCACAACTTGTTGAATTCGCTGCATGATGATGAACGAATCAGACCGTCTGAGCGGTAAACCTTTTCAAATGTGGTAATGATGACAACAGGACCCCTTTGCATTCAACAAACTCAAGAACTATTCCATATCGATGGTGGTTTGACAACTTGACCGCGTATGAGTTACTTTTTCTCCTGCCATAAATCTTTGAATAATAAACCTTATTACCCTTGGCCACACGTAGATAGTGAGCCCAAATTGGTGCAACTTGGGCTTGTGTCTTGCAGTTTTTCCATTTGGTGCATTAGGTGATTGTTTACCTTTTTACGCAAACCTTGTCCCATTGGTATTGCATCGTCCTGACGTATGCTTAATGTTCTAGAAGAACGTGTCATGAATTATTAGATCATGAACTAATTGTAAATCATCACATGCATTTGTGAAAAGCAAATTAACCTGCACGTGATTACTGATCTGAGCAAGCCAGAGTTGTTTGCAAGCGATAAGGCTGCTGGTGGAACGACTTTGTCACAGTCTTTAGGCAATAGCGGAGGAACGGACTTCAAAAGGGTCACAAAATTGGTGACCTAATTACATAATCTCAGTAATAAGCAACAAATGTGATAGTAGAATACATGTACCTGGCTACACACGTGTCTGGTACCATAAATAAAATTTTTTTGTATCATTCTATTAATTAAGATATTTGTACCAAAACAGTCAGTAGGTCCCCAGTGGGGATGGTACCTAAGTAGGTAAATATTCATTGTCGATGACTCTCTTCCTGTACCAAAACAATAGTAAACGTTCATCAACAGACCAACAAACAGAAGGAAAGGAAACAGACAGGTGTGACAAGCCAATTAATTAAATAAGTTAATAGGGAGCAGCGTAAGCGCGGCGGTAAAGTCTGGCTACGCGAGACCACTCCTAGCCCTCGCATATGGTGTGTACATACGGGCGCGGCATGATTGCTGGCGGTAGGAGTAATGTCTGACTGTACGTATAATCGACAAGAGCTCGTCAATGAGACGATTGCGGGACTTACGAGCAAAGTAAATAGGTTTCGTGACGCAGTGAAGGACACGACTGCCGCCAGGAGAGACCAGAAATGTCGTTGCCGCAAGGAAAAGGCGCGAGAAGTGGCAGCTCTTGGAAAAGCAATGGTAATCTGTTGTCTGTTGTTGATTTGTTTATTCAATACAATATTACCTAGTAGGACTCTCAGATTTTTTCAAGAACTAACCATTTTCAAACGATCTGAAGACTAAAATCGAACTTAGTAAACGTGGATGTTTTACCAGAGAAGTTTAGCTCCATGTAAAAATGCTGCTATAACACCCCAAAATCGAGAATTCTTTTTCAGACTATAGTTGGAAAAACACCCAACACTTGGAAAAACCTACACAGAAAATGGTGACCACCCATTCTTGCCTTGTCTAAAGATGATTCTGGAAGAACATCACCATAAATGTACCCGTATTACTGCTACATGTATGCTGACTGGCTCACTACAAAATGTATTTTCTAATTTACCCAAAGTTTTATGAGAGATCCACTGGTGCACATATTTATAACAGACAGTGGAACTATATTTGTATTATCGTGTAATGAATTGAAGACGTTATTGAAAGATTGTGTGTGTGTGTGTGTGTGTGTGTGTGTGTGTGTGTGTGTGTGTGTGTGTGTGTGTGTGTGTGTGTGTGTGTGTGTGTGTGTGTGTGTGTGTGTGTGTGTGTGTGTGTGTGTGTGTGTGTAACTCAATTGGTTAGAGGGCGCATTTGGAGAATGGAAACAGCTGGGACCTTTGGGTCATGAGTTCAAGTACAGGATGGGCACAGGCGTAATTCCCTTAGGAAAGGAACTCACACACAATTGCTTCTCTTGACTCAGTAGAATGAGTACCTGGCCATTGACTGGGGTGGACAAGACCGCTGGCTTGGCAGAACATCATGCAGTAGACGGATACGTGTAGGCTTGAGGTCCAGTCTTGAGGCTGTGCCAAAGTCAGTGCCTTTGGATGCTCTGGCCAAGCACCTGGGGTACATCAGCACATCTTAAAATTCTGAGTAGTGCCGGAGGCCCCATCTAGAAATAGGCTGGGTGCTATTTTCAGTAGCCCACTGGATCGCGCGCACGTGTGTGTGTGTGTGTGTAAATCTGTCTGTTTGTTTGTCTGTTTTCTGTTTGTTTGTTTGTTTGTTTACAGTGTATATGTTTGTGGGTTGAATCCATTCTTGATTAAGTAACAATGAGATTTGTACACCTTTGGATTTTAGACATTGCTTTGGTCATGTTTTAATTGTCTGAGGCAGAATAGCCGGATAAGAAGCCTGTTATCACTCAATTTAGCTATGAGACTTTGTAAAAATTACATGACTTGGTGAGTACCGTAACTAGCAGAGTATGCTACGGTAGTCGCTGAGTCACATGACTTTACAAAGTGTCATATTCATAATATAAAGCTTGAATGACTTCTGACTTGTGACTATGTACATTTGTGGATGTGTGGATGTGTGGTTGGCTGTGTCTGTCACACTCAGGAATGTGCCACACCCATAGTACGGTCCAATCACCTAGCAGTGTTTTTGTGATTGGTGATCAGTACATTGCAATCACAGACAACAGATGAACTACCAATCAGACCCATCAAACATTCATGAGAGAGCTTTTTTACCAGAACAGTGTAATCCATGTTTGCTATTATCAGGTCTTTTTGGAATCAACAACAAAGCCTACCTGTTTGCATATGCTAACCCTAGGAAGTCATTGATTTGTGGCGTTCGTGCCTTATATGGGAACCTAACTTTGCACAACCAGAAGCGACTTGTGTGTCTCGTATGTGATATCTCTTTGGCTACGTCTGAAGTGATTTAAACGAGTTTAGATAGATTTTGCAAGTAGTGGACTTGGAAGCAAATTGGTGTCGAAATTCGTAGTACTTCGCGACAATTCTATCATCATTTTGCATTGATTCTATTGAAATAGAAAGACTTTAACATTGCAGCATGTTACATTTTGTCTTGTCAGACCAAGAAGTTTGATGTTCAAGACAAAGCTTTTTCTTTATGTCTAGAGACTGAAAGAATACAATGCATCATGTATATTACCTGTGTATCTGTTTTGCAGGAGAGGTACATTCCAGTCAATTGTGACAGACCAGAATTGGTAATCTCCAGTGGAAGAAGTCAGTGTACACTGTAGCTAATTTGCAGTACTTGTGTACTGTCAATTTTTATGTTACAGATGCAGAGGATATGCTTGACAGAGCAGCTGAGATAGGTCAAAAGCTTTACCAGTCTACACAGGTAAAAGTAACTACAGTACACTGCTAAAGCATAGCTTTGTCCCCAGGCGTTCGCCTTGCTCCTCCGTGCAGCGCTCGTGCATCACATGACCAGGCTGACGTCACAGCATCACTCGTCAGACCAGCGAGGCGAATGCCTGGGGACGAGGCTAACTACAGCACATTCTGCTTGCTTTGATATAGCACATTGCTTACCAATTTGATGATGAGGGGAAAATAAGATCAGGTTAACTGTTTGATTATGAAATAACATTTAAACATAATCCTCATGCTTCATAATGCCATTTCTTGTAAGAGAAAACCACTGCAATGGGTGGTGGGGATGTAAGCGTTATTTTGCTAATCTGGGCTCGTGTTAGATTTGCTTGCTTTTCTTGCATTTAATTTGGTCATTGGTTCTATTGATTACAAAGTCATACCATGCAATCTGTGCATGTTCA
This sequence comes from Dehalococcoidia bacterium, assembly GCA_964274945.1. Classification (GTDB taxonomy): domain Bacteria; phylum Chloroflexota; class Dehalococcoidia; order Lucifugimonadales; family Lucifugimonadaceae; genus CAXXBX01. Next base: position 6,735 of record CAXXBX010000178.1, on the reverse strand, counting down.
GTATGAGATATATGGTGCTGTGGTATTATGGCTCAGTGGTTGACAGGAAGGAAGAGGAAGAAGTATGTTGGTTCCAAGAACCAGTTCTAACATTTTTTGTCAGCTGTCCGTACAGCATAGGCAAGTTATTGAGGCACGAGCCTTTACAGTATCATGTGTTGTCCTGCATCTGCAACATACATTTGTTTATTCTAGTGTCTAAATTGTTCTTTAAAATAGCAGCTACATGCTGTACCAGATTGTACTGGGAGGTAATTATCTGGAAATGTTATGCCCTATTGCACACATTATATTTCAGTTATTGTAATGAAATAGGTTGTTGAGAATTGTATTTTCCATATTTCTACTTTAGAAGTTGCATCAGTTACATCAAACCGTGAGTGACCTTGAACTAGTCCAGCAGCAAGTACTCTCACAAAGTAGTGTCTGTTATTTCGTACTTGATGATGTTTCAGGATCTGTTTAGATTCGACACAAAACTACACTAGAAGATGGCAACAACAGTGAAGTGCCTAAACAGCAAGACAATTAACATAGCCTACTTGTCCTTTTGGGCAGTGCTAAGCTTATTTATTTTATAATTTGTGTCATGTAATTTAAATTAAGCTTGAAATTGCAATTGTAACCTTTGCGCTATTTTCTGTGGTTTGAAGATAGTTCAAGTGTAAGTGCACTTTACGGAATACTAACAAGATATATAGACTCTGTCCTGTCCATGGTGCAATCTGAGTGCTGATGAGTTGGGTGTATTTAGTTTGGATACTAGCGCGGAGATCTACATCTCATATACTAAAACTTGTATGCATGCGCACAGTGCTAAAGACAGGAAATTTTTCTAGTTTTCTTCATCTGACCTACTAAATGTATCAATAAACTATGTAATTCAGCTGTTGTGTTGCCACTACTTTGCAGAGATTGCAATGAGGCTATTGCTATTTGCAAGCAAGTGATCTTTGAATGGGATCACTTCTTAAGCTTTTTGGCTAGCTAGTTGATTGTATTCTCAAGTGTAACAGCTGATGCAGTAACCAACATCTGTACCTCATACTTTTACAACATCTACAATAGGCAATCTACTTCTGCTTATTTAATTCATATGGTTGCTGTGAATCTTATATGGACACCTTTGAATTTCATAATTTTTGAAGTTTAGACAGAGATCATGCAACGCTACTGAGACTTGGAAATGTTATGATTGCACTTGACACCTAATTGCCATTAGAGTAATGTGCAGTGTTAATTAACATCTTGTACCATTAAAGTTTTAAATAGTTTAGTTCATAATTTGATTTTCAAAAAATATTACGTTCTAACTAATTGTTGTTAGTCGGGGCTAATGAGGCAACTTCTGCTGCAGGGGTCGTGGACATTCCTTAGCGTCAGACATCTAAAAAAGTAGTCCCCACAGTCACAAACCGAAAGTGAGTTGACCCTACGTTTTACGTGCCCCGTTAAGTCACGTGGCTTTTCTCGTTTCTCATGGCTCATAGTTATATATTTTCTATTTCATTATTTTTATTAATTTTTATAGCTTGTCTCTGATGCCTTTGCAGTTGCATTTTTGAAGTGTCACTGATATTGCATTTTTTGATTCAGTCTTCTATTGTTCTCTCCTTTGTCATCTCGTGTCTTGCCAGCCAATTTATTTTTAAAAATTGTCTGTCTACTTGTCTGTCTGCCTGTTCTGTCGGTCTCTTCTTGCTAAACTTTATACATTTCAGTATTGACCATGTAGTCGTGTGTACGTTACCGAAGTCAGTATCCTTCATTTGCTTGGCTTGTCACCGTTCACCACGAAATCGATTTTGAAGCCTAATGCGCAGACAGATTTTAGAATTGCGAGCTAGCCTAGCGTGCGCTTCCTGGCCCTAACAATAGCGTGCAATGGATTCTCTGAGGGTGTCAGTGAGCAAGAGTTCTCAGCCTCTCGGTACATGCTAAAAATTTAATTTGAATTCACATGTTGTCCTGCTTTCACGTTGTTTGTACTCCACAGCTGTGCTCATTGCAGCTGCGTCTGTGCGAGAGCATATTCCTACTACTTTGGAGTGGACGTCCAATACGTGTGTTCAAGTAGACAGGTACTAGGATTAATTGTACTACACTGTAGACGGACTGGCTGAGGTACTAATAAATGAGTTGGCTCTCTACACGTGGCCAGCGCTGGGAGCTGGCGGGGTAGAATACAAGGTACTCGTGTATGTGGGGCATTTCCGAATGTTGTAGATCGATTTTGTGAACTTAGTCAATCATTTTCTCTAAAAGGCGACTTACTGCTATGGTCTACTTCTATCGTTGTCTACATATCTGCATGAAATAATCCTCACAACCAGCTCCCCCCTTTTACTCCCCACCAACGGAAATCGAAAGTGGGAGGGCTGGCTGCGCGAGACTAATGATGAACACTGTTGAGACTTGCTTTTTATGCTAAGGTAGTGTGCAATAGTCACAAGGCTATAGACTCAATATGTCAACGCGGCCTGATAATGAGCAGGAGTTTCATGATAATATCAGGCTGCAGACAGCACGGAATTTCAGTATAGTGTAGTAGACTGGATCAGCCTGTGTAACAGGAAATCGCGAAAGCGGGACACGGAGAACGGCTGTTCCAAATTTTCTAGGAAATTGGACATGATCTTGAGAGATCAACCCCAGCCCTGACTCTCTATGCCCGCATCCTTTTTTAGGACTGCATCATTTTGTTCATATTTGATCATGTGTTTATTATTAAAAATGTGACATAATCATCTGACTCAATGGCAATCGTGAATGTTTCCATGGTGTGCTTGTCAACCGAAAGGACTTTCCTTTCATGGAATATTGTCAGTGCAAGTGAACCGGAACACACCTTTCTTTATTCTTCTAAGATTTATACAACAGCGCATTCCTACTAGTAGCATGTCTGATGTGTCATATGATCTTATGCATTAGCTAACAAGGAGAAAAAGGCTAGAGTAGACTTGGACTTGGACTTGGCAGTCATTCCAGTCCGTTTTTAAAAACATGCTTTCGAGGCCATTTCGTATGCTTGGAACATCTAAGTGGTCTGCCCTAATGAATAATGACTAACTAGTTGTACAGTATTCGTAGCATCCGTAGCATTCGTAATTAATTAACACGTCCAACAAAGTTTTCAGACCATCTACTGAAATGCCGAGTCCTAGCTAGACAATACGTATTTGTTAAACCCTGTCATGGAAGTAAACATGCAAACTTCCTAGTAGTTTAGATTACGTGTCTAGGCCTGGTATAGGTAGTCGTCGTTTTGCGATCGTGATCAAGACAATTGAAATGTACAGTCTAGGTATGCACTCAGTTTCATTGTAACGACAGTGGTACAGTGTAACACACAATGCCTTGCTACAATACAAAAGGATGGGGCGACAGAAGTTCATGAAGTGTTTTTGTCGCCGTTTGCTCACTTAGACAAATCGTTCTTAGACTCATCTGTAGTCGGACACGGAAACACAATTTTTAAAGGTAGGTCCTATCATCAAACATGGTCGCGGGGAGGAAAAATATGAGATTTGTGTACACACACACACACACACACACACACACACACACACACACACACACACACACACACACACACACACACACACACACACACACACACACACACACACACATACCAAAAGCTCGATGGAGAGCCATATAGGACCACGCCCCATTCTGTTGTGTGACCCGGATTAGAAGCCTCGCTACACTCAGCAATGAACCCTGCTCGCATCTTTCTAGGCTTCCTGTTGTTATGGGGAACAATGAATCATATTGGAGTGGCCAAACCTAAACCTAAGAAACGATCTCTCTGCTCAATCTCCTAAGAGATATCTTAGGAAATTCTCGTTTCATATTTCCTTGTTTCATATCACTCATGACACCTGTCATCATTTGTAAAATTATCTGCTCTTGCCTGACTACCCAGGACATGATCTTTTTGTCTTACACAGTGATTGCACATTTATTTGTACTTGCTTTAGAGTATGGTAAATTTTGGCATTTGTACCTGAAGGGCTACACAGATTGGTACTGTACATGTACAGTGAAAGTGGGTCTGCAGATTTGTAATAACAGGAAGAAGGAAGTATGGCAATACAGGAGGAATGTTACTTATTCCAACACAGGTGACTTGTGCCTCTGACTCACTGTTGCTTTGTATGCACAAAACTGTAATGCACATGAGCATCAAAGTACGTGTGTAGTTCTTATCCGTGATATGACAATGTTGAAAGAGCTAAGAGCCTCATAATTTATAGCTTCAGACCGCTGGAGCTACTCTCGCATTGATTAAGACTATGGAATTACAAAATCAACTGTGTGACATCATGAAAACTAAGGACAAACTGCAGACTTTTGGCTCTCAGCTGCAAGACAACTGTTGCACTAAAAAATGCTGCATAGTTTGAGTCCAGACCTTTTATGTGGGTGTGGCAATTAGGCGTCAGTTATCTGGACTATTCAGAGTTATGAACGGGTCAGGGAACGGAAGTTTTTGGATAAGTGACATCATTTTGTATTAGCCTTGTACTGTGGCCCTTTGTGTGCAAAGAGAAAGAGGCTTGGTATGCATTTTAGATGGGATAATTTGTATTGTTTATTATGTATGTGTATGTTCAAGAAACTTGTAAATTAACTCTACCTACTTTTTCACACAGTAAATGATGTATGTTAGACTCAGCCTAGTCTCAGATTTTCAATCTTTGGCGGAGCGAGACTGGTGTCAATCTGCCCACTGAGATCACTAATGCTGCCATTGTTCACCTTGTTACCGATCTGTATCACTGTTTACGACAATGCTGTGTTTATCAGATGCTTATACCGTATTTCTGCGAATAGTGCCCTATGCTCAAATTGTGCCTCATGCTCAAATAATACCCATAGTGAGCCTATAACAAAATAATAATGGCCTATGCTTGATGAGTGCCCCACTGAGGTAGTATTCAAACCCAGTTATATGCATGCGTGTCTATCAATGTGTATGTTTGAGATGAACTGACCACTCAGAAAGGACCACTGACTGTCGATGAAGATTCAAAGCATGCAACAGACCAGGAATACGACTCATGTGAGAACAAAAGTAATCAGGATATGCATCATTAAGACTGTAAGACTAGATTACAGTAGTTCGTTTGTGTCGTGTATGTGATAGTATGCAAACGAGCAATGCAACAGTCTCTTGGCTTGCGAAATAATAATGCTCCATGTTTCAGAACTATGAAAAATAGTGCCCCACGGGGCAGCATTCATGGAAACACGTATTGTTTCAATAAACAACATGATAATATACTACAAACACTGAGGACTTGTGAATGTCATCAACTTCTTTTTATGAAATTGCATTATTCTCAAGAGAGACTTTTTATGTTATAAGGTGCCCACTCACAATTCATGTGCATGCCCAGACACACCTACACAAACTTGAAAGTGTGCCTTTATCTACACATGTACCATTTACCAGTTTGAGATAGCTTGCTGGTGAATGGCAAAGCGATTTCTTGATTTTTTCCTTGTTGCACGAGATCCCAAAATGGGTGGAGCACAGAGCACTATTATGATGGCATTCGAAACACCTCATGTATGAAGTTCTGTATGAGCTTATTAGTGTGTACCAACGCATACATCTGACTTGCAGTTGTTGAATTTCTGTAGAAGAAGCATTGCTACTGCACCCTAGCGCTAAGTGTAGGCTATTCCTTAATTCTAGCCAGTCCTTGTAGATATCATGTAAAGGTTGATGCACTATTCGTGTTGTTGGTGGCATCTGGCACCTCTCCATGGCTTCTTTCACTCTCCAAGTTTTGGAGACTGTCACTATAATGCTCTGTGCTACACTTGTTTCCAAGTCATGTGCAACAAGGAAACGATCAAGAAAACATTTTGTCATTCAGCAACAAGCTATCTCAATATGGTAAATGGTAAATGTGTGCATAAAGAACCTACACACTTGTCGTTAGCTTTCTTGAAATGTCAAATATGAGTAGCAAAACTGCTGTGGCAGGTAGGAATGCGATTCGCATTTCTCTTTATCCTGTGTGTCATAGGACATGGTGCACCCTAAGATGTTTTATCTTAATTTGAAATCGTGGCATGATTTCATGCTTGTGTGGGTGTGTCTGCACGTGAGCGAGAATCGTGAACGGGCACCTTTAAGTTTGCAAACATGTATTTATTGAGTATTTTTGGATCAGCGTAACAATAAATAACATTCACTTACAGTATTCCACCTAAATGACTTGAACCTATAATCCTGTACTATAATATGCGAACCCCGCTTCCATCTGGATGTCTGTCTCGTGCCAGATTGACACAATGCTGGTCTCAGATCGTCGTGAAACGCGGTGGGTTGGTCGAGATTGACCGGTCAAGTTGGATTCTCCTAGACTGCTTCTGACAGCTAGAAACGAGACTTTGGCATTCTAAAATGAGTTGCGCTGGAGTTTGTTTATTTGATGAACCGAGTATGAGAATGTGACATGAATGTTAGATGTATTTGCCAGCCACTGTATGTCATTCTCTAATACCCACAACTGGTACAGTGCAAGATGTTCCCGCTGCAGTCGGAGTAACCAGGCTCACACCTGTTCGCTTATGCATTTGTGCGTTTGTCCGTGTGTCACGGAAGGTGCATCTTCTTCACGGAAGTGGCATCATGTCTCCACGAATAGGCCATGCATGACGTTTATTATGTGGGAAGACTCTGAGATGGGGATGCTAGAGACAAAGCTCTGGCTT
>CAXXBX010000177.1:0-22080 GCA_964274945.1 Dehalococcoidia bacterium | reverse complement strand
AGAAGCGAATTTATATGCATCAGAAGTTGACTGAATACAATCTAAAAGTTCCTTCCTTGCTTGAAAAGGCTATTTTGAAAGAGGATAAGGCAGATATTGAGCAAATAATCCTAGAGATGTCCAAAGGTGGCATTAAGACAAATCACAATTACAGTAATGAGAAAACTAGAGCTGATAATCCTGTAGAGAAGGATGTAATTAGGATTGTCAATGATTATGGTAATCAAGGTGAAAGCAATGAAAGCACTACAAATGCAATTATGAAGTTAGTAGGAAGTGCTAGATAAACCATCTGAAAAGGAGATAAACAATGGCAAGTGGTGAGCAAAGAATAAAAATGGGGGCAGGGGTTGTCAAAGTTCCCGTTAACGCTTCTACCGTTATAAATGTGGGAGATATGGTTTGGCTTGATAGTGATGATGCAAAACCAGCTAGTGAAACTACATGGTCAACGAACTTAGCTGGGACTCAAGCAGCGTTTAAGGCTAAATGCTTAGGCGTATCTCTCCATGCTAGTGCTAATGGGGATACAAACGATATTTTGGTTGCATATGGTGAGCATGTAGCAGAATTTGATTGTGATAGCGCTACATTTGAGATTGGCGGTTTAGTTGGTCCTGCTAAAGGGTCTGGTAATACGATAGTAAATCAGAAAGTTGCAACTGCGGTGGCAGGAAGCGCAATAGGGATTGTTCATCAGCGGGTTAATCCTGCGTCAACACGTGTATTAGTTAAGGTTATTTCGCCTATAATGACGCAAATATCTATTACGTAAAGGAGATAATCATGAATACATCGGATATTAAGGGAGTAATGAAAGCAATAGCAGGAAGTGAAAATGTTAACAAACAACATCAGGACATTTTTGTAAGTAATTACATGCAACCACTTTTGCATGGTAAACCATTACCTAATGGCGCTACATATCAGATAGATCCCGACAAATGGTCTATTCGGGGTTTATTTGAGGCATTTGGTGGAGAGGTACAAGGCGTAACTCCACAAGAGTGGTATTATAGTGCTCCTGGCGTTCAGGCAATTCAATCTACTATGTTTCCCAAGGCAGTAGAGAATTTAGCTCTAAAGAAGTTAAATGATTCCTTTATGGAAGAGGAATACATAGCGGACAGACTAGTTAGAACCATACCATCTAAGACTAAGAACGAAACGTATTATGGATTAAATGAATTACAAGATTTGAAAGATGCGGAAGAGGCTGAGGAAGTTCAGTTTATGAGTTTTAACGATAGATGGGTTACGACTAGAACTATGAAGCGACAGATAGCATTAGCACTTACGAAGGAAATGTTAATGTTTGATCAGACGGGATTGTTTATGGAAAGGACGCGAAGGCTAGGCATCATTGCTGCTAGGAATAAAGAGAAGAAGATAGTTGAATCAGTTCTTAGCAATAAGAAAGGTGTTTACAATCCGTTGGGAGTTAGCACTGATTTATATGATGCATCTGTTAATACTGTAACGACATTCACCCCTCTTGTAGATGAAGATACCATTGGTTCTGTAAAACAACACTACAGAACTAACTTCAAAACAACGGTGCAAGGCGAAGAGGGAGTGCAAAAGGTATGGTTACCGAACACAATCATTTGCTCACAGGAACAAGAAATGGCGATACGTAGAATCTTTACCGCTGGGAACATCTTCAACATCGTTAATGCTTCTACCACGAGCAAGCCAGCAGGAACTGGAGGAATGACGTATAGAAATCAGTATGCTGGGACATTCGAGATACTTACAAGTCCTTACTTTCCTGATGGGTTAGACAGTAAGACGTGGTTCTTAGGTAACTTTAGAGACCAGTTCATATGGCTAGAGAACTGGCCAATCACGGTTACATCCTTAGGCGCTGGTTCGGAAGCAGATTTCTCCAGAGATATAGTTGCTCAGTTCAAAGTTTCATATATGGGTGGTTTAGTAGCAGAACGCAACGATCAGGTAATAAGGAATGGTTCATAACAGCTATGGCTGAAACATTTACCTTTGATGGCGATTTAACTGCGGATAAAGATAAAATACGGGCTTATATTTATGACAAGCCTAAGGATGGTAAGGCTTTACTGTCCGATCAGCAGATATTGATGGCACTTAGTCAAAATGATGATAATATTGATCTAGCGAGAGCAGATTGCCATGAAATGCTAGCTAGTTTAACGACACAAGAAGCTTTAGAGTATCAAGTAGATATTGGTAGCTCTATGCAGATGGATGCAAGGCAGTTACCAGCATATCACTTGAAAATGGCTAAAGAACTTAGAGACAAGAAGCGGGAAGATGATAAGGGTAGTAACGTTTCTGTTATACAAATTGACAATTTTGCCTATGAAGTAGATAACTTTGGACAGGATCGGAGTAAATATAGATAATGGCTAAGGCTGATGTAACCAGAGATTATGCAATAGGTCAGATGCCGACTCCAGCGAGAGCGCATTACAGGCGTATGTCGGACAGTGATCTGATGCGTCGCATCAGGACGCTTAGCGCTAGCGGTAGTTTAGCGAAGATAATCAAATATGAAGGCGGAGGCGTTCGTAAAAGGTTCTCTATAGATGCGTCTCTTCTTGGCATAGCTCCCGTATTGCTTGAGAAAGGGTCGTTTTTACGACCTATAATAGAGCAAACTATAGATGATCTAGGCGATGTATTAGAAAATAACATAAATATAGCGCTTACAAGAGGAGATTTAAGGGAAAACTTCTTATATGAGCGTACGGGGCAGTTACGGCAGAGTATTCGCATTTCGAGACGGCGAATTGCTAGGAAACCACATCAATTTAGCCGTTCGTTTGAAGTAGGCTCTACAGGAACAGCCGAATTGCTATATGCTCGGATTTTAGAGAAAGGGGGTGTTATTAGGGCTAAATATGAGGATTATCTACACTTTCCTTTCTCTCCACGCGGTATGTATCCCTTTGTAACAGACTGGGTTAGAACAAAGCAGGTATCTATACCTGCACGGCGTCCATTTACGTGGGCTAGTGAAGAGACACAGAGGACTGGAACTCTCATGTTGCAGGAGAACATTCAAAGTGCTATTACAGGAATGCAGTAGGTATCTATGAAGCAGGAGATTAGTTTTACCTCGGAGAGGTTATTTCGTGAATTTATAGTCAAATCGGCTAAGAAATTGGGCTGGTTTTACTATCATGCGCCGTCATCGCCGAGTAGTTTTCATTCGGTAAAGGGTTTTCCTGATCTTGTCTTAGTCAAAGCTCCACGTGTTATTTTTGCCGAATTAAAACTCAATAACGGACATACATTTCCAGATCAAGATAAATGGATAGACGCATTATCTCGGTGTGATGGTATAATTGTAGGTGTATGGCGACCTCGAGATTGGGATAAAATAGCCGACTTACTAGCAAGGAGCTAATCTATGCCGCCTATTTTCAAAGAATCAACATTATCTACCGATGGAGATGCAACAGAGGAACTGTTTGTTACTGGAACGTGTTATATAACGATTTGGGATGCAACAGGGACTGCATTTACTGGCACATTACGGCTACAGCATCAATTTCAAGATGGACAAGGTAAATTTAGCGTATGGCGTAACATATTAAATCCGAATATTACCACTGGGGATCAATTTCAGTGGACTTCTCCTATGGATGAAATTGTAGAGATAGAGAAAAGCGGTGTTAAGATACGCGTATTGCTAGAAACGGCTGGAGGAGGCGATGTAATGGTTAGGATAGCGCAGGCTCCGCGGTCATGATAGACATTATCAATGTCGTAATTGCTGAGTTAATCAACGAGAATTTATTCTTAGCAGTAGTATTATTACTTCTTTTAGGCAATTTTTATGTGTGTAGGAAAGATAGGCTTTATATGAACAAATTACATCGTGAGGATATGGAGCAATGGCGTGAGACTGTAGCGGAATTAACACAGAAGCAGGTAGATGCGCAGGTAGATCAAACTAAGCAAATCAGTCATTTACAGACAGACCTTATTAAAATAATTACAAGTCAGCGGTAAATAGGAGGTTACAATTATGGGACAAGCAAGTGGCTCGTCGGCTAAAATATACACCAAGATGGAGAAAATCAATGGAACTATTAGATACACTACTGTGTCGGGTGGTTTAGATGGAACGTTAGCAAAGCGTGTTTTAGAGGGTGTAACCGATCTAAGCGTTAATATCCTTAACGATACAAAGCAGGGTGTATCTATCGGCAAGGGGGACAATCTGAAGCTAGATAGCGGCGTTGGCGCTGAATTTGTTCAAGTCTCCCATGTAGTAGGCACACCATTAAGCACACCAGTAAAAACCACACTAAATGGTGCTGTAGCTAAGGGGGCAACGAGTCTGATCGTAACAAGCGCGGTGGGTTTGAGTGCTGGTGATTACGTACAGGTAGGGTCTGGAACTGTATCGGAGATAATTAAACTTGGCACTAAATCAACGGCTACATTTACCATTCCTGCCACCAAATCGGCTTATGCTGATAATGCTCCCGTGGAGAAGGTTGTTTCTCCCTATACTATACATCTAACATCAACGACAAAGACTACATTCTTGCATAAGAGTGGTGTTGCTATTATTGGTGCTACAGCGGAGAATTGGACGTATCCATTAAGCATTCGGGATTACGATCCTGCAGATGAAACTGGGGTATTCCAATCTCAAGGTTTAAGTGGATATAGAGGAATATCTTCAACGAAGAAGGGTAATAATACTGTTAACGGAAATCTGACAGCAGAGATGGATTTAAGTTTATTTCCTTTCTATCTATGGCAGACACTGTCAGATAAGTATTCTACGACTGGAGTTCCCTTATCTACGCCAAAGAAGGTTGACATAGACGCCTTAGCGACTGCAGGTTCTACCAGCTTTACTGTTGATGATGCAACAGAATTCATTGTAGGCGATTTTATACAGATAGGCACGGGCAGCAATGCAGAAGTAGTTAAAATTAAATCTGTAACGGGCACAGCTGTAACTGGGTCGGCGGGTCAGATTGATTCTACTACTCAAGATGCTGTTGGGGCATCTACAGTTCACTTAGCTACAGCTGTATCAACTTTTGGTAGCAATGATTTCTTGCAAATTAGAGATGGTGATGATGTGGAATTTGTAAAGATAGATAGTATTACGAATACTAAAGTTCCAACCATTCATGGTAAATTACGGAAGGCTACGGTATCAGGTAATGCCGTTAAAGAAGTAGCAGCGCCATTTACTGTAACGGTTGAGGGAACAGAAGGAACAAGAGTGGAGCATGCTAAGGGTATTGATGTAGAAAGAGTGCTTGCACCCTTTACACATATAATTACTAAAGGGAATCAGCTACCGCCTGGTTTCTCTATGTTGTTAGGGTTTACGGATATTAAATCATACGTATTAGTTGGCGGTACACGTATAGACTCATTTGAATTTAGTATTAACCCAGATGATTTGCCAATGGCTAATCTATCGTTACAGGCACGAACTGCACAGACTCTTGGGATAGATATCTTTGGGACTCCAACGGAACTTCCTATGTATCCTTATGGACATTGGGAGGCTACAGTTACAGTCGGGACTACCGAGTTAACAACTAACCACCTTAGACAGTTATCTATTTCGTTTCCTAACAATCTAAGTGCAGATGCCATTGTAGGTTCACAGCATCCAGGTCAAATTACGAGTGGAGCGGCGGAGACTACAGGTCAGTTCACGACTCAATATGAAACGCAGGCTTTTGTAGATAGGGTTAAAGGTGGTAAGGATAATACTGGATTGAAGATTAAATTTGACTATACAGGTGATGACAATCATACGATAGAGTTAAACTTCCATAAAGTGCTTTGGCATGGCTCGGGGCATCCTGGTGCTAGTGATAAGAGCGGTGTTGAGGGTGTATATAGTTTTATGGCTATATTAGATACGGCTCAGCCGAAGACAACAGATGTAACTGTTACAGTTAAGAATAATCAGAGAAATTTATCTGAATTAACCGAAAAGGAAGTATAACATAAATGCCAGTCAGAAAATCACGGGGCGCAGGTGGATCAGGTCCGAAGGTTATAGATCCAGTAAATAAGGATAGTGTAGACGGAACTTCGTCTGTTACACCTACAGCGCTGGCGAAGACTGTTAGCATTATCATAGGTGAGAGGACGGATTTAGAACTCCGAGCCGACTGGAATGGAACTATCAATGGTGTCTTTGGTGATTTTAATACCTTTCGGGTCTTAACCTTTACTGGAGAAGTTCCAGGTAGATGGACGCAGTATTTAAGCGATTTATCGCTTATAATTGATTGGCGGGCAACGGTTCTTAGACCTGAGCGCACCGATATACCTAATACCTTTATAGATGAATATAATATTAAAGGCACGGTTACTCGGAAGATTGTTTTTGATAATGGAGCTACGGATGATGAAGTTATTATTACATATAATAAGAGTGCAGATCTTACCGCAGATTATACAGTTCAGTTTAAAGATGTAGTTCCACCTACCGCAGATGTTAAAACACTTCATTACGCAATAGAGATAACATACTCTTCTGGTGGAGCGGTAAGAGCGCATGAATATCAGACGGCAATCAAGGTAGATCCTGCGTATGTAGAGTTATCGGATCAGTTGGAGATGGAATTTGCACAGCGGAAGGAAGGGCAGATAAATGGTTCTGATATCTTTCTATATCAAGATGGATTAGATCGTGGAAGCGTCTTGTTCGCTAGAGAGGTAAATAGACCGAACTTCTTTCCCGTTCCGCAAGATGCACGTAGATACACGTCTATAAGTAAAGAGACTAAGCATGTTCATAAGAAGATAGATCATGGCGTGCCGTATAAGTTAGAAGATCAGTACGATGATGGTATATTGCCGAGACCTTTTTTAACAGGAAGTAGTGAGCCAACGCTTGTTATATATAAATTCCACTTTGTAGTTACAGCGGGAACGGCGAAGTTAGAATTAAAAAAGGATAGTCATACGCTGCATAGTTATACGGAGACTGTAATGCGTGGCGAGTATCATTTTACGGACAAGGAATTTGAAGGAGATACAAATGGAAAGTATTTAGATTTAAGCTGGCAAGCATCAAATGATGGCTCTACAGATATTACAATTGACGGCTTCCATTCTGTAGAATTTTTACAGCATACAGGTATAGATTTGCCAGGGCAAGAAGAATTACTTAAAACTTCTTACCCTTTAACGAATACTCTAAATACTGGTTATGCAAATCTGACTAGACCTATATATGTAGATGAATTCAAGAAAATTATAGGCATATATCACCATGATGTAAATGCTGCAGGTCAACCAACTTATGCTGGAGAGTTCAATCTATATCCACCACTAATGGAGGGAGAGTGGAGTAGTTCGGGAACTTATACTGCAGAACGTAGCCGATACTTTGGCGTTGCATATAATAGAATACCGCTGGATATGCCTTGGTGCAGAGTTCCACCTGGTTATTTTTATCAGCGTTGGATTGCCAATCCAGTATATACCTCTTCGTTTAGAACAGGGCGCTGTACACGATTTGAAATTAGAACGGTGAGATACAGTTCTAGTGGCGGTAGTTTTACTAAGAGGAATTTAGTTAGTTTAATAGGAGTGCCTAGATGAGTAGTTTTGTAACGATAAATTGGAATAGAGCATCTTTGGAAGCAAAGATTATCAGTAATATTTTAACAATTGAAGAGGGCGATAGTATTCGTAGGTATATAGAGGGATTACAACCTACGGAGTCCATGGTCGGATACGATGAGACTACACTTGGGAATGAACCTACTGGGCGCACAGCCGTTCTTAATATGGAGGCGAGCCGTCAAACGTTACAGTATCATACAGCGAATTATCAGGCGATCAGTGCAACAAGAGCTACTATCCAGATCAATTCTGTTGTAGTAAATGCAGATCCAACTGGCGGTGCGAATTGGCAGATTAGGTCTGGAGAGACATTATATATAGGCGGGCAGGCGGTTAAGACGTATAATCTGAGGAGTTTTAGATATACTTCACAAACTATGTCCCTAACGAGCGCTATAACGATAGATGTGTTGCCCGCGGCATTACAGTCAGATGGTCAAGAGGTTGAATTTGATACTAATTTAGCTCAGATTACAAGTTTAACTGGAACAGCTCCTGCTCCCCTTACGGAAGATGATAGGTTAAAGAGCTCTATCAATGACGCATGGCAATTTCATAATGAGCAAATTGCAATAGCTAAAGGCGCTGGCGCTACATTAGCACGTAGTGCGTCTAAAACATTCTTTGAGTATTCACTACAGAAACGATTATTCTTAATGTCTGCTGGTATCGCCGAGTTATGGAGTCAGATGAATCTTACACAGAAACGAGCGGCAGCAGAGTATATGATTGAATTTGACACGGGTCAATCACTGTTAGATGCTAATCCTAGATATGGTAGTGAGGTAGAGGCGTGGGCATTAGAGAAGCATGCGAATGCTTCTACTTGGGATACGTGGATAGACTCTAACTGGATGATTATAGAGGATGCGGATGTGTCCGCCGCGTTAGCAACGGTGGGTGTTGAATTACCTTTAATTGGTTCTACCACTAGATATTATGTTGTTAGTAGTGTAAAATCTACTATACCATTTGACAGTTAACAAGGAGACAAGAGATGAAATATTGGAATTTTCAATCGTGGACTGAAGTTAATCAATTTATAAATACAGATAGCGGTTTAGCAGAATATCCTTGGGAAGAAACAGGTAAGTTGAAAGATGAAGTATTGTACGAGCTTCAGCTGTTTTTATGGGAGAATACGGATGGCAAAACTCCACTCTCTACAATCATGGAGAAGTTTATAAGCCGAGATAAGTCTAAACTGTTCTTAAGACCATCGTTTTTTAATAAAGTAATTAGCAATCTAAAGGAGTTAGAGCGATCAGAGGGTATAAAGGATACGAAGATAGAGGGAGTAAAGGGTAAGAAGGCTAAATCAACGAGCAAGAAGACTAAAGGAGGCAAGAAATGAACTTAGAACGCTTAAATGTAGTTGTGCCTATGACATTAGATGTATTTCCATATGAGGATATAGAAGACAAGGATTGGCCAAAATACTTCTGTGAAAAGGATAGGAAACTTAAACCTATGCCAGAAGAGTGGAAGCAGATCGGTTACAGAGTTCATTATCCTACAGGTGCAAGGCGTTCTCGTTTATCAGAGGTAACTGGTCAGTTTATGTATAATACGAGTGGAGATTCTTATCTTAAATTACAGAATCCTAAAGAAGTCAGTAAGTTCCTAACAGAGCATCTAGTTAAATCATTATTGCAGAAAAATGCCTCTGGTGTAGATGTTATGGGTGAATATACGAAGGTAGAGAAGGCATTTTTAATGAAGCAGTTTAATATCTTCCCTTTATTGTTAAATTCTCTTGTGACCGCTTATTCTTCGTATGGAGAGAAGAAGGAGAAGGATTTGGAGCAAGATGCCGAAAATTTTTCCGAAAGGTCAGAAGCCACTACAAACGACTAAATGAAGGTATTGTGGTTCTCTTTAAGGGAGAACCACATAAATACTCCGTAGAGAGCTTAGAGGAACAAATTGCTCAACTTAAAGGGTATATACACCTTTCACCTGATAATAAAGAACGGCTTACTGGCTTAGAAGAAGCACAGGTTACCCTTAGTTCTGATTTATCTCACCTTACCTTACTGGAGCAAGGATGTATGTCTTTGTGGCGTCTATGCATGACACAAAGGCATGGACAGGGTATGACCTTCGGATTCCTTATTCATTCGGAGTTATGGAATACTATGTCTAAATTAGGGATTCGAGATGATGTAGCAAAGGTTATATTTAATATCATTCTAACCATAGATGATATATTTAGAGAGTTTCAGGAGAAGAAGGAAAAGCAGGAGAAGTCGAAGGAGAAGGCAAAAGCTAGTAGTAAGAAGAAGAAAGAGGGGGTAAAATAGGTCTATGTCTGTAGAAACCACCATATTTAATGAAGTATTCGTTGCTGTAGAGGAATTAGTTAAACTTCCACGTGCAACATCAGAAATAACGCTCAAGTCGTTTGATACACATGTGGATAACAAACGCGGTGGTGGTATAGCTATAGGTGAGAATAGTAAGCTATGGGTTGTTGACAGAGCCACACATAAGGCGTTTCAATATAACATTATTGAAGAGCCTATAGTTTTAGACACTTCATTTGATTTACATGTAGATAATACCGATCCTACTGGCGCTGTAGAAGTTAATACACGATTATATGTGTTAGATGGAACGGTAAAAGAAATCTTTGTATATAACATTAAGAATGCAACTTATGTGAGACGTTTTGCTATTCCTACCTCTATACAACAGCCAACGGGATTAACATACTCACCTGAGACGTATTATAGTAAGAAACGGCTATGGATAGTTTCCGAAGCGGATAATTATATCTTCGCTGTGGGGTTATTAGGAGAATTCTATCCTAATGAAAATATACGGCTAGACTCTACGATGAACCCTTTCCCACAGGGGATAAGCTATGCACATCGTGGTTTATACGTCCTAGATGCGCATAGAGATCATACTACATATTATGATATGACTGGTAAGATTAGTGCGGATATTACCTTTGCGCATGATAGTAGCAATCTAGCTGGTCGGGGTATAGCTATAAATGGTTATGATTTCTGGTGTCTTAATGTATCAAGTGGCAATGAGAAAATCTTAAAGTATAACTTTAAGAATCCAACGTTACGTTCTGTTGCAAAAGAATTGCCAGACTTAAATAAATTACGTAAGTCTCCATCTAACCAATTTCCTAAAGCTTTAGTATCATTTGGTCAGAATGAGATGCCATCGGAACATCAGACGATCGGTAATCAATACAGATTTCATTTACCCTTCATCATAGTGGTTTGTGGAGAGGAAAATACTGCTGGGGCGCTAGAGTTAATTGAGAGTGCGACTAAGTTAATTAGGACTACAATTGAGGCTACAAAGCGATGGACTGCTAGTCATTACATGCTACAGCTTCCAATACCAGCAATACGTAGGCATCAGACGCAAGAAGCACCTAGCACTACTCATGGCAGGCATATTGCTTTACGTTCTATTGAATTTCAGATATTATATTGGTATTAAAGATACAGTTATTAGACAATAGTTAAAGGATTACTTGAGGTTATGGCTAGTTCTATTCTCAAACTAGATGTAGAAGTAAATGAAAAGGGTCTCAAAGAACTTATCGCTTCTACGCGTACTCTTTCTACTGCCGTTCAGGATGTTACAAAATCAGGTATGAAGATGAATGTTAATCTATCTGATCAAACACATGTGCAGAAGATGATAGAGGCTAATACGCGTGCCATACGTAAGGCTAGGGCAGAGCTCACAGCTATGGATAAACTACCAACTCAACTAGAGCGGACGAGACGTCGTCGGGAGGGTTTAACTGAGACTATCAGCGCAGGGCGGCGGCAGATACGTGCCAAGTTAGCATCAGATAAAGATTATCAAGCAGGAATTAAGAATTTAAAACAGCAAGTCAAACTTTTAGCTACAATGACGGCAGGTACGGTTCAGCATGAGAAGCAAACGAAAAGCATTCAGAAGATTCGCAAGCAGAATCTTGCTCTGCAAAAGAAGGCTGTTGGTGTTTTAGAGAAACGGATATTAAAGCAGAAAGAACTTAGGGACGAGTTACGAAAGGCAGAAAGGCGTATCGGGTCTCAGATTGTCGCTACTCCCCGAAGAAAAGAACAGCTGTCTAATGTAATTGCTGAGAGGCAAGTTCTTAACAAGCAACTCCGAGATATTGCTCGGGATATACATCTGCAAGAAGAGAAAGCTGGAATGAGTCTATCCAAGCAGGCAGATGAGGACATGAAGCAACGGAGCAAAGAGATGGAGGAGATGCGGAAGAAAGAGGACATTAACAGGAAACGAAGGCAAAAGGAAATAGAAGATTTCAGAAAGCTGATGGAGAGGACGCAAAAGCAACAGGCGAAGGAAATTGAGGCTAGGCAAAAGAAGTCTGAGATGGTGAAGAAGCAGGCGGATAAAGAGGAAGAAGCAAGGAGGAAGAAGCAAGAATCTATCAATATGAGGTTAGCCAAAGCAGCGGAGGCTAGGCTACACAGAGAAGCAATGTTAAGAAGGAAGCAAGCGAAGGAGGAAGAGGCTAGGCTACGTAAGGAACATGCACAGCGTATGCGGTTTGAGAAACGCTATGATGATTACCGATCTAAGATAGCTGAGCAGATACGTATATTAAGGCGAAGGAGTGTCCATGCGCTTGGCGCTCAGAATGCGGAGTTAAAGAAGCAGATAAGTCGGTATAGTAGATTAGGGACGTTAGTAAAGACGCAGCAGATGTCTTTACAGAAAATATCTACTCTTGATGACAAGATCATTGATAAATTAGAGAGGCAGCTCTCCTTAACCCAGAAGCGTCTGCGTTATATTCAGTCCCAAAATAAAGCTATATCCAGTGGTAATTCCCAACTAGCTATTAGCACTAAGCATTTACAGAATGTTCGTAATAGTATGAGGCTCGCTAATTTACAACTAGCCTTTCATACTATCTCGTCCTTGATGCGAGACGTACACTTTTGGTTTAGAGAATTGATCTATCCATTTAAGAGGATTGTAGGTCTAGGTATAGAATTTAATCAGACTATAGAAACTACCCTTGTAGGTATAAGAGCTGTTGTATCTTCTACTACAAGCATAGTTGATGCGCAAGGCGACCTACTCTATGGCGTGGAGAAATACAATGCAACACAAAAGATAGCTATTAATTTACAAAGGCAATTACAGGTAGAGAACTTACGGACAGCAGCGACTTATGAACACTTACTACTTACGTTTCAGGGTTTAGCTGGACCCGCTCGCTTTGCAGGCATGGATATAAACGATCTCGTTCGGTTCTCACGCTTAATTGTTACAGCGGTGCAATCCATTGGACTTAAACTAAATCAGGCAGTGCAAGAGGGAAGAGATTTACTTCAAGGTTCTATTAACCCGATGAGATCGCAGTTAGCGAATGCTTTAGGTATTCAGAACAAGCAGTTAAAGGTTTGGAAGGAGCAGGGGATACAAGTAGAAATGTTATTTGCTTCTTTGCAATCATATGAGTTAGCTGGTCAGGATATATTTAAGTCTTTTGAAGGTATTAAAACTAATTTAGTCGATATAATTAAAATTGTGGCAGGGGATGCCTTTAGGGGCACATTTGAAACAATGAAGGAATTGGGATTGAAATTACAAGAGAGTTTTATAACTATTAAAGATGATGGTTATAAAATACAGAGCACATGGAAGACGTTAGGTAAAATCTTGGATTCAAGTGTTGTTAATGTTATGAGAGAGCTAGAGGCGTCTGTGATGCGCCTGGGGAGTGAAGAAGGATTAGGCAAGATAGAGCAGCGCTTCAATACAATTATAGGTTTGGTAGAGAGACTAGCAATAAGTGGTATTGGTTTTGCAGAAGGGGCTATTCAACAACCAGCACAAACTGCTGGAGCTAGTATGGGTGGTCTCTATGGAGCTTTGGTGGGATTTGGCGCTGGTGGAACAGCTGGCACAGTTCTATCAGAATCAGTGGTAAAACGTTATGCTGGTAAGTTTATGATCTCCACGCTGGCTTCGCTTGCAGGTGGATTTGTTGGGTTAATCGCTAGGGTGTCTTTAACTATTATAGGACTACTAATTGGTAAAGAGATAGGCTCTCTGTTCGGACAGGTGCTTGATCGTGCATGGGAGTTTATAATGGGGAAGCGAGCACAGCCATTATCCACCTCAGAAGTAGATGCGATTGTTGGTAAAGGTAATCTGTATGAGATAGAACAGGCAATAGAGAAGGAGATGCAAGTTAAGGAAAAGATACTGAAGCAATTAGAGCAGAATGATGAGAAATTTCATAAAACAGTGATTGCATTACTACGGAACACATTTTTACCTGATCTGAGCGGGCATAAAATAGGAGACACGTATCCACCTATTCCAGATTCATTATTCAACAAGCCTACAGCTTTACCGCCAGGGGGACTGAATGTTGATGCAATACGTAGAAGACAATTAGCGCAATCGGAGGCGAATGAAGATCGGCTTAGAGAGGAACAGGCGGCAATAGAGAGGCGAGAGCAGAACCAAGAGGAGCTGGCTTTTATTCAACGCCGCGCTAAGGACTTGCGGGATATAATGACTCGGTTAGAGGAAATTAACAAATTATCTTCTTCATGGAATAGCACTATATCAAAAGGACTGCCTCAATGGAGACAACGTCGTTATGAATTAGAGGCTACGGCTGAACAGATAGCGGAGATACGAGAGAAATTACCTGAATCGCTTGAAGAGATACGAGAGCATATGGCTGATGTATCCAGACGCCTTAACGATGTCCGACCAGCAGGTCTTAGCATGGATGAAGTGGAACGCAGGTTAGATCAGCTTAGAGTAATGATCTCGTTAGTTGAGGAATTGAAGCATCCAGAGAGTCCCTTGCCTCAGGTAGGTAGGGATGCCCTCACTATAGCGAAGTTACGTAATATACTGACAGAAGAGAATAAACAGCAAGTAGAGCATTTACTAAGTCTCAGTGAGGAAGAGTTAGAGACAGAGATAGCTGTTTTAAGGAAGCGCAAGGAGGGGTATCAGTTAGCAGTAAGTTTAACCTCAACCTATAATGATTTATCTACCTCATTACAGAATATTCTTAAATATAGTCAACATCTTAATGAAATAGAAGGGGTCAATCGTGAGCAATTAGCTAATGTAATTACAGATGCGAACCTTCAGACTATAGAGCAGTTGACTAACCGTCTAGGAGAGATAGCGAGTGCATCGCAGATTGCAAGAGGTAGTGTATCTGCATTAGACCAAGAATATGCGGATATTATTCAACGCATAAAAGAACTCAATTCTTGGATGCGCAAGCTACCCGAAACGATGACGGAGTTAAGGAATATTCGTGGTGTGTTAGAGCAGAATATGGGTGTAGATGTCGGGGACAAGGACACACTTACAGATAGGTTGAAGCAACTTAAATCTATGATGGTGCTTCTTAAAGAGGCAGATACACAGGGTGGTAAGCTACTACAGGCTGGGCTAGATTTGAATGTAGCGACAGGTGTCATCTCCGATACGAATTTAGCTCGTGTTAAAGAAATTGCATCTTTACGTGGGGAGGAGAAGCAGCAAGCGCTTGAGATACTTGCATCTGAGATAGCTAGTGCTAATCAGAAACTGCATGCGATAGTATTATTAGAGAAAACAATAGATTTAATTGCTAAGTTACTAGAAGATCAGATTAAAGGTAGTAAGACTCTCACTGATTTGGACGAGAAGTCGAATAAGAATAGGCGTAAGGAGCTAACTCGGACTTTACGCATGAGTAAAAGTATTACAGATAATTTAAGTGGTAGCTGGCGGACGTTTATAGATGCCTTAACATCCGATCAAGAGCGAATTACAAAACGATTTGATGAAATGTTTCAAGGTATCCATTCGCAAATACAAGCAATTACAAAAGGGATAGTGGATTTAGGTTTAGGTATAACTAGCTCATCTCAAGCTATAACGCAAAGCTTTAAGAACTTAGGGCAGGTAATTGTAGATACGCTATCCAATATCGTAGCAGATCAAATTACCATTAGCATCGTTGGGCAAGGCGAAGATAGTCTCATGGGCAAGTTTGCGAAGCGTGTATCTAAAGAACAAAGCCAGATATGGGGGTCGGCAAAAGAAGGCTTAAGCGATTTATATAATAAACGGATAGTTCCTGCTTTAGGGGAAATGGGCGGGACATTAGGCAAGATAGGTGGTTTTCTAAAGAAAGTTCCCGTAGCATCTATCGTTTCTGGTAGCATAGGATTATTTAAGAATATACAAGCAGGGAATAAGTTAGGTAGTGCTATTAGTGGTGCATCAACTGGCGCTGCCGTTGGGTCTATCTTTGGACCTGTAGGAACATTGGTTGGTAGCGCAGCAGGGGGAATAATTGGTTTTATTGGAAGTTTGTTTGGTGGACCTAAAGAAAAGCAAATAGCCTTCCACATAGAGGCAAGGGTAAAGGGTCAATTAACGCGTGCATCGGATAT
Organism: Dehalococcoidia bacterium; assembly: GCA_964274945.1. GTDB lineage: Bacteria > Chloroflexota > Dehalococcoidia > Lucifugimonadales > Lucifugimonadaceae > CAXXBX01. The sequence continues at coordinate 6,043 of CAXXBX010000177.1, read as the reverse complement.
GATAGATGAGTCCTTGTCCGATGCGGTCTATGCGTGGGACCCGAAGCGAGCTAGCGGATGGGGAGAAGGTGGTAAACATGCCTTAGCTGCGGAGAAGTATTTCCGTAATATGTGGACGGAGACGCTAGACGGAATTGATATGATGATGTCTGATTTGCCTGTAGATGTATTTGAACGTATAGGTAGTGTAAAGAATACTGTCCTAACCCGCACTGGAAGACTCCCTGGAGGAGAAAGTGCAAGGGAGGCAGAAAAGACTATGTTGAGCTTTGATAGGGATAATAAGGATTGGGATAAGGTAAAGGCAGATTGGGAACGTTTTGTTCAGGGATATGTCGGTAGTATTGTAGGCTCGCTTGAGAACTACTGGGTGGACGCACTATCAGAGATGGGGTTTGGAGTTCAAAAGGACATGGGAATGGGGATAGGTACACGTATTGGACACGCATTGGGTGCGCCGAGAGTAGATGAGGTAATACGTAAGAGGAAGAATGCTTCCAAAGTAATGAGGCAATTGAGGGGTGGTGGGATAGATAACCTTGTTACGCACGATTGGGTGCAAACTCAATTAGACGCTATAGATGCGCTTCAGGGTGAGGCGAGGGCAGAGAAAGCGCGGGAGTTCGTAGAAACGGTTAATCTGATACGTGAGGCGTTTAATATCATAGAGGGGAATACGGGAGTTAAGGGGGCTATTGATCAGATCATTAACCTCACTGCAGTGATTGGCAATATAGAGACGCTAGATAGTGGATTTCCTACACTTAAAGGCATACACGATAGAATACGTGAATTGATTGCATTAGGGGATACGACAAATCTGCGGAAGTTAATAGACTTACGGAAGGCATTATTAGATGTGCAATCACAACTCATTAGTATGACTTCAGGGCTAATTGGTGGATTAGCATCTATAAATGAGAGGATTGTAGAACTAGGCGGTACACCTATTGATATAGATGGTTATGCGTTGCAATTACTTGCGAGTATAGAAGGTGCATTATCCAACCCAGATCTCAATTTAGAGAGACAGATAGAACTTCTTAATGCGTTTAAGTCCACGTTAGACTTTATGTATCAAGCAGATAAGAAAATTAGGGATGAGCGGAAGAAGGCTCTGGACGATTACAAATCTTTACTTGAAGATATTGCTGATGTATTTAAGTCTTTACACAGAACTATAATTAAGGTTCAGACTGATTTTGAAGGTGTATTTACAAAGACGGAGCAGGTTGGATTTATCAAAGCGCAAATCAAATTCTTAGAGTCCAATATTCAAGACCTTACCCCGCAAGATCAGATGGAGACAGCACAAGAGCTAGAGAGCTTATATCAAAGGTTATATGAACGGACGCTAGAAGCATTCGGCGCACAAACCCCTGAATTGTATGCAACATATGATGAAGTAATTAAGGGATTAAGTGCATTACGTGATTACTTTAACGTAGAGGATGAATTGCTACGTGTAACGAAGTTAATAGAAGGGAATACAAGGGAGATAAAGACGTTAGACTTCTCTACTGCGAATATCACTGCTGGCGGTATTACAGAAGCGCAGTTAACTAAATTACTAGAGGGTTTAGACCTTAACAAATCAGAAGTAACGAAGGTTATCGCTGCAGTTCAGGCAGTTAAGGCACAGGAAGCATTAACTACCGCACAGGTAATTGAAGCAGTTAAGGCTTCTGGACTCACTACTACACAGGTTCAAGGGGTAGAAGCAGCACTAAAGAGATTAGAGGAGACAGGAATCATCGCTACTGGTGGGGGAATAACGCCTACGCAGTTAACGCAGCTACTCACTGCAGAAGGACTTAGCACAGCAGAAATAACTAAGGTTCTGCAGGCTCTTCAACAGGTAAAGGCACAAGAGGCATTAACGACAGCACAAGTGGTTGAAGCGGTTAAAGCTGCGGGATTAACGAAGGATAAGGTTGCTCTCGTGGAGGCGGCGGTTAAAGGCTTAGAGATTGAATTAGACGCAGGGGACGTCACTGTTAACGGTATAACTACGGAGCAATTAACTAAGCTACTCAATGCTGCCAATCTCACAACAGCAGAAGTGGTGAAAGTCGTAACGGCTATTGGTAATGTATTTGCCCAACAGGTATTAACCACTGCAGAGGTAAAGAAGTCTGTTGCTGCGGCGGGATTAACGAAGACTCAGGTTACGGCAGTAAAGACAGCGATAGATAGTTTAGAAATTCTTGGCGGTGGTATTACAGAAGCGCAGTTAACTAAGATATTAACGGCAGAAGGATTAACACTAGCACAGATTAAGCATGTAGTTAGTAATACGTCAAAGATAAATGCTAATGCATGGCTTACGGCAGAGAGGCTCAATCTAGCTGTGGCAGCGTCTGGATTAACTAAAGATAAAGTCGCTGCGGTAGAGACGGCTATCAAAGCATTAGACTTAGCTGATGTTACCGTTGAAGGGATTACAACTGAGCAATTAGCTAAAATTGTTGCTGCTGCAGACCTTACAACTGCAGAGGTAGTTAAGGTTATAACTGCGATTAATGCTATGAAGTCTCAACAGGTATTAACTACTGCGGAGATTAAAAAAGCTGTTGACGCTTCTGGTTTAACAAAGGCTGAAGTTACTGCGGTAAAGACGGCGATAGATAGTTTATCCCTCTCTGGTGGTGGTCTTACGGCAGACCAATTAGCTAAACTATTAGCAGCGTCTGGGTTAACAACCGATAGAATCAAAGATGTAATTAGTAACACGGCAAAGATAAATGCTAATGCTTGGATCATACAAGACGAGACAAGAACAAAGATTAAACCTAACATCATACAGAGTAAGGGCTTTCTGGAATCCACAAAGGAATTAACAAGAGGAATCAAAGGGACAGGAGAAGATACTGCCTCTGGAGTTGGACTAAGTAATTCAGAGTATTTACAGAACTGGAGTAGATTTGGCGAAACATGGTTAAAAGTCATTAAAGAGTCTATAGATAATTTAAATAAAACGTTAGCGAACAAAGAGTTTGACACGAGAACGACTCCCATCGTAATATCATCTCCATCACCAACGCCACGTCCTAGTTTTACGGCATCAGAACGGCAGAATATAGAAAATGCAATGGCTAGTATGATGTATCTGAAAGATGCTGGAGAGGATATCATGCTAACTGGAGGAATCCATGCACTACAGGATCTATGGTCTCGTGGTAGAAGCTTTGGTGCAACGAATTCTCAGTTAGCAACTATAGTATTACGTGAGTTGAACCGAGAACTTGCCCGCTCAGATCATTCTAGTGAGGTTCTGAAAGATTATAAAGGTTTGCTCTCTTGGATTAGGTTGGCATGGGAGTTTCCAGATAAGGTAATAGCCTGGACGGGTCATGCCAAACAGGCTAGGAATCAGATAACGAAGGACTCTCAAGGCAAATGGAGACCTGTAACGACTCTAAACAGCATACGCATTGACGATAGCTGGCGCTCTCCTTATAGACACACGGGAGGGATGATATCTGAGACGGGTACATACGAATTAATGAAGGGCGAGCGTGTATTATCTACGGAGCAGACTAAGCGCTACGATAATCCTATGCGTTATGATACGGGAGATGTGGATATAAACTTCAATATAGATATACAGGTTAATGGACAGACGAGTAGCGAAGATATAGGAACGAGTATAGCAGATACGATTGTTCAAGTGCTGAGTGAAGACGGTAAAGCACGTAGAGCAGTAAAGAATATCATACATAGGGATAGAGCATGGCAATAACTATTGCACGAAATCTGTTAGATTTGAATGCAACATCCTTTGGTCATCATTCTGGATGGGCAACAGGGTATCCAGCATCTAATGCGCTTATGACTAGCAGTCCGCTGTTGCAAGCGAGGTCTATCGTTCCTAAGACCTCAGGTGATAAGGTAATAGGGATCAAGGACACGGTATTTCATGCGAATAGTAAGCATTATTTATTCTTTGATTATTGCAATTTTCCGCAGATATATTTAAAGTGGGAGCCTGACAATTCTAATCCGCCACCTAAGAAGTTAACATGGGATCCAATACAGCACACATACAAGGGTTTATTTGAATTAGATATTGGAGACCCTATATCTACAAACTTTAGTATTGTTATAACCCCATCGACTACACCGATAGCTGATGATTACTACCGTATAGGTACAATCGCAATGGCTGTAGAAGCGGATGTTGAAGTATTTGAGGCTGATGCGGTTTTACCATTAAATTATACATTGCCTAAGAAACATGTTATAACTAGTCGCAGTCCCTATGGACAGATATTACGGACTAGGCGTATGGGTGTCATTAACCCCCTGCATTTCACATTGAACCTTTCTGCACAGGCTAGACAGAATTTTACTGGTAAGGCGGTTGAGCAGGTCTTTGCGTCCATCTCTCAATATCCAGACCGTATATTATTAGTAGATTTTGGTTTAGAGAAATGGCAGGTATATTTAGCACGTCATATAGGTGATTTAACAGGTGTTCTTTCTTCTCCCGTAACTGGCGAGATTAAATTTGGTAACCTAAAATTTGAGGTAGTAACATAACGTTATGGCGTACGGCCCTTATTATCTATCATTCTTTAATGATTACCGTAGGATAAAACCGTCAGCGGAGTTAGAATGGAAGGATGTGTCGGTATATATACGATACACCGCAACTCCCGCTGTTCCTAGTGCTTCACAGAATTACGTGCCAAGAATCCTAGAGCTTCCAGTCTTAACGGAAAAGCGCTTAGATGAAGAGTATGGAATTACTGGATTTGAGGAAGTAAGTTTAAAGTTAGATAACACAGATGGTTATTTCGAAGAGACACTAACAGGTATGTATGTTACCATTTGGAATGATATCTCTGGATTTCAATATGTGGGACGGATTACGCATCAGACGTATGGTAGAACAATAGATATCAAATGCAAGGATGTGCATGAGCAGGCATTTGCGACTGAACTTCCATCTTTAACTGTAAATGATGTATTAGAACGAGAGGAGAAGATAGACGGGGATTTTGTCTTTGTTACCGAAGGTAATACAGATGTGCAAGTAGATATTTTCCCCTTTAGAGAGACTACATATCGGAGTTTCTTTATACAAAAGTTTACAGGACAGCAATATACCGTTGACGGTCAGTCTTTCTATGTATTTCGTAAAGGTAATGCGAATAAGTTATTCATACAGGAATACTCACTTACAAGTTTAACTCAAACCTCTGTATATGATTCTTGGGAAGGACTCACTACAATTACTAACCCGTTGGTCGGTGCAGTAACAACGGCAAATTATATCATTCTTATCGCAGGTTTATACGGCAATTATGATGCTTACTATTTTCATAGAGGAACTCTTACATTCTATAAGAAGAAGAATGCAGTATTTGTATCTGATCCGCTAGAGGACGTTACGCATACAGGAAGGCATTTTGCTAAGACGAATTATGATGATTTGCTTGTAACTTACATTCCACCTGGTGCAAATCAATATATCAAGTTCAATCCAGATACGGGGACACGAGACCTAGCTGGAACGTTTTCTTCTGTATGGAATCGTATAGCTAGCGAGAGCATACTTGTTGCATATATACCATCTAAGATTACACCTAACACAGGTAGATATGTATTTTTAGATACAGACGTGAATCCTAGAAAAGGTGTATTCTACGGTACGGACGGTGTAAAAAGTGCTGCTACGGATGACGTAGTTTTTCCTGTCTCACAGAACACGAGTGCATGGCATAATCCAGATCGATTTTTCTTTACTGCTCGTGATACGGATTCCACAGGGAAAGACCCACAGTATATAGCGGATAATCTCGGTGTATATCTGCCTATAATATTTGGTAGAGCGGTAAAAGTGCCTTTAATTGAAATTAAGCGAGATGATGTTAATAGAGAGTATCATTATCTCATTGGTCATGGTATTGGACGTGGTGGAAAGAATTTTAGTGATGTATATAACATTTATAGAGAGACGGTATCACTCAAAACTCATACAGGAACGATTAAGGTAAATCAGACTAGTAATAGAGCTGAAGATCTTACGACTAGTCCG
>CAXXBX010000176.1:0-12311 GCA_964274945.1 Dehalococcoidia bacterium | reverse complement strand
TGTATGTTCTTGTTCAGAACACCCTAGCATAGGCACATGTATAACAATGACTTATTGGTATTCTTATAGTGTGTTAATTGCCTCAATGATTTTGTCATATGTTGTATTCTCTGTTGTGGACTCTAATACATTGCCTGTCCAATTGAGATCACAAAATGAGTAGTACGTATAAATAGTATGTCATGACAGAATTAATACTGTAAATGAAATAATTTTGAATTTTGTAATTTTTGCCAGGACTGGCAAATTTTCCAAGTTAATAACTTGCTGAAGTTGTTATCGACAACTTACAGACAGTCAACATCAACATATTAGTATATTGACTGTGTTAAAACCATGGAGTTGTTTGTGCATAGGTGTTGTTTGGCTTTTATAAGACAAAACACATGCAAAACAAAGTGGGTTTGTGAGACATTTTCAGTAGTCAGTGATGATCGTACCTGTGGTTATAGCTGACGATATTGATATCGTGCCTCTATGATTGAACAAGGCATTTTGTATCGAAGTCCTTGCATAGCAGTCACAGGCAATGTCAGTTTTGCAAAATTAAATTGATTGTGAAAACAGTTTGACTTCTGATTGCTAAATATATTTGCTTGCAAAATGAATTGATTTACAGTATATTATTTACAGTATATTATTTACAGTATTTACAGTATTATATTTACGGTACACAATTATCAAGAGTATACAATTGAACAGGTGTGAGACCATAACAATATAAAGAATCGGAATAGTACGCATAAGTATTTTAGATACAGGGAGACATGCAGTAGTGGTATGCTGATGTGATTGAATGGAATGTACATTATCTTTGAAGACATATCGAGGCTGTAGCTAGACCTGTACGCAAAGTCTTCTGTAAAGACATCATTGCTGTGCATATCTGAAGAGTGGACATACACATGCATATGCATACGTACATACATATAATGATATAGTACAATTTATATACTACAGTACATATGCATGTGCACACACCTTAGTCCACACACACACACACACACACACACACACACACACACACACACACACACACACACACACACACACACACACACACACACACACACACACACACACACACACACAAGGCTATTTGTTTTAGAAGAAACAGGAATGTTTAACTTAAGATTACTATCAGTCACAATTACACAAATTGATTAAATTGTACTGTTGTAGGAAACAAACTGGAATAGGTTTTGAAGGTGGTTAATTCCTCGGTTATTTTCATCCCATGTGCTTCTCCAAGATGATTTCTAGTTTGCAACAGACGTGTACAGTGGAAAGTGCAGTTGGTCTCTAGACAGCGCATGGCAGGATCCTTTCCAACACTCATTGTTTATCATAAAGGGCACTTGATCACAACCTAGACTCTAATAGTATATGATAATGTATGTGCAGGTCAAATATTGTAACTCTTATATTAGGAGACACTTACACAGACGATTTTCAAATACCCTACTTTAATGACTCGGCTCTTCTACTGCAGACACCTTGACTTGTTAGACTACAGGTGTGATAATCATAACATGTACTACAGGAAGTTTGTTCTTCGCGCGAAAACAAGTGGAAATACGGGTTTTTAGTTTCGCGCGAAATGGATTAGGTACTGTACATTGTGCAGACAGGTTTGCTGACACTTTCCAGCATTATGCCATCTGGTGCACGTGCATGCCATTACGTTTCTGTGAGTGTCACGTGAAACAATGCGTTAGCGTGCGTTACAGCAGAAGTCCTCTGTCTTTACCTTCTTTTTACTTAAATTAATTAAAACGCAGGAGTCGTGTGTGACACTCACAGTACTGGCTTGTGATGTAGGAGATGTGCATGATTAAGTACATACCCATCCCTACATACCCATCATTTTCTCAAAATGTTTTTTTTATTTTTTGTTTTTGTAACACGGAATGACGTTGGGGTGTCAGTTGATGACGTTGGGGGGGGAACTTAGTAGACGGTAGTCCACTTATAGCAGTTAGTAAGGAGAGATGGCAGGAAGTACAGTAGACGGGATGATACCAGACTCTCGCGCCTGGAATTGTCATAAAGGCACCGGACAAGACTAGCGCGAGAGAGTTTGGGGACGAGGCACGGAAAGCGGTCGGAATGCATTTCAATTCTTGCGCTGGAATGAGTAGCGTAGCTCGAGTACATGACACAATCAGTTGTAGTCTGATAGAGTTGACACAGCTATTATGACTAATTAGTAAAGGCACCTGGACAAACTAAACAAGTGAGAACACACCTTGCGCATGATAGCACCTCTGCACGGCAAGGTGATAATTATGATTAATTAGCGCAAACCCGGGTTTCTAACCCTAGTGTGAACACATCCTTTTTTGGAAGTTTGTTGTTCGCTATCATGCAAAACCTAACGCCGGATAACGATAATTAAGTTACAATTGAGAGCTATATCTACACCAGGTTGCAGCCGGACTCTCTAAATCGTCGGCAGTCTACCAAAGCTCGAGGAATGATGGAAAAACTGTTGGTGTTTGCTGCGTTACTGCTGCTAGTATTCTACTATGCAGCTGGTGCTGCTGCTGCTGAGGCCATCGAGTCTACTATTTCTGAGGTGTGTGACTGTGTCTGTGCAAGATTTCTAGGAAGGATTCTAAAATATTTCAGAGTGTATATATTTGTTGTGAAGTATCAATAATTGTTATCATGTTTTTGCAGAAATCTGGTAGCGTACGAGATACAGAGTTACAGCTTAGCAGGAATCGTCTGAGAAGGGACCCATACGAGTACCTGCAAAAGGTAACGTATACGTCGTTGATTTCTGTGTGTGCCCAAACGCGCGCGTGTGTGATTCATTTGTTTATTCAGTTGCTACTTCTCTGGAACCTCCAAATTACAAGCGCACCTATTGGCTCTCTCCAAAAGCCTGCACAGTCATGCCAGCATCTTTTGAATGTGGACAAGTATGCACCCAGTGGTGAATACTGGATTCGACCTAAAGGGTCGAACAAAATGCAAGTCTATTGTGAGATGGATGTAGGTGGAGGCGGATTCACGTTTGTCTCAACCCGGGCAGTGACTGCCAGTGCAACATCATCAAGCATAAGTCAGCTGATGACCAAAAGGTCGTCTGTACTCTTTCGTTTTGTGACTGATAAGTTTGAGCAGTACTACTCAATCGTCGAGCAACTGGACAAGTTCAGATACAAGCCCTTGTTTGTTGCACAAAACAGTGATGTTGGCTATACACAACCACTCAACAAACGTACAATGGGCGCTACAGGTTACCTATTTGTTGGCATACTCGACGCTGCTACAGCTAGAGTGAAAGGTGCAGTGCAGGGATACAAATCCAACGGAGTTCCAATCGACTTTACCAACTGTGATGCCAACCCGAATTCATACATTGCCTTGTTTCCAAATCATAATGAGTTGTCTCCCCGTTCTTATCATGTACCTGGCATTTTTAATAGGTGGCGTAATACCTTTAAACCAATACCAGCAGGTCTCGAGATGCCTCGAAAGTATTTCTTCTTTACAGAGATGCACTTTGGAGGTTGTGGTGTCTACTCCTCCAGTGATAATTGGGGTTTCCTGACAGCATCTGCCGTTGGGGTTCGTTGATGCAGCAACATGCAGCAACATGCAGCAATGACTCGATGAATGGACAACAGAAGTATTACGCGTTATAGATATTAGACACCCTAGTGTGTGTCTACAGGTGCATGGGTTGAGAGCTGTAAGCGTTGGACATGCTGTTAGTCGAGACGTAGATTCTAGAATACAAGTTGTGTAACCGTTCGGAGCACAGTATTCTGGTGTGTGTTGCGGCCATCGATCCTTTCAGTCTAGCAGGACCCAACCGAGAAAGACGTGCCGTAGACTCGACCCAGTCTCTCTCCGCCGTCGTCAATCCTCGAGACTGGTTTCAGACCGCCCACGACGTCGCTAAATGCACTAAGTGCGATCTGTATCAGCGTGCACAACGACGCGGAGTTTATTTATCAGACGTATCAATAAATAAACGGCTCTGCAAGATGTAAACCAAGCAGTCAACGACCCCGTATGCGTTGTACAAAGACAAGCATGCATTACACTTCAACACATGAACTGCGTCTCAGCTGTTTCCTAGCTAGACCATTTCCATCGGATTCCTAGGCTCTTCAGACTCGGAACCAAACTCAGCGCAAACGACGCCTAGGACGCCCAGACCGTCTGACAAAGACAAAACTCCCGCTCAAAGCCGCACTAACTCATAGATCAATGCGAATCTAGGCGCAGAAAGCGACAGGAACGCTCACCTGGCGATTAGTGAAGTGTTTGTGCGCCACGCCTTTGCAACAGCAAGGCACGCACTAATGGCAGCATGTAGTGACGTCAGTGGGCGGTCTGAAACCAGGCAAGGATTGACTATCCGGGGAATGACGACGGCGAAGAGAGACTGGGTCGAGTAGACGTGCTGTGTGTTCATGCACGTACATAGCGGACATGGTAATGTAAATGAGCTAGAAACAGAGTTTTCTGTCACCTAGCTGACTAGACATGAATGTACAGTGCGATTCTTACATGTTGCAGCATAGACTCGAGCCAGTCTCTTCCCGCCTTCGTCATTCCCCGGATAGTCTCCACGGCGAGGATTGACTATCCGGGGAATGACGAAGGCGGGGAGCTGGAGAGACTGGCTCGAGTCTAGTTGCAGCAGCCTAGCTTAATTAACCGCGCAGACGCTGTACAGAGAAGAAAGGAGTGCATGCGGACAGCAGCAAGACTTCCTTCATCTTGCGGATAGCGAATCACTGACGTAGGGATTTTAATTGAGTGGTTGTGCATGTTGTTTTGAGTAATAAATCAGTACGAGTCTAGACACTGGGATACCGTTCGACTCCAAACACAACACAGTAGTTTATATATAACCTATTTTATATACTATAGATAACCTCCAAACACAACACACATATTTAGATAACCTATTTTGTATACTGTATGCAACCTATCTATATGTTATCCGACAATGTCAACGCAAACAGGCATTAGGGTGTCCGAGGATTACATCACGTGACTTATCCTGCATGCCATGATCAACGGTTTTAGTAAGTCGAAAGAATAGACGTTCCCCAATACTTAAAATTAGTATTCTCCTCGTTGCAGAGCATCAAAATGACCGGCACGGAGCGTCTGCATCTGCAGCTGCAACAAGTCTGGGTTCTACTGCAGACAATGCGAGCATCAACTCGATTGAGCCCGACTTCGAGGACGACGAGCCTTTGGTAAAGCAGCCTCTAAAAACAGGAAGGACGTGCACTTTTCGCTGCTCAATGATCTCTCTTCTCGTCGTCATTTTTCTTGGAATTGGTGTGTCTGTCGTATTTTATACTGTTCTCGACTTGGCACAGGAAGAAGGGCCTTGCGACCACTCTTGCCGGTAAGTCGGCATTCGTATATAATGTGTTGGTTGGTTGGTTGGCTGGCTGGCTTGTCTGTTTGTCTGGTGTGTGTGTGTGTGTGTGTGTGTGTGTGTGTGTGTGTGTGTGTGTGTGTGTGTGTGTGTGTGTGTGTGTGTGTGTGTGTTGTGGTGTTCGTGTAACACAAGTTATCTATATTTTACTACTATAACATATACGCTCTCTAGTCTAACTCAATATTTACGGGAATGACACAACCGGAATTCAGTCAAAACAACACAACCCCCGGATGCAGGAAACCATACACAACAACTTTCCCCCTTTCCAAAACTGTCAATAATATCTAGGTAGCATATTAATAAACAAAATCCCGATGGTAAGCCGGGCGATGGTGCAGTCTCGTTGATCTTCTGGGAGCCTGTTGTAACACTTGCAAACGATCTTGTTCATTTCTCTGTTCTTGTACCTTTTCCAAACGACCTTGTTCATTTCTCTCTCCTTCCCCTGCTATACCAAATGATTGATCTCCCTCCCCTAGAAGTGGTCCTAGCGGCATATGCTCTAAATCTGCTAGCTTGGAGGATAGAGAAGGTGGGGCTTTAGTTCGTACGAGATTATTTGCATGCCATTTTGACCTGTCACTCAACAAGTAGGAGTCACTCAAAATCTTCTTCCGAATTTGTATTGGTGCTGAAAGTTGTGATCGTAACTTGTGACCAGCTTGAGGTCGCTTGATCCTCACCCAATCTCCCGTTTCAAATGACAACATTCTAGCTGACCTTTTCTTATCTACGTACGATTTTACATTTTCTTGCTTACGTTGAATGTTTGCCCGCAGACCTTCGTTCTCGTTTGTATCCTGCACCTTGCTACTCTTGGGAACAGTTTGCAGTCATAGAGTATCCAATGGTCCTCAAAGTTTTCTTCCAAGCATTAATTCAGCAGGTGACCTTCTAGTCAAAGCATGGGGTGTCATTCCATAATTTACCAAGATCGATCGTACCGCGTTGATAATGGATGTCATTTGCAAGGTGAGTCTTTAAACCCTGTTTTAATACCTGATTAAATCTCTTAATACCTCCATTTGCCTCAGGATGGTAACAAGATGTCCTAACATGCTGGATAGCTTTCTTTTGCAAATATTCCTCAAACTGAAACGACGTGAACTGTGGTCCATTGTCGGTAACAATGACACGTGGCAAACCCCATCTAACAAATAAAGACTGAAGAAAATCAATGACAGTGGCAATGGTCACATTCTGCACGACTTGCACCTCCGGCCACTTCGAAAATAAGTCATGAACAACGATCATGAATCGCTGGCTGTAGGGAGCTGCGTGCAGTTCTCCAAAAATATCAATCTGAATTCGGTCCCAAGGCCCTGCAGGCCACTGAACAGGTTGTAATGGAGCCACCCTAGGACGAACTGATTTCCCACTCAGGAGACACACTTCATGATCTCTTACCCAATTCTTAACTTGCTTATCCATCCTGGCCACCATACCACCTCCCTACAACGCTGTTTCATTCGTACCATTCCTAAATGTCCTTCATGTGCTATCCCCAACACCTTCTCGCGCAACTTCTGTGGTATGATCACTCACTGACCTCTAGCCAAGCATTTCAGATCCTTGCCCCATAAGCATAACTGGAATCGAACATGATAATATGGTTGAAGACTCTCATCAGTCAGTTTCAATGGCCATCCTTTCTGCACAAACTGAACAACCTCTTGTGTGATGTCATCTACAACTGATTCCTGTTCCAATTCTTCAAAAGAAACAATTGTGTCCGAAAAAACCGTCAATGTCTGAATCCACAGATTATCATCCTCAGCAGCAGCATCTGGCTCATCACTGAGACAACCAACAATTTGATGATTGACACGTGACAAAAAATCAGCAACTTGATTTTGTTTACCAGGTCTATACTGTACTGAGAAATTATACCTATGCAATCTAGCCACCCATCTATGTAATCTAAGAGGGCGTTGTCCAGAACCGGTTATTGAAAGAAGAGTTGTCAACGCCTGATGGTCCTTGTGTAAAACAAATCTTCGGCCATACAAATAGATGTGCCAATGCTCCGCTGCCCAAATACAGGCCAATGCCTCGCTTTCCGCCACTGAGTATTTCTTCTCTGTCTCTGTTAATGCTCTCGATCCGAATGCCACAGGTCACTCCTGTCCGTCCTGATACTGTGAAAGAACAGCGCCTAACGCCGTTCCAGAAGCATCACAGGTTACATACGGAACTGCCATAGTTGCAAAATGTGCTAGAACTGGGGCTGACGTAACTGAGTCTTTCAATTGCTGGAATGCTAGTTCACACTCATTTGTCCACTTCCAAGGAACATCTTGTTTCAACAACCGTCTTAGAGGAGTAGTGATCTCTGCGTAATCTTGCACAAAACGCAGGTAATAATTTGCCATTGCAAGAAACGAAGCCAATTCCGCAGATGAAGTTGGTGATGGGACCTCTTGTATGGCTTTCACGTTTGATCATTGTGTCATTATTCCCTGTGCTGAGATGACATACCCCAGAAACTCCACTTGTCGCTTAGAAAACATGCACTTGTCTTCATTTAAGGTCAACTTGTGGTCGGTCAGTTTCTGTAACACCTGCTTTAGTTGATGATCGTGAGACTCTTGTGTAGGACCATGGACAACAATATCATCCATAAATACCGATGCTCCCTTGATTCCAGACAACAAAAGCTGTAAGATTGCGACTGTCTTCCATTAAAGGCACCTGTAGATATCCTTGCTTCAAGTCCAATTTAGTAAAGATGGCCGAACATAGAACTCCGCAGCTATCTCTTCAACAGTAGGTAATGGATATTTCTGTGGAATAACAGCTTTATTTACTTGATGAAGATCGACACATAAGTGAATCCCTCCAGATTTCTTTCTTATGACTACTAAATTTGACACCCAGGGAGACGACTCCACTTTCTCAATGATAGCCTCTGATTCCAATCACTTCAACTCTAGCGAAACCTCGTCACGCAACGCCAGAGGAATTTGGCGTAAAGATTGCACCACTGATTTAACATCTGGGTTGATTATGGGCCGATGAGCAAATTCCTTGACACATCCTAAGCCCGTAAAAAGGCTAGGCCATTCACTCTGCCATTTTGATACCACTTGCAGGATAGGCTCTTTTCTTTGAGTCAGATCGTCTTGAACTATTTGAAACCCCAATGCATCAAAGAGATACACTCCCATAATGTTAGCTCCAGAGGATGTCACGTAGAAAGAAAATCCACCTAGTTTGTGCTTTCCACACTGGACTGGAATATGGATCTCTCCTATCACTTTAATAGGGCATCCTTCATAGCTAACAAGCTTCATTGATGATGGAGACACAGAGCAGTCCCCCAGGAATTCACTGCACGTATGTTGGTTTAATACTGACACCTTAGCGCCCAAGTCAACAACTAAACTGATAGTACTCTTCCCCAGTACGCAAACTAATTTCTTAAACTTTCCCGGTGACACGTCTCCAATCATGTTCAGTATCGTAAATTGTTGAGACTCTTGACTGCTAGTGTCATTCAACATGTTTACTGCACTTTGCCTGTCCAGTCTTTGATATGTAAGACCTCTACAGCAACGAGCAAAGTGGTTAGCTTTACCACATTTGCGACATTCCTTCCCAAACGCTGGACAGCAAGAAGCTCTTGACTGTTGATGTGGAAGACCACAGTTGCCACACGTTAATATTGAACTACTTCGTGTGCTAGCCCTCCCTTGTGATTGAACTCTACGAACATGGCCTATGACATTACCTTTTAGTGTGTCCTTAACATCAGTTTCCCTGTCTAAACCATCAAAGTTCTCCTCAAACTCCCTTCTAACTTCCATCTTCTTAGATTCATACAGCACCTGCTCAATTTGAGAAGCCAGGTTCAAAGCCTTATCACACGACATATCGTCCGACTCCATCAGCAGTCTCTCTCTAACCTTTGGGTGAATCGTCTTCTTGATAAGTTGATCACGGACTAGTTCATCATGCAACTCACCAAACCGGCAGGTTACTGCCAGCTCACGAAGCGCCGAAACGTACTCCCTAGCAGACTCACCTTGCCGCTGGTGTCTTTGTCTAAACTTGTACCTCTCTACCACAACATCCTTACTTTTTCCAAAGAACTGCGTCAGTCTCTCTCTCGCTTCCTTGTACGTCTCGCTGGTGCCAAGTGTAGCAAAAATGCGCTGTCCTTCCATTCCAATACAGTGAAGTAGCAATGCCCTTTTTTGCTCATCTCTGACCTCTGCAGCATTCAGTCCCGAAGTAGTCAAATACGTGTCAAACGCCGTCAGCCATGCCCTCCAATCAGTCGATGGCTCACCTGGACAGCTTAGGAAGGGAGGAGGAGTGTGCACACCTGAAGTCGTTGCCATCCCATCCTCGTCGCCAAAATATGGTGTTCGTGTAACACGCGTTATCTATATTTTACTACTATAACATATACGCTCTCTATGCTAACTCAACATTCACCAGAATGACACAACCAGAATTCAGTCAAAGCAACACAACCCCCGGATGCAGGAAACCATACACAACATCTGTGTGTGTGCGTGTGTGCATGTGGGCATGCGTCCGTGTGTGTGTGTGTGTGTGTGTGTGTGTGTGTGTGTGTGTGTGTGTGTGTGTGTGTGTCGTCTAGCTCAATTGATTAGAGAGCTTCACTTGGAGAATGTAAACATCCGGGACCTTTGGGTCAAAGGGATTGGCACAGGTGTAATTCCCTTAGGCAAGGAATTCGCACGCAATTGCCTCTCTTAACTCAGGAGTATAAATGAGTACCTGGTCATTAAGTGGGGTGGACATAACCGCTGACTTGGCAGTAACATCATGCAGCAGATGGGTACTTGTGGGCCTTGGTGTCCAGTCTAAGAGCTGCACCATGGTCAGTGCCCTCCAGACAGGGCTGGCAAATGCCGGCCCACCAATTGACAGTGTGACCGTTTTTCTTGAAAAGAGTAAATTTTGAAGTTAATGGGAAAATGTCCAATCGGTTGTTTGCCAGACCACCAAATGTTTCCTTCCGCCGGGCCTGTTGGATGACTCTGGCTAAGCCCCAGGTGGATTGTAGTGCTGGCCCTAAGCCTCCACGTAGTGCATGGCGGCTTAGGAGGAGCTATCTTCGCAACTGACCTTAAGATCGACGTCAAACAATGTGAACGGCTCAACATTTGTCCATTTTTTGTGTTTGCTACTCCTGACAACTGAAACAATAAGGACTAGTACAAGTGTTTTTGTTTGATGTAAGATTGTGTTTCGTGGATTTCAATTGGTAGATTTGCTTAACACGGCTTGTGTAGTACTTGAGTTATTGGAAGTTTCCAATCCCATATATTTTATACTGGCATCCCAAATACTTTTAACAGCACACATGCGGTGTGTGAACCTGTACACTTGCACCACAGGTGCTTTCACTGAGACCAATGTTGTTGGATCTTAGGGAGTGTAGCAGTACTGCCTAAGTTGTAGTGTTTGTGTTTCGTTTAGAATGATTTTGGTTGAAAGCGTGGCTGAAGGTTTGCCATCCGAGCCACCACACTTAATGTCTACATATGAAGGCTGGATGATGTTGCTCAACCTTAGTCAATCTTCCATAGATATTGCATCATTTTATTGGACATTGACAAACACTGATAAAGTACATGACCCGAGTGATGCACAGGTATTGTGATGTGCATTTTGTTTGTTTGTTTGTTTATTTGTTTGGGGTGTTTGTGTTTGTGTGTTAGTGTAAAAGGCAGCTCCTGATGCTTACCGTTTACTCTGTGTGTGTGCATGTGACCATCATGTTATCCCAAATCAATGTTGTTTAAATTATTAACCGTAAGGGACACAAGATCTATAACAAACTAAAGTCATTGGGAAAGTCTCCTGTCAACATTCGTGTCGTTGAGAATGAGCCAAATGAAAAATTCCATGACAAGGATAGTCATGACTTAGATGAAGATGGTGCTGCAGACGTATTATCAATCGACTTCAAAAAAATGACCAAAAATGGCGGCGGAGTTCTCCACACAAAATTTTGGATCATCGACAATAAGCACTTTTACATCGGTAGTGCTAACATGGATTGGCGCTCTCTAACTCAAGCAAGTGATGATGAACCGAAACGTAGCCTCGTATTTAATGTGTCTTTTACAGATAAATGAGCTGGGCGTTATAGCTCTTAACTGCAGCTGTTTGACAAGAGAATTGAGCAAAGTATTCTCAATATATTGGGAAGTAGCACAGGATCATTCCAAATTGCCTCAGAAATGGCCAGATCGTGTTACGACAAAAATCAATGTGAAGAATCTGCTGAGGTTAATGATTAACGGGACACCAGCATCGACAACGTTTGGGGTATGGAAGCAGTTGCAAACCTCATGTTGTCTGGAGTGTGCTCACATTGGAGTGTGACTCTGCAGATATCACCACCGGTATTTCAAGCAAAGAACTGGTCGTCAGACTTGGAGTTAATATGGAATGCCATCAAGCTAGCTCGGAAACGAATTAGTATAGCAGTTATGGACTACAGTCCCACAACATTGTACAACGGAGATCACAACAGGTAAAGGAACTTTTCTTTCTTACATATCAGAGGCTTCGGTTGCTATTACTGTAACCAAGAAATTTTCAGTGGCAATTTATTTTCGGTAATTTTGGTATGGCCTGTCAGTTTGTCCAAAATACCATTTTCATGTAACAAAATGGCCATTTACCACCTACTCCGGGAGTTTTCCTTTTTTAGGAAAACGTTGACCAAATGGACGTCCCCTAACAACCTTACCTGCATGGAAGTTGGGTTACATTATGAGAAATAATAATGCAATGCAAAATGGAAATGTTCAACTTGAAATTACGATCAACGTTTGATTTGTCTCACTTTCTTTGTTTCAGAGAATACAGATTTTGTTTTTGATGTGTCACAAGTTTAACT
>CAXXBX010000175.1:0-160728 GCA_964274945.1 Dehalococcoidia bacterium | reverse complement strand
TAACAAGTATTTAATTAAAATAAATTATAAATCGGTTGTCTATTTGATGTAGGCAATTTCACTATTTATCATTGAAACAGTACATTTTGGATTTGTTTACAGATCATTGGACATTCTCTTTCTTAGTATCCAGTAGCTACCACATTGAGACCTGTGCACCTGGCTAGTGCTGCAAGTGCTAGCTCTTAGTTAGTGTCAAGAGGTTTGCTGGACTTACTCAGTTAACTTTAATTAACTAAATTTGATTTATAATGATCTTGCAAAAGTGGCATATACACAAGGTCACTCACAGCGGTGTTGCTAAAGAAAGCTTGTGCCTTAATTTTATGACGTTATTAATTGTTTAATAATATAAAATATTATAATAATAATGTTAATTGGGTAACTTACAATGATTTAAAACAGTGTAATAATGCAGAGTAAAATATTAACACTTAAACGTCTTACTATTTGAAAGGCTATCTAATTATCTATGAGCTGTGAAAACATTATGGCCATACGACGAAGATTTCTGTTGACAAACAAGCCAACCGCTCGAGCCACAAAGTAAAGCTATCTGTTGTTTTAATAATAAATCTCTTGCCACGGGCCCACTCCTTCGTGTAGACATAAGTGTAACAAATAGATCGGAAAGAGTTAATTAATTAAAATGTGAAAACATCTAAACATAAGCTCAAGGAGCGTAGTACTGCGCTGGCTAACAAGTAGAAACCAATCTTTTTAATTTTACGAGTTTGATGTTCCAAATCAAAACTTTTGTGGACGCCTTAGCCTAAGGTATTGCTAGCAACAGAGAAAATCCCTGAGTACGAAACTGTGTATACATGGGTCTATAGCTGTGGTTTTAAAGTCTTGCTATCCTATTTGCTAGAACATATAAGTTACTCAATGTATCACTAAAATATCTACAACAATCAACTAAATAAACATTTGTGCTGTTGACTGCCGTTTTTCGATGCCAATTCGAAATGGCTTAGTTAACTGCTAATTCATTAACATAATGTTAATTAAACAATTGCAAATTACAAGCTTCTTATCAGAAACCCTGCGTACGCCCCTCGACCAGTGATTTCCACTTTTCATTTACGAAACGACATCATCGATTATTTGCATTTTGCAACGCTGTAGACTTAGTAGAGCAAGAGAAATAGTTCAGTTTTGGTGCACGATATGAACAACTTCGTGCAACAATATAGTTAGTAATCCATATTTGTAAAACAAATCATTTGCTTTAAGAAACGGCTGAGATTTGATTGCGCAAAAAGGGACTAAAATATTTTGAAGAATGCCCATAATAATTAGCCAATTCACAAACATTGTGTAACTAGATTATAGTTGCAGTAAGTGGTTGCCGCTGCTTATTCCGCTTTTGAGTTGCCACTTCATGAAGACACTTAGAAGTGACTGGAGAAAGCTCATACTTGCGTGAGCAATTGTGTTGTGCATTAACCTCATTAATAACTTGATTAAGTTAATTAAAAACGTTTCTTAAAATCTCATGTTAACTAATTGTTAAAGTTTCTAAATATAACATTTGCTATACCGTGAAATATCTAAAAAAGTAACTATTGGATTACCTCAATTGAAATATTCTTAGATACAAACACTAAATGTTGGCAACTATAATCTAGTGAAAACGACTGTATTCCTTTAAGTTTCTTACACACACACACACACACACACACACACACACACACACACACACACACACACACACACACACAAAACAAACAAACAAACAAACAAACAAACAAACAAACAAACAAACACACACACACACACGCACAGAAACACACACCACTCCTCTCCCTCACACACAAACACACACACACACACACACACACACACACACACACAAACAAACAAACACACAAACAAACAAACACACACATGCACACACATATTTTCTGTATCTACCTAGTATAATATAAATATTTCTAATAGGCAAACTCTTGTGAGCAAAGCTACAAACGGTCTAATGAATCGCACATTACATCAAACGGCAGCTGTACAATCTCAGACAGAAGCCAATAATCTTTTAAACAAAGCTACAGACGGTTGGAAAAAGAGCACAACAACGCATGTTAGACAATCAAGAACAACTACATCTGCTTTCCCAGGCAATGCCGTTCATACAGACAAACGTCACATCCCAAGTAGTCCTAGTATAGATTCGTGCTCAGGTACTTGTTGTTTTTGTTGCTCTGGCTCATAGTGGTCTAAATCACTGCCATTTGATGCAGAACTTTCACTCCCAGTTCTCATAATCATGGCAATAGCGAATTGTTTTCATAACATTTATTATTATTTGGATTATTTATAAATTCTACGAAAGGGTTAAGCCGGTTGCATCATATCGAACATAGGTAAATCAAACGTTTATCCTTGTAGACAATCCAAACTAAAAAGAAGATAAAATATCAAAAGACGGGTGCGTCGACAGTATTTTTGTTAGATTTTTTCTAAATTGTTACTTATGTCTAGCATCTAATCTGCTTACAGAGTTGATTTACCAAATGTAGAATTACAATCTGTACACGACACTGCGAACGAGGTGTACGAAAGTGCTAAATTCGAATTTCCCGACGCACGTGCAGCTCACGAGAAATGAGTGGCAACTGATCATGACGAACACGACGATGTATACGAGACGGCAATGCAGAACAATACAGCTTATGGAACTACTTGATGCGTCTAGATACCTCAGCATGCGTCCAGCCACTGACAAGCGTACACTACTCAATGCTAGAAAACTTTTGCATGGATGAGCGAATTCGCTCTTGAGTTCTAAATATGTATCCATGTAGTGATTGTTGTTCTAAACAAATTTGCTGAAAACGAAAGTCAATAATGTTATACGTAACACTATGGCAGCGTGCCTACATACACGTGCAATATACACCTACCAAAAAAGTAATTACATTTTACAATGTACATACAACATCCATTTTCAACTGCGCGTGCGTCTAAGCAGGCGTGTTGTGTTTGTGAGGTTGTTAACGATCTCATACTGTTTATTGACTTTGAAGTCTCCCTGCATGTGATTGCTGACAATTGCAGTTTGCATTGCTGTTTGCTAAGTAAAAGTTGCATGCATTTCAATGTTAGAGATCTATTACATATAGAAACTAATACAAAAATTAAAATTATGCAAATGAAATATCAATTATTAGCATGTCTGACCAGCAAGTTAGTTGACGAATACATGTTTTATGTATGCAGTAGAGCGTAAGGGCGATGAGTAGGCACTTGCTGTTGATGACACATTCGTCAAACCACGTGGAAGTAGGAGTGACAACAATATATCAGGCCACAACCAGTTGCAGCAATAAATCTTTGATAATACTTTGAAGATACTGCGTCGTTATGTGTGAGCATTTCCAACGTCAAACCCAATAAAGAGATAAAGATAATCGAGTCTCGTAAGAAAGGGGACTTAGAGTATGAGATCATCGCACATAGTCTGTCTGTTACTCGGAGCAGTCATCAAATACGCAGTAACTGAGCAAGAATACATATGCTGTAAATCAATGCAATTTTTTCGCATTGCTTTGACATCATAAAATGTTTCTGTAGGTGTACGGCCTCACACGAAAATCAGGTGAACTTCAACAACCTTAGACCTGTAGCACTAAGAATGATCTTCTACGTTTCAGCTCGCAAAAGAGAATTGAACTCAGACCTTCAAACAACTCAACACAGTTATCCAAACAGGTAAAGTGCTTTTTTATTAAGATTTTCATGCACACACATAAATTTATAAAGTAATTCAAATTTTAATAAATGTTTGCAGTTACGGTTTTCTTGTTTTATGTAAAGCTATCTGACATGTAACTTGCCTTAGTGTAATGTAATTATACGTAATAAACCTAGTTCAGAGTAACAAACTATGAAGACAACTTGGTATCTCTAGTAAATGTATCTTCCTTTACATATTACTGTATGCTACTGTATACACTCTAGTAGTGTCTACTTATGGTTTAGATCTAGCTAATTTAATATATATTACATTTCATTTTATATGTGTTGCGATGTAATAGCAAAATAGGACAATTTACAAGCTATGACATTCAAACTGAGATACTAAAATTAATGTGTTGCGGTACTGAGAGAAATAAATGCCAACTTTCAATCAACAGACTGTTGTGTTTGATAAGTGTACAAGTATGTTAAACAACTCACCAAAATGCTTTTGGTAATGTAATCATATATACGTGCGTTATAATATTAGTGTTACATAGACTGCTAGGCTTACTTAGCCCACGTTACTCTCCACTTAAATTTTGCATTTATTACCGTTATTTATCTTTCATTTGTCTCTTTAATGTTTCTGTCTATATAGTAATACCGCAGTATCTGTATATAGCAATACTGCAGAAACAAAGTTTGGGGTAGATGTGAACGTCGACGGTACCCCACCCGATTCAATGACGTTTTTGTCGTCCAAGCAAGACCCCAAGGCAAACGACGTGTTATCGACTTCTCTCGAAGAAGAATCTGCTGAACAATCCAAACTCTCGACTTTTCTTTCTAACGTCGTTGAAACGCATCCAGCTACTTCGGGAGAACCGCTACACCCAGACAACCAGGCAGCTGCAGCTACTGACGATGCTAGAAAATCAACAAACCAGGTATCGTCGATTCTGTGTATTATTAATTAACTGGCGCAAATACTAAGAATACTTAATTTAGGATTTGCCTCAAAACGAAGAGACAAGTATTCAAACAACCTCTACAGTGAACCCTGTGGAGCATTACGCTGTACCAAGTTGTTCCAACGGCTCTGGACCGCCGGAAACTTCGAATCCACAGGTTCCTATCACGTTCTATGAAGTCATTCCGTGTCGGAAGACCGACGAAGTAGATGACGTCCACAACGTGACGTTGGTAGAATCTCGGGTAGAATTCAACCAAGACGCGAAAAATAAAATGGGGAACTTCAAAACAGCAGGAGAAAGCGGATCTCTTCAAGTTACTACACTTTATGCTACAGTCGACATGGCCAAGAAAACAACCAAAGAAGAACCTCCACCAAAGATACTTAAATTAAACTAATACACATTGCTATATATTTGTTTTAATAGTTAATTTAAATATTTTAAATTTATGTAGTTTATGTAATATTTTAATTGATTGACTTAAATTATGTACGGACCTAAGCAATTTGACTATATAGATGTATTATGCTTTGTTACTATCTTAAATCCTAGACGAGTGAAGTTCAGTATGCAGAGATAGAAACGAGTTTCTCTGGCTCGATCCAACAGCTACTAGCAAAACCAATTGTAATATATATTCTGAAATGAATCTGAGCAGCCACAGCCAAGAAACTACGGACAGAACTCTGAAGAGACTGACAAACGCAAATGTTCAATCAACGGTTTAACATTCTTTATACATTAATTATTCGATGTTTAGTTAGTTTCAGTTTTAATCATTTATTTCTTTTTTGCGTAGCATTTCAAGATTTTTTGATTGTCGACATTAGCTGTGACGGTGCTAACAGTTACAAAGAGACAGAACGTTCGCTTTATTGTACTATCAATAAATTACACAAAAACTAGTCTTTAAATAGCAACGTAACAGTAATCAGGTGTCAAACCATAGTAGAACTGCATTTAGTTGTGCGTGTGTTTAACAACTAAAGTTTCACACTGTAAAATTTTTCTATAAAGCAAATAACAGACAAACGTCGTAAACATTAAATTAACTATATGTAAACGTAGAATAATTTATTATTATTTAATTTATACAAATAAACGTACAGTCTAAGACACACTCAATCGTCACCAGAAGAATTACACATGTACAAAATATATGTCAGTCAACTTTAGAGAACGAGAATACTCAATATCTACATGCAGTACTAGGTATCTACAGTACCAAATATCTAAATGCAGCACCAGATATCTACAGTACTAGATATCTACAGTAATATTTATCTGCAATATTAGATATCTATAGTACCAGATATCTACAGTACTAGATAAATAAAAATACTATGTATCTGCAATATTAGATATCTACAATACTACTAGATATCTACGGTACTAGATATCTACAGTGTTATATATCTACGGTACTAGATATCTACGGTACTAGGTATCTGCAATACTAGATATCTACAGTACTAGATATCTACAGTACTAGATATCTACAGTACTACATACTTATGGTACTAGATATTTAGAGTACTAGATATCTACGGTACTAGACAGCTACGGTACTAGATATCTAGAGTACTATATATCTACGATGCTAGATAGCTACGGTACTAAATATCTACAGTACAAGATATCTACATTACTAGATATCTACCGTACTAGATATCTACGATACTTGATATCGACGGTACTTGATATCGACGGTACTAATTATCTACAGTACCAGATATCTATGGTACTAGATATCTACATTACTAGATATCTACGATAAAGAAGGAAAGAACAACTCTGCTGACTTCAAGACCTACTGGAGACGTCGATTTTCCGTTACACTGCAGAAACTAAATGCTCTTGTAATGATGAAAAAACTGAACATTGTTCAAGGTGGTTCTATTTTAGATGATGAATTTAGGCGTGTCCAGGCACGCCCTCATTAGTTTCTTAAGTTAGAGTTTAGGTTTGAGTTTAGTTGACACTTTATGTATTTTGCCGTGCCTATCGAATGTCATTGTACTAGAGAATTGGATATATCTAATAATATATTATCTACAGTGGTAGATATCTACAGTGCTAGATATCTGTAGTGCTAGATATCTCCAGTACTAAATGTCTACAGTGCTAGATATCTACAGTGATAGATATCTACAGTGCTAGATATCTACAGTGCTAGATATCTACGGTACTAGATATCTAAAGTTTTAGGTATCTACGATACTAGATATCTACGGTACTAGGTATCTACGGTACTAGATATCTACAGTACTATATATTATACATTACTATTTATTCGCTTTAACAGTTAATTTAAATACTTTTTAATTTATTTAGATTAAGTTTTTTTAATTGATTGACTTAAATTATGTATGGACCTAAGTACTTTGACTATATACATGTTTTATGCTTTTGTTACTATCTTAAATCATAGATGAGTGAAGTTTAGTATGCAGAGCTAGAAACGAGTTTTTCCGGCTCGATCCAACAGCTACTCGCAGAACCAAGAGTCGCATACTCTGAAATAAATTCTGAGCAGCCACCGCCAAGAAACGACGGACAGAAACTCTGAAGAGACTGAGAAACGCAAATGTTCAATCAACGGTTTAACATTCTTCATACATTAATTAGTCGATGTTTATTTGGTTTCAGTTTCAAGCATTTATTTCTAATTTTTCTATAAATTTTTTAGATTTTTTGATTGTTGACTTTAGCTGTAACGTCTCTAAGAGTTACAAAGAGACAAAGCATTCGCTTATTGTACTGTCAACAAATTACACAAAAACTGGTATTTGAGGTACAATGTAGTAGTAATCATGTGTCAAACCATAGTAAAACTGAATTTGGTTGTACGTGCATGTGTATTTGGTGTGTGCATGTGTGTGTGTGTGTGTGTGTGTGTGTGTGTGTGTGTGTGTGTGTGTGTGTGTGTGTGTGTGTGTGTGTATGTGTGTGTGTGTGTGTGTGTGTGTGTGTGTGTGTGTGTGTGTGTGTGTGTGTGTGTGTGTGTGTGTGTGTGTGTGTGTGTGTGTGTGTGTGTGTGTGGTTGTGTCTGTACCTGTGTCTGTGTCTGTGTCTGTGTGTGTTTGTGTGTTCTTTCATTGACAAAGTATGTCTCTTCTTTAAGAAAGTTTGTGATCTGCTACCGTTATTTGACGCGCATATAGCATAAAAGACACCGGCAGTTCTGCCTTCTTCAAAAATGTAGAAGTAAAGATAGGAGTATCTGGAAAGCCAGCGCTAGTTTTCGTTTGAGAACATCGGCAAAGCGTGACAAATTCATTAATTATAGTCAAGAGGCGATTGCCGAAAGAAAAAAATTGATCAAGTGAGCACCCCTTGTATACGAAATGGTCGATTCTCTAAGTCTTATTAGCGTATACAATGTACAAGCGATAGAAGAACGCCGCTATATCTACGATCCAATATCTACATAGTGCTTACGAATGCGCCGATCAGATTAAATGGCCAATTGAAGGAAAAGCCAATAGAAAGATGCACTGCATGTGTACGTATGGTAAGTTAAGAGGTTTAGTAGAATGAATGCATGCTGTTTATGACACATTTGTTGTCACGCGGAAGTAGGAGTGAACCTGCTAGTCAGGCCATCTGCAGGTACAGGACAAAAGAATTTTGGTGAGTGAATTGATAGAAGATACTGCAACGTTATGTGAGCGAACTAGCATCATTTCTTGTCAGAGAGCAGTCGATGCGTTTCCTGAGAAAACAAAGCTGGTTACTAACACAGTATGAGTACATCTCACATAGTCTGTCTGTTTCTTGGAGTAATCATCAAGT
This sequence comes from Dehalococcoidia bacterium, assembly GCA_964274945.1. Taxonomy (GTDB): domain Bacteria; phylum Chloroflexota; class Dehalococcoidia; order Lucifugimonadales; family Lucifugimonadaceae; genus CAXXBX01. The sequence goes on along the minus strand of CAXXBX010000175.1, from coordinate 152,275 downwards.
ATGCAAGTACTGAACAAGAATCCGTGTGTGGTAAATCAATGTTGTTGCAACTGCTTTGACACCATACGGTTTTTATAGATATTTTTGCTTGTAGGTGAGAGACCTCACAACTGCGGTCTCGACTCTCCATAATATGCGATCTACCAGCTTGTAGGCAATAGCATTAATCTAACTATACCTCAGGCAACCAACCAATCAGCAGTTAGTAGTACTTGGTGGACTATTTATAAAGGAAATTCTACATTAAAACTAGAGACAATTATAATGCTGCGTCTCAAATGAAGCATTGAAACAATCAAGTCGAATATTAGTGTATTTTTCGAAAACTCGAGGTTTAACGGAATTCAAATTGATGCCGTTCAAGTTAGAAACAACAAGAATAAACAGGACAATCGTGTTACCATTAACATTGGCGGTAAGTAACACTGCACTGATTTAGGTTTTTGTACTAATATGGTATATTAAAATTTTAGACTTTCCTACTGGCTTCTCCCCAGATATAACCATTTGTGACAACAAAATTTTTGTATTCGTCAACATTACTGGCACTCCGACTCACTCGACTTCCATGAACATTACAAAAATTTTTGTACCCTATACTAGACAAACTACAAATCACACACAACTTTGTTCTACATTTAACAAACCTATTGCAAACACTTCTATACCTGTCTTCATTTCTGCGTCCAATTATTTTGGATCTTCGTAGGTAATTGTTGCTTTCAATAATAAGAATGGTGAGTTAATAACCAATATTATAATTAAAATATATTATAAATCTTTTGTCTATTTGATGTAGCCAATTTAATTATTTATCATTGCAATAAGACATTTTGGAATTGCTCACGTACCCTTGGAAATTCTCTTTCTTACTGTTCAGTAGCTACAACACTGAAACCTGAGCACCTGGCTAGTACAGCAAGCTCTTACAGGTAAGATTATTTATTGTGTCAAGAGGATTAATTAATAAATTTACTCAATTAATTTTAATTAACTTAAGTTAATATAAAATGATCTAACATTAGTGGCGTATACGCAGGGTCACTCACAGGGGTGTTGGTGATGTAAGCTTGTGCGTCAATTTTTATGATGTTATCAATTGTTTAATAACATAAACTGTTATAATAAATAATTTCATTCAGTTAACTTACAATGATTTAAAACAGTGCAAACAGTGCAAAAAACAAACGCACATACGCACACGCGCGCACACACAATTTTTTTTGTATCTATTTACAATAATATAAATATTTCTAATAGACAAACTCTTGTGAGCAAAGCTACAAATGCCACAATGAAGAGTACAGTACATCAAACTGCAACTATACAATCTCAGACAGAAACCAATAATCTTTTAAACAAAACTACAAACGGTTGGGAAAAGACCACAACAACGCCTGTTAGACAATCAAAGACAACCACATCTGCTTCCCAAGCAATGTCATTTATACAGAAAAACTTTACATCCCAAATATTTCTAGTAATGATTCGTGCTTAGGTACTTGTTGTTTTTTTGTTTTGGCTTTAGTGGTCAAAATCAATGCAATTTGATGCAGAACTTCTACTCCCAGTTTTCATAGTCATGGCAGTAGCGAATTTTGTTTTTATAACATTAATTGTTATTTGCATTATTATTTGGAAATTCTACAAAAGGGGTAAAACCGGTGCATTATATCCCACATATGTAAGTCAAAAGTTTATCCATATAGACAATCCAAACTAAAAAGAAGATAAAATATCAAAAGACGGGTGCGTCCACAGTAATTTTGTTAGATTTTTTTAAAGTGTTAGATATGTCTAGCATCTAATCTGCTTATAGAGTGGATTTATCAAATGTCGAATTACAATCTGTACACGACACTGCAAACGAGGTGTACGAAACTGCTAAATTCGAACTTCCCCACGCACGTGCAGCTCGCGAGGAAGGAGTGGCAACTTATCATGACGAAAACGACTATGTATACGAGACGGCAATACAGAACAATACAGCTTACGTAACTACTTGATGCATCGATATACTTCAGCACGCATTCAGATACTGTACAAGCGTACGCTACTCAATGCTAGAAAACGTTTGCATGAATGAGCGAACTCGCTCGTGACTTATAAATATGTATCCATGCAGTGATTGTGGTTCTAAACAAATTTGCCGCAAACCGAAATCAATAATGTATACGTAACACTATGGCAGCGTGCCTGTATATATGCGTACAATACACAAGTACCAAAAAGGTAATTAAATTTTACAATCTACGTACAACATCCATTTTCAACTGCGCGTGCGTCTAAGCATGCGTGTTGTGTTTATGAGGTTGTTTACCATCTCATACTTTCTATTGACTTCGAAGTCTCTCTGCATGTGATTGCTGACAATTGCAGATTGCATTGATGTTTACTGGTTAAACGTTGCATGAACGGAAATGTTGATAATCTATTATAAAAACAAAAAACCAACAAAAATTTCACAAATTATGAAAATAAAATAGCAAGTGTTAGCATGTCTTAAGAGCAAGTTAGTCGACGAATACATGTTGTATGTATGCAGTAGTCTACTAGAGCGTAAGGACAGTGAGTACAAACTTGCTGTTGATGACAAATTCGACACACCACGCGGAAATAGGAATGAACATGCACATCAGGCCACTATTAGTTGCAGCAATAAATCTTTGATCATTCATTTGAAGATACTGCGTCGTTGTGTGTGCGCATTTCGGACGTCAAACCAAGTAAAAGAGAGAAAGGTAATTGTGTCTCGTAAGAAAGGAGACCTGCTGGTATGAGATCATCGTACATAGTCTGTCTGTTACTGGGAGCAGTCATCAAGTATGTAGTAACTGAGCAAGAACACATATGCGGCATATCAATAAAATTTTGTGGCATTGTTTTGACATCATAAAATGTGTCTGACACATTTTATTAATGACACATTCTTTTGACATCATAAAATGTGTAAAGCCCCACAATTACAGCATCGACTCTCCAAAATTTACCATCTATCAGCTTGTAGAAAGACGCGTTAATCTAACTATTCCATTGGTGGATAACGAATCAGAGTTATATAGATGAGGTGTCTACGAAGGAAATTCTAAATTTGAATCTGAAACATTTGAAGTGCTGCGTAAAAAAGGAATTTTCCAAACAGTCAAATTGAATGCTAGTTTATTTCTACAAAACTCGAGTTACAATGGAATTCAAATCAGTATCGTTCAAGTTGTAAATGTTGAGACTAGACATGGCAAGCGTGTTACAATTAACACTGGCGTTAAGGATTACTGCACTCATTTACACTTCAAAAGTAAACATCTATGTTCACATTTAGACTCTCCTGCTGTTCACCTAGTAAACGCAACAATTTGTGACAACAACATTTCTGTGTGCGTCGATATCACTGGCACTCCACCTCCTTCTACTACAATACAGACCCAAGAAGACGTCAGTATGGCAGCTAAAAATCAAACTCAGTTTTGTTCCACATTTGACAAACTTAGCGTTATAAAAACATTGTAACTGTTTTCATTACTGCATCCAATTGTTTTGGAAGTACTACTGCAAATGCATCCATCAGTTTTATAAATGTTAAGAATAAACAATATTTTAAACAAAATTATAAATAAATTTGTTGTTTATTCTATGTAGATATTTCTCGTTGCAATTATTCGACTTGCTCAGCTATGGAAAGTTCCACATTAGATCTTCAGCATCTTGCTAGTACAGCAAGTTCTATTTCGTGCAGGTAAGATTGTATCTTGTATGTAAAAAGATCACTTAATTATTTAAAATTATATTATACCTGATAAATAAAGAGGTTTACAATAGTAGTGTAGACTGATGCTACCTTGTAAAGAAGGCTAGCAGAGGGCCCGGGTTTAATTTTTCCAGCAAAAGAGCAAGATTTACGACGTTTAATTGACGATCGTAGCGAGGCTTCTAATCCGGGTCGCACAACAGAAAGGGCCGTGGTCCTATATGGCTAGCTCTTGATGTGTGTGTGTGTGTGTGCGTGTGTGTGTGTGTGTGTGTGTGTGTGTGTGTGTGTGTGTGTTTGTTTGTGTGTGTGTGTGTGTGTGTGTGTGTGTGTGTGTGTGTGTGTGTGTGTGTGTTGTGTGTTTACACAAATCTTAAATTTATCCTCCCTACGACCACGTTTCATGATAGGACCTACCCAAAAAATCGTCTCTGTGTGCGACTACAGATGAGTCCATGAACGATTCGTTTAAGTGAGCAAACAGCAACGAAGGAGCTTCATAAACTTCCGTCGCCCCATCCTTTTGTATTGTAGCTAGGGATTGTGTGTACCTAACAACCAAGAAACACCTTCAGGAATTAAATGCCACCTTTATAAAGTCAACTATTTACACGTCCCGTACAACAGTAGGATCAATCCTTTACCACACTGTGCTGCATCTAACACTGTATTTTAGGGATGGATTGTGTGTACTTGAGAACTAAGAAACACCTTTATTAGCTGAATGCCACACAGTCAACTATTCACACGTCCCCTAGACTACAATCAATCCTTTCCTACACCGTGCTGCATCTAACACTGTTGATAGTCAATGTTCGCCGATATCAATTTCCATGTCAGTAAATACCATACCACTGTCGTTGCAACGAAACTGAGTGCATACCTAGACTGTACATTTCAATTGTCTTGATTACGATCGCAAAACGACGACTACCTATACCAGGCCTATAAACGTAATTTAAATACTAGGAAGCTTGCATGTTTACTTCCATGACAGCTAGGGCTGCAACAAATACGTATTGACTATGTAGGACTCTGCGCTTTAGTAGACAGTCCGAAAACTCCGTTGGACGTGTTACTCACGAACGCGAGGTGCCTACGGATACGGTACAACTAGTAATTAACTAGTTGTACGGTATCCGCAGGCGCCTCGCATTCGTGAGTAATGCGTAAACGTCCAAAAAGAAATCTAATCACGTCGCGGATGCACTGTCTCGTAACAACCTACTAACGGCCCGCTCTCTTCACCAACAGCTACGTTCAGCTCCGGATCAAGTCTCGGTGCAATTCCTAGCGCTCCTGCAACCGTCGGACATCGACTGGAGCTCGCCCAGTTGGAGGTCGAGGCTATAGTCGAATCTTCTCGTCCGGCTTAGCTCCGGCGGCTCTGAGGTCGTACGATACCGGTCCGCCGATTCTGCCAAAGACTCTCCATTCTTCCACTTCGTAGACCCAAACGTATTCTGTGTCTTTTCGTCGCGGCTCTCAAGGAACAGCAGCTTACGCACAAGACCATCAAATGCTACTTATCTGTGTACGTCACCTGCATATTCAATATGGCCATGAAGACCCGTTTGCGTCTCCTCTTTCCCAACTAACATATGTCCTGCGTGGAGGGCACCGCACGCATGGAGAGGGCCACACCCTTCAACGCCTTCCATCACACCGATGGAGCTGCCACGATCAAGGCCGTCTGGTCTCAGCAACCCCTTAGCTATGATACGGTTATACTCTGGGCGGCCTGCTGCATGGATTTCTTCGGTTTTCTGAGGGCGGGCGAATTCACCGTGTCATCATTGTCGGCCTTCGACCCTGCATCACACCTTACATCTCAGGATATACAGGCCGGCCCTCACGAGAACCCAACCCATGTGCGTCTGCACCTCCGGAAGTCACAAAGAGACCCCTTCTGCCGCGCTGCCGATGTCTATCTAGGACGAAGCACCAATGACATCTGTCCGGTATCATCAATCTTGGTATACATCGCTGTCAAGGGCACTCGCTCGGGGCCGCTGTTCATCTTCAGCGACTGCTGTTCTCTATCCCTCGTCAGATTGGTACAAGAGGTGCAGCGGGCGTTGTCGTCAGCAGGGATAGATTGCTTCGGGTTTACTGGACACAGCTTCCTAATCGGTGCCGCCACTACTGCCACGGCCCGTGGCATACATGACTCTAGCACCAAAGAGTTGGGACGGTGAAAGAGCAAGGCGTTCGAGGAGTACATAAAGTTGCCTGCTAGGCATCTTGCACGCTGGTCGAAACAATTAGCCTCCTATGGTGTTTTATTACCGCTGTATACTTATAATACATCTAATTTACAGAACACAAGCAGCCTGGCTTAAAGATGTAGGATCTTTGTGCAGACACCATCCGGGCGCTCGCTGGACACCTCTTGTTTTTCATGCATGCTTCTAGAGGGCTCGCTCGTCTTTGCTAGCTGCTCTCTGTCCCGTGCGACTGTCACCAAACCGTTCGTGATCTGCAGACTTATAGTACATTCTCAAGTCTGGTTAATGTACCTGGACCGAAGGTTTGTTCAAAGAACAAACCTCGTTTGAGCCGGGATCAGGGCCTAAAAGTACCCGTTCCCTGAAACACAAAACCAGAAGCAAGTGGCTCATTCGCAGAGACCCGGGGTCTTGACCCTCGCGCTGAGGGCCACACTTTCCAACTAGGCAGGTGTGGTGTCGTGCAGAAACATCTCAACGAGTGAAGATATGGAGTCAAATGCGGTTTAATTAACGCAGTTAGACAGAGTTGATTCCACCCCGGAACTTAGCGCGCGCATCGGAAAGAAGTATATATTTGTAGTCCTGCCGCCGCAACCATGTCATTGCGCTTATAGCCTCTGTGACAGCCAGCGCAGTTTTGCTTTATCCTCCCCCTCTCCATCTCGTCTCCGTTTGTTATCCAACGTGAAAGGCCGGGGGTCAGAATCCGGACCTAAAAGTACCCGTTCCCTGAAACACAGAACCAGAAGCAAGTGCCGCATGCGCAGTGGCTCAGGGTCTTGACCCTCGCGCCACGGCCACACTTTCCAACCAGGCAGGTGTGGTGTCGTGCAGGAACATCTCAACGAGTGAAGGTAAGGAATCAACCTAGGTTTCATGAATAGCTGTAACAAATTTAGACTTTTGTTTTTTGTGCTTAAGCAATCCTAGAAACAAATTTTTTTAGCTTTACGTCCGTCACTCAAAATCAATTTGTATCTCCGACACCCATCACTGGTTTGACAGATTACCTTAATCCTAAATCGAACAAACAAAGAAGTCCCACTAAATCACATAAACAAACAAAGTAGGGCCGGATCCAGGAATTTTTGAAAGAGAGGCTTCACCGTTAGCAGTTATTTAAAGCATTACTAATTGTCTCTTTTCTAATAAAATTATATGAAATTATTGAACCACGCCTATTAAAAATAAGGGGGTTTAAACCCCCTGAACCCCCTCTCTGGATTCGGCCTTGAGTTACAAGTCATCCTACATCGAACAGACATACAAGTCAACTATATCAGATAAACAAACAAGTCCAACTAAAGCAGATCAACAAAAATCAAGTCAGTCGAAAACTTACCAACATAGAGTGAGTCTAACTACAGAATATCGTAAGTTAGCTACTCATCCAATGGCAAGAGGTAACATGTAAAAATATATTACAAAAAGTCTATTCTGTGTAACGCATATTCTTAACACAGGAACGTCTCCTCTACCTCAGAAAGATTGTAGCTCTCAGGGTTCTAATCTTGCAGCGTACTGTTAACAAAATCCTAAATATTGTATAATATGTATCAACAGGAATTCTGTACACAATATTGCTGCAGCATTTGTTAGTGCACTAGTTTTGATCGTCGTGATCGTTATCATTATTGTTTGCTGTAAACGAAAATCAGCTGGAATTGAACTATGTTAATTAACTAAAGACCTCTAGCACTAAAACATGATCGTATTTTGCAGCTCACAAATGACCACAAGACTCAGACGTTCAAACAACTGAACACATTTATGCAAACAGGTAAGCTGGGGTTTCTAAGATCGTTATGCATACACATGTATTAAAAAAAATAATTTAAATTTTAATAAATGTTTGCAGTTAATTGGTCTTAAATTTGTAATGCTATCTGACACGTAACGTGCTTTAGTGTAAAGTAATTATACGTAATGAACCTAGATCAGGGCAAACAAATTACGAAAGACAACTTGCTATCTCTAGTAAATGTATTTTTATTTACATATTACTGTACTCTACTGTATACATTTTAATATAATTGCGTCTACTTATGGTTTTGATCTAGCTAGTTAAATAAATATTACATTTTACGGTATATCTGTTGCTATCTATTAGCAAAAACGGACAATTTACAAGCTTTGAAATTGAGACTGACATACTGGTTATTGATACTGAGAGACATAAATGCCAAATTCCGATCAACAGATTGCTGTGTTTAATAATTGTGCGAATAGTATGTTAACTAATTAAACAATTTACCAGAGTTTATTTATAATGTGGTTATATAAACGTGCGTTATAATATTTGTTTTACATAAAGTGCTAGACTTACTTACCGAGCGTTACTCTCCACATAAAACTGGCATTTACCACCATTATTTGTATCTGTACATGTATATAATATTATATATACGTATAGTATATATCGAAACAGCAGTATCTGCTTATAGCAATACAAATGTGTTTTTGTTAAAAAAATTTTAAAAGTGTTATGTTTAATGATCTGCTTATATAGTCGATTTATCAAATGTAGAATTACAATCTGTACACGACACTGCGAACGAGGTCTACGGGAGTGCTGAATTCGAATTTCCCAACGCACGTGCAGCTCCCGATGAAGGAGTGGCAGCTGATCATGACGAACACGACGATGTATACGAGACGGCAATGCAGAACAATACAGCTTACGGAACTACTTGATGCGATATACTTCAGCATGCATCTAGCCACTGTGCTACTCAGTGATAAAAAACTTTTTTGCATGGATGAACGAATGCGCTCGTGATTGCTGAAAACGGAAGTCAAGAATGATATAAGCAAACATCATATATACACGTACAATACACACGTACCAAAAACTAATTAAGTTTTACAAATCATTTACGTTCCAACTGCGCGTGCGTCTGCGCATGCGTGTTGTGTTTGTAACGTTGTTATGATGTCATAATTTTTTGAAATCGAAGTTTCTCTATGGTTGCTGATGTAAATAACAATTGCAGTTTGCATTGTTGTTTACTAGCTAAACGTTGCATGCAAGCCGATGCTGGAGATCTACAAGCTAAACAGAAAACAAATAACATTTTCTCAAATTATGTAGATGAAATATCATGACTACAAGCAGTTAAGCTGACGATTACATGTTGTCTATGCAGTAGAGCGTAAAGATAAGAAGTTCCGCACTTGCTGTTGATGACAACTTCGTCACACCACGCGGAAGTAGGAGTGAACACAATACATCAGGCCACCACCAGTTGCAGCAAAAGACCTTTGATCATTCAGTTGGAGATAGCGCGTCGGCATTTCGGAGTCCTAACCCAACCAAAGAGAGAGTGGTAATCATATCTCCTAGGAAAGGAGACCTGGATACTTGTCAGTAGTATGAGATCATCGCTTATACTGTGTCTGTCACTCGGAGCAGTTATCAAGTAACTGAGCAAGAATACATATGCGGTAAATCAATGCAATTTTGTCGCATTGCTTTGACATTATGAAGTGTATTGACTTTGTCTGTAGGTTTAGGGCCTCACAATTATAGCCTCGACTCTCCAGCTTTTACCATCTACCAGCTTCTGGAAAGACGCGTTAATCTAACTATTCCATTGGCGGGAACCCAATCAGAGTCATATAGATGGGGTTTTTACAAAGGAAATCCTAAATTAGAATGTGAAACATTTCAAGTGCTGCGTAAATATGCAATTTTCGAAACAATCAAATTGAATGTTAGTGTACTTCTATTAAATTCGAGTTACAACGGAATTCAAATCGAAAGCTCTCAAGTTAGAAATGAGAAGAGACGTCGAGGCAAGCGTGTTACAATTAACACTGGCGGTAAGCATTACTACACCGATTTACATTTTAGAAGTAAATATCTGCAATAAGTTCACATTTAGACTTTCCTGCTGTCGACCTAGTAAACGCAACCATTTGTGACAACAACATTTCTGTGTGCGTCAATATCACTGGCACTCCGCCTACTTAACTACAATACAGACCCAAGAAGACGTCAGTATGGCATCTAAAAGTCAAACTCAGTTTTGTTCTACATTTGACAAACCTAGCGACACAAACATTGTAACTGTCTTCATTACTGCATTCAATTGTTTTGGAAGTACTACTGCAAATGCATCCATCAGTTTTATAAATGGTAAGTATGAACAATATTTAAACAAAATTATAAATAAAATTCGTCTTGTTCATTCTATGTAGATATTTCTCGTTGCAATTTCACAACTTGCTCAGCTTTTGAAAGTTCCACATTAGATCCTCACCAGCTTGCTAGTACAGCGAGTGCTATTCCTTGCAGGTAAGATCGTATCTTGTGTGTAAAAAGATTACTTAATTATTTAAAATTATATTAGACCTGACAATTAAATACGTCTACATTACTAGTGTAGTACATTGTAAAGAATACTAGCAGATGGCCAGGGTTTAATTGCCAAAGCAAGAGAGCAGCATTTACGTTTAATTAATTAATTATTACACAAATACCTGTGTGGTGATCTGCCTTTCTGTTACACGTAATAGGAGGAGATCTCTTAGGATATTCGTATTTATTAAACAATTTACCAAAATTCTTTTGTATGTGATCATCTAGACGTGCGTTATAATATTAGTTTTACATAAAGTGCTAAGCCTACTGAGCGAGAGTTACCCTCCACTTAAAATTTGCATTTAACACCCTTATTTATCTTTAATTTGTCTCTTTAACGTATCTGTATATATAGCAAAACCACAGTATCTGTATAGAGCAAATACACGTGTATTCTTGTTAGATTTTTCTAAAATTGTTATGTCTAGCATTATCTGCTTATAGAGTAGATTTATCAAATGTTCATTTACAATCTGTACACGACACTGCGAACGAGGTCAACGAAAGTGCTGAATTCGAATTTTCCAACGCACGTGCAGCTCGCGAGGAAGGAGTGGCAGCGGATCATGACGAACACGACGATGGATACGAGACGGCAATGCATAACAATACAGCTTACGGAACTACTTGATACAGCATGCGTTCAGATACTGTACAAGCGCACGCTACCTAGTGATAAAACAGTTTTGCATGGATGAGCGAATGCGCACCTGATTTGATACACTCGTACCAAAAAACTAGCCTCTTTCTCAGACTCACGTCAGCCGGGCAGTGTCCGGTTCCCGTATAAGACGGGAGGCTTTAAGTATTATACGGGAACCGGACACTGCCAAGCTGACGTGAGTCTGGGAACGAGGCTACCAAAAACTAACTAAATTTACAATGGACGTTGCAACTGCGCGTGCATCTACATATGCGTACTGTGTCTGTAAGGTTGTTTTTACGATCTCATAATTTTATTGACCTAGATAGAAGTCTCTCTGTGGTTGCTGACATAAATAACAATTGAAGTTTACTAGTTAGCTAAACGTTGCATGAAAGCCAATGTTGGAGATCGATCAGATACTGTATACAGAAAGCAAAAAAAATTTTGTCGAATTACGCAAATGAAATAGCAAGTATTAGCATGTCTTACAAGCAAGTTAGTTGACGAATGCATGTTGTATGTATGCAGTAGAGCGTAAGGACAATGTGTACGCACTTGCTGTTGATGACACATTCGTCACACCACGCGGAAGTAGGAGTGAACACAATACATCAGGCCACAACCAGTTAAACAAAAGACCTTTGATCATCCAGTTGAAGATACTACGTCGTTGTGTGTGAACATTTCCGACGTAAAACCCAGTAAAAGAGAGAGACGTAATCGAGTCTGGTAAGAAAGGAGACCTGCTGGTATGAGATCATCGCACATAGTCTTTCTGTTGCTCGGAGCCGTCATCAAGTATGCAGTAACTGAGCAAGAATACATATGCGGTAAACCAATGCAATTTTGTCGCGTTGCTTTGACGTCATGAAATGCGTCTGTAGGTGTAGGGCCTCACAATTACAGCCTCGAATCTCCACAATTTACCATCTACCAGCTTCTAGAAAGACGCGTTAATCTAACTATTCCATTGGCGGGCAACAAATTAGAGTCATATAGATGGGGTATCTACCAAGGAAATTCTAAATTAAAATTTGAAGCAATTGCAGTTCTGCATAAGAAAGGAATTTTTGAAACAATCAAGTCGAATGCTAGTGTACTTCTACAAAACTCGAGTTACAACGGAATTCAAATCGAGAGCATGCAAGTTGTTAATAGTGAGACTAAACATCGAGGTAAACGTGTTACAATTAACACTGGCGGTAAGCATTACTGCACTGATTTACAGTTTAGAAGTAAATGTCTACAATATGTTCACATTTAGACATTCCTGCTGTTGACCTAGTAAACGCAACCATTTGTGACAACAACATTTCTGTATGCGTCATTATCGCTGGCACTCCGCCTCCTTCTGTTACAATACAGACCAAAGAAGACGTCAGTATGGCAGCTAAAAGTCAAACTCAGTTTTGTTCTACATTTGACAAACCCAGCGACACAAGCATTCTAGCTGTCTTCATTAATGCATCCAATTGTTTTGGAAGTACTACTGCACATGCATTCATCAGTTATATCAATGGTAAGTATGAATAATAATATTTTAAACAAAATTATAAATAAATTTGTTGTTTATTCTATATAGATATTTCTCGTTGCAATTTTACGACTTGCTCAACTGCTAAAAGTTTTACATTAGATGCTCAACAGCTTGATAGTACAGCAAGTTCTATCTGGTGCAGGTAAGATCGTATCTTGTGTGTTGAAAGATTAGTTAATTATTTAAAATTATATTAGACCTGATAAATAAATAAGTCTACACTAATTTAGCATTAGTTTTGCGTATGTTACGTAGAGTACTTTAGCTTAATTGTTTGTCTTTATGATAGAGTTTGATTTTCAAATGCACCAGTTCTCAGTACACTAATGTTGCCACATTTTATAGAAGACTAGCAGAGGGCCAGGGTCTACTTGCCTGGGCAAATAGAGCAGGATTCACGTTTAATTAATTAAAATTAGCACAAATTCTCGCGTGATGATCTGCCCGTTCCCTTACACGAAAGAGGCGGAGACAACACATACTCCCGAATAATTTGTTTTCCGTATATCCGAATTTTTTAGAACCCGGATATAGTAAAAATATCTTACTCCTACAAACGTCCCCGATAAGAAACGACACGCTCCGTTTATACTGTCCGAGGTCACAAACGGGCATTTCAAACTTGGTGGAGATCCATTGCCCCGTTCTAAAGAAATTCGAGCGCAAGTGGCGGCTGGCTAGAATTCGATAGGCAAGAAATAGCGTCGTCCCAAGACAACTCTGAAAGACACCTTCACTGTCGACCTAGATCGTGCATGCACTCATAGTTTGTCATGCAAACTTTGAGCTGTTGTTGCTCGGTAGTTACAGACAGACAGACAGACTAGAAGGGTAGCGTGACATGCCCATCATGTGTAGGCGTGGACGTAAAATTGTGAACTGTAAGTACGTGTGAGGACCAAAGCTGTGTATATACAGTATATAAACCACATTTTTTCCAGTCTGGATCTACCACTGATTCTACCATCAGTCATTGAAATCCAATAAAAGTGCGCGTGTTTTTACAAGTAGGCGTATCCAGTAGCATCGTAAAGCTTAGTCCCCTATTTCTAGAGTTTACGCTACGCCCCTGAACAGAAAGACAGACAGATCAGACTTCTATTTAGAGAGATTCAGCTTAAACAAAAATTACTAAAACTTACTGCAGAGATATTTGCATAAAAGATATAGTCGTCATTGCGTCTTTTTGCTGCTATTTGTTGTATACGCAAAGAGTCTACGTTTCTTGGATAGCTGTAACCAATTTAGACTCCTTCCTATAAATATTGTACTCTAGCTTTCTTAGGAATAAACAATTTGTTTAGCTTTACGTCCGTCACTCAAAATCAGTCTGTTTCTCTAAGGCTCACCACTGATTCGACAGACAACCTCACAACAAGTCCAACTACACCAGATAAACAAACAAGTACTCCTAAATCGATCAAACAAACAAGTCCAACTACATCGGATGAACAAAAGAGTACTCCTACAGCGATCAAACAAACAAGTCCAACTACATCGGATAAACAAACAAGTACTTCTACATCCATCAAACAAACAAGTCCAACTACACCATATAAACAAACAAGTACTCCTACAGCGATCAAACAAACAAGTCCAACTACACCAGATAAACAAACAAGTACTCCTAAATCCATCAAACAAACAAGTCCAACTACACCAGATAAACAAACAAGTACTCCTACATCCTTCAAACAAACAAGTCCAACTACACCAGATAAACAAACAAGTACTCCTACATCCTTCAAACAAACAAGTCCAACTACACCAGATAAACAAACAAGTACTCCTAAATCCATCAAACAAACAAGTCCAACTACACCAGATAAACAAACAAGTACTCCTACATCCATCAAACAAACAAGTCCAACTACACCAGATAAACAAACAAGTACTCCTACATCCATCAAACAAACAAGTCCAACTACACCAGATAAACAAACAAGTACTGCTACACCCATCAAACAAACAAGTCCAACTACATCAGATAAACCAACAAGTCCTCCAATGCAAACAAGTTCAACAACACCAGCTAAACAAACAAGTTCAACTAGAGCAAATCAACAAAAATCAAGTCAGTCGACAACTTACCAACAGAGATTGAGTCTAACTACAGAATATCGTAAGTTAGCTACTCATCCAATGGCAAGAGGTAACATGTAACAATATATTACCAAATCTCTATCCTGTGTAACGGATATCTTAACACAGGAACGTCTCCTCCACCTCACAAAGATTCTAGCTCTGAAGGTTCTAATCTTGCAGCGTACTAATAACACATTTCTTAATTAATTATTGTATACTACGTATCAACAGGAATTCCTATATACATTATTGCTGCGGCAAGCGTTGGTGCACTAGTTTTGATCTTCGTGATCGTCATCATTATTGTTTGCTGCAAACGAAAATCAGGTGAACTTGAGCTACATGAAACCTGTAGCACTAAAACATGATCTTTTACGTTGCAGCTCGCAAAAGAGAATTGAACTCAGATCTTCAAACAACTGCACACATTTACGCAAACAGGTAAAGTGCTTTGTCTAAGATCTTCCTGCACACACATGAATTATAACTTAATTCAAATTTTAGTGAATGTTTACAATTTACAGTTTTTCTGGTCTTAAATTTGTAAAGCTATTTGGCATATAAATTGCCTTAGTGTAAAGTAATTATCCCTAATGAACCAAGTTCAGAGTAACAAAATACGATAAAAGACAACTTGGTATCTCTAATAGATGTATCTATATTTACATATTACTGTATGCTACTGTATACACTCTAGTAGTGTCTACTTATGGTTTAGATCTAGCTAATAACATAACTATTACATGTCATTGTATATGTGTTGCGATCTAATAGAAATATGACATTCAGAGACATAAATGCCAACTTCCAATCAACAGATTGTTGCGTTTGATAAGTGCACGAGTATGTTAATTAAACAACTCACCAAAATTCTTTTGTAATGTAATCATATAAAAGTGCGTTATAATATTACTTTTACATAAAGTGCTAGGCTAACTTAGCCAGCGTTACCCTCCACTTAAAATTTGTATTTATCACCCTTATCTATCTTTCATTTGTCTCTTTAATATGTATCTGTCTGTATATATAGTAATACCGAATATCTGTATATAGCAATACTGCAGAAACGAAGTTTTGGTTAGATGTGAACGTCGACGGTACCCCATCCGATTCGATGACGTTTTTGCCGTCCAAGCAAAACCCCAAGGCAAACGACGTGTTATCGACTCCTTTCGAAGAAGAATCTGCTGAACAATCCAAACTCTCGACTTTTCTTTCTAACGTCGTTGAAACGCATCCAGCTGCTCGGGGAGAACCGCTACATCCAGACAACCAGGCAGCTTCAGCCACTGACGATGATAGAAAATCAGTAAACCAGGTATCGTCGATTTTGTTTATTAATTAACTGGCGCAAATATTAAAAATAGTTAATTTAGGATTTGCCTCAATACAAAGAGACAAGTATTCAAACAACCTCTACAGTGAACCCAGGGAAGCATTACGCTTTACCAAGTTGTTCAAACGGCTCTGGACCCCGGGATTCTTCGAATCCACAGGTTCCTATTCCGTTCTATGAAGTCATTCCGTGTCGGAAGGCCGAAGAAGTGGATGACGTCAACAATGTGACGTTGGTAGAATCTCGGGTAGAATTCAACCAAGACGCGAAAAATAAAATGGGGAATTTCAAAACAGCAGAAGAAGGAGGGTCTCTTCAAGTTACTAAAATTTATGCTACAGTCGACATGGCCAAGAAAACAACCAAAGAAGAACCTCCAGCAAAGGTACTTAATTTAAACTATTACAAATTACTATATATTCGTTTTAATAGTTAATTTAAATATTTTAAATATATGTAGTTTAAGTTACTTGTTAATTGATTTACTTAAATTAGGTATGGATCTAAGTAATTTGACTATATACGTGTATTATGCTTTTGTTACTATCTTAAATCTTAGACGAGTGAAGTTCAGTATGAAGAGCTAGAAACGAGTTGTTCTTGCTCAATCCAACAGCAACTAGCAAAACCAAGTGTCGTATATTCTGAAATGAATTCTGAGCAACCACCGCCCAGAAGCGACAAACAGAAACTCTGAGAGACTGAGAAACGCAAATTTTCAATCAACGGTTTAACATTCTTCAAACATCAAATTGTCGCTGTTTAGTTGGTTTCAATTTTCAGCATTAATTTCTAATTTTTGCATAACATTTTTAGATTTTTTGATTGTCGACTTCAGCTGTAACGTTGCTAACAGTTACAAAGAGACAAAGCATTCGCTTTATTGTACTGTCAACAAAATACACAAAAACTGGTCTTTGAGCTACAACGTAGTAGTAATCATGTGTCAAACCATAGTAATACTGAATTTGGTTGTGCGTGCATGTGTATTTGGTGTGTGTGTGTGTGTGTGTGTGTGTGTGTGTGTGTGTGTGTGTGTGTGTGTGTGTGCGTGTCTGCATGTGCGTGTGTGTATATGTGTGTGTGTGTGTGTGTGTGTGTGTGTGTGTGTGTGTGTGTGTGTGTGTGTATGTGTGTGTGTGTGTGTGTGTGTGTGTGTGTGTGTGTCTGTGTCTGTGTCTGTGTGTGTGTGTGTGTGTGTGTGTGTGTGTGTGTGTCTGTGTGTGTGTGTGTGTGTGTGTGTTCTTTCAATGACAAAACACGTCTCTTCCTCAAGAAAGTTTGTGATCTGCTACCATTATTTGACGCGCAGATAGCATGAAAGACACTTACAGTTCTGCTTTCTTCATAAATGTAAATATAAAGATAGGAATATCTGGAAATCCTGCGCCAGTTTTCGTTTGAGAACATCGGCAAAGTGTGATAAAACAACTAATTATAGTCTAGAGGCGATTGCCGAAAGACAAAAACATTCCTCAATTTAGCACTCTGCATATACGAAATGGTCGATTCTCGACGTCTTATCAGCGTATACAATGCACAAACGGTAGAAGAACGTCGCTCTATCTACGAGCCAATATCTACCTAGGGCTCACGCATGCGCCGAGCAGAGTAAATGGCCAATTGAAGGAAAATTCAATAGAAGGATGCACTGCATGCGTACGTACGGTAAGTTAAGAGATTTAGTAGAATGAATGCGTGCTGTTTATGACACATTAGTTGTCATGCGGAAGTAGGAGTGAAACTTACTAGTCACCCATGCAGAAAATATCATGAGCTTTGTCCCAATTTCCTCATGAGATACGCCCCTTTCTCATGAGGAAATTGGGACAATCCTCATGAGAATTATGGCTCATGAGCCGAAATTCATGCGTACAAGATCATGAGATCCGACCTTTTCTCATGAGCCTCGACCCTGAATTTTCTCATGAGCCTCCTGATCTTGCCTCATGAAGCTCTTGATCTTTTCTCATGAGCCTCATGAGATCATGCTCGTCAGACGACCGCTCGCTGTCCAGACAATGTAGGTTATTTACGCATGCGTGCCAAGGGAAATAGTCGGTGTGGCTGTGCAGATGCGCGTATGGAGTGAATTCGTCGCTGTTTCCTCGGTAATTTATTTTTAACAGTTCTATTTAGTCAACAACTATAGTGATACTCTAGCTAGTAAAGTTTCTCTTTGATCTAGCTATGCTTGTGCTTGTTGCTAGACACTTTGTTTACAGCTTACCAAAGCTCGTGCTCATGGAAGCGGATCTCCCGGATAGAATAATTGAACCAGCGCTAACACAACGGAGAAAGTAGCACGCGCGCACACACACACACACGCACACACACACGCGCGCGCGCGCGCGTTTATGCTTTAGTTAATTAAGGAACGTTAATTTGCAGTGGTAACATGTTGAATCCTCTCAGAAGATACATTTGCTCTTTCACCTGTGTCTTTTTAGAAAGCAAACATCATTGAGACTGGGAGATGTCACATAGAGTTCCAGATGACTTGAAGGGTCTGTTTGATGCCAGCATCTCTGTTGAGATAGATGTTCTCACATTCACAAGATTGGTTGTATAGGAAATGGTCAATATTCTTCATTGAAGTATGACACACTATTTAGGAGAAACAATTATAAAAGTTTACAAGAGACGATGATGCAAATGCTGAAATATTGTACATATTTCTGTCTGTTGGAACCTAGCTGGAAGGATGAGAAGTTTGAACATGATCTAACAGCATCAGTTGTTCATCCACTAAGAAATGTTGGTCCTTGTGCTCTTGTTGAAGCAGCTATGCAAGACGATGTGATCACAAACTGGCCGATCGAGACCTGTAGTTAGCGCAAAGGCTAGAATATCTTGAGCTACTTTCTGTAAATAGATTACTTTGCAAGTGCGCATCAATACTTAATTGTGAGGGGAGACATGTAATTGTTGAAACTCTCAATGATATCGAAGTAGATCTGTAATCATAGAGACCACGCTGCATGTGAACTTAATTGATACAAATATAACTAGAATGGAAAGTGTGTGTATCAATCTATAGTCAACTATATAACATAGCTACATCAAGATTTTGCTGTCCTGCTTTCTTGATTTGACGGTCAGTTGGATCAAAGTAATTGTACTAAAGGCAGATGTTGATATTGAAACTACATATTTGCCATAGTGGTGGTCAGATATGTCTACACTTATCAACATTTCAAAACTTCGAATGACTCGTATTGAGGGAAGAAACTTTCAATTGAATTTAAACTTAGTAGATATCTTACCCAATTCAACCCATTAATAGAAATATAACTAGAATGTATAAAGAATGTGTATTTACAATATTCAACCATTTTATATTATGCTATAGCTACATACATGTTGTGCTGTTTGTAGCTCCACTGCCAGAGTTGAATCAATATATTTATATTATGTAAATATTAATATCAATTTTTAAAACTTTTTCAAAATATTAATACAGTAAATAGAAGTTTTGATGCAAAGTTTTACTTGTGAAACTACATATTTGCCAAAGTGGTGGTCAGATATGTCAACACCTAACAAAGATTTCAAAAAAATTCGAATGACTTGTATTGAGGGAAGACAACTTTCAATTGAATTCAAACTTAGTAGATGTCTTACCCAATTCAAACCATTGATAGAAATATAACTAGAACGTAAAGAATGTATAATTACAATATTCAACCATTTTATATTATACTATAGCTACATTCAGGTTTTGCTGTACACAGCCAGATTGAATCAAAATAATTGTACTATGTAGATATCAATACCAATCATTAAAACTTTTTCAAAATATTAATACAGTAAATAGAAGTTTGTATGCAAAGTTTTACTTGTGAAACTACATATTTGCCAAAGTGGTGGTCAGATATGTCATTACTTGTCGACAGATTTCAGAAATTCGAATGACTTGTATTGAGGGAAGACAACTTTCAATTGAATTCAAACTTAGTAGATATTTTATCCAACTCAAACCGTGGATAGAAATATAATTAGAATGTAAATAATGTGTATTTACAATATTCAACCATTTTATAATATACTATAGCTACATACAGGTCTTACTGTATATTGTTGCTCCACAGCCAGAGTTGAATCACAATAATTGTAATATGTAGCTATTAATATCAATCATTAAAACTTTCTCAAAACATTAATATAGTAAATAGAAGTTTGTATGCAAAGTTTTACTTGTGAAACTATATATTTGCCAAAGTGGTGGTCAGATATGTCAACATTAGTCGACAGATTTCAGAAATTCGAATGACTTGTATTGAGGGAAGACAACTTTCAGTTGAATTCAAACTTAGTAGATGTATTACTCAATTCAAACCATCGATAGAAATATAACTAGAATGTAAAGAGTGTGTAATTACAATATTCAACGATTTTAGATTATACTATAGCTACATTCAGGTTTTGCTGTACACAGCCAGAGTTGAATCAAAATAATTGTACTATGTAGATATCAATACCAATCATTAAAACTTTCTCAAAACATTAATACAGTAAATAGAAGTTTGTATGCAAAGTTTTGCTTGTGAAACTACATATTTGCCAAAGTTGTAGTCAGATATGTCAACATTAGTCGACAGATTTCAGAAATTCGAATGACTTGTATTGAGGGAAGACAACTTTCAATTGAATTCAAACTTAGTAGATATCTTACCCAACTCAAACCATTGATAGAAATATAATAAGAATGTAAAGAGTGTGTAATTACAATATTCAACCATTTTATAATATTCTATAGCTACATACAGGTCTTACTGTACATTGTTACTCCACAGCCAGAGTTGAATCAAAATAATTGTAATATGTAGATATTAATATCAATCATTAAAACTTTCTCAAAATATTAATACAGTAAATAGAAGTTTGTATGCAAAGTTCTACTTCTGAAACTACATATTTGCCAAAGTGGTGGTCAGATATGTCAACATTAGTCGACAGATTTCAGAAATTCGAATGACTTGTATTGAGGGAAGACAACTTTCAGTTGAATTCAAACTTAGTAGATGTATTACTCAATTCAAACCATCGATAGAAATATAACTAGAATGTAAAGAGTGTGTAATTACAATATTCAACGATTTTAGATTATACTATAGCTACATTCAGGTTTTGCTGTACACAGCCAGAGTTGAATCAAAATAATTGTACTATGTAGATATCAATACCAATCATTAAAACTTTCTCAAAACATTAATGCAGTAAATAGAAGTTTGTATGCAAAGTTTTGCTTGTGAAACTACATATTTGCCAAAGTGGTAGTCAGATATGTCAACATTAGTCGACAGATTTCAGAAATTCGAATGACTTGTATCGAGGGAAGACAACTTTCAATTGAATTCAAACTTAGTAGATATCTTACCCAACTCAAACCATCAATAGAAATATAATTAGAATGCAAAGACTGTGTATTTACAACATTCAACTATTTTATAATATTCGATAGCTATAGACAGGTCTCACTGTACATTGTTTCTCCACAGCCAGAGTTGAATCAAAATAATTGTAATATGTAGATATTAATATCAATCATTAAAACTTTTTCAAAACATTAATATTGTAAATAGAAGTTTGTATACAAAGTTTTACTTGTGAAACTACATATTTGCCAAAGTGGTGGTCAGATATGTCAACACCTGTCGATAGATTTCTAAAATTTGAATGACTAGTATTAAAGTAAGACAACTTTTAATTGAATTTAAACTTAGTAGATACTTTACCCAGCTCAAACCATCAGTAGAAATATAACTAGAATGTAAGAAATGAGTGTTCACAATATTCAACCATTTATATTATACTAGCTACATACAGGTCTTGCTGTACACAGCCAGAGTTGACTCAGTATAATTATATTATGTAGATATTAATATCAATCATTAAAAAAAGAAGTTTGCATGTAAAGTTTTACTTGTGAAACTACATATTTGCCAAAGTGGTGGTCAGATATGTCAATATCTATCAAAAGTTTTCAAAATTTGAATGACTTGCATTGAGGGAAGACAACTTTCAATTGAATTCAAACTTAGTAGATATTTTACCCAACTCAATTCATCAATAGAAATATAACTAGAATATAGTCAACCATAGATACATTATTGTTTCTTCACAGCCATCGGATCAAAATAAATGTATTAATTAAATGTATTTATTACTAGCAATTATTGAAACAGTTTAGAATATTAATTAACATAATTAAAAATGGCATGTGGCCTTAATTAATTGTTAATTAAAACTGTACATTTGCAATGGTCAGATATCATACTGTATGACACAGTGTATCATGTACAGTGGGCTGACGTTGTGGTTAGTTTTTAGTAGATTGGCTAGCCACGCCTATGTATTGATAGTTATGTCACGCGGAAGCGCTCTACACCGCTACAAAGTGGTGCATCTTCCGTGTGCTGTTTGGAATTGCGATGTATATGACACCACTAGATGTCATTTATACGCTTCGTTATGTTGTTTTAGCACTTGGCGATCGCGCTCTCATGGACACAACGGTCTGTGTGTCTAGAAGGTCATGGGCATCTGTCAGAAAGATGTTAGATGCTATGCGATTCTGTCAGGTTGCTTCTCAATATTGCAACGAGAGCTGCAAATTACGTGATCGACTCACGCTTGCATGCCGGAGGAACCTCTCGTCAGTTTATTTCATGAAGGCTTGCGCGCGGAGTGCCAAGTCGAGTTGGAACGTGACCAACCCGCAACGCTTGCTGATGCCGTGAAATCCGCCTGAGAGGGTGCAACAACGTCAACTACGCGGACGACATGATGTTGTGGCAAAACAAGATCGACGACGATACAACCCAACTCCTTCAGCAGATGGTCAAGGTGGGCGAGCGACAAGACAAGGCCTTGAGTCTTCTGATGCAGCAGGGTCAGTGCTCACCTGCTGCCTCTCGATCAACAGCAACAATTTATACTAATCGCGCTCGCAGATGTCTCGTACTTTAGAGCTCAACCTAGGCGGTCTAGGGGAAGTGTCGATCACTACTGCGATATTGTGGGTCATCACTACGTTGAGTGCCGAAAGAGATTACGCGAACAGCAGCAACTCAAGCAACCACCAAGCAAGGAAGGTACATGTACATGCAGCAGGCAGACGCAGAACTATTAGGGGAATTCCCTAAACAGGTATTGAATGTCGGTGTTATGTCTCAACGTGGTGATGATGTGCGTGCCGATCTCAAGAAGCTCGGGAGCTTGTGCGTTTGTGAATACTGCTGGCCTGCCTATCTCGCGCCGTAACACACAATCTATTGATTGCTTGCTGGGTATTGGTGCTTCTATCTCTATTAATTGTCTCTGAGGAAATTACAAATTTGCTCAAAGGTCCTACCGCCTACGCAGAGAGTGATATATCCGCAATTAAATGGTCATAACAGCTGGTACCATGCAATTAGCTGTTTCAATAGGACCGAAACACATCACACATCCTTTTGTTGTGGTGAAGCAATTTGGGTTTTCTGTTTTGTTGGGTCATCATCATGACTTTCTGCATGTCTAGGGTGCATGCTGTACTGGAATTCAGGCAAGGGATTGTTTCTCTTTCTTATGGAGCTTGTGGGAAAGTTGAGGTGGTAACTGTTGGACAATTGATGTCAGAGATATTAAGACCGGGCCTATTATATGAAGAGTCTGAGTCTGCAGACTTGATTGAATTAGAAAAGGACACACATGTGTAGGTATATACCTCCTTGATGCTGTGCCATTAGTGGTCAAGGAATTACAGTCAAGTGAATCTCCACCTGAGAAAGGTCTTCTATTGATGCGGAATACTTATGTGCCTTACACCCTGACCATTCATTGTCTATAGTCAACAAAATATGCTCATTAACAGGCCGCAATGATAATAAACAGTGGGATCATATATCTGAGTTGGTGCATAATTATACTCTGATGTGTTTTCTTCTGGACCTTATGATTTGGGTGAAACTCACACTGCATGGACACTGGCATTAGCCTAGCTGCCTGTCTCATCATACCCTTACCGAACGGGACCCTAAATTTGAGGGTAAAGAGATCACAAGAGAAGTGGATGAGATGCTGGAAACTACTAGTAATATAATTTGACCTTCTCAAAGTCCAGGGTTGGCTCTCGACTGACAAATGGGATGAAGGCAAATGTTTCTACATTGATTATGTATATAGATAGAAAGATCAGCTTAAATGATCATGCAGACTAAGGATCCTTACGCATTGCTGAGAATCGATGACATGCTTACAGAGAAAACAGCAGTCATTACTACCTAGTCTAGATACCCAACTGAGGAAGACCTTGAAGAACAAAACATATTATAAGGAACTCTCTGTGGAAGAAGTCGATGAGATCAAACAGGCAACTGAGGAAGAAGCTGAAGAGCATTAATTACGAACTCGAGACTGCAGCTGCATGAACAGGGGTGTCACATGACAAGATCTGGGAGAGAAATAATTCGTCCTTGAAGACTAGTAGTGACTTAGCTGTTGCCTTGGACCTAGAGTTCTGTCGTGTTGTGTTTCTCGCATATGTTATCTGTTTTGCATTTTCACTTTACTTTCATGAAGTGGATGGGGAGGAATGTAGTGGGCTGACGCTATATGCTTATTGTCTATAGCTATGCGTAAGTATTAATGGTATGTAATAGTTGTGTTAGTGTGAAACATAGCTGTACCATTACAGATATACTTATCGACAGATATTTCAGACATTTAATCTTTCTAGTGTGTGTGTGGTGTGTGTGTGTGTGTGTGTGTGTGTGTGTGTGTGTGTGTGTGTGTGTGTGTGTGTGTGTAGTGTGTGTGTAGTGTGTGTGTGTGTGTGTGTGTGTGTGTGTGTGTGTGTGTGTGTGTGTGTGTGTGTGTGTGTGTGTGTGTGTGTGTGTGTGTGTGTGCGCGTGTGTGCGTGTAGATGAGTCAGACGGAGTGTATAAGCTCCTGATTGCATGTGGTGGGTCAAATTTAATTTTACTTACCTATATATGTTAGTTTGACGTTATCTAAAACATTCCCTTATCTTTGAGTTGTGCGGTCAGATACGTAACAGACGTCGTATGGCTATGCCAGGCACGTAAGTGTACGGGGCAGTTGGGTGGACGAGAGCTCTTCCATCTACTTCCGGCGCATACGTATCCGCAGTCGTTGGAGGCTCCGTACATCTGTATTGTAAGCTACTCTGGTCGTACTGGTCGACTGTACATCGTGAAGGCATTCTCACGTGCAATTAACACTCAACTCACTGAATGTGACGAGGTAGGCTACGTCTACTGTACGTACGATCTATCTAGAGCGATCATATCATCGAATTCGAAGGGTACATGCTGTGCATGATCGCACGCAAACTAATTTCTATTTGATTTGCGATCGCGTGTCATAATACGACATCGCTAGTAGGCATGCACCAATAGTAGCTTTGTTTAGCTAGAACAAATCTTCATGCATGCGCCTAGATCGATCTGCTCACGAGAACTCGCGCGGCTCATAGCGAGCAGCATGAACACACCCATTACATCTCATGAGAAATTCGTCTCATGAGCCACTGCTCGTGAGAAATACACACATCTCATGAGATGAACAATTGTCTCATTGCATCTCATGAGATATACGTCTGATGAGACTCCGCTCATGAGAAATGCCCAAATCTCATGAGATGAGGAATTGGCGTATGAGCCGCATGAACACACCCATTGAATCTCGTGAGATACACGTCTCATGAGGTTCCGGTCATGAAAAATGCCCAGATCTCATGAGATGAGCGAGAATCTCATGAGATTTCGCTTATTTTCATGCTCTTTTCTGCATGCAGGCAATCTGCAGGTACAGGACAAAAGAATTTAGGTGAGAGAATTTATAGAAAATACTGCATCGTTGTGTACGCGAACTAGCATCATTTATTGTCAGAGTGCAGTCGTTGCGTTTCTTGAGAAAACTACGCTGGTTACTAACACAGTATGAGTACATCTCACATACTCTGTCTGTTTCTTGGAGTAATCATCAAGTATGCAAGTACTGAACAAGAATAGGTGTGTGGTAAATCATATTGTCCCAACTGCTTTGACACTACACGGTTTTTATAGATATTTTGCTTGTAGGTTAGAGACAATACAACTACCCTCTCGACTCTCCAGAATTTGCGATCTACCAGCTTGTAGGCAATAGCATTAATCTAAATATACCTCAGGCAACCAACCAATCAGCAGTTAGTAGTACTTGATGGACTATTTATAAAGGAAATTCTACATTGAAACTAGAAACAATTATATTGCTGCGTCTCAGAGGAAGCATTGAAACGATCAAGTCAAATCTTAGTGTATTTCTCGAAAACTCGCATTTTAACGGAATTTAAATCGATGCCGTTTAAGTTAGAAACAACAGGAATAAACTGGGCAATCGTGTTACCATTAACGTTGACGGTAAGCAACACTACACTAATTTACGTTTTCGTACAAATGTTTTAAGTTAAAATTTTATAATTTCCTACTGCTTCCTCGCCACAGATAACTATTTGCGACAACAAATTTTTTTGTATGCGTCAACATTACTGGTACTCCAATTCCCTCGACTACCATAAACATCACAAAATTTTATACCCTATACTAGATGAAATACAAATCACACACAACTTTGTTATACATTTAACAAACCTATTGTAAACATTTCTGCCTTCTTCACTGCGTCCAATTGTTTTGGATCTTCGTATGTAATTGCTAATTTTAGTGCTAAGAATGGTGAGTTACTAACCAATATTTAATTAAAATAAATTATAAATGTGTTGTCTAATTGGTGTAGGCAATTTAATTATTTATCATTGCAATAGTACATTTTAGAGTTGCTCAAGTATCTTTGGACATTCTCCTCCTTTCTGTCCAGTAACTACCACATTGAGACCTGAGCACCTGGCTAGTACAGCAAGTGCTAGCTCTTACAAATAGGATTAGTTAGTTATAACTATATCAGATATACAAACAAGTTCAAGTAGAACAAATCAACAAAAAGTATGTCAGTCGGCAACTTACCAACAGGGAGTGAGTATAACTACAGAATATCGTAAGTTAGCTACTCGTCCAGTAGCAATAGGTAACATGTAACAACAATATTATACATCATACTAATATCACAAATCCTCTATCCTGTGTACCGCATAATTTTAACACAGGAACGTCTCCTCCACCTCAGAAAGATTCAAGCTCTCAAGGTTCTAATCCTGCGGGGTCCTGTTAACAAAATCCTAAATATTGTATACTATAGATATGTATCAACAGGAATTCCTGTATACATTATTGCTGCAGCATGCGTTGGTGCACTAGTTTTGATAGTCGTGATCGTCAACATTATTGTTTGCTGCAAACGAAAATCAAGTGAAATCGAACTATTTTAACTAGAGACTTCTATCACTAAAACATGATCGTATTTTGCAGCGACAAAAGAACACTAAACTCAGACCTTCAAACAACTGAACACCTTTATGCAATCAGGTAAAGTGCGTTTTCTAAGATCGTCATGCACACACATGCATTTAAAAAAATAATTCAAATTTTAGTAAATGTTTGCAATTAGTTGGTTTTAAATTTGTAAAGCTATCTAGCACGTAACGTGCCTTAGAGTAAAATATTTAACGTAATAAACCTAAATCAGAGTAACAAATTACGAAAGACAACTCGAAATCTCTAGTAAATGTATCTTCATTTAGAAATATTTCATTTTATGGTATATGTGTTGCTATCTATTAGCAAAATAGACAATTTACAAGCTATGACATTTAGAATGAGATACTGGAAATTGATACTGAAAGACATAAATCCCAACTTTCGCTTAACAGGTTGTTGTTTTTGCTAAATATGCGAGTAGTATGGTAATTAATTAAACAACTCACTAAAATTCTTTTGTAATGTGGTCATATAAACGTGCGTTATAATATTAGTTTTACATAGTGTTATGCTAATGAGAGAGCGTTGCTCTACACTTAAAATTTGCATTTACCACCCTTATTTATCTTTTATTTGTCTCTCTAATGTATCTGTATATTGTATATATAGCAAATCCACAGTATCTGTTTATCGTAAATTGTTACGTCTAATGATCTGCTTTTAGAGTTGATTTATCAAACGTAGAATTACAATCTGTACACGACACTACGAACGAGGTCTACGAAAGTGCTGAATTTAAATTTTCCAACGCACGTGCAGCTCGCGAAGAAAGAGTGGCGGCTGACGAAAACGACGATGTATACGAGACGGCAACGCAGAACAATACAGCTTACGGAACTACTTGATGAGATTATACTTCAGCAAGCATTCAGCCACTGTACAAGCGCACGCTACTCAGTGATAAAACACTTTTGCATGGATGAGCGAATGCGCTAGTGATTTGCTGAAAACGGAAGTCAATAATGTTATAAGCAAACGTTATGCTACAAAATTCATGGCAGCGTGCCTAAACACGTACAAAACACACGTACCAAAAACTAGCCTTGTTCCCAGACTCACGTGAGCCTGGCAGTGTCCGGTTCCCGTATAAGACGGGGCTGAAAGTGTTATACTGGATCTGGACACTGCCCACTCACGTAAGTCTGGCGACGAGGCTACCAAAGACTAACTAAATTTACAATGTACGTTTCAACTGCGAGTGCGTCTTCATATTAGAGTTGTGTTTGTAAGGTTGTTTTAAAACATTTTGGAGACTATCAGATACGGTTTACAGAAAACCAACAAAATTTTCTCAAATTATACAAATGAAATAGCAAGTATTATCTTGTCTTACAAGCAAGTTAGTTGACGAATACATGTTGTCTAGGCAGTAAAGCGTAAGGATAATGAGTACGCACTTGCTGTTAGTCACACATTCGTCACACCACGCGGAAGTAGGAGTGAACACAATACATCAGGCCACAACCAGTTGCAGCAAAAGACCTTTGATCATTCATTTGAAGATACTACGTCGTTGCGTGTGAGCATTTAGGACGTCAAACCCAGTAAAAGAGAGAAAGGTAATCGCGTCTCGTAAGAAAGGGGACCTAGAGTATGAGATCATGGCACATAGTCTGTCTGTTACTCGGAGCAGTCATCAAGTATGCAGTAACTGAGCGAGAATACGTATGCGGTACACCAATGCAATTTTGTCGCATTGCTTTGACATCATGAAATGTGTCTGTAGGTGTAGGGCCTCACAATTACAGCCTCGAATCTCCACAATTTACCATCTACCAGCTTCTAGAAAGACGCGTTAATCTAACTATTCCATTGGCGGGCAACAAATTAGAGTCATATAGATGGGGTATCTACCAAGGAAATTCTAAATTAAAATTTGAAGCAATTGCAGTTCTGCATAAGAAAGGAATTTTTGAAGCAATCCAATCGAATTCTAGTGTACTTCTACAAAACTCAAGTTACAACGGAATTCAAATCGAGAGTATTCAAGTTGTAAATAATGAGACTAATACTCGAGGCAAGCGTGTTACAATTAACACTGGCGGTAAGCATTGCTGCACTAATTTACACTTTAGTAGTAAATATCTACAATATGTTCACATTTAGAATATCCTACTGTTGACCAAGTAAACGTAACCATTTGTGACAATGACATTTCTGTGTGCGTCAATAACGCTGGCACTCCACCTCCTTCTACTACAATACAGACCAAACAAGACGTCAGTATGGCAGCTAAAAGTCAAACTCAGTTTTGTTCTACATTTGACAAACCTAACGACGCAAACATTCTAACTGTCTTCATTACTGCATCCAATTGTTTTGGAAGTATTACTGAAAAAGCATCTATCAGTTTTATAAATGGTAAGTATAAACAATAT
Source organism: Dehalococcoidia bacterium (assembly GCA_964274945.1). Lineage (GTDB taxonomy): Bacteria > Chloroflexota > Dehalococcoidia > Lucifugimonadales > Lucifugimonadaceae > CAXXBX01. The sequence goes on along the minus strand of CAXXBX010000175.1, from coordinate 122,531 downwards.
TTTAAACAAAATTATAAACAATTTTTTTTTATTCCATGTAGATATTTCTCGTTGTAATTTTACGACTTGCTCAGTTCTTGAACGTTCCATAGATACTCAGCAGCTCGCTAGTACAGCAAGTGCCATTTCGTGCATGTAAGATCGTATCTTGTGTGTAAAAGATCAGTTAATTATTAAATATTATATTAGACCCGATAAATAAATAAGTCTACACTAGCGTAGCCACATTTTATAAAAGACTAGCAGAAGGCCCGGGTCTAATTGCCCAGGCAAATAGAGCAGAATTCACGTTTAATTAATTTAAATTAATACAAATTTTTGCATAGTGATCTTCCTGTTTCTTACAAGAAATAGACGAAGACAACACAAAAACTTCCAAAAAATTTGTTTCCCTCTAGAATATTCGTGTTTCTTAGAACCCAGATATAGTCAAAAATGTTATGCTCATCAATTATAGACGTCCCCGGTAAGTAGCATTTCATTCCGCTTAAACTGTCTGAGGGCATTTCAAACTTCATGGAGATCCAATGCGCCGTTCTAGAGATATTTGAGCGCAAGTGGCGGTGGGTTCGATCGGCAAGAAATAGCGCTGTCCCAAAAGAACTCTGAAAAACAGCGACATGTATCTTCACTGTCGACCTTGATCAATTCAGCGTGCATCATGCAAACTTTGAGATGCAGTTGTTCGGTAGTTTTGGCGTAATTGATGTTACAGACAGACAGACGGACAGATCAAACTTTTAGATAGTGAAAGATGCAGAATAAACAAAAATTACTGAAACTTACTGCAAAGAAATTTGCATAAAAAATTAAGTCAGCATTTCGTCTTTTTGCTGCTATTTGTTGTTGAGACGCAAACATCCTAGGTTTCATGAATAGCTGTAACAAATTTAGACGTTTGTTTAGTGTGCTTTAGCATTTCTAGGAACAAATGTTTTGTTTAGCTTTACGTCCGTCACTCAAAATCAGTCTGTTTCTTTGAGACCTACCACTGATTTGACAGACGACCTTACAGATACATCGAACAAACAAACAAGTCCCACTACATCGCATAAACAAACAAGTCCTCCTACATCGAACAGACAAACAAGTCCAACTACATCAGATAGATCAACAAGTTCTTATACGTCAAACGTGCAAGCAAGTTCAACTACATCAGATAAGCAAACAAGTCCAACTAAAGCAAATCAACAAAAAATAAGTCAGTCGACAACTTACCAACAGAGACTGAGTCTAACTACAGAATATCGTAAGTTAGCTACTCGTCCAGTAGCAACAGGTAACATGTAACAATATTATACATCATACTAATATCACAAAAACTCTATTCTGTGTAACGCGTATTTTTAACACAGGAACGTCTCCTCCACCTCAGAAAGATTCTAGCTCTCAAGGTTCTAATCTTTCAGCGTACTGTTGACATAATCCTAAATATTGTTTACTATATATATATATATATGGTCAGGTAGGTGTTGGAATACGAGGAGGTTTAGAGGCAAGTGTTCATTCTCTAAGGTCATACATTGAAGAGAACAGTGCTAGACATGACCTGTGCTGTTTCAAACTGGACATGAAGAATGCGTTCAATGAATGCCATCGCAATTCATTCCTGAAGAGACTTGGCAGTGAATTTCCTGAATTGGTAGCTTGGGTACAGTGGTGCTATCACTGTGCTGCTGAGTTGCGCTTTGGCTATCATCACCTTACATCTACAGCAGGAGTCCAACAAGGCGATCCATTGGGACCACTGCTGTTCTCCTTAGTCGTCCTAGAACTAATGGATGAAGTTGGAGAAGTGCCTGGCTTAGACCTAAATTTGTGGTACCTTGACGATGGTACTTTTGCTGGCACACGGAAATCTGTCTCAAAGTTAATAAACTTCATCATAGAGAAAGGTCCTTCCCTGGGCCTTCATGTCAATTTATCAAAGTGTGAAGTGTTTTGGCCTTCAGGAGATCGAACACATCCAGAATTTCCACCAGAAGTACACCGGTTGTCAGATGGAATGGAATTGCTTGGTTCTCCTGTGTTTGGTTCATCTGATTTCTTCACTAATTGTTTCAAGAAGCGAGTCGATCAAGTAGCAAATACCCAATCTCATCTCTCTGATCTTGAAAATCCACAAGTGGAACTTCAGTTGTTGAGAAGTTGCCTGTCCATATGTAAAATCAACCATTTGCTACGATCTGTGAGACCTGGGGTTGCTACGAGCACATTGTCTATTTTCGATGAAGGGTTACGCCGATCTCTCGGCCGGATCACAAGATCTTCAATTTCTGACTTTGCATGGTCACAAGCAGTATTGCCAATTGGAAAAGGAGGTATGGGTATCCGGGAGGCCTTATCTACTTCACCTTCCGCTTTTCTTGGCAGCTGTAACTCAAATCGAAAGTTAGTTAATTGCCTACTGAAACGTAACCATCCTTCTCTTCTAAATTTGATCAAACCCTTGCCTGGAGAAGACGAAGCACGAGGAATCGTACATAACCTACTTTCAAGAAAGGATTCACCTTCATTAGATTTGGTGACAGCTACACAACATCAGATTCAAATTCAACTAGATGACATTTCATTTTCCAACCTACTCAATTCAGTGAGTCTCAGAGATAGGGCTCGCTTGAAGACATTATCATCTCCTCATACTGGTGCATGGTTGCGGGCAACTCCAAACCGTAACTTAGGCCTCACCATGTCACCCCATGAGTTTGTTGTAGCAGCAAGATACTGGTTGGGTCTACCTGTGTTTCCGTTCCCACCAAACAGCATCAGATGTATATGTGGTCATCCACTTGACCCATATGGAGATCATCTTGTTGGGTGTGGTCATGGTCCACATCGTCTGAATCGACATAATGCTTTATGTGAGTCTATTTGGCAATCACTCCTCATTGATTCCAAACAAGTTGTGAAAGAACAGAGAAGCTCGGGTCAATCCAAATGCCGCCCAGGTGATGTCTTCCATCCGAATTTCTTGAATGGACGGCCTGGATATTTTGACATCACTGTAAGAAACACGTTGCAACCATCTTACATTGCTCGAGTTGCTGAAACATCAGGAGTTGTTGCAGAAGCAGCAGAAATGGGCAAGGATGATCGTCACCATGCAAGAGTATCTTTGACTGGTGGTACATTTTATCCGTTGGTAGTTGAAACACTTGGCCTTTGGTCACCAGACAGTCTAGAGACTTTGAAGTCTATATCCTCAAAAGTATGTGCTGTGTTAGCTGTTCCCTTCTGGAAGGCTTTAAAGAATTTGCTAGAGCAGCTTTCTGTTAGATTATGGATTTATAACGCTAGAATGATATCTAGCCGCATACTTGCGGAAGTAGCTGAAGTCCCTAGTTGGGACTTCCCTGTATGTGAGTAGGTGTGTAAGAAATAAATAAATATAAAAAAAAAAAAAAAAAAAAAAAAAAAAAAATATATATATATATATATTTTTTTTTTTTTTTTTTTTTTATATATATATATTTATTTATTTCTTACACACCTACTCACATACAGGGAAGTCCCAACTAAGGACTTCAGCTACTTCCGCAAGTATGCGGCTAGATATCATTCTAGCGTTATAAATCCATAATCTAACATATATATATATATATATATATATATATATATATATATATATATATATATGTATGTATGTATGTATGTATGTATGTATGTATGTATGTATAAAGGAAAGGATGTATGTATGTATGTATGTATGTATGTATGTATGTATCAACAGGAATTCCTGTGCACAATATTGCTGCAGCATGTGTTGGTGCGCTAGTGCTGATCGTCGTGATCGTCATCATTATTGTTTTCTGCAAACGAAAATTAGGTGAAATTTAATTATGTTAATAAAAAATGGGTAGCACTAAAATATGATGGTATTTTGCAGTTTGCAAAAAAATACTAAACTCAGACCTTCAAAAAACTGAACACATTTATGCAAACAGGTAAGTTACGTTCTCTAAGATCGTCATGCACACACATGCATTTACAAAATAATTCAAATTTTAATAAATGTTTGAATTAAATTTTTCTAAACTTTGTAAAGCTATTTGGCACGTAGCGGTCCTTACCGTAAAGTAATTATACGTAATAAACCTAGATCAGGTAACAAATTACGAAAGACAACTTGGTATCTCTAGTAAATATATCTTCATTTACATATTACTGTATGCTACTGTATACATTTTATTAGAATAGTGTTTTGATGTAGCTAGGTAAATAAATATCACATTTTATGGTATATGTGTTGCTATCTTTTAGCAAAAAGGACAATTTACAAGCTATGACATTCAGACTGAGATATTGGAAATTGATACTGAGAGACAAAAATGCCAACTTGCGATCAACAGATTGCTGTGCTTCATAGGTGTGCGAGCAGTATATTAAATAAATAAACAACTCACCAAAATTCTTTTGTAATGTTGTCATATAAACGTGCGTTATAATATTAGTTTTACATAAAGTGCTAGGCCTACATAACGAGGGTTACTCTGCACTTAATGTTTGCATTTACCATCCATATTTATCTTTATTTGTTTCTTTAATGTATCTGTATATATAGCAAAACCGCAGTATATCTGTTTCTAACAGTACATGCACGTGTAATTTTGTTACATGTTATCTAAAATTGTTATGTCTAGCATGATCTGCTTCTAGAGTCGATTTATCAAATGTAGAATTACAATCTGTACACGACACTGCGAACGAGGTCTACGAAAGTGCTGAATTCGAATTTCCCAACGCACGTGCTGCTCGCGAGCAAGGAGTGGCAGCTGATCATGACGAACACGACGATGTATATGAGACGGCAATGCAGAACAATACAGCTTACGGAACTACTTGACGAGATGTACTTCAGCATGCATTCAGACACTGTACAAGCGTACTCTACTTAGCAATAAATTTTTTTGCATGGATGAGCGAATGCGCTCTTGAGTCTAACTAGCTATGCAATGTGCATGTGTTTCTAGACAATTTGCTGAAAACCGAAGTCAATAATGTTATACGCTACACTATGGCAGGGGGCCTATATACACATGTACAATGCATGCGTATCAAAAATTAACTAAATTTTACAATGTACGTACATTATTTCCCACTGCGCTTGCGTCTACGCATGCGTGTTGTGTTACAGGGTTATTGCAATCTCACAATTTTTATTGACTTAGAGGTCTCGCTGTGGTTGCTGATACAAATATCAATTGTTTACTAGGTAAACGTTGTATGCAAGCCGATGTTGGAGATCTATCAGCTAAACTGAAAACAATGAAAACTTCTCAAATTATGTAGATGAAATAGCAACTATTAACACGTCTACGAACAATTTAGTTGACGAATGCATGTTGTGTATATGTAGTAGAACGTAAGGATAATGAGTACGCACTTGCTGTTGATGACACATTCATCACACCACGCGGAAGTAGGAGTGAACACAATACATCAGGCCACAACCAGTTGCAGCAAAAGATCTTTGATCATTCATTTGAAGATACTACGTCGTTGTGTGTGAGCATTTAGGACGTCAAACCCAGTAAAAGAGAGAAAGGTAATCGCGTCTCGTAAGAAAGGGGACCTAGAGTATGAGATCATGGCACATAGTCTGTCTGTTACTCGGAGCAGTCATCAAGTATGCAGTAACTGAGCGAGAATACATATGCGGTAAACCAATGCAATTTTGTCGCATTGCTTTGACATCATGAAATGTGTCTGTAGGTGTAGGGCCTCACAATTACAGCATCGACTCTCCAAAATTTACCATCTACCAGCTTCTAGAAAGACGCGTTAATCTAACTATTCCATTAGTGGGCAACGGATCAGAGTCATACAGATGGGGTATCTACGAAGGAAATTCTAAATTACAATTTGAAACGTTTCAAGTGCTGCGTAAGAAAGAAATTTTTGAAACAACCAAATCGAATGCTAGTGTACTTTTACAAAACTCAAGTTACAACGGAATTCAAATCGATAGCATTCAAGTTGTAAATAATGAGACTAATACTCGAGGCAAGCTTGTTACAATTAACACTGGCGGTAAGCATTGCTGCACTAATTTACACTTTAGTAGTAAATATCTACAATATGTTCACATTTAGAATATCCTGCTGTTGACCAAGTAAACGCAACCATTTGTGACAATGACATTTCTGTGTGCGTCAATATCGCTGGCATTCCGTCTCCTTCTACTACAATACAAACCCAAGAAGACGTCAGTATGGCAGCTAAAATTCAAACTCAGTTTTGTTCTACATTTGACAAACCTAAGGACACAAGCATTCTAACTGTCTTCATTACTGCATCCAATTGTTTTAGAAGTATTACTGCAAATGCATCCATCAGTTTTATAAATGGTAAGTACAAACAATATTTTAAACAAAATTATAAATAAATTCATTGTTTATTCTATGTAGATATTTCTCGTTGCAATTTTACGACTTGCTCAGCTCTTGAAAGTTCCATAGATACTCAGCAGCTTGCTAGTACAACAAGTGCTATTTCGTGCAGGTAAGATCGTATCTTGTGTGTAAAAGATTACTTAATTATTTAAAATTATATTAGACCTGATAAATAAATAAGTCTACACTAATTTAGCCTTAGTTTAGAGTATGTTGTGTACAGTACTTTTGCTTAATTGTTTGTCTTGTATGATAGAGTTTGATTTTCAAATACACCAGTTCTCAGTACACTAATGTAGCCACATTTTATAGAAGACCAGCAGAGGGCCCGGGTCTACTTGCCAGAGCAAATAGAGCAGGATTCACGTTTAGTTAATTACAATTAACACAAATTCTCGCATGGCGATCTGCCCGTTCCGTTACACGAAAGAGGAAGAGACAACACAAACTCCTGAATAATTTATCTCCCGTATATCGAATTTCTTAGAACCCGGATATGGTAAAAATATCTTACTCCTACAAACGTCCCCGGTAAGTAGCGACTCGCTCCGTTTATACTGCCCGAGGTCACAAACAGGCATTTCAACCACGGTGGAGATCCAGTACCCCGTTCTAAAGAAATTCGAGCGCAAGTGGCGGCGGGCTAGAATTCGATCGCCAAGAAATAGCGCCGTTCCAAGAGAACTCCGAAAGGCATCTTTACTATCGACCTAGATCTTGCATGCACTGACAGTTCGTCATACAAACGTTTAGCTGTTGTTGCTCGGTAGTTACAGACAGATAGACCGACCATGGGCGTAGCGTGACATGTCCCATCATTTGTAGGCGTGGTCGTAAAAATTCAAAACTTTAAGTACCTGTGAGGACCAAAGCTGTGTATATACAGTATATATACCACATTTTTTCCATTCTGGATCTACAACTGATTCTACCATCAGTCATTACTAGAAGCCAATCAAAGACGGCGTGTCCATACAAGTAGGCTTGTCCAGTAGCATCGTGAAGTCTAGTTCCCTATTTCTAGAGGTTACGCTACCCCCAGGACAGACAGACAGACAGACAGACAGACAGATCAGACTTTTATTTATAGAGATGTAGCATAAATAAAAATTATTAAAACTTACTGCAGAGAGATTTTGAATAAAATATGCTGTCATCACTGCTTTTTGCTGCTATTTGCTGCTTACGCAAAGATCCTACGTTTCTTGGATAGCTGTAACCAATTTAGACTCCCACTTATAGTTATTGTACTCTAGCTTTCTTAGGAACAAATTTTTTGTTTAGCCTTACGTCCGTCGCTCAAAATCAGTCTGTTTCTTCTAAACCCACCGCTGATCCGACAGACTACCCTAGAACAAGTCCATCTAAATCAAGTAAACAAACAAGTACTCCTACATCGATCAAACAAACAAGTGCAACTACATCAGATAAACCAACAAGTTCTTCCATGCAAGCAAGCTCAACTACATCAGCTAAACAAACAAGTTCAACTAGAGCAAATCAACAAAAATCAAGTCAGTCGACAACTTACCAACAGAGATTGAGTCTAACTACAGAATATCGTAATTTATCTACCCATCCAATGGCAAGAGGTATCAAGTAACAATATATTACAAAAACTCTTATCCTATGTAACGCATGTTTTTAACACAGGAACGTCTCCTCCACCTCAGAAAGATTCTACCTCTCAAGGTTCTAATCTTGCAGCGTATTGATAACAAATTTCTTAATTAATTATTGTACACCATGTATCAACAGGAATTCCTATATACATTATTGTTGCAGCAAGCGTTGGTGCACTAGTTTTGATCTTTGTGATCGTCATCATTATTGTTTGCTGCAAACGAAAATCAGGTGAACTTGAACTACCTAAGACCTGTAGCACTAAAACTTGATTGTTTACATTGCAGCTCGCAAAAGAGAACCAAACTTAGACCTTCAAACAACTGAACACCTTTACGCAAACAGGTAAAGTGGTTTTTCTAACATCGTTTTGCTCACAAATAAAATAAAAAATAATTCAAATTTTAATAAATGTTTGTAGTTACAGTTTTTCTGGTATTAAATTTTTAAAGCTATCTGCATGTAATTTGCTTAGTGTAAATTATACGTAATGAACCTAGTTCAGGGTAACAACTACGAAAGACAACTTGGTATTTTTAGTATATGTATGCTATTTACATATTACTGCATGCTACTGTATACACTCTAGTAGAGCCTACTTATGGTTTTGATCTAACTAATTAAATAAGTATTACATTGTATTGTATTTGTTGCGATCTAATAGCAAAAAAGGGCAATTTACAAGCTATGACATTCAGAATGAGATACTGAAATCAATGTGTTCCGGTACTGAGAGACATAAATGCCAACTTCCAATCAAAAGACTGTTGTGCTTGATAAGTGTACGAGTATGTTAATTAAACAACCCACCAAAATGCTTTTGTAATGTAATCATATAAACGAGCGTTGCAATATTAGTTTTACATAAAGTGCTAGGATAGCTTAGCCCGCGTTACTCTCCACTTAAAATTTGCATTTACCACCGTTATTTATCTTTCATTTGTCTCTTTAAAGTCTCTGTATATATAGTAATACCGCAGTATCCGCATATAGCAATACCGCAGAAACAAAGTTTGGGGTAGATGTGAACGTCGGCGGTACCCAATCCGATTCAATGACGTTTTTGCCGTCCAAGCAAGGCCACAAGGCAAACGACGTGTTATCGACTCCTCTCGAAGAAGAATCTGCTGAACAATCCAAACTCTCAACTTTTCTTTCTAGCGTCGTTGAAACGCATCCAGCTACTCCGGGAGAACCGCTACATCCAGACAACCAGGCAGCTGCAGCCACTGACGATGATAAAAAATCAAAATACCAGGCATCGTCGATTTTGTTTATTAACTGACGCAAATATTAAAATACTGAATTTAGGATTTGCCTCAAAACGAAGAGACAAGTACTCAAACAACCTCTACAGTGAACCCGAGGAGCATTACGCTGTACCAAGTTGTTCCAATGGCTCTGGACCCCGGGAAACTTCGAATCCACAGATTCCTATCCCGTTCTATGAAGTCATTCCGTGTCGGAAGGCCGACGAAGTGGATGACGTCAACAATGTGACGTTGGTAGAATCTCGGGTAGAATTCAACCAAGACGCGAAAAATAAAATGGGGACTTTCAAAACAGCAGAAGAAGGCGGATCTTTTCAAGTTACTACACTTTATGCAACAGTCGACATGGCCAAGAAAACAACCAAAGAAGAACCTCCACCAAAGATACATTAATTAAACTATTACACATTACTATTTAGACGTTTTAATAGCTAATTTAAATATTTTAAATTTATGTAGTTTAACTTATTTTTATTTAATTGATTGACTTAAATTATGTATGGACCTAAGTAATTTGACTATATAGATGTATTATGCTTTGTTACTATCTTAAATCCTAGACAAATGAAGTTCAGTATGCAGAGTTAGAAACGAGTTTTTCTGGCTCGATCCAACAGCTACTAGCAAAACCAAGTGTCGTATATTCTGAAATGAATTCTGAGCAGCCAATGCCAAGAAACGACGAATAAAAACTCTAAAGAGACTGAGAAACGCAAATGTTCAATCAACGGTTTAATATTCTTTATACACTAATTATGCGCTGTTTAGTTAGTTTCAGTTTCAAGCATTTATTTCTTTTTTTTGCGTAGCATTTTAAGATTTTTTGATTGTCGACTTTAGCTGTGACGGTGCTAACAGTTACAAAGAGACAAAACATTCGCATTATTGTACTATCAATAAATTACACAAAAACTAGTCTTTGAGTAGCAACGTAGGTTGTCAATCAGGTGTCAAACCATAGTAGAACTGCATTTCTTTGGCCGCTGATTGGTGCAGGGTTACAATCCCGGATGTAAAAATAGGATCGTCCTCTGTTGCACATGCCAGACGGTGCGCTGAACGTTTCTCTTCGAATATTAAAAGAACAAGGATAAAAAATACTCAAGCACAAGCGCGTTCTCTAGGTAAGCCGTGACATTGAGGAATTCTCCTTCAAAGTCTGGCGGGAAAACAGCTCTACCGACACCATTTTACTTTACAGAGGAACCACTGACGGCAAGAAGGCATATCTTCATAATATCTTCACATTCACATTCGGCAATCTCGATATATCTGTAGCGGTCATCCGTAAACACATAATGATTGATTTGTGTTGCAGTGGGCGGAGCTTAATCGACCAAGAAGCGCGGAGCAGGCGCGTGGGCGTTGCACATTATCGCTCGTTCTCGTATACAAAAACGAAGATAACGGAGTAACTTATACCGATCGATTTGTCTTCGTAAGATCTACTCATACAAGTTAAGTTCATTTTTTTTTTAACTTCCCCTTTAGCAACGCCCATCTCTGCTCTTCCATTCCTTAGCCCCTGTTTGAGCACGTTTTTTTTACAATGGCGCATCTCTCCCGTATGTAAATCTTCTAAAAATCACTATAAATCTACCTCGACAGCTACAGACTTGCCACTTTGTACTAACTATTAACTGCAGTTCCCACGTCCTCTCCAATAATTGAACAGACTTTAGTGGCCGACTCATTCTAATAGTAGGACAAGAGATTTGCAAATTGCGAGATAAAAAGTGCTAATAAATAGGAGAATTTCTAACTCGGTGTTGCTTAGTTATGATCAACAAATAGAATGTTGTCAATATATTTAAAAGGATTGGCTCTGACAACTAACTAAAGCGGTAGATAAAACATTTTGAATTATTATTACTCATAATTTCAATTAATATTAATGTTTTATATACTACGATTTATTAACAACTAAATATTTCACCCAAAAAAATCGTCATTGTTTCAAGACTAACATATAAAGTTAATTGAAGCCTCGAGCTTTCCAACTATACGGTTTGCGTTGCTGATAGGCGTGCGTGTTGTAAACTACAGAGTAACTAGAAGCAAGTAGTTCAAGTTGCAAGCAATGGCCCCACTAAGTAACACGCTTCTTTTCTAAATACGTAAGGTGACTTATCTGCAAGTGAGCATCTAACCTGAAGACAAGTTGCTACCTCAACTGTAAATTAATTGTAGACTCCCGTCGGAAAATCAAAGATTTCTAATTTTTAAATTTACGGTAAATCTAATTAATAGATGACAACACAAAACAATAAACAAAACTGTAAATTTTAAAATTAAATAATAAAAATTAAACAGTGTGAGCAGCAAGCTCGAGATTGTTCTGCAAAATCAAATAAAACGCAGGCTTTTTATCTGAGAGCACAAACAGACTGACAGCAACTGTGTCGCAAAGTCTTTCCTAGAAACAGTCTAGGAGATTTAATTAACAATGCTACGGCTGTAGAACTACAACATTATGTTACTTTTCACAACAAAATGCAAATACAAAATACAAAATACTAGCCTACGTACGTAAACTTAATGTTAACAACTACAACAGTTATTGTCAACAGCGCTGAATTCAGGAATTTTTGAAAGAGGGGTTCACCGTTAGCAGTTATTTATAGTATTACTAATTTTCTCTTTTCTAATAAAATTATATGAAATTATTGAACCTCGCTTGTTGGAAAAAAGGGGTTAGAAAAGAGAGGTGGCAACGCCATAACCCCCTCTAGATCCGGAACAGAGACTCAATACCAACAAGTGCATCATAAATATCAATTTTAGAATGACGTAACAATTTGCAAAACGACTGGGTTTAGAGTCAAGCCGTATTGACTAACCATTTGCCGGTACTGTTGCAGAGCAGCCAGCGTTGCGTCTTCTCAACACATCTCGCACCATAACAGTGAACAGGAACTCTCTACTTTGCTTGTGTTTCACGATAACAGGTGCTCCTCTTCTTACAGTGTCTCTGTACCTCTCACTTCGCAATGACAATGAGCGACTAGAGTCCGCAGTCAATGCGTCTCGATATACCATCAACGGCAGCTGTTTGGAATTCGGTCCTCTAAGAATGGAAGACAGCGGTACCATATCTCTTCGAGCTGCCAACTGCTTCAATGTTTCGACACAGTCTTTCTTCCTACAAGTTTACGGTAATTTCAAGTATATCTAAACACAAAGGAGAAATATGCATGTAAACAGTAACTTTAATTTTTTCTACACTCAAACCTGCAAAATAATTTTATTTTACTTTGCAGGCGCAAGTTATTATGTTGGGAACATACAAACCAAGTCATATACTTACACTAGGCCGACTTTAAAAGCGTTACAAACCACAATTGCACCAAACCGGTCAGAAACTACAATAATTCGGTCAGAAAGCAAAACAAGATTTATTTGTTCGCGAACGATGGCGATGTTCAGGACGTGCTAGATGAAGGAGAGCTATAAATTTTCTCAGTTTAGCACCTCTAGATTCATTCATTTGTTTGTGGATAGCTATTTTCTTCGATACAGAGACGAGTCAAAGGCTCTTGATGCTCGTCGGGCAATTAAAAAACGTCTGCAGTCAGTATTGACACAATTAATGGCGGTTCTCGCCTATTTGCTCTTGCATCAAGCAAACTCGGGTGTCCGATATTAGAGAAAAAGACCCGCCCCTCTTCTTGAGCTTCCTCAAGAGCAACGTGCAAAGCTGCCGATCTGTTGTTATCAGTGCGAGTAGAAGAGACATGTACCTATTATTTCAAGGTGCAGACAGTAAACTGTGGTACCATCGAAAGGAGAAACCGACGGGTGTCCGATATTTGATGGGCGTGTCCCATATACGGAAAAAACAGCGAAGTTCTATTTTGTCACCGTGAACAGCAATACGCCAAGTGATCAAGCTGAATTTAGCACGTCGTGTTACCATGTGACTACTCTCTACGTTAATCCCTTAAATACAAGAAGTGTCCGTTAATTGATACTAGACTCTACAGCAAGCTCTTACAGGTAAGATTATTTAGTGTGTCAAGATGCTAATTAATACATTTACTCGGTTAATTTTAATTAACTAAATTTAATATAAAGAATCTTACATTAGTTGCGCATACGCAGGGTCACTCACAGGGGTGTTGATAAAGAAATATTTTGCGTCAATTTTAATGACGTCATCAAATGTTTAATAGTATAAACTATTACAATAAATAACGTTATTCGGTTAACTTACAATGATTTTTAAAAATTGCAACAATGCAGAGTAAAATATTAACACTTAAACGTCTCACTATTTGAAAGACTATTTAATTATCCATGAGCTGTAAAAACTTTATGGCCTTACAATGAGGATTTCTCTTAAAAAACAAGCCAACCACACGAGTCAAGAAGTAAATCTATCTGCTATTTTGATAACGAATTTCTTGCCACAGGCCCTCTCTTCCATGTAGACATAAATCTGACAAATAAATAAGAAAGAGTTAATTGATTAAGATGTGAAAACACTATACATAAGCTCGAGGAACGTAGAACTGAGCTGGCTGACAAGTAGAAATCAATGTTTCTTATTTTTACGAGTTTGATGTCTCAAATCAAAATTTTGTAGACGCCTTAGCCTAGGAGTATTTCTAGCAATAGAGAAAAACCACTGAATACGAAACTGTATATACACGGGTCTATAGCTGAGGCTTTAAAGGCCTGCTATCTTATTTACTAAAACGTAGATGGCTAAGATTTAACATCGTAATAAATTTTTATTAGTTTTAAAGTAACTGCAATCAATGTATAAATACGTTAAATACGAATAAATACGTTACTCAATGTGTAATTACAATATCTACAATAATAAACATTTGCGGGGTTGACTGCCGTTCTACGAAGCCAATTCAAAATGGCTTAACTGTTAATTAACATAATTTAATTAACCAATTACAAATTACAAAACCGACTATCAGAAATCCCGCGTACGCCCTTGGACAGTGGTGCCATTTTTCATTTACGAAACGACGGCATCGATTATTTGCATTTAGCAGAGCTGTAGACTTAGTAGAGCAAGAAGAATAGTTTAGTTTCGGTTCACGATATGAACAACTTTCGTGCAACAATATAGTTAGTGATCCATTTTTGTAGAACAAAACATTTCCTCTAAGAAAACGGCTATGATTTGATTGCGCAAAAGGGGACTAAACTATTTGGAGAATGCCTACAATAATTAGCCATTTCACGAACTCTGTGTGACTAGACTATAGTTGCAGTAAGTGCTTGCCACTGCTCTTTCCGCGTTTGAGTTGCCACTTCACAAAGACACCCAGAAGTGACTAGAGAAAGCTCATCACATGCGTGAGCAATTGTATGGTGCATTGACCTCATTAATAAGTTAATTAAGTTAATTAAGAAAGTTTTAAAAATCTTATGGTAAATAATTGTTAAAGTTTCAAAATCTAACATTTGCTATACATTGGTATATCTAAAACCGTAACTATCGGGTTACCTCAATTGAAATACTCTTAGATACAAACTCTAAATGTTGGCAACTGCAATCTAGTGAAAATGACTGTATTCCTTTAAGTTTCTTACACTTACACACACGCGCGCGCGCGCCCGCGCGCACACACACACACACACACACACACACACACACACACACACACACAAACACACACGCGCGCACGCACACACACACACACACACACACACACACACACACACACACACACACACACACAAACACACACGCGCGCACGCACACACACACACGCACACACACACACACACACACACACACACACACACACACACACACACACGCACATGCACACACACATTTTCTGTGTCTATCTAGGGTAATATAAATATTTCTAATAGGCAAAATCTTGTGAGCAAAACTACAAACGGTATAATAAAGAGTACAGTACATCAAACGGCAACTACACAATCTCGGACAGGAACCAATCATCTTTTAGACAAAGAAACAAACGGTAGGGAAAAGATCATAACAACGCCTGTTAGCCAATCAAGGACAACGACATCTGCTTCCCCAGGCAATATCATTTATACAGACAAACTTTACATCCCAACTACTACTAGTAATGATTTGTGCTCAGGTGCTTGTTGTTTTTTTGGTTCTGGCTTTGGTGGTCTAAATCACTGCAATTTGATGCAAAACTTCCACTTGCAGTTTTCATAATCATGGCAATAGCGAATTTTGTTTTCATAACGTTAAAGGGTAACTGACATGAAAAAATCAAAAATTGTTTTATTGCATTTTTCGTTAGTTCTTAACGTTCGTATGCTCAAAAAATTAAAAGCTTAATTTTTGAAGCTATATTCGTCAAGATATTGAGGCGCAAAGTTGCCTCCGGATGTTTAGTAGGCGTACACCCGCCGTGACATCACAAGAGAAACGGAAGTGGCTAGAGCGCATGCTGGCAATAGTAAAAGTCCTACAAGAAAGTAAACGTCTGGTTGTCTGCTGGCTGCAGCAATGCGCTTAGAAAGGAAGTGTGGCTTTGATTCGCTTCTCCAACAATGCCAAGATGTGAAAGTAATGGGCAACGCGAATGAAACAAGCGAGAAATCGGTGGGATGGGCCAACTACACGTTCAGACCCGTCTAGTGCGTATTCTCAGCCGGAATGTTTCGAAACCGAGGATTACGTAAGTAGAAGGCTTTGGGGTTTACCCCAAGGTAAAAGGAGACTGAAGCCTGAATCAGCAAGCTGCGCTGGCGATTTATACTAGACGAAGCCATTGCAACGTGACAATGTGAGAAAGTCAACAAATATAGAAGAGGAGAAAAGGCTGAAAGAACGAATAAGAAATGAAGGGTAAGTCCTGTAAAATTCTACGATCGAGAGAGTTGCTTGTGACTATTTTCTACCTACTGCTAGAGCGTGAAAGTAAGTTTGAACCGAAGAGATGAGCTTCTCTTGATGTTGGTGTGGATTACGTCGACAATGCTGAAGAATCTGATCAGTGTCCTGGTGTTAGTCCTGGACTCCAGTACGTAGCATTCGCAGGTTTATGAGTGCACTTTTTTTCATCCTTACTGTTGGTTGCAATGCCAACCGTTGCTGTTGTTGTTATTATTGTTATTATTGTTGTTGGTAGTGGTGGCGTGTTTCTGGTTGTTTAGAATTACTGTCTATGTACTTACAATGTCTTGGCAAAATGGCTCTTTACTTTCTGTTGTACTTCACACAGTAGCTTTGTTATTTAAAAATGCTAGCACACATGCAATACAATATCAAGTTATTTATAAAAGTAATGTTGCATTTACAGATTGTTGTTGGCTGCTTTGTATAAAATGGAAATTCCATGAGGTCACAATTCAAACGTCAGAAGGCACTATGAGACATTATATAGTATCTCAAGTAAAAGAAAGCCATCAATAATTATATGGTTAGGTTTTTCATGTGAAACATAATTGTCACTGGAACTATCAGTGAATGGTGGTATTTTTGTTTGTAGGTTGTGAGAGTTGATTGAAACTTCTGAAGATTGTAATCAATTATCAACAATCCTCCCACCATCCTTTTACAGCAGTTTCCAACTTCCTCATAAATTAGAGTCGGTTTAACTAAATAAGAGAGATTTCATTATCTTGTTTGCTCTGACCATGGGTAATTGACTAATTCTCAAATATTCGTTTGTTTAAAATGAAAAAGGTGAGAAGAAGCCAGTTAGATCTGGATTTCTGATATCAATTCATGATTCAATTAATTATTGAGTATGGATGACAGTACAACTCATGTTCTCTCCAACCCAGATCCAGCACACGGAGTCTTGTGAGTTGATGATTTCTACATGACTTACCCTTCATTTCTCACACTTTCTTTCAGCCTTTTCTCCCCTTCTGTATTTGTTGACTTTCTCACATTGTCACGTTGCAATCCTCTCAATGGCTTCCTAGTACACAAATCACCAGCGCAGCTTGATGCTTCAGGCTTCAGTCTCCTTTTACCTTGGGTAATAGCCAAAGCCTCACAGTAAGTGACTCACTAACGTTGTCCTCCGTTTCGAAACATTCCGGCTAAGAATACGCACTAGACGGGTCTGAACGTGCGGTTGGCCCATCCCACCGATTTCTCGCTTGTTTCCTCGCGCTGCTCATTTCTTTGACATCTTGGTATTACTGGAGAAGCGAATCAAAGCCATGCTTTCTTTCTGAGCACATTACTGCAGCCAGCAGGCAACCAGAGGTGTACTATCTCGTCATACATTTTCTATTGCCAGCATGCGCTCTAGCCACTTCCGTTCCTCTTGTGACGTCACGGCGAGTACGCTTACGCCTCGATATCTTCACGAATGTAGCTTCAGAAATTAAACTTTTAATTTTGGGGCATTAGAACATTAAGAACAAACGAAAAATGCAATAAAATAATTTTTGATTTTTTTATGTCAGTTACCCTTTGATTATTATTTGGATTATTTGGAAATTCTACAAAAGGGCTAAGACCGGTGCATCATATCAAACATATGTAAGTCAAAAGTTTATCATTATAGACAATCCAAACAAAAAAGAAGATAAAATATCAAAAGACGGGTGCGTGTACAGTATTTTTGTTAGATTTTTTCTAAAGTGTTAGATATGTCTAGCATCTAATATGCTTAGAGAGTCAATTTATCAAATGTAGAATTACAATCAGTACACGACACTGCGAACGAGGTGTGCGAACGTGCTAAATTCGAATTTCCCGACGCTCGTGCAGCTCGCGAGGAAGAAGTGGCAGCCGATCATGACGAACACGACTATGTATACGAGACGGCAATGCAGAACAATACAGCTTACGGAACTACTTGATGCGTCGATATACGTCAGCATGCATTCAGCAACTGTACAAGCGTGAGCTACTCAGTGCCAGAAAACTTTCGCATGGATGAGGGAATTCGCTCTTGAGTTCTAGATAGGTAGCCATGCAGTGATTGTGGATCTAAACAAATTTGCTGAAAACTGAAATCAATAATGTTATACGTAACACAATGGCAGCGTGTCTTTAGACACGTACAATACACACGTACCAAAAAAGAAATTAAATTTTACAATGTATGTACAACATCCATTTTCAACTACGCGTGCGTCTAAGCATGCGTGTTGTGTTTGTAAGACTGTTTACGATCTCATACTTTTATTGACTTCGAAGTCTCCCTGCATATGATTGCTGACAATTGCAGTTTGCATTGATGTTTACTAGCTAATTTTTGAATGTAGGGGAATGTTGGAGATTTATCACATATACATAAAATATATAAAAATTTCTCAAATTATGCAAATAAAATAGCACCTATTGGCATGTCTTACAAGCAAGTTAGTTGACGAATACATGTTTTATGTATGCAATAGAGCCTAAGGACAATGAATACCCACTTGCTGTTGATGACTCATTCGTCACACAACGCAGAAGTAGGAGTGACCATGCACATCAGGCCACAACCAGTTGCAGCAGTGCAAATCTTCGGTCATTCATTTGAACATGCTGCGTCGTTCTGTGCGCACTTCGGACGTCAAACTCAGTTAAAGAGAGAGATGTAATCGCGTCTCGTAAGAAAGGGTACCGGCTGGTATGAGATCATCACACATAGTCTGTCTATTACTCGGAGCAGTCATCAAGTATGCAGTAGATGAGCAAAATTACATATGCGGTAAATCAATGCAATTTTGTCGCATTGCTTTGACATCATAAAATGTGTCTGTAGGTCTAGGGCAAAACAATTACAGCATCCACTTTCCAAAATTTACCATCTACCAGCTAGTAGAAAGACGCGTTAAACTAACTATTCCATTGGCGGGCAACGAATCAGAGTCATTTACATGGGGTTTCTACGAAAGAAATTCTAAATTAGAATTTGAAACATTTGAAGTGCTGCGTAACAAAGGAATGTTTGAAACAATGAAATCGAATGTTAGTGTACTTCTACAAAACTTGAGTTACAACGGAATTCAAATCGATAGCATTCAAGTTGTAAATAATGAAATTAGACGTCGAGGCAAGAGTGTTAAAATTAACACTGGCGGGCATTGCTGCACTAATTTACACTTCAGTAGTAAATATCTACAATATGTTCACATTTAGTAGATTTTCCCGCTGTTGACATAGTAAACGCAACCGTTTGTGACACTAGCATTTCTGTGTGCGTCAATATCACTGGCACTCCGCCTCCTTCTACTACAATACAGATCCTATACGACGTCAGTGTGGCAGCTAAAAATCAAACTCAGTTTTGTTCTACATTTAACAAACCTAACGTTATAAACATTCTAACTGTCTTCATTACTGCATCCAATTGTTTTGAAAGTACTGCTGCAAATGTATCCATCAGTTTTATTAATGGTAAGTATGAACAATATTTTAAACAAAATTATTAATACATTTGTTCTTTCTTCTATGTAGATATTTCTCGTTTCAATTTTACGACTTGCTCGGCTCTTGAAGTTCTACATTAGATCCTCAACAGCTTGCTAGGACAGCAAGTTCTATTTCGTGCAGGTAACATCGTATCTTGTGTGTTAAAAGATTACTTAATTATTTAAAATTATATTCGACCTGATAAATAAATAAGTCCACAGTACTAGTGTAGACTGATGCTACATTGTAAAGAAGACTAGCAGAAGGCCCGGGTTTAATTACCCGGGCAAAAGAGAAGGATTTACGTTTAATTAATTAATTATAACACAAATACTGTACCTATGTGGTGATCTGCCAGCTCTGTTACACGAAATAGGCGTAGACAACACAATCTCGCGAATAATTTGTTCCCTTAGCCTTTAAGTTATGATATTCGTATTTTTAGAGCCCTGATATAGTCACAAATATCTTGCTCATAGCTATAGGCGTTCCCAGTAAGAAGCAATTCGCTCCGTTTATACTGTCCGAGGGCATTTCAAATTTGATGGAGATCAAATGCGCCGTTCTAGAGAAATTTGAGCGCAAGTGGCCGTGGGTTCGATCAGCAAGAAATAGCGCCGTCCCAAGAGAACTCTGAAAGACAGCGACACCTTCACTGTCGACCTCGATCAATTTAGCGTGCATCGTGCAATATTTGAACTGAAGTTGTTCAGTAGTTTTGGCGTGATTGATGTTACAGATTAACTGACAGAGAGACTGACAGAAAGATCAGACTTTTTACATAGAGAGATGCAGAATAAACAAAAATTACTAAAACTTACTGCAGAGAAATTTTGGATACAAAATGTAGTCATCATTGCGTCTTTTTGCTGCTATTTGTTGTATATGCGCAAACATCCTAGGTTTCATGGATAGCTGTAACAAATTTAGACTTTTGTCTATTGTGATTTAGCATTCCTAGGAACAAATATTTTGTTTAGCTTTACATCCGTCACTCAAAATCAGTCTGTTTCTTCGAGACCCACCACTGATTTGACAGACTACCTTACTCCTGCATCGAACAAACAAACAAGTCCCACTAAATCACATAAACAAACAAATCCTCCTACATCGAACAGACAAACAAGTCCAACTACATCAGATAAACAAAAAAGTCCAACTAAAGCAAACCAACAAAATATAAGTCAGTCGACAACTGACCAACAGAGAGTGAGTCTAACTACAGAATATCGTAAGTCAGCTACTCATCCAAAGGTAATAGGTAACATGTAACAATATGTTACAAAACCTCTATCCTGCGTAACGCATATTTTAACACAGAAACGTCTCCTCCACCTCAGAAAGATTCTAGCTCTCAAGGTTCTAATCTTGCAGCGTACTGTTAACAAAATCCTGAATATTGTATACTATGTATCAACAGAAATTCCTGTAAACATTATTGCTGCAGCATGTATTAGTGCACCAGTTTTGATCGTCGTGATCATTAAATTATTGTTGGATGCAAACGAAAATCAGGTAAAATTGAACTATGTTAATTGACTAGAGACCTATCGCATTAAAACATGATCGTATTTTGCAGCTCACAAAAGGACACTAGACTCAGACCTTCAAACAACTGAACACATTTATGCAACCAGGTAAAGTGCGGCTTCTAAGATCGTCATTCACACACATGTATTCACAAAATAATTCAAAATTTAAAAATGCTTGCAGTTAATTGGTCCTAAATTTGCAATGCTATCTGGCACGTAACGTGCCTTAGTGTAATATAATTATACGTAATGAACCTAGATCAGAGTAGCAGATTACCAAAGACAACTTGGTATCTCTAGTGAATATATCTTCATTTACATATCACTGTATGCTACTGTATACATTCTATTAGAATAGTGTCTACTTATGGTTTTGATCTAGCTAATTAAATAAATATTACATTTTATGGTATATGTGTTACTATCTGTTAGCAAAAAAGGACAATTTACAAGCTATGACATTCAGACTGAGATACTGGAAATTGATGCTGAGGGACATAAATGTCAGCTTCCCATCTACAGATTGTTGTGCTTGATAAGTTTGCGAGTAGTATGTTAATTAATTAAACAACTCACTAAATTCTTTGGTAATGTGTTCATCTAAACGTGCGTTATAATATTAGTTTTACATAAAGTGCTAAACCTACTTAGCGAGTGTTACTCTCCACTTAAACTTTGCATTTATTACCCTTATTTATCTTTCATTTGTATCTTTAATGTATCTGTATATACAGCAAACCGCAGTATCTGTTTATAGCAATATACGTGTATTTTTGTTAGATTTTTTCTAAAAATGTTATGTCTGCTTCTAGAGTCGATTTATCAAATGTAGAAATACAATCTGTACACGACAATGTGAACGAGGTCTACAAAAGTGCTGAATTCGAATTTCCCAACGCACGTGCAGCTCGCGAGGAAGGAGTGGCAGCTGATCATGACGAACACGACGATGTATACGAGACGGCAATGCAGAACAATACAGCCTACGGAACTACTTGATGACATTATTCTTCAGCATGCATTCAGCCACTGTACAAGTGCACGCTACTTAGCAATTAGCGCTAAAACACTTTTGCATGGATGAGCGAATGCGCTCGTGATTTGCTGAAAACGAAAGTCAATAATGTTATAAGCAAACGCTATGCTACAAAATCCATGGCAGCGTGCCTATACACGTACAATACACAAGTACCAAAAAACTAGCCTCGTTCCCAGACTCACGTGAGCCTGGCAGTGTCCGGTTCCCGTATGAGTCGGGAGGCTGAAAGTGTTTTACGGGAACTGGACACTGCCAAGCTCACGTCAGTTTGGAGACAAGGCTACCAAAAAAACTAACTAAATTTTACAATGTATGTTGCAACTGCGCGTACGTTAACATATGCGTGTTGTGTTTGTAAGGTTGTTTTTACGATCTCATTTTATTGACATAACTAAAAGTCTCTCTGTGGTTGCTGATATAAATAACAATTGCAGTTTACTAGCTAAACGTTGCATGAAAGCCAATGTTGGAGATCTATCAGATACTGTATACAAAAAACAAACAAAACTTTCTCAAATTATGCAAATGAAATAGCACTGGCAGATCTAGAGGGGGTTCGTGGGGTTCCGTGGAAGTCCCTAAAATTTTATATGACGTCATCACGCGGCGGTGACCAGTAACCAGCAGTCGGACAGTACGAGTGAGTCGTACGGTACTCCTACTCTTTTTGTAGCCTACTAGGCGCGAACATCGGACACAATGCGCCAATTCAGCACATGGAAGAGCGTGCTGTGTACGGCTTCACATCGTCAGTTTACATCTTTGTTTGGCTGTCCTGTAAAGTCGTCGCATGAAAAAAGCTAGCCTTTTCAGACTTCTAGTTGCCAAGACATTCAAAAGAGGTTGAGAATTCTTCTTTCTGTACAATCAACGCATTTCAGGCTTGCAGCCAGGAAAAAAGGTGTGGCGGATACGGCTCTGTTTGAGCCGCGCCCCCCACATTTTCCGGGACGTGAAGGCTGAAAAGGTTAGTTGAAATCAAACTGTGGCTTTTTGGCCCATCTTGAACTCCACCACTTTGTTACTTCCTTGCAATGATAATGTTTCAAAGTAGTTATTTTCCATCTCATGAAAATACATTTGATGGTCAAAACATCGCAATTTCATGAAACCATATACTTATTCAAATTGTCCGGTACTGTAGATTCATTAATTAAAGCATACTTCCGTTCTATGACATAGGTGATTAAATAGCTAATTCATATCTGGAGGCGTGGTTGATCCTAATCTTTGTGACGTCACGAAATCCCCATCCGAAAATCCTAAATCCGCCCCTAAATAGCAAGTATTAGCATGTCTTACAAGCAAGGTAGTTGACGAATACATGTTGTCTAGGCAGTAAAGCGTAAGGATAACAAGTGCGCACTTGCTGTTGATGACATTTTCGTCACACCACGCGGAAGTAGGAGTGAACACAATACATCAGGTCACAACCAGTTGCAGCAAAAGACCTTTGATCATTCAGTTGAAGATACTACGTCGTTGTGTGAGCATTTCCGACGTCAAATCCAGTAAAAAATTGAGAGGTAATCGCGTCTCGTAAAAAAGGGGACCTGCTGGTATGAGATCATCGCACATAGTTTGTCTGTTTCTCGGAGCAGTTATCAAGTATGCAGTAACTGAGCAAGAATACATATGCGGTAAATCAATGCAAGTTTGTCGCG
This sequence comes from Dehalococcoidia bacterium, assembly GCA_964274945.1. Taxonomy (GTDB): domain Bacteria; phylum Chloroflexota; class Dehalococcoidia; order Lucifugimonadales; family Lucifugimonadaceae; genus CAXXBX01. Next base: position 98,686 of record CAXXBX010000175.1, on the reverse strand, counting down.
TTGCTTTCGCATCTTAAAATGTGTCTGTAGGTGTAGGGCCTCACAATTACAGCCTCGAATCTCCATCTACCAGCTTCTAGAAAGACGCGTTAATCTAACTATTCTATTGGCGGACAATGAATCAGAGTCATATAGTTGGGGTATCTATCTACAAAGGAAATTCTAAATTAGAATCTGAAAAATTTGAAGTGCTGCTTAGAAAAGAAATTTTTGAAACAATCAAATTGAATGTTAGTGTACTTCTACAAAACTCGAGTTACAATGGAATTCAAATCGCTAGCGTTCAAGTCGTAAATGATGAGATTATACGTCAAGGCAAGCATGTTACAATTAACACTGGCGGTAAGCATTACTACACTGATTTACACTTCAGTAGTAAATATCTACAATATGTTCACATTTAGACTTTACTGCTGTTGACCTAGTAAACGTAACCATTAGTGACAATAACATTTCTGTATGCGTCAATATCACTGGCACTCCGCCTTCTTCTACTACAATACAGACCCAAGAAGACGTCAGTATGGCAGCTAAAAGTCAAAGTCAGTTTTGTTCTACATTTGACAAACCTGGCGAGACAAACATTCTAACTGTCTTCATTAATGCATCCAATTGTTTTGGAAGTACTACTGCAAATGCATACATTAGCTTTATAAATGGTCAGTATGAACAATATTTTAAACAAATTTATAAATAAATTTGTTGTTCATTCTATATAGATATTTCTCGTTGCAATTTTACGACTTGCTCAGCTGTTGACAGGTACATATTAGGTCCTCAGCAGCTTGCTAGTACAGCAAGTGATATTTCGTGCAGGTAAGATCGTATCTTGTGTGTAAAAGATTACTTAACTATTTAAAATTATATTAGACCTGATAAATAAATAAGTCTACACTAATGTAGCTACATTTTACAGACGTCTAGCAGAAGGCCCTGGCAAATAGAGCAGGATTCACGTTTAATTAATTAAAATTAAACCAAATTTCCGAGTGGTGATCTGCCCGTTTTTTACACGAAATAAGCCAAAACAACACAAAAATGTCCGAATTATTTGTTGCTTTAGAACATTCATGTTTCTTAGAACCCGGATATAGTCAAAAGTATCTTGCTCATCAACTATAGACGTCCCCGGTAAGAAGCAATTCGCTCTGTTTATACTCTCCAAGGGCATTTCAAACTTGATGGAGATCCAATGCGCCGTTCCAGATAGATTTGATGGCAAGTGGCGGTGGGTTCAATCGGCAAGAAATAGCGCAGTCCCAAGAGAACTCTGAAAGACAGCGACACCTTCGCTGTCGACCTCGATCAATTCAGTGTGCATCATGCAAACTTTGAGCTGTTGTTGTTTGGTAGTTTTGGCGTAATTGATGTTACAGACAGACAGACAAACAGACAGACAGACACTACTGGAGGCTTTGCTTGTACACTGTAGTTTTTAAGTGTAGTCGTCATTTTGTTTTACACTAATTTCAATTTTAGCTTAGTTTAGTTGATGACCACTACTAGTAGTTGTACAGTACATAGTACCCTGCATTGCAAAATGTATCATAAATTAAAGTTCAATATGTGATTGACAGACAAACAGACAGACAGACAGACAGACAGACAGACAGACAGACAGACAGACAGACAGACAGACAGACAGACAGACAGACAGACAGACAGACAGACAGACAGACAAACAGACAGACAGACAGATCAAACTTTTTACATAGTGAGAGTTGCAGCTTAAAGAAAAATTACTGAAACTTACTGCAAAGATATTTTGGAGAGGAAATGCAGTCATCATTGCTTCTTTTTCTTGCTATTTGTTGTTGACGCGCAAACATCCTAGGTTTCATGGATAGCTGTAAAAAATTTAGATTTCTGTCTATTGTGCTTTAGCATTCCTAGAAACAAACATTTTTTTGTTTAGCTTTACTTCCGTCACTCAAAGTCAGTTTGTTTCTTTGAGACCCGCCACTGATTTGACAGACTACCTTACAAATACATCAAACAAAGAAACAAATCCCACCACATCGCATAAACAAACAAGTCCTTCTACATCGAACAGTCAAACAAGTCCAACTAAATCAGATAGAACAACACGTTCTTCTACGTCAAACATGCAAGCAATTATAACTACATCAGATAAACAAGCAAGTCCAACTAGAACAAATCAACAAAATATAAGTCAGTCTACAACTTACTAACAGAGAATGAGTCTAGCTACAGAATATCGTAAGTTAGCTACTCGTCCAGTAGCAACAGGTAACATGTAACAATATTATACATCATAGTAATATCACAGAAACTCTACTCTGTGTAACGCGTATTTTCAACACAGGAACGTCTCCTCCAATTCAGAAAGATTCTAACTGTCAAGGTTCTAATCTTGCAGCGTACTGTTAACAAAATCCTAAATATTGCATACTATTAGTCAACAGAAGTTCTGTATACATTATTGCTTCAGCATGTGTTGGTGTACTAGTTTTGATCGCCGTGGTCGTCATCATTATTGTTTGCTGCAAACGAAAATTAAGTAAAATTGAACTATGCTAACTAGAGACCTGTAGCACTAAAACATGATCGTATTTTGCAGATCGCAAAAAACCTCTAAACTCAAACCTTCAAACAACTGAACGTATTTGTGCTAACAAGTAAAGTGCGCTTTCTAAGATCTCTGTGCAAACAAATGCATTTTAAAAATAATTCAAATTTTAGTAAATGTTTGCAGTTAATTGGTCTTAAATTTGTAAAGTTATCTGGCACGTAACTTGCCTTAGTGTAAAGTAATAATACGTAATAAACCTGATCAGAGTAACAAATTACGAAAGACAACTTGGTATATCTAGTAAATGTATCTTCATTTACATATTCCTGTATGCTACTGTATACATTTTATTAGAATAGTGTCTACTTATGGTTTTGATCTGGCTAAAAAAATAAATATTACATTTTATTGTATATGTGTTGCTATCTATTAGCAGAAAAAGAACAATTTACAAGCTATGGAATTCAGACTGAGATACTGGAAATTGATGCTGAGAGACATAAATGCCAACTTCCGATCAACAGATTGTCGCCCTTGATAAGTGTGCAAGTAGTATGTTAATTAATTAAACAATACCAAAATTCTTTTGTATATGGTCATCTAGACATGCGTTATAATATTAGTTTTACATAAAGTGCTAGGCCTACTGAGCGAGCATTACTCTCCACTTAAAATTTTTATTTACCACTCTTATTTATTTTTCATTTGTCTCTTTAATGTATCTGTATATATAGCAAAATCGCATTATCTGTCTAAAGCAATACACGTGTATTTTTGTTAGATTCTTTCTAAAATTGTTATGTCTAATGATCTGTTTATAGAGTCGATTTATCAAATATCGATTTACAATCTGTACACGATACTGCAAACGAAATCTATGAAAGTGCTGAATTCGGATTTCCCAACGCACGTGCAGCTCGCGAGGAAGGAGTGGCAGCTGATCATGACCAACACGACGATGTATACGAGACGGCAATGCAGAACAATACAGCTTACGGAACTACTTGATGAGCATGCATTCAGCCACTGTACAAACGCACGCTACGTAGTGATAAAACACTTTTGCATAGATTAGCGAATGCGCTCGTGATTTGCTGAAAACGGAAGTCAATAATGTTATAAGCAAACGCTGTGCTATAAATTCCATGGCAGCGTGTCTATACACGTACAATACACGCGTACCAAAATCATCCTCGTTCTCAGACTCACGTGAGCCTAACAGTGTCCGGTTCCCGTATGATTTGGGATGCTGAAAGTGTCATACTGGAACCGGACACTGCCAAGCTCACTGTGAGTCTGGTGACGAGGCCACCTTAAACTAACTAAATTTACAATGTACATTCTAACTGCGCATGCGTCTACATATGCGTGCTGTGTTTGTAAGGTTGTTTTAAAAGATGTTGGAGATTTATCAGATACTGTATACAAAAAAATCAAAAAAAATTCTCAAATTATGCAAATAAAATTGCAAGTATTAACATGTCTTACAAGAAAGTTAGTTGACGAATACATGTTGACTAGGCAGTAAAGCGTAAGGATTATGGATAACGAGTACGCACTTGCTATTGATGACACATTCGTCACACCACGCGGAAGTAGGAGTGACACAATACATCAGGCCACAACCAGTTGCAGCAAAAGACCTTTGATCATCCAATTGAAGATACTACGTCGTTGTGTGTGAGCATTTTCAACGTCAAACCCAGTAAAAGAGAAGAGGTAATCGCGTTTCGTAAGAAAGGGGACTGGCTGGTATGAGATCATCGCAGATAGTCTGTCTGTTGCTCGAAGCAGTCATAAAGTATGCAGTAACTGAGCAAGAATACATATGCGGTATATCAATGCAATTTTGTTGCATTGCTTTGACATCATAAAATGTGTCTGTAGGTGTAGGGCCTCACAATTACAGCCTCGAATCTGCAAAATTTACCATCTACCAGCTTCTAGAAAGGCGCGTTAATCTAACTATTCCATTGGCGGGCAACGAATCAAAGTCATATAGATGGGGTGTCTACCAAGGAAATTCTGAATTAGAATTGGAAACAATTAAAGTGCTGTATAGAAAAGGAATTTTTAAAATAATCAAGTTCAATTTTAGTGTACTTGTACAAAACTCGAGTTACAACGGAATTCAAATCGATAACATTCAAATTATTAATAATGACGCTATACGTCGAGGCAAGCGTGTTACAATTAACACTGGCGCTAAGCATTACTACTCTGATTTACATTTCAGAAGTAAATATCTACAATTGTTCACATTTAGACTATCCTGCTGTTGACCTAGTAAACGCAACCATTTGTGACAATAACATTTCTGTTTGCGTCAATATTACTGGCACTCCGCATCCTTCTACTACAATACAAACCCAAGAAGACGTCAGTATGGTAGCTAAAAATCAATCTCAGTTTTGTTCTACATTTGACAAACCTAACGCTATAAACATTCTAACTGTCTTCATTACTGCATCCAATTGTTTTGGAAGTACTACTGCAAGTGCATTCATCAGTTTTATAAATGGTAAGTATGAACAATATTTTAAATAAAATTATAAATACATTTGTTGTTTATTCCCTGTAGATATTTCTCGTTGCAATTTTACGACTTGCTCAGCTCTTGAAAGTTCTACATTAGATCCTCAACAGCTTGCTAGTACAGCAAGTTATATTTCGTGCAGGTAAGATCGTATCTTGTGTGTTAAAAGATCAATTAATTATTTAAATTATATTAGACCTGATAAGTAAATAAGTCTACAGTACTAGTGGAGACGGATGCTTCATTATAAGAAGACTAGCAGAGGGGCCCGGGTTAGTTGCCCGGGGAAAAGAGCAGGATTTACGTTAAATTAATTAATTATAACACAAATACTGTACCTATGTGGTGATCTGCCCGTTTCGTTACAAGAAATAGTTGAAGACAACACAAACTCCCGAATAATTTCTTCTCATAGTCTCTAGGTTATGATATTCGTATTTTTTAGAACCTGGATGTACAAGTCACAAATATCCTGCTCATAACTATAGACGTTTCCGGTAACAAGCGATTCGCTCCGTTTATACTGTCCAAGGGCATTTCAAATTTTATAGAGATCCAATGCGTCGTTCGAGAGAAATTTGAGCGCAAGTGGCGGTGGGATCGACCGGCAAGAAATAGCGCCTTCCCAAGAAAACTCTGAAAGACAGCGACACTTCTACTGTCGACCTCGATCAATTCGGCGTGCATCATGGAAACTTTGAACTGCAGTTGTTCGGTAGTTTTGATGTGATTGATGTTACAGACAGACAGACAGACAGACAGACAGAAAGATAAGACTTTTACGTAGAGATACAGCATAAGCACATTACTGAAACTTACTGCAGAGAAATTTTGGCTAGAAATGTAATCATCATTGCGTCTTTTTGCTACTATTTGTTGTATACGCGCAAACATCCTAGGATTCATGAATAGCTGTAACAAATTTAGACTTTTGTTTATTGTGCTTTAGCATTTCTAGAAACAAATATTTGTTTAGCTTTACGTCCGTCACTCAAAATCAGTCTGTTTCTTCGAGACCCACTATTGATTCGACAGACTACCTTACTTCTACATCGAACAAACAAGCAAGTCCCACTGAATCACATAAACAAACAAGTCTTCCTACATCGAACAGACAAACAACTCCAACTACATCAGACAGACCAACAAGTTCTCTTACATCGAACAGACAAACAAGTCCAACTACATCAGATAAACAAACAAGTCCAACTAAAGCAAATCAACAAAATATAAGGCAGTCGACAACTTATCATCAGAGAGTGAGTCAAACTTCAGAATATCGTAAGTTAGCTACTCATCCAATGGCAAGAGGTAACATTTAATAATATATCACTAAAACTCTATCCTGTGTAACGCATATTTTTAACACAGGAACGTCTCCTTCACCTAATAAAGAATCTAGCTCTCAAGGGTCTAATCTTGCAGCGTACTGTTAACAAAATCCTAAATATTGTATACTATGTATCAACAGGAATTCCTGTATACACTATTGCTGCAGCATGTGTTAGTGCACTAGTTTTGATCGTCGTGATCATCATCATTATTGTTTGTTGCAAAAAAAATCAAGAGAAATTAAACTATGCTAATTAACTAGAAATCTGTAGCACAAAACATGACCGTATTTTTCAGCTCACAAAAGGACACTAGACTCAGACATTCAAACAACTGAACACATTTATGCAAACAAGTAAAGTGCATTTTCTATCATCGTCATGCATACACATGCATTTACAAAATTATTTAAATTTTAATAAATGTTTGCATTTAATTGTTCTTAATTTGTAAAGCTATCTAGCACGTAACGCGCTTTAGAGTAAATGAGTAATAAACCTAGATCAGGGTAAAAAATACGAAAGACAACTTGGTATCTCTAGTAAATGTATCTTCATTTACATATTAACGTATGCTACTGTATACTTTTATTAGAATAGTGTCTACTTATGATTTAGATTTAGATAGTTAAATATATATGACATTTTATGGGATATGTGTTGCTATCTATTAGCGAAAATGGACAATTTACAAGGTATGACATTCAGACTGAGATACTGGAAATTGATACTAAGAGATATAAATGCCAACTTCCGATCAACAGATTGTTGTGCTTTCTAAGTGTGCGAGGAGTATCTTCATTAATTAAACAATTCAACAAAATTCTTTGTAATGTGGTCATATAAACGTGCTTTATAATATAACTTTACATAAATTGTTATGCCTACTGAGCAAGCGTTACTCTCCACTTAAAATTTGCATTTACCACCCTTGTTTATCTTTAATTTGTATCATTAATGTATCTGTATATATAGCAAAACTGCAGTATCTGTTTATAGCAAGATTTTTTCTAAAATTGTTATGTCTAATGATCTGCTTCTAGAGTCAATTTATTAAATGAAGAATTACAATCTGTACACGACACTGCAAACGAGGTCTACGAAAGTGCTGAACTCGAATTTCCCATCGCACGTGCAGCTCGAGAGGAAGGGGAGGCAACTGATCATGACGAACACGACGATGTATACGAGACGGCAATGCAGAACAATGCAGCTTACGGAATTACTTGATGAGATTATACTTCAGCATGCATTCAGCCGCTGTACAAGCGCACGCTACTTAGCGATAAAACGCTTTTGCATGGATGAGCGAATACGCTAGTGATTTGCTGAAAACGGAAGTCAATAATGTTATAAGCAAACGCTATGCTACAAAATCCATGGCAATGTGCCTATACACGTACAATACACACGTACCAAAAACTAGCCTCGTTTCCAGACTCACGTGAGCTTGACAGTGTCCGGTTCCCGTATGAAATGAGAGACTGAACGTGTCATACGGGAGCCGGACACTGCCAAGCTCACTGTAAGTCTGGGGACGTGGCTACCAAAAACTAACTAAATTTACAATATACGTTCCAACTGCGTGTGCGGATACCTAGGCGTGCTGGGGTTGGTAAGGTTGTTTTAAAAAATGTTGGAGGTCTTTATAAGATAGTGTGTAGAGAAAACAAACAAAATTTTCTCAAATTATGCAAATAAAATAACAAGTATTAGCATGTCTTGCAAGCAAGTTAGTTGACGAATACATGTTGTCTAGGCAGTAAAGCGTAAGGATAACAAGTACGTACTTGCTGTTGATGACACTTTCGTCACACCACGCGGAAGTAGGAGTGAACACAATACATCAGGCCACAACCAGTTGCAGCAAAAGACCTTTGATCATCCAGTTGAAGATACTACGTCGTTGTGTGTGAGCAATTCCAACGTCAAACCCAGTAAAAGAGAAGAGGTAATCGCGTCTCGTAAGAAAGGGGACCTGCTGGTATGCGATCATTGCTCATAGTCTGTCTGTTGCTTGGAGCAGTCATCAAGTATGCAGTAACTGAGCAAGAATACATATGCGGTATATCAATGCAATTTTGTTGCATTGCTTTGACATCATAAAATGTGTCTGTAGGTGTAGGGCCTCACAATTACAGCTTCGACTCACCAAAATTTACCATCTACCAGCTTCTAGAAAGACGCGTTAATCTAACAATTCCATTGGCGGGCAACAAAACAGATTCATATAGATGGGGTATCTACAAAGGAAATTCTAAATTAGAGTCTGAAGCAATTAGATTTCTGCGCTCAAAAGGAATTTTTGTAACAATCAAATCGAATGTTAGTGTACTTCTACAAAACTCGAGTTTCAACGGAATTCAAATCGAGAGTACTCTAGTTGTAAATAATGAGATTAAACGTCGAGGAAAGCGTGTTACAATTAACACCGGCGGTAAGCATTGTTGCACATATTTACACTTCAGTAGTAAATATCTACAATATGTTCACATTTAGACTTTCCTGATGTTGACCTAGTAAACGCAACCATTTGTGACAATAACATTTCTGTGTGCGTCAATATTATTGGCACTCCGCCTCCTTCTACTACAATACAGACCCAAGAAAACGTCAGAATGGCAGCTAAAAATCAAACTCAGTTTTGTTCTACATTTGACAAACACAGCGGTGCAAACATTCTACCTGTCTTCATTACTGCATCCAATTGTTTTGGAAGTACTACTACAAATGCATCCATCAGTTTTATAAATGGTAAATATAAACAAATTTTAAACAAAATTATAAATAAATTTGTTGTGTATTCTATGTAGATATTTCTCGTTGCGATTATACGACATGCTCAGTTGTTGTTAGTTCCATACATTCTCGGCAGCTTGCTAGTACAGCAAGTGCTATTTCATGCAGGTAAGATCGTATCTTGTGTGTAAAAGATTACTTAATTATTTAAAATTATATTAGACCTGAAAAATACATAAGTCTGCACTAATATAGCCACATTGTACAGAAGAAAAGCAGAGGACCCGGGCCTAGGCAAATAGAGCAGGATTCACATTTAATTTATTAAAATTAACACAAATTCTTGAGTGGTGATCTGCCCGAAATAGGCGGAGACAACATAAACCCCCGAATAATTTGTTCACCATATATCCGTATCTTTTAGAACTCGGATATGGTAAAAATATCTTACTCCTACAAACGTCCCCGGTAAGAAGCGACTCGCTCCGTTTCTACTGTCCGAGGTCACAAACGGGCATTTCAAAGTTGGTGGAGATCCACTGCGCCATTCTAAAGAAATTCGAGCGCAAGTGGCGGCGGGCTAGACTTCGATCGGCAAGAACTAGCGCTGTCCCAAGAGAACTCTGAAAGGCACCTTCACTGTCGACCTAGATACTGCATTCACTCACAGTTCGTCATGCAAACTTTGAGCTGTTGTTGCTCGGTAGTTACAGACAGACAGACCAGAATCGTAGCGTGGCGTGCCCATCATGTGTAGGCGTGGCCGTAAAAGTTGTGAACTGTAAGTACGTGTGAGGACCAAAGCTATGCATATACAGTATATACAATAAATTTGTTTAGTCTGGATCTACCACTGATTCAACCATCAGTCATTAAAATCCAATACAATTGCGCGTGTTTATACAAGTAGGCGTGTCCAGTAGCATCGTGAAGTCTAGTCCCCTATTTCTAGAGTTCACACTACGTCCCTGGACAGACAGATAGACAGATCAGACTTCTATTTAAAAAGATGCAGCATAAATAGAAATTACTAAAACTTACTGCAGAGATATTTTGCATAAAAGATATAGTCGTCATTGCGTCTTTTTGCTGCTATTTGTTGTATACGTAAACATTGTACGTTTCTTGGATAGCTGTAACCAATTTAGACTCCTTCCTATAAATATTGTAGTCTAGCTTTCTTAGGAACAAATCTTTTGTTTAGCTTTACGTCCGTCACTCAAAATCAGTCTGTATCTTCAAGACTCACCACTGATTCGACAGACAATCTCACAACAAGTCCAACTACACCAGATAAACAAACAAGTACTCCTAAATCGATCAAACAAACAAATCCAACTACATCAGACAAACAAACTAGTACTCCTTCATCGATCAAACAAACAAGCCCAACTACATCAGATAAACAAACAAGTCCTGCCATGCAAGCAAGTTTAACAACATCAGCTAAACAAACAAGTTCAACTACAGCAAATCAACAAAAATCAAGTCAGTCGACAACTTACCAACTGAGATTGAGTCTAACTACAGAATATCGTAAGTTAGCCACCCATCCAATGGCAAGAGGTAACATGTAACAATATATTACAAAAACTCTATTCTGTGTAACGCATATTTTAACACAGGAACGTCTTCTCCAACTCAGAAAGACTCTAGCTCTCAAGGTTTTAATCTTGCAGCGTACTGATAACAAATCTCTTAATTAATTATTGTATAATTTGTATCAACAGGAATTCCTATATACATTATTGTTGCGGCAAGCGTTGGTGCACTAGTTTTGATCTTCGTGATCGTCATCATTATTGTTTGCTGCAAACGAAAATCAGGTAAACTAGAAGTACGTTAACTAGAGACCTGTAGCAGTAAAACATAATCTTTACGTTGCAGCTCGCAAAAGAGAATTGAACTCAGACCTTCAAACAACTGAACACATTTACGCAAACAGGTAAATTGCTTTTTCTAAGATCGTCCTGCACACACATGAATTAAAAAATAATTCAAATTTTAATAAATGTTTGCAGTTTACGGTTTTTTAGGTTTTAAATTTGTAAGGCTATCTGGCATGTAGCTTGTCTTGGTCTAATAAAATTATACGTAATGAAGCTAGTTCAGAGTAACAAACTACAAAAAACAGCTTTGTATCTCTAGTAAATGTATCTTTATTTACTCAGTACTGTATGCTACTGTATACACTCTATTAGTGTCTACTTATGGTTTAGATCTAGCTAATTACATAACTATTACATGTCGTTGTATATGTGTTGCGATCTAACAGCAATATGACATTCAGGCTGAGATACTGTAATTGATGTGTTCCGGTACTGAGAGACATAAATGCCAACTTCCAATCAACAGATTGTTGTGTTTGATAAGTGTACGAGTATGTTAATTAAACTACTCACCAAAATTCTTTTGTAATGTAATCATATAAACGTGCGTTGTAATATTAGTTAACATAAAGTGCTAGGCTAACCTAGCCCGCGTTACTCTCCACTTAAAATTTGTATTTACCACCGTTATTTTTCTTTCATTTGACTCTTTAATGTATCTGTATATATAGTAATACCGCAATATCTGTATATAGCAATACTGCAGAAACAAATTTTGGGGTAGATGTGAACGTCGACTGTACCCCATCCGATTCAATGACGTTTTTGCCGTCCAAGCAAGTCCCCAAGGCAAACGACGTGTTATCGACTCCTCTCGAAGAAGAATCTGTTGAACAATCCAAACTGTCGACTTTTCTTTCTAACGTCGTTGAAACGCATCCAGCTACTCCGGGAGAACCGCTACACCCAGACAACCAGGCAGCTGTAGCCACTGACGATGATAGAAAATCAACAAACCAGGTATCGTCAATTTTATTTATTAACTGGCGCAAATATTAAAATACTGAATTTAGGATTTGCCTCAAAACGAAGAGACAAGCACTCAAACAACCTCTACAGTGAACCCAGGGGAGCATTACGCTGTACCAAGTTGTTCAAACGGCTCTGGACCCCGGGAAACTTCGAATCCACTGATTGCTATCCCGTTCTATGAAGTCATTCCGTGTCGGAAGGCCGACGAAGTAGATGACGTCAACAATGTGACGTTGGTAGAATCTCGGATAGAATTCAACCAAGACGCGAAAAATAAAATGGGGAATTTCAAAACAGCAGACCAAGGCGGATCTTTTCAAGTTACTACACTTTATGCAACAGTCGACATGGCCAAGAAAACAACCAAAGAAGAACCTCCACCAAAGGTACATTAATTAAACTATTACACATTACTATTTATTCGTTTTAATAGCTAATTTAAATATTTTAAATTTATGTAGTTTAACTTATTTTTATTTAATTGATTGACTTAAATTATGTATGGACCTAAGTAATTTGACTATATAGATGTATTATGCTTTGTTACTATCTTAAATCCTAGGCGAGTGAAGTTCAGTATGCAGAGTTAGAAACGAGTTTTTCTGGCTCGATCCAACAGCTACTAGCAAAACCAAGTGTCGTATATTCTGAAATGAATTCTGAGCAGCCAATGCCAAGAAACGACGAACAGAAACTCTGAAGAGACTGAGAAACGCAAATGTTCAATCAACGGTTTAATATTCTTTATACACTAATTATGCGCTGTTTAGTTAGTTTCAGTTTCAAGCATTTATTTCTTTTTTTGCGTAGCATTTTAAGATTTTTTGATTGTCGACTTTAGCTGTGACGGTGCTAACAGTTGCAAAGAGACAAAACATTCGCATTATTGTACTATCAATAAATTACACAAAAACTAGTCTTTGAGTAGCAACGTAGGTTGTCAGTCAGGTGTCAAACCATAGTAAAACTGCATTTAGTTGTGCGTGTGTTTAACAACTAGAGTTTCACACTGTAGAATTTTTCTATAAAGCAAATAACAGACAAACGTCGTAAACATTAAATTAACTATATATAAACGAAGAATTACCTGAATATGTTTTCTAATAAAATTTATACAAATAAACGTACAGTCTAAGACATACTCAATTGTTACCACAAGAATTACACATGTACATAATATATGTCAGTCAACTTTAGACAACGAGAATACTTAATATCTACATGTAGTACTAGATATCTACAGCACTAGATATCTAAATACAGTACTAGATATCTACAGCATAATATATCTACAGTACTAGATATCTACAGCACTATGTATCTGCAATATTAGATATCTACAAAAATATATATCTACAGTACTAGGTATCTACAGTACTATGTATCTGCAATATTAGATAGCTATAGTACTAGATATCTACAGTACTAGATATCTACGGTGCTACTAGATATCTACGGTATTAGATATCTACAGTACTAGATATCTACAGTACTAGATATCTACAGTACTAGATATCTACAGTACTAGATATCTACAGTACTAGATATCTACAATACCAGATATCTACAGTACTATATATCTACAGTGTTAGATACTTACAGTATTAGATATCTATAGTACTAGATATCTACAGTACTAGATATCTACAATACCAGATATCTACAGTACTATATATCTACAGTGTTAGATACTTACAGTATTAGATATCTATAGTACTAGATATCTACAGTACTAGATATCTACGGTACTATAAATCTACGTTACTAGATATCTACGGTACTTGATATCTACCGTACTAGATAACTACGGTACTTAATATCTACGGTACTAGATAACTACGGTGCTACTAGATATCTACGGTATTAGATATCTACAGTACTAGATATCTACAGTACTAGATATCTACAGTACTAGATATCTACAGTACTAGATATCTGCAGTACTAGATATCTACAATACCAGATATCTACAGTACTATATATCTACAGTGTTAGATACTTACAGTATTAGATATCTATAGTACTAGATATCTACAGTACTAGATATCTACGGTACTATAAATCTACGTTACTAGATATCTACGGTACTTGATATCTACCGTACTAGATAACTACGGTACTTAATATCTACGGTACTAGATAACTACGGTACTAAATATCTACAGTACCAGATATCTAAGATACTAGATATCTACATTACTAGATATCTCCATTAATAGATATCTCCATTACTAAGAATTTTTAGTAATAGATATCTACAGTGCCAGATATCTATAGTGCTAGATATCTATGGTACAAAATATCTAGAGTTCTAGATATCTACAATACCAGATAGCTACGGTACCAAATATCTACAGTACAAGATATCTACAGTATTTGATATCTACAGTGTTAGATATCTACAGTAATAGATATCTACAATACTAGATATCTACTGTACTTGATATCGACGGTACTTGATATCGAAGGTTCATAATTATCTACAGTACCAGATATCTACCGTGATAGATGTCTTCATTACTAGATATCTCCATTACTAGATATCTACAGTGGTAGATATCTACAGTGCTAGATATCTATATTGCTAGATATCTCAAGTACTACATATTTACAGTGCTAGATATCTACAGTGCTATATATCTACATTGCTAGATATCTACAGTGATATATATCTACATTGCTAGATATCTACAGTGCTATATATCTATGGTACTAGATATGTAGAGTAATAGATATCTACGGTAATAGATAGCTACGGTACCAAATACCTACAGTACAAGATATCTACTGTACTACATATTTACTAGATATCTACGGTGCTAGATATCTACAGTACTAGATATCTACGCTACTTGATATCTACAGTACTAGATATCTAAAATACTAGGTATCTACAGTACTAGATATCTACGGTACTAGGTATCTCCAGTACTAGATATCTCCAGTACTAGATATCTACAGTACTATATATCTACGGTACTAGATATCTACAGTACTAGATATTTACGGTACAAGATGTCTACGGTACTGAATATCTACGCTACTTTATATCTACGGTACTATATATCTACAGTACTAGGTATCTACGGTACTAGGTATCTACGGTACTAGATATCTATGATCCTAAATATCTACAGTACCAGGTATCTAAAGTACTAAATATGTACAGTACTAGATCTCTACGGTACTAGATATCTACAGTATTAGATATCTAAAATACTAGGTATCTACTGTACTAGGTATCTACGGTACTATATATCTACAGTACTGGATATCTACGGTAGCAGATATCTACGCTAATTGATATCTACGGTGCTATATACCTGCAGTACTGAATATCTATAGTAGTAGGTATCTACGGTACTAGGTATCTACGGTACTAGGTATCTACGGTACTAGGTATCTACGGTACTAGGTATCTACGGTACTAGGCATCTACGGTACTAGGTGTCTACGGTACTAGGTATCTACAATACTAGATATCTATGATACTAAATATCTACAATACTAGATATCTACAGTAATAGAAATCTACAGTACTAGATCTTTACGGTACTAGATATCTACACTACTAGGTATCTAAAATACTAGGTATCTACGGTACTAGATATCTACGGTACTAGGTATCTACGGTACTAGGTATCTATGGTATTAGGTATCTACGGTACTAGGTATCTACAATACTAGATATCTATGATACTAAATATCTACAGTACTAGATATCTACAGTAATAGAAATCTACAGTACTAGATCTTTACGGTACTAGATATCTACAGTACTAGGTATCTAAAATACTAGGTATCTACGGTACTAGATATCTACGGTACTAGGTATCTACGGAACTAGATATCTACAGTACTAGATATCTACAGTACTAGATATCTACAGTACTATATATCTATGGTACTAGATATCTACGATACTAGGCATCTGCAATACTAGAAATGTACATTACTAGATAACTACAGTACTATATATCTACGGTATTAGATATCTACAGTACTAGATATCTAAAATACAAGGTATCTACTGTACTAGATATCTACGGTAATATGTATCTACGGTACTATATATCTACAGTACTAGATATCTATGATACTAAATATCTACATTACCAGATATCTACAGTACTAGATCTCTACGGTACTGGATATCTACAGTATTAGGTATCTAAAATACTAGGTATCTACTGTACTAGATATCTACAGTACTAGATATCTAAAATACTAGGTATCTACTGTACTAGATATCTACGTTACTAGATATCTACAGTACTAGATATCTACGCTACCAGATTTCTACGCTACTTGATATCTACGGTACTATACATCTACAGTACTAGATATCTACAGTACTAGGTATCTACGGTACTAGGTATCTATGGTACTAGATATCTATGATACTAAATATCTACAGTATTAGATATCTACAGTAATAGATATCTACATTACTAGATCTTTACGGTACTAGATATCTATAGTACTAGATATCTGCAGTACTAGATATCTACAGTACTAGATCTCTACTGTCCTAGATATCTACGCTACTTGATATCTACGATACTAGGTATCAACAGTACAAGATATAATTTAATAGATATAAAGTACTAGATTTTTACATTACTATATATCTAAGGTACTAGATAAATACGCTACTTGATATCTACCGTACTAGATATCTACAGTAATAGATATCTACGGTACTAGATATTGACAGTACTAAATATCTACGGTACAAGATATCTACAGTACTGGATATCTACAGTACTAGGTATCAACGGTACTAGGTATCTACGATACTAGATATCTATGATCCTAAATATCTACAGTACTAGATATCTACAGTACTATATATCTACAGTGCTAGATATCTACAGTACTAGATATCTGCGGTACTAGATATCTATGCTACATGATATCTACGGTACAAGATATCTACAGTACTGGATATCTACATTACTAGGTATCAACGGTACTAGGTGTCTACGATACTAGATATCTATGATACTAAATATCTACAGTACTAGATATCTACAGTACTATATATCTACAGTGCTAGATATCTAAAGTACTATATATCTACAGTGCTAGGTATCTACAGTACTTGATATCTACAATACTAGATATCTAGAGTTTTAGTTTTTTTATTAGATTTATTCAATTCTCTAGTACAATGACATTTGATAGATACGGCAAACAGCATAAAATGTCAACTAAACTCAAACCTAAACTCTAACTTAAGAAACTAATGTGGGCGTGCCTGGACACGCCTGAGTTCATTATCTAAAATGGAACCACCTTGAACGATGTTCAGTTTTTTCATCATCACACGAGCATTTAGCTTCTGCAGTGTAACAAAACCGACGTCTCCAGTAGGTCTTGAAGTCAGCAGAGTTGTTCTTTCCTTCTTTATCTTTGGACTTGAGCGATAAAGTGTTCAGCAGACGCTCAGCGGAAAATCTCCAGGTGCCAAATTGCTCGAACACTACAGGTATGCATTTTGGTGCACTACCTCCTGGAAGAATCTCATTGTCATATTTAGCATTTTTCACTTCTTCTCTTTTCTTTGCAGCAAATCCACTCAGTTTGGCGCAATTTTTGACGATCTCTTTACTCCAGGGATGGGCAAGTGAAATATCCATCTCATGATCAGACAAAATACCGGTGTCGCATATGAGAATATCAGGTCTACCTTCATTGTTCAGATATCTATGTTTTGGTTCTTTCTTTTGGAGAACGGCCAGCTCTTTCAAGCATTCCGACCAAGAGCTTACAATTGAGTCATGAGCCCAAACGGGACCTCCTCCGTGTTTACATGTCATGAGATGATACCCAAAAGAGTCAACGTGTATCCCAAAATCGCTCTTATCTTGCATTCCCTAAAAAGGAAAGTTAAGACCTAAACGTAAACAAGCTGCTAGGCGAAATTCGCCGGGTTTTAGTGCAACCTTGTTTGACGTTGGGATTGCTTGTAGGAAGGCACCAGCTCCTTTCCACTGACTGATCTAAGTCTGACTGAAACTTCATGTGAGTTTTCTTTTTCTAACAGAAGATTGTAATCATGAGTTGTAGTTATCTACAGTACTAAGTATCAACAATACTAGATATCTACAGTACTATATTTACATTACGAGATATCTACGATACTAGATATCAACAGTACTAGATATCTAAAGTACTAGATATCTACATTACTAGATATCTTATCTACAGTACTATATATCTACAGTACTAGATATTTACAGTACTAGATATCTACAGTACTAGATATCTACGGTACTAGATATCTACATTACTAGATATCTCCATTACTAGATATCTCCATTACTAGATATCTACAGTGCTAGATATCTATGGTACTAGATATCTATGGTACTAGATATCTACAGTACTAAATGTCTATGGTACTAGATATCTACGGTATTAGACAGCTACGGTACTAGATATATACAGTACTAAATATCAACAATACTAGATATCTACAGTACTATATTTACATTACTAGATATCTACAATACTAGATATCAACAGTACTAGATATCTACAATACTAGATATCTACAGTACTAGATATCTACAGTACTAGATATTTACAGTACATGAACTAGATATCTACGATACAAGGTATCTACAGTACTAGATATATACAATGCTTTATATCTACAGTACTAGATATCGACAATAATAGATATTTACGGTACTAAATATCTATAGTACTAGACATCTACAGTACTAGATATCTACAGCACTACGTAGATATCTAAAATTACTGAGTACAAGATTTCTACAGTACTAGATATCTACAGTACTAGATTTCTACAAGCTAGACAAAACGCGCTAGAGTATGCGCATGCGTCTGTAGAGACTGGTGTCGTGTTGCCAAGTAGCGTTTATGTTAATTAAATAGTATTTATTTATACGCTGATTGATGACGTGTATATAGGGAATGATCACGAGACTAGGTGGAACCACTAGGAAAAGATAAGTTACCATCTAAATAATACCCCCTGTCTATGGTCTGTATGCATGCAGCCCTTTTGTGTACCACTACTGGCATTAATAGTTGCGTTTTGGTAATTTCAATTCAGAATCTAGACACGCTGCACGGAAAAGGTCTGTCACTCTAGT
This sequence comes from Dehalococcoidia bacterium, assembly GCA_964274945.1. Lineage (GTDB taxonomy): Bacteria > Chloroflexota > Dehalococcoidia > Lucifugimonadales > Lucifugimonadaceae > CAXXBX01. Next base: position 79,559 of record CAXXBX010000175.1, on the reverse strand, counting down.
TCAGTAGACATGATCACAGATCTAGAAAAAACATCTATCACACTCGTCTATGAAATCTGTGGTTATTGAGTGTATCCGGATGACCACATTGTGCCATTGTAGATACTGGGTGTCAGCATCCTGATGATAGTATCCAGTAAATAGAGAGTAGTCGATTGTCAGTGCAATATCTGCGGTTTTTCGCTTTCAGAGAACATTCTCTACAGTACAGCTATAGTACAATGAATTGCGCAGCATTCATTGCTTTTGTTAGCATGGTTTTACAGCATCGATGCTGACATCTCTTGTGGTATACGTTGACTGCTCACTCTGTCACTCACCTTCGCCTATTTGCGTTGTTTTCTGCCTGTAGGTAATCAACATTTCCTGGAATCGACTTCGTTGACTATGTACGGCCTCCGCGACACAGCAATGACCGTGACAGCAAAAGCAGTCAAAGGACCAGAGCGAGATGGTTTTTCGTGCCTTCCTTGAACTCTGATCTTTTTTATTCACCTGTACAAATCTCTGCAATGTATAGTCGTTTGGTGATTATCAACATCACTCTTTTGGCCGAGAGAACGCTCTTCTATCAACTTGCTTTCGTCAATGACACCAAAAAGATAATTTATTCAAGCAATACAGGAAGAATAAAAATTGGAAGTAAGATGTATTATTTTGTGTATTTTTGTACGTATAGATGCTGTCTGAGTTGGGAGGTACATCGATCACCTTGTTAGCCTTGAGCCCTGTTTTTACATAAAATCTATACACATTAGAAGTCTATTCATGCAGATATGAGACCGAGGAGGAATTTGTTAAATATTGATATCTATACTGTGTTAGCTAAAGTCTGTTCGAATATTAGAGAGGACGTGGGGTAAAACCCGTATCTCCTGAAGTGGACGTCCTAGTATGTTGATTCCAACATTATTTGGAAAGCTCAGAAGGAGGAGGTTCCAAATCAGCTAATGAATACTGTGATTGGTTCTTTATTATGACACAATTTGTAACTTTCTGTATGACACGCGCTTGGCCCTGCCCTCCTCTTGCATTTACACCAGGTGTCTGATAACTTCAAAGCCACCGCTATAACGCCCACTACTTGAAAGATGACGGGGACGTACTTTGAACTATGGATTGATAAGTAAAACAGCTGTAGCTAGCAAGCTAATGTAGTTGAGGCCTTCGTTGAACCTTTGAACCTAAGTTCATAGCTAAACTGGAACCGTTTATTTCACTAGCCGGAAATAAAGGGGAAGTCCAACAAAAATGAACTTAACGTGTATGAGTAGATCTTACGAAGACAAATCGATCGGTATAAGTTACTCCGTTATCTTCGTCTTTGTTTACGAGAACGAGCGATGTTACTGTGATGTGCAACGCCCACGCGCCTGCTCCTCGCTTCCTTGTCGATTAAGCTCCGCCCACTGTGAACGAATCAATGCGTTTACGGATGACTGTTACGGATATATCGAGATTGCCGAATGTGAATGCGAAGATATTATGAAGATCTGCCGTCTTGCTGTCAGTGGTTCCTCTCTAAAGTAAAATGGTGTCGGTAAAGCTGTTTTCCCGTCAGACTTTGAAGCAGAATTCCTCAATACCACGGCTTACCTAGAAAACGTGCTTGTGCTTGAGTATTTTTATCCTTGTTTTTTTAATATCTGAAAAGAAATGTTCAGCGCACTGTCTGGCGTGTGCTACAGAGGACGTTCTTATTTTCACATCTGGTCTGCTCACTTCTTCGGCCGCTGATTGGTGCAGGGTTACACTCCCGGATGTAAAAATAGGATCGTCCTCTGTTGCACATGCCAGACGGCGCGCTCAACGTTTCTCTTCGGATATTAAAAGAACAAGGATAAAAAATACTCAAGCACAAGCGCGTTCTCTACGTAAGCCGTGACACTGAGAAATATTCCTTTAAAGTCTGACGGGAAAACAGCTCTACCGACACCATTTTACTTTACAGAGGAACCACTGACGGCAAGAAGGCATATCTTCATAATATCTTCGCATTCACATTCGGCAATCTCGATATATCTGTAGCAGTCATCCGTAAACGCATTGATTCGTTTGCAGTGTGCGAAGCTTAATCGACCAAGCAGCGCGGAGCAGGCGCGTGGGCGTTGCACATTATCGCTCGTTCTCGTATACAAAAGCGAAGATAACGGAGTAACTTATACCGATCGATTTGTCTTCGTAAGATCTACTCATACAAGTTAAGTTCATTTTTGTTGACTTCCCCTTTAGCAACGCCCATCTCTGCTCTTCCATTCCTTAGCCCCTGTTTGAGCACGTTTTTTTACAATGGCGCATCTCTCTCGTATGTAAATCTTCTAAAAATCACTATAAATCTACCTCGACAGCTACAGATCTGCCACTTCGTACTAACTATTAACCACAGTTCCCACGTCCTTTCCAATAATTGAACAGACTTTAGTGGCCGACTCATTCTAATAGAAGGACAAGAGATTTGCAAATTGTGAGATAAAAAGTGCTAATAAATAGGAGAATTTCTAACTCGGTGTTGCCTAGTTATGATCAACAAACAGAATGTTGTCAATATATTCAAAAGGATTGGCTTTGACAACTAACTAAAGCGGTAGATAAAACACTTTGAATTATTATTACTCATAATTTCAATTAATATTAATGTTTTATATACTACGATTTATTAACAACTAAATATTTCACCCAAAAAAATCGTCATTGTTTTAAGACTAACATATAAAGTTAATTGTAGCCTCGAGCTTCCCAACTATACGGTTTGCGTTGCTGATAGGCGTGCGTGTTGCAAACTACAGAGTAACTAGAAGCAAATAGTTCAAGTTGCAAGCAATGGCCCCACTAAGTAACACGCTTTTTCTCTAAATACGTAAGGTGACTTATCTGCAAGTGAGCATCTAACCTGAAGACAAGTTGCTACCTCAACTGTAAATTAATTGTAGACTCCCGTCGGAAAATCAAAGATTTCTAATTTTTTTTTTTAATTTTTGGTAAATCTAATTAATAGATGACAACACAAAACAATAAACAAAACTGTAAATTTTAAAATTAAATAATGAAAATTAAACAGTGTGAGCAGTGAGCTCGAGATTGTTCTGCAAAATCAAATAAAACGCAGGCTTTTTATCTAAGAGCACAAACAGACTGACAGCAACAGTGTCGCAAAGTCTTTCCTAGAAACAGTCTAGGAGATTTAATTAACAATGCTACGGCTGTAGAACTACAACATTATGTTACTTTTCACAACAAAATGCAAATACAAAATACAAAATACTAGCCTACGTACGTAAACTTAATGTTAACAACTACCACAGTTATTGTCAACAGCGCTGAATCCAGGAATTTTTGAAAGAGGGGTTCACCGTTAGCAGTTATTTATAGTATTACTAATTTTCTCTTTTCTAATAAAATTATATGCAATTATTAAACCTCGCTTGTTGAAAAAAAGGGGTTAGAAAAGAGGGGTGGAAACGCCATAACCCCCTCTAGATCCGGCCCAGAAACTCAATACCAACAAGTGCATCATAAATATCAATTTTAGAATGACGTAACAATTTGCAAAACGACTGGGTTTAGAGTCAAGCCGTATTGACTAACCATTTGCCGGTACTGTTGCAGAGCAGCCAGCGTTGCGTCTTCTCAACACATCTCGCACCATAACAGTGAACAGGAACTCTCTACTTCGCTTGTGTTTCACGATAACAGGTGCTCCTCTTCTTACAGTGTCTCTGTACCACTCACCTCGCAATGACAATGAGCGACTAGAGTCCGCAGTCAATGCGTCTCGATATACCATCAACGGCAGCTGTTTGGAATTCGGTCCTCTAAGAATGGAAGACAGCGGTACCATATCTCTTCGAGCTGCCAACTGCTTCAATGTTTCGACACAGTCTTTCTTCCTACAAGTTTACGGTAATTTCAAGTATATCTAAACACAAAGGAGAAATATGCATGTAAACAGTAACTTTAATTTTTTCTACACTCAAACCTGCAAAATAATTTTATTTTACTTTGCAGGCGCAAGTTATTATGTTGGGAACATACAAACCAAGTCATATACTTACACTAGGCCGACTTTAAAAGCGTTACAAACCACAATTGCACCAAACCGGCCAGAAACTACAATAATTCGGTCAGAAAGCAAAACAAGATTTATTTGTTCGCGAACGATGGCGATGTTCAGGACGTGCTAGATGAAGGAGAGCTATAAATTTTCTCAGTTTAGCACCTCTAGATTCATTCATTTGTTTGTGGATAGCTATTTCCTTTGATACAGAGACGAGTCAAAGGCTCTTGATGCTCGTCGGGCAATTAAAAAACGTCTGCAGTCAGTATTGACACAATTAATGGCGGTTCTCGCCTATTTGCTCTTGCATCAAGCAAACTGGGCTGTCCGATATTAGAGAAAAAGACCCGCCTCTCTTCTTGAGCTTCCTCAAGAGCAACGTGCAAAGCTGCCGGTCTGTTGTTATCAGTGCGAGTAGAAGAGACATGTACCTATTATTTCAAGGTGCAGACAGTAAACTGTGGTACCGTCGAAAGGAGAAACCGACGGGTGTCCGATATTTGATGGGCGTGTCCCATATACTGGGAAAAACAGCGAAGTTCTATTTTGTCACCATGAACAGCAATACGTCAAGTGATCAAGCTGAATTTAGCACGTCGTGTTACCATGTGACTACTCTCTACATTAATCTCTTAGATACAAGAAGTGTCCGATAATTGATACTAGACTCTACAGCAAGCTCTTACAGGTAAGATTATTTAGTGTGTCAAGATGCTAATTAATAAATTTACTCGGTTAATTTTTATTAACTAAATTTAATATAAAGGATCTTACATTAGTTGCGCATACGCAGGGTCACTCACAGGGGTGTTGATAAAGAAATATTTTGCGTCAATTTTTATGACGTCATCAAATGTTTAATAGTTTAAACTATTACAATAAATAACGTTATTCGTTTAACTTACAATGATTTTTAAAAACTGCAACAATGCAGAGTAAAATATTAACACTTAAACGTCTCAGTATTTGGAAGGCTATTTAATTATCCATGAGCTGTAAAAACTTTATGGCTATACAAGGAGGATTTCTCTTTAAAAACAAGCCAACCACACGAGTCAAGAAGTAAATCTATCTGCTATTTTGATAACGAATTTCTTGCCACAGGCCCTCTCTTCCATGTAGACATAAATCTGACAAATAGATAAGAAAGAGTTAATTGATTAAGATGTGAAAACACTATACATAAGCTCGGGGAACGTAGAACTAAGCTGGCTGACAAGTAGAAATCAATGTTTATTATTTTTACGAGTTTGATGTCTCAATGCAAAAATTTTGTAGAGGCCTTAGCCTGGGGGTATTCCTAGCAATAGAGAAAAACCCCTGAGTACGAAACTGTATATACATGGGTCTATAGCTGAGGCTTTAAAGGCCTGCTATCTTATTTACTAAAACGTAGATGGCTAAAATTTAACATCGTAATAAATTTTTATTAGTATTAAAGTAACTATGCAATCATTGTATAAATACGTTAAATACCAATAGATACGTTACTCAATGTGTCATTACAATATCTACAACAACAAAACATTTGCGGGGTTGACTGCCGTTCTACGATGCCAATTCAAAGTGGCTTAGTTAACTGTTAATTAAAATAATTTTAATTAACCAATTACAAATTACAAAACTCCGTATCAGAAATCCCGCTTACACCCTTGGACAGTGGTGCCATTTCTTATTTACGAAACGACAGCATCGATTATTGGCATTTTGCAGCGCTGTAGACTTAGTAGAGCAAGAAGGATGATTTAGTTTCGGTTCACGATATGAACAACTTTCGTGCAACAATATAGTTAGTGATCAATTTTTGTAGAACAAAGCATTTGATTTAAGAAAACGGCTGTGATTTGATTGCGCAAAAAGGGACTAAATTATTTGGAGAATGCCTATAATAATTAGCCATTTCACGAACTCTGTGTGACTATACTATAGTTGCAGTAAGTGCTTGCCGCTGCTCTTTCCGCGTTTGAGTTGCCACCTCGTGAAGACACCCAGAAGTGACTAGAGAAAGTTCATCACTTGCGTGAGCAATTGTATGGTGCATTGACCTCATTAACAAGTTAATTAAGTTAATTAAGAACGTTTTTAAAATCTCATGTTAATTAATTGTTAAAGTTTCAAAATATAACATTTGCTATACAGTGGTATATCTAAAACCGTAACTATCGGGTTACCTCAATTGAAATACTCTTAGATACAAACTCTAAATGTTGGCAACAATAATCTAGTAAAAATGACTGTATTTCTTCAAGTTTCTTACACTTACACACACACACACACACACACACACACACACACACACACACACACACACACACACACACACACACACACACACACACACACACACACACACACACATTTCTGTTTCTATCTAGCGTAATGTAAATATTTCTAGTAGGCAAACTCTTGTGAGCAAAACTACAAATGGTATAATGAAGAGCACAGTACATCAAACGGCAACTATACAATCTCAGACAGAAACCAATGATCTTTTAGACAAAGCTACAAACGGTAGGGAAAAGACCACGACAACGCCTGTTAGCCAATCAAGGACAACGACATCTGCTTCCCCAGGCAATATCATTCATACAGACAAACTTCACATCCCAACTACTCCTAGTAATTATTCGTGCTCAGGTGATTGTTGTTTTTGTGGTTCAGGCTTTGGTGGTCTAAATCACTGCAATTTGATGCAGAACTTCCACTCCGAGTTTTCATAATCATGGCAGTAGCGAGTTTTGTTTTCATAACATTAATTGTTATTTGGATTATTTGGAAATTCTACAAAAGGGGTAAGACCGGTGCATCATATCAAACATATGTAAGTCAAGAGTTTATCCTTATAGACAATACAAACAAAAAAGAAGATAAACTATCAAAAGACAGGTGCGTGCACAGTATTTTTGTTAGATTTTTTCTAAAGTGTTAGATATGTCTAGCATCTAATATGCTTAGAGAGTCAATTTATCAAATGTAGAATTACAATCTATACACGACACTGCAAACGAGGTGTACGAAAGTGCTAAATTCGAATTTCCCGACGCACGTGCAGCTCGCGAAGAAGGAGTAGCAGCTGATCATGACGAACACGACGATGTATACGAGACGGCAAGTCAGAACAATACAGCTTACGGAACTACTTGATGCGTCGATATACGTCAGCATGCATTCAGCAACTGTACAAGAGTGCGCTACTCAGTGCTTGAAAACTTTGCATGGGTGAGCGAATTCGCTCTTGAGTTCTAAATATGTAGCCATGCAGTGATTGTGGATCTAAACAAATTGCTGAATACGGAAATCAATGATGTTATACGTAACACTATGGCAGCGTGTCTATATACACGTACAGTACACACGTACCAAAAAAGGAGTTAAATTTTGCAATGTATGTACAACTTCCATTTCAAGTGCGCGTGCGTCTAAGCATGCGTGTTGTCTTTGTAAGGCTGTTTACGATCTCATACTTTTATTGACTTCGAAGTCCCCCTGCATGCGATTGCTGACAATCGCAGTTGGCATTGATGTTTACTAGCTAATTGTTGCATGTAGGGAAATGTCGGAGATTTATCACCTATACATAAAATATATAAAATTTTCTCAAATTATGCAAATAAAATAGCACATACTGGCATGTCTTACAAGCAAGTTAGTTGACGAATACATTTTGTATGTATGCAGTAGAGCGTAAGGACAATGAGTACGCACTTGCTGTTGATTACTCATTCGTCACACAACGCGGAAGTAGCAGTGACCATGCACATCAGGCCACAACCAGTTGCAGCAGTACAAATCTTTGATCATTCATTTGAAGATACTGCGTCGTTCTGTGCGCATTTCGGACGTTAAACTCAGTAAAAGAGAGAGAATGTAGTCGCGTCTCGTAAGAAAGGGGACCTGCTGGTATGAGATCATCGCACATAGTCTGTCTATTACTCGGAGCAGTCATTAAGTATGCAGTAACTGAGCAAGATTACATATGCGGTAAATCAATGCAATTTTGTCGCATTGCTTTGACATCATAAAATGTGTCTGTAGGTGTAGGGCCTTACAATTGCAATATCGACTCTCCAGCTTTTACAATTTACCAGCTCCTAGAAAGACGCGTTAATCTAAGTATTCCATTTGCGGGCAACCAATCAGAGTCATTTAGATGGGGTGTCTACAAAGGAAATTCTAAATTAGAGTATATGAAACAATTCATGTAATGCGTACAAAAGAAATTATCCAAACAATCAAATCGAATGTTAGTGTACTTCTACAAAACTCGAGTTACAACGGAATTCAAATCGATATTATTCAACTTGTAAATAATGAGACTAAACGTCGAGGCGAGCATGTTACAAGTAACACTGGCGGTAAGCATTACTGCACTGATGTACATTTAAGAAGTAAAATATCTACAATATGTTCACATTTAGACTTTCCTGCTGTTGACCAAGTAAACACAACTATTTGTGACAACAACATTTCTGTGTGCGTCAATATTGCTAGCACTGCGCCTCCTTCTACTACAATACAGACCCAAGAAGACGTCAGTATGGCAGCTAAAAGTCAAACTCAGTTTTGTTCTACATTTGACAAACCTAACGTTGTCAACATTCTAACTGTCTTCATTACAGCATCCAATTGTTTTGAAAGTACTACTGCAAATGCATCTATCAGTTTTATACATGGTAAGTATGAACAATATTTTAAACAAAATTATAGATATCTAGTAATGTAGATATCTAGTAATGGAGATATCTAGTAATGTAAATATCTAGTACCGTAGATATCTGGTACTGTAGATATCTAGTACTGTAGATATCTAGTACTGTAGGTACATAGCACTGTAGATATATAGTACTGTATATATCTAGTATCATAGGTATCTAGTACCGTAGATACCTAGTACTGTAGATACCTAGTACTGTAGATATCTAGTACCGTAAATATCTAGTACTGTAGATATCTAGTACTGTAGATATCTAGTACTGTAGATATCAAGTACCGTAAATATCTAGTACTGTAGATATCTAGTACTGTAGATATCAAGTACTGTAGATATGTAGTACTGTAGATATCTAGTATCGTAGATACCTAGTACCGTAGATATCTAGTATCGTAGATACCTAGTATTTTGGATATCAAGTACAGTAGATATCTAGTACCGTAGATATCAATTAGCGTAGATGTCTAGTACTGTAGATATCTAGTAATGTAGATATCTAGTACTATATATCTAGTACTCTAGATCTAGTATCGTAGATATCTAGTACTGTAAATATCTAGTAAATATCTAGTACAGTAGATATCATGTACTGTAAACATTTAGTACCGTAGCTATCTAGTAGCATAAATATCTAGTACTCTAGATATCTAGTACCGCAGCTATCTAGTACCGAAGATATCTAGCATTGTAGATATCTAGCACTGTAGATATCTAGATATCTAGGACTGGAGATATCTAGCACTATAGATCTAGCACTGTAGGTATCTACCATTGTAGATAGCATATTTATTAGATATATTCAATTCTCTAGCACAATTACATTTGATAGGTACGGCAAACTACATAAAGTGTTAAATAAACTCAAACCTAAACTCTAACTTAAGAAACTAATGTGGGCGTGCCTGGACACGCATGAGTTCATCATCTAAAATGAAACCACCTTGAACAATGTTCAGTTTTCTTATCATTACAAGAGCATTTAGTTTCTGCAGTGTAACGGAAAACCAACGTCTTCAGTAGGTCTTGAAGTCTGCAGAGTTGTTCTTTCCTTCTTGATCGTAGATATCTAGTAATGGAGATATCTAGTAATGGAGATATCTAGTACCATAGAGGTCTGGTACTGTATATAATTAGTACCGTCGATATCAAGTACGATAGATATTTAGTACTGTAGATATCTAGTCTTGTAGGTATATAACACTGTAGATATCTAGTACTGTAGATACCTTGTACTGTAGATATTTAGTACCGTAGCTATCTAGTATCGTAGATATCTAGTACTCTAGATATCTAGTAAAGTAGCTGTCTAATACCGTTGCTATCTAGTACTCTAGATATCTAGTAGCAAAGATATCTAGTACTGTAGATATCTAGCACTTTATATCTAGTAATTTATATCTAGTACTGTAGATATCTAGCACTTTATATCCAGTAGTTTATATCTAGTACTGTAGATATCTAGTACCGTAGATATCCAGTACCGTAGATATCAAGTAGCGTAGATATCTAGTACCGTAGATATGTAGTACTGTAGATACATAGTACTGTAGATATCTAGTACCGTAGATATCTAGTAGTACTGTAGATATCTAATATTGCAAGTACATAGTATTGTTATTTATCTAGTACTGCAGATATCTGGTAAGGTAGATATCTAGTACTGTAGATATATATTTTTGTAGACATCTAATATTGCAGATACATATTACTGTAGATATCTAGTACTGTAGATATCTGGTGCTGCATTTAGATATTGAGTATTCTCGTTGTCTAAAGTTGACTGACATATATTTTGTACATGTCTAATTCTTATGGTGACGATTGAGTGTGTTTTATACCGTACGTTTATTGGTATAAATTTTATTAAGGAACATATTCAGGTTATTCTACGTTTATATATAGTTAATTTAATGTTTACGACGTTTGTCTGTTATTTACTTTATAGAAAAATTTTACAGTGTGAAACTTTAGTTGTTAAACGCACGCACAACTAAATGCACTTCTACTATGGTTTGACACCTGATTACTACTACGAAGCTACTCCAAGACTAGTTTTTGTGTAATTTAATGATAGTACAATAAAGCGAATGTTTTGTCTCTTTGTAACTGTTAGCACCGTCACAGCTAAAGTTGACAATCAAAAAATCTTAAAATGCTACGCAAAAAAGGAATAAATGCTTAAAACCGAAACTAACTAAACAGCGAATAATTAATGTATGAAGAATGTTAAACCGTTGATTGAACCTTTGCGTTTCTGAGTCTCTTCAGAGTTCCTGTCCGTCGTTTCTTGGCGGTGGCTGCTCAGAATTCATTTCAGAATATATGACACTTGTTTTTGCTAGTAGCTGTTGGATCGAGCCAGAAAAACTAGTTTCTAGCTCTGCATACTGAACTTCACTCGTCTAGGATTTAAGATAGTAACAAAGCATAATATATGTATATAGTCAACTACTTAGGTCCATACATAATTTAAGTCAATAAATTGAACAAAAATAAGTTAAACTACATAAATTTAAAATATTTAAATTAGCTATTAAAACGCCTAAATAGTAATGTGTAATAGTTTAATTAATGTACCTTTGGTGAAGGTTCTTCTTTGGTTGTTTTCTTGGCCATGTCGACTGTAGCATAAAGTGTAGTAACTTGAAAAGATCCGCTATCTTCTGCTGTTTTGAAAGTTCCCTTTTTATTTTTAGCGTCTTGGTTGAATTCTACCCGAGATTCTATCAACGTCACATCGTTGACGTCATCCACTTCGTCGGCCTTCCGACACGGAATGATTTCATAGAACGGGATAGGAATCTGTGGATTCGAAGTTTCCAGGGGTCCAGAGACGTTGGGACACCTTGGTACAGCGTAATGCTCCCCTGGGTTCACTGTAGAGGTTGTTTCAATACTTGTCTCTTCGTTTTGAGGCAAACCCTAAATTAAGTATTTTTAAAATTTGCGCAAGTTAATTAATAAACAAAATTTACGATACCTGGTTTGCTGATTTTCTATCATCGTCAGTGGCTGCAGCTGCCTGGTCGTCTGGGTGTAGCGGTTCTCCCGGAGTAGCTGGATGCGTTTCAACGACGTTAGAAAGTAAAGTCGAGAGTTTGGATTGTTCAGCAGATTCTTCTTCGGGAGGAGTCGATAACACGTCTTTTGCCTTGGGACCTTGCTTGGACGGCAAAAACGTCATTGAATCGGATGGGGTACCGTCGACGTTCACATCTACCCCAAACTTTGTTTCTGTAGTATTGCTATATACAGATACTGCGGTATTACTATATAAACAGATACATTAAAGAGACAAATGAAAAATAGATATCGATGGTAAATACAAATTTTAAGTGGAGAGTAACGCAGGCTAAGTTAGTTTAGCACTTTATGTAAAACTAATATTATAACGCACGTATATATGATTACATTACAAAAGAATTTTGGTGAGTTGTTTAATTAACATACTCGTACACTTATCAAACACAACAATCTGTTGATTGGAAGTTGGCATTTATGTCTCTAACTACCGAAACAGATCAATTTCAGTATCTCAGCCTGAATGTCATATTGCTATTAGATCGCCACACATATACAATGACATGTAATAGTTATGTAATTAGCTAGATTTAAACCATAGGTAGACACTACTAGAGTGTATACAGTAGCATACAGTAATATGTAAATAAGGATACATTTACTAGAGATACCAAGTTGTCTTTCGTAATCTGTTACTCTGATTTAGGTTCATTACATATAATTACATTACACTAAAGCAAGTTACATGCCAGATACCGTTACAAATTTAAAACCTGAAAACCGTAAAATTCAAAAATTAATTAAAATTTGAATTATTTTTTAATTCATGTGTGTGCTTGACGATCTTGGAAAAAGCACGTTACCTGTTTGCATAAATGTGTTCAGTTGTTTGAAGGTCTGAGTTCAATTCTCTTTTGCGAGCTGCAACGTAAACGATCATGCTTTAGTGGTACAGGTCTCAGGTAGTTCAAGTTTACCTGATTTTCGTTTGCAGCAAACAATAATGATGACGATCACGACGATCAAAACTAGTCCACCAACGCATGCTGCAACAATAATGTATACAGGAATTCCTGTTGATACATATATATAGCATACAATAATTAATTATGAAATTTGTTAACAGTACTCTGCAAGATTAGAACCTTGAGAAGTAGAATCTTTCTGAGGTGGAGAAGACGTTCCTGTGTTGAAAATATGCTTTACACAGGATAGTGGTTTTGTAATATATTGCTGCATGTTACCTCTTGCCATTGAATTGGTAGCTAACTTACGATATTCTGTAGTTAGACTCACTCTCTGTTGGTAAGATGTCGACTGACTTGACTTTTGTTGATTTCCTCTTGTTGAACTTGTTTTTTTAGTTGATGTAGTTGAATTTGCTTGCATGGGAAAACCTGTCGGTTTATCTGATGTAGAGGGACTTGTTTGTTTGATCGATGTAGGAGTACTTGTTTGTTTATCTGATGTAGATGGACTTGTTCTAAGGTAGTCTGTCGAAGCAATAGTGGGTCTCGAAGAAACAAGCTGATTTCGAGTGACGGACGTAAAGCTAAACAAAAAATTTGTTTCAAAAAAAGGTAGAGTACAATAATTATAAGCGGGAGTCTAAATTTGTTACAGCTATCCAAGAAACGTAGGATGTTTGCGTATACAACAAATAGCAGCAAAAGACGCAATGATGACTACATTCTTATCCAAAATGTCTCTGCAATAAGTTTTAGTAATTGTTGTTTATGATGCATCTCTCTAAATAAAAGTCTCATCTGTCTGTCTCTCTGTCCAGAGGCGTAGTGTGACTTCTAGAAATCGGAGGGGGGATTAAACTTCACGATGATACTGGACACGCCTACTTTTGTGAACACGCCCACTCTTATTGGTTTCTACATGACTGATGGTAAAATCAGTGGCATGTGCAGACTGGAAAAATGTAGTGTATATACACAGCTTTTGTCCTCGCACGTACTTATAGTCCACAATTTTTGCGACCACACTTACAAATGATGGGGCTATAGCCCAGTCTAGCCTATAAGCCACGGTACACCTTTGTTTGTCTCTAACTACCTAGCAACGACAGCTCAAAGTTTGCATGACGAAATGTGAGTACATGCACGATCAAGGTCGACAGTGAAGGTGCCTTTCAGAGTTCTCTTGGGACGGTGCTATTTCTTGCTGATCGAATTTTAACTCGCCGCCACTTGCGCTCGAATATATTTAGAACGGCGCATTGGATCTCCACCAAGTTCAAATGCCCGTTTGTGACCTCGGACAGTATAAACGGAGCGAGTCGCTTCTTACTGGGGACAAGTAAGATATTTTTTACTATATCCGAGTTGTAAAAATACGGATCTACACGAGGAACAAATTATTCGGATGTTTGTTTTGTCTCCGCCTATTTCGTATAACAAAACGAGCAGATCACCATGCGAAAATTTGTATTAATTTTTACTAATTAACCGTGAATCCTGCTCTATTTGCCCGGGCAAGTAGACCCGGGCCCTCTGCTAGTCTTCTATATAATGTGGCTACATTAGTGTAGACTTATTTATTTATCAGGTCTAATATAATTTTAAATAATCTAGTGATCTTTTACAAACAAGATGCAATCTTACCTGCACGAAATAGCACTTGCTGTACTAGCAAGCTGCTGAGGATTCAATACGGAACTTTCAACAGCTGAGCAAGTCGTAAAATTGCAACGAGAAATATCTACATAAAATAAACAACAAATTTATTTATAATTTTGTTTAAAATATTGTTCATACTTACCATTTATAAAACTGATGGATACATTTGCAGTAGTACTTCCAAAACAATTAGATGCAGTAATGAAGACAGTTAGAATGTTTAGAACGCTAGGTTTGTCAAAAGTAGAACAAAATTGAGTTTGATTTTTAGCTGCCATATTGACGTCTTCTAAGGCCAGTATGGTAGTAATAGGAGGCGGAGTGCCAGTGATATTGACGCAGACTGAGATGCTGTTGTCGCAAATGGTTGCGTCTAAAAGCTCAACAGCAGGAAAGTCTAAATGTAAACATATTGTAGATATTCACTACTGAAGTGTAAATTAGTACAATAATACTTACTGCCAATGTTAATTGTAACATAATTGCCTCGAAGATTTGTCTTATTATTTACAACTTGAATGCCAGCGATTTGAATTCTGCTGTAATTGGAGTTTTGTAAAAGTATAGTAGCATTCGAGTTGATTGTTTCGATAGTTCCATTGTTACGTAGCACTTGAAATGTTTTAGATTCTAATTTAGAATTTCCTTCGGAGAAATACCATCTATATGACTCCGATTTGTTGCCCGCCAATGGAATAGTTAGATTAACGCGTCGTTGTACTAGCTGGTAGATGGTAAAAGCTGGAGAGTCGATAGTGTAATTGTGAGGTCCTACACCTACAGACAATGTCAATACATTTCATGATGTGAAAGCAATGCGACAAAATTGCGTTGATTTACCGCATATGTATTCTTGCTCAGTTAATGCATACTTGATGACTGCTCCGAGTAACAGACAGACTCTAAGCGATGATCTCATACTACTGACAAGTATGCAGGTCCCCTTTCCTAGGAGACGTGATTACCACTCTCTCTTTTGCTGGTCAGGCTTGGAGTCCGAAATGCCAACGCAGTATCTTCAGCTGAATGATCAAAGGTCTTTTGCTGCAACTGGTGGTGGCCTGATGTGTTGTGTTCACTCCTACTTCCGCGTGGTGTGACGAATGTGTCATCAACAGCAAGTGCGGAACTCATTACCCATACGCTCTACTGCATAGACAACATATATTTGTCAACCAAATTGGCTGTAGACATGTTGATACTTGATATTTCATCTACACATAAATTTTAGAAAATTTATATTTGTTTTCTGTTTAGCTTGTAGATCTTCAACATCGGCTTGAATGCAACGTTTAGCTAGTAAACAACAATGCAAACTGCAATTGCTATTTACATCAGCAACTACAGACAAACTTTGAAGTCAATGAAATTATGAAATCGTAACAACTTTACAAATACAACACGCATGCGTAGACGCACGCGCAGTTGGAACGTACATGATTTGTAAAATTTAGTTAATTTTTGGTACGTGTGTATTGTACGTGTATATATGATGTTTGCTTATAACATTAATGACGTCGGTTTTCAGCAAATTACGAGCGCATTTGCAAACACCATGCAAAAGTGTTTTATCATTGAGTAGCACAGTGGCTAAATGCATTCTGAAGTATATCGCATCAAGTAGTTCCGTAAGCTGTATTGTTCTGCATTGCCGTCTCGTATACATCGTCGTGTTCGTCATGATCAGCTGCCACTTCTTCCTCGCGAGCTGCACGTGCATTGGGAAATTCGAATTCAGCACTTTCCTAGACCTCGTTTGCAGTGTCGTGTACAGATTGTAATTCGACAGTTGATAAATCGACTCTATATGCAGATCATGCTAGACATATCACTTTTAGAAAACAATTTAACAAAAATACACTTGTATTGCTATAAACAGATACTGCTGTTTTGCTATATGTACAGATACATTAAAGAGACAAATGAAAGATAAATAAGGGTGGTAAATGAAACTTTGAAGTGGAGAGTAATTAAGGCTCGATAAGTAGGCCTACCACTTTATGTAAAACTGATATTATAACGCACGTTTTTAAGATCACATTGCAAAAGAATTTTGGTGAATTGTTTAATTAATTAACACATTACTCGCACAGTTATCAAGCACAACAATCTGTTGATAGAAAGTTGGCATTTATGTCTCTCAGCATCAATTTCCAGTATCTCAGTCTGAATGTCATAGCTTGTAAATTGTTCTTTTTTGCTAATAGACAGTAATCCCATATACCATAAAATGTAATATTTATTTAATTAGCTAGATCAAAACCATAAGTAGACACTATTCTAATAAAATGCATAGGGTAGCATACAGTAATATGCAAATGAAAATACATTTACTAGAAATAACAAGTTGTCTTTCGTAATCTGTTACTCTGATTTAGGTTCATTACGTATAATTACTTTACACTAAGGCACGCTACGTGCCAGATAGCTTTGCGAATTTAAGACCAATTAACTGCAAACATTTATACAAACTTTGAATTATTTCTTAATTCATGTGTGTGCTTGACAATATTAGAAAAAGCACGTTACCTGTTTGCATAAATGTGTTCAGTTGTTTGAAGGTCTGAGTTCAATTCTCTTTTGCGAGCTGCAACGTAAAAGATCATGCTTTAGTGGTACAGGTCTCAGGTAGTTCAAGTTCACCTGATTTTCGTTTGCAGCAAACAATAATGATAACGATCACGACGATCAAAACTAGTCCACCAACGCATGCTGTAACAATAATGTATACAGGAATTCCTGTTGATAAATATATATATATAGTATGCAATAATTAATTATGAAATTTGTTAACAGTACGCTGCAAGATTAGAACCTTGAGAGCTAGAATCTTTCTGAGGTGGAGAAGACGTTCCTGTGTTGAAAATATGTGTTACACAGGATAGTGGTTTTGTAATATATTGCTACATGTTACCTCTTGCCATTGAATTGGTAGCTAAGTTACGATATTTTGTAGTTAGACTCACTCTCTGTTGGTAAGTTGTCGACTGACTTGACTTTTGTTGATTTCCTCTAGTTGAACTTGTTTGTTTAGCTGATGTAGTTGAATTTGCTTGCATGGGAGAACCTGTCGGTTTATCTGATGTAGTGGAACTTGTTTGTTTGATCGATGCAGGAGTACTTGTTTGTTTATCTGATGTAGATGGACTTGTTCTAAGATAGTCTGTCGAAGCAATAGTGGGTCTCGAAGAAACAGACTGATTTCGAGTGACGGACGTAAAGCTAAACAAAAAAATTGTTTCAAAAAAAGGTAGAGTACAATAATTATAAGCGGGAGTCTAAATTTGTTACAGCTATCCAAGAAACGTAGGATGTTTGCGTATACAACAAATAGCAGCAAAAGACGCAATGATGACTACATTTTTTTATCCAAAATGTCTCTGCAATAAGATTCAGTAATTCTTGTTTATGCTGCATCTCTCTAAATAAAAGTCTTCTCTGTCTGTCTGTCTATCCAGAAGCGTAGCGTGACCTCTAGAAATCGGGGAAGAGGGGATTAAACTTCACGATGATACTGGACACGCCTACTTTTGTAAACACGCCCACTCTTATTGGTTTCTACATGACTGATGGTAAAATCAGTGGAATATCCAGACTGGAAAAGTGTAGTGTATATACACAGCTTTTGTCCTCACACGTACTTACAGTCCACAATTTTTGCGACCACACTTACAAATGATGGGGCTATAGCCCAGTCTAGCCTATAAGCCACGGTACGCCTTTGTCTGTCTGTAACTACCTAGCAACGACAGCTCAAAGTTTGCATGACGAAATGTGAGTACATGCACGATCGAGGTCGGCAGTGAAGGTGCCTTTCAGAGTTCTCTTGGGACGGTGCTATTTCTTGCTGATCGAATTTTAACTCGCCGCCATTTGCGCTCGAATATATTTAGAACAGCGCATTGGATCTCCACCAAGTTCAAATGCCCGTTTGTGACCTCGGACAGTATAAACGGAGCGAGTCGCTTCTTACTGGAGACGAGTAAGATATTTTTTACTTTATCCGAGTTGTAAAAATACGGATTTACACGAGGAACAAATTATTCGGATGTTTGTTTTGTCTCCGCCTATTTCGTATAACAAAACGAGCAGATCACCATGCAAAAATTTGTATTAATTTTACTAATTAACTGTGAATCCTGCTCTATTTGCTCGGGCAAGTAGACCCGGGCCCTCTGCTAGTCTTCTAATAATGTGGCTACATTAGTGTAGACTTATTTATTTATCAGGTCTAATATAATTTTAAATAATTAAGTGATCTTTTACAAACAAGATGCAATCTTACCTGCACGAAATAGCACTTGCTGTACTAGCAAGCTGCTGAGGATTCAATACGGAACTTTCAACAGCTGAGCAAGTCGTAAAATTGCAGCGAGAAATATCTACATAAAATAAACAACAAATTTATTTATAATTTTGTTTAAAATATTGTTTATACTTACCATTTATAAAACTAATGAATACATTTGCAGTAGTACTTCCAAAACAATTAGATGCAGTAATGAAGACAGTTAGAATGTTTAGAACGCTAGGTTTGTCAAAAGTAGAACAAAATTGAGTTTGATTTTTAGCTGCCATATTGACGTCTTCTAGGGCCAGTATGGTAGTAATAGGAGGCGGAGTGCCAGTGATATTGACGCAGACTGAGATGCTGTTGTCGCAAATGGTTGCGTCTAGAAGGTCAACGGCAGGAAAGTCTAAATGTAAACATATTGTAGATATTCACTACTGAAGTGTAAATATGTGCAGTAATGCTTACTGCCAATGTTAATTGTAACATAATTGCCTCGAAGATTTGTCTTATTATTTACAACTTGAATGCTAGCGATTTGAATTCCGTTGTAACTGGAGTTTTGTAAAAGTATAGTAGCATTCGAGTTGATTGTTTCGAAAATTCCTTTGTTACGTAGCACTTGAAATGTTTTAGATTCTAATTTAGAATTTCCTTCGGAGAAATACCATCTATATGACTCTGATTTGTTGCCCGCCAATGGAATAGTTAGATTAACGCATCGTCCTACTAGCTGATAGATGGTAAAAGCTGGAGAGTCGATAGTGTAATTGTGAGGTCCTACACCTACAGACAATGTCAATACATTTCATGATGTGAAAGCAATGTGACAAAATTGCGTTGATTTACCGCATATGTATTCTTGCTCAGTTAATGCAACCTTGATGACTGCTCCGAGTAACAGACAGACTCTAAGAGATGATCTCATACTACTGACAAGTATGCAGGTCCCCTTTCCTAGGAGACGTGATTACCACTCTCTCTTTTGCTGGTCAGGTTTGGAGTCCGAAGTGCCGACGCAGTATCTTCTACTGAATGATCAAAGGTCTCTTGCTGCAGCTAGTGGTGGCCTGATGTGTTGTATTCACTCCTACTTCCGCGTGGTGTGACGAATGTGTCATAAACAGCAAGTGCAGAACTCATTATCCATACGCTCTACTGAATAGACAACATCTATTCGTTAACCAAATTGGCTGTAGACATGTTGATACTTGATATTTCATCTACATATAAATTTTAGAATATTTATATTTGTTTTCTGTTTAGCTTGTAGATCTCCAACATCGGCTTGAATGCAACGTTTAGCTAGTAAACAACAATGCAAACTGCAATTGCTATTTATGTCAGCAACTACAGAGAAACTTCGAAGTCAATGAAATTATGAGATCGTAACAACCTTACAAATACAACACGCATGCGTAGACGCACGCGCAGTTGGAACGTACATGATTTGTAAAATTTAGTTAATTTTTGGTACGTGTGTATTGTACGTGTATATATGATGTTTGCTTATAACATTAATGACGTCGGTTTTCAGCAAATTACGAGCGCATTCGCAAACACCATGCAAAAGTGTTTTATCACTGAGTAGCACAGTGGCTAAATGCATTCTGAAGTATATCGCATCAAGTAGTTCCGTAAGCTGTATTATTCTGCATTGCCGTCTCGTATACATCGTTGTGTTCGTCATGATCAGCTGCCACTTCTTCCTCGCGAGCTGCACGCGCGTTGGGAAATTCGAATTCAGCACTTTCCTAGACCTCGTTTGCAGTGTCGTGTACAGATTGTAATTCGACATTTGATAAATCGACTCTATATGCAGATCATGCTAGACATATCACTTTTAGAAAACAATTTAACAAAAATACACTTGTATTGCTATAAACAGATACTGCTGTTTTGCTATATGTACAGATACATTAAAGAGACAAATGAAAGATCAATAAAGGTGGCAAATGAAACTTTTGAAGTGGAGAGTAAGAATCGATAAGGCCTACCACTTTATGTAAAACTGATATTATAACGCAGGTTTTTATGATCACATTGCAAAAGAATTTTGGTGAATTGTTTAATTAATTAACACATTACTCGCACAGTTATCAAGCACAACAATCTGTTGATAGAAAGTTGGCATTTATGTCTCTCAGCATCAATTTCCAGTATCTCAGTCTGAATGTCATAGCTTGTAAATTGTTATTTTTTGCTAATAGACAGTAACCCATATACCATAAAATGTAATATTTATTTAATTAGCTAGATCAAAACCATAAGTAGACACTATTCTAATGAAATGCATAGGGTAGTATACAGTAATATGTAAATGAAAATACATTTACTAGAGATACCAAGTTGTCTTTCGTAATCTGTTACTCTGATTTAGGTTCATTACGTATAATTACTTTACACTAAGGCACTTTACGTGCCAGATGACTTTGCGAATTTAAGACCAATTAACTGCAAACATTTACTAAAATTTGAATTATTTTGTAAATACATGTGTGTGAATAACGATCTTAGAAAAAGCACTTTACCTGTTTGCATAAATGTGTTCAGTTTTTTTAAGGTCTGAATCTAGTGTTCTTTTGTGAGCTGCAAAATTTGATCATGTTTTAGTGCTACAGGTCTCTAGTTAACATAGTTCAATTTTACCTGATTTTCGTTTGCAGCAAACAATAATGATGACGATCACGACGATCAAAACTAGTGCATTAATACATGCAGCAGCAATATTGTATACAGGAAATCCTGTTGATACATAGTATATAATATTTGGGATTTTGTTAACAGTACGCTGCAAGATTAGAACCTTGAGAGCTAGAATCTTTCTGAGGCGGAGGAGACGTTTCTGTGTTAGAAATATGCGTTACACAGGATAGAGTTTTGTAACATATTGTTACACGTTACCTCTTGCCATTGGATGAGTAGCTAACTTCATTTTTTGTAGTTAGACTCACTCTCTGTTGGTAAGTTTTCGACTGACTTATATTTTATTGATTTGCTTTAGTTGGACTTGTTGGTCTATCTGATGTAGTTGGACTTGTTTGTTTGTTCGATGTAGGAGGACTTGTTTGTTTATGTGATTTAGTGGGACTTGTTTGTTTGCTCGCTGCTGGAGTAAGGTAGTTTGTTAAATCAGTGGTTGGTCTCGAAGAAACAGACTGATTTTGAATGACGGATGTAAAGCTAAACAAAGTATTTGTTCCTAGGAATGCTAAAGCACAATACACAAAAGTCTAAATTTGTTACAGCTATCCATGAAACCTAGGATGTTTGCGCGTATACAACAAATAGCAGCAAAAGGACGCAATGATGACTACATTTTCTATCCAAAATTTCTCTGCAGTAAGTTTCAGTAATTTTTGTTTATGCTGCATCTCTCTATGTAAAAGTGTGATCATTCTGTCTGTCTGTTGTCTGTCTGTCTGTCTGTCTGTCTGTCTGTCTGTCTGTCTGTCTGTCAGAGCGAGTGTCTCAGCGATTTGCTCATATGCCACCAGATTGAGCCAAGACACAGATACATCCACACTGAAGATAGACCAGACATCACATTTTACGACGTAGACTCAGGAACAACAAAAGAGATAGATGTTGCTATGGCTCATCCCTGGAGCAAAGATACCATCAAGGGAGCGTCCACGACATGTGGATATGCAGCAACAAAACGAGAGGCAAGGAAGGAAGTAAAGTATCGCAAAGAATCATTACCAGATGGTTCTAAGCCTTTTGTTACTCCTCTGGTGTTCGAACACTTTGGTCGTTGGGGACCCAAAGCAGAGGAATTTTTAAATGAGCTTGCAAAGAAGTCCAAAGACATGCTGGGAAGGAAAAATGAAGCAGCGTTTAGAAGCTATTGGAGAAGAAGATTTTCTGTGATTATTCAGAAATGTAACAGTAGAGTTGTTTTAAGAAAGCTATCTAGGCTTTCATTGAATTGTTTGGATGGACAAGACAAGCTAGAGATGGACAAAGCCATTCATAGTTCTATTCATTAATTAAAACGAAGAACAGTAGGAGAGTAGAACTTTTAGTACTGCAGCAAGTGATGTAAGTAGTGACGTTTGATGACAATAAAACAAATCTGTCTGTCTGTCTGTCTGTCTGTCTGTCTGTCAATACATATATTTTCACACATCATCGCTATTACAGTCTAAGACAATTAGAACTAAAATCACAAAGTCTAAGAGCCCATAATGGGCTACTTTATCAATCTATCTAATTAGCAAAACACGGTTCAGTTGAGTCCTTTGATCGTACTACTCTTCCTAATTTTTTACATAAAACATTAGCATTGCATCTTTGTAAAGCTATTGATAAACAGCGACGCCAGTACGTCTTGAACTCTCTGCCATTTGATCTTCCATCTTCATCTGTTGACTGGTGTGACAAGCGATTGAGAAAGTCAACAGCATCTTGTCCCCATCTTCCAAAATGTTCGAAAACCAAGGCAATGCAGTTAGAGGTGCGACCCCACATGTTCCACTCACCACCATATTTCTGTGCCTTTTCAAGCTCTCTTTTGGATGCAGCTGCACCATCTTCCAAAGCTGCTTGAGAAAGAATCTGTTGTGCCCATGGGTGAGCCACAGAAATGTCCAATTCGATATCGCAACCAGATTGTGCATCAAATGCAATGATATCAGGTCTATCATTACTATTAATGTAGCAATTCCTTGGTTCCCTTTGGTGTGTCATTTTAAGTTGTTGTAGGCAGCTGCTCCATACACTGGACAGTGTTTCGTGAGTCCAGACAGGTCCGCCCCCGCTCTTGCATGTTAGAAGGTGATAGCCATCTCTGTCAACATCTTTTCCGCATTCACAGGTTGACACAACAGATCCCAAGGGCATTTCACAACCCAGTCTCAAGCGTGTTGCAAGACGAAACTCGCCAGGCTTTAATGCAAACTTCGCTGATTGTGGTATTGAGTCAAGCCACGCACCTGCTCCTGTTCCCTGAAGAGACCTAAATCTTGCAGAAGAACGCTTAGATTGAGGGTTTGCAAGAATAGAAGATACAATGTTGTCAGTTCTTTGCAAGTTCAATTTTTGTTGTAACTTTTTAGTGTTACACATCAGATCAGCTAGAGATTTGTCTTCAGGTAGAGCGAGATGAAGCTGATGACTAATGGATCCAACAGAAGTACAACTTGGAATTGGACAAGAGATGTTCTTGATTGGACTAGTGAGATCTCCAAACAAATGAGGAAGACGACTTAAAGAGTGAGCCCAGCTGGATACAAATGCAATATGACACGTTGTTTCTATTGATGTCATCCCAAACCCACCATTGCGAACGGGCAAAGTTGCTTGCAGCCATTGGTCATTTTCTATATTGCGAAAACTAACCAATTGCAAAAAGGTTTCTTTTGTCAGCTGATCATGAAACCTAGCTGCAGACCTTAGCTGAGTAGGACACACTGACCGTGCCATATGATTAATGCGAGGCACATGACAGTAGCGTAGTAGTAACATTCCAGATTGAGGATCGTTAAGAGATGAAATCTGCTCACAAAGGCTCTGGCCTGATTTTGCGATGTCCAAACAAGATTCTGTGACATACTGCTGTTGCCCAATAGGGATTCCCAGGATGTCAATTCCAGATGATACAACTCTAATGGCCCTGTTGAGACAAGGAGGTGTTGTAAGACCATTGCAAAATAGCTCACATTTTTCAATAGCAATATTAAGACCAATTTTCTTCAAACTGGATTCCACATCATCCAGGCATGTAATAACATCATCCAAGGGGCCAATGAAAAACATATCATCTAGGTATGCTAGAACTCTAGTCGATGGATGGCTTTCTTGAAGATCCACAAGGTATGGGTGTAAGGCGACAGAAAACAGCATTGGGCCAAGAGGATCGCCCTGGTGAACTCCTTCCTGTGATTGCAGCAAGTGAGCATTGTGACCATCGTTGAAAACTAGAGGACTAAACTCAGCATACATTTGATGGACGTGACGGTAAATGTCAGGAAATATTTTTGCCACCTCAGGTAACAAGTGGGATCGTTCCACTGAGTTGAAAGCATTTTTCAAATCTGTCTTTAAAACAACCCAGTCAGGGTGAGCTTCAGCAAGCACACTGAGATGGTGAAGCAAAAGTTCTGATCCTCCCTCAATGGCTACACCATGCTGAAGGGGCGAGAAATAGGCAGCAAAAGACTCCTTCTTTTGAAGACACAGAACTTTGGCAGTAAGTCGTCGAATACATTCGCCGATAGCGATTGGCCTTACATCTCCATTGAGTTTGGGGAGAGCTATGAGACGTGAGGCTGACAGTAACTTTACAACACTCTTTGGAACGTCTCCTCTTGCGAGCTGTTCACAAACAGCAAAGAACTTCTCAGCAGTAGTAGATCTGCTTGCCAATATTTTGAAATGTTCAAAGTTCCAACCGGAAGGACCAGATCCAGAACATTTTGGAAGTTTAGTGAGAGTAGCAAAGAATAATGATTCAGAAAGATTGATTGGTTGAGGCAAACTGTCATCGAAACACAACACATCTTTTAGTCTAGTTGGATGCTTGGAAGCAAGTTTCAAAACTGTTTCGTCAGAAACAGAAGCAAGACCAGGGCTCACAAGCAATTTAGCTGCTCGAGATAGTTCTCCACATCTAACTAGCCGAAGAGCTTTCTGATGATTCAGACCGAGTTGTGAGTCCTTTGATGGATGCTTGAGAGAAGACGATGTCTGCAGACTTAGAAGCTGCTCCCATTGAAAATTGAGAAACAAAAGAAATTTTGACCTTGCCTGCCTAATTGCAGAAATACCTCCTCTACGATGGCACAGAATCATCCTGGGTATTAACAGAAACAGTTTCCAGCCAACATCATCACTGGGGTCTTGAAGGATTTTGGTCAAAGAAATATCACAACAATCCAGGAATAGCGATTTCAGAGATGGTGAAATGCCACGAACAATAGGAGGAAGGTAAGCACAAAGAATGTCATTTACCGAGATGTCCCGTATAAAAGACCACGCTTGATCTTTGCAAGAAATTTGATCATCCACAGGAACTGAAGGAACTTCAGAAAGCGCCCGATCATGGGTATGATCTTCAGACAAATTACGGGCTACATCTAGCATGTTTTCAGTGAGATCTTGATCTGTTGCTTGACACGTTTCATGACTTGTGTTCTTGTCAGGTTTCATCTTACGATCAGGACATTTTGACTTGTGTTGCGCAAGTTTCAGAAACCACTTTTTACAGCTGCCGCATTGACGTAGGTGAAGACGGTCGATAAAAGATGACGGTAGAAGAGAGGAATCATGAACATCACGGATGTGGCTTAAAACACGCTGTACAGATCCTGACATCTGACAGTATGGAAACGGACATTGTTCACCACGAGACATGACATGAATGTCTATTTCAAATCCTTTGAAACGAGTGTTCAAATTATCATAACGGCCAGTTCTTCATCCGGGATCTGTCTCCTGTCTGTAACATCTGTCTGTCTGTCTGCCTGTCTGTAACATCTGTCTGTCTGTCTGCCTGTCTGTAACATCAATCACGCCAAAACTACCGAACAACTTCAGTTCAAAGTTTGCATGATGCACGCGGAATTGATCGAGGTCCACAGTGAAGGTGTCGCTGTCTTTCAGAGTTTTCTTGGGACGGCGCTTTTCTTGCTGATCGAACACACCGCCACCTCCGCTCAAACTTCTCTAGAACGGCGCATTGGATCTCCATCAAATTTGAAATGCTCTCGGACAGTATAAACGGAGCGAATCGCTTCTTACTGGGAACGTCTCTAATTATGAGTAAGATATTTGTGACTATATCCGGGTTCTAAGAAGTACGGAAATGAAAAACTTAAAGGCTAAGGGAACAAATTATTCGGGAGTTTGTGTTGTCTCCGCCTATTTCGTGTAACAGATCACCACATAGGTACAGTACTTGTGTTATAATTAATTAATTAAACGTAAATCCTGCTCTTTTGCCCGGGCAATTATACCCGGGCCCTCTGCTAGTCTTCTTTAGAATGTAGCATCAGTCTACACTAGAATTGTAGACTTATTTATTTATCAGGTCTAATATTATTTTAAATAATTAAGTGATGTTTTAACACACAGCATACGATCTTATCTGCACGAAACAGAACTTGCTGTACTAGCAAGCTGCTGAAGATCTAATGTAGAACTTTCAATAGCTGAGCAAGTCGTAAAATTGCAACGAGAAATATCTAAATAGAATAAACAACAAACTTGTTAATAATTTTGTTTAAAATATTGTTCATACTTACAATTTATAAAACTGATGGATGCATTTGCAGTAGTACTTCCAAAACAATTGGATGCAGTAATGAAGACAGTTAGAATGTTTATAACGCTAGGCTTGTCAAATGTAGAACAAAACTGAGTTTGATTTTTAGCTGCCATAATGACGTCTTCTAGGGTCTGCATTGTAGTAGAAGGAGGCGGAGTGCCAGTAATATTGACGCACACAGAAATGCTATTGTCACAAATGGTTGCGTTTACTAGGTCAACAGAAGGATAGTCTAAATGTGAACATATTGTAGATATTTACTTCTGAAATATAAATCAGAGTAGTAATGCTTACCGCCAGTGTTAATTGTAACACGCTTGCTTCGACGTATAGCCTCATTATTAATAACTTGAATGTTATCGATTTGAGTTCCGTTGTAACTTGAGTTTTGTACAAGTACACTAACATTCGATTTCATTGTTTTAATAGTTCCTTTTTTACGCAGCAGTGCAATTGCTTTAAATTCTAATTTAAAATTTTCTTGGTAGACATCCCATCTGTATGACTCTGATCTATTGCCCGCCAATGAAATAATGAGATTAACGCGTCTTTCTAGAAGCTGGTAGATGGTAAATTTTGGAGAGTCGAGGCTGTAATTGTGAGGCCCTACACCTACAGACACATTTTATGATGTCAAAGCAATGCGACAAAATTGCATTGATTTACCGCATATGCATTCTTGCTCAGTTGCTGCATACTTGATGACTGCTCCGAGTAACAGAAACACTATGTGCGATGATCTCATACCAGCAGGTCTCCTTTCTTACGAGACGCGATTACCGCTCTCACTCTCTAACTGGGTTTGTTGTCGGAAATGTTCACACACAACGACGTAGTATCTTCAACCGGATGATCAAAGGTCGTTTGCTGCAACTGGTTGTGACCTGATGTATTGTGTTCACTCCTACTTCCGCGTGGTGTGACGAATGTGTCATCAACAGCAAGTGCGTACTCATTGTCCTTACACTCTACTGCATACCTACAACATGTATTCGTCAACTAACTTGCTTGTAAGACATTCTAATACTTGCTATTTCATTTGCCTAGTTTGAGAAAGTTTTGATTGTTTTCTGTATACAGTATCTGATAGATCTCCAACATTGGCTTTCATGCAACTTTTAGCCAGTAAACAGCAACGACAGAGAGATTTCTATGTGAATAGAATTATGAGATCGTAGAAACAACCTTACAAACGCAACACGCACATGTAGACGCACGCGCAGTTGGAACGTACATTGTAAAATTTAGTTAGTTTTTGGTAGCCTCGTCTATAGACTCACGTGGGCTTTGCAGTGTCCGGTTCCCGTATAACACTTTCAGCCTCCCGGTCCAAACACTGCCAGGCTCATGTGAGTCTGGGAACGAGGCTAGTTTTTGGTACGTGTGTATTGTACGTGTATAGGCACGCTGCCATGGATTTTGTAGCATAGCTTTTGCTTACAACATTATCTAGTGACTTCCGTTTTCAGCAAATCACGACCGCATTCGCTCATCCATGCAAAAGTGTTTTAGCACTAATTACTAAGTAGCGTGCGTTTGTACAGTGGCTGAATGCATGCTGAAGAATAATGTCATCAAGAAGTTCCGTAAGCTGTATTGTTCTGAATTGCCGTCTCGTATACATCGTCGTGTTCGTCATGATCAGCTGCCACTCCTTCCTCGCGAGCTGCACGTGCGTTGGGAAATTCGAATTCAGCACTTTTGTAGACCTCGTTCACATTGTTGTGTATAGATTGTATTTCTACATTTGATAAATCGACTCTATAAGCAGACATAACATTTTTAGAAAAAATCTAACAAAAATACACGTGTATTGCTATAAGCAGATACTGCGGTTTTGCTATCTATACAGATACATTAAAGATACAAATGAAAGATAAATAATGGTAATAAATGCAAATTTTAAGTGGAGATAACGCTCGCTATGTACGTTTAGCGCTTTATGTAAAACTTACATTATATCGCACGTTTAGATGAACACATTACCAAAGAATTTTGGTGAGTTGTTTAATTAATTAACATACTACTCGCACACTTATCAAGCACAACAATCTGTTGATGGGAAGCTGACATTTATTTACCTCAGCATCAATTTCCAGTATCTCAGTCTGAATGTCATAGCTTGTAAATTGTCCTATTTTTGCTAACAGATAGTAACACATATACCAATAAATGTAATATTTATTTAATTAACTACATCAAATCAATAAGTAGACACTATTCTAATATAATGTATACAGTAGCATACAGTAATATATAAATGAAGATACATTTACTAGAGATACCAACTTGTCCTTCGTAATTTGTTACTCTGATCTAGGTTCATTACGTATAATTATTTTACACTAAGACACGTTACGTGCCAAATATCATTACAAATCTAAGACCAATTAACTGCAAGCATTTTAAATTTTGAATTAATTTGTAAATACGTGTGTGCATGACGATCTTAGAAACCGCACTTTACCTGTTTGCATAAATGTGTTCAATTGTTTGAAGGTCTGAGTCTAATGTCCTTTTGTGAGCTGCAAAATACGATTATGTTTTAATGCTATAGGTCTCTAGTTAATTAACATATTTCAATTTTACCTGATTTTTGTTTGCAACCAACAATAATTTAACGATCACGACGATCAAAACTAGTGCATTAATACATGCTGCAGCAATAATGTTTACAGGAATTCCTATTGATACATAGTATACAATATTCAGGATTCTGTTAACAGTACGCTGCAAGATTAGAACCTTGAGAGCTACAATCTTTCTGAGGTGGAGGAGACGTTTCTGTGTTAGAAATATGTGTTACGCAGGATAGAGGTTTTGTAACATATTGTTACATGTTACCTCTTGCCATTGGATGAGTAGCTGACTTACGATATTCTGTAGTTAGACTCACTCTCTGTTGGTAAGTTGTCGACTGACTTATATTTGTTTATTTGCTTTAGTTGGACTTGTTTGTTTATCTGATGTAGTTGGACTTGTTTGTCTGTTCGATGTAGGAGGACTTGTTTGTTTATGTGATTTAGTGGGACTTGTTTGTTTGTTCGATGCAGGAGTAAGGTAGTCTGTCAAATCAGTGATGGGTCTCGAAGAAACAGACTGATTTTGAGTGACGAATGTAAAGCTAAACAAAATATTTGTTCCTAGGAATGCTAAATCACAATAGACAAAAGTCTAAATTTGTTACAGCTATCCATGAAACCTAGGATGTTAGCGCGTATACAACAAATAGCAGCCAAAAGACGCAATGATGACTACATTTTCTATCCAAACTTTCTGCAGTAATTTTAGTAATTTTTGTTTATTCTGCATCTCTCTATGTAAAAGTTTGATCTTTCTGTCTGTCTGTCTGTCTGTCTGTCTGTCTGTCTGTCTGTCACCTTTTGACATGTAAATATGGAGGTGGACCTGTGTGGACGCATAACTCCATAGTGTCTGCATGGAGTGATTGCCTAAGCGATTTACTCATTCCCCATCAAATAGAACCGAGACAGCGATTTGTAGACAACGAAAACCGGCCTGACATCACGCTTTACGACACTGACACTGGGATCACAAAAGAATGTGATGTTTCGATAGCTCACCCTTGGAGCAAAGACATTATTAAAGATGCAGCCAGAGAAGGTGGCCATGCAGCAGCTAAACGAGAGGCAGCAAAGTCAAAAAAATACTCAGAGGAATCGCTTGCGGATGGATCGAAGCCTATAGTTGTCCCACTCGTCTTTGAACACTTCGGCAGGTGGGGCTTAAAGGCTGACGAGCTGATGAATGAACTGGGGAAGAAGGCGAGAGGCTTTGATGGAAGAAGAATTGCGGTAGAGTTTAAAACCTTCTGGAGGAAAAGACTGTCTATTACTCTTCAAAAATGCAACAGCAGAGTGATTTTGCGGAAGCTGTCAAGGCTTTCTGTGCGCTCATTAGGAGATGACAGTGTTTTGGGAGTAGATAGAGACATTCAGTGTTTTACTCATTAGCAATAGTCTCGGACTACAAGTAGAACATTTCATTTTAACAATAACTGTTTGTAGTAGTGAAGATTGTTGACAATAAACTTGATTCTGTCTGTCTGTCTGTCTGTCTGTAACATCAATCACGCCAAAACTACCGAACAACTTCAGTTCAAAGTTTGCATGATGCACGCGGAATTGATCGAGGTCCACAGTGAAGGTGTCGCTGTCTTTCAGAGTTTTCTTGGGACGGCGCTATTTCTTGCTGATCAAAAACACCGCCACTTGCGCTCAAATTTCTCTAGAACGGCGCATTGGATTTCCATCAATATATAAGTACTAGATATCTACCGTACTAGATATCCACAGTACTAGATATCTACAGTACTAAATATATACGGTACTAGATATCTACGGTACTAGGTATCTGCAATACTAGATATCTACAGTACTATATATCTACATTACTAGATATCTACGGTACTAGATATCTGGAGTAACAGATATCTACAGTACTGGATATCTACGTTACTAGATATCTACGGCACAATTAATATCTACGGTACTAGATATCTACAGTATTACATATCTACAGTACTAGATATCAAAAGTACTAGATATCTACAGTACTAGATATCTACGGTACTAGATATCTACGCTACTTGATATCTACAGTACTAGATATCTACAGTACTAGATATCTACAGTACTAGGTATCTACGGTATTAGGTATCTACGGTACTAGATATCTATGATACTAAATATCTACAGTACTAAATATCTAAAGTAATATATATCTACAGTGCTAGATATCTACACAGCTAGATATCTGCAGTACTTGATATCTACAATACTAGATATCTAGATTTCTAGTTTTTTTATTAGATATATCTAATTCTCTAGTACAATGACATTCGATAGATACGGCAAACTACATAAAATGTCAACTAAACTCAAACCTAAACTCT
This sequence comes from Dehalococcoidia bacterium, assembly GCA_964274945.1. GTDB lineage: Bacteria > Chloroflexota > Dehalococcoidia > Lucifugimonadales > Lucifugimonadaceae > CAXXBX01. Next base: position 47,671 of record CAXXBX010000175.1, on the reverse strand, counting down.
AACTTAAGAAACTAATGTGGGCGTGCCTGGACACGCCTGAGTTCATCATCTAAAATGGAACCACCTTGAACAATGTTCAGTTTTTTCATCATCACACGAGCATTTAGTTTCAGCAGTGTAACGGAAAACCGACGTCTCCAGTAGGTCTTGAAGTCAGCAGAGTTGTTCTTTCCTTCTTTATCTTTGGACTTGAGCGATAAAGTGTTCAGCAGACGCTCAGCGGAAACTCCCCAGGTGCCAAAGTGCTCGAACACTACAGGTATGCATTTTGGTGCACTACCTCCTGGAAGAATCTCGTTGTCATATTTAACATTTTTCATTTCTTCTCTTTCCATTGCAGCAAATCTACCCAGTTTTGCGCAATTTTGACGACCTCTTTACTCCAGGGATTGGCAAGTGAAATATCCATCTCCTGAGCAGACAAAATACCGGTGTCGCAAATGAGAATATCAGGTCTACCCTCATTGTTCAGATATCTATGTTTTGGTTCTTTCTTGTGGAGAACGGCCAGCTCTTTCAAGCATTTCGACCAAGAGCTTACAATTGAGTCATGAGCCCAAAACGGGACCTCATCCGTGTTTACATGTCATGAGATGATACCTAAAAGAGTCAAGGTGTGTCCCACAATCGCACTTATCTTGCATTCCCTGAAAAGGAAGGTAAAGCCCTAAACGTAAACAAGCTGCTAGGCGAAATTCGCCGGGTTTTAGTGCAAGCTCGTTTGACGTTGCGATTGCTTGTAAGAAGGCACCAGTTCCCTTTCCACTGACTGATCTAAGTCTGGCCGAAACTTCAGGTGAGTTTTCTTTTCCTAACAAAAGATTGTAATCATGAGTTCTAGTTATCTAGAGTCCTAAATATCAACAATACTAGATATATACAGTACTATATTTACATTACTAGATATCTACAGTACTAGATATCTACAGTACTAGATATCTACAGTACTAGATATCTACAATACTTGATATCTACAGTACTAGATATCTACAGTACTAGATATCTAAAATACTAGATATCTACAATACTAGATATCTACATTACTAGATATCTACAGTGGTAGATATCTACAGTGCTAGATATCTATGCTACTAGATATCTATGGTACTAGATATCTACAGTACTAGATATCTATGCTACTAGATATCTAGAGTACTAGATATCTACGGTACTAGACAGCTACGGTACTAGATATCTAGAGTACTAGATATCTACGATACTAGATAGCTACGGTACTAAATATCTACAGTACAATATATCTACAGTACTAGATATCTACAGTACTAGATATCTACAGTAATAGATATCGACGGTACTTGATATCAACGGCACTAATTATCTACAGTACCAGATATCTACGGTACTAGATATTTACATTACTAGATATCTACATTACTAGATATCTACAGTGCTAGATATCTACAGTGCTAGATATCTCCAGTACTAGATATCTACAGTGCTAGATATCTACGGTACTAGATAGCTACGGTACTAAATATCGACAGTACAAGATATCTACAGTACTAGATATTTACTAGATATCTACAGTACTAGATATCTACAGTACTAGATATCTACAGTACTAGATGTCTACAGTACTAGATATCTACAGTACTAGATATCTACAGTACTAGATATTTACAGTACATGCACTAGATATCTACGATACAAGATATCTACACTACTTGATATATGCAATGCTTTATATCTACAGTACTAGATATCGACAATACTAGATATTTACGGTACTAAATATCTATAGTACTAGACATCCACGGTACTAGATATCTACAGTACTAGATATCTACAGCACTAAGTAGATATCTACAATTACTGAGTACAAGATTTCTACAGTACTAGATTTCTACAAGCTATACAAAACGCGCTAGAGTATGCGCATGCGTCTGTAGAGACTGGTGTCGTGTTGCCAAGTAGCGTTTATGTTAATTAAATAGTATTTATTTCTACGCTGATTGATGACGTGTATATAGGGAATGATCACGAGACTAGGTGGAACCACTAGAAAAAAGATAAGTTACCATCTAATAATACCCCCTGTCTATGGTCTGTATGCATGCAGCCCTTTTGTGTACCACTATTGGCATTAGTAGTTGCGTTTTGGTAATTTCAATTCAGAATCTAGACATGCTGCACAAAAGGTCTGTCACTCTAGTTCAGTAGACATGATCACAGATCTAGAGACAACATCTATCACACTTCGTCTATGAAGTCTGTGGTTCTTGGGAGTATCCGGATGACCACATTGTGCCATTGTAGATACTGGGTGTCAGTTTCCTGATGATAGTATCCAGAGATAGAAAGTAGTCGATTGTCAGTGCGATATCCGCGGTTTTCACTTCCAGAGAACGCTCTCTACAGTGCAGCTATAGTACAATGAATTGCGCAGCATTCACTGCTTTTGTTAGCATGGTCTTGTGCTCAGACAGCATCGATGCTGACATCTCTTGTGGTATACGTTGACTGCTGACTCTGTCACTCACCTTCGCATATTTGCATTGTTTTCTGCCTGTAGGTAATCAACATTTCCTGGAATCGACTTCGTTGACTATGTACGGCCTCCGCGACACAACAATGACCGTGACAGCCAAAGCAGTCAAAAGGACCAGAGCGAGATGGTTTTTCGTGCCTTCCTTGACCTCTGATCTTTTTGATTCACCTGTACAAATCTCTGCAATGTATAGTCGTTTGGTGATTATCAACATCACTCTCTTAGCCGAGAGAACGCTCTTCTATCAACTTGCTTTCGTCAATGACACCAAAAAGATAATTTATTCAAGCAATACAGGAAGAATAAAAATTGGAAGTAAGATGTATATTTTGTGTATGTTTGTACGTATAGATGTTGTCTGGGTTGAGAGATACATCGATCATCTTGCTAGTCTTGAGCCCTGTTTTTACATAAATTCTTTACACATTAGAAAGCTATTCATGCAGATATGAGACAGAGGAGGGATTTGTTCAATATTGATATCTATAATATTAGAGAGGACGTGGGGGAAACCCGTATCTCCTGAAGTGGACGTCCTAGTAGGTTGATTCCAACATCATTGGAAAGCTCAGAAGGAGGAGGTTCCAGATCAGCTAATGAATACTGTGATTGGTACTTTATTACGACACAATTTGTAACTTTCTGTATGACACGCGCTTGGCCCTGCCCTCCTCTTGCATTTACACCAGGTGTCTGATAACTTCAAAGCCACCGCTATAACGCCCACTACTTGAAAGATGACGGGGACGTACTATAAACTATGGATTGATAGTAAAACAGCTGTAGCTAGCAAGCTAATGTAGTTGAGGCCTTGGTTGAACCTTTGAACCTAAGTTCATAGCTAAACTGGAACCGTTTATTTCACTAGCCGGAAATAAAGGGAAAGTCCAGCAAAAATGAACTTAACGTGTATGAGTAGATCTTACGAAGACAAATCGATCGGTATAAGTTACTCCGTTATCTTCGTCTTTGTATACGAGAACGAGCGATCTTACTGTGATGTGCAACGCTCACGCGCCTGCTCCTCGCTTCCTTGTCGATTAAGCTCCGCCCACTGTGAATCAATGCGTTTACGGATGACTGCTACGGATATATCGAGATTGCCAAATGTGAATGCAAAGATATTATGAAGATATGCCTTCTTGCTGTCAGTGGTTCCTCTCTAAAGTAAATGGTGTCGGTAGAGCTGTTTTCCCGCCAGACTTTGAAGCAGAATTCCTCAATATACCACGGCTTACCTAGAGAACGCGCTTGTGCTTGAGTATTTTTTATCCTTGTTCTTTTAATATCTGAAAAGAAACGTTCAGCGCACCGTCTGGCGTGTGCTACAGAAGACGTTCTTATTTTCACATCGGGTCTGCTCACTTCTTGATTGGTGCAGGGTTACAATCCCGGATGTAAAAATAGGATCGTCCTCTGTTGCACATGCCAGACGGCGCGCTGAACGTTTCTCTTCGGATATTAAAAGAACAAGTATAAACAAATACTCAAGCACAAGCGCGTTCTCTAGGTATACCGTGACATTGAGGAATTCTTCTTCAAAGTCTGGCGGGAAAACAGCTCTACAGACACCATTTTACTTTAGAGAGGAACCACTGACGGCAAGAAGACATATCTTCATAATATCTTCGCATTCACATTCGGCAATCTCGATATATCTGTAGCAGTCATCCGTAAACGCATTGATTCGTTTGCAGTGGGCGGAGCTTAATCGACCAAGCAGCGCGGAGCAGGCGCGTGGGCGTTGCACATCACAGAAACATCGCTCGTTCTCGTATAGAAAAGCGAAGATAACGGTGTAACTTATACCGATCGATTTGTCTTCGTAAGATCTACTCATACAAGTTAAGTTCATTTTTGTTGAACTTCCCCTTTAGCAACGCCCATCTCTGCTCTTCCATTCCTTAGCGCCTGTTTGAGCACGTTTTTTTTACAATGGCGCATCTCTCCCGTATGTAAATCTTCTAAAAATTACTATAAATCTACCTCGACAGCTACAGACCTGCCACTTCGTACTAACTATTAACCACAGTTCCCACGTCCTCTCCAATAATTGAACAGACTTTAGTGGCCGACTCATTCTAATAGAAGGACAAGAGATTTGCAAATTGTGAGATAAAAAGTGCTAAGGAATAGGAGAATTTCTAACTCGGTGTTGCCTAGTTATGATCAACAAACAGAATGTTGTCAATATATTCAAAAGGATTGGCTTTGACAACTAACTAAAGCGGTAGATAAAACACTTTGAATTATTATTACTAATAATTTCAATTAATATTAATGTTTTTATATACTACGATTTATTAACAACTAAATATTTCACCCAAAAAATAGTCATTGTTTCAAGACTAACATATAAAGTTAATTGTAGCCTCGAGCTTCCCAACTATACGGTTTGCGTTGCTGATAGGCGTGCGTGTTGTAAACTACAGAGTAACCAGAAGCAAGTAGTTCAAGTTGCAAGCAATGGCCCCACTAAGTAACACGCTTCTTTTCTAAATACGTAAGGTGACTTATCTGCAAGTTAGCATCTAACCTGAAGACAAGTTGCTACCTCAACTGTAAATTAATTGTAGACTGCTGTCGGAAAATCAAAGATTTCTAATTTTTTTAAATTTTTGGTAAATCTAATTAATAGATGACAACACAAAACAATAAACAAAACTGTGAATTTTTAAATTAAATAATGAAAATTAAACAGTGTGAGCAGCGAGCTCGAGATTGTTCTGCAAGATCAAATAAGACGCAGTCTTTTTACTTAAGAGCACAAACAGACTGACAGCAAAGTCTTTCCTGGAAACAGTCTAGGAGATTTAATTAATTAACAATGCTACGACTGTAGAACTACAACATTATGTTACTTTTCACAACAAAATGCAAATACAAAATACAAAATACTAGCCTACGTACTTAAACTTAATGTTAACAACTACAACAGTTATTGTCAACAGCGCTGAATCTAGGAATTTTTGAAAGAGGGGTTCACCGTTAGCAGTTATTTATAGTATTACTAATTTTCTCTTTTCTAATGAAATTATATAAAATTATTGAACCTCGCTTGTTGGAAAAAAGGGGTTAGAAAAGAGAGGTGGCAACGCCATAACCCCCTCTAGATCCGGCCCAGTGACTCAATACCAACAAGTGCATCATAAATATCAATTTTAGAATGACGTAACAATTTGCAAAACGACTGGGTTTAGAGTCAAGCCGTATTGACTAACCATTTGCCGGTACTGTTGCAGAGCAGCCAGCGTTGCGTCTTCTCAACACATCTCGCACCATAACAGTGAACAGGAACTCTCTACTTCGCTTGTGTTTTACGATAACAGGTGCTCCTCTTCCTACAGTGTCTCTGTACCACTCACCTCGCAATGACAGTGAGCGACTAGAGTCCACAGTCAATGCGTCTCGATATACAATCAACGGCAGCTGTTTGGAATTCGGTCCTCTAAGAACGGAAGACAGCGGTACCATATCTCTTCGAGCTGCCAATTGCTTCAATGTTTCGACACAGTCTTTCTTCCTACAAGTTTACGGTAATTTCAAGTATATTTAAACACAAAGGATAAATATGCATGTAAACAGTAACTTTAATTTTTCTACACTCAAACCTGCAAAGTATTTTTATTTTATTTTGCAGGCGCAAGTTATTATGTTGGGAACATACAAACCAAGTCATCTACTTACACTAGGCCGACTTTAAAAGCGTTACAAACCGCATTTGCAGCAAACCGTATGAAAACCACAATTGTAGCAAACCGGCCAGAAACTACAACAATTCGGTCAGAAAGTACAATTGCAGCAAACCGGTCAGAAACCAGAACTGCAGCAAATGGGCAAGAAAGCGCAATTGTAGTACACTGGCCAAAAACTACAATTGCAACAAACCGACCAAAAGCTACCATTGCAGCAAACCAACCAAAAGCTACAATTGCAACAAACCAACCCAAAACTAAAATTACAGCAAACCGTCTAGAAACTACAACAATTGCAACAAACCGACCAAAAACTACAATTGCAGCAAACCGGCCAGAAACTACAACAATTGCAACAAACCGGCCAGAAACTACAATTGCGGCAAACCAGCCAGAAACTACAATAATTGCAACAAACCAACCAAAAACTACTAATGCAGCAAACCGGCCAGAAACTACAATAATTCGGTCAGAAAGTACAATTACAGCAAACCGGTCAGAAACCAGAACTGCAGCAAACCGGCAAGAAAGCACAATTGTAGCAAACTGGCCAGAACCTACAACAATTGCAACAAACCGACCAAAAACTACAATTGCAGCAAACCGGACAGAAACTACAATAATTCGGTCAGAAAGTACAATTGCAGCAAACCGACCAGAAAGCACAATTGTAGCAAACCGGCCAGAAACTACAATTGCAGCAAACCGGACAGAAACTACAACAATTGCAACAAACCTACCAAAAACTACAAATGTTGCAAACCGACCAGAAACTACAATTCGGTCAGAAAGTACAATTGCAGCAAACCGGCTAGAAGCCAGAACTGCAGCAAACCGGCTAGAAAGCACAATTGCAGCAAGCCGGCCAGAGACCATACTTTTAATAAACTGGCTAGAGAATTCGAAGAAGACCGCAGTATATCCAACGACGGATTCACGACTAGAAATAACACCCACCGCTTTTGAAAACAACGGTATTCATATCGAAGAACTCGACAACAGCACGCTCAGCACTAATTCTAATTCCACCACTAAAGGTATGAACAAATTTAGTCCGCTGACGTTATATCACGTGACTTGTCTTATTTCATGACAGAATTTCCATGCTGGAAGTACGTACTTGTGGCAGCAGCAACTTTGGCTTTTCTGTTAGTAACTGTCATATTACTAATTCGAAAATTCTACAGAAAGAGTAAGATGCTAAAAAGAATTTAAGACATTCGTGAAATAGAACAGTAGTCTGTACCACTAATGTATGCGTTTCTAGGCACCACAACCAACACAGTAACTGTGAATCTAAATGACAGGTATATATACATTGCATGCCTATACATAAGGATTATCCATAAGTCTAATTTTTGCTTATACACTCGTTTCCTCTTTTATAGTAGGCCTACTAACGAAGAATTTGAAATTCTTGAAAGTTAACTTACAGTACCTTACAAGCTTATCACAGCAATTATTCTTTCTATGTGGCTCTGAATTCAATCAAGTAGAGCGATGGTTGGACCAGGTCCACTATTACTCAATTCTCCAGAATTCTGCATATAAACTAAAGCAAAAATAGACTTAGGGAAATATTGCATAGATGCATGTGAGCATAAATATATAACAAGTGTATATGGTACTATACAATCAAACACGCATAAACAAATATAAACAACACTATTAGTCATGTCAGAATTTATTTCAGATATAGTTGATGTGTGTGTGTGTGTGTGTGTGTGTGTGTGTGTGTGTGCGTGCGTGCGTGTGTGCGTGCTGGTGTGTGTTTATGTGTGTGTTTGTGTGTGTGTGTGTGTGTGTGTGTGTGTGTGTGTGTGTGTGTGTGTGTGTGTGTGTGTGTGTGTGTGTGTGTGTGTGTGTGTGTGTGTGTGTGTGTGTGTGTGTGTGTACTCAAACACATCTGGTGTGCAGTGATCAGCCGTCATCCAGCACGCTGTTATTTATCTCTAATTGTCCTCTTTCAATGAAAGGGAGCACTAACTGTGGTGAACCCTAGGCGACGAGAAATTGACTCCTTTCCAGTTCCGGGTACCTTGGTTGTACAGTAGCAGGGCAGGATCCAGGAATTTGGAAAGAGGGGGTTCACCTGGTAGCAGATATTTATAGCATTACTAATTTTCTCTTTTCTAATGAAATTATATGAAATTATTGAACAACGCCTATTGGAAAAGAGGGGGTTTCAACCCCTTGAACTCCCCTCCGGATCCGGTCATGAGTGGAATCAGCAATGTGCTTCCAAACGCACTGCAAAGCAGGAAACTTACCTAACAGTAGGCGTGTGTTCCTAGCTAGAATACCGAACGATTGATCATTTTAGCCTACACAACGAGGCACGGGTGTACGTACTCCAATCACAACAACGTCTATAGGGTTAACAACACCAAACAGCTGCTGCACATGTACTGGAAAGCACTTACTAAAAATTTTAGTATTACATGTAAGCATGTACAAATTGATTAGCAACGCGTACACGTCACTACAAGTAAACACCAGCATCCCAAAACTTGTGTACAAGTGGCTGAGTCACACTAAACACTTGTTATACAGGTGACTGAGAAAGGACAGACAGTCCTAGCATCAATTTAGGTTACTCTCTGCTAGGACTTTGAAGGTACACTCGAAAGTTATGATCAGTGATCAAAATTTGAACGTCCTGCGTGACTCCGCCTAGACTAGCTGGCTGACAAGCTCCAACAACCGTAGGTCGAGATTACACGAGCGCTACACTGTAACTGAATGTACGGACGCTGCACATTCCAAAGTTGTTTACATGGTCATTTCCGTCGAGTCGGTATTTACGTCGAGTCGCTACTTTCGGTGAGACGACTACTATAACCCTAGGGTTAATTATCCTCTAATTGTGAGAAGGCTTTCATTGATTCATCATTGGGTTTATTATTATGATCACTATAACCAGATAATACATCCATAATACATTAGTACTTGCATAATACATACATACTTGCCTAAAATGCTTCTCCTGGAGATCCCTGTGTTTCCGTCTAACTCTATGTGTACACTGGCGTAGAAATCGGGGCAGCCCCATTGTTAAATAAATTGAAATTTTCTGACTTTTGCAACTACATTTACGATCTGGCAAGATATTCATAATGACATTCACGGTACATGCATCCCCACGCTCGTGAACATCGTCTACGCCACTGAGTTACTAACTAATTAGTCACGTCCTTAATTAATTAATTTTAAGAGACAAATCATAGATTTGCGTTAAATACACAGCTCTACAATAGAATGGTCAAAACATCTAGACTTTGTACTGTGCATGGGGTCTCTTGTCTCCTCCCAGTGTGGATTGGGATATGGCTAGTCGCTCTCTAGTAGGACTAGTGGGTATGGGCTATTAGACAAGATGTACATACACAGAGATGTAGAGTACACGTGTTGGTCTTATGGAATATTGGAGGTCTAGGGGCACAAATCATCTAAAACTCGAGCTAGTCTCTCCCCGCCGTTCCCCGAATTGTCAATCTGGAGCAGGGGTACAATCCGAGGAATGACGAAGGCGGGGAGAGATTGGCTCGAGTCCTACTGATCATCTGTGTAATAATAGCGCGTTTATACCAGAAACATATAATTAAAGCAGGAACATAAAATAAACAATATACTCTATCAGTATCCTCTACCAACGTTTGGTAATTCATACGCAAACAATGTCTTCCACCAATGCATTACTAAGCTTCAACTTCAAACACAACCAGTCAACAGTCGATCTTATCAGATAAAACAGAAACGAACTCAATTCAACGAACCCTAGTTTTCCATGATATTTCAAGTCTGCGTGAGCCACAAGTGTATTCTCTAGTATGTCTCAATTCATCAATTAACTCAAGTAGCTCTGTCGTAGACACAAACATTTCCCTTGACTTATTCTCATCACAACTGATCATGTTGGATAAACGACGACAAACAGATGAAAATTGTGAATATGAGTCATACAACTTGATGAGGAGACAGATTAGTTGATGTAGATCATCATCATACGACTCAACAGGTTGACATATCCTATCATGCATGAGACAAGATGCCACCGGATCTAACAGTTTGGCACACAGTCGAACTGTGAGAAATACATTGTGGATGTTGATGTAACCATGATTGAGTCCCAGTTGATAATGGAGATAATCTACTGCACTAACAATGCCATAAGAAATATTGACTCTCTCTCGTACATTCACTTCATCATTCGCTTTCGAATCAACAAGCAAATAAGATAAAGGCGTTAAAACTTTCTCAATTACCAACATATCACTACCAGTAGACACGGTCACACCATATGTCACAGCTATGTTGGGATGGTGGAACATAGAGAAAATAGCAGATGAACTGCGAACTCGGTTGGCAGGAATGTATAGAAATGCGAATAAGCTTCTGTCACTAAACACTAACAACAAAATAACATAAAATGATGAGTAAACTGATATAAAACACATTACTTGCAGAAGTCTGAGCAGATAAATGAGTACTACTGCAGTTGGATTGAGACGTGCTTGCAGATGATATCAAATCTATGGACTTCTTTGCAATTGTGTCTTCTCGAGTGTGAACTTTCTGATGTCTTCTAACTCCTGCAGAAGAGTCAAACCCTCCTCCACAACATTCACAATAATATTTCTTGTCTCTTCGATGTGATCCTAAATGAATACCTAAACTGCCAAATTGAGCAAACTTCTTTCCACATTCACTACATTCATATGGCCTTTCTCCTGTGTGTATTCTCATATGACATTTTAGACCACCAGATTGAGTAAACTTCTTTCCACACTCACTGCATTCATATGGCCTTTCTCCTGTGTGTATTCTCATATGACATTTTAGATCACCAGATTGAGTAAACTTCTTTCCACACTCACTGCATTCATATGGCCTTTCTCCTGTGTGTATTCTCATATGACATTTTAGACCACCAGATTGAGTAAACTTCTTTCCACACTCACTGCATTCATATGGCCTTTCTCCTGTGTGTATTCTCATATGACATTTTAGATCACCAGATAGAGTAAACTTCTTTCCACACTCACTGCATTCATATGGCCTTTCTCCTGTGTGTATTCTCATATGACATTTTAGACTACGAGATTGAGTAAACTTCTTTCCACACTCACTGCAATCATATGTCCTTCCTCCTGTGTGTATTCTCATATGATATTTTAGACCACTAGAATGAGTAAACTTCTTTCCACACTCACTGCACTCATATGGCCTTCCTCCTGTGTGTATTCTCATATGACATTTTAGACCACCAGATTGAGAAAACTTCTTTCCACAGTCACTGCATTCATATAGCTTTTCACCAGTGTGTATTCTCATATGACATTTTAGATCACCAGATCGAGCAAACTTCTTTCCACACTCACTGCACTCATATGGCCTTTCTCCTGTGTGTATTCTCATATGACGTTTTAGACCACCAGATTGAGAAAACTTCTTTCCACAGTCACTGCATTCATATAGCTTTTCACCAGTGTGTATTCTCATATGACATTTTAGATCACCAGATCGAGCAAACTTCTTTCCACACTCACTGCATTCGTATGGCTTTTCACCAGTGTGCACTACCATGTGTGCGTTAAGGTTAAACAAACTAGAAAATTTCTTTCCACACTGTCTGCATACATGTGATTTCACTCTAGTATGAGTCCTATTGTGTAGATGTAAAAGTGAAGTAGAAGAGAATCTCTTTCCGCGTTTCTCAATGATGTGTGGCTTCTTTTTCAATTTAGGTTTCATTTCACGCTAAAATTTCAAGTAACAAGCACTTCTACACTCGCCTGCCTGTATTTATAGATTCTCTAATAAAAATAAATTTTACAAGTAAGCTTCCTAGACTTACAAGTGTGTGTGAGCAACAGATTTCAAAGTGTGATCCGAATGCTGAAACCTCCATCTGTGCAATGGGGACCCTTAAAAATTTTACTGATCCAAGATTGCAGGGGCAAAAGTCAAAACAATCCAATGTTGATTTCGGTATACGCAAACGCTGGGTATCACCCCAAATAAATAATAAACCTGGAGCAACAGTATCTACATACGGGACACTGGCGATGAGCAGACAACCGCTCGACCTATACTAAAAAAAGGCTTTACGCAGCCCATCATTGAAAACACTACTATGCTTCAACTAAATCAAATTAATATAACGTCATAGAATTCAGCGAGAGACTAAAACGTCTAGCGCAAACGCCATGCACCCAATTACGCAAAGTTATTGTGTCCATGCAATAGGAAAATTTGTGTAGAGTATCTTAAGTACACAAAGAAAAATTTTCTTACAGCTAGTGATGAATACAAGCGTCGGAGGCTGCAAGCAGAGAAGCACAGATCAGGCTTTGTCACTTAACGTGCGCTAAAGACCATGTCCAATCATTTCGGCCACATCCGCTAGATTGCGCCCCGCATAGCTTTGATTGTTGTACCCAACAATCAAATTGAGCTTTTTACTGACTATCGACGCATTTGTAACTTTTTTTGATCTAGACTCCAACTTGTAGATCGTAGTTTGCAAAGCGTGCTGTTTGGTAAAACACTTAGGCACAACTTACGCCTAGGTACCGTACGGACAAATTATGCGTGACGCGTGACACGCTGAAGCAGTCTCGCGTCTAGCCTCGAACCAGACCCTCTCGCCGAATACGGGCAAATTTTTGGGGGGTTCACTTCATACACACATCCCGGATATATAGCCGGGATAAGTTTATCTTGCACGTGCATGGTAGACTATTCTCACGTGCACACATGGCTAGTAGTTCGAAATGTGTTGTTATGCTGACTGTTCGTGGGAATTGCGCTTTCTCTGCGAGCAGTTACCACACTGAGTAAGCAACAGTGGCTTGTGAAAGGAGAGCCCCAATACGGTGAATGTTGGTTGCTACAAACGGTTTTCTTTGCAGAAAATGACTTTCTCCAGAAACAATTGACTCCAGAAAAGCTTTACAGGATGCAGTTAGCATGCAAGACAGCAGAGGTTTGTACATTTTGCTAGTTAATTGATGTTTGTTAATTAATTAACTAATTATTAATTTATTAGGATAATGTATTTAGTAACATTAAAGCACAATTTATGTATTTATGGTATTATTTTTAAACCTTAAATGTGATTTAATAAATAGTAATTTATAATTTATAAGTGTATATATATACATACATACATACATACATACATACATACTAGTAACTATTGCAGAAGAACCTGTTTATACTAATCATGTATTCTGCAATTAATTTGTTTGCATAAGAAATGTATGGCAAACATGCAGGAAGTTGTTGATCTGGACAGTCTGTTGCCACAGAACGCAGTTTTTCATTAGCCTAAAATACATAAAAGCAATCCATGATCTATTTTAACAATAAAATTAAAACACACAAAATGAAGATGCCTATTTCTCTAGTGGGTGCACAGTTTGCTGGACATAAAACAGGAATGACTTGTTCTGAACACTTATTCTAAACACTCTAACTACAATCTGTTCCTCTCTTTATAACAAGGAATATGAAGAATCCAGGACATCAGTTGTTGTGAATTCAGTTAATATGTATTGGTGAGCTAATATTTAGTGGTGGAAGTTTTGATTGATGTCTACAGTCAATGTTTTTTAATTTATATGGTCAATATTGATTGGTAAATAGAGTTTTAGTATTAGATGTTGTATGTGATTATTATTTATTGATTTATATAGTAAATGTTGATTGATTATTGCAGTTAATATTTATTGATTTAATACATTTTATTTTCTTTGATTAATTAACACATTCAATATTGTAAATAGAGTCAAAGTAACTTCTTTATTCTGGTTGTTGCAGATTCTAGATGAGTAACCTGGATAACTTCCATTATTGCACCTGCCAGAAGACGAATTACATGTGTGGTTTAGGCATAAGTCACCTATGTTTCGATTAATTAACATTTCTGGATCTCCATAAGGTACTTGCATGCAATGTCTCAGTTGTATGTACTGCACTTGTAAGTCAGAATTTTTAGTTCATCTTTTGAGATTCTCCACAGAGTTACACAGAAAGTGCCTTTCCTTCAGGGAGCTGCCGTGACCAGTTTTCTGAAGAAATGAGTGCAACTAAGTTGATATAGCTGCATTGCATTTTGACTCGTAGTGCTTTCAGCTATTGTACTTTGTAAATTTGATAGATTATTTGCAGGATCTTTTGGGTGACCAGCGATACTGAAAGGGATTTCTGAATAAATTTGCATACATCATGTGTGTATCTACTCATATCTATAATGCTCACTTGAGCGATCTGCCATTTGTTGTGTCCCTGGCTGTTAGATTAGGAGTTGCTCTCAGATAGGGCTCCGTATATGAGGATTAGCTGTTAAATCAGTAATTCTAGTTTCAAAACTTGATAAATACCAAAAAGAGGTGTTTCTTTACTATGATGAGATGGAGCAGTTGATGACGCATGTACGTTGTTAAGTACCTCACAAGTCACTTGGGGAGTTACAGATTATGTCTGCTTGTTCATCAAATGTATGACTTACCACTTGAGCTATTAGTCATACAGAGATGTACGGGATGGGAATGTTTTTTGCATATGCCACAGCTGGTTTCCCCACAATACGTTCTGGCTTTTGATCAGTCTTGTGATACAAAAATAATATTTATGTAACCGAATCAATGACCTTCAATCTATTACAGTACTCACACTCTACTATGGTCTGCTGCAACTGGGATAATGACTACAAATTCAAATTATGATATTATATGTGGAATTGCGATGAGCCTCAATCGCACAAAACCGCATGATTCCCCACAATTTTCTCTTTTTCACAGCATCTTATACCATGCTCAAACTGACCACAAATGGAACTACGTATATACAAGCACAAAACATTATCATGTCACTTTCTTCAACATCTAGAGCGTACACTGTTACAGAGATGGGCATAATTATTGAGCCACCATGAGCATGTGACTTAGATTAAAGAATTATTGGAATTTTTCAGACACTGCAAGTACATGCATCTACAGTGACAGCTGCATTTTTTAGTAAATTAAAACAAGTCATAATGGTGAGGTAATGGCTCCAATTGTGCCATCCGCATGTCTGAGATTGCAGGTGATGTGTGACCTGTTGAGATACACAATGACATGACTGCTTCTTGCTGTCAGTTTAACCAGTAGATTTGAAAGTTAATCTTTTTCAAAAGCTTCTAAACAATAAAATGACTTTGTTTATGTCAGAAGACGTACTCAAAGATTAAATAGAGGCTATACGTTTCAATTTACTTTTTTTGCATATTATGAGTCCATTCTCGTCTGCTCTCGTGACGTCACAACACGAACGGTTTGGACATGGTTATGCTGGCGGTGGTCGTTAGTCTGGTCATTCTTTTAATCTTTTTGTTGCTACGGGTTGTCAATATCAGAACAATATGAATACTCAAATAGCATGATTTGACGCAGAAGCAGCGGGTCAGCAGTATATTCATAGATCTGCAATTTCTGTTGATTTCCATGCCTCAGCTGATATGGGGGTGGCTCCATAATTATGCCCATGTGTGTATATCCAACTGGTAATGGTTAAGATTTGAGTTATGCGTATACAGCATTGTAAACTGGTAAACAAACATCATAAATCTGGTAAGAAATGTCACAGCAGTCGCTAGATTTTGCTAGAGAGTACTTTGACATGTCATTCCCTGAGCCACCTTCCAATATTCTTCACACACTCTATACACGCAATGCAAAATATTAAGCATCTCATTCTTCAGATAAATTTTTGAATCTCTTTCTATGCATTGTAGTGTTCTGTCTAAGTGACTAGATAATTTTCAGTTAGCATATATTTCAAAATCAAACTATAATACATATCAGCAAAAGGCAAAAAAAGTAAAGTTTGCAAGCTACATGAAAATACACATGTGTACACAGAGCAGCTAAAAAATTATGCTACTACTCAGCTTTATGTCTGTCTGTCTGTCTGTCTGTCTGTCTGTGTTTCTGTCTGTCTGTCTGTCTGTCCGTCTGTCTGTCTGTCAGTCAGTCTGTCTGTTTGTCTGTATGTATGTATGTCTGTTAATACATATATTTCTTATACAAGACATTATTACAGTCTACGCTAAAAATCAGCTGTCTGTCTGTCTGTCTGTCTGTCTGTCTGTCTGTCTGTCTGTCTGTATGTATGTATGTATGTATGTATGTATGTATGTCTGTCTGTTTGTCTCAAATATATTGTCATAAATCATTACTATTACAAACTATATGATGATTTAAACTAAATAACTCTAAAAACTACACAAACAAAAAGACCCTGGCTGTCTGTCTGTGTCTGTCTGTCTGTATGTATGTCTTTTTCTTATTTTCAACATCAATACTACCATACAGTGAATATCTGTCTGTCTGTCTGTCTGTCTGTCTGTCTGTCTGTCCATCAATACATATATTTCAAACATCAAACTATAATACATATCAGCAAAAGGCAAAAAAGAAAAGTTTGCAAGCTACATGAAAATACACATATGTGTATATACACACATATAGCAGCTAAAGCATTATGCTACTACCCAGCTTTTTGTTTGTCTGTCTGTCGATCTGTCTGTAAATGGTATTATATTTTTATAAATCAGAACTATTACAGGCTAAATCAAACTAAATAATGCATGATACACTACAGTTGACCCTAGCAGGGTCTTAATTACAATGATAACGTGGATGGACATCACAACGTACATGGCCACCATAGAAGACGCCTAGCGCTAGCTGACGCGAGGTAAAGATGCGTACAATCCATGATGACAATGCTGATACAAAGAAGTAGACAATATGGGTAGAGGAAGATCTCACAACGTACATGGTCTGTCTGTCTGTCTGTCTGCATTGTTTGTCTGTCTGTCTGTCTGTCTGTCTGATCTGTCTGCCTGCCTGCCTGTCTGTCTGTCTGTCTGTCTGTATGTCTGTCTGTCTGTTTGTCTGTCTGTCTGCCTGTTTGTCTGTCTGTATGTCTGTCTGTTAATACATATATTTTTATACAAAACATTAGTACAGACTACGCTAAAAATCAGCTGTCTGTCTGCCTGTTTGTCTCAAATTTTTTGCAATAAATCATTACTATTACAAATTATATGATGATTTAAACTAAATAACTCTAAAAACTACACAAACAAAAAGACCCTGGCTGTCTGTCTGTGTCTGTCTGTCTGTCTGTCTATCTATCTGTCTCTCTGTCTGTTTGTCTGTCTGTCTGTCTGTCTGTCTGTCTGTCTGTCTGTCTGTCTGTCTGTCAATACATATATTTCAACATCAAACTATAATACATATCAGCAAACCCATGCAGAAAATATCATGAGCTTTGTCCCAATTTCCTCATGAGATACGCCCCTTTCTCATGAGGAAATTGGGATAATCCTCGTGAGAATTATGGCTCATGAGCCGAAGTTCATGCGTACGAGATCATGAGATCTGACCTTTTCTCGTGAATCTCGACCCTGACTTTTGTCATGAGCCTCCTGATCTTGCCTCGTGAAGCTCTTGATCTTTTCTCATGAGCCTCATGAGATCATGCTCGTGAGACGACCGCTCGCTGTCCAGACAATGTAGGTTATTTACGCATGCGTGCCAAGGAAACTAGTCGGTGTGGCTGTGTAGATGTAGCCTCGTCCCCAGACTCTCTCGCGCTAGTCTTGTCCGGTGCCCGTATGACAATTCCAGGCGCGAGAGAGTCTGGGGACGAGGCTATGCAGATGCGCGAATGGAGTGAATTCGTCGCTGTTTCCTCGGTAATTTACTTTTAACAGTTATATTTATTCAACAACTATAGTGATACTCTAGCTAGTAAAGTTACTCTTTGATCTATCTATGCTTCTGCTTGTTTCTAAACACTTTGTTTACAGCTCACCAAAGCTCGTGCTCATGGAAAGCGGATCTCCCGGATAGAAGAATCGAACCAGCGCTAACACAACGGAGAAAGTAACACATGCACACACACACACACACACACACACACACACACACACACACACACACACACACACACACACACACATACACGTTTATGCTTTCATTAATTAAGGAACGTAAATTTGCAGTGGTAACATGTTGAATCCTCTTAGAAGATACATTTGTTCTTTCACCTGTGTCTTTTTAGAAAGCAAACATCATTGAGACTGGGAGATGTCACATAGAGTCCCAGATGACTTGAAGGGTCTGTTTGATGCCAGCTTCTCTGTTGAGATAGATGTTCTCACATTCACAAAATTGGTTGTATAGGAAATGGTCAATATTCTTCATCGAAGTATGACACACTATTTAGGAGAGACAATTATACAAGTTTACAAGAGACGATGATGCAAATGCTGAAATATTGTACATATTTCTGTCTGTTGGAACCTAGCTGGAAGGATGAGAAGTTTGAACATGATCTAACAGCGTCAGTTGTTCATCCACTAAGAAATGTTGGTCCTTGTGTTCTTGTTGAAGCAGCTATGCAAGACGATGTGATCACAAACTGGCCGAGACCTGTAGTTAGCGCAAAGGCTGAGCTACTTTCTGTAAATAGATTACTTTGCAAGTGTGCATCAATACTTAATTGTACGGGGAGACATGTAATTGTTGAAACTCTCAATGATATTGAAGTAGATCTGTAATCATAGAGACCACGCTGCATGTGAACTTAATTGATACAAATATAACTAGAATGGAAAGTCTGTGTATCAATCTATAGTCAACTATATAACATAGCTACATCAAGATTTTGCTGTCCTGCTTTCTTGATTTGACGGTCAGTTGGCTCAAAGTAATTGTACTAAAGGTAGATGTTAATATTGAAACTACATATTTGCCATAGTTGTGGTCAGATATGTCCACACTTGTCAACATTTCAAAAATTGGAATGACTTGTATTGAGGGAAGACAACTTTCAATTAAATTCAAACTTAGTAGATATCTTACCCAATTCAAACCACCAATAGAAATATAACTAGAATGTAAAGAATGTGTATTTACAATATTCAACCATTTTATATTATACTACAGCTACATACAGGTCTCGCTGTTTGTAGCTCCACTGCCAGAGTTGAATCAATATAATTATATTATGTACATATTAATATCAATCATTAAAACTTTCTCAAATTATTAGTACAGTAAATAGAAGTTTGTATGCAAAGTTTTACTTGTAAAACTACATATTTGCCAAAGTGGTGGTCAGATATGTCCACACTTGTCAACATTACAAAAATTCGAATGACTTGTATTGAGGGAAGACAACTTTCAATGAAATTCAAACTTAGTAGATATCTTACCCAATTCAAACCATCGATAGAAATGTAACTAGAACGTAAAGAATGTGTAATTACAATATTCAACTATTTTATATTATACTATAGCTACCTTCAGGTTTTGCTGTACACAGCCAGAGTTGAATCAAAATAATTGTAATACGTAGATATCAATAGCAATCATTAAAACTTTCTCAAAAGATTGATATAGTAAATAGAAGTATGTGTGCAAAGTTTTACTTCTGAAACTACATATTTGCCAAAGTGGTGGTCAGGTATGTCATTACTTGTCGACAGATTTCAAAAATTCAAATAACTTGCATTGAGGGAAGACAACTTTCAATTGAATTCAAACTTAGCAGATATTTTATCTAACTCAAACCATCGATAGAAAGATAATTAGAATGTAAAGAATGGGCATTTACAATATTCAACCATTTCATATTATACTATAGCTACATACAGGTCTTACTGTATATTGTTGCTCCACAGCCAGAGTTGAATCACAATAATTGTAATATGTAGATATTAATATCAATCATTAAAACTTTCTCTAAACATTAATATAGTAATTATAAGTTTGTATGCAAAGTTCTACTTCTGTAACTACATATTTGCCAAAGTGGTGGTCAGATATGTCAACACCTGTCAACATATTTCAAAAATTTGAATGACTTGTATTGAGAGAACACAACTTTCAATTGAATTCAAACTTAGTAGATATCTACCCAACTCAAACCATTGATAGAAATATAATTAGAATGTAAAGAGTGTGTATTTACAATATTCAACCATTTATATTATACTAGCTACATACAGGTCTTGCTGTACACAGCCAGAGTTGAATCAATATAATTATATTATGTAAATATTAATATCAATCATTAAAAACTTTCTCAAAATATTAATGCATTAAAAGAAGTTTGTATGTAACGTTTTACTTGTGAAACTACATATTTGCCAAAGTGGTGGTCAGATATGTCAACACCTATCAAAAGTTTTCAAAAATCGAATGACTTGTATTGAGGGAAGACACCTTTCAATTGAATTCAAACTTAGTAGATATTTTAACCAACTCAATTCATCAATAGAAATATAACTAGAATATAGTCAACCATAGATACATTATTGTTTCTTCACAGCCATCGAATTAAAATATATGTATTAATTAAATGTAGTTATTAATTAAACCCATTTCAGCTAAACTAGTTTAAGGTGCGCCTAGTGGAAACACGTCCCTATATGCGCGCATCCATGGGTAAGGACAGATTGTCTCACCTTGCTCTCCTTCACATCCACTACGATGTACCAATAGATCTTGACAACGTAGTCGATTATTATGCTCGCCTTCACCCTCGCAGACTCGAACTTGACTCGGTACTGTTACACTAATGTTTTCTACTAACTCTAAGTCTTACCTAGACAATTATGAATACAGATACGTATTATTAGATAATGCCCGCGGAATTGCAAATACAATTACGTGAACCAAGTATACAAACGCAATTTTAACCATGTTTCCAAAGTGGTAAATCCACAAAAAAATTTAGCGCAGTGCGATTACATTTAATTGAAACCACAGAGACTTTGTTGGCAAATGCACCTCCAATTCCTGCGACCAGCCTACGGTCTAGAAGGTACACTCGAAAGTTATGATCAGTAATCAAAATTTGAACGTCCTGCGTGACTCCGCCTAGACTAGCTTGTTGACAAGCTCCAACAACCGTAGGTCGAGATTACACGAGCGCTACACTGTAACAGTGAACGCACGCTAGACATTCCAAAGTTGTTTACATGGTCGTTTCCGGCTAGTCGGTATTTCTGTCGAGTCGCTACTTCCGGTGAGACGACTACTATAACCCTCGGGTTAATTAGCCTTTATTATGTGAGAAGGCTTTCATTCATTCATCATTGGAATTATAATTATGATCACTATAACCAGATCATACATACATAGTACATTCATACTTGCATTGTACATACATAATTGCCTAAAAATGCTTCTCCTGGAGATCCCAATGTTTCCCTCTATGTATAAGTGTACACTGCCGTAGAAACTGGGGCAGCCCCATCGCCGTAGGAATTGAAATTTTCTGATTTTTGCAAACCTATTTATGGTCTAGCAAGTTACTCTTAGTGACATCCACGGTACATGCATCCACCTGCTCGTGAACATCTTCTTACGCCACTGAGTTACTAAGTATCACGTCCTTAATTAATTAATTAAAAGAGACGCTTCAGAGATTTGCGTTAGATACACAGCTCTAAAACAGAATGGTCAAAACATCTAGACTTTGTACTGTGCATGGGGTCTCTTGTCTCCTCCCAGTGTGGATTGGGCGAGGCTAGGCGCTCTCGAGTACGACTAGTGGGTATGGCCTATTGAACAAGGTGTACATACACAGAGATGTACAGTACATATGTTGGTCTTACGGAATATTAGACACGTAGTGGCACTGATAATCTAAAACTCGAGGTAGTCTCTCCCCGCCGTTCCCCGAATTGTCACTCTGGAGCGGGGGGGGGGGGGGATACAATCCGAGGAATGACGAAGGCGGGGAGAGACTGGAGTCCTACTGATCATCTGTGCAATATTAGCGCGTTTATACCAGGAACATATAATTAAAGCAGGAACATAAAATACACAATATACTCTATCAGTATCCTCTACCAACGTTTGGTAATTCAGACGCAAACAATGTCTTCCAACAATGTATTACTAAGCTTCGACTTCAAACACAACCAGTCAACAGTCAATCTTATCACATACAACAAAAACGAACTCAATTCAACAAACCCTAGTTTTCCATGATATTTCAAGTCTGCGTGAGCCACAGGTGTATTCTCTAGTGTGTCTCAATTCATCAATTAACGCAAGCAGATCCGTCGTAGACACAAACATTTCCCTTGACTTATTCTCATCACGACTGATCATGTTGGATAAACGACGACAAACAGATGAAAATTGTGAATATGAGTCATACAACTTGATGAGGAGACAGATCAGTTGATGCAGATCATCATCATATGACTCAACAGGTTGACATGTCTTATCATGCATGAGACAAGATGCCACTGGATCTAACAGTTTGGCACACAGTCGAACTGTGAGAAATACATTGTGGATGTTGATGTAACCGTGATTGAGTCCCAGTTGATAATGGAGATAATCTACTGCACTGACAATGCCATAAGAAATATTGACTCTCTCTCGTACATTCACTTCATCATTTGCTTTCGAATCAGCAAGCAAATAAGATAAAGGCATTAAAACTTTCTCAATTACCAACATGTCGCTACCAGTAGACTCGGTCACACCATATGTCACAGCTATATTGGGATGGTGGAACATAGAGAAAACAGCAGATGAACTGCGAACTCGGTTGGCAGGAAGATATAGAAATGCGAATAAGCTTCTATCACTAAATACTAACAACAAAACAACATAAAATGATGAGTAAACTGATATAAAACACATTACTTGCAGAAGTTTGAGCAGATAAATGAGTACTACTGCAGTTGGATTGAGACGTGCTTGCAGATGATATCAATTCTATAGACTTCTTTGCAATCGTGTCTTCTCGTGTGTGAACTTTCTGGTGTCTTCTAACTCCTGCGGAAAAGTCAAACCCCTCTCCACAACATTCACAATAATATTTCTTGTCTCTTCGATGAGATCTGAAATGAATACCTAGACTACCAAATTCAGCAAACTTCTTTCCACACTCACTGCATATATATGGCTTTCCTCCTGTGTGTATTCTCATGTGATCTTTTAGATCACCAGATCGAGCAAACTTCTTTCCACAATCACTGCATTCATATGGCCTTTCTCCTGTGTGCATTCTCATATGAACTCTTAGATCACCAGATCGAGTAAACTTCTTTCCACACTCACTGCATTCATATGGCCTTTCTCCTGTGTGTATTCTCATATGAACTCTTAGATCACCAGATCGAGCAAACTTCTTTCCACACTCACTGCATTCATATGGCCTTTCTCCTGTATGTATTCTCATATGATGTCTTAGACCACCAAATTGAGCAAACCTCTTTCCACACTCACTGCATTCATATGGCCTTTCTCCTGTGTGTATCCTTATATGATCTCTTAGATGACCAGATCGCGCAAACTTCTTTCCACACTCACTGCATTCATATGGCTTTTCACCATTGTGTTCTACCATGTGTGCGTTGAGGCTAGACAAGCTAGAAAGTTTCTTTCCACACTGTCTGCATACATGTGATTTCGCTCTAGTATGAGTCCTATCTTGTAGATGTAAACGTGAAATACAAGAGGATCTCTTTCCACGTTTCTCAATGATGTGTGGCTTCTTTTTCAATTCAGGTTTCATTTCACGCTAAAATTTCAAGAAACAAGCACTTTTACACTCGCCTGCCTGTATTTATCGAAACTCTAATAAAAATAAATTTTACAAGTAAGCTTCCTAGACTAACAGGGGGTGTGAGCAACAGATTTCAAAGTGTGATCCGAATGCTGAAACCTCGTCTGTGCAATGGGGACCCTTACAATTTTACTGACCCAAGATTGCAGGGGCGAAAGTCAAGACAATCCAATGTTGCTTTCGGTATACGCAAACGCTGGATATCACCCCAAATAAATAATAAACCTGGAGCAACAGTATCTACATACGGGACACTGGCGATGAGAAGACAACCGCCCGACCTAGGTAGGCTTTACGCCAACCATCATTGAAAACACTGCTATGCTTCAACTAAATCAAATTAATCTAACGTCACAGAATTCAGCGAGAGACTAAAACATCTAGCGCAAACGCCATGCACCCAATTACGCAAAGTTATTGTGTCCATGCACTAGGAAATTTTGTGTGCAGTACCATAAGTACACGAAGAAAAATTTTCTTACAGTTAGTGATGAACACAAGCGTCGGAAGCTGCAAAGCAGAGAAGCACAGGCCAGGCTTTGTCACTTAACGTGCGCTAAAGAAAATGTCCAAACATCGGTCACATCCGCTAGATTGCGCCCCGCATAACCTTTGATTGTTGGTTACCAAACAAATTGAGCTTAACTGACTATCGACGCGTTTGTAACTTTTTTGATCTAGACTCCAACTTGTAGATCGTAGTTTGCAAAGTGCGCTGTTTGAATCCTCGCGCGGTCGGACCACCAAAAGCGAAAGGAGGCATAGTGTCGAGGCTAACACCTATGCAGAACATACGCATACGTACCGTACGGGCAAATTATGCGTGACCCGTGACGCATGACGCGTGACGCGTGGCCCGCTGAAGTAGTCTCGCGTCTAGCCTCGTACCAGACCCTCTCGCCGAATACGGGAGCCAGGCACGACGGCGTGAGAGGATCTGGTACGAGGACTTAGATCCTAGGAAGTACAGGTACACCTAGATATCAACGTATGTAAGAACGGTCTGGCTACGCAAGACTACATAGCGGTAGGATTTTTCAGCGTCACGTGTAACATCACATGACATTGTCAAGCAACTCGCTGTGGACACCTAACTAAAGGACTGTCCACACTGGCAACTGGATCGTGATCCGATCGCGATCCAACCGCAACGCTGTCCACACTTGCAACTCGATCGCGATCCGTCCGATCCACATCGCGAGGTGGATTCGATCGCGAGGTGGATTCGATCGCGATCCGATCGCGATCGGTTGAATCCAATTAGAAATAGTGGGCGTTACCTTCACGTACGCTACGCGTGTAGTCGGAACATCTAGCACTCCTCACCCGTCTTTGTTCTCGCTCACCTTACGTCGCTGTATCAACGCTTTCTACAAGCAAAGAAACCACACATACACATCGGTCATCAGTCACGTGATAGCGAAATGAGGCGGAGGTATCGTTTTCAAAGCGCAGTGTGGACGCTCGCTATCCCGATCGGATCGCGATCGGCAGGATCGCGATCCATTCTGGTCTAGTGTGGACAGGCCTTAATAGACAGATTCGGACGGCGAAGGGACACTTGCCTCCTTATTACCCGAGGCCCGGATTTTCGGGTGGAGGGTATAGTAGTCGTTCGACGACCGTACGACTCACCGACAGTCTTTAGAGTTGGTTAGCGGAGATGCAAATGAAGCTATTCCGACCACTAGACGAGAAGTGGTGTCATTACTGACCAATAGACGAACGTGATGTCATCATGAGGCTCCACCTCTCTTCGTTTGCTAACGAGAATTCGGCCATCGGGCGTCCGTCCTGTACATGGTGTTTAGTCCTTTGCTTTAACTTAAGGGTTTAGCACATACATTTTACGTGCATGCTTCCCCAACAACAACCAGGGCGAGGTGTGTAGCTGTACCTGACTGTAGTGTATATATATTATAACAGTCGTAAGCTACGTTCCAGATCGGCACAAGCTATCACACCCTATCAGTCTATGCTATACTCAGACTCTAACGCAACAGCAATCCAACAAGTGCTAACAGTCACTTATCTAATTATCTAAGTATATGACACCCCAACCTACGCATGCTCACCAATCTATGTACCAGTCTACCACACTCCTCTCTCCTTAGCTTTGTCTATATCGGAGGGGTAACTGACGATTAACTCGAACTGGATAACGTCGATCAGTTCCACTTGATGTTCCCCTTACTTCGGCTGTAACTCCCTCAGCAAGAGATGGTGTGGCTATTGTAACAGGTTCTTCTGCTTGTTGTGCTTCTCTCACTGGACTAGTAGGTTCTGTTTGTCCTGTCTGTTCAAGTGTTGGTCGTGGATTAGAAGTAATATCTGTAGTTGTTTCAGTACCCGCCTCATCTGATGTCTCTATGACAGCAGGCACACTCCTTTCATCTCGTCTCCTGATATGTTCGATATGAACATATCGGAGGTGATTGTTCACGTCCACCATGTAATTTGTTGGTCCCAAGCGCTGTAAGATGATTCCTGTCAGCCATTTCCCTCGTCTATCTCGACGTGTGTTGAGGACTGCCACTGTGTCTCCTGGGTTAAGATTTCTAACGTATTTTGTTGCTTCTTCGTATCTCTCTCTCTGCCTGTCTCGAATTTGTCGTCCACTCTCTGGTCTTACTAATGTCAACCGTGTTCTCAGCTCACGTTTCATCAGTAGTTCTGATGGTGTCTTCCCAGTAGTAGTGTTTGGGGTTGTTCGATATTTCAACAACAGTAACGAAATCTGATGACTAATTGACCGATCTGATGGCCTCATCTTCAGAGACTTCTTGAGCTCCTGCACGAACCGTTCTGCCTGCCCATTCGAAGCAGGGTGATACGGAGGTGTCCTTTGATGTCTAATCCCGTTCGCTCTCACGAAGTCTTGAAACTCTCTTGCCACGAATTGACGCCCGTTATCTGAAACTAGCCTTTGAGGGATTCCATGGCAGCTGAATGACCTCCTCAATGCTTCAACTGTCTGAGTCGTAGTGGCATGTATTCCGAGCTCATGGACTTCCGGCCACTTGGTAAATGCATCAATTACCACAAGGTATTGCTTTCCCTTGAACTCTGCAAAATCCACATGAAGGTGAGTCCAGGGCGCATCTGGGTAGATCCTTGGATGTGACATCACATGAGCCGGCTTATTCCGTATACTCTGACATGCTGTGCAAGTCTTCACTACCTCCTCTAGATCTTGGTCTAGTCTTGGCCACCACACGAAACTCCGTGTTAGAGATTTCATTCGACAGAGGCCAATATGACCTTCGTGAATCTCTTGTAACACTGTGCCTTGAAGCTTGGTTGGAATAATTACACGATTCCCCCACAGTAGACACCCGTCTTCAATTGTAAGCTCATCCGCTCGTCGTGCATACGGCAGTAACTGTGTACTTACATTAGGCTTCCATCCACCCAAAGTGTACTCGTAAACTTGTCGTAGTATGGAGTCTCGCTGCAGTTCCTTAGCAATGTCTTGCGCTGTAACAGGTAACTGCTCACAATGATCAATAGCATAGATTTTCTCATTAGGATCCACTACGTTGACTGGAATGGGTAGTCTCGAAAGTAGATCAGCTTCTTTGTTGCTCACTCCTGATGTGTATTCGAGGTTGTATTGATAAGCACTTAGAATTAGTGACCAACGCTGTAGTCGAGCCGCTGCTAGAGTAGGTACTCCCTCTTTCGGACCCAATATCTTCAACAGTGGTCGATGGTCAGTTACAAGTGTGAATGACCTTCCCACCAAATATTTATGAAATTGTCGCACTCCAAAGATGAGTGCTAACGCTTCTCGTTCCAATTGAGCATATCCTCTTTCTGCCGTGGTCAAGGTTCGTGAAGCAAAAGCGATTGGTTGCTCACTACCGTCTGACATTACATGTGTGAGACAGGCTCCCACTCCATACGATGAAGCATCGCAAGCAAGACGTACCGGTTTCTTCAAGTCATAATGCGTCAAGAAATCCGATTCCAACAAATTCTGTTTGGCTTGCCGGAAAGCCTTTGCTTGTTTTGCACCCCATTCCCACGATGTGTTCTTCTGCAGCAGACTATACAGTGGTTGTAGCATGGTTGAGAGGTTAGGCAAGAACCTTCCATAATAATTCAATAGGCCTAAGAATGCCCTTAGCTCGGTTGTGTTACTTGGCTCTGGAGCTTGTCGTATTGCTGCCAGCTTTTTCTCAGCCGGTCTAAGTCCATGCTCATCCACAACGTAACCAAGGTACTCAACTCTAGTTTTCTTGAACTCACACTTTTCTCTTTTCAGACGAAGTCCCGCTTGACTCAGTCTTTCCAAGACTTGATGAAGACGTTCGTCATGTTGTTCTTCGGATTGGCCCACAATCAGAATGTCGTCTAAATAACAGGACACTCCTGGCATTCCCGTAAGAACGTTGTCCATTGCTCGCTGCCAAATTCCGGGTGCAGTCGAAATACCAAAGGGCATACGAGTGTACGCAAACAGGCCCTTGGCAGTGTTGATAGTCAAATACCTTTGGCTGCTTGCATCCACTCGCATCTGCATGTAAGCTTGTTTCATATCCAGACGTGTAAAGAACCGTCCTCCTGCTAACGATGCAAACAAGTCCTGTGCATTTGGCATTGGATAATTGTCCATCTCCAGATAGGGCTTAATTGTTACTTGTAATCGCCACAACTTCTGATAGAATTATCAGCCTTTCTCACAATGACGATAGGTGCTGCCCACTCACTGTTTTCCACTGACTGTACAATGCCCTCTTCCTGAAGTCGATTAAGCTCCTCCTCTACCTTTTGTTGTAAGGCATAAGGCACTGGGCGTGGCCTATGGAACTGTGGCTTGGCATCTGCAGACAAAGTTATCTTGGCTTGATAGCCTTGCAAAGTACCTACTCCCTCTGCAAACAACTGAGGAAACTTCTCGGGTACATCAAAAACTCCACTATCAACTTTGAACAGAGAAGCCCAATCAAGCTTGAGGTTTGACAGCCAATCTCGTCCCAAGACTGCTGGCTTATCACTCACATCTACTACAATCAACCGCTCCATGGATTGTTGCATTCCATACTTGATTGGTACAACAGCTTCTCCCTTCACCTTCAATCGTTCACCACTATATGACTGAAGTTGGGCAGTGCTCTTCTTCAGCTGTACGTGGGATAGAACTTCACTATATATCTGGGTTGGTACAACACTCACTGAAGCTCCAGTGTCCACTTCCATCTCCACATTCCTGCCTGCCACCTCTATTGTCACCTTGACCCCGCCTCTACCAGACAAAGAACAAATGAGGCTTACATCTTCTGCATCTACTTGATATGTAGACTGAGTCTTCGGTTTCCTTTTTGTACGCCAATTGCCCTCCGTGCTATCTTTCGCGTTATCTCGTTGCTTCTTCCGACATGCTTTAGCGATATGGCCCTTCGTCTTGCAGAACAGACACGTGTAGTTTTTGAATCTACACTTGGTTGGGTCATGACCATGATCATTGCAACGATAACATGCCTTATCCAAAGCACGCAACGATCCCGATTGGCTGCGGCTGCTTGTGGTCGCTCTCTTGACAGCAAATGCCGTCTCCCATGTCCTGGAATGTCCACTAGCTGCGTGTCGTGTCGACTCCCCACGGAGGTGTCGTGTCTCCGCTCTGGCTGTCTCTGCAGCTTGTGCAATCCGCAGAGCCTTTTCCAGCGTTAGCTCTGCCTCAGATAAAATCTTCTGCTGTATATTCTCGTGTAGCAACCCACAGACTAATTGATCGCGTAATGCAGTATTGAGCTGCTCACCGAAATCACAATGTTTGGCGAGGCGTCGCAGCTCCGAAACGTAAACAGCAATATTCTCGCCTTCCCGCTGCATTCGCTTATAAAAGCGAAAACGCTCTGCGATGACGATAATTCTCGGTTCATAGTGGTCTTGCAATAGCTTGAAGAGCGTATCCAACGATTTGTCTTGAGGAGCCGCCGGTCGTACCAAATTCTTTAGTAACGTGTACGTCGTTGTGCCCATCGACGTCAGAAGAACAGCTATCTTCTTGTCGTCGTCCGTGATTTCATTTGCCGTGCAATAGAGCAAGAATCGTTCTTTGTAGTCTTCGACATTATCTACGCCCGCGTTGAACTCGCAGAGTTTCCCGTGTCGAGCCGCCATCCTCGTCGCCAGTGTAGTGTATATATATTATAACAGTCGTAAGCTACGTTCCAGATCGGCACAAGCTATCACACCCTATCAGTCTATGCTATACTCAGACTCTAACGCAACAGCAATCCAACAAGTGCTAACAGTCACTTATCTAATTATCTAAGTATATGACACCCCAACCTACGCATGCTCACCAATCTATGTACCAGTCTACCACACTGACTTGTAACATTTTGCTTGTTCCACAGTGTTTCTGCATAGTGGCTCTGCAGTCTGCGAGCTTGAATTTTGGGTGTGCGTGGCTGAGCGGCCGTGGTGTTGTTGCAACGATCACTAGTGTCGTCTTCAACAGAAATTTGGCGTTTGACGGGAATTTGCGAAGGAGAACGTGCATTGTCCGTGACAGCGTCTGTTTGTGGGACAGAGCGGCTCGGCCGACCTGTAAGTACGCTAGTGCGTCTCTATTCATTTCTGTTTTACGGTATCCAAAGTCAGAGCGAACTGACGCCTAGCTAATCTACATGTGCACGTGCATGTTTTCCCGCATTGATGTTTGGTTGGCTCTGGGGTCACCTCATTACAACTGTAGGCTACGTCTAGCTA
Source organism: Dehalococcoidia bacterium (assembly GCA_964274945.1). GTDB lineage: Bacteria > Chloroflexota > Dehalococcoidia > Lucifugimonadales > Lucifugimonadaceae > CAXXBX01. Next base: position 17,086 of record CAXXBX010000175.1, on the reverse strand, counting down.
GAGATGCCGCACAAACAACAAGACGCCTAGAGAAGCTGCACAAAGAACGAGACTTTTACATTCTTGTGAGCTGGAAAATCGGTGGTGAGCTGCTTGTTTGGTCTCCATTTGTAACCTCGGTTTCCCACCAACAACAGAACAATGGTCACGCCCATTACTTCGCACGTAAGGCGAAGATTGCCAGCCGGCCTAGCGTCGAGGCTCTCCGACTTGTAACATTTGGCTTGTTCCATCATTTGGAAATAACTACATTTGTAACATGCATTTAGAAACGACGCCTAGCTAATCTAGCTGCATTTGTAACGTTCCCACATCTAATTTTGTTTTGGCTCTGGTACCTATGCCACGTGCACGCCTTAAACCGGTCATAGTTACGACCTCAAAAGCTGCACAAACAATCACCTGCACAAAGAACCGACGAGGGAAGGTTGTAAAAATAGAAGTGAGGTCCTACGGGACATTGGCTGACGGACTGCGTAGCTACCCGTTGTAAACGGTAACAGCCAGTCACGTGACTTACCTCAAGCTCGACCTGTGACCATTTCAATTATTCTTCTTATTTATTACCCACATTATACCATTCTGTCATACGATTTTGTCATAGCGCAACTAATTTACCTTCAAAATGCATACCGGCCGAGAGTTTGCACTTCAAGTGCTTCTTCATTCTTCTAGTTGTGTTCGGGACACAGACACATAAACAGCTGTTTTGCCACATACCGAAGGGGAGCTGTCGTAGGCTCTCTAATCAACTGTAACTTCGAGTTGCAGCTGATGTTCTTGTTACCTCGATCAGCGCATGCAGCCATTGCTTTTTTGCCCAGGTATGTAGGTTAGAAATGTTGGTGTTTCTAGATATCATTTGATAATAGACTTCCAGAACTGTAGGTTAGGCTTTTTAGATTAAAATGTGATACAAACATCCGATTTTCTAGAACCTCTAGCTAAGGATGGAACCAAATTAGGGTCACTTCCTTTCACAACTTTGCATAAATAGCTATCCGATGACATAATGCAGGTCGTCGCTGCGCCCTGCACTCGGTCTGCGATTGTACACTTGGCTTTTGAGACATTGCAACGAGAATGACCGGCCTGTTCAACGTCGTCGTGGCTCTACTAGTCGAGATATCAGTTTGGGGGGATGCCAACGAGATAGCCAGTATGTCTTGTTTGTAGCCATCTGTGGATGCTCGACAGACATGATATATATCTGAGTTGTTCTTTTGAGGCATACATCCCTCTGATTTGGGCAAAGTGTATGTGAAAGGAGGAGAGCCCATCAGAGTGTGCTATGATACAGTGATAGGTGACATGACGGAAGTAAGGAGAGGAAGGAAAAACACTCAAATAGACTTCACGCCCGATGGTTCATGTCTCAACATTTCATTCCTCCATGTTAGAAGACAAACGTACACAGTTACAGTATCACTTGGCAACAGCACCGCTACCGCAACTTTTAGACCATACTTTTTAGGCAAGTGCACAAGCGACATAATAATTAATAAATTGTATAAATAATTAATTAATTCCTTATTTTAGTAATACCTACTGTAAGTATCTTTCTGGTGAACGAGTCAACAAAATCACTGGATAATAAACATTTGTGGGTTAATGTTGGTGAAAATATTGTAATACAATGTGATACGACTGGTGTACCTGCTCCTCGTATGCTTTGGTATCACAATGGCAACGTTGTGAAAATGCAAGACTACGACAACAACAACAACAGCTGCCTGACTGTTGCAGACATATCTGAGTCTGATGAAGGAATGTTTGTAGTTGTAGCAGAGAGTATAGGAGGAAACGACAGGACAAACTTTACGTTACATGTGAAAAACATTGAACAATTTTCAAGTAAGAATTAAACGTGTCTGTTTGTTTGTCTGTTGGCCTGTTTTTGTTATAGAATTAACGTATATATAATCAACATGACACGTATACGTCTAGCAGTTTGTCTGTCTGTATGTGTGTCTGTCTGTCTGTATTTCTGTCTGTCTGTTTGTCTGTCTGTCTGTCTGTCGGTCTGTCTGTCTGTCTGTCGGTCGGTCTGTCTGTCAAATTTTCATATATTTTTATACATCAAAGCTAATACAGGTGAAACTAAAGTAACAGCTAATGAACAACAAGTGTCACAACTACAATTACAATTACACAAATAACAATTAGCATTAAAAAGCTCCCCTACGGAGCCTACAAACCGAAATTTAGTTTACTGAATTGAAAGTTGAACAACATCTAAACTCTGGTCAGTATTCTGTCCATATGTTACTCTGATCATCTTTTTAGCCAACACCGAGGCATTGCAACGCTGAAGTTGTACTGACAAGCGTCTTCTCCAATGTGTTTTAAAATCTGAGGGATTGTTTCTTCCTTCTTTATCTCTATATAGTTTGGAAAGTTTATTGAGGAACGTTGATGCTTCTTCTCCCCACCCAGAAAAGTGCTCGAAAACTAGTGGAATAAGGGTAGGAGTGTACCCTCCAGGCAACTGCTCTTGAGAATATTTGTTATGTTTGATGTCTTCTCTTCTTCTTGCTGCAGCTCCATCCGTAGTTGCTGCACTTCGCAGAATGTCCTGGCTCCAGGGGTGAGCAAGGGCCACATCAAGCTCGACATTTCCCCCACATGTTGAGTCAAACACAACAATGTCTGCTCTATTGTTGGATGTTGTATATCTATCTTTTGGTTCAATTTGATGCTGGCATTGTAGACTGCTCATGCATTCAGACCAGCACGAAACAACAGAATTGTGAGACCAAACTGGGCCTCCACCCATTTTGCATGTTAGTAAATGGTACCCTTCAACATCTAGTGACTTTCCACATTCACATTTAGTGGCCCAAGGTGGTAAAGACAAAGGTAGACCCAATCTGAGAGAAGCCGCCAAGACAAAATTGCCAGATGAAAGTGCAAACTTCTCTGAAGATGGAATGGAATCTAACCATGCTCCTGCTCCTTTACCTCTAATCGAACGCAATCGTGCTGCATCTCGGTTAGAACCAGTTTCAATCAACTGATCTGCTTTCGATTGTACAAATTCTGTTGTTAGACGATGTTGCAACTTTTTTGTGTTAGGCAACAAATCCGACAACGTTGAAATATCTTTGAGATGGTGTTCTAAAGTTAGCCCAATATCACTCGCATGATTAGATGATGTCACTAAAGAGTTGACTTGATCTTGAAGAGCAGGAAAGCGATCAGGCAATAGCTTAAGAGAATGTGCCCAGCTGGCAACAAAAGCAAAGGGTGCCACTTCGTTTAGGGAAGTCATACCAAAACCTCCTAGTCTTACTGGCAATGTTGCTTGCTTCCACATATTTCCAGTGATGTCAACATTTCCTAGCAAACAAGAGAAGGTAGATTTTGTTTGCTTGTCGTGGATAGTAGCTGCCTGTGCCAGTGTTTCTGGACACATTCCTCTTGCTAAGTGATTTAGCCGTGTGGTATGACAGTATCTAAGAAGCAACATGGATGCTTGCACATTATCCAAGTCGACAAGCTGTCTACAAAGATCATTCCCTTTTTCTGCAATAGTGGAACATGCTCGTGCAACATATTCACGTTTCCCAATTGGTGTTCCTAGTATCACAATGCCTTCACTCGAAACAGGTATGGTATATTCAGAAGAGAAGGTGTCTTCTTTGTCGTATGAACAGTATATTTCACATTTTGTTTCCTGTATTTCCAATCCTATTTTGAAAAATTCAGGTTGAAGAGTGGAAAAAGCATCAAGGACATGTTTTGCTGGTCCAACTAAGAAAACATCATCAAGATAAGCTAGCACTCTTATTGCTTGGAAATTGCTTTGCAAATCAACCAGGGTTTGTTGTATGCCTAAAGAAAACAGAACTGGTCCTAGAGGATCTCCCTGATGGATGCCTTCTTGAGATGACAAAATAACAGGGACGTTGTTCTGTAGGAAGACCAGAGGACCAAACCCAGAATACATTTGCATGACATGATTTGTCAAGATAGGAAAAGATTTCATCACTTGTTGCAGCAAATGGGAGCGGTGGATGGAATTAAAGGCATTTTTAGCATCAGTCTTCAGAACAATCCAGTCATTGTTGGCTTCTAGTAGAAGCTGGATATGGTGTAAAAGAAGATCTGTTCCTCCCTCTGTTGACACTCCATGCTGCAGAGGAGAAAAGAAATTCGAAAATTCACTTTTCATCTGTGCACAAATACATTTTGCAGTAATTCTTCTGAACACTTCTCCAATAGCTATTGGTCGAACGTCTCCTGAGGCTTTGGGCAAAGCAATCAGCCGTGCTGAGGACAACAACCTGGCAATTGAAACAGGGACTGATCCATTGGCAATACAAGAAAAAGCAAAATGCAACTGTTCAGCAGAAACTGTGTCGGAAGCAATAACTTTTAGGTGTTCATATCGCCATCCTGATGGGCCACACCCTGAGCCTCTTGGTGATTTCTTGATGGAATTAAACATATGTTGTTTTGACAAACTGATATGCATAGCAGGCGATGGCATGTCCGGAGATGGCATGTCCGGAATGTCAAACACCCGGATAGGATGCTTCTCAGCAAGCTTGTGAGCTGTATCTGGAGTAGCTGGAGCTAATCCTGAGCTTGTAAGAACACGAGCAGCTCTTGAAAGTTTACCACATCGGACCAGACTTAGGGCAGCTCTCTTGACGTGATCTATGGAGTTAGCTTTAGCATTCCCTTTCTTCGTGTCTTCTCTACCGCTAGACAGTAAGTCCTCCCATTGGAAGTTACGGAACTGCTTATACATGGATTGCATGACAGATAGTTTTGCTTTTCCGCCCCTTGTAAGCGGTTGTAATACCATACGCGGTATCAGCAGCAGCAATTTCCAGCCTGTTTCATCTGTTGGGTCATTTCTGATCTTTCTGAAGGCTACTGAACAGCAATCCAGGAAGTTAGCTTTCATAGCAGGTTTGATCTTCTGCACCGTTCTCGCTGGAATCATTTTGAGGATCTCCTCTGATGATAAAGACCGGATGTACTACCACGCTTCAGTTTCCCGTGAAGGAGAAGCAGAAGACGTATGAGTTTCTGGTAGCACACCACGGGTTAGAGGCGCCTCAAAAGTAGGTAAGGTGTGAGCATTCTTTGAAGATGGTGATGGATTTGAAGGACATTGGCTGGAAACAGATTCAAATTCAAAACCAACGGTCGAGCAGGAAAGTTTCTTCTTGCATTGTGACAGATGTTGCCCAAGTTTCGCAAACAACTTTGAGCAATGGTGACATTTCGAAAGGTTCAAACGAGAGACAAACAAATCCGGGATGTCGTTAGCATCGTGAGATTGTCTGATATGACAAAGAACTCGCTGAATCTGGCCTTTGAAGGCACAGGAAACAACCGGACAACTTTCAAAGTCAGACTTATGATCAGGCATAACCAAACATTGTTCAAAAGAAATACAGATTAAACCAAAGACCACGTTCAAAAACCTGGCATGTTCAAGCCACATCCGGGGTGTGTCTGTCTGTCTGTCTGTCTGTCTGTCTGTCTGTCTGTTTGTCTGTCTGTCTGCCCGTCTGTTTCAAATATATTGTTATAAATCAGTACTATTACAAGCTATATGAAGATTTATATTAAATAACTCTGAAAACTACACAAAAAGGACCCTGTCTGTCTGTCTGTCTGTCTGTCAGTCTGTCTGTTTGTCTGTCTGTTTGTCTGTCCAATACATATATTTGAAACATGAATCTAGCAACCTGTAACTACGAGTCAAATTATACAGAATCACCTAGAGACTACAGATATCAACTACTGAACCAACTGAGAACTAAAAATTACATTTTCTAACTAATAAAGAACCCAAAGAGAGTCCAGTTATGACAACACTAATTATTGGAGATGAAAGCGGCTTGTTTTTGCGTGGACTCTGCAACCCAAGGATGACATCTTGCGTTGGATTACTCTAGCATTGCATCGCTGTAATTGAGTGCTGAACCTTTTCCGTCAGTGATCCATAAATTGTGCCGAGTTGCGCCGACCATTTTTATCAAAAGATTGAGATCCGAGAGAACGTAGGTATTGGTCTCCTTCATCACCTCATCTAGCGAAGTGTTCAATGACTCACGGCTTAAAGATTATTTGGTTGCCAGTTGGTAACCTTTCATTTGATATTTGATTTTTTTCTATTCTTCTCTTCGCTTCAAAGCTAGACCATCTACTTTTGAGAATGAGGAAAATACCTTTGAGCTCCAGGGATGGGCAAGAGAGATGTCTAAATCAATACTCATACCAGAAGATGTATCAAGTGCTATAATGTCTGGTCTGTTATCCGAGTTTGAGTAGCGAAGTCTTAGCTCTCTCCTGTGTGGTATGTGAAGTTCGCTTAGACAATCAGCCCAAACGTTTGCAATGGATTCGTGACTCCAAACTGGGCCACCACCAACCTTGCATGTTAAAAGATGATACCCGCTGTCGTCAAGAACTGCTCCGCACTGACACGAAATCAACCACTTCAGAGAACAGACTGGCAAGCCCAACCTCAGATATGACGCCAAGCGATAAACGCAAGAATCAAGTGCGAAACACATCGAGGTTGGAACAGCGTTGACCCAAGCATCTGCACTTGCACCATGTCAAGAGCGAATTCTGGCAGCATCTCTTGTTGACTTCACTGTATCACGAGACATAGATTCAAACAAATCATTAGATAATCGCTTCTGTAATTTGCCACTAGCAGGTAAGTACTCGGACGGTTCATTCGCGGGAATGAGGCTCTTTAATGTCGCACCTGTAGCAGATCCGGAAGATCCTTTCAGAAGCAAATCTAAAATTACTCTTAAGTTAGGAAAACGCTTGGGTAGTGCATCTATTGCTTCAACCCACGAGGCTAAGAAAGCACAAACTGCTATAGATTTGACAGATGTTAGACCAAAATCAATTAGTCAGACTGGTAGAGTGGCTTGTTGCCATGCCAAGTCACTGGGTTGGTGCTAAGATAGTAATTCAGAGAAAACTTTGCGTGTCTGTGAATTGTGAATTTCTGCTGCAGATGTTAGTAAATTTGAAGGAACAACACGAGCTAAGTAATTCAATGGTGGAACGTGACAATACTTGAGCAATAACGAAGCGCTTGGACATCATTCAAAGAAGACAATTGGTCACATAGTTGTTCCCCAGTGTTAGCATACGTAGAGCAAAAATTGGATACAAATTTAGCATTTCCAAGAGGCATTCCCAATACACTCAAATCTCCCTTATCCGGACCTCCGGGATTCGGGCACCTCCTTAGACCGGGCACCTTTGCACCCTCGGAAACCCTGCACATGTATGTCTAGGGGCTCCGAGGTTACACACCGCGTAAACGACAAACTCCCGTATGTTCAGTCGCATTCACGCGCCAGTGCGTGAAAGTATGGCTTCGAAGAAAAGAAAGCGCTCCTGCATCAGTCTTGAAACGAAGCTCAAGGTCATTGACGAAATCAGCAAAGGTCAGTCACAGAGACACGCCTCGGAAATCTTCGGAATTCCGAAGTCTACTGTGGCGGACGCGTGGAAACATCATGATAAAATCAAAGACCACGTGTTTGCTGCCGAAGCACCAGAAGAATATGCTAAGAAGCGGAGAATTATTAGAGATCCTATTTTAGTCAACTAGATCGCTCATGCTACGTCTGGTTTACAGTAGCAGGGGAGCCCCAGTGTTGGGTCCTTTGTTGCAAGAGAAAGCTCAGCAGCTTTTTCCATCTCTGTATCCAAACGACGACCCTAGTTCCTTCAAAGCAAGCTCTGGTTGGCTGGACAAGTTTTGTAGTCGACATGGAATCAGACAGATAGCTCTGCAAGGTGAGTCACTTTCAGCAGACTCCGCAGCTATTGCTCCGTTTGTAAGGGAACTGGAAAGTAGATTGAAAACAGGAGGCTACTCTAGCGATCAGGTTTTCAATGCCGATGAAACTGGATTATGGTGGAGACTGATGCTTTCCAAGTCACTTGTGTGCAGAGGAGAACGGCGGGCAAAGAACTTCAAGAAGGCTAAGGAAAGGGTCACATTATTGGGTTGTGCCAGTGCATCTGGAACTTGCCGATTACCACTTGCATTTATTAACAAGAGTGCAAAGCCTCGTTGCTTCAAGAACATGGATATGAACAACTTGCCAGTCCACTACTTTTCACAACAGAAGTCCTGGATGGACGCTAGACTTTTTACAGATTGGTTCCATCACAAGTTTGTACCTCATGTGAAACGATTCTGTGAGGAAAATGTGATTGAGTACAAAATCCTGCTTCTTCTCGACAATGCTCCAGCCCATCCATCAATAGAGATGTTGTGTCACGACAATGTTCCTTCCTCCAAACACAACATCTCGTAAGCAACCTATGGACCAAGCAGTATTGGATCCTTTGAAACGGCGGTATAAGAAACGTCTTTTGCGCCACATGATTTTGGAAAACGAATCTTCTTCATTGTCCATTCCTGACATCCTGAAGAATGTAACCATCAAGCATGCTGTTTACTGGGCAGCACAATCATGGAATGAAACAAGCAATCAAAGTCTAAGAAAGGCTTGGAAGGTTCTGTTGCCATCTGATTCTACTTGTGGCTCTGCTATAGATGACTCTGAAGATGCATCAGAAGACTCTGACGTCAGAACTCTTTTTAATGATTTGGGCTATGTTGAAGGAGATCCATCTTGGCGGCATCCAGAGGAGTGGCTTTCTGAGGATGTTGCTGATCCAGGCCATCAAATTTTGTCAGACGCTGAAATTATTGCCACAGTTGCTGATGAGATCAGTGATCACAGCTCAGATTCAAATGAAGGGGTGGAAATTCAACGTTCAGGCAAAGTGACACACAGTCAAGCATATGATGCTTTGGCCACAGTTCTAGAATGGTTGGAAGAGCAAGATAATGTGACGTTGGAGCATTTGTTATTGGTGAAGAAATGGAGAGATCTTGCTGCCAATAGGAGAAGGCAGTCTCAAATACAAACTAGAATTGGATCGTTTTCCCACGTACTGAACCTTAGTTCAACATTTCGTAATTGTTGTGGCAGTTGTTTTGCTCTTCTTAGAAAGAGGAGTACAAGAGTGTACACGCATCTTCCTATCGTAATGACACTTAGTACATGACAGAATTAGAGTGTACAGTACATTGGACATGTACATCAAGGTGGTCTGGGACTCCAAAGCTAACGCGCGTTACCTCCTTCTTTTATCCGGACATTCTGAAATACGGGCACTCCATGGTTCCATATTGCCCGGATAAGGGAGGTTTGAGTGTTTAGCTATGCCTTCAGATGTAACAGGAAGTTGACAATCAGGAATTGTGATAGCTGGAGATGGACAATAAATCTCACATTTCTGACAAGCAATATCTAAGCCAATGGCTGAGAAATTGCATTTTAGTAAAGAAGTAAAGGCTTCCGTAACGTCACTTGGCAAACCAACCAAAAATACGTCATCCAAGTATGCTAGGATTTGAATGTTGGAGAAAAAGTTCTGAAGATACACCAAAGTTGGGTGGATAGCCATGGCAAACAGAGCAGGACCTAATGGGTCACCTTGGTGAACCCCAACCTCAGATTGTAGCAAAACCGGTTGACCATTCTGCAAGGCGACTAGTGAACTGAAATCAAAGTACATCTGGTACACATGCTTTAATATATCTTGAAATGTAGAACGGCACTGTTGTAACAACTCTTTCCTGCTGATTGAATTGAATGCATTTTTCACGTCTGTTTTTATAGCAACCCGGTCACTGTTGCGCTCCAAAAGCAATTTAATGTGGTGAGCAAGAAGCTCAGAACCACTTGCAGTTGACACACCATGTTGTATTGGGCAGAAGTAATCAGCAAAAGGCCTCTCTTTTTTGTCTGTCTGTCTGTCTGTCAGTTTGTCTGTTTGTCCGTCTGTCTCAAATATATTGTCATAAATCAGTACTATTACAAGCTATATGATGATTTAAATTAAATAACTCTAATATCTACACAAACAAAAAGACTCTGTCTGTCTGTTTGTCTTTTTCGTAATTTTTAACATCAATACTACTATACAGTAAATATCTGTCTGTCTGTCTGTCTGTCTGTCAATACATATATTCAAACATCAAACTATATTACATATCAGCAAAAGGGGAAAAGTACTGTGTGTCTGTCTGTCTGGACATTTTAATGTCAATGCATTAGATAACTACATAACATTAGTTACAGTTTATAGATGTATGTTTAGTTAAAGCACATTGTGGTAATTAAATGATCGTTTAGCGTGTAACTGTTACAATTAGCACTGGCGATAAGCATTACTGCACTGATTTACATTTTAGGAGTAAATATCTACAATATATTCACATTTAGATTTTTCTGCTATTGACCAAGTAAACGCAACCATTTGTGACAATAGCATTTCTGTGTGCGTCAATATCACTGGCACACCGCCTCCTTCTACAACAGCTAAAAATCAAACTCAGTTTTGTTCTACATTTGACAAACCTAACTTTACAAACATTCTAACTGTCTTCATTACTGCATCCAATTGTTTTAGAAGTACTACTGCAAATGCATCCATCAGTTTTATAAATGGTAAGTATAAACAATATTTTAAACAAAATTATAAATACATTTGTTGTTTTTCTATTTAGATATTTCTCGTTGCAATTTTACGACTTGCTCAGCTCTTGAAAGTTCCACATTAGATCCTCAGCAGCTTGCTAGTACAGCAAGTGCTATTTCTTGCAGGTAACATCGTATCTTGTGTGGTAAAATATCACTTAATTATTTAAAATTATATTAGACCTGATAAATAAATAAGTACAGTAATAGTGTAGACTGATGTTACATTGTAAAGAAGACTAGCAGAGGGCTCGGGTTTTTAATTGCCCGGTCAAAAGAGCAGGATTTACGTTTCATTAATTAATTATAACACAAATACCTATGTGGTGATCTGCCCGTTCTTACACAAAATAGGCGGAGACAACACAAACTTCTGAACCATAATATAATTGAATTATTTAGAACCCGGATATAGTCAAAAATATCTTGCTCATGACTATAGACATCCCCAGTAAGAAGCGATTCGCTCCGTTTACACTGTCCGAAGGCATTTTAAACTTGATGGAGATCCAATGCGCCATTCTAGAGAAATTTGAGTGCAAGTGGCGGCGAGTTCCATCGGCATGAAAAAGCGCCGTTCCAAGAGAACACTGAAAGACAGCAACACCTTCACTGTTGACCTCGATCAATTCGACGTGCATCATGAAAACTTTGAGCTGTTGTTGTTCGGTAGTTTTTGGCGTGATTGATGTTACAGACAGACAGACAGACAGACAGACAGACAGACAGACAGATCAAATTTTTTTAGAGAGAGAGATGCAGCATAAACAAAAATTACTGAAACTTACTGCAGAGAAATTTTGGATAGGAAATGTAGTCATCATTGCGTCCTTTTGCTGCTATTTGTTGTTGACGCGCAAACATCCTGGGTCTAATGGATAGCTGTAACAAATTTAGACTTTTGTCTATTGTGCTTTAGCATTCCTAGGAACAAATATTTTGTTTAGCTTTACGTCCGTCACTCAAAATCAGTCTGTTTTTTCGAGACCCACCACTGATTTGACAGAATGCCTTACTCTTACATCGAACAAACAACCAAGTCCAACTACATCTGATAGACCAACAAGTTCTTCTACGTCAAACATTCAAGCAAGCTCAACTACATCAGATAAGCAAACAAGTTCAACTAGAGCAAATCAACAAAAAATAAGTCAGTTGACAACTTACCAACAGAGAGTGAGTCTAACTACTGAATATCGTAAGTTAGCTACTCGTCTAGTAGCAACAGGTAACATGTAACAATATTATACATCATAATAATATCACAAAAACTCTATCATGTGTAACTCTAATTTTTGACACAGGAGAGTCTCCTCCACCTCAGAAAGATTCTAGCTCTCAAGGTTCTAATCTTGCAGCGTACTGTTAACAAAATTCTAAATATTGCATACTATATATATATACGTATCAACAGGAATTCCTGTATACATTATTGCTGCAGCATGCGTTGGTGCACTAGTTTTGATAGTCGTGATCGTCATCATTATTGTTGGTTGCAAACGAAAATCGGGTGAAATTGAACTATGTTAACTAGAAACCTGTAGCTCTAAAACATGATCGTATTATTTTGCAGCTCGCAAAAGAACACTAAACTCAGACCTTCAAACAACTGAACACATTTATGCAAACAGGTAAAGTGCGTTTCTAAGATCGTCATACACACACATGCATTTAAAAATAATTTAGATTTAAATAAATGTTTGCAGTTAATTAGTCTTAAATTTGTAAAACTATCATTCACGTAACGTGCCTTAGTGTAAAGTAATTTTGCGTAATGAACCTAGATCAGGGTAACAAATTACGAAAGACCACTTGGTATCTCTAGTAAATGTATGTTTATTTAGATATTACTGTATGCTACTGTATACATTTTATTAGAATAGTGTGTACTTCTGGTTTTTATCTTGCTAGTTAAATTAATATTACATTTTATTGTATTTGTGTTGCTATCTATTAGCAAAAATAGACAATTTACAAGCTAAGACATTCAGAATGAATTAATGGAAATTGATACTGAAAGACATAAATACCAACTTCCGATCAACAAATTGTTGTGTTTGCTAAGTGTGCGAGTGAGCAGGGCGGGATACAGAGAGGGGGTTCAGGGATTTGCAACCCTTTTTTTAGTAGGTGTGGTTCAATAATTTTATATAATTTCCTTAGAAAAGAGAAAATTAGTAATGCTATAAATACTTGCTACCAGGTCAACCTCCCTTTTCAAAAATTCCTGGATCCGGCCCTGGAGTAGTATGTTAATTAATTAAACAACTCACCAAAAGTCTTTTGTAATGTTGTCTAAGAAACGTGCGTTATAATATTATTTTTACATAAAGTATATATATATAATATATATATATATATATATATATATATATATATATATATATATATATATATATATATATATATTGTTTCATACAACTACATGTACAGTGCTCTAGTCCAGACAAGATACATACACTAACAAGTAAAAATAGATAGTTATAGAAGAATAAACGTAGAAGAATATACAAACATAACTTAAGGTTTAATATATATATATATATATATATATATATATAGCAAACCCGCAGTATCTGTTTATAGCAATACACTTGTACTTTGTTAGATTTTTCTAAAACTGTTATGTCTAATGATCTGCTTATATGCTTATAGAGTCGATTTATCAAATGTAGAATTACAATCTGTACACAACACTGTAAACGAGGTCTACGAAAGTGCTGAATGCGAATATCCCAACGCACGTGCAGCTCACGAGGAAGGAGCGGCAGCTGATCATGACGAACACAACGATGTATACGAGACGGCAATGCAGAACAATGCAGCTTACGGAACTACTTGACGAGATATACTTCAGCATGCATTCAGCCACTGTGCAAGCGTACTCTACTCAGTAATATAGAAAACTTTTGCATGGATGAGCGAATGCGCTCGAGAGTTTTAGGTTGCCATGCAGTGTGCGTGTGATTCTAGACAATTTGTTGAAAACAGAAGTCAATAATGTTATCTAAACGCAATACTATGGCAGCGTGCCTAGATATACACGTAAAATACAGGCGTACCAAAAATTAACTAAATTTTACAATGTACGTACAACATTTCCAACTGCGCGTGAGTCTACGCATGCGTGTTGTGTCTGTAAGGTTGTTACGATCTCATAATTTTTATTGACTTTGAAGTATTTCTGCAGTTGATCATATAAATAGCAATTGCTTGATGTTTACTAGCTAAACGTTGCATGCAAGCCGATGTTGGAGATCTATCAGCTAAACAGAAAACAATTGAAACTTCTCAAATTATGTAGATAAAATAGCAAGTGTCAACATTTCTACAAACAATTTAGTTGACGAATGCATGTTGTGTGTATACAGTAGAACGTAAGGATAATGAGTACGTACTTGCTGTTGATGACACATTCGTCACACCACGCGGAAGTAGGAGTGAACACAAAACATCAGGCCACAACCAGTTGCAGCAAAAGATCTTTGATCATCCAGTTAAAGATACTACGTCGTTGTGTGTAAGCAATTCGGACGTCAAATGCAGTAAAAGAGAGAGAGAGGTAATCGCGACTTGTAAGAAAGGGGACCTAGAGTATGAGATCATGGCACATAGTCTGCCTGTTACTCGGAGCAGTCATCAAGTATGCAGTAACTGAGCGAGAATACACTAACAAATTACGAAAGACAACTCGGTATCTCTAGTAAATGTATCTTCATTTAGAAATATTACATTTTATGGTATACATGTTGCTATCTATTAGCAAAATGGACAATTTACAAGCTATGACATTCAGACTGAGATACTGGAAATTGATACTGAATGACATAAATCCCAACTTTCGATTAACAGATTGTTGTTCTGGCTAAATTTGTGAGTAGTATGTTAATTAATTAAACAACTCACTAAAATTCTTTTGTAATGTGGTCATCTAAACGTGCGTTATAATACTAGGTTTACATAAAGTGTTATGCCTACTGAGCGAGCGTTGCTCTACACTTAAAATTTGCATTTACCACCCTTATTTATCTTTCATTTGTCTCTCTAATGTATCTGTATATATAGCAAAAACCGCAGTATCTGTTTATAGCAATACACGTGCATTTTTTTGTTAGATTATTTTCGTAAAGTGTTAAGTCTAATGATCTGCTTCTAGAGTTGATTTATCAAATGTAGAATTACAATCTGTACACGATACTACGAACGAAGTCTACGAAAGTGCTGAATTTGAATTTCCCAGCGCACGTGCAGCTCGAGAGGAAAGAGTGGCAGCTGACGAACACGACGATGTATACGAGACGGCAATGCAGAACAATACAGCTTACGGAACTACTTGATGAGATTATACTTTAGCATGCATTTAGCCACTGTACAAGCGCACGCTACTCAGTGTTAGAACACTTTTGCATTGATGAAGTTGTAACATTTTGCTTGTTCCACGGTGTTTCTGCATACTGGCTCTGCAGTCTGCCCGCTTGAATTTTGGGTGTGCGTGGCTGAGCGGCCGTGGTGTTGCTGCAACGATCACTAGTGTCGTCTTCAACAGAAATTTGGCGTTTGACGGGAATTTGCGAAGGAGAACGTGCATTGTCCATGACAGCGTCTGTTTGTGGGACAGAGCGGCTCGGCCGACCTGTAAGTACGCTAGTGCGTCTCTATTCATTTCTGTTTTACGGTATCCAAAGTTAGAGCGAACAGACGCCTAGCTAATCTACATGTGCACGTGCATGTTTTCCCGCATTGATGTTTGGTTGGCTCTGGGGTCACCTCATTACAACTGTAGGCTACGTCTAGCTAGAGATGCCGCACAAACAACAAGACGCCTAGAGAAGCTGCACAAAGAACGAGACTTTTACATTCTTGTGAGCTGGAAAATCGGTGGTGAGCTGCTTGTTTGGTCTCCATTTGTAACCTCGGTTTCCCACCAACAAACAGAACAATGGTCACGCCCATTACTTCGCACGTAAGGCGAAGATTGCCAGCCGGCCTAGCGTCGAGGCTCTCCGACTTGTAACATTTGGCTTGTTCCATCATTTGGAAATAACTACATTTGTAACATGCATTTAGAAACGACGCCTAGCTAATCTAGCTATAGCTGCATTTGTAACGTTCCCACATCTAATTTTGTTTTGGCTCTGGTACCTATGCCACGTGCACGCCTTAAACCGGTCATAGTTACGACCTCAAAAGCTGCACAAAGAACCGACGAGCAAAGGTTGTAAAAATAGAAGCGAGGTCCTACGGGACATTGGCTGACGGACTGCGTAGCTACCCGTTGTACTGTACACGGTAACATAACAGCCAGTCACGTGACTTACCTCAAGCTCGACCTGGGACCATTTCAAATTATTCTTATTTATTACCCACATCATACCATTCTGTCATACGATTTTGTCATAGCGCGACTAATTTACCTTCAAGGTGCATACCGGCCGAGAGTTTGCACTTCAAGTGCTTCTTCATTCTTTTATTAGTGTTCGGGACACAGACACATAAACAGCTGTTTTGCCGCATACCGAAGGGGAGCTGTCGTAGGGTCTCTAATCAACTGTAACTTCGCGTTGCAGCTAATGTTCTTGTTACCTCGATCAGCGCATGCAGCCATTGCTTTTTTGCCTGGTATGTAGGTTAGAAATGTTGATGCTTTTAGATAACATTAGATAATAGACTTCCAGAACTGTAGTATAGGTTAGGCTTTTTAGATTAAAATGTGATACCAACATCCGATTTCCTAGAACCTCTAGTTAGGGATGGAACCAAATTAGGTCACTTCCTTCCAGAACTTTGCATAAATAGCTATCCGATGACATAATGCAGGTCGTCGCTGCGCCCTGCACTCGGTCTGCGATTGTACACTTGGCTTTTGAGACATTGCAACGAGAATGACCCGCCTGTTCAACGTCGTCGTGGCTCTACTAGTCGAGATATCAGTTTGGGGGGATGCCAACGAGATAGCCAGTATGTCTTGTTTGTAGCCATCTGTGGATGCTCGACAGACATGATATATATTTGAGTTGTTCTTTTGAGGCATACATCCCTCTGATTTGGGCGAAGTGTATGTGAAAGGAGGAGAGCCCATCATGGTGTGCTATGATACAGTGATAGGTGACATGACGGAAGTAAGGAGAGGAAGGAAAAACACTCAAATAGACTTCACGCCCGATGGTTCATGTCTCAACATTTCATCCCTCCATGTTAGAAGACAAACGTACACAGTCACAGTATCACTTGGCAACAGCACCGCTACCGCAACTTTTAAACCATACGTTTCAGGCAAGTGCACAAGCGACATAATAATTAATAAATTGTATAAATAATTAATAAATTTCTTGTTTTAGTGATACCTACTGTAAGTATCCTTCTGGTGAACGAGTCAAGAAAATTACTAGATAATAAACATTTGTGGGTTAATGCTGGGGACAGTATTGTAATACAGTGTGATACAACTGGTGTACCCGCTCCTCGTATGCTTTGGTATCGTGATGGCAACGCTGTGAAAATGCAAGACTATGACGACAACAACAACA
>CAXXBX010000174.1:17500-33506 GCA_964274945.1 Dehalococcoidia bacterium | reverse complement strand
TCCTAGCTGCATGGAAAATACTGTGAAGCGACATCATGTACAGCTATAGCAACCGGATCCAGAAGAAAGCAGCGGCAACGTTTCCTACGAATCTTTTTCTTGCAAGACGACGTCGATCGTTCACCATCAGTCCTACTTAGAACACATTGCTCTCTTGATCGCGGATGACATGTTGGTGGTGCGCATGCAACGGTGCTTAGCTAGATGCATGGTCCCATGGGACCTTAGCTTGGCTTCTTGAAGTACGATGAATTTCTTTTGATTTGCGATTCTTTTTAAAAGTAATAAACGCATACGACAATTACCTGGCCATCATCATCGACACTTAAGCTGCAATTGTAGACATGGTTTTGTCCAAATCTGTCGTACTGTGTTCGTCTGTCTTGGTCTGGTACTGAATGGCAACTGACGGTTGTAAGACGGGTGACCTCCTATAATGTGTAACTGCGATTGACGTCACTGTGTTGAATTTGTTCATATATGGTGAACATTGACTTGACCGTTTAAATTCCTTTACATCTATATACGTCATTAGTCTAGCAAATGTCTCCAAATATGGTGTTTCAAAGTGCATGTTTAAAATTGGAACGGTGTGTGGTCATGAATGGCATGGGAGACGAAGGTATTGACTATGGAGTCTCCGATCTAATCTCGGTCATTTACCAGTTACGATCACTCGTTCTCTGCCAACGATCTGACCCAGCTGCTACGCTATTGCTAGAGTCTTTTTGTACGGGTGGCAATTAGATATGAACTGTACGCGTGTTCATACTGTATATATGTGCACTCGTAATTTACATGATTATAGTGATTAGCACTGGATGATCGCGAGCGTCGCTGGACCTCAAAATTGGGGAGGCAAGCTGCTGCGGTTTTAACTTTTACGAAACGTTTTCTATTGTCTAAACTCTAAAGGTCACACCTACTAATATTGTTGGGCCATGGTCTCCCCAGGCAGATGTGTAGCGACGCCACTGATACACCATGATAGGGTGATCAGTGCGTGGGTTGTTCTTTTGCACTCTGGTTGAGTAGACAATAGATCAACTACAATTAGGGACGAGGATGGCAACATGTTACGGTCAGTTGGACGAGTTCCAGTAGGGATGCGCCCGGGTAGATGCTGATTATTATGAGAAATTCTTACTGCTGACGGACCACTTTGAGTCGAAAAGTGAACGTGGTCGCTCGCTGAACGGTTAATAGTACAGACCAATGCTCCTTCTAATACAGTATACATCAAATCTAAGAAGTGCCTAAGATACAAGAAGTCGATGCATGGAACTAGTATCCGCCAAATTACGCGAAATGACCACACACCACTTGTTTTGTGTTTATATGCTTGGCTTGTCCAGCAATAGCTACCTGTACGTCTGTTAGCGGTTCAACTAGTAAACTGCTCGTACGTACTTCACACATGCACAAATACGAGTAACTAGTGTAAGTGCCTAATTTTTTCAGCTGACGCCATCTCTCTCCTCAACTCACATTATATGACGGCACGACGCTTGGTGTTGTCGACACGGTGTTTATAGTCTCTTGTAAATTGAGTAGCTAAAAACGTTCCGGTCTAAGCGTCACCGTGCATCTCGCTATTTCGGCCTGTATGTAACGTCGAACAAGAACACAAGAACGGGTTGATTGTATGACTGCATTTACGCACACGTGTGTGAATGCGTCAGACTAATGTGTAAACGTGTATGCGTTTTGCCAAATCAATATCTCTGCATCAACATGCGGGACGGAGAGGGGTACTGATGCCACTCAGAAAAGCATGATTTGTTAGTTAAACCGTCAGCAATTAGAAATCGTACTATACTTTGATTAGATGGCAAAAATATTAAAATGGTTTACAAAGTTGCTAAAAGACTTCAGGCTGGAGTAGTACAATACAAGCTCAAGTTAATTGTTTGTTCAAGATTGATCAAGAAGAAATCCCTAAAACGCGGATTATGTTGAAGATATGACATCGAGCAGCTACATCGGGAATGTGTCGCTCGCTCCAGCTTACTGACAATCGCAATTTGTGGTGTGCCGTGTACACACTTAGACTCACGTCATCGGTTCCTCCCCATTTTGCTGCATGTACATGACACTCCATTTGACGCACGACGTTCATGCATGCAGCTGCCAATGAGGGTGCTGTGCTGTAGTCAAAGGTAGAAACTTATTTTTCAAAAAAATATTAGTAAAAATTATATGTTACTAAAATTTATGCCATTAGATCTGTCCATTACCTATCAATAATACTCACACTTACCCTCACTCCAGGTTCCCAGAGTGACCGGGAGGACCCTAGAATAAAATCAATAGCACTAATGAAATCCTAGAATACGATGCAGTGATTATACCATTTCTCCTTTCTCAGGTTGCGGGCATGCCGTGCCACCGACGTTGGCTGTGCTCGAGGAGATGGAGAGCAACAAACAGATGGCCATCATCATCGACACGTAAGCTGCAACTACAGACATGGTTTTGTCCAAATCAGTCGTACTGTGATCGTCTGTCTTGGTCTGGTACTGAATGACAACTGACGGTTGTAAGACGGGCGACCTCCTATAATGTGTAACTGTGATTGACGTCACTGCGTTGAATTTTAATATGCGGAATCCGTGCTTAGTTAACTCAACTTATACGACGGCGTGACGCAGAGATGGGATGTGACGACATACTCTCTTGTAATTGGATAATAACAAGCACGTCCCACGGTCTAACGCGCTTACGTCTCGCCATTTCTGAGCTGCGACGTCAACCCAAACACGGATTGATTGTATTTGAGCAACAAGTATAAATCTGTGAGTGTGTCTCGTCTCTAAACGAGTCCGCGTAAACGTGCGCTTCTTATTCGCCAAACTGATTGTCTGTCTGCATTAGCATGGAGAAGAGTGGGAGAGAAAGAGTGAGATACGACAAACGAGCAACTATATAGAGCGGTGTCTGCACCTGTACACCGGTTCTGTGGCTTTTGGTATCGTTGATGTTGTTTTTCGCCGATCAAGAGTTTGACATGCAGTACGTACCATACAAGTAGCCCTGCGTATCCAGACCGCTTCTCTCTCGCTACTTGCGGTTTCGACGAATGCTACAGCACAGGTTAATCGGATCCTCAGCCAGTATAGTCTAAAAAGGACTCGACTATAACTTACTGTAAGGTACGTGGAGCAAAGTCGTCTAGTAAATCCAGTAGGTTTAGTTGCTTCATTAATTAATACAAACTAGGGTCTTTCTGTGTGAATTAATTAAAGCTTATTCTACAATCATTTTCGTGTTCTTTCAAGTATACGTTGATATGCAGGTTAGTTAGTAGATATGCCACATTTTTTATGTTTGTATCTAAGACGCCAGCACGAGTGACCATACGCAGTGGTGACAGAATTCTCTATTATGTAGTTTTTTGATTCAATATACAGTAGGTATTACCATACAATCGAGCATGCATTCGTTTTGAGTCTACTACAGTTTATAATATATCGTAGGATAATGACTAAGGTACAGATGCTGGCGCCGTCCGGTACCATAATAATTATTATGTGTGAAGTTAATTCTAACATACATATGCAAACACACACAGACATAGGACGTAACAACAATTAGTAATTCAAAGAGAAAAACGTGCGCGCACTTTCATAGAGAGAGACAGCGACTATACTGCTTTCATTGAATGTTTTAATTAAGAGTTAACCAATGTAGAAAGCTCCGAAAAATGCCGTGTCGATTGTGCAAAATTCGTAGTAGCACGTATCTCCCACTGTCACAGACAGCCGGTCGTTAGCTGTCAGCATAACCGTTACTCCTGTGTATTGACTTTCGTCGTAACCACCAGGGTTTTGCCGGTAGTGACGAGCTCTGCTAATATAGTTGCCGTCGTTCAACTTGATGTAAAATGAACACCATTTATGACTGCTTGACTGTCGGTCATACCAAAATTGAGAATATACATAATACAATCCGTCACGTGGAACCGTAATGTATCCATTATTGTAGACAGTTCCTCCTCGAAGAAAACCTGGAGGTGATGTACTAGTTGACCAATAGGTAACATGAGTACCTGCATTTATACAAAATTTTTTATTGTAACTCATTGCATAGACACACGTGCTCTCGTCACAAACTGAAACTCACCGCTTGAAAGAGCAACGCTGGTGCCACTACCGTACAGATGAGCAGCTGGGGTTTCTTCAATACAGCATGCATTAAACTAAAACAATATTTATGAACTTCGTCTGTTACAAAATCTTTTTACATCCATCTATACCGAGCGCATGATTGTTTCAAATTTGTTTCTCAAGTTTTCAACCTATAACAACAATTCACAACGTGCACTACTGCGTTTCTATAGTTTCTGTTTACATACCTCTGTTTGCAAAGTTGCAACGGGCTTAAAATAACGTTGAAGAGTAGCATCAGTCATCTGCAGACATGTTTAGTAAAATTATTTTAATTTGTTAAACTAATTATATATATAATTTAGTGTGGAATTTTACCTCTGGACCGGCAATACCTTGTGGTCCTTGTTCTCCTTTAAAGCCAGAAAATCCTCGTTCTCCCTGTTAGAAAATTCTTTAATCATCAGCTTACAAGTCTTTACTTTATTAGTCACATGACTGGTAGTGTCTACCTACTTTGTGACCTCTTTGTCCAGGCGGACCTTGTACGCCAGGATGACCTGGAGGACCCTATCTCAAGTGAAAGACATACTTTACAAATGTTTAACTATTAATTAATATGTTAAGTTAGGTGTACGTACGGGATTTCCGTCTGTTCCTTCCAATCCCCTTGGTCCAGCATCACCGTTTGCCCCCTAGTAAAAATTGAAACAGAA
Organism: Dehalococcoidia bacterium; assembly: GCA_964274945.1. Classification (GTDB taxonomy): domain Bacteria; phylum Chloroflexota; class Dehalococcoidia; order Lucifugimonadales; family Lucifugimonadaceae; genus CAXXBX01. Next base: position 28,684 of record CAXXBX010000174.1, on the reverse strand, counting down.
CATATAGACAACAAAAATGAGCAACCGATATCTGAAAACTGACAGCAAGTTTCTAATAAAACCATAAATATTTGGTTCAATGTAACTATAATTTGGAAATTATATTAATCAAAAGCTTGGCATAATAATGTATGTATGTATATATATATATATAATTGCTCTAAGCATGTATGTATATACTTTGATGCCTTTTTCACCCTTTGCGCCTGGTGGACCTTGAAAACCTTGCGGACCCTGGAACACAACTAATTGTAACCAATACTTGATTGTCTTTTCTATCATCACAAACCTGAATTCCAGTGTTTCCAGGTGAGCCTTGGGATCCAGTAACGCCCTGCTTACCAGGTGGACCAACAACTCCAGCTGGACCCTGTAACAATATCATTAATTAATAGTTTAGTTGTATCAATTAGTTAACAATTATCATCAGGCGAAATGATAAAGAAATAATGATTAATTACCAGTACCTGTTTGCCTTGAGGACCTAATTTTCCTATTTCTCCTTTGTCTCCCTTTGTAGAAGCTCAAATGCATTTAGTATATCCTATTGCAGTGTGAAAGGACTGCATCACTTACACACCTTTGTACCCTTAGATCCAGCAATTCCTGGGCTGCCTTTAGCCCCGTTGTGACCCTTCATGAAATACACGATAGACGTAGACTTTGCAATATTTTTCCAACATTTCAAATACATGTAATACGTTTTAGTGCACTATATAAATCTAACCTTACCCTCACTCCAGGTTTACCAGAGTGGCCGGGAGGACCCTAGCAAAATAGCACTAATAAAGTCATAAAATATACAAAATACGATGCAGTGATCATACCATTTCTCCTTTCTCAGGTTGTGGGCATGCCGTGCTACCGACGTTGGCTGTGCTCGAGGAGATGGAGAACAACAAACAGGTGGCCATCATCATCGACACGTAAGCTGGAATTATAGACATGGTTATGTCCGAATCTGTTGTACTGTGATCGTCTCTCTTAGTCTGGTACTGAATGGCAACTGACGGTTGTAAGACGGGTGACCTCCTAATGTTCAGCTCTGAATGACGTCACTGTGTTGAATGAGTTCTTATATGGTGAACATAGCCTCGACTGTTTAAATTCATTTAGCTCTGTACGTCATTAGTTTTAGTAAATGTCTCCAAATATGGCTCTCAAAGCGCATGTTTTGAACGCAGTGTGCTTATACAAGCACGGAGACGGAAGAAAGGAGGAGGAGGAGCTGTTCAATGCGTAGGCTTGATCCACACGGGCACTAAACCAGAGACGGATGGGTATCTAACCATTGGATTCCTTTTGGATGGTTTTGTGTTTGATCTGATCAGGACAGCGAGCGACTGCACCATTATTTGATACAATTACCAGCCTTGTTGTTGCCAGGCTAGCAAACTGAAAGCGGCGAAGGATAAAATCTGTAGGTAGGTGTAATGTTTGGGTATTGTTTACACACTTTGTTGATATATCTACGGTATCGTAGCTATACAATGTTGGTATTGTTCCCGCTACCTTCTACGGTTCGGTTGTAAGCCATGGTTGCTGTCGGTCTGTCTGTCTAGTATGAAGGGCAGCACATAACTTATTCAACTTTACTTAGACAGAGTTGGGAATACTGGAGTTGCTCCCTATTGGCAAAGGGCGCTCGCTACCTAGCAGTTCTGCCACACTAGTGTCAGTATTCAAAACAATTCGTGTGTGTGTGTGTGTGTGTGTGTGTGTGTGTGTGTGTGTGTGCGTGTGTGTGTGCCTGTGCGTGTGAGTGTGCTTGTGCGTGTACGTGTGCGCGTGTGTGTGTGTGGGGGGGGGTTGTGTGTGTGTGTGTGTGTGTGTGTGTGCGTGCGTGTGCGTACGTGTGTGTGTGTGTGTGCGTGTGGGTGTGGGTGTGTGCGTGTGCGTGTGTGTGTGTGTGTGTGTGTGTGTGTGTGTGTGTGTGTGTGTGTGTGTGTGTGTGTGTGCGTGAAGCAACAAAGATGGCCATCATCATCGACAGGTAAGCTGGAACTATAAACATGGTTTTGTCCAAATCTGTCGTACTGTGATCGTCTGTCTTGATCTGGTACTGAATGGCAACTGACGGTTGTAAGACGGGTGGCCTCCTAGAGGTGTAGCTTTGAATGGCGTCACTGTGTTGAATTTCTTCGCTAACCGGATATGCGAAATCCGTTCATAGTTAACTCAACTTATACGACGGCGTGACGAAGAGATTGGCTATGACGACACGGTTTGCATACTCTCTTGTAATTGGATAATCACAACAAGCACGTTCCACGGTCTTATAACGCGCTTCATTACTTACGTCTCGCCATTCTGGGCTGCGACGTCGACCCAAACACGGATTGACTGCATTTTTCAACACGTATAAACGTATGAGTGCGTCTCTACACGACTCCACGTAAACGTGCGGTTCTTTTTCGAGAAACTAGTTGTCTGTCTCGAGAAGCTAGAGTGGACGTACGACAAACGAGCAACTGTATAGAGCGGTGTCTGCACTTGTACACCGGTTGTGTGGCATTTGGTATCGTTTGACGTTTATTTGACAATTAAATTTGATATATGCGGTGCGTACCGTGCACAACAACTAGCCTTGCGTATCCAGACCGCTTTTCCTCTCGCTACTTGCGGTCACGACGGATGCTACAGCACGAGTTAATCGCATCTTCAGTCAGTGTAGTCTAAAACAACTCGACTATAACTTAGTGTAAAGTACGTGAAGCCAAGTCGTCAAAATATTTTGGTAAATTCAGTAGGTTTAGTTGCTTTATTAATTAATTTTCATACAACCTACGGTCTTGGTATCTCTGCGTGAATTAATGCTTATTCTACAATCCTATTTCGTGTTCTTTCAAGTATACGTTGATATATGCAGGTTAGTTAGTAGACATGCCAGATTTGATGTTGGTACAGTGAATGACGCTAGCACGAGTGCGCATAGGCGGTGCATGGTGACATAATTCTTTATTATAGTTTTTGATCCAATATACAGTAGGTGTTAACATACAATCAAGTATGCATACGTTTTGAGTTTACTACAGTTTATACTATATCGTAGGATAATGACTAACGTACAGATGTTGGCGCCGGTACCGCAATAATTATTATGTGTGAAGTTAATTCTACCATCAATATGCAAACAGAGACATTGGACGTAACAGCAATCAGTAATTGAAAGAAAAGAACGCGCGCGCATTGTCATAGAGAGAGTCAGCGACTGCACTGCTTTCATTAAATGTTTTAATTTAGAGTTAACCAATGTAGAAAGCTCCGAAAAATGCCATGTCGTATGTGTAAAATTCATATCTGCAGCCACTTCCCACTATCACAGAGAGCCGGTCGTTAGCTGTCAGCATAACCGTTACTCCTGTGTATTGACTTTCGTCGCGACTACCAGGGTTTTGCCGGTAGTGAATAGCTCTGCCAATATTGTTGCTGCCGTTCAACTTGATGTAAAATGAACAAAAATATTGACTACTTCCTGAACTTCGGTCATACCAAAATTGAGAATATACATAATACAATCCGTCACGTGGAACTGTAATGTATCCATTATTGTAGACAGTTCCTCCTCGAAGAAAACCTGGAGGTGATGTACTAGTTGACCAGTAGGTAACACGAGTACCTGTATTCATACAAAATTTTTATTGTAACTCATTGCATAGACACACGTGCTCTCGTCACCAACTGAAACTCACCGGTTGAAAGAGTAGCGGAGGTGCCACTCCCGTAGAGATGAGCAGCAGGTTTTTCTTCAATACAGCATGCATTAAACTAAAAACAATATTTATGCACTTCGTCTGTTTCCAAATTTTTTACATCCATCTCTACCGAGCGCATGATTATTTCAAATTTGTTTCTCAAGTTTTCAACCTATAACAACAATTCACTACGTGTACTACTGCGTTTCTATAGTTTGTGTTTACATACCTCTCTTTGCAAAGCTGTAACGGGCTTAAAATAACGTTGAAGAGTAGCATCAGTCATCTGCAAACATGTTTACATAAAATCATTTTATTTTGTTAAACTAATTATATATATATAATTTTGTGTAGAATTTACCTCTGGACCGGCAATACCCTGAGGTCCTTGCTCTCCTTTAAAGCCAGAAAATCCTCGTTCTCCCTGTCAAAAAATACTTCAATCATCAGCTTACAAGTCTTTACTTTATTAGTCACATGACTGGTAGTGTCTACCTACTTTGTGACCTCTTTGTCCAGGCGGACCTTGTACGCCAGGATGACCTGGAGGACCCTATCTCAAGAGAAAGACATACTTTACAAACTTTTAACTATTAATTAATATGTTAAGTTAGGAGTACGTACAGGAGTTCCGTCTGTTCCTTCCAGTCCCCTTGGTCCAGTATCACCGTTTGCCCCCTAGTAACAATGGAAACAGAACTTATTGCCAACAAAAATGAGCAACCGATATCTGAAAACTGACAGCAAGTTTCTAATAAAACCATAAATATTTGTTCAACGTAACTATTATTTGGAAATTATACTAACCAAAAGTTTGGCATAATAATGTGTGTGTGTGTGTGTGTGTGTGTGTGTGTGTGTGTGTGTGTGTGTGTGTGTGTGTGTGTGTGTGTGTGTGTATGTATGTATGTATATATATATATATATATATATATATATATATATATATATATATATATATTCTGTAAGCATGTATGTATATACTTTGATGCCTTTTTCACCCTTTGCGCCTGGTGGACCTCGAAAACCTTGCGGACCCTGCAACACAGGCAACTAATTGTAACCAATAATTAATTGCCTTATCAATCATGACAACCTGAATTCCAGTGTTTCCAGGTGAGCCTTGGGAGCCAGTCACGCCCTGCTTACCAGGTGGACCAACCACACCGGCTGGACCCTGTAACAATATCACTAATTAATATTTAGTTGTATTCATTGGGTGACAGTTTTATCATTGGACAAAACAATAATGAGAGAGAATAAGTGATAAAATTACTGGTACCTGTTTGCCTTGAAGACCTGATTTTCCGATTTCCCCTTTGTCTCCCTTCATACATGCCCAAATACATTTCACTTACTTATTGTCGCGTAAACGTACTGCATCACTTACACACCTTTGTACCCTTAGATCCTGCAATTCCTGGGCTGCCCTTCATCCCGTTGTGACCCTTGACGAAATATGTTAATTTACTTTGACAATATAGATAAAAATAGACTGCTTGGAGCATTTTAATTAATACATTTATACTAATATAATATATTTAGTTAAGAAATGTAATTTATTGGTTTGATTAAAGTACTTTATCAACTGTAGCTCGAGTAAATGTGATTGTGCATTTATATGTATTAGACAATTAATTAAATTGTAGTTTTGAGAATTTTTAATTTAAAATAATCAGCTCTAAGAAATTTTGGTAGCTAAATAGGTTATAAATTTGAATAGACAGTCTATATATGTAGTACGCTGCTAATACGCAGTTTGTTAGAAACAGCAACTATTTTAACATTTATATTTATTAATGCATGATATTGTAATGAACGGTGTACCAGTCTAACTTGTATTTTACAGCTCTTATCCCATAGGCCTACCTAATCTAGCTTCTTTTATTCTATAATACTTAATTATGTGTTGGTCTAAAATAAAAGATGACTACCCGTTAATAATTTGCTTGACGACAAAAAATGTGGCAAGAGTTTATCATTGCCTCAGAAGTAGCTGGTGTGTCAGACTAGCAAGCGTGCGGTTTTTGGTCGATAGAAACGTGTGGGAGCGGAGTAGATCACGCGCAGCATGGCTTAATGAGGTTAGTCAGAAAGTCCATCTGTGCGAGATTGCTCGAGATGAAATACAGATATATCTACTTATACAGTGGAAGATGTCGAACATATGACATCGAGCAGCTGCATCGGTAATATGTAGCACGCTGTAGCTTACTTACTGATAATCCCAACTTGTGGTGTGTACTGTAGGCTCTCGTCGCCGGTTCCTCCCCTTTATGTTTCATCATGTACACACTCCGTTTGACGCACGACGCGCATGCATGCAGCTGCCAATGAGTGCTGTGTTGCACTCAAAAGCAGGAACTTATCGTGCAAAAAATTAAGATAAGAATTATATGTTACTAAAATTCTTGCCATCAGATCTGTCCATTACATAGCAATAGTACTCACACTTACTCTCACTCCAGGTTTCCCAGAGTGGCCGGGAGGACCCTAGAATAAAATCAATAGCACTAATGAAATCCTAGAATACGATGCAGTGATTATACCATTTCTCCTTTCTCAGGTTGCGGGCATGCCGTGCTACCGACGTTGGTTGTGCTCGAGGAGATGGAGAGCAACAAACAGGTGGCCATCATCATCGACACGTAAGCTGCAATTATAGACATGGTTTAGTCCAAATCTGTCGTACTGTGATTGTCTGTCTTGGTCTGGTACTGAATGGCAACTGACGGTTGTAAGACGGGTGACCTCCTATAATGTGTAACTGTGATTGACGTCACTGTGTTGAATTTGTTCATATATGGTGAACATAGACTCGACCGTGTAAATTCCCTTAAATCTGTATGCGTCATTAGTTTAGCAAATGTCTCCAAGTATGGTGTTTCAAAGTGCATGTTTGAAATTGGAACGGTGTGTGGTATGGTTATGGTTATGGCGTGGGAGACGAAGGTATTGACCAGGGAGTCTCCGATCTAATCTTGATCATTTACCAGTTACGGTCACTCGTTCTCTGCCAACGACCTGACCCAGCTGCTACGCTATCGTTAGAGTCTTTTTGTATGGGTAACAACTAGAACTGTAAGAGTGTTCATACTATATGTATGTGTACTTGTAATTTACATGATTAGTGATCAGCACAGGATGATCACGAGCGTCGCTGGACCTCAAAATTGGGGAGGCAAGCTGCTGCGGTTTCAACTTTTACGAAACATTTTCTATTGTCTAAATTTTAAAGGTCACACTTACTAATATTGTTGGACCATGGCCTTCCCCGGCAGATGAAGCGACGCCACTGATACACCATGATAGGGTGATCAGTGCGTGAGTTGTTCTTTTACACTCTGGTTGAGTAGACAATAGATCAACTACAATTAGGGACGAGGATGGTAACATGTTACGGTCGTTTGGACGAGTTCCATCAGGGATGCGCTCGGTAGATGCTGATTATTATGAGAAATTCTTACTGCTGACGGACCACCTTGAGTCGAAAAGTGAACGTGGTCGCTCGCTGAACGGTCAATAGTACAGACCAATGCTCCTTCTAATACAGTATACATCAAATCTATGAAGTGCCTAAGATACAAGAAGTCCATGCATGGAACTAGTATCCGCCAAATTACGCGAAATGACCGCACACCACTTGTTTCGTGTTTACGTGCTTGGCTTGTCCAGCAATAGCTACCCTGTACGTCTGTTAGCGGTTCAACTCGTAAAACTGCTCGTACGTACTTCACACATGCACAAATACGAGTAACTAGTATAAGTGCCTACTTTTTTTCAGCTGAAACCATCTCTCTCCTCAACTCACATTATATGATTGCACGATGCTTGGTGTTGACGACACGGTGTTTGTAATCTCTTGTAAATTGGATAGCTAAAAACGTTCCGGTCTAAGCGTCACCGTGCATCTCGCTTTTTCGGCCTGTATGTAACGTCGAACAAGAACACAAGAACGGGTTGATTGCATGAATGCATTTACGCACACGTGTGTGAATGCGTCAGACTCAATGTGTAAACGTGTATGCGTTTTACCAAATCAATATCACTGCATCAACATGCGGGACGGAGAGGGGGTACTGATGCAACCCAGAAAAGCACGATTTGTTAGTTAAACCGTCAGCAATTAGAAGTCGTACTATACTTTGATTAGATGGCAAAAATATTAAATAGGTTTACAGAATTTCTAAAAGACTTCAAGCTGGAGTAGTACAATACAAGCTCAAGTTAATTGTTTGATCAAGATCGATCAAGAAGAAATCTCTAAAAAGATGATGTCAAACATCGAGCAGCTACATCGGGAATATGTAGCTCGCTCTAGCTTACTGACAATCCCAACTTGTGGTGTGCCGTGTACACACTTAGTCTCACGTCGCCGGTTCCTCCCCTTTTTGTTGCATGTACTTGACACTCCGTTTGACGCACGATGTGCATGCATGCATGCAGCTGCCAATGAGAGTGCTGTGTTGCACTCAAAGGTAGGAACTTATTGTGCAAAAATATGTTGCTAAAATTCATGCCATCAGATCTGTCCATTACTTATCAATAATACTCACACCTACCTTCACTCCAGGTTTTCCAGAGTGGCTGGGAGAACTCTAAAATAAGATCAATAGCACTAATAAAATTGTACAACACGATGCAGTGATTATACCATTTCTCCTTTCTTAGGTTGCTGGCATGCCGTGCTACCGACGTTGGCTGTGCTCGAGGAGATGGAGAGCAACAAACAGGTGGCCATCATCATCGACGCGTAAGCTGCAATTATAGACATGGTTTTGTCCGAATCTGTCGTACTGTGATCGTCTGTCTTGGTCTGGTACTGAATGACAACTGACGGTTGTAGGACGGGTGACCTCCTAAAGGTGTAGCTTTGAATGACGTCACTGTGTTGAATTTTATCGCTGACCAAATATGCGAAATCTGTGCTTAGTTAACTCAACTTACACGACGGCGTGACGCAGAGATAGGCTGTGACAACACGGTTTGCATACTCTCTTGTAATTGGATAATCACAACAAGCACGTTCCACGGTCTTATAACGCGCTTCATTACTTACGTCTCGCCATTCTGGGCTGCGACGTCGACACAAACACGGATTGACTGCATTTGTGCAACACGTATAAACGTGTGAGTGCGTCTCTACACGACTCCACGTAAACATACGGTTCTTTTTCGATAAACTGTTTGTCCGCCTGGAGAAGCTAGAGTGAAGACACGACAAACGAGCAACTGTATAGAGCGGTGTCTACACCTGTACATCAGTTTTGTGGCTTTTGATATCGGTTAATGTTTATTCGCCGATTAAAATTTGATATATGCGATACGTACTGTGCACAACAGCTAGCCTTGCGTATCCAGACCGCCTTTCTCTCGCTACTTGCGGTCACGACGGATGCTACAGCGCGAGTTAATCGCATCTTCAGTCAGTGTAGTCTAAAAGAACTCGACTATGACTTAGTGTAAGGTACGTGAAGCCAAGTCGTCAAAATATTTTAGTAAATTCAGTAGGTTTAGTTGCTTCATTAATTGATTTAATTACAAATTACGGTCTTGCTATCTCTGCGTAAATTAATGCTTATTCTGCAATCCTATTTCGTGTTCTTTCAAGTATACGTTGATATGCAGGTTAGTTAGTAGATATGCCAGATTTCATGTTGGTACAGTGAATGACGCTAGCACGAGTGCGAATAGACTGTGGTGACAGAATTCTTTATTAAAGTTTTGATTCAATATACAGTAGGATTTACCATACAATCGAGTATGCATTCGGTTTGAGTTTACTACAGTTTATACTATATCGTAGTATAATGCTTAACGTACAGATGTTGGCGCCGGTACCGCAATAATTATTATGTGTGAAGTTAATTCTACCATCAATATGCAAACAGAGACATTGGACGTAACAGCAATCAGTAATTCAAAGAGAAAAACGCGCGCGCATTGTCATAGAGAGAGACAGTGCCTGTACTGCTTTCATTGAATGTTTTAATTTAGAGTTAACCAATGTAGAAAGCTCCGAAAAATGCCATGTCGTATGTCTGAAAGTTGAAGCTGCACGTATGTCTCACTGCCACAGAGAGCCGGTCGTTAGCTGTCAGCACAACCGTTATTCCTGTGTATTGACTTTCATCGTAACCACCAGGGTTTTGCCGGTAGTGACGAGTTATGCCAATATTGTTGCTGTCGTTCAACTTGATGTAAAATGAACAGTAATTTTGACTGCTTCCTGAACGTCGGTCATACCAAAATTGAGAATATACATAATACAATCCGTCACGTGGAACTGTAATGTATCCATTATTGTAGACAGTTCCTCCTCGAAGAAAACCTGCAGGTGATGTACTAGTTGACCAGTAGGTAACACGAGTACCTGCATTCATACAAAATTTTTATTGTAACTCATTGCATAGACACACGTGCTCTCGTCACCAACTGAAACTCACCACTTGAAACAGCAACGTACCCGCCACTCCCGTACAGATGAGCGGCAGGTTTTTCTTCAATACAGCATGCATTAAACTAAAACAATATTTATGTACTTCCTCTGTTTCAAAATTTTTTAACATTCATCTATACCGAGCGCATGATTGTTTCAAATTTGTTTCTCAAGTTTTCAACCTATAACAGCAATTCACAACGTGCATTACTGCGTTTCTATAGTTTGTGTTTACATACCTCTTTTTGCAAACTTGCAACGGGCTTAAAATAACGTTGAAGAGTAGCATCAGTCATCTGCAGACATGTTGAGTTAAAATCATTTATTATGTTAAACTAATTATATATATAATTTAGTGTGGAATTTACCTCTGGACCGGCAATACCCTGAGGTCCTTGTTCTCCTTTAAAGCCGGAAAATCCTCGTTCTCCCTGTTAGAAAATACTTCAATCATCAGCTTACAAGTTTTTACTTTATTAGTCACATGACTGGTAGTGTCTACCTACTTTGGGACCTCTTTGTCCAGGCGGACCTTGTAAGCCAGGATGACCTGGAGGACCCTATCTCAAGTGAAAGACATACTTTACAAATGTTTAACTATTAATTAATACTTTAAATTAGGTGTACGTACGGGAGTTCCGTCTGTTCCTTCCAATCCCCTTGGTCCAGCATCACCGTTTGCCCCCTAGTAAAAATGGAAACAGAACATATTGGCAACAAAAATGAGCAACCGATATCTGAAAACTGACAGCAAGTTTCTAATAACACCATAAATATTTGTTCAACGTAACTGTAATTTGGAAATTATAATAATCAAAAGTATGGCATAATAATGTATATATATATATATATATATATATATATATATATATTCTGTAAGCATGTATGTATATACCTTGATGCCTTTTTCACCCTTTGCGCCTGGTGGACCTTGAAAACCTTGCGGACCCTGGAACACAACTAATTGTAACCAATACTTAATTGTCTTATCTATCATGACAAGCCTGAATTCCAGTGTTTCCAGGTGAGCCTTGGGAGCCAGTCACGCCC
>CAXXBX010000174.1:0-12500 GCA_964274945.1 Dehalococcoidia bacterium | reverse complement strand
TAGAAATAGAACAAATAAAATCAATATGAGAATCTTCCAATCCCATGACGACACTAATCTGTACAAAATGTTGAACTGTAAATAGACTCACACGAGTAGCAATGTCTTTATTGAGAGTGCACCTCGACGACACTTCTATGTCTAAAAAGGACGCGTCAAGAGAACAACTAAGTTGGTTAATTGTCACGTGATGAATTCTCAGAAATACAGTATATACAATTAATTAATGTATGCAAATTCTCTAACAACATTCAACCTATTTACAACACCAGTTGCCTTGCACATCAACCAGCATCATTTACTAGTTCAATACACGCAAGAGCCTTCTTGATTCTGAAGAACTGCAAGCTCTAAACAAATCAAATACTATGTGAGCCATGCATGCATATACAGTACAAAGTCAGTATACATACCAACAGACACAAGTTCGTGATGAAAATGACCATCAGTGTCATAGCACAATAGTGAACATGTACAGGTATACTGCAATCATCCGATTCAGGACACACATGTTTGTCATCGTCCAGTGTGATATAAGGCCAGTCCACCACAGTTTGAATCCACTGCACGAGTGTGTAAGAGAAGGCGCCCACAAAGATGAACAACAGCTGCTCAAACAGCAGGCCATCAACAAACAGCGCAACTTTCGTCACAAATGGGCGCTCAACAAAATCCAATGCACCCAGTATATCCAGTAATAGAAAAGAACTGGACACAATCAACAGCAGAGTGGATGCTATGCTGGCCAGCGTGCACGCATTGATGTCTGCGTGAAGCCAACACATGGAAGTAAAACGTCCGTCCAAAATAATGTACATCAACTCTCCACCGAGTATCCGCCGCGCACCAGTCGTCAACACCTGCAACAAGTAATTACACTTGAGTCTACACCTACGGCCGTACGTTGTACGGGCGTTTCCGGAAATTCCGGAAGACAGCCTGATAGCAAGCAGCAGAGCAAACAAGGCAGCTCAATTATGATGCACAAGGAAGTGATCAATACTACAGGCAGTAGAGTATGGCGTTTGTATTTGATCCCGCGGTCAGTGTGAACGGTAGAACTAGTAGACTGTCAACTTGGTTGCTCATCAGGAAGACGATTCACATCGTTCTCAAGCGCGTCAGCATTCGTTTGAGATCCATAACGTTCCATAAATCGGATACTCGTTGGGACAAGTGACTCGAGTATCGAGTATCCCAGACGCAGTGGTCTGAGACGACGTCATGTATTACGTAAAATCTAGCCCTGATGACGTCGGAAAGTGTTGTGCGTATGTACGGACAAAAACAAGAAACTCTTGTGTAGCCAGCCCTTGGGAAAAGTCTGCAGCAGCACGCGTACACAGGGAAGACTTTTGCTGTGGTTGTTCTCCGCTTGTACGTTATCCGCATTCCTAAATTAAATATGCATATATAGGAGTCTAGATTAACTACAGAAGTGCAGGGGTATACGTACTTACTGGTCTCTTGGCCATGTCGGCTGCCAAAAATGGATGGTGCAGAATACTAGGACGACTTGCATCATGCAGTGTATGCATTTTAGTAAAAATTTAGTAGGTTTAGTAGTTTCATTAGTTATATTGCAGCCTACGGTTTTTCTATCTCTGCGCGAATTAATTAATTGCTTATTATTCTATGATAATACCTTTTTCGTGTTTTGTTCAAGTAAACGTTTATATGTGTATATACGCAGGTAAGTTAGTAGATATGCCAGATTTGATGTTGGTATATATACGACGCCAGCACATGCACGAGTGCGCGTATACGCAGTGGTGACAGATTTCTTTAATTAATTACAGTATAGAACATCGCTTGTAAATATAGCCGTCTCTGTCTAGACTAAGAGGTCGGGCCAGCCAATTCGCAACAAGTTAGAAAAGAGAATTGATGATCTCGTAGAAAAGTTCTGTACAAGTAGAAATCGTAGGAGGGTTTTCGAGCAGTCTAGATATATTATCGTGCGATGTATACAAGCAAAGGAACTTTTGCATAGAGTCCCGTATCTAGTTTCGGATAACGGCTAGATTCGGACGCGACATCTTGGTCCAACGCAATTGCCTAAGGATGAAATATACGACAACGTAGAGACGTTAGGTAACTATTCGTGATTCGTGACAATCAATGGATTTGGCTTGTTCTAGCGAGAAGGAGGCTCGATTAAACGTTGACCACGCCCTACCTCTAGACCCGGACAAATACCTCTAGTTTCGGATGGCCTCTCGTGTAGAGCTACCAAAGCACAGACCGAATCTATTTGTTACAGTAGCCTAACACCTCATCTTCCAAACAATCGTATGGGCAGCGTCGTCGTGTTTCGTGCGTAGCCGTGCTAGTCGTCAGAGTTGAGTGAAGTCACGCCCTCTAGTTTCGGATGCCCGAAACACGCTAGATCGTCATTTTGCGAGCAAATTTAGACACTCTGTAGAGATTTTGAGCATAGAATCTCGACGTCTAGTGCTAAAATCAACTTTTAAGACATGTTTAGACATGTTTCTACGTATTTCTAGCCAATTTCTCATCACTCTCTGCAGCGTAGAGATCGTACGGTGCCGTTTGAACATCCAGGGAACAAAATTTCTCTATGGAGCAGTATCTTACTGGCTTGCTACGCAATCTAGAGTAAAAAATGTTTGACTTGCACAATCAAAAGTAGGGTATTCCCCTCTGATAGTGGATATCTATAGCTAGTTTCCTTTTCTCGTGACATGGTAGGACTAATTTGTTCCACTTTTTATACTGCATTTCCTATAAACAAGCGTTCCGGACCTCTCTTTTGCTTCAGTAACAAACAGGGGTAACACACGGCTGATTTTGTAATTGGCGCTACATTGGTCTGAAAATTCGAGGCTAGAGCGCGCAAGAGGGCCTGGTTACGAGGCTAGGCATGTCTAGAGTATGAATCTAGACCAGCCGCATACTTACATACAGTTTATACTGTACCGCAGGATAATGACTAACATGTACAGATGTTGCCCCCTTCCCCCGTACCGCAATAGTTATTGTGTGTGAAGTCAACTTAAAGGAGCATTCCGGAGATATGCGCTAGGCTGCTAGCTCCGCCTTCGCTTGGAAATTCATATGAACCAAGTTGGGTATCTGGGCGCTATCTCAGAGCAAACCCGACAGATGTACGTCAGTTAATTAAAGGGCCTGATTTCCTACACAGACCGATTTTATGAAAAACATTATTTCTATGAACTCTTTCCTTTATAATTTCATTTCATCATCTACTGCTACGTCTGCAAAGTGACAATATTCAAAACTCCTGGCTTCACCTTTAAATCGACGTGCATTCTTCAGTAACCCTTCACTTCCGGTATTCGTTTCCTCGTTTCCTCCTAGTCAGAAGCGACGGTACAACATGACTAGCTCTATTCGTCTCTAAAGTGTAGAAACAGTGTCTGTAGTTTATGTCTAGCTCACTTGCATGTTTCCAATCAACCTTGCAACTTGACGAGAAATTCCGGCGCACTCGACCCTTGCGCGAAGACAGTATACATACGGACGCCACTACGAGCCTTCTTCTTCTATTAAGTTGGCAAAACTAAAGCGTAGAACCAAAACACTTGGCACGACGATTCGCTACACGAGGTACAACAATGTGATGGATCGATTTTTACCTCCGTTTCGCTGACGAGCGCATTTGACGTTTTTTCATACAAAATTTGAACTCCTCAAGGTAGCGCAACTCGTCAAAATGAGCTGAACGCACAAAAAAGAAACTAAGGCCACAAGAAAAAATATTTGTTTGAAAGGAGCGCGCGCACCGATTTTCGGCTCTGCACGGATTTCTTTTATATTTTTATTTTGTACGCATGCGCAAATATTTGTAGTCTAAAGAACTGAACGAAAGATTTCTGCTCTATTCAGGTATGTGTATCATTTTCATAGGGTGTATTTGTGATAGATTTTCTCCTACTTAGCATCTCTGCTTAACATCCGGGCTTTGTCCGGGTTCTTTATAGCGCGCATCGCCATGAGCTTGTCAAAGAGAGTCTGCTGTTGTGGAGGAGCCATTCTGGGCTGCGACGTCGACCAAAACACGGATTGACTGCATTTGTGCAACACGTATAAACGTGTGAGTGCGCCTCTACACGACTCCGCGTAAACGTGCGGTTCTTTTTCGATAAACTGTTTGTCCGCCTGCAGAAGCTAGAGTGAAGACACGACAAACGAGCAACTGTATAGAGTGGTGTCTGCACGTGTACACCGGTTGTGTGGCTTTTGATATCGGTTGATGTTTATTCGCCGATTAAAATTTGATATATGCGGTATGTACTGTGCACAACAACTAGCCTTGCGTATCCAGACCGCTTTTCTATCGCTACTTGCGGTCACGACGGATGCTACAGCGCGGGTTAATCGCATCTTCAGTCAGTGTAGTCTAAAAACAACTCGACTATAACTTAGTGTAAGGTACGTGAAGCCAAGTCGTCAAAATATTTTAGTAAATTCAGTAGGTTTAGTTGCTTCATTAATTGATTTAATTACAAATTACGGTCTTGCTATCTCTGCGTGAATTAATGCTTATTCTACAATCCTATTTCGTGTTCTTTCAAGTATACGTTGATATGCAGGTTAGTTAGTAGATATGCCAGATTTGATGTTGGTACAGTGGATGACGCTAGCACGAGTTCGCGTAGGCGGTGGTAACAGAATTCCTTATTATAGTTTTTTGATTCAATATACAGTAGGTGTTACCATACAATCGAGTATGCATACGTTTGAGTTTACTACAGTTTATATTATATCGTAGGATAATGACTAACGTGCAGACGTTGGCGCCGGTACCGCAATAATTATTATGTGTGAAGTCAATTCTATAATAACATGCAAACAGTGACATTGGACGTAACAGCAATAAGTAATTGAAAGAGAAAAACGCGCGCGCATTGTCATAGAGAGAGACAGCGACTGTACTGCTTTCATTGAATGTTTTAATTTAGAGTTAACCAATGTAGAAAGCTCCGAAAAATGCCATGCTGCCTGAGTAAAAGTCATAGTTGCACGTATATCCCGCTGTCACAGAGAGCCGGTCGTTAGCTGTCAGCACAACCGTTATTCCTGTGTATTGACTTTCGTCGTGACCACCAGGGTTTTGCCGGTAGTGAATAGCTTTGCCAATATTGTTGCTGTCGTTCAACTTGATGTAAAATGAACAGTAATTTTGACTGCTTCCTGAACGTCGGTCATACCAAAATTGAGAATATACATAATACAATCCGTCACGTGGAACTGTAATGTATCCATTATTGTAGACAGTTCCTCCTCGAAGAAAACCTGCAGGTGATGTACTAGTTGACCAGTAGGTAACATGAGTACCTGCATTTATACAAAATTTTTATTGTAATTCATTGCATAGACACACGTGCTCTCGTCACGAACTGAAACTCACCGCCTGAAAGAGCAACGTGCTTGCCACTCCCGTACAGATGAGCAGCTGGTTTTTCTTTAATACAGCATGCATTAAACTAAACAATATTTATGTACTTCGTCTGTTTCAAAAATTATTTACATCTATACCGAGCGCATGATTGTTTCAAATTTGTTTCTCAAGTTTTCAATCTATACGAACAATTCACAACGTGCACTACAGCTTTTCTATAGTTTGTGTTTACATACCTCTCTTTGCAAAGTTGTAACGGGCTTAAAATAACGTTGAAGAGTAGAATCAGTCATCTGCAGACATGTTTAGTTACAATCACTTTATTTTATTAAAGTAATTATATATATAATTTAGTGTGGAATTTACCTCTGGACCGGCAATACCTTGAGGTCCTTGTTCCCCTTTAAAGCCAGAAAATCCTCGTTCTCCCTGTTAGAAAATACTTTAATCATCAGCTTACAAGTCTTTACTTTATTAGTCACATGACTGGTAGTGTCTACCTACTTTGTGACCTCTTTGTCCAGGCGGACCTTGTACGCCAGGATGACCTGGAGGACCCTATCTCAAGTGAAAGACATACTTTACAAATGTTTAACTATTAATTAATATGTTAAGTTAAGTGTACGTACGGGAGCTCCGTCTGTTCCTTCTAATCCCCTTGGTCCAGCATCACCATTTGCCCCCTAGTAAAAATGGAAACAAAACATTTTGACAACAAAAATGAGCAACCGATATCTGAAAACTGACAGCAAGTTTCTAATAAAACCATAAATATTTGTTCAATGTAACTATAATTTGGAAATTATCTTAACCAAAAGTGTGCCATATTAATGTATGTATGTGTGTATATATATATATATATATATATATATATATATATATATATATATATATATATATATATATATATATATATATATATGTCTTTGCTCTGATCATGTATGTATATACTTTGATGCCTTTTTCACCCTTTGCGCCTGGTGGACCTCGAAAACCGTGTGGACCCTGCAACACAGGCAACTAATTGTAACCAATACTTGATTGTCTTATCTATTATGACAACCTGAATTCCAGTGTTTCCAGGTGAGCCTTGGGAGCCAGTCACGCCCTGCTTACCAGGTGGACCAACCACGCCGGCTGGACCCTTTAAAAATATCACTAATTAATATTTAGTTGTATTCATTGGGTGACAATTTTATCATTGGACAAGACAATAATGAGAGAGAATAAGTGATAAAATAACTGGTACCTGTTTGCCTTGAAGACCTGATTTTCCGATTTCTCCTTTGTCTCCCTTCATACATGCCCAAATACATTTCACTTAGTTATTGTTGTGTAAACGTACTGCATCACTTACACACCTTTGTACCCTTAGATCCTGCAATTCCTGGGCTGCCCTTCATCCCGTTGTGACCCTTGACGAAATATGTTAATTTACTTTGACAATATAGATAAAAATAGACTGCTTGGAGCATTTTAATTAATATATTTATACTAATATAATATATTTAGTTAATAAATGTAATTTATTGGTTTGGTTGAAGTACTTTATCAACTGTAGCTCGATTAAATGTGATGGTGCATTTATATGTATTAGACAATAAATTAAATTGTAGTTTGAAAATTTTTAATTTAAAATAATCAGCTCTAAGAAACTTTGGTAGTTAAATAATTTATAAATTTGAATATACAGTCTATATATGTAGTACGTTGTTAATACACAGTTTGTTAGAAACAGCAACTATTTTAACATTTATATTTATTAATGCATGATATTGTAATGAACGGTGTGCCAGTCTAACTTGTATTTTACAGCTCTTATCCCATAGGCCTACCTAATCTAGCTTCTTTTATTCTATAATATTTAATTACGTTTTGTTCTAAAATAAAAGGTGGCTACTAGTTAATAAATTGTTTGAAGATAAGAATGTGGCAAGAGTTTATCATTGCCTCAGAAGTAGCTGGTGTGTCAGACTAGCAAGCGTGTGGCGTGTGGTCGATAGAAACGTGTGGGAGCGGAGTAGACCACGCGCTGCATGGCTTAATGAGTTTAGTCAGAAAGTCGATTTGTGCGAGACTGCTCGAGAAGAAATACCTATATACCTACCTATACAGTGAAATATGTCGAACAGATGACATCGAGCAGCTGCATCGGTAATATGTAGCGCGCTGTAGCTTACTTACTTACAATCCCAACTTGTCGTGTGTACTGTAGGCTCTCGTCGCCGGTTCCTCCCCTTTATGTTTCATGTACACACTCCGTTTGACACACGACGCGCGTGCATGCAGCTGCCAATGAGTGCTGTGTTGCACTCAAAAGTAGCAAGTTATTGTGCAAAAAATATGAATAAGAATTATATGTTACTAAAATTCTTGCCATCAGATCTGTCCATTACATAGCAATAGTACTCACACTTACTCTCACTCCAGGTTTTCCAGAGTGGCCGGGAGGACCCTAGAATAATATCAATAGCACTAATGAAATCCTAGAATACGATGCAGTGATTATACCATTTCTCCTTTCTCAGGTTGCGGGCATGCCGTGCTACCGACGTTGGCTGTGCTCGAGGAGATGGAGAGCAACAACCAGGTGGCCATCATCACTGAGACGTAAGCTGCAATTGTAGACATGGTTTAGTCCAAATCTGCCGTACTGTGATCGTCTGTCTTGGTCTGGTACTGAATGACAACTGACGGTTGTAAGACGGGTGACCCCCTATAATGTGTAACTGTGATTGACGTCACTGTGTTGAATTTGTTCATATATGGTGAACATAGCCTTGACCGTTTGAATTCCTTCAAATCTGTATACGTCATTAGTTTAGCAGATGTGTCCAAGTATGGTCTTTCAAAGTGCATGTTTGAAATTGGAACGGTGTGTGGTATGGTTATGGTTATGGCGTGGGAGACGAAGGTATTGACAATGGAGTCTCCGATCTAATCTCGGTCATTTACCAGTTACGTTCACTTGTTCTCCGCCAACGACCTGACCCAGCTGCTACGCTACCGTTGGAGTCTTTTTGTATGGGTAGCAACTAGAACTGTAGGAGTGTTCATACTATATGTATGTGTACTTGTAATTTACATGATTAGTGATTAGCACAGGATGATGGCGAGCGTCGATGAACCTCAAAATTGGGAGGCAAGCTGCTGCGGTTTTAACTTTTACGAAACGTTTTCTATTGTCTAAATTCTAAAGGTCGCACCTACTAATATTGTTGGGCCATGATCTCCCCAGGCAGATGAGTAGCGACGCCACTGATACACCATGATAGGGTGATCAGTGCGTGGGTTGTTCTTTTGCACTCTGGTTGAGTAGACAATAGATCAACTACAATTAGGGACGAGGATGCAACATGTTACGGTCGGTTGGACGAGTTCCAGCAAGGATTCGCCGGGTAGATGCTGATTATTATGAGAAATTCTTACTGCTGACAGACCACCTTGAGTCGAAGGGTGAACGTGGTCGCTCGCTGAACGGTTAATAGTACAGACCGAAGTTCCTACTAATACAGTATACATCAAATCTAAGAAGTGCCTAAGATACAAGAAGTCGATGTATGGAACTAGTATCCGCCAAATTATGCGAAATGACCACACACCACTTGTTTCGTGTTTACATGCTTGGCTTGTCCAGCAATAGCTACCCTGTACGTCTGTTAGCGGTTCAACTAGTAAAACTGCTCGTACGTACTTCACACATGCACAAATACGAGTAACTAATATATGTGCCTAATTTTTTTAGCTGACGCCATCTCTCTCCTCAAGTCACATTATATGACGACACGACGCTTGGTGTTGACGACACCGGGGTTATAATCTCTCGTAAATTGGATAGCTATAAACGTTCCGGTCAAAGCGTCACCGTGCATCTCGCTATTTCGGTCTGTATGTAGCGTCGAACAAGAACACAAGAACGAGTTGATTGCATGACTGTATTTACGCACACGTGTGTGAATGCGTCAGACTAATGTGTAAACGTGTATGCGTTTTACCAAATCAATATCTCTGCATCAACATGCGGGACGGAGAGGGGGTACTGATGAAATCCAGAAAAGCATGATTTGTTAGTTAAACCGTCAGCAATTAGAAGTCGTACTATACTTTGATTAGATGGCAAAAATATTATAACGGTTTACAGAATTGCTAAAAGACTTCGAGCTGGAGTAGCACAATACAAGCTCCAGTTAATTGTTTGTTCAAAATCGATCAAGAAGAAATCCCTAGAAAGTGGGTGATGTCGAACATATGACATCGAGCAGCTACATCGGGAATATGTAGCTCGCTCCAGCTTACTGACAATCCCAACTTGTGATGTGCCGTGTACATGACACTCCGTTTGACGCACGACGTGCATGCATGAAGCTGCCAATGAGAGTGCTGTGTTGCACTCAAAGGTAGGAACTTATTTTTCAAAAAAATATTACTAAAGATATGTTACTAAAATTCATGTCATCAGATCTGTCCATTACCTATCACTACTACTCACACTTACTCTCACTCCAGGTTTCCCAGAGTGGCCGGGAGGACCCTAGAATAGAATCAATAGCACTAATGAAATCCTGGAATACGGTGCAGTGATTAGACCATTTCTCCTTTCTCAGGTTGCGGGCATGCCGTGTTACCGACGTTGGCTGTGCTCGAGGAGATGGAGAGCAACAAACAGGTGGCCATCATCATCGACACGTAAGCTGCAATTATAGACATGGTTTTGGCCAAATCTGTCGTACTGTGATCGTCTGTCTTGGTCTGGTACTGAATGACAACTGACAGTTGTAAGACGGGTGACCTCCTAAAGGTGCAGCTTTGAATGACGTCACTGTGTTGAATTTTATCGCCGACCAAATATGCGGAATCTGTGCTTAGTTAATCTCAACTTATACGACGGCATGACGCAGAGATGGGCTGTGACGACACGGTTTGCATACTCTCTTGTAATTGGATAATCACAACAAGCACGTTCAACGGTCTCTATAACGCGCTTCATTAATTACGTCTCGCCGTTCTTGGCTGCGACGTCGAGCCAAACACGGATTGACTGCATTTGTGCAACACGTATAGACGTGTGAGTGCGTCTCTACACGACTCCGCGTAAACGTGCGGTTCTTTTTCGATAAACTGTTTGTCTGTCTGGAGAAGCTAGTGTGGAGACACGACAAACGAGCAACTGTATAGAGCGGTGTCTGCACCTGTACACTGCTTGTGTGGCTTTTGGCATCGTTTGATGTTTATTCGCCGATAAAATTTGATATATGTGGTATGTACCGTGTACAACAACTAGCCTTGCGTTTCCAGACCGCTTTCCCTCTCACTACTTGCGGTCACGACGGATGCTACAGCACGGGTTAATCGCATCTTCAGTCAGTGTAGTCTAAAACAACTCGACTATAACTTAGTGTAAGGTACGTGAAGCCAAGTCGTCAAAATATTTTAGTATATTCAGTAGGTTTAGTTGCTTCGTTAATTAATTTAATTACAAATTACGGTCTTGCTATCTCTGCGTGAATCAATGCTTATGCTACAATTCTAGTTCGTGTTCTTTCAAGTATACGTTGATATGCAGGTTAGTTAGTAGATATGTCAGATTTGATGTTGGTACAGTGGATGACGCTAGCACGAGTGCGCATAGGCGGTGCATGGTGACAGAATTCTTTATTATAGTTTTTGATCCAATATACAGTAGGTGTTACCATACAATCGAGTATGCATACGTTTTGAGTTTACTACAGTTTATACTATATCGTAGGATAATGACTAAGGTACAGATGTTGGCGCCGGTACCGCAATAATTATTATGTGTGAAGTTAATTCTACCATAAATATGCAAACAGAGACATTGGACGTAACAGCAATTAGTAATTGAAAGAGAAAAACGCGCGCGCATTGTCATAGAGAGAGACAGCGACTGCACTGCTTTCATTGAATGTTTTAATTAAGAGTTAACCAATGTAGAAAGCTCCAAAAAATGCCATGTCGTATGTGTAAAAGTCATAGTAGCACGTATGTCCCACTGTCACAGAAAGCCGGTCGTTAGCTGTCAGCATAACCGTTATTCCTGTGTATTGACTTTCGTCGTGACCACCAGGGTTTTGCCGGTAGTGAATAGCTCTGCCAATATTGTTGCTGTTGTTCAACTTGATGTAAAATGAACACCAATTTTGACTGCTTCCTGAACTTCGGTCATACCAAAATTGAGAATATACATAATACAATCCGTCACGTGGAACTGTAATGTATCCATTATTGTAGACAGTTCCTCCTCGAAGAAAACCTGCAGGTGATGTACTAGTTGACCAGTAGGTAACACGAGTACCTGCATTCATACAAATTTTTATTGTATCTCATTGCATAGACACACGTGCTCTCGTCACCAACTGAAACTCACCGCTTGAAAGAGAAACGTACCCGCCATTCCCGTACAGATGAGCAGCAGGTTTTTCTTCAATACAGCATGCATTAAACTAAAACAATATTTATGTAAATCGTCTGTTTCAAAAAACATTTTACATCCATCTATACCGAGCGCATGATTGTTTCAAATTTGTTTCTCAAGTCTTCAACCTATACAAACAATTCACAACGTGCTCTACTGCGTTTCTATAGTTTGTGTTTACATACCTCTTTTTGCAAAGTTGCAACGGGCTTAAAATAACGTTGAAGAGTAGCATCAGTCATCTGCAGACATGTTTAGATAAAATCATTATATTTTGTTAAACTAATTATATATATAATTTAGTGTGAAATTTACCTCTGGACCGGCAATACCTTGAGGTCCTTGTTCTCCTTTAAAGCCAGAAAATCCTCGTTCTCCCTGTTACAAAATACTTCAATCATCAGCTTACAAGTCTTTACTTTATTAGTCACATGACTGGTAGTGTCTACCTACTTTGTGACCTCTTTGTCCAGGCGCACCTTGTACGCCAGGATGGCCTGGAGGACCCTATCTCAAGTGAAAGACATACTTTACAAATGTTTAACTATTAATTAATACTTTAAATTAGGTGTACGTACGGGAGTTCCGTCTGTTCCTTCCAATCCCCTTGGTCCAGCATCACCGTTTCCCCCCTAGTAAAAATGGAAACAGAACATATTGGCAACAAAAATGAGCAACCGA
>CAXXBX010000173.1:0-40034 GCA_964274945.1 Dehalococcoidia bacterium | reverse complement strand
GAGTTGTCCAACTGTGCGAGCTCTGTCCATACACACCCTATCAGTGCCTATCAGCATTTCGTCAATGCTTTGTTTATCTAAATACCAGTCACAGCAGGCAAGATGCTGGCAGGAAGGCACAGGAGTTTTGGAAAGTTGAAAGTGATGAGAAGAAGGATTCCATTTTGAGATAAGCTTTTCGGAAACTAGAGATGACGACGAAGAGAAAAACTACGTCGTATTTTAGACAGAAATTAGAGGTACAGTGTTGTTTTTGTATCCAAAGTCTGCTCGTAGATTTCTTATGCTGGTTCATGTTCTCACAGTGTAGACGTCGTCTCAGGTTCAGACTGCTGTATTAATATTAAATCAGCATTTTTTGCATACACTTTTGGGAAGGAGGGAGGGGAAGAGAAATATGTACGTTTTGTACGCTCGTGAAAATGCCGAAAAATATGGACAACCCTTAGCTGTTGGGTTTGTTTGTTTGTTCGTTTGTTGTCTGTTTTTGTCTTTGTTCATCTTTGTGATCATATATGTACTTTTCGGTTTTATTTCTTCATGTGTGTTTTATACTTGTATGTCTAATGATTTTTCTGTTTTATATAATCAGTGTGTAGTCATTGGTCTTCAGTCAACGGGTGAAGCCAGATTAGTGGAACAGATTGAGGATGCAGGAGGAGAACTGAGTGACTTTGTCTCAACAGCAAAGTGAGTGTCTGCTTGCTCTATAAGTATATAAGTATGCAATGAATTTACGTGTTACTCTGTTGTGCTGTGTGTAGAGGTGTATTGCAGACTCTCATTAACAAACATTTTCCAGTGCCCAGCCAACAAACTATTGCAGGAATGTCAGGGGTTGTGTTTACATACCAACCTGGAGGGACTAGCAACAACAGAAAAAAGAAGCGAGGTGTGTGTGTGTGTGGTGGTGGTGGTGGTGGTGGTGGTGGTGGTGTGTGTGTGTGTGTGTGTGTGTGTGTGTGTGTGTGTGTCAACATTTGCTTTTGATTGCTACAGGTTCTACTGGAATTAAACCAAATCCTAAGAGGATGGTTGCTGCAGTGGAGGCGAGTGGCAGCAGCAATGGGGGTAATATTATAATATTATATGTGAATTTGCTCAGCATGCTACAGTGATTCTTTTTCTAATCTATGAAATTGTTAATTCTGCCACGTCTCATCTATGTAATCTTTTCAATTTAGGCCAGCTTATTTGCCTGTTTGTGTGTCTGTTGTTTGTGTGTTGTTTGTTTGTTTGTCTGTTGTTGTGTATCTTGCCATCTTTTTGTTTAATCATGCATAAGTTATCCATTTCTATGTCTGCTTGTTTGTTTATGTCTTTTTCTGTAGCTGTTTGGTTTTGTGTGCTTTTTGGTCATTGCTTTGTTTGATTTTTTATATTTTGCAGCTTCTGACAGCTCAGAGTCAGAGTCACCATCGAAATCATTAGTGAAGGGTATCTCGAGTCAAGATGACGAGAGTAGTATGGTGAGTGCTGCAGATGACATTTCTGATGGCAGTTCTGATGATTTAGAAGACTTCAATCCATTCGCAAGTGTTGATGGTGAAGGTATGATTGGTTTGCCATTTATTTTGTAATTGCAGATTGTTTAAAGTTAATAAAATGCTGTCTGTCTGTCTGTCTTTTCATTTATTTTAATACATTCTGTCTGTCTGTCATGATCATATAGTTCTTAGATCAAACTAATGCACATTTCTGCAATAAATTAAAAGGCTACAACTAAAATGAAATGTCTATAAATCGCTAGTGCAAGAAAGCTAATGTGGGAAGACCTGAGTGCTGAGAGTCATAGGCTTCTCAGGCCTACCACATAGTCCGGACAGTTTCTTTAAGATCACTTGTGCATTGCACCTTTGTAGCTAGATGGAAAAACGTTTTTTCCAATAGTCCAAGAATTCTGGAGGATCTGGTCTTTCTGTTTCGTGTGATGACTGGTTGGATAGCTCTTTCAAGAACTTCCTTCCTTGCACTTCCCATGTACCAAAGTACTCGAGAATGGGATGACATTGGATGTTTAGCTTCCAGGCTGTCTGTCTGTCTGTCTGTCTGTCTGTCTGTCTCTCTGTCTGTGAATACATATATTTTCAAAGAACAACACTATTACACTGTAGTCTGGCCCAACTGTCTGTCTGTCTATCTGTCTGTCTATCTGTCCATACGTGTATTGAATTGTATTGTCAAAGTAAAACAGTTTGGTATGCTGAACAAGGCGTCAACTCCTGTGGCTTCTCCAGCTTCACTTGCTGCTGACTCACTCACCAACTCAGTTGCCAAGTTGAAGTCTTCATATTCTCCGAGTCCAGGAAACGCATTAGACACGCAACGATCTAGTTCTTCGCTTATTGGTCGTTCTTTCAAAGTTGAGAAGGAGCCGGCTCTTTGTGTGATTCACATGAAAGATGAGCTGCTGGAGGAGATTGAAGACCTAGGAGAGAAACTGCCTGCTAATACACTGGATCAACTGATTGATCAACTTGGAGGACCTGACAAAGTAGCCGAGGTTTGATAACGTACCTGGTTGCTTGTCTTTGTATCTGCTTTGTTTACTTCTCTGGTTGCTTGCATTTGTCTTGTTTGTTTGTTCAACTGTCTTTGTTGGTGTGTTATGTATCTATTTATTGATGTGCATGCTGTATGTACAGGCACATTAGTGTGTGTGTGTGTGTGTGTGTGTGTGTGTGTGTGTGTGTGTGTGTGTGTGCACGTGTGTGTGTGTGTGCACGTGTGTGTGTGTGCACGTGTGTGTGTGTGCCCGTGTGTGTGTGTGTGTGTGTGTGTGTTTGCTTGTGTGCATGTTTGCCTGTGTGCGTGTGTGCACATGTGATAGTTATGATGAGTATTTGTTTACTGTTAGATGACGGGCAGGAAGGGACGGATGGTGAGCATGCCAGATGGCACAGTTCGTTATGAGTCACGCAGTCGAGAAGACGTGCCACTGGAAGTGTTGAACGTCTTTGAAAAGGATCGTTTCATGCAAGGAGAAAAAGTGAGCTACCCATACAATACAACTTGCAGCACACATTGCAATGCATTATACACATTCTTGCAATAATCTTGTAATCACAAGTAATTATGTATGTTGTATACATCATATAAATTGTTTATTGATGTTAGTATGTGGCAATCATATCCGAAGCTGCTAGTTCAGGAATATCACTGCAGGCAGACAAGAGAGTTGCAGTATGTTGTCACAATTGTGAGTAATGTGTATTGCATCAGTAACGCGCACGGTTTATGATGCTAGAACCAACGGCGACGACTTCATATTACATTAGAGTTACCATGGAGTGCCGACAGAGCAATTCAACAATTTGGTGAGTTTTGGTCATCTCTTGAGGATGTCTATGTTGTGGTATGGTGTATCTTCTGTTGTATTGCAGGCAGGACACATCGATCAAATCAGACCTCGGCACCTGAGTATGTATTCTTAATATCCGAGTTGGCAGGCGAACAGAGATTTGCTTCTATTGTCGCCAAACGGTTAGAAAGCTTGGTAAGTTTCTACTTGTACCACAGTCAATAGACAGACAGGCATATCAACGAACAAACAGGTTGTTGAAGTGTGGCAACTTTGTGAGGTACAGAACTGCTAGATGATACATTAGACCATCATAACATACACTGTATACTACAGTAGTAGTATGTACTACAGTAAAAGGTATATACGCTAACAAATGAGCGTGTTCTACTACCTCAAACTAGTGACTTACCGCAAATGACGGTAACGTGAGCTATCTAAAAACCAACAACAATAACAACAACAACAACAACTAACAACCAAAGACTAACACAACAATCAATGTCTACTCAGTGGGCAGGCCTCACTGGTTATCGGTCTTAGAGAATCCGACTTGATCGGATGGTAGGCAGACAATCTTGTTTCCAAAATGCTTACTTGTACTGTAGAAAGCATCACACGGATCTTGAGATTTGTAGTGTAGTGCTTCTCAGTAGACTGTAGGATTGTTAGAATACAAAGTGACATTTTGAAACACTTTGACTCGGTTGTTTGTGTTGTAGTACAAAGGAGGTTGGGTGGTAGATGGAAGGACATACATGTGATCTGAATCGAGTGATAGGCCACTGACAGACATTCAGTACTAGTCTCTCTCTCTCGTTCCTTATGTGTTGTGTTGCGCAGGGTGCTCTAACACATGGTGATAGGAGAGCTACAGAGTCACGAGATCTCAGCAGATATAACTTTGACACAAAGGTATTTTAGTGTTTTTTGTTGTTGTGTTACTACATATATGTTTTGTGTCGTTTTCAACATGTAGTATGGTCGCTTTGCTCTTGAGAACACGCTGAAAGCTGTTCTCGGTCAGATGCCGCCTATGGTTCCTCCTCCGTCTAGTTACAATGGTCCGTTCTTTGCAGGTACGTATGTATGATTGAGAATGCACACACACACACACACACACACACACACACACACACACACACACACACACTTTCTACAAATTTTTTTTTTTGCGTTTCTACAAATTCCCCAAACTCTGGTTGTCAATGCAGAATGGTCATTTTTATTTTGAATTTCCTCGTTTTCGTTGCCAAGGAGACGTGGTGGTTGCAGAAAAATGAAGTTTGACCATTCATCATGGCAATGATCGACTAACTAAACTACAGACCAAGTTTCAGGTCAGTAAAAGATTTCCTTGCATTTTGGTAGATTTTTATAACTATTGACTAGAGGTACTGTTTAGGTCAATGTGTGTCTTCTGGTAAGTGGAGATGGGGGCACTGATATCATATCTCAATCGTCGTTCCATCTGACTCATTGTCGGTTTTTTCTATATCTAATATTCTCTAAACTACAAACGTAGTAATTCTTAGAAGTGACAATATACTGTCATGCAGAGTCGTAGGCCTAATTGGGCTGCAGTCTTCATGTTTAGTAGACTTTTTCAAGACATTTAATTTTTGATTTCAGTGACGCTATTATTAATTGAAGATTTTAAAAGTTGCAAAATTTTGAAAGCAAACTGTAATCCTGCTGCGACAGTGAGACACCATGTGTATCACGTTAGATATCACAGCTTGCACACCCGGATTAGAGAGTAGTAGACGAACGGTTGACAATCAGGTGATTTAGAGTTGGATTATTAGAACAGAGTTCAACAAGGTAAGCAACGTAAAGCATAGCTACACAACCTCAATCAAATACAGCCAAGCCTGATCGAATGTCTTTACATGTCGATTTTAGACACAAACACGTCAGTTTCCTAACCCAGATAGCGCGTCGTTTAGCCTCCACGCAGTTGTGCTATGCTAGAGATTCAAAATCAAATCTTAATAACATATTTTACATCTTCTAGATATGGAGTTGATTTGTGCGTGGGCGGTGCTGTTACAATTTTGGTTCATCACGTCAACTGCAGAGACAGGTTGATAGAATATACACTAAATGTATTTTAAAATAATCATTTACAAACACTAGGTGCCTACTTCGCTTGCTACAATCCATCTGACAACGGTATGTCGTATATTGGTCCAAAATCAGAGTCAAGAAAAGGCAACAAGTGTTTACCACAGACAAACGGTGAAATCTCTTATTGCAGAAATCTCGACAACTCGTCATCAAGTCCTTGGTGCTTAACAGCTAGCAGCACAAAAGAAATCTGCGATGTAGATTCATGTTATGGTAGTAGTGTGTTTATAATATTTTGTATAGGATATTCCATCAATTTAAAAAATGTTACAACCCTTTCGTCTCCACCGCACACTAGTCGAGGAAAACCCTTTTCATTAAAACTTACTACAGATGGAAATGTCGGAAAAAATCGAGACATTGCTTTGTTTCTATTATGAAAAACACGATTGCTTGGTGGATGGCAGATTTAGAAAAGGACATTCTCATTAAGAGTGTCGGATTTTACGTTATAGACCAGAGACAAAGTGTTGAAAACATTCAAATTGAACTTTCCAGGTCTAACAATAGCGATTTATATATTTCTTGTGGAAACCCATGGATACGCAACACTTCAGTGGATGGTATCGGTTATCGCAAGTGTGCCGCTGGCAATGATCTCATCTCATGATCTCATCGCCTCATCTCATTGTCTCATCGCCTCATCTCATGATCTCATCGCCTCATCTCATTGTCTCATCTCATGATCCCATCGCCTCATCTCATGATCCCATCGCCTCATCTCATTGTCTCATCGCCTTATCTCATCGTCTCATCGCCTCATCTCATTGTCTAATTTTGACACAAATGGCACGCCATAACGCCATACTATAGATGAGTCAACATAATAATCTATAACACTTATTATTTTCTTAATCTAGACATTGCGTACTGTCTCTAAACTAACTATTAAAATAATAAATAAAGTATCTAGTAAAACATTTGCTAGTGGCGGCGGCCACAGGTAGCAGCAATGTAATAAACTCGCGCAGTGTGTGCATGTGTGCATTGTGTGTGTATGGCGTGCCATATTCTCATCGCCTCATCTCATATCACCATAGTATGGCGTGCCATATTCTCATCGCCTCATCTCATATCATTTCAAAACGATCCTATTGGTCCACCGTACATCGCAGTAACAGATTCAATTATCTGTCCGCCCATTGGCTATGGATGGCATCCGACATGCAGAGACAAGCTGACCAGCAGCTGATCACCAAACATTTTCCTATATTCCAACCTGTACGTCAATGGCTTCTCAGCAGCCGCAGCAGCAGCAGCAGTGGACTGTCACGCAGCGTCCACCCAAAAAGCCAATGTGTGGAATGTGTCGCAATCACGGCAAAATCCGTCCGACGCGAGGACACAAGCACGAGTGTCCGCACAGAGACTGCCGCTGCGACAAGTGCGAGCTGACGCTCCAGAATAGAAGAACAAACGCCGTCCAAGTCGCAAACAGACGACAAGAGGCGAAAGCAAAGAGAATAGATAAAGGTGAGCGATTAGAGCGAATTGCTAGAATTGGACGGACGCAATAGAGGAAATCACTTCCAAACAAATCCGTGGTTTCCGCCTTGGTCTCTAATTACCTTGTACCAATTCAATGTTGCAACTTTTTTCTTGTAAGTTACGCAAGTGCATGCATACAGCTTTTCGTCATCCGTACATGATATGCGCTTGCAAGGACGGCAACTGTTCAGTCTAGACGTGAAGCTAGTAACCTAACTTCGAGCTTCGTTTAGGACTTAGATCGCAACGAAATCTCGTGGGAATGTCTCCACTGGAATGATAGTAGATGTATAATGCGCTATACTGTGCCATCTGTAACCTGCATGCTGTCTCTCTATACACGCAAAATGGGAAGCAAATTGTCGTTTCTTGTTGTTTTTTCTGTGATATTACCCACTTTTTTCGTGCTGTAAATATTAGTAATTCTCATGCAAAATGCGAAAGGCATAACTTACGTTTTGAGTTGTATACAACTAAGTTTATTGTGGTTGGTCAGTTGCATGAACTGCTCAGACCTGCATGTTCTACATATGTCATGATAAGGTCTAGACAACTAAATCAATTTTCAATGTCCGTACTAGTAAGTCTAAGTACCGTAGTGTACATAGTGCACTTGTTGTCTATACTACACCTCTATATGCCTTTTGTCTACCTTTTTGTGCCTACACAGTATACATTAAGACTATTAGGATAGTTGGAACTTGGCTGGACTAATGTGACGAGAGTAATCCTGTTTCTACAGCAAGATGATATACAATCTTTCGTTTTTCGTTGTTTTTGTTTCGCAGTTCGTGCGGAGGCATTCACACCACACTTAGACCCATCCTTGCAAGTCGACTATTCGCTAGTCGAGAATCATGTCGGCTCCGCCGTCGCGCAGTGGCCGCTCGTCATTCCTCTCTTCATGCAGCAGTACAGATCTAAACAGCACGCGCACTCTCCATACTACAACTACAACTACTCGGTCTCATCTCCCTATTGCTACTGGATGGAACCGACACATCATGCGACCTCGTCTGGTCACAGTGTCAGGTTCGATCCCTATCACAATCGAGCCGATTATTTTCGTTTGACTGAATCTGACGTGTCATGCCAGTTGGCACTCGCTCAACTGCAGCCCAGAGCACCGAAATGTCAGTCCGTCGCGTCGCGGTTGAGCAAACGAAGCAAGGTTTCTGACCGGCAGGATGTCCATCTTGTTACTGACGTCGATAGAACTGCACACACGAACGTGGTGCATCCGTCTGTGGAAAGCATCCTCGCATCGCTCGGTTTTTGGAATGCGACTGCAGATGAGAGGAGCAAATTGCAGAAATCTGCCGTCGCAGCGGGCAACTACACGGTCGAGTCACTTCCCGTCAGAAGAGGAGACGGAGCGCGTGAAAAGATAGTCTGGAAAGCCACCAGTGAGTCGGTCTTGTAGAACGGAAAGTAGGGTGTACGTATGTCTTCACACAGCCGACAGGGTTTAGAATACTGTAATTCTGCATGCTAAATTCGACGGCTTGCATTGGCTTGCATTGGTGGAGAAACGAGCACTCTATATAAGTGATTGTCATTACTGCAAGCACTCGTTTATGTTGAAGTTGTAATTGGTAACTAGAGATCGTTAGCAGAAACGGTCAGAAAAAGTATACTGTTGATTGGTTTATTGGAGTTAGCTAAAGATTATTGATTGAGTTCTATCTAGAGATTGGAGCATACAGGTCAAACTGTATAGAGAGACCGCTAAGAGTCTTGCTAGTCAACCTTTGTAGGTTCAGCAAAAGATTCATATGCTGCAACTACTATCGCATAGATCACTGTGCGATTTCTTGATGGGCATATGATTCCGTGATTAAGCATATTGTCTCCAGCACACACAGTTGCAACTGAATATCCAGCAGCAGCATTTTCAGGCACAGTTGATTGATAAGTGGTTTGTGTAAATTGTGGTGCACTGTCTTGTATATCAGTGATGCTTATTGTAAGATCTATTCGTCCTGTCAAAGATGGTTGGCCATGATCTACAGCTGATACAATAAAGTCATAAGATTTGACAGAAGCTTCAAAATCCAATGAATGTGTAACAATCAAGTCTCCAGTGGCATTCATTATCTGAAATGGATGAGAAGCTGTTGTGTTTGCAATGCTGTAAGTTACGACTGCATTTGTTCCAATGTCTCTATCAATAGTCGACAAAGTGATGACTACATCACCAATTGCAACAGCCTCAGACACACTTAACGCAAAGTTACACCTCTGAAGTCCACTGCAAAGATCAAACACTGGTGGTTCATCATTAACATCCATAATGTCTACAATAACATCAGCTACTTCAAATAAACCACCACCATCAGTTGCTTTCAATTTCAAATTGTATGAGGGAATATCTTCTCGATCAAATTTGACTGCAGTTGTCAACCTCCCAGTTACTGAGTCTAAGACAAATTCCCTGCTTGGGGCTGCAAATTCATACTTCAGTTCTCCATTTGTCCCAAAGTCATCATCTGTGGCAAACACTTGTGTAACAAACATCCCAGATGGTTGATTTTCAAGAACTTGTCCATGATACTGTGAAGAATTAAACATAGGAAAATTATCATTGACATCCAATACATCAATTGTCAGGTTAGCTATAGTTAGGAACACACCATCATTTGCAGATACATGAAAATTGTACTGCCTTTTCGTTAGTTTTTGCACAGATGTCAAAACTCCACTGGTTTGATGTAATGTGAATTCTTCTATTCTGGAATCTGTATGACCAGCAACATTGACTAATAAGTAAGTCAAAGCATCACCATCCTCATCAGTGGCTTGAATAGTTGTAATAGTTGTCCCCATTCCAGCATTTTCTTCAACACTAGCTCTTATTTCACCTTGCTGGAATAACGGTGAGTTGTCATTGACATTTAATGCTCTGATTCTTACTTCAGTGTCTGATGATCGAGACGGCTGACCACCATCCTGAGCAGTAACTGTGAAACGATACTCTTTGTGCTGTTCATGATCCAAAGATTTAATGTTTGTCAGATTTCCAGACTGTGAATGAATATGAAATATGTCACCAAAATTCTGGGTTCTGTTGACTGTTTTTATAAAATAATAAACTTCACCAAAAGATCCAGAGTCTTTGTCGGTCGCTGTGAGAACTGTAAGTACGGTACCAATAGGGACATCTTCATCCACATTGGCCATAAATCCAGCAAAGCTAAAGATTGGATCATTATCATTTACATCAATCACAGTTACGTTCAACAACGCCTCTGCAAACAGAGCTTTGGTAACAGTATCACTAGCACGAACTCGAAGAACATATTGTGTGACACTTTCAAAGTCAAGACGATTTACTATTGTCACCACACCACTGTCAGGATTTATGCTAAACTGTTGCTGATCATCTCCAGATACAATAATGTATTTTGGTTTACGTGATGACATACTATCAGCTACTACATGAGCTACAATGCTACCCTTAGCAGCACTCTCTTTGACTGATACAATATATGATGTAGAGTTAAAGCGAGGTGCATCGACATCAACAATAAATATGTTAACAATTGTTGAGTCATTTCGAGGAGGTGTGCCCTGATCAGAAGCAATGATCGTCAATGTGTGCTGAATCGCTTGGGAACCCGTCCGTGCTAATGTTGTTGTTGTACTAATAACACCATTCTGATCAATCTTGAATTTGTCAGTTGTCGTTTTTGAAATGGTGTAAATTATGTCTCCATTTTCTTCAGCATCTGCATCAGTTGCTATCACGCGTGTAACACTAGTCCCTTGTGATGTGTGTGTGTGTGTGTGTGTGTGTGTGTGTGTGTGTGTGTGTGTGTGTGTGTGTGTGCTGTGCGTGCGTGTGTGTGTGTGTGTGTGTGCGTGTGCGCGCGCGCGTGGTGTGCGTGCATGCGAGCGTGCGTGCGTGTGATCCCAAGCGCACGTGTTCTTCTGAGCACGTATGGCACCACATACGGGCTTTGACTTTAGATGGTGTGAGTCGTTTCACTTTCTCTCTTACTCTTTCCGGAAGCTGTAGCTACCCGAACTGAACTACAATACAAAGGTAAGTGTTAGTACTTCAGCACAGCCACTAAAATGGTATGAATGATTACGTTTTGGGTCCCCACAACGACGTATTTGTACATGTTTGTCTACTAGCTAAGTACAAAGAGAGATATGGAGCTACGGTTCGAGCCTTTTCATATAGGGATTGTCCAATCTATAGCGAACGTAAAATAAATTGCAAGTTTGTGGTTAGATATTACGTGTGACATCATTTTCTCAAGTTTGGCTAATTAGCAGTTTTCTTACGTATTTCTCCTCTATACTTTCAAAGAAACTGAAACGGTCCCAACACATCATTGCCTGCGCATGCGTATTTGGTTGTAGTTTTGATGTCTGACCCTTCAGTTAGTTTATTTATTAGTTATATTATATGTTTTTTATGTTATTGGTTTTTAAAAATTATAAACTTAAAAAGTGTCCAACTTGTGCTAGTGAGTGACTATACTAGTTTTAGTAGTAGGAATAAAATGTGAAATGTGTAAATGGTGTAGTAGGCATATGGTAGGGAATGATAGAAGCATCTAGACCTGCACATCCAAGCTCCACTTATAGTTGGTAGGAAAGCGTAGGTGTGGGAGGAGGGTGCATGTATTTGATGTAGATGTGAGCTAGATGGTGTAGTTGCTGTGTCTCAAGGGCCCAAACTGGGAGTGATTCAGCTTAATTAATTGATGCACTTTAACAGGTTGTTTGGTCACGTGATTTGAATATACTGATAACGCTGAAATTGACACTGATTCTTAGACTTCTAAATGGTCAGCTCTGCAAAGCAATTAGCAAACGTGTACTTTGAAACTGGTCTAACTGGCCAGACTGGTTGTGTCTATGGTCTGCTAGCTAGACTGGTTTTGCTCATATCTTAACCAGACAGATCAGTTTACAGGAAATGTCCACCCACTCTAATACTATCACAGTTCCTTGGACTACCATCACTAAGGGCGTGTTCGATTGGGCTCTTCCAGAAGAGGCTCCATGTGCATGCCCCTCTTCCGACTTTTACAGTTTTGTTGCAATAGTCGGAAGAGCCAACTCTACCGACTCTGCTTCTAGTTGGAAGAGCACGCCCCTCTTCCAACAGCTACCAGCTCTGCTGTGCTGGAAGAAGTTGGAAGAGGGACGTGCTCTTCCAGACTCTTCTGGAAGAGGCTGGAAGAGCCCAATCAAACGCGCCCTAAGTGAAGCTTTTATGTCCACCCACTCTAATACTATAACCAAGTTCGTTGAACATACCATCACTAAATGAAGCTTTATGTTGGGCAAAGTTGGTATATCTTTTAGTTTCACCACAATCCAAGAGTTTGTATGTATTCAGCTTGGTTGGACAGAGGCAATGTATAAGACCCTTTGATTGATGGGGAAAGTACTTAAGTGGTGATTTGTAGCCCCACTTTGGCCTTCTGTTCTGTGTACTTTCAATAAAACACTTCCTCACAAATATCTAAAAATTTAGTAAACACCTCTCAGGTGTTTAGAGTACCATACAGTACCTATTTTATTCACTGGTGGATTATATGTGATGGAAATTGGTGTATGACTTTAAGAGTGGACTGGTGCAAGGCAGTGATGGTTAGGTGGATGGTTAGGTGGGCCAAGGTAAGGTTTATTCATACTCACACAACTTGCTTGTTTGCAGTGTGATTGAAGTCAGTGCACATTGTATGATGGGCAAGACGAAGTCTGTGAAGACAGTTTAGCAGAGACCCATTTTAGAGGTCCTTCTTATTTCTATTGTTAAGGGACTTTGGTGACGTCAACAGTTTGCTCTGTTTGCAGAAGTTTCTATATATTTGAAATGTGAGATGTCTAATCAAGCTTATTGTTGGATGGCACGTGAGGCTGGGGAGTAACTCTTGGGCAGATGTGAAGGTTAATTCTGATGGTTTGACACTATGTAAGCAGAAACAAGTAAAATGATTGATTCATTGCGAGTACCCCATAGTGTCAGTACATACAGACTAGACTTAGATCCTTGGTGTTGGACTGTGTGGTTCTATCCGGTTTTCCTCCCTCATAGGGAACATAGTCCCAAACACACAATAACAATCAACTCCTTTAGTGGTATAGACCACAAACGGTTTCGGTCAGCAGTACATCAGAAGTTTGGTATTAGGTCAGCAGAAAATGTATCATTGACTTTGTCTTGACTTAAGATTGAAAGTACTGTGTAGTTATTGAAAATAATAATAATAATATATTTTTTGACACACCACAATTTAGGTATTGAAAGTGTTAGCACTTTATGGGTTGGAGAACACAAACTGTAGTGTGCAGTTGTGCATGCTTATTACTTGTTTGAAAGAGTAGGTTTTTCAGTAGCTGCTTTACTAACCATATTACCCCAATATCAGACACAATGAGCGGTTTCACACTGGTGGTTAGACCGTGGTAAAGTTCGGTTAAGTTAGGTTACTAAGGTCAGTGTGAAACCAAGTATGGTTAAGTTTGGTTAACTTCGGTTAGATCGTGGTTAGCGTAACCAACCTCCAGACCATGGTTAGCGTTGGGTTAGACTCGGTTAAGAGATCGCGCTTGCGCAATAGGTCATAGTACTGTGTACTATCTAGAAGCCTTGACAATGCCAATTTCGTTTCGTGGCAATGCGGCTACCTTCTTTCTGCTAATGGTTTCGCGGCTAGACGTTAGGGCTCAGAAGAGGAGGCGTCAGAGGAGACTCGTTCGCCGTCGGCAACGAGGGGTCCTTCTCGTTTTACTCTGTTTACTCCAGTGTGTTCTAAAAGTGGTAGCTAGAATGTGTCCCGCCGGTCGAACATTATGGATCAAACCGAGAGAATCAAGGGGGTGGGACAGAATGCTTGCGGAGGCATCAGATACTGATTGGAGAGAGAATTTCAGGATGTCAAGAGGAACTTTCATGAGGTTTGTCTAGAATAGCTAGTTAACTGATAACGTCAATTTCTTCTATTGTGTGTAGTCTGTGCAATGATATACGACATCTGATCACGAAGAAGTCCACCCACTTGAGAGTCTCTATATTGCCAGAGAAGAGACTAGCCTTGACTTTATACAGGTTGGCTGGCAGTGAATATTATAGGACTGTCTCAAACTTGTTTGGCGTTGGTGTGTCAACTGCTAGCACTATTTCCAATGAAGTATGTCAGGCAATCGTTTCCCACTTGAGTGGTCAGTATGTCCAGATGCCACAAGGAGATTGTCAGGTTCTTCCATTTGTTGTCCTGTAAGAATTCGTAATGCATTGAGCAAGAATGCATCTCTTCGTTCAGCCTCTCTTCTCTCTCTCTGTCAGCATCTTCCATCCTTGACATCAAATCCACGATCTTTTCCCCAAATTGAGTAAGTTCATTCACAACTCTATCAAGGCCACTGCTTTCTTGTCTTTTTCGTATTTTGGGTGCACTAGGAGGTGCACTAGGAGGTGCACTAGGAGGGGTATGGTGCCTACTAGAACTGGCAGGTGTGTTCAGAGAAGCATGGGCTTTGGTCACTGCAATCTGGAGGTGTACCACTGCTATTACCACTGCTATTTCCGGATACACATTCAGCTCCTGTTTGAGTAGAGTCGTACGGAGAGGCAACTAAGGAAGAGGACAATAATGTACAGATACCATCAGAAGACTCGTATACATTAGTAGGTGACACAGATGGACAGTCACCTAACACCATGTCCATAGCATCATAGTACACAAAATCACTTGTTGTATTTCCTTCTCCACTTCTTCTTACTCGATCCTTGACCAGTCTGTAATCTTTTTTTAGATTATTTATTTTTTCTTTGCACTGCTCTGGTGTTCTGATGAACTTATGTTTGGCTAGATCTTGTGATATTTCCTGCCATATTTTGCTCTTGCTACCAGGCTTTGTCAGGAGATTCTGTATTCGCGGGTGTGACCACAGGTTGATGAGGCACGTCGTTTCTTCATAAGAAAATTGACGAGACTTTCTCTTTCTTCCTTGTCTTCCAGAATTTTCTACACGTTGATCAATTTGATGGTTAGTTTGCTCTTCACTGGCTTCCTGTTCTTGACTGGTTTCTTGACTGGCTCCAGACGGATTTCAGCCTAGGGGATACTGATCAGTTGTCTCTGCAGTTTGTAGAGGCTCCTGGCTATCAACGGTGAGTTGACCCAAGGCTTGATAGTGCCGAAACGTATCGCCAGTTCGGTAGCTTCCCTCCATTATCCAGGTTAGGTACAAGGTATTATAAGTGCCTAGTAATGCATAGTGATGCAGTAGCGCGCATGACCATTTTCGAGACAGTGTGAAACCACCTTGGTTGCCGCAACCTATCTTGGTTAACTTGAGTTAGCTAACCTAACTTAACCGAACTTTACCACGGTCTAACCACCAGTGTGAAACCGCTCAATGTCTTGATAAATGTTGTTTGTGTATTGATGTTAATTGATTTGGTATGCCTTTGGGATGATGTAAAGGATTTCATCATGCTAAGTAACATGATCAGATTTGTGGTTGAGTTAGAGTTAACCCACGCAGGTAGAGGACACTGTATCTATCCACTTATTATTCAGAGAACCCAACTGATTAGGATACAATGTTACACCAGCTATTACATGTGACTAGTTTTGGTAAACAAGATTACAATACCACAGTAGTGTCATACACTACAGGAATGTGCAACAAGTGGATTATGTGATCCTTGAACGTGTAGTTCACCGGTAGTCTCACTTAGCCAGACCTTTAATACAGCCTCATCATACCACAGGAAGAGTCTAGTACACAATGATACCTCAGTTTGCTAATTGACTCCCCAAAACGTTGGGAAATCTAACTTTGAGTCTGATTATCGCAGAACCAATGCAAGGCGTGAGAAAGGGTGTGACACATCTGTTGGCAAGTGCATATGATTGTCGACATCTTATAGCTATTTGAAACCTTTTCTGTCTGGGGGGGGGGGATATGATGCAGCCTAAGGTCTGGCTACGCGAGACAAGGTTGACGGAGGAGTTGTTGTGTTGTGGTACCCAGGAAACAGGTAACAGGTTGATAACTATGTTGCTATCGGAAGTAATTACTATTTAGAGTGTGTAGGTTTGTGCATGCATGTACAGACTTTTGCATGGCTCGGTTTTTGCACACTGTTGTCATTTTGTTTTCTTGCAGACTTAACCTAGCACGGGGAACAAGCTGCAAGCCCCTAGGCTTGGGTGTGTGTGTGTGTGTGTGTGGAAATGCAACATTACCTCAGATTTGATTAGACAAAACGTATAATCTGTTGGAAGCTGCAAGCACGTGGTTGCTTGAGTACCTACAGATGGTTGGTTGTTCAGCTATGCAGAAGGAGCATGCACTACATGGTGCAAAGATCTGTTGCAGAAAATCAGTCCTGCCTAAGTGCATGTCTTAAGTTAAGTGTATTTAGACGTACACAAAAATTGTTTTCGCTTACTGTTTGGTGTGTAAGCATTAAATGTGGGCGTTAGTTGTTTGTAATTGGGTATTTTTGTCTCCATTTTATTAGGTTCATGAAGTGCTGAATCTTATAGTTTTTATAGTCTTCCTACCAAAAGAACACTCAGCTTTTGTTAGTTGGCTTCCTGGGGCAGGGACTATAGGTAGGGGCAGTGTATGTAAAGTAAGTAATTTGATTAGTTTGTTTGAGTAGGAGTGAAGTAGGAGTCTCTCCTAGGGTTACAGTAATATGGATGGCGGGACAGACCAAGCATGTGCTCATTGTTATCACTGGTGCTAATTAGCATGCCTTTGCATGATTTCAAGAGGTATATCCTCTAGCTATCAGATGTTGACAATCCTACTTGGTAGTCCCTTTCTCACACGTACCCTTCATGTTAATTAGCAGCCCACTGTACTTGTCATTAGAGTCACAGTGGATAGCAGCTTCAGGGTTTAGGACTTTAGTGCTTCTTCATTTTCATGTTATTGTATTGAGTTTAATAAATTCACAATAAAATCTTACTTGTATACAATGCATTGGGGGGGGGGGGGGGTGTACTACTCAAACCCATGGTGAACATGTTGGAGGAAACAGAGCATGCAGTATCTTTGTGTTTACAGAAAAACATTGACAACTTCTACTGACTACTTATGCTAGGAATTCTCACCTGTAACCAGCTGGCTTTCCGTTAAATTAATATATTAGTAGTGTGATTGTGACAACATTGCTAAGTGATGATTGTTGTCCTGCTCTTAGAACTGCTACAGTTGAAGTTAGGCCGGCACCAGCTCAGTTTTGGTAACACTACTACTAACTAGTAATGTCTCTTGATAACCAGATATTAAGGAAAGTATTGCTGTAAAGGCAGGTATTGTGTGGTCAAACTCACAGGATAAATATGGAAATTGAATGAGATTTGGGTGGGTGTGAATGACCTTTGTCTCTACAGTATGTTTTGTCTCTACAGTGTTTTGTCTTTGTGCCTATGTGTATTTTAGTGGCCTAAACGTTTTTTAGTTGTTGATTTTGTCAGTCAGTGACATGACTGGACTGGCAAAGTGGAGGGGCCTAGTCCATTTATAAGACTTTACCAATTGTTTAGATTGCCACCTCTACTGAATTGTTGGTTAGTGGTTGTACCAGTTCCGGGGAGGAGAGGGGACAAAATGCAGATGGTATAGCTAATAAGTGCCTGTTCTGTCTAACCACTTACTTTCATTAACAAATATATGACTAATAGAGTGGGTCAAAATGATAAAAATTCAGTATGTCAAGGAACAGTTGAAATAAAGTTAACAGAACTGCTCACACAACAAAAGACTTTAGATTTCAAGTCTCAGAGTGGTTTGCAGTGACAGCTAGCTTATCAGTCTTAGGAGTATGCAATCGAATTGATGAAAGGAGAATCTCTACGATTTTGTTTCAGATGAAGTGTATGAACGTAGCTTTACTGCTTATAATCAGGACACTTTGGTTTATTTAGCAAGCAGCAGATTAAAAATGGGAGACATGTCAGGTTATGGTGCAGCTGCATGTGTTAGTGACATCAGTGGTTTATAAGTGCAGGTGTCTGTTATGGACACTTTGCCTATTGTTGTAACTTTTGTCTCCTGATCTTGATGACTTTACTGCAAGTCTTGAATTTACTACAATAAGGCTTAACATCAGTTATACGAAAACTGGCAGAAAACCTATCAAGACCTGCAAACCAAGAGTATGATATATGCATATGAAACGATGACGAGTTGATGATGTAAATCTTGGTGACATGCCTTGTACTTTGCCAGCTTCTGCTGACTAACAGCAATTGAGAATGACCCCAAATATATATTTATATTTGCCATTGCTTTGCTTACAGCTAAAACTTTCAATAGATGCAAACATGCAAAATTGTGGGAGTTTTCCTTTGACACTACCTTTGATGTCTAATTTTTAATCAACTCTTGCCTTGCTTGTAGCTGCTGTTTAGATATAATGGCTGTAGAAGATGACAACACAGGCTATGCTGCTGATTTCTGTCCTCCCCTGGAGGAAAAACATCGCTGTCCTGTATGTCGGTATGCTTTGCGGGATCCAATGCAGACAACTTGTGGTCATCGGTTTTGCACAACATGCATCAAGAAAATATTACAGTAAGAAGAGCTGTAGTGTGATTAAGTATTGTATAGTGTTGTTAATATCAATTAAATTAGTAGTGTGCAGTATAGCCTCAGTATTCCAGACTGCTTTCTGCACGTGATGGGAGGGGAAGAGAAGAAAGCAGTCTGGGGACAGCTCTTTTGTAAGTTCAGAAGAGGCGCGACTGCTCAAGCTCAGAAACATCCGCTCCAATCAAAACCACCGCTATAAAACGCCAATCAGCGATGTAGACAACTGCTGACATCAATGAGTACTTTGTAATTACCTCTAAGCGATTCTCAGACGACTGTAATAGCACAGTGGTGTGTAGCTAACACAAATGCAATGCGCTACTTGTTTCGCTCTTGATGACTTGATAACTCATTGAACGCTTGTCAGATGTTACCGGACGTTAGAGCCATTGCAGCGCCAGCTGTTCTGACTACTTTGTCTACTTTTGGTGTTGAAGCCCTGAAGACCCTTCAACTTCTTGCTAGGCGATTTTAGTACAAGGTCGCCGAAGTGTTTGCCTTCTCCGTACTGGATTCGGTAGAGTCACTCATTTTCTACGTTCTCCCATT
Source organism: Dehalococcoidia bacterium (assembly GCA_964274945.1). Classification (GTDB taxonomy): domain Bacteria; phylum Chloroflexota; class Dehalococcoidia; order Lucifugimonadales; family Lucifugimonadaceae; genus CAXXBX01. The sequence continues at coordinate 20,980 of CAXXBX010000173.1, read as the reverse complement.
CATTTGTAGTTGGCTGGTAGGGAACAGCTTCTGGCAATATCCCACAAGCCATCTGGTGCTTGTTACTGTTCCTAATGAACACGGGTATTATCGATTAATGAACACCGCCTATTTCCGAAGTCACTTACAATAGAGCTGTCCCCAGACTGCTTTCTTTTTTCCTTCCACTCTCCCCTCCCGTCACGTGCAGAAAGCAGTCTGGAATACCGAGGCTATTTGTAATATTGGTTGGTAGAGATTCTGTCGTTTGTTATTTATTATGCGGTATGAGCAACAGGCGTTTGGTTTTGTTACTCTGGATTTTGTGTGTGCGAGTGTATATTGACTATTTTTTCTCAGATCTACTGCATGCCAACCCATCATTGATTTACTTTATATCAAACGTGTCTTCTTATTTTAGGCAACCTTATCCAGAATGTCCAATAGATAAAGAAAAGTTAAGCAAAATTGCGGTATGCTATTGTGTAATGACGAACAGTGATACTCTATCCTCAAACTAATTGCTCTACTAGATGTTTCCTGATAATTTCTGTAAAAGGGAAGTCATGAGTTTATTAGTACGATGCTATAACAGACAAGCAGGATGCGACTGGATGGCCACCTTAAAAGAATTGGCAGTCAGTTGGGGTGAATTCATTACTATGATCTCACATAAATACTGGTGTGTATGTAGAGTCACGAGGTCAAGTGTGATTATGCACTAATTTGTTGCTCTAACGAGGGATGTCAAGTGTCACTCTTACGTAAACAAATGGCTACTCATAAGGAGAATGACTGTAAATATCGGCTTGTTGAATGTCAGATTTGTGGAGATTCGATTATATTTTGTGAACAGAGGGTATCGAGTATTTATGGATTATGTATGTTAGCTATGGAGTTGTAATATTGCTTGATGTAGGCACACTTCCAGACTGACTGTCCAGATATGCTTGTCGATTGTGACAATGGGTGTGGCGCTAAAGTAAAGCGTCGTGAGGTTTGTCTGTATGTTTGTTTAGTAAATCAGTTGTAGCATTGTTGCTTTAAGGGGCTGATCGGTATTAGTGTACAGTGTGAGAGTATGAGTATGCTTGAATAGAGTTGCTCTGTCGGGTGTTACAGACCTCTCAACCTTGTTTTGCACGAAATCGTGAGACCGTCTTTATTAAACGACAACGGCCACAAAACATATTGTGAGTAGGTGTGGTCAACAGAATACGTGTTGGCCTCGCTTTACGTTTGTGTGCGCCAAAGCTTTGCCTTGAACTTCTAAACGTTACGTAATTACTTTTACTGCAAGTAGATACACTGGATACCCCAGATACAAGCAAGCAGAGCCGTATATAGAGTCTAGTTCAAAGAATCCACTTTGTCCAGAAAGATGGATCTAATGAGTCTGGGCAAAACGACTGTCAGAGTCTCACGGTATAGGCTTGTTGGGAGAAAAGAGTTGCAATTGTGAGAATTGGTTGCAAATTGTGAGATCGTGAGACATGCATGTAAATCGTGAGTCTCACAACGAAATTGTGAAAGTTGAAAGGTCTGGTGTTGGTCTATGCTTCAGTTGATATCATATATAGCAGAGGAATGTAATCAGCAGAAGGTTGCTGGTCAGTTGCTCTGTTTATAACATGAATTTGTGGGCTAACATGCACACTAAAAAGTTTTTTAGTTGCTGTTCACATGCTGGTTAGCAATTTGGTAGAGCGTGTGGGTAATGTTTGTGGTTCTGTGACTTTGCACGAATCTCTGAGGTCTGGATTAGGGAGGGTCGAGTGTGTATGTATGTAGTGTGTGTGTGTGTGTGTGTGTGTGTGTGTGTGTGCGCGCGTGTGTGTGCACGTGTTGTGTTTTGTATGATATATGGAATGTTTATTGTGCCTGTAGATGTATCATCATATTACAGAAGATTGTCAGAAAGCTGTGATGCCGTGTCGATATACACTAGTTGCCACTTGGTTGTCCATATATGGTGAGATGAGTGCAACATTACGTTACCGTCTGTGTGATATTCATCACACATATTTCAGGGCAACAGATTAGAAATTGAACATCATGAAAGCAATACATTACAAGATCATATGACGTTACTTCTTCAGCAACTGGGGGCCTCTACTGCTGGTGAACCATTAAGTTATAGTGAATTACAACAACTAGGGCATAAACATGACGTGACAAGTGCTACTAGATCGGATAAGACTGTAGTGAGGTCTTCAACTCGTGCTAGTGTTGATCAGCTGCAAAGCGATGCGACTGCTTTAATTGCTCGAAACCAATCTCTTATATCTGAACTCGATGCATCAAACGAACGATTAAAGGAATGTACGAAGGCGATAGAAGAACAGCGTGAACAAATTGGGAACCTGTGGACTTTAATCAAACAACTTCAAGTTTCTATTCAGCAAATGTCAAGTGAGATGGTCGGTTATCATCGAGAGATAGCTAGTAACGGCACGAAGTTATCTGCGTGTGAACAAAAGCATATTACGACTCAAAGTAAGATGGCGACTATCGAACATCGACAACTTGGAATCGAAAGGAGTTTATCAGTGAAAGATGGCGTTTTAGCTGAGCACGACGTGCGACTACTGTCACTGGAAATGACAGATTACTGTGGTGTTTTAAGATGGAAAATCACAGAAGTGGCTCGTAGAAGAGACGAAGCTGTTTCGGGTCATCGACTTTCTGTGTACAGTCCGCCGTTCTTTACGAGTCGCAGTGGATATAAAATGTGTGCCAGAGTGTACCTGAATGGAGACGGTTTGGGTAAGGACACTCATTTGAGTCTCTTTTTTGTCATCATGCGAGGTGAGTTTGATGCTCTGTTGCCATGGCCTTTCAGGCAGGCAGTCACTTTTACTTTGGTTGACCAAGAAGGCCATCGTCATATCAGAGATACGTTTCAACCCGAACTCAGCAGTTCAAGCTTCCAGCGGCCAACAAGCGAAATGAATGTGGCCTCTAGTTGTCCACTGTTTGTTCGATTGGATGAAATGGTTTCGCCTCGCTTTATCAAAGACGACACACTCTTTATTCGCGTGTCTGTAGACACTGTGGGTCTTGTACATCCGTAAACAGTCACGTTTTTATTATATGGACAACATCATTGGAGTTCTCTAATTGTCAGGTTTGAAGATCAAAGTTTTAGTTGATTATTGACTCACACAACTTGTGGATGTGTTTGTCAAGATGAAGTCGAATGGAAAGAATGCAGTCCCTCATAACAAAAACACACCTACAAAAAATTCTACACCGAACTTGTCGATTGTACTGAAGATGTCCACACAGGTTGAACCAACATTGCATCGTATCGTTCATAATCTGCATCACAGCCGCAAGGAATCATCAGCCAAGTGGCACCATTTGCGCATGCCTGTTTATTGGAATGTTTTGTTGGGTTGTATTAAAGATTTACACAAAGAGAGCAATGAACACGAACACTGAATAATACCAAACATGAAGACTGAACAAGAAAATGAACACCTCACTTTTAGTGTAGCACAACTAGCCTTACTTATGGTTGATGTGTTATGTATTGTTACATTTACTCGTAGAGTTGAGATGTTGTAGTTCATGTCAGTGTGTCTTATATCACTGTACAAGCTCCAATGCCCGGCTTCGCCCGGGGGACAACCCATGCCAGGTGCTTCTCCTTTGCACTTCAAGACGTTGTTGCCATTGCGAGGAACAGGTGTATCCGATCGAATCTGGCATGTATTGGACACGAATCCCGTTCGGAAATCTATCAGAGCAGAACTGGAAGTCATATAATTGCTGTGTAGTGTTGGTTATTATCCCTGTGCAAAAAAATGTTTCAATCACAGCACAAACCAATTACACTAACTTATGCCCTTGTCAGCGCAACCCAAGCCAGACCACGTGGAGGTCAGGGCATATACTGGCTCAAAAAATTGGTTGAGACATGCTCAATCTGGAGCTCTCGCTCCGGTGGTATTTGAACGTTATGTACCTGCTTGATGTCTTCAGCATAGGTCTCTTTGAGAAATTGATGCATATATTTAATTTAAGGATATATCTCACGTGTATTGTTCTCATCTTTCCTTCTTTAAATAATAGATATCAGACGTCAATTATAACATTCTCATAGTTTTATTAATTTCTGTAGAAAATTCATCAAAAAATTGTTTGTGTATTCAATGGACGTTGCTTCATGTGAGCTTTGGTAAGCATACATGTATGGACAATGTGACCTTGCAGTACAGTAAGACTGTAGCAGTTAGAATAATGACAATGGTCACTTCATTGCAGTGATATAGTCATATTCACGACTAACTTGCTTAGTAAAACACAACTGTCATGTTCAAACAAACAAAAGCTTCACTGTCCACTTCATTCCACTGCTTGTTCTGTAAAATATAATATTCCTACCATAAAGTTCATTTACCTTATCTTCAGCATGTGCAGTAGCCTTCTTCTCCAACAGACACTTGACTGCCTCACGATAACCAAGTTCAGCAGCAAAGTGAAGTAAAGTGCGACCAGACTGCGTGCACAACACAAAAACATCTTTTACACATAATCAACAGTATTGTGAAAACTCTCACCTCCTTCTCCACTGATTGACAAAACTTCTCTGCAATCTTTGTTGCAACATCCACTTCATTCCTACATGCCCACTGCAGCAGCTTCCACACATCCTATTATCAACAATCAAAGAAAGAGAATCAATGTCACAAATCAATTCCATAAAAGAAAATACAAACAAAAATACCAAACTGTATCCAATCATTATGCTGTAAGACAATTTTTACTTACCTTTAATGCAACATCTTCAACTGACTGCATTACTAATAACAACCGATTAGCTGTTGACATGTAACCTCTTCTCACAGCAAAATCAAAAGGTCTCTTCCCATCCTATCACACATAGAATTGTAACAAGTTAGTAAGAATATCATGACTTCACAAGTGCTAATTACAGTGTCCTTACAGGAACATTGGCCTTCCTTTAATTAAGTTAAGTTAATTAAAGATTTCTCTCTGTTTGCATGAGAGTCTAGGCAGTCTCTTTTTTGTATTGCATCGTTTTAACGAAAGACATTTACTCAATCTAGTAGTCTACAATATATCACATGAGAACATGCACACACAGGAGAAAGACCATATGCATGATTGCAGTGAGTGTGGAAAGAAATTTACTCAATCTAGTATAGTCTACAATATCATATGAGAACACACACAGGAGACAAGCGATATGAATGTAGTGAGTGTGGAAAGAAGTTTACTCAATCCAGTAGTCTACAATATCATATAAGAACACACACAGGAGAAAGACCATATGAATTAATGCAGTGAGTGTGGAAAGAAGTTTACTCGATCTAGTCATCTACGAGTTCATATGAGAAAACACACAGGACAAAGACAATATGAATGCAGTGAGTGTGGAAAGAAATTTACTCAATCTAGTAGTCTACAATATATCACATGAGAACACACACAGGAGAAAGACCATATGAATGCAGTGAGTGTGGAAAGAAATTTACTCAATCTAGCCCTATAGAAAATCTTTATGCGATCGCATGAGATTCGCATGCGAGTCTCTTGCGTATGTCGTTTACGCATGCGAATTGGCCGATTTCGCATGCGGAGACTAGCTGGCAATGCGTCACGCACGAGTTCCGCATGCGTTCGCATGAATTTCGCAACACTCTGGAAGGTTTCGCATACGAATCGCATGCGAATTGCAATTTCGCATGCGGAGGCTCTAGCTCGCAATGTGTAATCACAAGTTCCGCATGTAGAGAAGCGACCCGATGGTATACGAGTTCTGCAAGTGTTGCAACACCTCCTAGATCTACGTACCTACACCACTTCGGATAGACCTCTACTACGAAGACCTACGAAATAACGTCGTTACTAGACGCTCGTAGCTCAGACTGGGTTCGGATTTCCCGACTATTCGTAGCGTACTGCAGGTATGTACACACGGATAAGTTCAAGTTCAAAGAAAACAACAGAACCGCAGGCTCCACCAAGGGCGGCATTTAGCGACTGTAGACTAGCAATTAGCGCGTTTAGAGACTAATCGGCTACCACCCAGAGGCTCACAAGATGTGACCGGTCTGCAACATTCGTACTGGATTGAGAAATGAAACAATGGGCGTCAAGCTCAAAAGGCGGAGCTGTACGGGAACCAACCTTTGCTGTAGCCAATCACCATCAAGCACTGTTCACCTACGCGGGCACTCACGGACTCAACCGGCAGTTCAACGGTCTAGCTGTTTTGGCGGTGTAGCGACGCCGGGTGCAGGAGGATCGACTATGGCTTTACAGTCCAGCGACAGTCAAAGACGTGTCCCTACAGAAAAGGTAGTTTGTCACTCCAGCTCCAGTAGCTGATAGCACACTGCATGGTCACCTAACCCACCTCAAAACAGAAAATTTGATAGATTCTTCACGCTAGAAATAAGATGAAGCGGGGACTAAGGCTTTTGGAGAAGATTAGAAAAAACATACAGGTACCCAGACAAGAGTCTTGTCTTTCTTGTCTGTGTTACTGCAACTGCTTTATTAGACAACGATGAAATCTCCGCAAATATATGCCTACTGCTGAGGTCGCTCATGATATATAGTGATTCACAACCCGGGCAAGAGAAAAATCAGAACCCAAGTGAAAATGCAGACTGACAACCACAGCGTAAGAAGAAGGCGAGTTCTTGTGGAAAACATTTCTAGACTGGGTTTTTGCTAAGGTAGAGTGCGAATGTCAAATAATTGGTTAGAAATATAATCAGAAATCAAAGAAATCGCGGTCAAATGGTTCTCAATCATGTCTCTAGGCGCATGATCGTGACCTAACCCCGTGCATGCGATTCTCGTGCGTTCCGCATGCGATTATCCGTACGTTTCGCATGCGAATAAGGTCCCAATTATGTAAATGAGCTACGCATGTGCGAGTCGACCCTCAATGACATCGCATGCGTTTCGTATGAGAGTCGCATGCGAGTCGCACTAAAATTTTCTATAGGGAGTAGTCTACAATATCATATGAGAATTAACACACTGTTGTGTCACAGTGTTTGTAGATGCTTGCTAGCATACGGGAACTGGGGTTTTGCGGTAGATAAAGGATGACTGAACCGGTTTTGAGTCAGTGTTAGAGTAGCGGCCGTTAACGTGTGTTGAATAGTAGATTGAGTGAATACACGACAATATTGGCGACGAGGATGGCGACTTCAGGCATTCACCCGCCTCCTCCTTTCCTTCCACACCCGGGGGAACCGGCGGTGCCATGGAAGCATTGGTTGTCCGCTTTTGACACCTACGTGGCAGCCGCGGCAATCAAAGACGAAGCAGACAACAAGCCTCGACTACGCGCCCTTTTGACTCATTGCTTAGGACTGGAAGGGCAGCGGATACTTTCGACGGAGACAGAGACGGAATCATACGTTCAGTTACGTGATGTGTGTGCGACGTTGTTCGGACCGAAACTCAATTCTATGGTCGAGAGATTCAAATTCCGACAAAGAAAGCAACATCAAGGAGAGTCCGTGAAGCAATATGTGTTTGCTCTGAGACAGCTAGCAGCCACTTGCAAGTTTGGACCGTTGCATGACGAAATGATTAGGGATCAACTTATAGAAAAGACGGTTTGTGGTAAAGTGAGAGACCGCTTGTTGGAAGAAGATGAAGATTTTACTCTAGACAAAGCAATTGTACTGGCATCACGGATGGAAGAGGCGGCTAGGGATTCAGCAGCTATTGCGACAGTGTCAGGTAGCGTAATGGATGCAGTGCCAGGAGGTTTAACTAATACAGCTTTGGGTCAATTGGCACAGGAGTCACGTGGGATTCGTCAAGTACAGACACGGCCAGGTAAAAGCGGCTGGAGTAGCAGAGGAGACGGCAAATGTGGTAACTGTGGGTTCTCGGTTCACAAGGGTTCAACATGCCCAGCATCAACACGGACCTGTAGAAAATGTGGGAGAATAGGACACTACGCACGTTGCTGTAGGTCAAAGAAACAGTCACAGATCCAGGAAGTTGATTGTGGCAATGAGCAAGGGGTAGAGTTGGAGACCGTTCGAATCAATGTTGTTGGTGGTCAGTCCAGTACACTCGAGTATCGCCAATGCGTTTGCGAGTTAGCTGGTGTCAGTTTGTCACTTGTTATTGACTTGGGGGCGAAGGTTTCAGTGCTGTCAAAAAGGTCATATGATCGATGGTTTTCTTGGAGTAAGCTGGAACCAGCAAATCGAAAGCTAGTTGGTTATGCAGGATCGCCAATAAAGGTGTTGGGAAAGGCAAAGCTACCAGTCCGATACCGGAGATGTCAATTAGCAGAGTTTCCATTCTATATTACAGACAAGGGGACAGACATACTAGGTCTCGACTTGTTTGATGCCCTGGGATTTCAAATTTGTTGGGATCCAGAAGAACTAGGCAGTCATAGTGTACAAGCGGTTGACTTGCTCAACGATGGAGTTACTAAGGGAGGTTGGAGTCGGAGATGGCCTAGGGTGTTCAGTGGATTGGGGAAAGCCAATCACTTTGTTCATTGCCCGTTAGTGAACACCACCGTACCACCGATTATGCAGCCACTTAGGAGATTGCCACTGGCTCTACGAGAGAGGGTGGCAGAGGAGTTGGATCGTTGGGAGAGTTTGGATATCATTGAAAAAGTGGATTCATCCCCATGGATCTCAAATTTAGTAGTTGTATGGAAGAAATCAGGGGCAATTAGACTCTGCGTAGACCTTGGAAGAGCCAATCAGGCAATCATACCTGGCAAGCATCCACTTCCAACAATGGAAGACATAGCGGCAGAGTTTTATGGATCTACAGTATTTTCGAAGCTGGACTTAAACCAGGGGTACTTGCAAATACCTTTGGCAGAGGAAAGTCGCTTTATTACAGCATTTGTAACACATAAGGGGACTTACCAGTTCAAGAGAATGCCATTCGGTTTGGCATCGGCCCCAAGTGCCTTCCAGAAAGTCATGGTTACGGTCGTAGCCGGAATACCAGGAGTTGCTGTCTACATGGACGATATTGTCGTTCATGGGCCAGATCGACCAAGTCACAATAAGAGACTGAATGATGTGTTTCAACGACTACAACATCACAATTTGACACTAAATGTGGACAAGAGCACTTTTGCAGTTAAGGAAATATCATTTGTGGGACACAGTATTTCGGCGAGTGGTATTCGTCCTCTAACATCTAACATAGAAGCAGTTGAAAGACTGAAAGAACCGACATCAGTGACAGAACTAAATTCATTCCTCGGTATGACAAATTACTACCTCCGGTTCGTGCAGGGCTATGCTGATATCTCTTCTCCTTTGCGGTGCTTATTACGGAAGGATGCCCATTGGGAATGGTCCACTGAATGTCAAACGGCATTTGACAAATTGAAACAGCTTGTCACGTCAGCACCAGTTCTTGCCCACTTTTCATCCACAGCGGACACCTTTGTGTCGTGTGACGCTTCTGGAGTAGCTATTGGGGCAGTATTGTCTCAAATACAAGATGGACAGGAACGTCCTGTGGCATATGCGTCCCGTGCGTTGTCACCAGCAGAGCAGAAATATGCTGTGGGAGAACGGGAGGCATTGGCCTGTGTGTGGGCGTGTGAGAAGTGGCATGTATTTTTGTTTGGACGACCGTTTGTACTTCGTACCGATCACCAAGCCTTGGTATCACTGCTATCTGCGTCAGGAACAGGTCAAAGGCCATTGCGATTACACCGGTGGACAGAACGGCTGTACAAGTATACATTCCGCGTGGAATATCGACCTGGTCATTCCAATCAAGTTGCTGATCTACTGTCGAGGTCACCAGCTCCAGATGAGAATTCAGCATGGGACTCTGATGATGTGGAAGAATGTATATTATTGTTGAGCACATGGAGCCCGGGGGTACCCTTGGATGAAATGGAAAGGGAGTCAGGTGCAGATGCAGAAATCCAAACGGTTTTAAGGTGCATCCGGGAAGGATGGCACGATGTCAAAGGAGAGTTCCGTCCTTTTTGGAATGTTCGACACGAGTTGGCACCTGTGGGTGGAAAGTCGAGTTGTCTGATGAGAGGGAATCGAATAGTCGTACCAAGGTTGCTGCAGAAACGGGTGCTACAGCTAGCTCATGAGGGTTACTTGGGGGTTGTTCGTATGAAACAGAGATGCCGAGAGTTTGCCTGGTGGCCTGGGATTGACCGCCAAATTGAGCAAATGGTGAGAGATTGTGAGCCCTGCCTTGTCAGCGGGAAGTCTCGCCAACCTGTACATGCTCCATTACAACCTACTCCTTGGACAGCGGTACCGTGGCAACGACTTCAGGTAGATATCTTTGGAGAAATTCAAATAGCAATGGCTCACCAGCGATACGCTATTGTAGTTCATGATCTGGGATCAAAGTGGCCAGAAGTAAGACTGTGCTCACAAGTGCGGACGCAAGAGGTTGTGCAGTTTTTGGAAGACCTTATTGTTAGGTGGGGGTTTCCTGAGTCGATAACAACGGACAATGGACCTCAGTTCCGGTCGTATGAGTTTCAGCAGTGGTTACGAGAACGGGGTATTCGCCATATTCTCACACCACTGTATCATCCAAAAGCAAATGGAGGAGTCGAAAGATTCAATCAAGTGCTTAATTAAACAAGGCCTGAAGACAGGGTTGTTGGAAGGACGTTCAGTGGAGAGTTCAGTGCAAAGCACATTGTTTAATTACCGGTCTACGGCGCATTCACTTACGAGGAAATCACCAGCAGAAGTTATGTTGGGCCGAAAGCTTCGGCAGCCCTTATCCCAGATGATTCCTAGGCAAGATAAGAAGGGATTACTTCAGCTGAAGAATGCGGACGAGGTGTTGTAATTTACTCAATCTAGTAGTCTTCAATATCATATATGAGAACACATACAGGAGAAAGACCATATGAATGCAGTGAGTGTGGATAGAAATTTCTTGTGATCTACAGGTTGATATGAGAACACACACAGGAGAAAGACCATATGAATGCAGTGAGTGTGGAAAGAAGTTTACTCAATCTAGTAGTCTACAATATTATATGAGAACACACACAGGAGAAAGACCATATGAATGCAGTGAGTGTGGAAAGACATTTATTCAGGCTTATAATCTACAGGTTCATATGAGAACACACACAAGAGAAAGACCATATGAATGCAGTGAGTGTGGAAAGAAGTTTACTCGATCTAGTAGTCTACAATATCATATGAGAACACAGAGAGGAGAATAACCAAATGAATGCAGTGAGTGTGGAAAGTAATTTACTCAAACTAGTAGTCTACAATATCATATGAGAACACACACAGGAGAAAGACCATATGCATGAATGCAGTGAGTGTGGAAAGAAGTTTACTCAATCTAGTAGTCTACAATATTATATGAGAACACACACAGGAGAAAGACCATATGAATGCAGTGAGTGTGGAAAGACATTTATTCAGGCTTGTGATCTACAGGTTCATATGAGAACACACACAAGAGAAAGACCATATGAATGCAGTGAGTGTGGAAAGAAGTGTGCTCGATCTAGTAGTCTACAATATTATATCAGAACACCCACAGGAGAAAGACCATATGAATGCAGTGAGTGTGGAAAGAAATTTACTCAAACTAGTAGCCTACAATATCATATGAGAACACACACAGGAGAAAGACGATATGAATGCAGTGAGTGTGGAAAGACATTTATTCAGGCTTATAATCTACAGGTTCATATGAGAACACACACAAGAGAAAAACCATATGAATGCAGTGAGTGTGGAAAGAAATTTACTCAATCTGGTAATCTACAATATCATATGAGAACACACACAGGAGAAAGACCATATGAATGCAGTGAGTGTGGAAAGAAATTTACTCAATCTGGTAATCTACAATATCATAAGAGAACACACACAGGAGAAAGACCATATGAATGCAGTGAGTGTGGATAGAAATGTATTCAGTCTTGTGATCTACAGGTTGATATGAGAACACACACAGGAGAAAGACCATATGAATGCAGCGAGTTAGGAAAGAAGTTTACTCGATCAGGTAATCTACAATATCATATGAGAACACACACAGGAGAAAGACCATATGAATGCAGTGAGTGTTGAAAGAAATTTACTCAATCTAGTAGCCTTCAATATCATATATGAGAACACATACAGGAGAAAGACCATATGAATGCAGTGAGTGTGGATAGAAATTTCTTGTGATCTACAGGTTGATATGAGAACACACACAGGAGAAAGACCATATGAATGCAGTGAGTGTGGAAAGAAGTTTACTCAATCTAGTAGTCTACAATATTATATGAGAACACACACAGGAGAAAGACCATATGAATGCAGTGAGTGTGGAAAGACATTTATTCAGGCTTATAATCTACAGGTTCATATGAGAACACACACAAGAGAAAGACCATATGAATGCAGTGAGTGTGGAAAGAAGTGTGCTCGATCTAGTAGTCTACAATATTATATCAGAACACCCACAGGAGAAAGACCATATGAATGCAGTGAGTGTGGAAAGAAATTTACTCAAACTAGTAGCCTACAATATCATATGAGAACACACACAGGAGAAAGACGATATGAATGCAGTGAGTGTGGAAAGACATTTATTCAGGCTTATAATCTACAGGTTCATATGAGAACACACACAAGAGAAAAACCATATGAATGCAGTGAGTGTGGAAAGAAATTTACTCAATCTGGTAATCTACAATATCATAAGAGAACACACACAGGAGAAAGACCATATGAATGCAGTGAGTGTGGATAGAAATGTATTCAGTCTTGTGATCTACAGGTTGATATGAGAACACACACAGGAGAAAGACCATATGAATGCAGCGAGTTAGGAAAGAAGTTTACTCGATCAGGTAATCTACAATATCATATGAGAACACACACAGGAGAAAGACCATATGAATGCAGTGAGTGTTGAAAGAAATTTACTCAATCTAGTAGTCTTCAATATCATATATGAGAACACATACAGGAGAAAGACCATATGAATGCAGTGAGTGTGGATAGAAATTTCTTGTGATCTACAGGTTGATATGAGAACACACACAGGAGAAAGACCATATGAATGCAGTGAGTGTGGAAAGAAGTTTACTCAATCTAGTAGTCTACAATATTATATGAGAACACACACAGGAGAAAGACCATATGAATGCAGTGAGTGTGGAAAGACATTTATTCAGGCTTATAATCTACAGGTTCATATGAGAACACACACAAGAGAAAGACCATATGAATGCAGTGAGTGTGGAAAGAAGTTTACTCGATCTAGTAGTCTACAATATCATATGAGAACACAGAGAGGAGAATAACCAAATGAATGCAGTGAGTGTGGAAAGTAATTTACTCAAACTAGTAGTCTACAATATCATATGAGAACACACACAGGAGAAAGACCATATGCATGAATGCAGTGAGTGTGGAAAGAAGTTTACTCAATCTAGTAGTCTACAATATTATATGAGAACACACACAGGAGAAAGACCATATGAATGCAGTGAGTGTGGAAAAACATTTATTCAGGCTTGTGATCTACAGGTTCATATGAGAACACACACAAGAGAAAGACCATATGAATGCAGTGAGTGTGGAAAGAAGTGTGCTCGATCTAGTAGTCTACAATATTATATCAGAACACCCACAGGAGAAAGACCATATGAATGCAGTGAGTGTGGAAAGAAATTTACTCAAACTAGTAGCCTACAATATCATATGAGAACACACACAGGAGAAAGACCATATGAATGCAGTGAGTGTGGAAAGACATTTATTCAGGCTTATAATCTACAGGTTCATATGAGAACACACACAAGAGAAAAACCATATGAATGCAGTGAGTGTGGAAAGAAATTTACTCAATCTGGTAATCTACAATATCATATGAGAACACACACAGGAGAAAGACCATATGAATGCAGTGAGTGTGGAAAGACATTTATTCAGGCTTGTGATCTACAGGTTCATATGAGAACACACACAAGAGAAAGACCATATGAATGCAGTGAGTGTGGATAGAAATGTATTCAGTCTTGAGATCTACAAGTTGATATGAGAACACACACAGGAGAAAGACCATATGAATGCAGTGAGTGTGGAAAGAAGTGTGCTCGATCTAGTAGTCTACAATATTATATCAGAACACCCACAGGAGAAAGACCATATGAATGCAGTGAGTGTGGAAAGAAATTTACTCAAACTAGTAGCCTACAATATCATATGAGAACACACACAGGAGAAAGACGATATGAATGCAGTGAGTGTGGAAAGACATTTATTCAGGCTTATAATCTACAGGTTCATATGAGAACACACACAAGAGAAAAACCATATGAATGCAGTGAGTGTGGAAAGAAATTTACTCAATCTGGTAATCTACAATATCATATGAGAACACACACAGGAGAAAGACCATATGAATGCAGTGAGTGTGGAAAGAAATTTACTCAATCTGGTAATCTACAATATCATAAGAGAACACACACAGGAGAAAGACCATATGAATGCAGTGAGTGTGGATAGAAATGTATTCAGTCTTGTGATCTACAGGTTGATATGAGAACACACACAGGAGAAAGACCATATGAATGCAGCGAGTTAGGAAAGAAGTTTACTCGATCAGGTAATCTACAATATCATATGAGAACACACACAGGAGAAAGACCATATGAATGCAGTGAGTGTTGAAAGAAATTTACTCAATCTAGTAGTCTTCAATATCATATATGAGAACACATACAGGAGAAAGACCATATGAATGCAGTGAGTCTGGATAGAAATTTCTTGTGATCTACAGGTTGATATGAGAACACACACAGGAGAAAGACCATATGAATGCAGTGAGTGTGGAAAGAAGTTTACTCAATCTAGTAGTCTACAATATTATATGAGAACACACACAGGAGAAAGACCATATGAATGCAGTGAGTGTGGAAAGACATTTATTCAGGCTTATAATCTACAGGTTCATATGAGAACACACACAAGAGAAAGACCATATGAATGCAGTGAGTGTGGAAAGAAGTTTACTCGATCTAGTAGTCTACAATATCATATGAGAACACAGAGAGGAGAATAACCAAATGAATGCAGTGAGTGTGGAAAGTAATTTACTCAAACTAGTAGTCTACAATATCATATGAGAACACACACAGGAGAAAGACCATATGCATGAATGCAGTGAGTGTGGAAAGAAGTTTACTCAATCTAGTAGTCTACAATATTATATCAGAACACCCACAGGAGAAAGACCATATGAATGCAGTGAGTGTGGAAAGAAATTTACTCAAACTAGTAGCCTACAATATCATATGAGAACACACACAGGAGAAAGACCATATGAATGCAGTGAGTGTGGAAAGACATTTATTCAGGCTTATAATCTACAGGTTCATATGAGAACACACACAAGAGAAAAACCATATGAATGCAGTGAGTGTGGAAAGAAATTTACTCAATCTGGTAATCTACAATATCATATGAGAACACACACAGGAGAAAGACCATATGAATGCAGTGAGTGTGGAAAGACATTTATTCAGGCTTGTGATCTACAGGTTCATATGAGAACACACACAAGAGAAAGACCATATGAATGCAGTGAGTGTGGATAGAAATGTATTCAGTCTTGAGATCTACAAGTTGATATGAGAACACACACAGGAGAAAGACCATATGAATGCAGTGAGTGTGGAAAGACATTTATTCAGGCTTGTGATCTACAGGTTCATATGAGAACACACACAGGAGAAAGACCATATGAATGCAGTGAGTGTGGAAAGAAATTTACTCAATCTGGTAATCTACAATATCATATGAGAACACACACAGGAGAAAGACCATATGAATGAAGTGAGTATGGAAAGACATTTATTCAGGCTTGTGATTTTCACGGAGGTTTTCAATATTCACCTAAGCACGGAGGATCGAGGACTAGCTGGGGACCATACCTCGTTACGTGACACGTTTTGAGTTCAATTAAGTTATTTAGCTCAGCCCGCTGGTCTCAGCTAAGATTTCTAATAGGTTGCAAAGGCTCTGCTAAACGACACAGAAGGTGGTAGATTAGCAAGAGCCGAACAGCTTGCCTACAACCGGTCTGTCGTCTGGCCTCACAAGTCAACGCCATCATGCACATGCACAATCCTCTTCGCCAAACTGCACCGGCTAGCAAAGTATAGCGTAGGATAACGCAGCCCATGCCGTACATATTTCGTACAACTGGCTACCTTCACAAACCTAAAGCAGATCTAAATCTAAATACAAATTCAGATTGTCATACACCCAGATGTGTGTCTCTTTCGTGAGCTGCTGTACATCATTCGCCAAGTTCTTTAGACGTCGCAAACCTGTTGATATGATTGTGAGACACCAAGATGGTTGAGGTCTGTAATTGCTTGCGTTTCTGTACCGCGAGCAAACATGCATGTAAGCTGTCAGGAGTGCAATCCCACTGCTTTGGCGATCTCTGAACTTCAGTGCCACAGTGCCGGTGATGAGAGCCTGCAGGCGTGTGTAATATAGTGTACTGTGATATTGACTCTCTAGGCTAGTCACACAATACTAATTGTACAAGTACAGTGTCTGCTTATGTACTAGTGCTATTCGTACTACGCATGCGCAGTGTAGTCTACTCTTTTACATTCCCTTTCTCAAAAAATGTTCTAGCTAAGCTAGCAGTAAAGTGTAGACAACGTAATCCTTCAGGTAAGCAGGTTTTTTCACAACTCGTTTGCTGCGGGCGACATTCGTTGTTTCTGTTTGTTTGGAGGTCGTTGCGGGTGTTATTCTGCTTTGTTGTGACGTCTTCATCTGTGTTGTCTGTTGTTTGGGTTTTGTTGTTGCTGGTGCTGCTCGTAGATGTTTTCTATTTCTGCAAAAGAGTCGTCCGTCTTCTGTAGTGACATCATAGGATCGGATGTTTATTTGTCTCTGAACGGTTGCTGGTTTCCACTTGTGGTCGTAGCCGTTGAGTGGTTGTATGTGGACAGCTTGACCAGGTTGTGGGCGAGGCAGATCCTTTCCTGTTTTTGGTATAGTAATGGGCTTGCTTTGCTTGTCGTGTTGCTAGTTCCTGAAGAACATCGACTGGTATCGGAGGTTTCAGTAGGTTTGCAGTGGTAGGTAGAAGAGTTCTGGTTCTCCTACTCATCAGTCGCTGTGCTGGGCTAGTTTGCGTTCCTGTTGTTGGCGTGTTCCTGTGATCCAACAGTGAAAGCCATGGGTCTGACCCAATGATCTTTGCTTTTTCCATGATGTGTTTTGTGGTTTTGACTGCACTTTCTGCTTTCCCGTTTGATTGGGGATACCCTGGATTCGAAGTGATATGGTCAAACTGATGTCTTGGCAAAGTCTTTGAATTTATTTGACGTAAACTGTGGTCCATTGTCTGATACAACTGTTGATTGAATACCATATCTTGCGTAATGACTTTTCAGTTTTCTGATGACCGTGGCTGAGTCGATACTGTCGAAACGGTCTATCTCCCAAAAGTTACTGTAGTGGTCGACTGTAATCAGATAATGCTGATCTGAAAGCGTAATGATATCCAGTCCGACTTTGCTACACGGTCTACTTGGGATTTGGTGTGGTGTTAGCGTTTCGTTCTGCTGCTGTGTGCCAAGGGCTTGACAAACTTTGCATTGTCTGACATAAGCTGCAATGTCAGCAGTCATAACGAACCAGAATATGCATTCTCTGGCTCGACGTTGACATCCAACTATGCCTAGATGTGAGCTATGTATCTTTTGGAAGGTATTTGCTCTCATCGATTTTGGTAGGACACATCTATCATTTCTGGATATAATGTTATGTTGCACCACTACCTCATCTCGGTAGCTGTAATATGGGATTAGATCGCGTGGAAGGTTGTTCTTGTTTAGCCATACTTTTAGAATTATAAGCTTGAGCTGTTGCAATATAGGGTCTTTCGCTGTTTCTTCTTCGATTTGTGCTATTGCCTCTTGTGTTAGAGGTATGTAATCCGCCATGTTGGTATGTTCGATTTCAATTGCAACATTGGTCTGTTGGTGTACCACTTCCGAATGGCTAGACGATGGTCCTTTGTCAGTAGGTAAATAGGCTCGTGACAGTGTATCATCTAGAAACATCTGAGTACCACGCTTGTTGGTAACTGTGATGTCGTAACGCTGTAGTCTGAGAAGCATCATTTGCAGTCGTTTTGGTGTGTTCTGTAGATATTTCTTGAAAATAGTTTCTAAAAGTTTGATCAGTTTCCACCGATACTGGTCTTCCGTAGGTGTAGCGGTGAAACCTTTCCATCTCAAAGACGATTGTAAATAATTCTTTCTCAATTTGAGCGTAGTTTTGTTCTGTCGTTGTCAGAGCCCTGCTTGCGTAGGCTACCGGCTTGCCTGCTTGCATGAGAGCTACTCCCAGACCTGTTTCTGACGCATCGCACTATCATGTTGCCAGCTCAGCCGGGTCAAAGCATTGCAGTACGGTTGCCTCAGTAATAGCGTTTTTTATTTTCTGGAAAGCTTTATCGTGGATATTAGTCCAATTCCATGCTGTATCCTTGTGTGTGAGTTGGCGAAGTGGCTCACACAAATCGGTCAGATTGCTAAGAAAGCGCGAGAGGTAATCGACTAGTCCTTGTATGCGCTGCATTCCATGAACGTCTGTGTGCTTCTGCATGTTTAGTATCGCTGTAAGTTTGCTGGGGTCGGGCTTCAAACCGTCGGTTGTGAGCAAATGTCCAAGATAGGCAACTTTGCTTTGCCTAAACTTGAGCTAGTCGGCATTGATACGGATTCCTTTAGAGCGGCATCGCTAAAGTAGTCTGTGGAGTTTGCGGTAATGGTCTGCTGTTGCATCATCCATGTTACTTCCTACTCAAGTAATCAGGATGTCATCTGCAATTGTATGCACTGCGGGCATTCCGTCTAGGGCTTCGTCGCTGGAATACTTCCGGTGCAGGTGAGATACCGAAAGGCATCCTCTTCCATTTGTAGCGTCCTAATGTCGTCTCAAATGTCGTAAGTAAGCTAGATTCTTCGTCTAATTTAACATGCCAGAATCCATTACTTACGTCGCAAACGCCGAACATCTTGGCTTGCGATAGTTCAGGCGGCAGATCATCGATGGTGTGCATCGGATAGTGACTGCGTCTCTGTGCCTTGTTTAAGCTTGGGATCGATGCACAAGCGGAGTTTTCCGTTCGGCTTGTCTCCTCCTGTTGCGTGTGCTGTACGCGGTCGGTGCATGCACGTCATCGCTGAAGCTAATGGCTTTGGCTTGTGCGGATGTCGACTCTGCGGCACGGCATTTGGATATCGCGGTCGCCCAAGTTAATTTAGCTTCTTACAGCAGTTTCTGATAGGTGTCATTGTTGCGTATCCCATGGACTATCTTGTCGCGCAACAATTCATTGTGGATCGCACTATAATTGCATGCACGAATCATGCTTCTTAGAGAAATTAGGTAGTCATCAAAAGGCTCAGCTTGCTTTTGTGCTCACTGTGTGAGCTGGTACCGTTCGTAGATCACGTTTGTTTTGCTGAAGCAGTACGCTTCCATATGGCGAAGCACTACTGCCATATCATTTCTATCTTCACCTTTTGCGAAGGGCAAGGTGTCTAGAACCTCGAGAGCTTCTGCCGGTAGGCATTGCTTGAAGGTCGTCACTCTCTCATCGTGCGATCTTTTGGTATTTCGGGACGAGACCTCGAAAGATTCCCATCTTCTGCGAAACGTTCGCCAGTTTTGTGCCAAGTCGCCTTTAAGATTCAATTTGTCCGGCAACGGGACTGTCACGTTCGTCAAATGAACGATATCGCGTGGCTCCGGTGACTCTCGTACTTGCGTAGCCGTAGACATTGTTGCTCATAAACAGTCTGCTGCGAGTTACTGCATTTCTGACACCATGTAATACAGTGTACTATGATATTGACGCTCTAGGCTAGTCACGCAATACTAAGTGTACAAGTACTGTGTCTGCTTATATACTAGTGCTATTCGTACTACGCATGCGCAATGTAGTCTACTTTCACAGCGTTTGCTGTCAGGTTCCTCGTACGGTTTCCTTTTGATCTGCAAGATGCCAAACAAATGAGGGGTTGACGACGCATCGTGTCTTTGATGTCTTTCACGGAGAAACGGCGTAAATCTTGCCACGAAACAGGCTCTCGACCAAGAGAACAGCAGTCGGACTCCCGCAAACGTTCCATCTCGGACGACAGAGTCGTTTCTACTAATTGCCAATTGATTGGCGTCTCCGCATAATCTCTTGAGACATGTTGCTTTGCTGGAGTTGGAGAAGTTCCACTTTCTTGATTCGAATCGTGTCGATTTCTCCTTGTGACTTCTACAGGTCAAACAGGCACTCTGCACGTGCACACCTCTTGTACGTAGTGCGTATCTTACTTGCATAAGGCGAGGGGTGATTCCGCAAGTCTGAAGAGTCAGTAGAATGTGCTATAACTTCAACAGAGACTGGTGCGAAGGCAATACCATCGTAGACGTATGTTCTGGTGGCATGGCCCATCCTGTGGCGAGCTTCCGGGAAACCTTGTCTCACACTACGAGCCACCTCGACGTGAATGATATTAGCTTAGAATTGGTCCAACAAAATCTGCTGGACGTAACTAAAAGGGACGCCTGAACGCGGTGCTCTGGCAGATACAGGGATTAGGACTCGTCGCAGCCTTTTGAAAAAGAGAGGCTTTACCTTCGCGTACACGTGTGGCTCGACAGGTATCTAGAAAGTTTAGGCGCGCGCGAATGCACATGTACTTACCATTGAGACCGCTCTTGTCGAAAGTTCTTCTATAGTTGCACTCTCACGGACATAGACGCCATCAACAAGTTATCGGCATGTAATGGCTTAGTGGCTCTATAATTGTTGTGTAGTTAGTCTTTCTAATTGTGTGATTGTGCATTACAAAAGCCCTCTTACGGAAACTATCATGCTAAATAGAAGTAGTATCTACCAATCATGTCACGCCATTTCGTCACGTTACGAACATGTTTGTCACATGACGAGGTAT
>CAXXBX010000172.1:0-6911 GCA_964274945.1 Dehalococcoidia bacterium | reverse complement strand
CTATAATTTCTCGTGTTGAATGCCATAAAACCAGAAATTTGTGTGAATCGTGCAACCAAACTGTCATGACACAAATTGTTTTCGCACATGCAGTGCATAGACATAGATATTTCAGTTGTCCTGGTATCCTACAGATTAAATCCGCATAGCATTTTGAAACTGTCATTTGGGGCAAATTCGCACAATATTAGGTCGCACGAATTTCTGGTTGTATGATATGGTCTTTGTGCTTCCAATTATTATTAGTCTTGGTAAGCCATGTTGGCCTTTGTACATAGGATAGCTTACTAGTAGGCGTGCAGAGTAGGGCCTATTCTCTCTTGTGAAGATCTTAACTTCAGAGACGGTGGAGGACTCCGGATGTTGGGTGGGCCATGTGTTGCATGGCAAGCCCCGCCCCACAGTGAACATAAAAATTTGCTAATTAAATTAATAACTTGAACCAATATTTCTGAAGTTTTCTCCAGAAGCCTGTTGGCAGAAGTCCCATATTCAAAAGATGGGTATGCCATGGCCCACCTGGCCGACTCTGCTCCGCCGGCACTGAACTTGGATCTTATAACTTATCTATTTCTATAACTGAAGTAGAATTACTGCATCTGTTGATGGAAATCTTGTAGCTAAATGTGATGTTTCGTAGAGTTGACAAAATTTGGTTCGGTCATCTAAAGTGCTACCAATGTTGCCAGAAATGAGGAGTTCGTCGTTTGACTTCACAATTTGTGTGTGACTGAAGAATTGATTTGTTGTAGCTTATCATATTCATGAGTTTTTCTTTGGTATGTTGTGTGTGTATATAGGATTGTTTAGATGCCTGGTAGATGTCTGTTGCAAATGTATGTTACAGAAACAGATCACAAATGTCAGTTGACAAGCAAGCTATCCATTACTACCTTGAAACATGGTTTTTGTCTATTTGTCTGCTTGTCTCTCTGACAACTTGGTTTCTTAGCATTGTATTTCTGTTGAGTCAGGGCCGTAGCAAGCAGTCTGGCAGGTGCAGTATTTGGCAGACAATTTTTCAAAAGTTGGCTTTTGCCAGTTGATCATTAAAGTAAACTTCCGGACTAGGGTATAGCTGATTAAATATATTAGATATTTTAGATTTTCAGACTCGTGCCTTTGATGTTTCCAGATTCTCTTGTTTTAGAGACAAGAGAAGCCTGGAACGTCAGTCAGTGGCAACAGACTTGCACTTGCCCTACAACATCCGGTGCATTGTCCAGCACATATCTGGGATTGCTAAACCTATGGTAGTCACCACATCAAATTATGACCTTGATCAAGACGTTCTGAACCAACCTCACCAGCCTCTGAACATTAATTTTCCAAAGAGGTTATTTGGAAAACAGAAGACGTCTCGTAATTTGCAGTTGTCTTGGTTCACGAGTGGCCATTTCTTCATTATGACGAACCTAGGAACGTTGTTTTGTCACACTTGTGTTGTTTTGTCACACTTGTGTAGAAAGGACATGCTCTTAATTAAACGAGTAAAGTCCTAAGTTTGATGCTGCTTTTGTAAACTGGAGTAATCCAATGACTACGTATTTTTTTATGCGTTAATTAATTAATTAATTAATTAATTAGTATTAACTAAAATATTTAATCAATTTGTTTTTTATGCTTGCTACGGTTGTGTGAATTCTTGTTGTATTGCATACTTGTTGTGTTACTTGTTGTGTAGTTCTTTCGTATGCAGTCTACCTTTGAACTTCACACTGAGCATTCATTGTGTCATAGCTAACAACTGTGGTCTATCTGTTCATAGTCTCATCTGTCTGTATGTCTGTCAGTTAAATACAGATATTTTTCAATGTCATACTATGAGTGCGAAATCGTAAAATTTGTAAATCCACAGGTATGTATACTAAGTAAGGCCGGACCTATTGAATGTCTTGGATGTTCGGATTCGCTGGGCCAGTTTCGAGCTTGACCAAAATAAGAAGGTTAATATGCGCATGTGCAATGATATTATGCTTGCTGTAAAATGACTTGGTAGTATATAGAGTAGTGTACATCCTATGACTACGACTATCGATCACTCTGCAAGTGTTAGCAGTGCATGTGGTCCACCGATTGTTACTGCATTCACTCGGTATCAGCGTCTTTTGTTTTAGTGTCCATTTTGTTATCTCACGGTTGTATATGTACGCAGGGCAATGAAAACTGCATGCTTACAATATTCCATGATCATTACTTTCTTTGTTTTGTTCTGATCGGTCAGTCCAGGTTACATGTTCAAGTATCCAAGCTTAAAAATGCAATAGTACATACGAAAACTTAAGTCAAATGCAACTATTACAATCTAACTTTATCAGAAACTAAAGTCCTCAATCAGTGGCTCTCTGTCTGTCTTTGTCAAATTGATTTGTTGGAACACAATTCTAGCAAATGACAATATTGACATATGTCCACCCAAATCTCGGGCAGTAAACTTGGTATCTAGTAACAGTTGTGACGGTTGAATGTAGTCTGATCCTCGAAGTCCTTCCTCATCTTCTATCTTCAATTCTGTAGCATTAGAGGGTTACAAGCACACATTGATTTACACTCGTTCTGGAAGTTTTTCCTGCAATTGTGACAGCTTTTGTATAGATAGTCTTCAGCTTCTGTACCCCAGTAACCACATTGTTTGTACATTATTGGAATAGACTTTGACTTGAAGCCCCCTGGCCATGAACACTCTTTCCACTATGTTTTTAAGTCTTGTCTTCTTGTTGCAGTCACTTTGTGGTTCAAGTCTAGAATGTTTTGACACCAAGGATGCACTAGAGCAACATTGAGAGAGCAGCAACCATGTTGTGGCTAGTAACAAGGTCCTTTCACTGTTTTGCAAGTTAGCATATAATATCCATGTAGATCTAATTCTGATATCCATGTAGATCTAATTCTGATATCCGTGCAGATCCAATTCTGATATCCATGATCCAATTCCCTGCCACCATCACACACTCACCAGAATTTCTTGGCTTATTACACAGCCTAATCTGTCTGCCTGTCTGTCTGTCTGTTTGTCATATATTTTTCATATTTGAATTAGGATACAATAGCAAATGACTAACTACGTTTGTCATATGACAATAAAAGCAAGAGAAAACAACTAACAACTAAATACAATCTATATATTTAACTACTAATTGGCTAAAAGTAATCATGTGATCCCTTTCTATAGAACATCTACGATTCTGGGCACTTGGTCTTTCTGTTTGTCTGTCTGTTTGTCTATCTGTCTGTCTGTCTGTCAAATAACATTTATTTCAAACATACATCTATAATACAATGCTAACAAGTCTCTCTGTCTGTCTCTCTGTCTGTGTCTGTCTGTCTGTCTGTCTGTTTGTCTATCAACACATTTTTTATACAAGACATTACTACAGTCTACGGTACGCTAAGAATTAAGACTGTCTATCTTTCAATACATATATTTTCAAACATTGAACTATTATACACCATCTAAACACTAAACACTACCCAAGCCAATAGGGGTTAGTTCTACAAACGACTATTTATGTTTATTTGGCTCTCTTGAAACAATCTTCTGTATTTTTCTGTCAATCACTCTAGCATTTGATTGTTGTAGACACACAGAAAACACAGATCTCCAGTATGTCTTGAAGGTTGATGCATTTGGCTTTCCGTCGTCATTTCTTGATAGCTGTGACAGTTTCTTCAAATAGTGTTCAGCTTTCTCTCCCCAACAGCCAAAATGTTCGAAGACTATAGGCACAAATGTTGGTCGAAAGCCTCCAGGCAAGAGCTCCTTGTCGTCCTTTTTGATCTTCAGATTTTCTCTTCTTGTTGCCGCTGCTCTCTGAGTTGTAGCTGATAAACCTTCTATTTCATTACTGCAGGGATGCGCTAGAGGTATATCCAATCAAACATTCACCCCCATGTCGAATCAAATACGACTATGTCTGATCTGTCTTCAGAATTGACATACCTTCCTCTGGGTTGTTTTACGTGATGCAATTGCAGTTGACTCACTGTCTGTCTGTCAGTCTGTCTGCCCATTGACTTTGTTGTTTGCAAGGACTGCTTTGCTTTTACAAATGTTTAACCTCTGTACAGTAGAATGTACATGAGAATAAGTATCTGTCTGTATGCATATTTGTGTGTCTGTCTGTCTGTATGTATGTATGTATGTACGCATGTACGTATGTATGTATCACTATCTGTCTGTATGTATGTATGTCTGTCTGTCTGTATGTCTGTCTGTCTGTCTGCCTATCTGTTCGTCTGTCTCAATACATATATTTTCCATTTAAATCAAACGTTTACATCATGAGCAACCTAAGACAACAAGACCAAGCATACAAAATTACACTGCACAAACTACATTTGGATACTCTAATCTTGCTATGCTAATGAGTTTGTCTGAGACGACTTGTCTGTCTGTCTGTCAAAGAACATTTATTGAAAACGTATATAAATGCTAATACAGAAAAGGCTACATATAACACTAAGAGTTTAAGATAAACGACCATAGCGATTGTAGAAGAAAAACTCTGTCTGGCTGTCTGTCTATATGTATGTATGTATGTATGTATGTGGCTCAATTGGCTAAGAGTGCAGTTGGAGATTGGCAACATCCGGGACCTTCGGGTCGGAGTTTGAGTGCGGGAGGGCCACATACATAAGTTCCCTTGGGCAAGGAACTAACACACACTTGCCTCTCTCTCCAGAGTGTCAGTTCTGTCCAAGAAGAAGAAGAAGAAGAAGTGACATATAGACATTGACTGCTGATAACACTGCAGCATCCTAGCATTGTAGCATTGTAGCATCGTAGCACAGTCGTTGCAGTATCGAACCTGAGCCTTAGGGGCTCTTGTATGTACGTCGGTACAAAAAATGTATGTATATTATATGTATGTATGTTTGTCTGTCTGTCTGTCTGTCTGTCCTGGCATATGTACAAGTAGAATCTGTATAAGAATATAGTATCTGTCTGTCTGTCTGTCTGTCTGTCTGTCTGTCTGTCTGTCTGTCTGTCTGTCTGTCTGTCTGTTTGTCTGTCTGTCTCTCTGTCTGTATGTATGTATGTATGTATGTCTGTCAGTCTTTCTGCTTTCTGTCTGCCTTTAGTTCATTTTACTTTATATTGAACACATTGAACACACGCAAAAGTTAATTAGTTTGGCAGGTTACTACTACATCAATTCTAATGAAGAAAGTTTAATTTGTATTAATCTGCATGCCATAATTTGTAAAAGACTCTAGAGGCAACAGTCATGAAGTTCCACGTGTGAGCAATGAGACCGAAGTGCTTCTCCGATGTTACTTTAATTTAACTGGGTTAGAAATTCATTAATGTCAATTCTCATTATAAGATCTTGTGCCAGAATGTCTCATATGTAGAATCAGGCCCGGATCCAGATGGGAATTCAGGAGGTTGCAACCCCCTCTTTTCCAATAGGCGTGGTTCAATAACTTCATATAATTTCATTAGAAAAGAGAAAATTAGGAATGCTATATATAACTGCTACCAGGTCAACCCCCTCTTTCAAAATTCCTGGATCCGGGCCTGAGAATCCTCTGACTGTGTCACCTAATGTGTTCATACACAAGTGGAACGAAACTTGGTTCTTACATTCCATTGACTACACACATTTGTCACCATCAGTCTACTAGGCGCCTCGCGCACGTTAGTGAGTTAACCCTGTTTCACAATATTGACGTCGACGTCGACAATAGAAATGAATTCTATTCCAGCGTTGACGTCGGCGTCAACATCAAAGGATTCCGCCGACGTTGAGGCGGTTTCTTTGAAGTTTGACGTTCAACTGCGTCACACCAGACCTTGCACGTCCAACGGAGTTTTCAGGCCGTCTACTGAAACGCCGAGTCCTAGCTAGATAATACGTATTTGTTGAAACCCTAGCTGTCATGGAAGTAAACATGCAAACTTCCTAGTAGTTTAGATTACGTGTGGAGGCCTGCTGTAGATAGGTAGTCGTCGTTTTGCGATCATGATCAAGACAATTGAAATGTACAGTCTAGCTAGGCACTCAGTTCCTTTGTAACGACAGTGGTATGGTATTTACTGACATACAAATTGATATCAGCAAACATAGACTATCAACAGTGTTAGATGCAGCACAGTGTAGTAAAGGATTGATCATACTGTAGTAGCTAGACGTATGGGACGTGTGAATAGTTGACTGTAGGTGGCATCCAACTCCTGAAGGTGTTTCTTGGTTGTCACGTACACAGAGTCCCTAGCTACAAAAGGATGGGGCGACGAAAGTTCATGAAGCATTTTCGCCGCCGTTTGGTCATTTTACTATACGAATCGTTCTTAGACTCATCTGTAGTTGGACTCGGGAACGATTTTTTAAGGTAGGTCCTTTAGATCATGAAACGTGGTCGTGGGGAGGAGAAATTTGAGATTTGTGTGTACACATATACCAAAAGCTCCCTATAGGACCACGCCCATTTCTGTTGTGCGACCCGGATTAGAAGCCTCGCTACGCGCGGCAATTATTCTTTTCTCAATGTGTGTATCCATTTGTCTTCCCGACTGATTGGCTGCATATCTGCATGTTTGTTTGCCTGTCTGCAGGCTGTCTGTCAATAGGCACATGTACTTAGTACATTTTCACGCAAAATTGTCACGTGGTACGACAGACATCAAAAAGGGTGGGGCTGGCTGCGCGACGTGAGTACAGCTGTATAAGTACAAATTCAGGATCAGTCGACTCTAGTGATGTCTTCATCTGATCGTCCTTTGCGAGATCTTCTTAAGCGGCATTACGAGTTTCTAACTGAAGAACTTGACGTCCAGTGTCACATCGCTGCTCTCTTCCAAAGAAACGTCATTAGTAGAAGGGTAAAAGAGACCTTGACAAACAAACAAGTCACACATGAACAGGCAACGTATCTCATAGACACACTGCTACGTCGAGATGAGGAAA
>CAXXBX010000171.1:0-40534 GCA_964274945.1 Dehalococcoidia bacterium | reverse complement strand
ATCATCTTGTTTGGTAGCTTGCAACAGGCTGTTAAGCGAATGTTTTCTTCAGGTCTGACACTGGGTACACGTCGTTCCTTGAGCTGATTAATGTGACGCTTGGCAACTCTATTTCCTAATTCAACATCATGGGTAACACGACCTCTTACCTTTCTGATTATTCCTTCTTCCCATTTATCATTACTTCTGCATCGTCTAGACCAAACTAAATGTCCTTCTTGCAAATCCTTAGTCTGTGTTAAGAATGATTATCGAACTTCTTAGCTTGTTTCTGCACCACTCTGTCTCCTACTTGGGGTTTGAGAAGTGACAATCTTTTTCGTAACTGACGTCATAGACACTTCTTCTGGAATATTTCCTGTGTTAGAATGAGGTGGCTGTCTATAGGATAACAAGAAACGAGCCACTTTGCATAGGAGATACTTGTCCTTGCTCATTTTTCATGGCTTTCAATTTCGACTTCAGAGATTATACCGTCGTCTCTGCGTGACCATTACTAGAAGGGTGGTACGGATATGTTTGATTCCATTCATTGCAGCAAACTCAGCAAACTCTGAAATGAATTGGGGAGCATTACCAGTCACTAGCTGTACTGGTAAGCGATATGCAGGAAATAATCTACGTAGTACAGCACGAGTTTGTGAACTGGTGGTAGTCTTCATGGAACAATGTGAACCCATTTTGAATGTACGTCGGCAAACACTAAAAATTTGTGTCCTTTGTATGGTCCTGCAGAATCTAGGTGTACTCTTTGCTTTGGAGAGACTGTACGAACACAAGGGTGTGCAATGTTCACTGGACGGTTTTTACTCTCTCGCTGACAAACAGAACACGACTTTCTGACTTTCTCTAAATGGACCCTCTTTATCTATAGCAAAACCGGCAATACACTACAGCAACGATAACAAGTTTGTAGACAAATTGACGTTTATGTTGTATGAAATTGTCATCACTCACTTTATTGCCTTACTTAATGGGAAGTTGAAGATTACTGTCTGCAGAAGAACCTTCTACAATATCTGATCATATATATGCCTCACTTAATGGAAAGTTGAAGCTTACTGTCTTCAGAAGAACTAGAACCTTCTACAATATCTAACCATATATTTGCAGCGGCGCAGTCTAACATCACACATAAACAAGTTGCAGTAAGCGTATCAGTAGTACACTACACTACAATCACATCACCCTTTCTCAATGAATTCCTTCAAATGCGAACTATAACGTAATCAGGATTTTCTAACTTCATGTGAACTTAAGTATTCAATTTAACTTATGTGAACAATTATATCAATTCGAATCGTGCCCTTCATTGGATCGTAGAAAGAAGTAGCCCATTGGTCTAATGTGCGTGCGGGTAATCCGTATTGCGGGATTAGCAAAAAGAAGCAGCTTGACATCTTTTTTTTGCTTGGAGAAAGACCTCGGGACGCTGTACACTAGATGACCTTTATACAAACTGTTATATGGACCGTTACAGTACGAGTTTGCTTTTTCCCGTTGTTTATGCCATCATTTTATAAATGTGCTGGTGTATGTTTGGTTGGTTGAGGTGTGTGTGTTTGTGTGTGTGTGTGTGTGTGTGTGTGTGTGTGTGTGTGTGCGCGCGTGCGTGCGTGTGTGTGCGTGCGTGCGTGCGTGTGTGTGTGCGTGCGTGTGTGTGTGTGTGTGTGCGTGCGTCTGCGTCTGCGTGCGTGCTGTGTTCTTGCGTTTTTATGTATCCGCGTATCTCTAAAGCGACGAGTCGTAAAGGCACCGAAATTTGCTTGCGAACGCCGAATCGATCGAGCTCGACATCTAATGTCTCGTCGTCTTCCAGGACAACGCGATTTCTTGCCAATCGTACTCGCCTTCACTTTCGCGCGAATTTCTGTATAAGGACGCATCTGATCTTCACCGAATTCAAGTTGCCCATTTGTGACCTTGGACGATACGCATGATGGGTGTCGTATATTATCGGCGACGTCTATAGCAGTAAGATGTTTTCGACTATGTCAGCGTCTTTAACAAACACTCCTATCTTCGTTTGTCCATGTAAGCGCTTGGAATAGTTGCCACTTTCGCTACACATGTTTTCTACAACGGCAGCGACGTCTTTATCTGACATGTTCAACGGGACTACGGAAGATAAGGCGCGCCTGAGTAATGACGTATGCACTCGCATGTGAGGTTATGAAGAATGAACTGTTACTATGAGCCTATTTCTATCAACTAGTTGCAGAAGTGGGACTTATATGGTGCGCCTCCTCCTAAGAGATACTTCTTGCTTGGTTGCTCAACAGCTTGAAGGTCTGCGTCTTTACTCCGCCATTCCCTCACCGTCTTCTCGTTCACGCCATGATCTCGTGCTGCCGCCTGGTTTCCAACTACTTTCGCCTCCTCAACAACCTTCAGCTTTTCCTCTAAAGTATAGCGACGCGACTTCTTCCCCTTTATGTGATGTTAACGCTTTGAATATTTCTTCGTTTATAGCTAGAAGTATGCTTTTCCTCCGGGATTTTTATACAAAGCATGCGTAGTCTTGCTAACGTAACTGCTCCCGCGGGGCTTATTTGCGACCCGGGCCTTTTTCTTTTTTCTTTTAGCCTGTTGCTGATGCGGGTCTTATTTATGCTGCGGGACTTAGTTGAGCTTACAAGGTAAATACAATTGTAAAGATCTCGTGACTGCACTACATTACTTCACTTTCCTTTAATAGGTGTCTAAAATACCCCTCTCATTAACTTAGTTAGTAAATAGACTTAATCAGGAGCATACAAAGAGAAAAGGTGGAGCGTCCGTCTCGGCATGGGTGAGGTGATATCGTTTTGATGGTAAGAGGCGGAGCCAATTAGTGCCCCTATCCTAATATGGTAACTTGAATTAACGTCAGGTCGAGAACTTCGGACAAGACGGCGGCAGGAGGAAACTGCGAGAAAGGTGATCAACGCTCGAACAATAACCCGACAACAAGAAGAAAGCCGGGTCCCCTCACCAGGGTCAGCTCTTGAAGGACATGCAGATTTATCACTTTCAGAGCGCTCCACTTTCCTGTCTAGCTGCTTGAGTAGTACTGTACTGAAGTGAGTGTTACTGTACTTGTACAATGTTGTCTAGAGAGTTGCTACATGTTCAAATACTTTATATTATACTTCTTATATACATGTATCACAAAAATTACAGTTGCAGTTCCCTCGCAAGGGCAACACAAGACGTAACATACAAGCATACCAACGAAGACGCTACACAAACAAGACAACAACAGAACACAAATAAAACTAAGTCGACACAGAACGTCAATTCACTATACTTTACAGCAAACAGATTTCCAACAGGACACCTTGACGTATGTCGTAAACTGTCTCCATATATGTCTCTATAAATTGTCTCTATGTCTCTAACCCTAACCATAATTGTCTGTCTTTATATAAACTTTGGACTACACAATAAATCATCACTAACGATAGAGAACTCTGTAACCGCAGGGGATGACTCTCGTTGCCGTGAACTTGATTGTCAAGCATTTCGTACTGTTATAAAAGTCAGATTGTGATCATTTGCAAATGATGAACTCACGTCAATCATTTTCTGCAAACCATCCACAGTGGGAGATAGCAGTACGATGTCATCTGCATATACTACACAACCCACATCCATGTCTTCAATTCTTGCTTCCAAACCTGATTTATCTAAACTTTTCAACAAATCATCTCTTTTTTTTGAGACACGGGTTGAGTGCACCAGCACGTCAAAATCACCCGGGGACCGAACCAGGCCTTTCCGCCAGCCACAAGAATTTCTTCTTGTGACTCCTGTCTGAGTCGTATTTGGACAGGTCTCATGTATGATAATCATTAGTGTTGCACGAGAAGTAAAAACTGACTAAATGAATGCGATCTATGGTGCCCCGGCCCGACTCACGCCGAGGTGCGAGGTGTACATGTTAAGTCCATCAGGACCGTTTTTCTGAAATGTGGACATACACACAGACTGACTACACGGTTATGAATGACTGACTGAGTGACTGACTAGATCACATGCTTTTTTGGTTTTATATTAGTATACCCAACAGAGGAGACAGGCGGATGTCAAGGCCGCCGTCGCCATCCTCAAAGCACAAAGCGCACGACCTATCCGGTGGTCTCTATTGGCGAGAAAAGAAATCAATTCTCGGCGGACGATGAAGGCTGGCTTCGTGCCATTCCTCCACGATCCGCCGCCTGATGGCCGACGCTGTTACACTCAATATGCTATTAGAATTTAAAGAATTACGATGTTGCCAATAGGATGCGATGAGGTCCAGACGATAAACGATGCGGGTGATGATAGCGATAGACCACACAAAAACGGAGCAGTCAAAAGAGTCACATCGGACGGAACGTTAGACAGGAAGCAGGTGAGAATACGTCGTAAAGAAGGCTGGAGAGACCTCGCCGACGGACAACGAGCGAAAATATGCTCGAGATCAGCCCGTCCGTCGCCACACGAGTTACACAAGAGGTGTCGTGAGAAGGTCGGAAGAGTGTCAGACGGTCTGGAGTCGGAAGAACGCGATGGAGAAATTTGAAAGCAATATCGTTGGAATATGGGTGTCCAGTCTTGCATCCCGAAGAGCGGAGCAAGCTGTCGACCAGCCCTCCGACCAAGAAGGGAGCGTCCACTTATCCTCGGCTAGTGGTCTGACATCTCCGCATTTTACCATCTGAACGTACATTCTCTTGGAGGAAAGAGGAATCGGCGTCTTAGGTGGAAAGAAAATCGATAACAATGACGGAGTGGCTTCAGTGTCGGGCAATGTAAACCATACGGCTGGTATGGCAGTGTGCAGCTTACGCACAAAGCCTTTAAGAAAGTATGGTCCGACTTGATATCGTTGTTGTAATTGTCCGATCTCTTTCCATCTATTGTTCTCTCGTAAATCACCGACAATGCACAGTCCCGCGGTCGCCACGGAAAGCGAAAAGAACGGTCTGCCGCTCGGATCGGTGATGTTTGGGTTGCCGAACAGAGACTGTGAAGTCGCCTCCGACAACGTAGACGGGCTAGTCCTGTCGGCACCGTTGAAAAGTCGATAGGTTTTAAGCAAGGACAAGTAGAAAGGTGGTATGGCCGAGGAAACGGGAGATCGGTTTCCTGACAAGAGGCCACGATGCTCGGTAAAAGGACTGGCTGCTCGATCTAGCCAAAATCGCGCGAAGTACTTCCAACTGTCGTCGCCGGTACTCGTCAGTCTAGAGATCCACTGTAATTGTATAGCAGCGACTTTGTCGTGGATTACGATTCCGGCCAACATCCGTTGCGCCTGGTCCGACAACAGACTCGTCGGCTTACGAGTTCGGCGTGATCTTTCCAGATGAATTTCCACATGGCCGTGTTGATCTCGCCGATCATTCGTGGTGGTGCCGGAACTACCTGAGCCACGTACCACAATTTGGACGCCGCTAGCGTACGTGCCACATACGAACGTCCGGCGAGGGAAAGATCGCGTGGTTTTCGAAAGTGTAGTACAGCCCGCATCTTGTCGATTGCTCCTTGCCAGTTCGTTTCGTTTAGGGAACGAGCGGCACCGACGTGTATGCCTAAAAGTTTGAGGCTGTCTGTCGTCCACGACAGAGACATAGGCCGGTCTGTGCGCTCCCTCCAAGGCCCCACAAGCAGACCGCGGGACTTGGAGATATTTAGTCGTGCCCCACTGCCGTCTTGATACAAAGATAAACACTCTTGAAGGATACGGAAGTCGCGGTCAGAAGTCGTAACTACGGTAGTGTCGTCTGCGTACTGTGCCACTTTCAATACTCTGTGGGTCTGCGGCAATTACAAGCCTGTGATGGCAGTACTTCTGATAGTAGAAGATAGCGTCTCCGCGACTAACACATACAGAATGGGTGATAAGGGGCAGCCCTGACGCACTCCTCGTGTCGGGTGGATCTTTCGTGAAATCCAGCCGTTGACAATGACACGACTCGACACGTCTCGATACACTGTCGAAATGTATGAACGAAAGATCTCGCCAATATTCATGGCTGCCATCACTTTGTCGAGAAAGGACCATTCGACTCTGTCGAAGGCCTTCTCCTGATCGAGGCTGACGAGTCCGGCTCCCCTGTCTGTCGCCTCGCAGTAGTCGACCGTGTCTTGTAAGACGCGACAGCTGTCTCTGATCGATCTCTCCGGTACGCAACACGTCTGGTTTTCGTGGACGATTGTCTGTAGAACGCTCGTCAGGCGAGACGCTAATAGTTTGGTTAAGATTTTATAATCGACCGATAGCAGTGATATGCTATTTTTAACATTAAGCTCTAGCTGTATACATACGATCTCCATCTGCATATGAAGCACTGAGAGATTTTGACATCATTCAACTACCAAATGTTACCTCACTGAAGCAATTTACTGCTTCAAATATTCATGATTCTGTGTCGTCAGAAGAGAGTATTGCCAAAGCCCATGCAGACTATGTTCTTCTTCAACAAGAGAATGAAATATAAGGCACCCTCAGACCTTTGGGTGAAGTTGCCCTGATATTTAATGAGGTTAGGTGTCAAGTAAGGTTAACTGGCATGCTTGGTAAGAAAGATTCTGCATTGTATTTAACTCATTCACTAACTATTTAATAACGGTAAAACAAATGACTTGTTATGATTATTGAAATGTCTCTAGATTATTTTACGTACGTGTTTATACCAACTAAGTACTGCTTAAAATATATCAAGCTGTCATTTGAATTATGTAATGTTCACATGTTAATAGAATTGAGGTACAGTATTAGTTTGCATTATAAAATTGTAATATTAATTAATTG
This sequence comes from Dehalococcoidia bacterium, assembly GCA_964274945.1. Lineage (GTDB taxonomy): Bacteria > Chloroflexota > Dehalococcoidia > Lucifugimonadales > Lucifugimonadaceae > CAXXBX01. The sequence goes on along the minus strand of CAXXBX010000171.1, from coordinate 33,753 downwards.
CATATGACATCATTGCACACAGAAAATAGATTTGCAATAAATAGTACATAATTTGATGTATGCAGTGTATGCAACAGCGTAAATGTTGCCGTACAATTCAATTCAGGCAATGTGCATAGCTACATGCACCCAAAAAAGACTAAGAAATAACAAAAACGTTTAACCGCAATTCATAGTAATTTATCACGTTACCTGCCCTCCAATCTATTTGAAGTCAATTTGCGCAGAGAAAACAACGTTCAGCAGACGATTTTCAAAACCGGGGCTATCTTTGAATAGACTGTACAGGTTGCTGCTCGAGAGATGCGCAAAAAGACAGCACTTCGTTTATGTCAAACTCACGGTTGTAAAATGTCCATCGTCTACTAAAAATCAAAGGCTGCGCCGCTAGCCTTGTACTAACAGCGCACAGTTCGCTCCAGCGGCTAAGTCAAAAGGTTGTCCCCCCAAAAAATTTGCCCACTTCGGACACGTGGCAAATGGTGAAAGGACACTCCACCTCTACAAACTTGTTCTTTCGCAAACTAACCAAATGGTAAATTACCAGGTCTGTCTGTCTTTATATCAGCATCAATACTACCATACAGTGAACGTCAGTAAAAGGCAAGGCACCACAGCTAACTAGTGAGTGCTCGACCCATGGGTCGAGTTACACCAGTCACATTAACGGAAACAAAGTGTAGTAAGCATATGTAATACACTCAATGTTCTTCACCTGACGGCTAATCTTCTTTGAAAAAACTTCAGCATTACATTATTGCAGAACAACTGATAAGCATCGCATCCAATAATTCTTGAACTGGCCTCCCTTTTACCTGATCTGTTACCGATTTCTCAAACAGTTCATTGAGATACTTGTGAGCTTCTTAGCCCCAACGCCCAGAGTGTTCCAGTACTAAGGGGATGGTTTTTGCATGCTCTTTTGCTGCTAGTATCTTGTCCTTATACGTTTTGTCCTTCACTTCTCTGGCTTGTGCTGCTGCATGCTTATCTTACGCTGTGCTTTTTCAATTATGTCTTGATTCCAAGGGAGAGCCAGTGAAATATCAAAATCATGCAATGTTTCATGCAAGCATCAATAATGAAAATGTCTGGTCGGTGGTTGCTGTTAGCATAACTTAACATGACGAGGGATTGATAAGGTTCCTGAACAATCATCCCAGACACCGTGCAGTGACGGCATTGTGTAAACAAACAGGGCTATACTCCCTGTTTTGCAAGTGCGAAGGTGAAAACCATGCTGATCAATCCTTCGACTACATTCTCACTGCCTTAGAAGAGACGACAATGGCATTCTACATTCCATTCGTACACGTATTGCCAAATGGTTATCACCAGAATTAACTGCAAACTTAGTGGAAGTGTGAATAGCATGTAACGATAATTCTATATCCCTCCCTTGCAGAGATCTCAGGCGAGTCCTATCTCTCTTAGACTTCAATACTTGTATAGATTTTGAGAGAGTATGCTTAGTACATTCCAATATTAGTTGGAATTGGACATTTTTAGTGTCACGAAGGATGTCTACTAAGAAATGGTTGTCAGGAATAGAAGACTTTAACGCTATGCTCATTCTTTCCTCAAATAGGCAGACCAAAGATTTGCCATTAGTAGTGGAAGGGAACCGAGCAGGAAGTGCTTGGATAGATTGTGCCCAACCTGCTACGATAGCATCAGCAAACAATGACTCACTGTTTGTCAATCCGAATCCACCATGCCTAATGAGCAAAGTAGCTTAAAGCCAGTTCTTGTTGGTTAGGTCAGGGCACTGAACTTATCATATAAACGTCGACTTTGTCAGCTGGCATGGGCCTGAACTGTTGAACGTACATTTTCTGGGTTTACAGATCTGATGAGACGATTCATACGTGTGACATGGCGATATCTCAGAAGTAAACATCCACGCTGCACATCTTCTAGTTACAACAGTTGAGCTTGGCTTGATTTTGCAAAATTTAGACAGATCTCTGCAACATATTGCACTTGGCCAACAGGAACTTCTAAGATTGTGATACCATCTCTATATATAAAGGAGAGGTGTCTGTGTGTCTGTCTGTCTGTCTGTCTGTCTGTGTGCCCGTACGTACGAGCGTCTCTCGAAGACGGCGAGTCCGATCTCGGCCGAATTTCGCTCGCGCACGCCGAATTCATTCAGGTCGAAAGTCAGACCGCGGTCGTCTTCCTGACTTCTCCCACGACGAAGCCGTTTCCCGCCGATCGCGCTCGCTTCCGCTCGCGCGCGAATATCTCCGGAACGGCGCATCGTGTCTCCACCGAATTTAGACTGCCCGTTCCCGACGTCGGACGGTACGCGCCGAGCGTGTCGTCTATTGCCGACGACGTCGGGAAAAGGAAGATATTCTTGCTGATATCCGGGTCTCGAAAAAATACGCACACAGTCGTTTGCCAGTCTGCGACCGTCGAAGAGCTGCCGTGTTCGATGCACCTGTTCCCCGAAACGCCAGCAACGTCTTCGAAGAGACGACGTTCAGCGGGACCGTCGAAATGACGACAGTCGGTACGCGTCGTGACTTCGTTAGATACGGAGCTGCCGTGTTTGATGCACCTGTTCCCCGAAACGCCAGCAACGTCTTCGAACAGACGACGTTCAGCGGGACTGTCGAAATGACACGAGTCGGCATTCGTTGTATACGGGGAACGGATTATCCGGGTAAGTATTGCACGTGACTTCAACTAATCACTACGTATCTACACCGAATTTACCGGCCCGTTCCTGACATCGGACAGTATGCACTCCCTGCAGCGGAGAGAAGTGCCGATGTCTGTACAGGATCTTTCGCACTGCCGATAATCTTACGTTATCTTAATTAATAGCAAACGTCACAGATGTCAACGCACTTGATATGCCTTTAGTGAACTAACACCACGGCTAATTAGTGACAGTAAACGGTTACTGACAAAAGATTACACTCTACTGTCGCCAAAACATTACAGTCTACTAGCTGCGCAATATAGGATTTCCAAGTCTATACGCGACATTTTGCGTCGTTTTTACAATGCCTCCGAAGAGACGAAAGACAGTTTTTTCATCGACAGCTGCAGCCAGTCAAAAACGGAGACGTTTAGAAGAAGACGAAGTAGCGAGACGGCAACGTTTGGACTCCGGTAGAGATAGAGTGGCGAGAGCGCGTGCTGAGCAAGGTGAGGCAGCTAGACAATGGCGACTAGACAGCGACAGACACAGAAGCGCTACGGCTCGCGCGAACGAAAACGAGTTAGACAGACAGCGACGACTTCAGATTAATCGTGATACCACTGCTAGAACTCGCGTAGATGAACACACTGTAGCCAGACAAGAACGATTGGCCGCCGACCGCAACAGAACTACTGCAGCGCGTGCAGCGGAAGATGAGCTAGCCAGACAAGAACGATTGGCCGCCGACTGCAACAGAACTGCTGCAGCGCGTGCAGCGGAAGATGAGCTAGCCAGACAAGAACGATTGGCCGCCGACTGCAACAGAACTGCTGCAGCGCGTGCAGCGGAAAATGAGCTAGCCAGACAAGAACGATTGGCCGCCGACTGCAACAGAACTGCTGCAGCGCGTGCAGCGGAAGATGAGCTAGCCAGACACGAGCGATTGGCCGCCGACTGCAACAGAACTGCTGCAGCGCGTACAGCGGAAGATGAGCTAGCCAGACACGAGCGATTGGCCGCCGACTGCAACAGAACTGCTGCAGCGCGTGCAGCGGAAGATGAGCTAGCCAGACAAGAACGATTGGCCGCCCACTGCAACAGAACTGCTGCAGCGCGTGCAGCGGAAGATGAGCTAGCTAGACAGCGACGACTTCACAGTGATCGAGAAAGACATACTGCAACAAGAGTGCGACAGCAACCGAATATTCCACCAGCTCTGAACTATGATGCAGCACAACCTCCACTTCCGTGTTGTATTGGCTCTATGACAAACGTGTGTGTCAACTGCGGCGCTATGAAGTGGAAAGGAGAAGCACCTGGCATGTGTTGCAGTAGCGGAAAAGTGAAACTGGCAACTCTGCAAGATCCACCGCTCTTGCTAAAATCATTGCTTCTAGGTGACTCAGAAACGTCTAGGCATTTCCTTACAAATATTCGCAAGTACAATTCAGCTTTTCAGATGACATCAATGGGTTGCAATGAAATTAAGGAAACACATGGATGGAATCCTTGCTTCAAAGTGCAAGGTCAAGTGTACCACCTCATTGGAAGCCTGTGCCCTTTGCCTAATGAAGAATCCAAATTTGCTCAAATCTACTTTTTGGGTGATGTGGAGAGAGAGATACAAGTAAGACAAGGCATTGTTCCTGGTTTGAGGATAAATATCATTGAGGGTTTACAAAACATGCTTCATGCCATCAATAGGTATGTGCAGAGTTTTAAATTAGCCAAAGACGTTCTCCGTGAATATGATCAGCAGTACAAGGTTGTGATTCATGCTGACAAGAGGCCTTCTAGAGAACACAGAGGGCGGTTTAATGCTCCAATGTGTGATGAGGTAGCTGTGCTTATGGTCACAGAAGAACATGGAAAGAGAGACATTGTCCTTCGTAAGTCTGATGGCAGCCTTACAAGAATAGCTGAAACTCATCGCAGCTATGATGCTTTGCAGTATCCTCTCATACTTCCACATGGAGATGATGGATACTATTTTCCTGACCAACCAGTCCCAAACCAGTACAAAGTATCTGCAATGAAACATTATGCGTATCGACTGATGATGCGAGGTGGTGCAGACTTTAACATCTTGCTACGGTGTCAGAGACTGATGCAACAATATGTTGTTGACATGTACGCCAAAATAGAGACCGAACGGCTGTGCTTCCTTCGGCGAGAGCAAACAAAACTTCGAGCTGAACAATATGGTGAGTTGAGAGATGCACTTCTGGCAAGTGATGGAGATCCAACAAACATCGGTAAGACGGTGATCTTACCTAGCTCCTATACTGGAGGACCACGGTACATGCATGAACGTACACAGGATGCCATGTGCTATGTTAGAAAGTTTGGTAGGCCTTCTCTTTTTATCACAATGACGTGCAATCCCGGCTGGAAAGAAATCACTGATGAACTGCTGCCCATGCAGACAGCACAACATCGTCCAGACCTAATTGCACGTGTCTTTAACCTAAAAAGAAAGGAACTCATCAAACAGTTGACCAAGCACTGCATCTTCGGCAAGACTATTGCATACCTGTGTTCCATTGAATGGCAGAAACGTGGTCTGCCACATGCTCATATTTTAGTTTGGTTAACTGCAGAGCACAGCATTCATGCTGATGACATCGATGCCGCTATTTCCGCTGAGTTGCCTGACCCTAACTCTGACAAGGTGCTGTTTGATATAGTCATGACAAACATGATTCATGGTCCTTGCGGTCGCATGGACAAGCACTCACCCTGCATGCGAGATGGAGCATGCACGAAACGTTACCCGAAAGAGTTTAAAAGTGATACTCAGAGCGGCCATGATGGTTATCCATTATATCGACGACGTAAACCCGATGATTGTGGCAATCAAGGAATAAAGAAGATCAAAGGTAACGATGTCTGTATAGACAATCGATGGGTAGTACCTTACTCTCCCTACCTCTGCCGAATGTTTGCCTGTCATATCAACGTAGAGCTTTGTACAAGTGTCAAGTCTATCAAGTATGTCCTAAAGTATGTCAACAAGGGCAGGGACATGGCAGTTTTTTCGCTAGAAAAAAACCAACCTATCGATGAAATAGATCTGTACCAGACAGCAAGATACGTCAGTTGCAGTGAAGCTTGCTGGAGAATACTGAACTTTACCATTCACGATCGTCATCCAGCAGTGACAAACCTTCATGTCCACCTACTAAATGGGCAGAGGGTTGTTTACAATGATCAAAATGCTGTTGCTCTTGCTCAACGTCCACCTAAAACCACGTTGACAGCTTTTTTTGATCTCTGCGCTCGGTATCGTCCAGATCTTGACCAGCTTGCTACGCCCGACCAGAGGTTTGTTCAAAATTTGCTTTATGTAAATGTGCCCGAGTACTTTACATTTCATTCAGGCACCAAAACCTGGAACCCTCGAAGGCTTGGCACAGCTGTTTACAGTGATGGTCAAATAACTTCATTTAAAAAAGTGAGGTTATTGGTCGAGTGTACGCCGTGCATCCTAAGCAACAGGAATGCTTCTTTTTACGCCTTCTGCTTCACCATAAGCGGGGACCTTGCTCTTTTGATGACTTGCTTACGATTGATGCACGAAAGTGCCAGACTTTTCGCGAAGCATGTAACTGCATGGGTTTGTTGGAAGAAGACTTGCATTGGGCCATGGCCATGCAAGAGGCAGCCATGCGAGCCGGAGCATCTACACTACGTGCTCTGTTTGCTGTTATATTGACCACGTGTGATGTTGCTGACCCTCTTGCCATATGGTCTGCATATCGAAATGATATGACTGATGACATACTGCATCAGTGTAGGAGGGAAGCTCGACAGCCTGACATGGACTATAGTGATGATATGTACAACGAGTGTCTCTTTCGACTACAGGAATTAGTACAGCAGATGAGTGGACAGAAACTTGAAGAGTACGGACTGCCGCCTGTAAACAGGGGACATGAAGACAGACTGACAGTTGACCTACTTAGAGAAAAATCTTATGACAGAGAAGCACTGCAACAATTTGTAGACGAAAATGAAACGAATTTGACGATTGACCAACGCAACATTGACCTTCGCATTACAGATATGGTGGACCATGGGCAAGGAGGGATTATTTTTATTGATGCCCCAGGTGGCACAGGTAAAACCTACCTGATTAACCTTTCCCTGGCACGCCTCAGATCAAGAGGATTTGTCGCCCTTGCTGTCGCCAGCAGTGGCATTGCGGCACAGCTACTATCAAATGGGAAGACAGCACATTCGACATTCAAGATACCGCTTAATCTCATGACCACAGACCTTCCTATGTGCAACCTCAAGCGAGGTTCATCAAAGGCTACACTCCTACAGGAATGTGCCGTTATATTTTGGGACGAGGCAACCATGGCTAACAAACTAGCTTTTGAGGCTTTAGATCGCACATTACAAGACCTAAGGCAGTCCTCAAGACCATTTGGCGGTATCTTAGTTGTCCTGTCTGGGGACTTTCGTCAGACATTACCAGTCATTCGAGGAGGTACACGTGCCAATGAAATTGATGCCTGCATCAAGTCATCACATTTATGGCAACACGTAGAAACACATTCTTTGACAACTAACATGAGAGCTTATCTCTACGGTGACGCCAACGCTGCTGAGTTTGCAAGTCTCTTGCTGCGAGTTGGGAACGGTCATATACCGGTAGTTGAAGGACGTCATACCATCTTCATTCCAGAAGATCTTGGCACAGTTACCGACTCTCCTCAGACCTTGATAGAGCGAGTGTACCCAAACTTGCAACATCACTACCAAGACTTCGAATGGCTAATGCAACGAGCTATTCTCGCACCACACAATGTCTCCATTCGTGATATTAACTGGGAGATGCTTCAGCTGTTTCCTGGAGAGATAAAGATCTATAAATCAATTGATACGGTCAGAGATGATGATGCAGTACACTATCCCTCGGAGTTTCTTAACTCCCTGGAACCTGCTGGTATGCCTCCTCATAAACTGGCTCTAAAGGTGGGAATTCCTCTAATGGTTGTTCGAAATCTGGCTCCTGGGATTGCAAACGGCACACGTCTTATACTAAAGAGAATGATGAACAACTGTCTGGAAGCAACTATTGCTACTGGACCGCATAAAGCCCAGGACGTGTATCTGCCAAAGATACCACTAATTCCCAGTGATACTGGACTACCATTTGAATTCAAACGACTTCAGTTTCCAGTTAAGGTCTGCTTTGCTATGACTATTAACAAGGCACAAGGGCAGACCTTAGCTGTGGCAGGGCTAGATCTACACGAGCCATCCTTTAGCCATGGACAGCTTTATGTTGGCATTTCTAGAGTTGCCTCCAAACATGGACTAACTTTCTTGGCAAAAGAAGGAAAAACCAAAAACGTAGTGTACCAGGAAGTGCTGTCGACAAGATGATCATCTTTATATTCACTGCAGGCATTCATGGCCAACATCACCTATGATGCTGGCCAACAGCGACTGAACGAGGGTTAGCTTAGAAGAGGTTGACTGTTAATAGGAGTGTGCAAGCACTCCATGACATCTCAGACTGTGCCTTTGCATGGCTGTAAATTCAGCCCAACTGAACATTCAAGACACCGCTTTTAATCATGCACACATGGTCAATTAGATAAACATTAATGACTAACGACTAAACAGACAAACACTACAATAATGCACTAAAAGGTAGGGAGACAATATGTATCACACAGCAACAAACAGGACAAAGTAGACCGTTTTGGCGGCTGCAGCAGCTGGTGATGCATCAATTTCTCAAAGAGACCTATGCTGAAGACATCAAGCAGGTACATAACGTTCAAATACCACCGGAGCGAGAGCTCCAGGTTGAGCATGTCTCAACCAATTTTTTGAGCCAGTATATGCCCTGACCTCCACGTGGTCTGGCTTGGGTTGCACTGACAAGGGCATAAGTTAGTGTAATTGGTTTGTGCTGTGATTGCAACTTTTTTTGCACAGGGATGATAACCAACACTCTAGACCAGAGAGTTTGGAAATCTACAAAGATCTCTCTATACAAACTGTACGTGACTTGGCTACACCCCCTCTGCCTCTCCAACCATCAAACGCATTTTTAGATACTTTCTGCTGTAATCTCTACCTATAAAAGCGACCTGTCTGTCTGTTTGTGTGTTTTTCTGTACTGTCTGTCTGTCATTAATAGCAAACAGTGTCTGCAAATCGATAATTTGTGTGATTAAACTATTACCCGGGTGTTGTCCCCCGGGTGTTGTCCCCCGGGTGTTGTCCCCCGGGTGTTGTCCCCCGGGCGAAGCCGGGCATTGGAGCTTGTAAGATAATACTTTAAGGCCTTCAGGCATGTGTAGAGAAGAAATCAGCGTGCCATCAAACAGTTCACACTTTTCCATAGAAATATGCAAACCATTGGCAGAAAACGATACCTTCAAGGCAGTGAGAGCTAAAACAACATCTGCCTGGGAACCGATCACAAACTCATCATCTAGATATGCCAGAAATTGTGTGATAGAATGTAGTTCCTGAACCTTTGCGAGGATTGGTTGAATAGCAATTGAAAAATGAGAGGGCCCCAGAGGGTTTCCCTTGATAAACTCACTGTTGTGACAATAGGTTAAAATTGGACGTATCTTGTAAAATGAGAGGAGAACTTTGTGAATACAGACTAAAGACGTACTGATACAAATCTGTAAAAAGGCTTTGCGGTTTCATCAAGAAGGCACGATCGGTCCAAAGAAATTTTTTGCATTCCTTATGTCAGTTTTGACGATTGCCCAGTCAGGCTGTGAGTCCAATAGCAGCTGTAAGTGATGCACGAGCAGTTCTGATCCACCTTTGTCTGCAAGTCCATGTTGTAAAGGAGAGAAAACTGAGCGATAGATTTCTTTTTTTTTGAACACGGACAGTTTTGGCTGTCACATCGCCTCAGTGACTATGCAATGGCAAAAGGCTTCGAAATAGCAACTTGGCGAGAAGTTGAAAGAAGGGTTGATGCACCGAAAGATATCCTGCCTTTGGCAACCATTGAACAAAGAGAAAATAGACCTTTTTTAGTTGATTCACATTGAGCTAAGATCTTCAGGTGTTCATACCGGTATCCGGAGGTCCTGTACCTGAGCCCCTTGGAAAAGTGTTAACTGCTATTAGAAATGAAGCTTTAGACAACTACTAACTAACTCAATCGGACTGAAAGAATGTGCAAACTGATATCTCGCAATATCGTAGTCTTTTTGTGGATGCTTTTTTGTCTACGTTTTAGCAACATACGTAGGTTCTAGTCTGTGGCTGGTTAGTAACTTTGCAGCTCTAGAGAGCTTTACACATCTAACCAATTAATGAGCAGCCTTATTTCAAAATGTTGAATGTTTCTTGTTGTTAGTCTAGACGTATCACTATGTGCCTGGCCAGACTGATGTATTCCAATGAGTTCATCCCATTGAAATTGAACAAACTTTTTATACAAAATCAGTCATGCCTGATCACAGACAATTTCAGGTTCATCTAGAATTTTCTTAAGAGCGATGTTGCAGCATTCTCGAAACATGTCTACTAGAGCAGGAGCAACAGTTTGTACTGACACCGTTAGATTTGTATTGATTACATCCTCCAACGCAATGTTTCGTATAAGCTCCCATGCTGTTTCCTCTCTGCTTCTTGAATTAGCATGCAAAGGAGAACGAGACGGTAAATTAAGAGTAGAAGAGTCATTGCTAGCAGCTTCGTTCTCGACTGGGGTGTCAGCATTCCTGATTTTACGTGAGAATCCTCAAATGTCCTGCAGTCCTAACGTCCAACATTCGGGGTCTGTCTGTCTTTCTGTCTGTTCAATACATATATTTTCCACGTTGAAATATAAATACAACACAACTAAGGTCCATTCGAACAATAGATGCAGTGTGGGAAAATTACCAGATCTTGGTATCCCGGCACTAACAAACATGGAAATGATATCTCTGGAACGCACGTGTGGAGGTGGAGACAGTGGTGCATTCTAACAGTCAGAATGATGCTCAAATACGTTGGAAGGAGCAGCTTCCGGAATATTACATATGCAGACTCCACCCCAGTCGGACATGGCCCATCCTATTCTAGCTAAAGATTAGATGTAATTACCTTAATTGCATTCCTTAGAATACTCTAGACAGCCAATTAGTTCTCAATGACGTCTCCAGAGTCACAAGCGAACTCAATTCAGAGCTTTGGAAGACATTCGCACCTACTTTTGTCAGTATTATTTCTGCAGCTGTTCTAGAATGCCATCACAAGCTTGTAATGAGTGTTTACATTGTGTTTAGCAAACGTCATTGAAGTCGTTACGCTAATTCAATTTCTTATTGTCCCCACTAGACAGCCCAAATTGACGAAGTCCACACCCACAATTCTCACACTGCACCTATTGTTCGAATGGACTTTAAAGCAAGTCTACTGTCTCAATCGCACATATCTTCTGTCAAACTAAGAACCTACAGAAACCAGCCCCATATAGGGCTGTACAGTAAAGCACATTAATAATTATGGATATTCAGTCTCTTGACTTTCCTTGTAAGTTCTAGTAAACGGGATGTCTTTCTGGAAATTACACTAGAGTTACATTGTTGTAACTTGACTGATCAGAGTTGTCCCAATTTGTTGTAAAACTTGATGCATTGTGACGATCGTCATCATCATAAGACATATGTGAGAGAAAGAGTCTTAAAAACTGTTGAGCCTCATCACCCCATCTGCCATAATGTTGAAATACCAAAGGGATTGTTGTTGTTGCAAACGCTCTTGGTAGTAGTTGGGATTTATACTTTGTGTGTTTAATCTTTTTTCTTCTGGATGCGGCAGCACCATCAATATAAGCAGCTCTAGATAGAATATCTTTGCTGATTGGATATGATATAGCAATGTCTAATTCTGCTACTGGCCTGAAGAATGATTTAGCAACATACCTGTCTGGGCTTCCACTGGAAGTGGTGCAATCTTGAGTCTCTATGTACATGTAGCTCGGTACATGTAGCTAACTGAGACAACCTGCCCACGCAGAGACCAGACAGTTGTGAGACCACACTGGTCCACCGCTAACTTTACAAGTCAACAGATGATACCCTTCTCTATCAATGGTTTTTCCACATTCAAATTTGCACTTATCTGCCAACATAGGCAAGGCAAGGGCATTGCCATCCCCAATCTCATGAATGCCAAAGATTGCGAGATTCTGGGTTAATGGAATGGCATTTAGCCACGAGCCTGCACTTTTCCTTGCAAGGAACCTAATCGTGCTGAATCCTTTCCAGATTCTTTATCCAATAAAATATTGACGCCAGCTTTCATATCAGATGCCTCTGTAGACGCTTAATATTAGACAAAAGATTATTCATTGATTGATCAGGATCTAGACATTCATGAAGAATGTGGCCTACATAGTTTAACCACTCTTTTTACAAACAGCAACCTGAGGTTCTAAAGCTACGAAACGTTTTGGCGGCTCATGCACAGAATGAGCCCACGAAGACACAAAAGCAAACTTGATAGTTCTGTCTGTCTGTCTGTCTGTCTGTCTGTCTGTCTGTCTGTCAATTTCATTTATTGAAACACAAACTCTACGTTACATTTCTAACACTAAATACAAGAAATCTACTGAGTTCAGCTTTAGTTTAATGCAAACTACTTTGGTAGTCTCTATTGTGTATGTTCTCATCTTCTCCTCCAGGGAAGACACGTGTCAGCTTGTGGAGGATGACTCTAGCGTTGCATCGTTGTAATATTATTGAGAATTTTTTTGTCCAAAAACCTCTAAAGTCAGCTTCATTTGTATAGCCTTCAATGTCTCTTGATCTTCTGGCTAGTTTGTTTAGATAGTTGGTAGCTTCTGATCCCCATGTTCCAAAATGTTCAAATACCAGAGGAGTGAAATTGAGGCTTGATGTATTGCCAGCAAGTTGTTGTTTTTTGTATTCGATCATCTTCCTTTCCTCCCTTCTTGCTGCAGCTAAAGCGTCTTGGCTGAAAGGATGAGCCATAGCCACATCAAAGTCATAGCTACACCCAGAGTCATACACAACTATGTCTGGTCTATTGTCATTTCCAGAGTAACGATGTCGAGGTTCTTTCTCGTGATGAATCTTTAATTCATGTAGACAAGTGCTCCATGCATTTACAATTTCATCGTGTTGCCACACAGGCCCACCTCCATGTTTGCATGTAAGAAGATGATATTCATCTGCCAACTTGCCACATTCACACTGGATGTTCCAGTTGACAAAAGGTGCAGGTATGTCCAACCTCAGAGATGCTGCCAAACGAAATTCGTCGGGTTTCAGTGCAAGAATCTCTTCAGTAGGAATGGCTTCCAGCCATGACCCAGCTCCCTTACCTCTTATTGATCTAAGTTTAGCTGCAGCTCTATCTGATTGTGAAATTGAAGTTTCCAGGCAGGAATTTGCGTTTGTCTCGTGTAGTTGACTAGATAGTTTTTGTTGTAATTTCTTGGGCTGTTTGACAAACTCACTTAAATGTTGTGAATCATCACAACCAGTAGACTTGACAGCTTGATGAATATCGGCCGAGATCTTCGAGACATTATCGGTTGAAAGCAAGAGTGATACATCGTTAGTCAAGTGAGGGAACCTAGTAGGCAAGTTTGACAGAGTATGCATCCATCCTCCTAAAAGTGCAGATGAAGCAATAGCATCGACCGATATCATTCCAAATCCTCCTAATTTGATAGGAAGTGTTGCCTGTTTCCACCGTTCATCGACTATTGATGGCACTTCCAATATTTTACAAAAGGTTGTTCAAGTCATGTTGTCATGTATTTTAGCTGTAGACTGAAATAAAGATGGTGATACTGACCTAGCCAAGTAATTTAACGTGGGAACATGGCAATGACGTAGTAGAAGGCATTCTGACTGAGGATATTCTAATTGAGACAAAGCAGTCTGTCTGTCAGTCTGTATGTCTGTCTGTCTGTGTGTCTGTCTGTCAAGAATCATTTTTATTTCTTACAATCACACTATCATACATCACAGCAGAAACTACTCGACTAAAGCTAAATGCTTTATAGTGTTCATAGGTAAGTGTATACATATTTTCTGAGGCAAAAGAGACAACTAAAAGTACACTAATGATAAAAGAATTGAGTGCTGAGTGACTCGGGAATCTGACACCCACCACACAACACATTCAATTTCTTCTGAATGACCCGTGCGTTGCACTTTTGCAGCTGCACTGAAAATCGTTTACGCCAGAAGTCCACAAATTCCGGTGCGTTTGGCTGACCAACTTCGTCTGATGAGAAAGCTGCTAGCTTTCGCAAGAAGTTCCTGGCCTCTTCTCCCCATGCACCGAAATGTTCGAATACCAAGGGGATGGCTTTGAGAACTGAAGTCCCAGGGAGCTTTTGTTGGCTGTATTTTGCCGCCTTCCTATTCTCTCGTTGTTTAGCAGCGACGCCTGTTCTATCAGCAGAGCTTGGAAATGCATCCGCACTCCAAGGGTGGGCTAGAGAGATGTCCAGGTCGAGGTTGGAAGCTGATTCAGAATCGAACATGACAATGTCAGGCCTGCAATCTGAAGTGACATATCTGTTCCTTGGCTCCCGTCGATGGTGGATTTGGAGGCTCCTGAGGCACTCAGACCACACCCCAGCAATTGATTCGTGAGACCAAATAGGGCCTCCGCCGGTCTTGCATGTGAGTAGGTGGTATCCGCTGTCATCCAGTGGTGCACTGCAGTTGCATGCCTCTGACCAATGTGACAGAGAGATGGGCAATCCAAGCCTCACAAGCGACGCCAAGCGAAAATCGCAGGGTTTGAATGCGAAACCTTGTGTTGCAGGGATTGCATTTAGCCATGCTCCAGCTCCTTTTCCCTGTAGGGAATATAACCTAGAGGCATCTCTAGCCGTAGCAGAGTTATTTAATGAAAGTTGTAGTTGGTCTGCAAAGAACTGATTTGAAAGTCTGCTTTGAAGTTTCTTAGGATTTGCCAGATAGTCAGACAGAAGCTTGTCAGGAGGTATGGACTTGGCAAGAGCATCACCAACTGAACCAAATTGATGGTCAACCACGTTGTCAACCATGGGTATTACAGCAGGAAAACGAAGTGGGAGCTCAGCAAGTGAGTGTATCCATGAAGCCACGTAACCGAGTTTGAAGGTGGACGACAGGGATGACATACCAAATCCACCCAGACGTACTTGCAGTGATATTTGCTCCCATGGAAGAACCAACTCGGGGAAGCCTAGTACTTGTGAAAATGTTGCGCGCGTCATAGAGTCGTGGATAGAAGCAGCTTTCCTAATATTATTCGGATGTACAGTCCGGGCCAGATGGTCTGTCTGTCTGTGTGTCTGTCTGTCTGTCTGTCTGTCTGTCCGTTTGTTTTTATATATTTTCATAAATGAATGCTATTACAACTAAAACTATTTAGAATGTTCAAGAGACCCAATAGGGTCAATACACATCACAAACTAATGTACGCAAAACTGAGTATGATAGTTCTTTACATTACTGGAGCTCATAGATAAAAGGTGTGATAGTTTCTTTGCAATAGTCCTAGCATTGCAACGTTGTAGCGCTGTTGAGAATCGTTTTCTCCAGTAACACATGAATTCATTAGCATTCTTATTGCCATCATCATCCGTCGACCTGGTTGATAGTTCCTGTAGGTATCTGGTGGCTCGTTCTCCCCAATGGCCAAAATGCTCAAATACAAGTGGCTGTCTGTCTGTCTGTCTGTCTGTCTGTCTGTCTGTCTGTCAAAAACATCTATTGGTAAACATCAACGCTATTACAGTCAACGCTAAATCACTATCTATGAGTCCAAGAAAAAAGACCCTTAGGGTCATGAAATGAAAGCTTAACGTACACTCTGGTAACTGTAAAAACCAGCTACGGAGTCATTTCTACACACTATTCTGTCAATCTTTTTCGCCAAAACCATACTGTTACACCGCTGTAAAGTAATGGACATTAATCGTCTCCAATAAGTTTTGAACTCACTGGAGTTCACCTTGCCGTCATCATCTCGTGATCGCAGAGAGATTTGATGGAGAAAGTTTTCTCCTGCATTTCCCCAGCGGCCATAATGCTCAAACACCAGTGGAATTAGGCATGGAGAACCCCCACTAGTGTGAGTCTCTCTGCTGTACTTCTCTCTCTTCTTTCCCTCCCTTTTTGAAGCAGCAGATCCATCAGTTGTAGCTGCGACTGAAATTATGTCGGTGCTCCATGGGTGGGCTAAGGAAATGTCGAGCTCAACGTTAAAGTCGGTTGCATTATAAACAGCAATATCGGGTCTGGACTGAGAGCTGCTGTAACAGTCTCTTGGCTCAACGGTATGGGGAAGAGACACGCGTTTCAAACACTCGGACCAAGCAGAGACTATTGAATTATGAGACCAAACTGGTCCCCCACCTGTCTTACAAGTAATCAGATGATATCCTTCAGGATCTAAGGCTGTGCCGCAATCACATAAGGTTGCTGACAGAGGCAATGGCAAACGCATACCCAACCTCAATAAAGCTGCCTGTCTGTCTGTCTGTCTGTCATATAATATATTTTCATACATGACTACTATTACAAACTATGTTCATGGCTAACAAGCTGTGCTACTGCTTTAAAGCCTTTTCTGGCCATAACTACTAAGCTAATGAATAAAAAACTGTGTAAGGAAGTCATCTATATCTATATTTCTATTGTCATTGGAAGTTAATGTCAATATCTTCTTGCAGATCGTCTTTGCATTGCACTTCTGCAGCGTTGTCGAAAAGCGTTTTCGCCAATAACACATAAATGCCTTAGAATTGTGATTCCCTGCGTCGTCGGTTGATCTTTGCGAAAGCTCCTGGAGGTACTTGGTCGCTTCATCACCCCAACGGCCAAAATGTTCCATAACAAGAGGGACAAACTTCATAGATGCCATGCCAGGAAGCTTAATTTGACTATATTTCGAAAACTTCCTGTCCTCTCTTCTCGTTGCAGCTGCTCCATCTCTCAATGCTGCTTGACAGAGTATGTCTGATGCCCAGGGATGTGACAGAGCAACATCTAACTCTGTGTTGGCCCCCGTACCGACATCAAATACCACGATATCAGGCCGGTTGTTGCTGTTACTATACCGGTCTCTTGGCTCTCTTTTGTGATGAATTTTCAATTGCCGCAGGCAGTCGTCCCAGTTGCTCACCACTGAATCATGGGACCAAACCGGTCCTCCGCCTTTTTTACAAGTGAGGAGGTGATATCCCATATCGTCCAACACCGACCCACAATTACACTCTTGTATCCAGCTGACAGCTGGCAGCTGCAACCCCATCCTCAACAAACACGCCAAACGATATTCGTAAGGTTCAAATGCGAGATTTGTCGATTCGGGGATTGCAGTAAGCCAGGCGCCAGCACCATTTCCTCGTAGTGAACGTAGACGAGCCAAGTCCCTCGGAAGAGGAGCGTGTTCCACAACGTAAGTAGCAACTGATGTAGTATATTGGCGTGTTAACTTTTGCTGCAGTCTGTTAGGATTGTCAAGTAAATCTATAAGAGACTTGTCAGGAGGAGTGGCGCGTTGTAAGTCGCAACCAATAGAACCTGTCGTATCAGGATGGAAAACTAGATCATCCAATATCTTTTCCATGTTTGGAAATCGTTTGGGTAAAGCTGACAGTGTGTGAGCCCAGCTCGAAACGAAGGCTAGTTGACATATCTCCTTGATAGAGGTCATTCCGAAGCCTCCGTGTCTGATTGGAAGGGTAGCTTGTAACCACCGATCTTCCTGGATTGGCCCATACTTGAGTATCTGTCTGTCTGTCTGTCTGTCTGTCTGTCTGTCTGTCAATCCTCATATATTTCAAACATGAACACTACTACAGGCTAATGAAGAGAAGGTGAGTTTAAGCAGGCTCTATGCGGCCACTACAACTATACTGCTATCTATACCTAATGTATGTAAAATTGTGTGACAAAGTCATCTACAGTGTTACAACTATTAAAGGTAAGAATAGAAATTTTTTTTGCTATTGTCTTTGCATTGCACCGCTGTAGTGTTATTGAAAACCGCTTTCGCCAAAGGCACATAAACTCATTGCAGTTATTGTTGCCAGCATCATCACATGATCGGCGAGATAGTTCCTGTAGATACTTTGTGGCTTCTTCACCCCAGCGACCAAAGTGTTCCATGACGAGGGGAACAAATCTCATTGAAGACATTCCAGCGAGCTTTAGCTCACTGTATTTTTTTGTCTTCCTGTCCTCTCTTCTTGCTGCTGCTGCCCCGTCTTTCTCAGCAGCCTGACTCACAATGTCCGATGCCCATGGATGTGAAAGGGCTACATCTAGTTCCACATTGGCACCAGAGCCAACATCAAAGACAGCGATGTCCGGTCTGTTGTTGCTATCATTGTATCTGTCCCTCGGTTCCTTTTTGTGGTGAATCTGCAGCTGCCGCAAACAGTCATCCCATTCACTTACTATCGAATCGTGTGACCAAACAGGCCCACCACCCTTCTTACAAGTCAGCAAGTGGTATCCCATTTCGTCTAATGCAGTTCCACAATCACACTGCTCAATCCATCTGACAGCCGGCAAAGATAGACCCAATCTGTCTGTCTGTCTGTCAAAGGTATTTTATTCAATAGAACAAAGTACGTACAGATGGAGGCTAAATCCTCTACAACACAATGTCCTCATCAGTCCAATTAACTACACACGTGCTTGCTCCTTTACTAAAAAAAAGTAAAGGCCAAATGGCCTTGGAAAAACACAAATTAACTAGCATCATCTAAAAGTCTCTCCACTTTCCTGTAGATGACTCAAGCATTGGCTTTTTGTAGCTGAATGGACATGCGCTCCCTCCAATGTGTCTTGAATGAGGAGGCATTTGTTGTTCCATAGGCATCCGTTGATCTACTTGACAAATGCTGTAGGTACATTTCTGCTTGTTGTCCCCATCGACCAAAATGTTCCAAGACTAGTGGGACTGCTGTCACTGTTTCCTTACCAAGAAGTCGTTCTCTGCTATATTTTTCCGTTTTCTTCTGCTCTCTCCTGGATGCTGCAGCACCTTCCGTAGATGCTGATGCTGAAATTACTTCACTGCTCCAGGGATGTGCTAGCGAAATGTCTAAATCTGTGTTGGACCCTGATCCAACATCGAAAACTGTTATGTCAGGGCGGTTGTCAGATGTAATGTATCGATGCCGTGGCTCTCTGTGATGGTGCATTTGTAAGCTGCGCAGACAGTCTGACCATACATTGGCAATACACTCATGGGTCCAGACTGGACCACCGCCCCACTTACATGTTAGGAGATGGTATCCACAACTGTCCAGAAAAGAACCACAGTCACACTGACGAATACAGCCATCGAAGGGCATGGCTAACCCCAATCTCAAGCAAGCCGCCAAACGAAAATCGCGGGAAACTAGTGCGAGCTTATTTGAGGTGGGCATAGCATTCAGCCAGGCTCCAGCGCCCTTGCCTTGAATCGATCTTAGCCTAGCAGCATCTCGCTGGGAGGGGGCCTTCTCGATCATTGCTGACGTCTTTTCTTTAGCGTGTTGCCGTGTCAGCCTCTGTTGTAGTTTAGTTGGAACTTGAATCATTTCAGTAATATCTGTCTCATCACTGCCAGCCTGCATCAGCGAAAATGCTATCGATTCCTCGACACCATTTGAGTTGACTAGAAGATCCAGTGCGGATTTGAGGTCTGGATAACGAATAGGCAGATGAACCAGAGTGTGAACCCAGGACGAAAGAAAAGCAAATCGAGAAGTGCTGAGGCATGGTGACATGCTGAAACCACCAAACCTGACCGGCAGTGTAGCTTGCATCCAGGAAGAGTCAGTGAGGTGACTATATCCCAATACGTGAGTGAAGGTCTCACGAGAAATCTTATCATGGACCTCGGCAGCTGCCTGAAGTCTGTCAGGGCAAACTAAACGTGCTAAATGGTTCATGCGAGGAACATGGCAGAATCGTAAAAGAAGCATTGCACTCTGTACCTCTCCCAACTTCATCAACTGCTCACACAACAGCCTTCCACTCTCAGCATATTGGCTAGAGGCTGCAGACACATACTCTCTCTTGCCTATTGGAGCCCCAAGAACTATAGTCCCATCGCTAACTACAGGTATGGCATCTAGATCAGATCTGCCTGACATCAGAGGTCCAGATGGGGAATAGATCTCACACTTGCTGGAAGAAATTTGAAGACCAATATTAGAGAATGCTGGTCTTAGATAATCCAGGGACGACAGAACATCATCTTTCTCCCCCACCAAAAAGATGTCATCTAGGTAGGCAAGAACTCTGACAGTAGGAAATGAACCCTTTAAATCTGACAGAACTGAATGTATACCGGTTGAGAACAGAGCTGGACCCAAGGGGTCCCCTTGGTGGATTCCCTCTTCAGATGGAATGATGACAATACAATCGCCTTGCTGGTAGACCAGAGAGCTACTGTGGGAGTACATTTGACGAACGTGAGGATAAATTTCTGGGTGGAAATTAGAGACTTGTTCAAGGAGATGATGCCTGTGTAGTGAATTGAAAGCATTCTTGACATCCGTTTTGAGAACGATATAGTCCGGCCTGCCCTCCAGAAGAAGTTGAACATGATGATATAGCAGCTCTATTCCACAAGCTGTAGCCACTCCATGTTGATCAGGCTCAAAGAAGTTGGAAAAACAGCCCCTTTTCTGCCTGCAAATTGATTTTGCGGTAAGACGTCGAAGTGATTCACCTATGGCTATTGGTCTTACATCACCATTAGGTTTCGGTAGTGCAATAAGCCGAGCGGAAGACAAAAGTTCCGGTACTGAGCCAGGAAGGCATCCATTTGCAATGCCTGCACATGCAGCATGCAGACATTCAGCTAGCTCCTCATTTTCTATCATGCATCTAAAATGTTCGTATCGCCACCCAGACGGCCCAGTTCCCGAGCCCTTGGGTGAATCCCTGATGACACTAAGCAACACTGACATTGACAGTGAAAAAGATGTAGAGCTGGGGCAATCAGGCAGTGGATCACTATCATCCTCCTTAGATGGGTGTTTTGCCCTAAGTTTGGACACTGTATCAGCTGTAGACGGAGCCAAACCTTTGCTTGTTAATACCTTGGCTGCCCTGGAGAGTTCTCCACACTTCACAAGTCTGAGTGCAGCTCTTTGTGACTGAGATGCTGCCTCACGTCTAGATGCGCACGTATTGTTTTCATTAAACTGGATCAAACCTTCCCAATGGAAATCTAGGAATTGACTGTATAGCGATCTCACTTCCTTAATAACTGCT
This sequence comes from Dehalococcoidia bacterium, assembly GCA_964274945.1. Lineage (GTDB taxonomy): Bacteria > Chloroflexota > Dehalococcoidia > Lucifugimonadales > Lucifugimonadaceae > CAXXBX01. The sequence continues at coordinate 12,852 of CAXXBX010000171.1, read as the reverse complement.
CGCCCTCCTCTTGACAATGGTCGCAACAACATTCTTGGAAGTAGAAATAGAAGTTTCCAGGCCGTCTCATCTGCCAGGTTTTGACGGATTCTGCGAAGAACTAATAAACAACATTCTTGAAACAGCGCCTTTGTTGCAGGTTTGATCGTTTGGACTGTTCTAGGTGGAGGTTGTTTCAAGATATCATCAACAGACATTTCCCGTATTAGTTGCCACGACGATAGCTCTCGGTCTTCCTTAGCCTTTTGTAAACCGCTAGATTCAAGATTGGCGTCGCTCACACCATCTACTGACACATTCCTTGTAGCAGGTGGTCTGGTTTCCTTCTCAGATGTAGCATTCTCTTGACGAGGTGAAGACGGTAGCGCTTGCGCAGAAATGGATGTCAACGACACATTTGAAATTGACGGCGGCCGTTGAGTAGCAGAATTGTCTTGACTTACTTTCCTACACTGCGTAGCATGTTGGCCCAGCTTCATAAACCAATGTTGACATTGATGACACCGCTGAAGCCTCCAACGAGAAACGAAAACTTCCGGTACGTCGTCTGGAGCATGTACTTCTCGTATATGGCATAAGACCCGCCGAAGCCTTCCCGAAAAGTGGCAAGAAAGCAAAGGACAACTTTCCACTTCCTGAGACATGTTAAAGAAAAGAGACAGGCAAAAGCTTCGCTGCCCTCGCCGCCAACATCCGGGTCTATCTGTCTGTCTGTCTGTCTGTCTGTCTGTCTGTCTGTCTGTCAATGGTAGTATAATTTCAAACATCGAAACTATTACAGGCTAGAGGAGCTAGTACAGCCACGTCTAAAGTAAAATATTTGAAAGTTTTGTTCTCTGCATAAACTACACTTGAAAAAAACATATATGATATATGGACCGTATTGGTCCACGTTTCTTCTCTATTATTACAGATAACACTTCTTATTTGCCACTTCTCAGCACACCCTCTACCTTGCGATAGATAACTTTCGCATTGCATTTTTGCAACTGAACTGAAATGCGTTGTCTCCACTGCAGCAAAAACTCCGCCCTGTTCAGTCTTCCCAAGTCGTCTGTAGATCTGAGGGACAATTGTTGTAGATAACATTCTGATTCCTTGCCCCATCTTCCAAAATGCTCCAGGACTAAAGGGACAATGGTGAACGATTCTCCCCCAGGAAGGAGTTGTTTGTAATATTTGGTCAGCTTCTTCTCTTCTCTCTTTAGTGCTGCAGCTCCATCTGTGTGTGCTGCACTGCTGACGATTTCAGAGCTCCATGGGTGCGCCAGTGAGATGTCCAGGTCCACATTAGACCCAGAGCCACAGTCAAAAACAGAGATATCCGGGCGGTCATTTGAGTTTGAGTACCTGTTTCTAGGTTCCCGTCGGTGGTGTATATGGAGATCTCTCAAACAATCTGCCCACACTGTAGCTATGGACTCGTGGGACCAGACAGGCCCACCACCCCATTTACATGTCAAGAAATGATAGCCAGATCCATCAAGGGAGACACCGCAATCACATCTTTGGATATATCCTTTGAAGGGCATAGACAATCCCAACCTCATGCAGGCCGCCAAGCGAAAATCGCGGGATTCTAGTGCGAGCTTCTGCGAAGTTGGTATCGTATTTATCCATGCCCCTGCCCCTTTGCCTTGCAAAGACCGAAGTCTTGCTGCCTCTCTATCGCATGAGCTTATCATAATCATGTCAGTGATGGCAGTGCTGGCTAAATCCTGTGTCAGTTTTCTTTGTAGTTTACTTTTATTCCGTAGCATATCTTCCAGTTGTTTGTCAGAAGGCACTGCCTCACGAAGAGCTTGAGCTATAGAACCTCTCTGGGGATCACCGTGGTCACCGTGGACAACATTATGAAGAATTTGATTCAGACTTGAAAAATAGTTTGGCAACTCTTTGATGCTGTGGGCCCACGATGAGACAAACGCACATTGAGAGAGCGATACTAGTGGTGTCATGCCAAATCCACCTACTCTGATTGGCAGGGAAGCCTGAGCCCAAGGTTTATCTCCAATATTTTCGTAGCCCATCAAAAGAGTGAATGTCTTCCTGGTTAGTGAGTCGTGGATTCTGGCCGCTGGAAGTAATAATGCAGGCGACACTGTTCGAGCAAGATGGTTGAGTCGAGGTACATGGCAATATCGCAGCAACAACATCGCACTCTGAACATCCCCTAGATCTACTAGCTTATCACATAGCTGGCTGCCTGATTTAGCAGTGTCATCACAAGAAGCAAAAATGAAATCATCCCTGCCTATTGGGGTCCCAAGAATCACTGTGCCATCAGATGTGACTGGGATAGACGAGGCTGTGTTACTTGACAGGCATGGTGAGTCTAAACCAGAATAGATCTTGCATTTATGATTGGCAATTGAAAGGCCAATGGCTTCAAATGCAGGTCGTAGATCATCTAAAGCAGATAGGACATCTTGGGGCAAACCAACCATGAAGACATCATCAAGGTAAGCCAAAACTCTGATAGAGGGGTTTGAATTCTGCAGATCACTCAAGATTGGATGTATTGCTGTCGAGAAAAGTGCGGGGCCCAGGGGATCACCCTGATGAATCCCTTCCTCGGACTGGATGATGACTGGAGAACCCCCTTGCTGAAAAAGTAGAGAACTAGGTTTAGAATACATTTGAGAGACATGATGTAAAATGTCAGGGTGTCTTGAGGACACTTGCTCTAGCAGATGCTGTCTGTGTACAGAGTTAAAGGCATTCTTGACATCTGTCTTCACAAAGATCCTATCACAGTCTTCCTCCAAAAGCAGTTGTACATGGTGCACAAGCATCTCTAAACCCCCGTCAGTAGCCACACCATGCTGTAGGGGATGGAAAAAGTTGGCAAAATCACTTCTTTTCTGCATGCACATTGCTTTGGCAGTGAGACGCCGCAGGGTTTCGCCTATTGCAATTGGCCTTACATCCCCATTAGGTTTTGGTAAAGCGATGAGACGTGATGATGACAAAAGTGATGTCACTGGATCAGGTAAGTTTCCCTGAGCGATACAAGAGCAAGCAAAATAAAGGCAATCAGCTAGCTCTTCATTCTCAAGTAGGACACGGAAATGTTCGTACCGCCAACCTGACGGCCCTGTACCTGATCCGTTTGGAGAACTTTGAATTGCTTTGAAGAGTTGACTCCTACTCAAAGATATCTGGTCACTGGTATATTTTCTCTGAGAAATCTCTTTCTTGCTCTTAGGGTGTTTATCAGAAAGCTTCTTGACTGTTTGAGATGTTGGAGGAGCCAGGCCTGAGCTCATGAAAACTCTAGATGCTCGAGAAAGCTCTCCACACCTTATTAGCCTCAAAGCTGCTTTTCGTGTCTCTAATCGATTGTCTACGGTTGTCTTAGATGGCTGAGACTCATTAAACTTAGCCAAACTGCCCCATTCAAAATTTAGGAACTGATGGTAAAGAGACTTCACTTGTTTCGAACTAGCTCTTCCACCTCTAGAGAGGGGAGACAGCAGCATTCTTGGAAGCAAAAAGAACAGTTTCCAAGGTGACTCATCCAAAGGATTGTCTCTTATTTGGCGCATAACATATAGGCAGCATTCCTGAAACAAGGCTTTTGAACCTGATTTGATAGTATTGATTGTTCGTGGCGGCGATGCCCGAAGAATTGTTTCCACAGAAAGGTCCCGTATAAACTGCCACGCCTGTGAAGGCACAGTGCATGATACGTGTACACTTGGAGGAACCTGAGATGAGACGATGGGACAGTGACTTCTTGCATTCACGACAGCGGGCGTCACAACCGAATTGCTTTCGGCACCTTCGGAGGCTTCCGCACCTGGGGGGCGGGGGTGGGGATTCGAATCTCCCGACGGCCGTTGTGAAGACATTGAGGTTAGAGAAGACCTTGCTGATTTCCTACACTGGTTAGAATGTTGATTCAGCTTTAGAAACCACTGCCGACAGTCTTGACAGCGATGTAGGTTCAGACGAGAGACAAACTCTGCGGGGACGTCATCTGAGTCATGAGTTTGACGAACATGACAGAGAAGACGCTGCAGTTTTCCAGACACATGACACGACGGAAACGGACAGTTTTCTTTGTCATCAGCCATATTGTAATGGCAAATAGCTTGTAGGTACACTCAAACTAGCGAGAAACAAAACAACTGCCGCTGCCACGTAACATCCGGGTCTGTCTGTCTGTCTGTCTGTCTGTCTGTCTGTCCATCCAAACAATTCAATGAAAGCCTAGATAGCTTTCTTAAAACAACTCTACTGTTACATTTCTGAATAATCACAGAAAATCTTCTTCTCCAATAGCTTCTAAACGCTGCTTCATTTTTCCTTCCCAGCATGTCTTTGGACTTCTTTGCAAGCTCATTTAAAAATTCCTCTGCTTTGGGTCCCCAACGACCAAAGTGTTCGAACACCAGAGGAGTAACAAAAGGCTTAGAACCATCTGGTAATGATTCTTTGCGATACTTTACTTCCTTCCTTGCCTCTCGTTTTGTTGCTGCATATCCACATGTCGTGGACGCTCCCTTGATGGTATCTTTGCTCCAGGGATGAGCCATAGCAACATCTATCTCTTTTGTTGTTCCTGAGTCTACGTCGTAAAATGTGATGTCTGGTCTATCTTCAGTGTGGATGTATCTGTGTCTTGGCTCAATCTGGTGGCATATGAGCAAATCGCTGAGACACTCGCTCCATCCAGAAACTAGGGTGTTGTGCGTCCAGACAGGACCTCCCCCATACTTACATGTAATCAAGTGATATCCTTCTCTGTCCAGCTCTGCTCCACACTCACATTTTACAAGGAGCTGACTGAATGGCAGACAGACACCCAACCTCAGACAAGACGCTAGACGAAATTCATTCTGCTTTAGTGCGTGCTTGTCTGAAGTGGGGACTGTTTCAAGCCATCCTCCCGCCCCTCGTCCTTGCAAGGATCTCATTCTTCCCGCGTCCTTTTCCTCAACTATTCTATTGGTAAATGTTGCTGCTTCCATGCAGGAAATGTCCGTTGATAAACGATGCTGTAGTTTCCTGGGGTTCTTGATCATCTCCTCTAGAGTGTGATATATAACTTCTTCTTCATCGTCCAAGTTTGACTTGGGAGGAAGATTAGACACTGCTTGATACAAGGTTGACCTTATGGTAGAGGAATCATTCTTAGGGCTGCTTTGATAGAGATTTTCTAAGTCTCGACACATTGATGGAAATCTGTTGGGGAGTTCTTTAAGTGAGTGTGCCCATGCTGCCAAAAATGCAGCAGGAGCTGTACCTCGAATTGACGTGAGCCCGAATCCACCGAATTTAATTTTCAGGGATGCTTGTTTCCACTTGGTGTCGTCCAACCGATCCAATCCTATGATGTCAGTGAAAGTCTTTCTGGTAAGGAGGTCATGGATACCCGCAGCTTCTGATACATCCCTGGGAGATATAGTCCTGGCAAGATGATTCATTTTTGGGACGTGGCAATGTCTGAGTAACAGAAGACTGCACTGAGGATCATCAAGATCTTTTAGCTTAGAGCAAAGTGAACTGCCATCCTGTGCTACCCTTGTACAACTTGATTGGATGTAACTAGGTGCGCCTATAGGCGTCCCCAACACATGGACTCCTACTCTTGTAATAGGAACTGTTGTAGCGAAGTGCTCTGGCGCATCTGGGTAATACAGCTTGCATTTCTCGTCTCGTATAGTCAGGCCAACATCTTTGAGGGAGCCTTTTACATCATCAAAGACTGAGATGGAAGATTCAGGCAAACCAACAACATATACGTCATCCAAATACGCCAGCATAGTTGTATCTTGATGACGGTCTTGAACTGAGGCAATGATTGGTTGTAAAGCAATTGAGAACAGGACTGGACCAAGAGGGTCACCCTGGTGAACTCCTTCCTCTGATTGTAGTTTCACTATATCTTTCCCCTTGACATAAATCAAGGTACTCGGACTGTCATACATTTGCCTTACGTGATGGTATATTTCAGGAAACACTTTCATGACCTGACTTAGAATACTGTCTCTCGATACTGAATTGAAGGCATTTTTGACATCGGTACAGAGAACAGACAAGCCTGGGTTATTCTCCATAAGGAATGAAAGGTGATGAACTAAAAGCTCAGCCCCACCAGGTGTTGCAATTCCATGTTGAATTGGCTTGAAGTAAGAAGCAAAAGAACTATTCATCTGGCTACAAATAGCCTTAGCAGTAGCTCTTCGAATCACTTCACCAATCGCAATAGGTCTAACATCATCGTTTGCTTTAGGTAAGGCGATGAGACGAGACGCTGTCAGGAGAGGCAAGACTGAATTTGGAACTTTGCCTCCAGCGATTAGAGAACACACTAGATATAGCAGTTCGCAAGTTAAGTCATTCTCCAAAAGAGTATTCAGGTGCTCATAACGCCAGCCAGAAGGGCCAGCACCACTTCCTCTTGGTGCTTTCCTGATTGCATTGAAAAATGCCTCCTTTTTCAGAGAAATGGGATTAACTGAATCTGACTCCACTTTTGAGGTTTCCTCTGGTCGATGTGAAGATATCATACGATGTGGATGCTTGGATAGTAACTGTGCCACTGTGTCGTCTGTAGCAGGGGCAAAACCCTGACTAGTTAGAACTCTTGATGCACGTGACAATTCTCCACAATGAACTAGACTTAGTGCAGCTTTCTTCCTCTGATCAACTTCTGTAGAAGGAGTAGAGCGTGATAAGTGACTCCGATTTAGAATCAGTTCTTGCCAATGAAATTGTAGAAACCGTGTGTAAATTGCCTTGACCTCCCGCGTGCCCACTTTACCGCCACGTGCATGCGGTTGGAGAAGCATCCTGGGAAGAAGTAGGAGAAGTTTCCATCCTCTGTCATTTGCTGGTTCCTCTTCAATCTTTCTCAAAGCAATAGCGCAGCAGTCCTGAAACATCGCGCGTAATGCAGGTGTTACATTCTGCACTGTTCTAAGCGGCGTCCAGTCCAGTATGGCTTCCGTTGTGAAGGAGTCTATCAGGCGCCAAGCGTCACCTTCTCGATCCAAGGAAGACCAACATGATTCAAAGGCCGTTCCAAAAGCAGTGTCCTCAGGTGCCCTTGGCTTCCTTGAGTTTGGAGGTGGCAGAGCCGGTGTTGACGTAGTAAGCGTAGCCTGAGACGTTGCGGTTACGCTGGATGACCTACAACACTTGGAAGCATGTTGTTGAAGCTTCAAAAACCACTGTGAGCATCCAGGACATTTGGACAACCCATGTTCTTCAATAAAATCTGTTGGACAATCATCTGAGCAGTGAGAGTCCCTGATATGTGCCAGAATCCGTTTGAGCACGTTTTCTTGTCTACAACGGGTGTATGGGCAACAGATGGTCGACATTCGAACTTTTAAAAATGCCGTCTGACTGCAGAACTGACGAAAACCAAACAAATACTCCAAGAAAACGATTTGTGACCAGGCGGGTTCAAACTCCAGTAACCACCATACCACATCCGGGACAGACAGATGTTTGGATGGACAAGACAAGCTAGAGATGGATAAAGCCATTCATAGTTCTATTCATTAATTAAAACGAAGAACAGTAGGAGAGTAGAACTTTTAGTACTGCAGCAAGTGATGTAAGTAGTGACGTTTGATGACAATAAAACAAATCTATCTGTCTGTCTGTCTGTCTGTCTGTCTGTCAATACATATATTTTCACACATCATCGCTATTACAGTCTAAGACAATTAGAACTAAAATCACAAAGTCTAAGAGCCCATAATGGGCTACTTTATCAATCTATCTAATTAGCAAAACACGGTTCAGTTGAGTCCTTTGATCGTACTACTCTTCCTAATTTTTTACATAAAACATTAGCATTGCATCTTTGTAAAGCTATTGATAAACAGCGACGCCAGTACGTCTTGAACTCTCTGCTATTTGATCTTCCATCTTCATCTGTTGACTGGTGTGACAAGCGATTGAGAAAGTCAACAGCATCTTGTCCCCATCTTCCAAAATGTTCGAAAACCAAGGCAATGCAGTTAGAGGTGCGACCCCACATGTTCCACTCACCACCATATTTCTGTGCCTTTTCAAGCTCTCTTTTGGATGCAGCTGCACCATCTTCCAAAGCTGCTTGAGAAAGAATCTGTTGTGCCCATGGGTGAGCCACAGAAATGTCCAATTCGATATCGCAACCAGATTGTGCATCAAATGCAATGATATCAGGTCTATCATTACTATTAATGTAGCAATTCCTTGGTTCCCTTTGGTGTGTCATTTTAAGTTGTTGTAGGCAGCTGCTCCATACACTGGACAGTGTTTCGTGAGTCCAGACAGGTCCGCCCCCGCTCTTGCATGTTAGAAGGTGATAGCCATCTCTGTCAACATCTTTTCCGCATTCACAGGTTGACACAACAGATCCCAAGGGCATTTCACAACCCAGTCTCAAGCGTGTTGCAAGACGAAACTCGCCAGGCTTTAATGCAAACTTCGCTGATTGTGGTATTGAGTCAAGCCACGCACCTGCTCCTGTTCCCTGAAGAGACCTAAATCTTGCAGAAGAACGCTTAGATTGAGGGTTTGCAAGAATAGAAGATACAATGTTGTCAGTTCTTTGCAAGTTCAATTTTTGTTGTAACTTTTTAGTGTTACACATCAGATCAGCTAGAGATTTGTCTTCAGGTAGAGCGAGATGAAGCTGATGACTAATGGATCCAACAGAAGTACAACTTGGAATTGGACAAGAGATGTTCTTGATTGGACTAGTGAGATCTCCAAACAAATGAGGAAGACGACTTAAAGAGTGAGCCCAGCTGGATACAAATGCAATATGACACGTTGTTTCTATTGATGTCATCCCAAACCCACCATTGCGAACGGGCAAAGTTGCTTGCAGCCATTGGTCATTTTCTATATTGCGAAAACTAACCAATTGCAAAAAGGTTTCTTTTGTCAGCTGATCATGAAACCTAGCTGCAGACCTTAGCTGAGTAGGACACACTGACCGTGCCATATGATTAATGCGAGGCACATGACAGTAGCGTAGTAGTAACATTCCAGATTGAGGATCGTTAAGAGATGAAATCTGCTCACAAAGGCTCTGGCCTGATTTTGCGATGTCCAAACAAGATTCTGTGACATACTGCTGTTGCCCAATAGGGATTCCCAGGATGTCAATTCCAGATGATACAACTCTAATGGCCCTGTTGAGACAAGGAGGTGTTGTAAGACCATTGCAAAATAGCTCACATTTTTCAATAGCAATATTAAGACCAATTTTCTTCAAACTGGATTCCACATCATCCAGGCATGTAATAACATCATCCAAGGGGCCAATGAAAAACATATCATCTAGGTATGCTAGAACTCTAGTCGATGGATGGCTTTCTTGAAGATCCACAAGGTATGGGTGTAAGGCGACAGAATACAGCATTGGGCCAAGAGGATCGCCCTGGTGAACTCCTTCCTGTGATTGCAGCAAGTGAGCATTGTGACCATCGTTGAAAACTAGAGGACTAAACTCAGCATACATTTGATGGACGTGACGGTAAATGTCTGTCTGTCTGTCTGTCTGTCTGTCTGTCTGTCTGTCTGTCTGTCTGTCTGTCTGTCTGTCTGTCTGTCCGTCCGTCCGTCCGTCCGTCCGTCCGTCCGTCCGTCCGTCCGTCCGTCCGTCCGTCCGTCCGTCCGTCCGTCTGTCTGTCTGTCCGTCTGTCTCTCTGTCTGTCTGTCTGTCAATGGTAGTATATTTTCAAACATGAATTATGGTACAATAGCAAATATAGGCTAATTACGAGTCCATACAGATTTTAAGTTCTATAAGATTATAAGGACATAAAATCCTTGTTTATGCTAGAATGCTGTTTATGTCAGAGGCCTTCTTCTGGAACACACTGTCGGTCTGTCTGTCTGTCTGTCAATACGTATATTTTCAAAGAACAACAGTATTACATTCTAGTCTGGCCCAAACGGCCGACGCCATAATTTAGTACGTGCGAATGAACTGTCAACTGTAAAGATCTTAGAATGTCCTAGTCTTGCTAACTTTCTGCTAATGACGCTAGCATTACATCTTTGCAAAGCTACCGACATGCATCTACACTAGAATGACTTAAAATCACGTCTTTCTTCCGTCTTTGTCTATAGACTGAAGTGACAGGCGGTGCAGGAATTGAGCTGCCTCTGAGCCCCAGCGTCCGAAGTGTTCGAACACTAATGGGATGCAGTTGGAGGGGAGGCCCCAGACATCCCTTTCTTTAGCATATTTTTCCGATTTCTTGACCTCACGGGTAGCTGCGGCCGCGCCGTCGTCCTGAGCTGCTCGAGAGATCACAGGTAGTGCCCATGGGTGGGCCACTGAGATGTCCAGCTAAATGTCACAACCCTGTTGAGCGTCAAAGACAACGATGTCGGGGCGGTCGTCACTATTAACATAAAGATTCCTTAGTTCTCGCTGATGGGACATCTTCAAATGCTCTGGACAGTCGCTCCAAACACTAGTCAATGTCTCGTGAGTCCATATTGGCTCACCGCCCGTCTTAAATGTAAGAAGGTGATAGCCGTCTTTATCAATGTCTTTGCCGCATTCGCATATAGGGACAACAGAACCGAGGGGCATTTCAAGACCCAACCTCATGCGTATTGCTAGGCGAATATCGCTGGGTTTTGATGCAAGCTTCGCAGAAGAAGGTATTGAGTCAAGTCATGCGCCTGCTGCAAGTCCTTGTAGCGACCTGAACCGAGCAGCTGAGCGCTGAGATAGTGGGTTTGAGAAAATAGAGGACACAATGTGATCCGTTTGCTCCGATTTTGGCTTTTGCTGTAGCTTTTCGCGTTGCTGATAAGTTCAACGAGGCTCTTATTTCCTGGCAGGGCCTGCAAAAGGTGAGAGGCAATTGATCCGTTGTGACCTGGACTTTGGACTGCACGGGAGATGTTTTTGACTAAGTCTGTGAGATCACCAAATGATCGAGGGAAGTGAGCTAGAGAACGGGCCCAACTTGATACGAACGCGATTGGACACGTTGACACCATAGAGGACATGCCAAACCCACCGTTCCGGATTGGCAATGTTGCTTGCAGCCACTGTTGCTCCCCTATATAGTGGCAACAGACCAATTGCCGGAAAGTTGCCTTCGTTAGCTGATCATGGAACCTGGTACCAAGTTTCAGCAGAGTGGGATACACTGAGCGAGCAAGGTGATTTATTCGATTTGTGTGGCAATAGCGTAGAATTAGCATACCAGACTGGGGGTCATCCAAGGAAGCAAGCTCGTCACATAGACCTTGTCCTCCTTTAGCAAATTCCAAACAAGTCTCAATGACATAGTGTTGATGGCCAATGGAAATCCCCAATATGATTGTTCCAGAAGACACAACTCGAATAGCTCTATCGAGACAGGGGATGGTCTGGGAGACCATTGCACAGAAGCTCGCATCTCTCGATTGCTATGTTGAGACCAATTTCTTTTAAGCTAGACTCCGCACAGTTCAAGCATAATAAAACATCCTCCATTGGCCCAATAAAAACATATCGTCCTAGTAGGCTAGGACACGGGTGGATGGGTGGTTCTTCTGGAGGTCCAAAAGAAATGGATGCAAGGCGACATAAACTAACATGGGTCCAAGGGGTCCCCTTGGTGGATTCCTTTCTTGGACCGCAGAATGTGAGCAATTTTTCCGTCGTTGAAACCCAAAGGACTGAAACCTGCATACATTTGATGGACATGTTGGTTGATGTCGGGGAATGCTTTTGCAAATTCAGGTAATAGATGGGATCGTGATACCGAGTTGAAGACATTTTTCAATTCCGTTTTTAAGATGACCCAATCAGGATTGGATTCCAGAAGTAGACTAATATGGTGTACAATAAGCTCTGGTCCTTCTTCAACCGCTACTCCATGTTGGAGGGGAGAGAGGAAGGATGAAAAAGATTCTTTCTTTTGTAGATACAAAGTCTTAGCTAACCGTGAGCCGCCTGATACACTGGCCAACTACGATTGACCTCACATCACCAGATGGCTTCGAGAGAGCAACAAGTCGAGAAGCTGAAAGGAGCTAGAATATGCCGTGAGAGATAGATCCTCTTGCAATCAGGTTGCAGACAGTAAAGAACTTTCCGGCTGTAGTAGACCAACTTGCAAGTGCCTTGAAGTGATCAAAGTTCCATCCAGACGGGCCAGATCCGGAACTCTTGGTAAGTTTGGAGAAAGTAGCGAAGAATAATGACTCAGAGAGACTGGTATATTGAGGCAAGACTTCTGGACAGGGCACACTCTTCACTCGAGCAGGGTGCTTCAAAGTCAGCTTTACAACCGTTTCTGCAGAGACTGGAGCAAGGCCAGGACTCAAAAGCAATTTTGCTGCTCGGGAAAGTTCACCACATTTAATCAGCTGAAGAAGTTTCTTACGATTCATTGAAAGCTTTGATTGCGTTGATGAAGACTTGAGAAGAGGTCGTTGAAGATGTAAAAGCTCCTCCCACTGGAAATCAAGAAAGGAGAGAAACTTAGGTCTTTCCTGTCTAATTGCAGCTGCACCTCCTCTTTGGTGACGGAGAATCATTCGTGGTATGCACAGAAAGAGCTTCCATCCTGCTTCGTCAGTGGGGTCTTGTACGATTCTTGTTAGGGCTAAGTCACAACAGTCTTGAAACAGTGATTTTAGAGATGGTGAGACATTACGTGTGATTGAGGGAAGATGGCTACAAAGGAGACTCTAACAGACTGGTCGTTATGAGAGACCAAGCTTGGTCCTCGCGAGAGGTTGGGGGACCTCGGGATGTGTCTGACAAATCTCGCTTTCAACGTCAATTTTCGACCAATTGTTAGACAAAGCTTGAATAGGAACGTTGTCGATGATCTTTGTAACCGCCGTCTTATGTGCGTCACGTGACCCGTTCGCGTGACT
>CAXXBX010000170.1:0-26436 GCA_964274945.1 Dehalococcoidia bacterium | reverse complement strand
GTGTGTATACATAGGTTGGTTAACAGTAGATGGGCAACTTTCGACAGGAATGCCATTAGGACCTCTTATTAAATTGGATCCTCATCCTCGAGTTCTCTTTGTTGGTGGACACGATGATATGTCGGTAAAGTGTGTATGCATGCGTAAATATTACTTAGAAGTGAATCTAGAATTGGTTGTATTCTTCACAGGTTACGGCAACTAAAGGATTTTCCGGTTGCATCAGTTATCTAAAGATTAATGATTATGTCGTCAATCTGACAAACTCCCTTTCTTCAATGGCAATTACAGAATGCATCGAAAGCCAATGTGACGCTACATGCAATGAAAGAAGAAACGATTTGTTTGGAATCAGCAACAACAAGTATGCTTGCAGATGCAATAATGCAAGCTTGTTGCCCATCTGTCATCTTGACGTCGACGAATGCGCTTTGGGGCAGGATAATTGCTCACAAGGCACGAAATGTGTTAATACCCTCAATGGATTTGATTGTATATTCAAGTGTACGTGTGACACGTGTTATAACAACGGCACGTGTCAAGAACATTTGTACAGTGGAATAAAAACATGTGAATGTCAATCGAATTATACCGGATTACGATGTGAGACTTACCTCGACGGTTGTTGGCCAACGCCTTGTGTTTACGGAACATGTGTACCGATAGAGAGTGGCACTACTTGTCTCTGTAGGACTGGTTTTACAGGACGTTATTGCGACGTGGAAATAATAGACAAATGTCTGTCATCACCTTGTGACCATCAAGGCACGTGCTCTGATCACGTTTGTGGATACACTTGCACCTGTAAAGACGGATATGCTGGAGCAAACTGTGAAATCAATATTAATGAATGCGCGAGCAATCCTTGCAAAGAAAACGAATTATGTCAAGATGACATCAATCGATATCGTTGTGTGCGTGTGCACAACGCGTGCGACGACAATGTGTGTGAACACGATGGCGTCTGTCTTCGACTCTCCGACAAAAATCATTGCTACTGCACGAACGGATATCACGGTGTCCACTGCGAAGTCGAAGTCAACGAGTGCAGTTCTAGTCTTTGCTCCAACGGATCTTCTTGTATCGACGGTATCGGTAACTACACGTGTGTCTGCCCGCCAAAATTAACCGGTCGGCACTGTGACATAGCAATGACTGATTGTGAAATATCAGAGTGTGGGAGTAATGGTAAGTGCATGAATGGCACGTGTATATGTCTCGACGGCTACACGGGTAACAGATGTGAAAGTGAGATCGACCCTTGTCTTTCGTCAAGCTGTGATTACGGGGCAAAATGCGTGTCTGACTATCCGTCTTATACGTGTTCGTGTCCGACAGGAGCAATTGGTCGCCATTGCGAAATTTTCCAATATTGTGGTATTTATAGTGAAGAGTTTGTGTCGGATTTTGACGACCTTACAGCAATCTCGTACGGAGAAGGTGCAGTTCAAGTATCCTGGAAGCTACGGAATGCGAGCAATAAGCCGGAAACAAAGACGGGATTTCGAGTTCTGCGATATTTGTTAGAATACAGCACGCTCGACTATTTGTTCGCTCAAAATGTTACGGTCAACGGCAACGACGTGATTTTTGAAAATCTAGGCTACATGAAATTTCGTTTTCGAATCGCTTCGATTATCAACGGCCAGGACAAGCTCGTCTGCAGCAATTTTTCAAACTTCTCGGGACCTGTTACGCCAAACATCTCTCGTTAGTTGCATCTTTTCAGTTTCTTTCATGTCTATATCTATGTCTATGATCAATTAATTAATTAATTAGTTTGAGATTGCTTTCTATTTTAGATCCGACATCACAACCGAGTAACGTCACTGTACACTCTGTGGAGCCGAATCAACTTTCGGTCACATGGAATCCCATCGACCCAAACTTTGCCGGCGGTCCGAATCCTCAATACATCGTATACTGCACGCCGCTCGCTCCCTTTACGTCACGCTCTTACAATCTCACTGCTTCGACTACTTATGCCGACATCGGCGGTCTAGATGAAGATACGTTGTATAAAGTCGAAGTGTCGGCTGTGGTCGTTTTGTCTAGAGAAAGAGAACTTGTAGGACCCAGGAGCAAGCTGGTGATAATAAGAACAAGTTTGGCATGTGAGACTACATTGTGTTGCGTTCAAGTGTTTCACCACTATCGCTGGTTTCCTTGTAGTTATTCCTTTTCCAGAGAACGTCGAGGTCGTGCCTTTAGACTGGCGCAGCGCTCGTGTTACGTGGAGATTGCCATCTGTTGTATCTAATGATCCCAGTGTGAATATCTCTATCTACTTATTCAACCAAACAAATATAATCAGCAGATATGTTCTTCCTTTTAATCAACGCCACTTAAATCTTGTGGATCTATCACCTGATACAATTTATAATTTGAAGGCAGCTATCAACAGCTCAAAAGGAAACAGCAAAGAAACCAACGAGACCATATTTAGAACTGTTGGTGAGATATACAATACATAATAAATTTATGATTTTGGTTTTATTCTGTGTACTGTACTGTTTTAACAGATTCGAATGACTGGAATTTTACGCTTTTGACTCATAATTCTACTTCTCTTGGCGTCATATGGATGGTGCCAAGGCAGAACAAAACTGCTAATGGATCTGTCAGGTTGATAATTACGGAACAAACACATGAAACCAGATTAGTGCGCAATGCAATGAATTTCGAGAAATTAGTTGATATATTAAACGAACAAGCGTTACTGACTGATTTACCGTCTTCGTTCCTCTACAAAGTTCAAATTATTGTTTCGCTGTCAAATAAAACGGAAATTGATTTCGGCTACTTTTATCAATTCACTGACCAATCAGGTGAGAAAACTGGCGTACACGTACTAGTATTGAAAAGATAAATAAAAAATATTCATGCATGTCTGCTACAATAATGTTTGTTACATACAGCTCCATCTAAACCAAGGAACATTCGTGTCGTACTTGGTAACGATTCATCAGTGGCTCAAGTGTCTTGGGATGCGCCAATTTATCCAAACGGCCAAGTTGGTTATCGCCTGCGATATTACCGCAATTCATCCGTTCATACTTGTCCCGAGGCACATGAAGGTGTTGTTGACGTGATAGACAACCAACAATGGCTCATTACAGACTTGAAACCATTTGAAGAGTACACAGTGCAAGTTACGTCATATAATTTGTTGCACAACATTAGCTGCTGTTTATTAAACGACAACGAAACGGCGGAAATATATACGTTTTGGACGCCAATGTCACGTAAGTCTCTCGTTTTAAAAGTGCGCGCGCGCGCGCGCTTGTGTGTGTGAGTGTATTTGTGTGTGATTATAATCATACACATGGTTGTCCAAACCTAAATTTTATTTAACGTAGACGATACTTTTAGGTCTGAATGCTCCGAAGTCTATAAGAGTATTGAGCAACAAGTCTGGCGGAATAGAAGTACATTGGGACAACGATAGTTGTCTTTATGACAAACCCGTGTCCGTCTCTGTCTATTACGCTCCTGTCGTCGTTGCTCGAAAGCAAAAACACTTTCCTCGCATCTTCAGTCATATCATCGATTTGTCAAAAACTCTTTACAAAACATATTATATTAGTGGAGAATATTTGCAAAGAAACAGCACGTACGCAGTTTGGATGCAACTGAATGCCCAAGATAAACGAGGATTTTACTCTCAAATATTCTATCGAACGTCTCTGCTTACACGTAATTTGTATATACAATATGTTATAACTATAGTGTATACTTTTGTTTGTAAATTTGATATGTAGATCCACAAGACGAAGTATCAGCGTTATTTGTGTGGAACCAAACCTCCAACTCTATGTCTCTTAAATGGAAAGGGCCCAGTGAAGAGTCACTCAACGACGATACGGGATTCTTTTTCTATCGCATCACGTGGCAATCTGAGTCGAACACGGCTAGCGGCGACTTTTACTATTACTCTGAAAGAACATATGCTAACCGCTCTCTCAGAGACCGTTACACCGTTAGAGATCTCCAACCGGCAAATCTTTATGAACTATGTATTTACGTTGCAACCATCGACAAAAAGAACAGACAAGTACTGTTGGGACCATCACAATGCGTGAACGATTCTACTGACTTTCTAAGTAAGTCGTACAGTACAGATGCATTTCTGTATTATTCAATTTATATTTGTTTATATATTTATTATTTTTAATTTTATATATAATATGTGTAGATTGTATTCAATATGTGTATTTTATTAGAACCTTCTGGTACCTTTTTCGACTTGCGTTTATTGGGATGTCCAAGTGTACCATCCCATTCCACAATATCTTGGAACTTAAACGAACACAAACAACCCGGACCGATCAATAGACAAAACATAACACTTAGATACCCGTCAGCAGATGAACTAGATCAAACAGTTCTGTCTTGTTCGGGAAGAGATCCAGTTAATGCTACGTGTGAGAGCTCGTCTGGGTCACAAGTGCATTCTTGCTGGTGGATGGTACCAGACGTCGACGCATTTTGCAACATATCAGGACTACTGCGTTATACAATGTACACGTTTCAAATAAGAGCGTGTAATAACAAAGGATGCGATGCAAAATCAGTAAATAATAGAACGTGTCCTGACGGTAAGTGTCAAGATGTTCATTCCATATTTGTATTGTACCATGCAAATGGTGGCTTTTACTTGCTAGTTCCATCACCATCGATACCACTTGACTGTCAAATAATATCAAATTCGAACGCGTCCTTTTCAACTTTGTTGTGGAAGAAGAGACGAAGCAACAGTCAATCTGTCAATATTACTCTCATGTGGATTAATGATGATCTTCGTTCTGACCGTTCTTTTTCTCTCTACGGCTCATCACTAAAACCTCTTAATGACGACGATTCCATCCATTGTTTATCACAAGATGACATAGTCAACTGTACCATACGACAAGTGACTGTAGATCACCGCTACCGGTTTAGGATCATTTCTGTCAACGAAATTGGAAATTCTACTAGTCAATCTCAACATTGCGGTCATTTATCATCAAATTCTAACGAAGGTGAGCAACAGTTAGCTGTTGGAGAGGTGTCATATCGTAATATAATATTTCTCTCTAAAACATTATATATATATATATATAAATGAATCAAAAATAGACAATTGATTGTAGCCTAAGACGCTATTTAGCTAAATATAGTCTATCTAGAATCATTCTACTATTATATGTTCAAAGTCTACGTAATCAGTTGTTTATATAAGTTAGACATTCAAGCGCGCGCGCGCACGCGTGCAAACACACGCACGCACGCACGCACGCACGCACGCACGCACGCACGCACACACACACACACACACACACACTATAACTGAACTTTGTATATTTGTCTGATTTACAGAAGCATTTACATCCTGGGTTGTTCCCATTTCTGTTGTTGCCGCGCTTCTTATCGTTTCCACAACTTTAGTTTCCTTGTATTACATTTATCGTTGGAGACCAAAGAAAGTGCTAGAAAGAGAATTGGACGACGACGGTTTGCGGCGCGTCGAGCTCCAACGCGACAATGTAGACTTACCGGATGACACCGAGAAGCTCGGATCAGGGGCATTCGGCTGCGTGATGATGGGATGGATATGCTCGCACGATGAAAATATACGAGTGGCTGTCAAACAACTACAAACAAACACTAGTTATGACTTGAAAAGTGACTTCATTAGAGAAGCAAAGATTTCCTTGCGTGTCGATCATGTGAACGTCGTACGCTTGCTGCACGTCTGCTCTCAAGAAGAACCTTATCTTATGATTATGGAATACGTCAATAGGGTAAACCATATCATTACTTTGTATGATTAGCATGCTAAATAATACAGTAACAGCCATATACCACGCTACTGATATGATAAATTATTTATACCATGGTCAGGTGTAAGTGAAAGTGCAATAATAACCGGAAGTAACTTATTGCACACTTGCCGCGCAATACTTCATGTACACCACCTCAGTACGCGCTCATGACTGGTCTCACGTCACGTGACCATAGTATATATAGTCTTGTATACGGCTTTACCTTATATCTCTTCCAGGGAAATCTAAACCGACTGCTCACAATTTTGAAACCAAACATAGCAGAGAATTTGGCATCAACGTTTGCTGCTCTTAAATGCGACCTTCTCCATCAGATTGCATGCGGTCTTCAAGCGGTCAGTAAACTAAATATCATTCATCGTGATATCGCAGCCAGAAACTGCTTGATTCACGAAGAAAGTGGAAGACTGGTTGTCAAAGTGAGCGATTTCGGAATGGCCGTCGTCATCGACAAAGAATTCGGAGAAGTTCGAATGAAAAAGGGAGAAGAAAACGTACCGTTTCGATGGATGAGTCCGGAGGCTTCGTACGAAAGGCGATACAGCGAGAAAAGCGACGTGTGGTCGTTTGGTGTTCTCTGCTGGGAAGTTTATAGTTTTGGTTTGACGCCATACCCTTGGCTGTCAAACACTGACCTATTTGGCTATATTTCTAATCGCCTCCCTCTACCTCCTCTACCATTTCTCATCACTACCGAGGTAGGAAATACTCTTCTCATTCCAATGCAAGAGCAAGAGTTGCCGTTCGATTGCTGGAAGATTGACGTCGATCAACGTCCTTGTTTTGACGACGTCGTCAATACGTTGAATCGTACATTGAGTGCTTACGGAAATGCTCTGGACGACGACCTGGTTACTGCTAAAGAACTGATGCTAGCTGGTGTCGTAGCAGACGATGAGGGCAAGGACACGGCACTGTAATTGACTTTACCATGAATGAGGAACACAATCTTGCGCAATACAATAGCGCAATAGTTCTGTTTGGACGCCTGTCCACGTAATAGTACGATTATTGCAGTTTGATGGTGATATTAATAGTTTTAACTGTTGGGGTAGTGCTGGGTATATACGGGGTTGTATCATATCTCGCATGGGAGTAGGAAGCATGCAGATCGGCAGGTTAGACATTCGCCGGACTATTTCTTGAAACGTCATTTTATGAGCGAGTTTTGCTGTAAGCTTCCGGGTTGGAGTATAGCTGATTAAATATATTAGTTATGTGTAAAGTCTATAAGCGTGTTTATAAGAGTCACGTGCTCTTAAGTTGCTACCCTGATTAAGTTAAGATACTCTGTTTGAAACTCGTTTTCTAAACTTGTTTTAAGTTTATATATCATACTTCCAAAAATAATTTATACTCATAGTGACGTCATAAATAAAAACTACTGTATAAGATGAATATCTTTGATATATTGATATAATAATGAAAGTTTAAGGAAATGCACTGGATGACGACTTGCTCACTGTTAAAGAACTGATGCTAGCTGGTGTCGTAGAAAACAATGAGGTTGAGAATACGGCACTGTAATTGACTTGCACTGTGCGATAGCAGATTGCACAGTTAACCTAGTCGATTAGATGTTTTCTGTTTCTTCTGTTATGCCTAGTCACAACACTTGTCAACTGCACGGCCTGATAAAACAGGCCAGGCCTATCTCTAGATATTACTAGTCCTCTTGTTGTTGATATGGAAAGCGCCATTGTTGTCAGAGAAGACTTCAAGTGCATGTACAGTGCTTTACAACTGTGTAGTATACACTTGAATGATTCACAGCCACGATGTTGTACCAATGCAGAGTCATTTGCATCGAAAGCCAGCGGTACACGTTATCCTGACACGTGACCGCAAGTATAAACACGTACATTGTTGGAAACGCAATGACCAAACAAATATGTTGGAATGAGAGCCCCCCTGAGGTACTACGCTAAGTGTCCTTTCAATTTACTACTCCCACTAGAAATTAGTGTTCTACCGATACCGATATGTCGGATAAGTATCGGCCTATACCAATACTGACATTTCAATTATTTGTTGTAGTGTTCGAGCCTTGCCACCTCTGCGACACCCGAACTAAACGTGAAATTCTAGTGCTAGGCAGGTTAAACCAAACTTGCTGGTTTGCGTATGCAGCTGCGTTCTGCATGCTTTCCGTAACGAATTTACTGGCAGATGCGACATGGGATACGATTTTTGAGACCGGACGTCAATCGTCGACACGTCTGCATCCGTTTACACTGTCAGTTGCAAAACCGAACAGAATAATGTTCGCAACAATGTCAACAGTCACGGATATTAGGAATTACCATGTTGTTTGGCGTCTGATTTTGCCACGCATGTTTGCTAACATATATACGTAAGTCCGAATTAAATTGAGCTTAGCTTTTCGATAGTGAGTGAGAGAATTGCGAGTCGGTATTAGATAGCATCGTATCCAGGTCCTCATGCGCGGCTGGGACGATAATCGACATCTTAGGTTGCTGTTTCCATGGTGATAGAAAAAAGTGACCCCGACTACAAATGTGCCTTCAAGCTAAAAATTTGTAATAATTAATTATTATGTAGTTGTTATTAGTTTGACAACAAGGTTTCAAAACTGTTCTGGTTATTTATTCAGCACAAGATAGTCTAATAGATCAAGAATTGGTATAAAGACAGTTGTTAACATACTTATTTGATGAACCTCTTGAAGTACTGTATACCATCAAGAATCTCAATACCGTGGAAGATATCGCACACTCTTGCACCTGGAAATGAGCAAACTTGATCTGATGCTTTACTGAGACAGTCTTGCTCTACCCTTCGTAAAGGCAAGAGCACGGTTTCAAACAAAAGAAAAATCTTTGTGTCAAAGACACAGCAAGGCATGCAACGTCTGCATAAAAACCTTATTGTTCTTTGTCAACTGTTTCTGTAGAAGATGCCAACCAAAAACATTTTATGGATTTGAGTATCGGATCATTTTCTAGTATCCAGTTTGTAGCAGCATGCTGGCATAGATACATTTGGCTATTCGGTATTCTACAGCAGTTCTTTTAGTAAGAATTTAGGGATTAAAGAAATTTACCTTATATATTCTTGTATTTAATGATGTTTAATATCAGCAGTTGACAACTTGTGTCACCAATGTTTACATGATTAGAGAGAGAAGACGAAACAAATTTAGAGCAAAAGCAAACAAACTAGAGTAACAAAGAAAAACTAACATAGCAGTGCATGCATGCACTAGCGCTAGGTGTCTGTGAAGAGTTCAGTCGCAATGAATTCTCATCTTGAGCAGCTTAATCTAGGCAAGTCCGACTGGCCACAACTTTATCTAGAAGGCCACATTCGGTGTCGTTAGTAAGCGTTGGCTGAGTACCATTGCAAAAAAGGTCACCATGAAATAATGTCTTTGGTACGGGTACAGGTAACTTCCGTCCAGGATGTAAACCATCTTCTATTTTGCTGTCAAACGAGATTCTGTCGAACAGCCAACGAATGAAAGTGTTCGAGTTGTTGACATCATAATAGCCATCGACATCGACACCAAAAATGATATCGACAACAAAATCGACATCAACCTGAAAATTAAAGAAAGAGAAATCGCAATAGATCGATTGTGGATGGTTGTTAATATTCCTTGGCTGCTGTGCATGCGGGTACGTCTGTGCTTGACTTATCAGCTCGTTCCACTTTGCTTGCACTATGCTCCAGTCAGTATGTTTAAAGACCGGAATATAGCGCGTGCCATTATCAAAATAGTAGATGCGTGAAATAGTAATGCTCTCTGCCTTCCAACATTCATTGTTCTCCTTCAGTTGCAATAATTTTTTGCGGAGTCGACATCCTTTGTAACTACAACCTCCAGAAGATGGTTCACGTTTCAGTTCAACGCCTCCTTCTTTGGCTGCCATTGGGTTAGATCTTTGCAATGCCGACACTCTTTCTACTTTCTGTTTGTTGACCAAACGAAGACGTTCTTCCACAGATGAGAGGAGTAATGATAAATATTAATCTTATCTAAGAAACGATGGTTTAGTTTTCTGTCAGCAATAGCAATAAAATGTACAGCTGCAGAAATAGCACCAAGATTTGTCAATGAAATAACAAGGTAATGATTTGCATTATTATACATACCGTCTATTGTTACGTTGTGGGTCTCACTCCAACTCTTTTCGTTTTGAAAAACTCCTGAAACCTTCTCAGGTCTATCTTGCGTCGCTCCTTCTATTCCAAGAGTCCATCAGATGCTTCTGCCTTCAATTTCTTTATGATCTGCAAAATAGTGTACTTGAATATTGGACGTGCCTTCCAAAGTTCCGCTAGGCGATGCTTGGAAATCTGAATCAATGACGTAATGGTCAGGACCGTAACCTCGTACGTTGTCGTAATCAAAGTATGATGTACCAAACCCTCCTTTATCTACGCAATAAATGTGTCTTCCACCTGGTTCAAAAACCTGTAAGTCAATATCAGACGCTCCGTCATCCCATGTAAGCGTCACAGTTAGCAAATTTAGTTTTTCTGTTCTGGATATGTGTTGTTGAAATAGCCATAGCGGATATAAAGACTTGCTACTGGCGGCCGGTGAGGTACAAAAAGAGAACCACGCTTGGTCCTAGAAATGATTCTCGATGGAACGTATCCGCCAGCTACAAATACAATCTTAGACTGTCCATTGTCGATGTCTACTATAACTTTTGTGAAGCGACCGTAAGAATCTAAAAGTACGCGTCCGCTAGCTACGGATTGTCCCTCGAAATCATTACTAAACACATACGAAAAGACAACGGCAGGCGATGGCTGACCAGGTTTGGGAACAACTCTGCCACGCACGGTAACTGAGTTGGCCGTTATGTTAGTATCAAATGGATCGAGCACAATGTCTGTCATATCAAGTGCAAATCATCAATTTATTTCGTAATTTTGTGCATCAATTATCTTACCTGAGAGTTAGAATCTTTGAAGGCGCTAAGTGTCTAATTGTAAATCGTTTCCATATCAGAGTCACTTAGTTGGAAAGCTGTGTGGCTGTAGGCACAAAATCGGTTATATCCGCCGTTGCGGTAAGGGTCACACAGAACCACATTGCAAATATCGTCATCCCGTTGTACGTCGGCCAAAGAAAAGTAGTAAACGGAGGCCAGCCGTTGCGCTGAGGTGTAAATCCTGTATCGATAGAATGACTTCTCATCCACTGTGAAAGTGCCGTGTGTGAAACAGAAACAAAAACAACTTGTGACAAAGAATTGGTAAAAGATTCAATTGCAGTCGAATTCTCGGCCCTGACCGCAAGCCCCGTTGCTTCAAGAGAGTTTGTGCCAGAGTTGTACAAGTACGGGTACACGACGTCATCTTCATCTGTCTTTTCCGGCTCCACTTCTATCTTGATATTCTCTTTAAATACACGACCGAACAGTTCAAACTCGCTCTCAGAATTATAGGAGACAGCTTACATGTCGAGTAATCCCACTGCGACTGCGATTTTTGGAAGTCCTTTAACAGACACATTGTGGTATGATGCAGACACTCTGACACGGTCGCTATAAACCACGCCTACCGGAGCATACTGAGCAAAGCGTTTTAATCTACTTGTCTTTGTTGTGATCCTCTCTCCATTTGGATCAATTGATACGTCTTGGACAAGAGGTTCAGGATCGCAAAAAGCATCGAAGGTCACGGCATCCATGTGATCCAGTGGGCATTCATCATTTCCTGGTACTGTCCCACCGTTCTCGTTCAGAAATCCTTCCTCGAACACGTCGCAGTGAGCGCCTTTGACGTGAAGCGTTGCGTTACAGTTACAAACACCCATTTCTTGACTGCACATCGCTCTGTACAGCGACGAGTAAACACCAAATCCGTTGCATCGACATTTCACGTGCCCAGTTGGCTCACACAGCCGGTTAATATCGGAGGTAACGACGTGCAGCTTTACTGCAACCAGCGCAATAACGACGATGACGAACAATCTGCTAGTTGTATCCATCTGCTCGCTTTGACGCGGTAGACTGTAGTGACATCGTTATCTCGTCCACTGATCTATATTGGGAGAATGGGTGGGCTGTGTATTGTCCGAAATAATATTTAGAGCCTTGCCACCTCTGCGATACCCGACTTATACGTGCTCTACGCGTCCACAGAAATTCTAATGCTAATCAGGCTAAGATAAACCCGCTTGGGTGCGTACAGCTGCGTTCAGTGCGTGTTTCGTAACGAATTTGCTGGCAGGTGCGATGTCAGGCATATTGTTGAGACCGGACGTGTATAGTTCTTGACACGTCTGTATCCGTCTACACAATGAGTTTTAAACCGCATAGAGTTAGTAACATGCGTCTCTTGAACACTTGTTTAATCTACGGGCTTCTGCGTTTTGTGTGTGTCTATACGTGCCAGCAGCAGATCCATGCACGATTTTGCTGAGTGGTGGTGCTGTGATACCGTATACAAGATGAAACATTGACGGAAATATATTTTGGCTGTTTGCTAACAAATTGACGATAAATAGATATTAGCGGATTTTATTTTTGGCAGTTGGACATCGATGTTTGATAACTAATATATGTCTTACCATAAATTATCTTGATGTGTTTGTGATTGACAACTGTGTTCGTGGTTCCTAATTATTAGCTTACAGCATGGAATCCAACTACTGCATAGCCAAAATCTTGCTGATCCACGTGTCTGATGACGTCAAATATACCGGAAGCCAAATTAATGGTGGATTTTATATTGGCTGTCGCTAAAAAATCTGCAAAATAAATTTCTTACCAATAATTTATCTCATACGGTACCTTTTATTTATGAAGTCACTATAAATAAATAATTTTTGGAAGTATGAAATATGAACTCAAAACAAGTTTAGAAAACAAACTCCAAAACTATAAATTGACTCTTCATCTCTAAGTGTTGCGCTCGAAGTAACAGTCCCGGAATATAAGTGTCCCAGGTAAGGTAGGACGAGATAATGAACCGACGACGGATGCTGCACTCATTCCTGAACCAGGAAAAACATAATAAAAACTGACGATTGTGTCTGAGAACCAGTAAAGGCTTGAAGGATAGACGCGCGCCCTTCGTGCCCATGCCTAGATGCAAAAGACGGAAAGAGCGTATGTTGTTTGCAGCAGAGACTCTGCAATTCTAGATGGGCGCAGCCAGAGCCATAATTTCTAAAATTTGTTAGGTAGACTTAGAAATTACCAAATTTAATACATGGTAATACAAAACTGTTTTCATATAGTTAAGGTTGTCCACGCAATTAGATTTTTCATATGTTCTAATCGTTTCTAGCTTGACTCAGAGAAAACCGAGACTTCTAAAGGCAAAGTGAAACAGCTACAATTTGCATGCAGATACAGAGAACAGACTAAGATCACTTTACGTGCACTAGCAGTCCCTGTCCGACAGGATTTTGTCTCATTGTGTTCTAATCTTACGTGTAGCTTTGTGTCTAAACAAGCAAATCTGGACAGTAGATCATACAGCGGTCACAGCCATTGCTTTGATAGGGTGGCAATGCGGTCACAAAGCGGTACGGTCGGACTTCCAACACAAAATAGCGTTCCATTGAATGATTCAGTTGAAACGGGTTTGGCTAAATACCGTCCGGGATGAAACCATTTCATTTCGCTGTAAGCCAGGCCGGAACTATCGAAAAGCCAGCGAATGAACGTGTTGGAGTTGGTGACGTTGTCTCCGATAATATAGATCGATTGTGGATACCTGATGATTGGCCCTGGCTGCTCTGCATACGGGTATCGTTTTGCATGATTTATCAACTCGTTCCACTTCGCTTTAACAACACTCCAGTCAGTATGCATAAAGACAGGAAGATAGCGCGTGCCACGTTCGGAATAATGGATGCGTGAGATAGCAACACTTTCGTTTTTCCGACTGTCTCCTCTAATACGCCATCCTCTGTAGCTACAGATGTTCGAAGACGATTCGCTCAGCAGTTCAACGCCTCCTTCTTTACTCGCTTTTGGGTTATATTCCTTTAGTAGAGACACTTTTGCTTCTGTTCTTCTTTTGGGCAATGAAAGTACGTTCTTCCACAGCTGAGCGGAGTAATGATAGACGGCACCCAATAAACAGTCGACTCTTCTGTCAGCAATAGCAATAAAATGTACAGCTGCAGGTAAAACGCCAAATTTTTTAAATGTAAACCAACAACGCAAAATTATTGTCTTATTGTGCTAAAGCGAAATAATTGTCAAGTTTGGATGAAAATAGGGTCAGACGGGATAGTTTTTCTCTTCACTTTTTACTATTGCTACGATGGTAGTCACTTAGGTCATTAATCAGACGATCCATTGCTGTTTGTGTACCTTCAGCCCCTAGCTGTACGAGGTGCGTCCGGCAATCGCTGTTCTCCTAGATGCTAATGACATCAGCATCTCTGGTTTACAGTAACGTACGCATGTAAGTTGAGCGTCAGCCCAGTGTATAACATGAACGTAGTATAAGACGCTGAAACCTAGTGATTTGCAGTAACATTCTGAGCGCAACCCAGCAATGTCTTATTAGTTGTAAACAATTCCTGGCGTCCGATGCCATTCTTAGCGCACGTGAAGTAAAAAGCATCGCTGTTGTTGCTGTATGCCTTCTTACCAACATTCTTCGTCATCCATGAGCTCGGGTCTAGTCCAACGTCTTTGACGCTGGTCAGAACATAGAGTTTCGGTAAAAGGTCTTCAGTAGGACGCTGACCTTACCGTCGGTTGGCGTTACGCTGGGTTGACGTTCGGCTTGCGCAAGTTACTGTATGCAGCCTTACTTAATTAAGTTACAGACCGAGATTGATCGGTAATCGTTTCAACAGTTACCACGCTTGTAACTGCAAACAAAGTAAGTCTTCCAAATTCTATGTATGAAATTTTGTGTGTGTGTGTGTGTGTGTGTGTGTGTGTGTGTGTGTGTGTGTGTGTGTACTTTGTCTGTCAAAGCCGCCTGAAATCGATTTCTCGCTTCAGCATTCTGCACGTGTTCAACATAATAGGCGTGTAACGTCCCACATACTTTCGTTAGTTTAAGCTGTCCGGCGTCCGGCTTTCGGTTACTCTCAGCGTTCTACTGTTTACCAAACATTGTCGACCCTCTGTTACTATGACGTATACGGCAGGCATGCTACCTGAACAAGAAATATATTTACGTAGTTGACTTTAACAAAACTGGAGCGTCTGCACTGCACTGCAAGACTGCTGTGGCTATAGATGTGTAAAATTGTTAAAGCAAAAATCCTTTGAGAAATACGTTCGGTGGGTTTACCCAAACTTGACAATTTTTCGGTTTGGCTTGACATATAATGAAATAACTTGCTAATTGAATGACATACTTTCTATTGCTACTTCGTATGTCGAACTCCAACTCTTTGAGTATCGCAAAACTCCTGTAATCTTCTTAGTGCCATCTTGCGTCGTTCCTTCTATTTTAAGTGTCCAGCGGATGCTTCTGCCTCTATTCTTGCCACGAACCATAAAAGAATGTACCCGGATTTTGTACGTGCCTTTTAGTGTTCCTATAAAATCGGCATCAACGATGTAATGCTCTGGACCGTAACCTCGCCTGTTGTCATGATCCAAGAATGAGGTACCAAACCCTCCTCTATTCCTGTAATAAATGTGTCTTCAAATTGGTTCATAGACGTGTAAATCAATGTCAGACGACCCGTCATCCCACGTAAGCGTCACGGTTAGCAAATTTGGTTTCCCTGTTCTTTCTATGCGCCGATGGAAATAGCTATGGTAAAAAAATATACTTGATACTATCAGGTCGTAAGTTATTAGAAGGGAACTACGCCTCTTCTTAGATACGTATCTCAATGGAACGTATCCGCCAGCGACAAATACAATCTTAGACTGTCCATTGTCGATGTCTACTATAACTTTGGTAAAGTGGCCGAAAGAATCTAGAAGCACGCGTCCGCGAGCTACGGATTGTCTCTCGGAATCATTACTAAACAGATAAGAAAAGACAACGGCAGGCAACGGCTGACCAGGCTTGGGAATAACTCTGCCACGTACGGTAATCCAGTTGGCCTTTATTTTGGTATCAAACGGATCGAGTACAATGTCTGTCATATCAAGTGCAAATCATTAATTTATTCGCAATTTTGTGCATCAATCAGCTTACCTGGAGAGTTGGTATTTTTAAAGGCGGTAGACGTCTGATTGTAAATCGTTTCCATATCTGTGTCGCTCAGTTGAAAGGCTGTGTGGCTGTAGACACGAAATCGGTTATATCCGCCGTTACGGTAAGGGTCAAACGTTTCTGTTGACAAGTCAAACGACAGCGTTTGCGCTTCAGGTCCGAAGCGAGGGTCATAAAAGACAAACTCTCCCATACTGTATTTGTACACGAGAACGGCATGACCGGGCAAAACTTCGTATTCGTCAGACTTTTCCATCCAAATAATCTGTGGAGCGTGAGACACAAAGAGAGCATGGATGAGAACTTCAAACGTTTCTAGATCGGACACGGACTCCGGTTGAGGTGGTGGGTCAGAGCAGCGCACTTGCAGGAGCGTCAGCATGCGGTCAAGCAAGTCGTTCGACCATTCCTTACTTGCAGTCTGCAGTGTCTTTTCTTTAGAAACAAAGAACCACCTTGCAAATATCGTCATCCCGTTGTATGTCGGCCAAAGAAACGTTGTGGACAAAGGCCAACCGTTGCGCCGAGGAGTAAATCCTGTATCAATAGAATGACTTCTCATCCACTGCGAAAGTGTTGCGCGAGAAACGGAAACAAGAACAACTTGTGACAAAGAAGTCGTAAAGAACTGAATCACAGTCGAATTCTTTCCACCGACCGCAAGCCCCATTGCTTCAAGAGAGTTTGTGCGAGAGTCGTACAAGTACGGGTACACGGCGTCATCTTCACCTGTCTTTTCGGGCTCCACTTCTACCTTGACATTCTCTTCAAAGATGCGACCGAACAGTTCAAACTCGCTCTCAGAATTATTGGAGACGGCTGACATGTCGAGTAATCCCACTGCAACTGTGTTTTTTGGTAGTCCTCTAGCAGACACATTGTGGTATGATGCAGACACTCTGACACGGTCACTAGACACCACGCCCACCGGAGCATCTAGAGCAAAACGTTTCAGTCTTCTGGTCGTTGCTGTGATCCTCTCTCCATTCGGATCGAGTTCTACGTTTTGAACGAGGGGTTCAGGATCGGAGAGAGCATCGAAGGTCACGGCATCCATGTGAGCCAGTGGGCATCCATCATTTCCTGCTACGGTCCCACCGTTCTCGTTCAGAAATCCTTCCTCACACACGTCGCAGTGAGCGCCGTCGACGTGAAGCGTAGCGTTACAGTTACAAATACCCGTTTCTTGACTGCACATCGCTCTGTACAGCGGCGAGTAGACACCAAATCCGTTGCATTGACATCTCAAGTGCCCAATACTTGGCACACACAACAGGCTAACGTCGGAAGTAACGACGGGCAGCCCCAGTGCAGCCAGCACAACGACAACTACGACGAGTGATCTGATTGTTGGATCCATCTACTCGCTTTGACGCGGCAGACTGTATACTGTAGTGACACCGTTATCTCGCGCAACCCATCTAGATTCGTAGAAATGGGTGGGCTACGTATTGTCCGAAATTATACTTAGAGCCTTGCCACTTGTGCAACACCCGCCTTAGAACGTGCTTTACGCGTATACAGAAATTCCAATGCTAAGTAGTCTAAGCCAAATGCGCACAGCCGCGTTCTGTGCTCTTTCGTAGCAAACTTTACTGGCATGCAGCTGCGACATCGGATACGATTGTTGAGACCGGAAGTCTATTTGTTGACACGTCTGTATCCGTCTAGACAATGAGTTGCAAAACAGGTTAGAGTTTGCTATATCTTGCTCTTCCTGAGGGAGACGACTGGCTAGACACTCGAGCCTAGAGTTATATATGCATGAACAGTACACTTCAAGCATCCCCATTGTAGTTATTTGATCTACGGGTTTCTTGCGTTTTGTGTGGCAGTAACCTACACCCATATCAGCGACAGATCCATGATTTTGCTGAGTGGTGGTGTGGTGATAGTTAATATTTATGATGTCACTAAATAGACTTTCCAGTTAGGGTAGAAGTAACAGTCCCGGTAGTATAATGTTCAGATGAGGTATAGGGCGAGTTAATTAAGTAATTTGGACCGACTACGGATGAAGCACAGCTTGTGCATGGGAGGGACGTGCGTCCTTAGCATCCTTGCCTCCACCCGCTACTTACGGCAAGCGACGAATTTAGGGTAATAAACGACTAACAGACGTTGCAAGAAAGACTTTGCGACTGCAGATGGGCGTATATACACCGACGTAGTGTTGTCCTCAAGCCTGGAGGGGCTGATCAATCAGTGCAAAGCCACGCCGTCCGCTATCGACGGAAAGTGTGTTGAGCATGCGCACTTTTCTTGTCACAACTTTTTGTAGCCTTCTCCATGCATATTCTAATGTTGATGTGGTCCATCAAACGGTTAATCTCGTTGTCAACACACCGCTCTAACATTAATTAAACTAACTGTTTCGTAACCTGAGGGAAACATATGACGCTTTCGATTTTTGCTGGAAACGCCAAAAGATTGGAGATGTTGCACCCCACCCGTCGACGCTACGCTAATGGGCGTAGCCAAGATTATTTCTCGGACTTTAGTAGGTGGGCTGTAAAATTTCCAAATTGAATATTAGGGAAACTTTTGCATCCAAACGAAATTTCAATCAACACTGTTGGTTAAACAATGTAGTAGGTATATTTACCTCAGAGCAACACTGACCGGTCGTATGAACATTTGTAATAATTCTGTCCGTGTTAAGTTTTGTAACGTTTTACTTATAGAAAACACCCTATTTAGTCTATTCGAAACTTCCCATATTTTATTACACTTTAAACATGAAACGCTCCGCACCAATAGAAACTTCCCCCTCGCTCCGCGGTTGTTTGATTGGTCTACAACAAGAACAATACCACAGAGTTTACGGTTACAATTCTAGGCACGCTAATTAACATTGTTAGGCACACAGTTAGGCTAGTATTACAATAGCTGCAGCGTTTATTGCGACGGAGGTCTTCCCGAGTGAATTAGAAATCGAAGTTACGCCTGTGCTAAATAGACTGATTCTCGTAGATTCATCTCAGATGATTTAATAGCGGAACCACTAGCTGTTTGCTGTCCTCAATTCGTGATCGAAGCTCTGAAGTCGTTGCAGCACCTCTGCATACATGATATGTCATCTGGCCCGAGGAGACGACGTTCACGCGTGTTTTCCAACTGGCTATGGCAAGTCTCTGATGATACTAAGAGTGTCCAAGACTCTGCAAGTCTTTGGTAGTGCAGACTGCTCTTTCCATCCGAGTCATTGCTTTCTCTCATGAGAGACCAGGTAGCAAGCTTGACAGAACACTTTGTAACAGCTGCAATGATAGGCGCTAGCTTGTGTGAAGGCGAACAGATTCAACGTGGTGATGTCAGCGTTGTGTTTGGCAGTCCATTGGAGAAACGCCCTCCAACAGTCGATTCCGCGATCACGTCGTTGCTGTTGTTGCAGACGATCGCGAAGTCACTGCGTCGTTCAGTGGTTAGCTTGTTTTTGCTGAGTGTTTCGATACTATGACTGATCAGTTACCTACATCGTATTACGATTGCATTGTTGCACATAATGCAGTTAGAATAATGGTATAATTTGGATCTAATAGCTTACCCGCCCCTGAACTCGTTTGTGTTAGCAGTGCGCCCAGATGCTTTTTCGCTCGCTCCTCCTACTGTTGACCTCATGCATATACTTTCAGTAGTACGTACGAGAAAGCGTCTCCAACCGAGACTACTGTCTGTTCCCCATAAGTGTAAACTTTGAAAATCTTCAATATCTCCGCTGTTTTTTGGACTTTCGCGATGATCTCGGTATCTTTAGAAACCGGTGTCTTAGTACAAAATATCCTCGTATAGAGCAGTCGATCCGCCAAGTGCGCTACGGCGCTCTATTTATTTTCTAGCAAGGGCATCCGCGCCCCCGCAAAAGAGTGCACGTGAATGGTTGGGAATCGAGGAAGAAAGTAATAAATAAATAATCATATGTACGTCCGCAGACAGTCAGATACCCGATATCTTAGACTGCAGTGTACGGGTACTCTAAAGCCATACAGCATCAACGTAGAAGCTCTCTTTCAATTTGAGTGTCTAGTCGTTGCGTGGGATAGACATTCTGAAAGAATCGACTACTTCAAGAGAACGAGCGTGACACACACACACACACACACACACACACACACACACACACACACACACACACACACACACACACACACACACACACACACACACACACACACACACACACACACACACAATACGACACTTTCCAAGATGGTGGGCACACCATTTGCCTGTACTGCAACGGTATTGTCGAATTCGAACTCCCCAAGAGACGGTTTTGCACCGATCTTTTCCGCGAACGACTACGGGCAGTTTGGAAGTATGACACAGCTAAATACAAGACGTTTCCTTTCTTCGGAAATTAGTCACATCAAACGTACTTTCAGTGCACCAAGAAATGTTTTTCTTTGTTTTCTCTAACTTGTAAGAACTATAGTGTGATGTAGTCGTCAACTATACCTAGATTCTGTTTAGTGCATGGTCACCACTCTAACATTCACAAAACTCCATGGCACAAACATTGCACACGCAATCTTATGAAGCAAGCAAAGACATAATTTGAAGTACTCCGTGTCTCAATTCTATCAAGTGATTTCACGTTAGTTGGAGTAGATCTTTCCAGGACTTTGCTGTCAAATGAGCTCTGTGACATCTCAGTAACCTTGAAATGACACAACATCTCATGAGGACATAGTACACAGAACTTGTTGTGTGCATATATATTATTTACTATTATGATTTTTCATTATTATTGTCATTATTAATTATTTTCATTATTATTTTTAACCCTACGATAATAATAATGCTGTCGTTGTTGTTAGTTGCTGCTAAGTTAAGATAGTCTACAACTCACTACAAAACATTTATTTAGAATAAATAAATTAAAAATTATTTCAACAGTGTGGTATAGCGAGCATGCGCTTTAGGTGTGACTGCGGTTTGCGTACGTGTTATATTAGTCTAGAGATAACTAGCGTTGAGTGACTTGTACAGTAGAGTACGTGTCGTTCACTGTAGCAGAATAGAATTTATTGGGTTATTGTCATATGTTATGACAGGGCATAGCCAGAAGGGAACCTCATGGTGCCACCTTCCTTTTGTATTCAGTTACAACATTTTCTGCAGAAAGATCTTTCAGTGGGCTAAAGCAAATCAAGACAGACATGAGACCAACTATGGGAAATTAGAGGCTTGTGCGACTATGTCTTCTTTATATCTATAGAGATGTACCAGTTGATACAGAATCAGTTCGTGAAGAATTCGCAAGACGCCATCCTCGACGATTAGAGATGATTGATATATTTGATGTTGACCACCCAGTAGTTTATTACCTTTTGTGAATGTGACTTTGGTTATCTTTCTGTTACGGTTATTTCTAGCTGTGTTGAAGACAGCATTTTCATGCTTTCCTGATTTCCTCTAATACTCTCTACTTTTGTATTGCTATCAAAGAAAATGAATGCCTTGGTACATTTCTTAAGGTTAATACACTATAGAGAGGATCTTGTTGGTGTCAAAGTTATATGCTAGACTTTTGTATCTTTACGCATGTGGATATCTGTTTTTCTCTTTCTTTGTCACATTGATTATCTTGGTATCAGATGCTTGTACTACTTGGCATAGAATTGTTTGGTTTGTTTACAAGTAATTTGATTCCAAGTCAATTCAATTGAAGACGTTTCTTTGTCATTTTAGGGATACGTGACATTCTTGTTGTTGGGCATCGGCAGGTATTTGCATGGATTGATAGCTGGCATGGTGATTTCGGAAATAGCAAACCCATGACATGCAGGACACGCACGCACACACCACAGAGAAGTAAATTATTAAATATGAGATTAAGAACGTAAGGTCGTATGCTTGTACTACGATAGTTTGGTTTGATTTGGGTTTTGGAATGTTGACTGAAAACTTGTCAGTCTACCCAGGGCTCTATAAGGATTACTCTACATCCCATGCACGGGTCGAGTAGCCAACCTACATTTCCTCACCCACAAAAACTTTTAGTCTACTATATCTCCCGATGGCAGATGCACGCAACACATAACATAGGGGATGTTCAACTGCAGCTACACAATTACCTACTAAATGCCAGACTAGACTAAACGTGCAACTTCTTATCCCAAATGCAGCAGTGAGGCAGAGTCTAAGCTAATTAGTGAGATATTTGAGGTTTCATCAAGTCAAATGGTCATAATCTTGTCCTTGACATGCAATCTTATTGTGAGTGCAGGTGATAGCGTTGAGTCAGGTGCACATTACTACAACGATATCCCGTTTTATTTTGTTGTTGCCCCACAGCTATGGCTTATTGCTTGCCAATGTCTGTTTGTTGTCATATAGCCTGAGTAGAGTGATGAAAGCAGCCGACCTTTGCTCAGCAAATGCTGGAAATTGATAGTGAGTAATTGGAGTGTGGCGAAAGTGCCATAGCTTCCCACAAAGAAAATTTTGTTGATATTACGAGGAAAACTTTCTTACTGTAAAACCCTGCTGCGCTAGAGTGTAATAAATAATGTTGCTGTACTCGTGGTGTATCTTTTGATGATTATTTTGTAACTTACTTCTTGGTGACAGGAATGACAATGGACGATGTACGAAAACTTGAGCAGCAGTTTCAAGACAAAATAAAAAAAAAGAAAATTCACGGGCTTGATAGTGACAGCAGTACCCCGGGTACAGCAGTGCAAGCAAGCGGGAAGTGTTGACTTCAACAACAGTAGGAGTACAGTAGAGTAAAGACGATAGATGGATAATCTTTTATTTTATATACGATTTGAAAATTTGTTTTGACAGTTGCCAACCATATTCAGTTACTGCTTTATGTGTATTTAAAGCAGTCGATTACTAACTTGATGTAAATGTATGTATGCGTATATTTTATTCAGTTACCATTGAGAAAGAACAAAATATGGGCTGCTGTGTTATGTTGATGGAGGGTTTGATTGAGCAAAGAAAAGCGATATCTAGGGCAGGTAGTTGGAATCATGTAGACTGTCATTGCAGTACAGCACTCTTAAACACTATGTTTTATATGGTATGTGCAGTTGTTGAAGATGGTCATGCTTGGTGTTTTGTATAGTGGTAACTCCCCGAGACCCAGAAATCCAAGCTAAGGGTATAGTGGTAGGTGCTTACGCGCGCATGCGTGCGTGCGTGCCTGTGTGTGTGTGTGTGTGTGTGTGTGTGTGTGTGTGTGTGTGTGCGTGCGTTCGTGCCTGTGTGTTTAGTTTTGTCTCTCTGTTTACCTCTGTCTATGTGTTTGTCTGTTTATCATGTATGTACTTTGTGTGTATGCTTGGTTTATGTTTTTCAATTTTACTGGTGATAAGTTATGTCAATACAATTAATTAATATACTGAAATGTCTACAAACCACGCTAAATATATGTTGGAATGTAAATCTGATCTAAAGAGGAATTTTAAGGTGGCATCGTTGATTGAAGGTTAGAAATTATTGAAAATGGTTTCACATTATTACGAAAAGTTGAGGATCAATACTTTGGATTCTAGTTGAATTGTAGATGCAAATTAACCTAATTGAAGCAATTTGTAAAAACAATTAATTAATTGTTAAGAGTATATAACACTGTCGAATTTAAAATATTTATTACAGAAGGTATTAAAAAATGTTTTGCTATTTCAACAGAAGGGC
The DNA here is from genome assembly GCA_964274945.1 of Dehalococcoidia bacterium. GTDB lineage: Bacteria > Chloroflexota > Dehalococcoidia > Lucifugimonadales > Lucifugimonadaceae > CAXXBX01. Next base: position 2,827 of record CAXXBX010000170.1, on the reverse strand, counting down.
TTGCTTGTTGAATTTGTCATAGGCATCTAAATTGTTGCCGCAGGTGCACTTTCAGGGCTTTATTAATCTTAAGTTAACTGAAATAATTGATGTTATAAAATACTGTAAATTTGTGATATACCTAAATATGCAAATACAGCTATACCACTGCTCTGCTACAAACTAGGAATGACCACGACCTTGATCAGATCATAAAATGTTTCTGTTGATCTGTTATCGAAAAAAATTGAGGTGTTGACATAAGGGGCATTATATTTTTATCCAGAGGATGCCTTGCTGTGTGTAATTTATAAAAAAAGGGGGAGCAACACATTAAAAGCATCAGTGCTGGGTTGCCCTTTTCTAAAACTCGGACACTGTTTCTACAATCGCAGTCTGTTAGTACAGTACTAGTACTTTGCTTTTGTCAACTCTTGGTCAATTAATTAATTAACTTGTGTTGAATTCAACACAAACTGTATGTCTTTTCAAAATTAGTCTGCAAATAGATATTTCTTAATAAAACAGTCCACTGTATCTATTATATAATAATTAATTAAATTGTTATTCCATTTTGTCTGGGATTACAATGTTTTCGCTTATGACCAAAATTTGCCCGTCACCATGAAAACGCGGCAATCGTAGAACTACACCTTGTTTCGTCCTGCATTTCTGCAAGGCAAATATTTGTCACGTGCCTTGCTCATGAAATGAATATCGACATGTGGAAAGGTGACCCGCACGCTGAAGGTGAGTCACACTCTCTTTCTACGAGCAGATTATTAGGGCAGGCAGTTGTTTACTAAGCAAATACAGTAGCATAATCAACTAGGCTGGTACATACGTACAGGTGACCATTGAATTTACTTCTGTCTGTTATCTAGTAACTAGACTTCACTCGAACCTGCGATCATGACCTTCAATCGCTCGTACACTTGAGTGCACTATGCATTGCGGGCTATTTCACGATGTCACGATATCCGTCGTCTGGCATACGTCCAACTACAACTTCAATGGATTCCTGTAATTGCTACACTATATGCGTACACGTAGCCGCATCTCAGACTCAAATGAGCTGTTTATGCCCCGCCCCCAACTTGTGAATCGCTTGTATTGTGTGTAGGCAATAAAACTATTTCTATAAGTTCTAACATAGACATTGGGTGTGCTCGCTCGAGGGCCCAGCCGATCGTTTGCCTTCTACTAGACAAGAAGAACTTTTACATGAAATGATAGACAGTACACGTATACAAAAGTGTTCGCGAGACACTGTGAGAAACAATATTATAGAGAGGGTCACTGATGAGTAACTTTCTTGGCCCATGGTCTCTTATACGACTGAAACGGTGCTGCGTGCCTGTAACTGCAGGACGTCTTTAGTTAGACTCAACATGTAATTAATGTTTCACAACGCTAAAGTTAAATTAAGTAAATTGCTTGAGACGTTAAATTTATTGGCATTTCTTTCTTTTATGCTTGTCGTCCAGTGTAGGAATCGTTTGGCTTTATTTTTACGCACGCTAAATATCAATACTAAAGAATTCAAATGAATACTTGACAATCAGTTGATTTCAAACTATTTTCCAAATCGCTAACGTTTCTTCTTCATCTTCAAGCTTTGACAGCAGATGAAGTTATTCGCTTATTGAATCTACAACTTCCTCCAGGTTGTACTCCTCAATCTGGTGCAAATGGTTACTTTGCAGAAGTCTATCGAAGTAATCACCTCGTGGGCAGCGAAACGCGATCGACTGCTAGCCACATATTCTACATGATGAAAGACGGCGCAGTGTCATTTTTCCATCATTTGGACGCCGACGAAATGTTTCACTTTCACATGGGCGATCCGATCACGATTGTCGAGCTGAGCAAAGACGTTCCCGGACACACGAGAAAGACGATTATGGGTACTGACATCCGTGCTGGCCAAAGTTTGTTTCACGTTGCCAAGCTTGGTACCTGGTTTGGAATTATTGCATCGGCTGATGGTAGAGGAGGCTGGAGTCTTTTCGGTATTTCGGTTACGCCTGCTTTCCAGCTTTCTGGATCTAAGAGTGGAGTAAGGCGGGAGTTGATGAAAGAGTATCCCGATGCTAGAGATACAATTCTCAAGCTGACTTGCGACAGTTGAGACTGGAGAACGTGCGTTAGCTGTTAGAGTTCATGCAGACAATGAAGTGTTCCAAAACATGTTTGTTTATCTACGCGTCGATTTGCAAATGGATAGTTAATGATCGAACTGCAATCCAGTTGTTTCTGATCGCTTTAAATCACATTGAAAATATGTTCTCTCATTAGAGGCTTCTGCAAGTTTTCTTTAGATACCATGCATGCATAAGTAGCTTACAGTTTCTACTCAATATCACCTACGGCCATACTACTTCGAACATACCGGTTCTCGTCCGAACACCGAAGTCAAGCGGAGTCGGGCCGGGTCAGTACTAGGATGGGAGACCGCCTGGGAACACCAGGTGCTGTAGGCTTGTTGTTCAATTTTCCATTTTTTAACTGTTTCTACTCACCATAGTATAATCTGTCAATTAATTTGTTTTCTTTCACTTTTTTATCGTAATTCCAATCAGAAAATTCCTATGTTTAACAGTTAATTAAATCTTGAAGAAATCGACAAATAAGAAATTAAAGAATAAAAATTGGAAAATTAGAAAGTTAAAGAGTAGAAAATCAAAGTTATTATTACAAATACAGAGTTGATGTTACCAACTTATCTAGCTACTAAAGAAATTGGAAGCAAGTAAACATCTGATCGAGATACCAATACGAATCGCGCCTAGACGGATCTCGCCTTGTGTTTGTTGCCGTACACATGCACTACAGTTATTGTGCATAA
>CAXXBX010000169.1:0-24389 GCA_964274945.1 Dehalococcoidia bacterium | reverse complement strand
TCTCCTGAAAATAATTAATACACGACACCCTCTATCTTATACGATAACGCCCCCTTTTTTACACATAATTTGGTCAAGCCATCACCTGATAAATGCCAGCTAACCGGACGCGTCCGTACAGAGATACATGTGATCAAAATCTGCATGGAATTACCGCGACTAGAACTAAGGAAGTGGTAGCTGCAAAACTAGAGCGAAACACGACAAACGTCCAGTACTCGCACGCAACTAGAGCTGCTACTAGGTGCTTCTGCAGTCTTCTCTATACCAGGATTTTCGCTAGCTGCAATCACGATGGCGTTCAAAGAACGGTTTTTGTGCCTTCTCGCCTTTCTTTCTTGCATTTGCTCAGTTCAGAGTGGGTACGTCACAATCACGACGCATTTTCCCCACTAATTAAATGCATGCAATTACATCTCATTCTGTTTACTGTTGCAGTGACTACTTTGTTGCACTTCCGAAAGTGCTGCAATGTTGTCAAAACGAGAGAGTGGTTGTTTCAGTGTTCGACGTGGGATCGTCTGCAATCGCAACACGATTGGTAGTGGAAGACGCCAATGGAGTTGTCATTAACAGAACAGACACAGTCGATGTTAAAGCAGGTGAAACAAGCGTCGTTGTCTCTGAGTTCTTTGCTAGCCTCTAGCTCTTGTAGACCAGACCTCTTCGTTCACCCCCGCGTGCCGTACTTAACGGCGTTTCCAGTACTGTTTACGTTACGCTAGCAGACAATCGTATGTCAGCGATTAGTACCTTGACGCTTGCGGAAATGTTGGCGGCGACGGACGCGTTGCTGTCGTACTGAACAGCAGCATCAAAGTCTTTCGCTTGTCCGCTGTACACGTGATCCAAATGCAATTAATTAAGTCGAGCATGCCTAGGAGTCTGTCTTTGAACAGCTGCCAGACGATGATATCGGACAAAAAATCGCCAAAAAAAACAGATTAAGCTTCTAGGCTGGACATTTCGTCGTTAAGAACTCTTTGTCGGTGTTTGTATTGTGTGTGTGTGTGTGTGTGTGTGTGTGTGTGTGTGTGTGTGTGTGTGTGCGTGCGTGTGTGTGTGTGTGTGTGTGTGTGTGTCTCTGTCTGTCTGTCTGTCTGTCTGTCTGTCTGTCTGTCTGTCTGTCTGTCTGTCTGTCTGTCTGTCTGTGTCTGTGCGTGTTGCAACAATCCACACTAAAACGAATTTGCATCATAGTTGTTGCGTATAAGGAGCTATAGTTGCAAAAGGATTTATAGCTCTTAAAAATTGCTTGTCAAGTAAGTCTATTTTGTGAGCGTTTCGTGACCAACTTGCAGCTGAGAACGTGCTGTGTATCGTAGCATTGATCTTCTGACATATGCAGAATGATCACTGCATTGTACATAGTTAGACAAAAATTTATTTTCTTATGACAACAGCAGCATGCAGCCATTCGCATCACTTAAATTTGCATGCACAACCTTGAAATTAATTAAACAGTTTCTCTCCCCTTATCTATGTCTATAGCGCATATTGTAGCTAAGCTGGAAATTGTAGAGAGGATGGAAAGCCTGAAAAGAAAACATCCTAATCATGCAGACATCTTAATTCATCTTTCTAGTCTTCCAATGAAATGATCTATTACATCTTGACAAATAAGAAACAATTTTATTTGAAGTTTTGAGCATTACCGTAACTATTAAGGTCATATTTAGACAACAGTTTTTTTAGTGTAACAGTTGACGTGAATTGAGACAGAAGACATTGCACATTGTTCGACTGCGGATTTTGAGTTAATTAGATTTATTAATTGTTGTTTCAGGCACTCCCAAAGATTTCTTTCTTTCCATTCCATGCCACCGTCTTCCGAAACCAACACCTCCTAGTGATCAACGTTCTGTAACCGTCAGAGCAATCAGTGACGACAGCTCGTTGTCGTTCAACAACGCAGTCTCAGTGACCGTCAAATCTAGTCCTTCTCTTGTGCTCATCCAGACCGACAAACCCATTTACGTACAGAATGACGAAGGTAACTAACTATATGTTTGTTGCACTTTGTCAAAATGTCATTCAAAGTTGAGTAAACGTTTGCAGTCAACATCCGAGTGGCTGTTCTTGGCTGCAACTTTGTTCCTTGCTGTAGAATCGATAAAGAGGTAAGACAATCAGGTTCATGCGGCCATACTGTTACAGACATAAGATTAGTTCTTGTTACAGTGCATGTGCGACGTTCTTCTCGACATTAAGGCAAGCCTCTATTCCTGTACAAACAATAAGCTTCTGCTTTTTAATATAATGTCATTTAGAATCCACAAAATATTATAATTGATCGATTGACCATCAAGCCATGCGTTTCTCGATCTCAAGAAAGTAAGAGCATCCGGGACACCCTGTTGTCAATTTGATTTAAATTTTATTGTATTATTTTTAGTGATAAAGAGACGAAATTTTAGCTTGGGGTTAACTCCTATTCAAGGAGATTGGTCTATTGTTGCTAAACGAAGCTGTGATGTAAGGATAGAACACGAACTGACTCTAATGATTGATCTTGAACGGCCTAGAATTGCTTTGTGATGTAGGACACTGTGATATCCGAGACAAGCTTTGAAGTGAAGAACTACGGTTAGTGTGTACAATTTTTTGTTAGTTGGCTTGTTAGTTTGTTAGTGTGTCAGTGTTTGTATTTGTTTTATAATTAATATTGCTATCTGTGATCGATTGATTGTATGTGTGTGTGTGTGTGTGTGTGGGGGGGGGGGGGGTTGACTGTGTATTGTATGCATGCATTCTCTCATATGTGAGAGCTAGGCTTGCACCTATTGGGACGAATTAAAATATATTATTATGACATATAGTGCTGAGGAGGTGTTATATATGGTAATAGATTATTTTTAAAATAATACACCGTACAAATAATGAAAATAAAAATTGAAAAATATAAAGTATATATAGCTGACTGTGTCTGTCAATGCAATTTTACTATTGTAAATAAATATTTAAGCTAATTTCGGCCAATATGAAATTTTTAGGTTATCTTTTGTTTTATTTAAGTGGATTATATGTATTTGTTATACTTTGGCTGTATGTATAGAGTGTGACGCATACACGTATATCTGTTTGAGTTTTATCAAGTTAGTATTCATTTTAGTCCTTCCACGCTTTGATGTCGTCGTCAGATCACCAGGATTTGTGAAGACAGCTGATGAGAATATCTGGATTAATGTGGCAGCCAAGTAAGACTTAAATTGCAAACCTCGACCTCTCCTTCCCATCTGTCTCTTTCCCCAGCATCTTTCATGCACGGCTGATCCACTTGCCAATTGCTGTGTGTGTGTGTGTGTGTGTGTGTGTGTGTGTGTGTGTGTGTGTGTGTGTGTGTGTGTGTGTGTGTGTGTGTGTGTGTGTGTGTGTGTGTGTGTGTGTCATGACAAGATAAAAGTCTATTTTACTCCAAATAGGTATACTTACAACAAAGGAGTCGTTGGAAGTTTACGTGTGCAACTCGGTATTTGGAATGAAACATCTGAATCTGCCAACGTTTTCTATAGCAATAGCTTTATTCTGCGACCCAAGGTTAAAATAATTCTCAATGGTTACTACAGATTAATCTTTTGAACTAGATATATATTTTGGTTGTAGGATTTAGGAATAAAGAAGATGACATTTTCTAATATAGGATACGATGAGTTTCCAATTGGTAAACGATTGTCTGTGTTTGCTGAAGTAACTGAGAAGGCTAGTGGCATCAAAGCTAGCGCGTTTGACAACAACGCAGTGTTTACGGACAATCCTATCAAGCTCGACTGTGACCTCATGCCGCCATACTACAAACCAAACGTCACTCTACAGATGCAGGTTTGTCACTATAATTTTAATTATTTATCCTATTACCAATCATAAATTAGTAACACGGTAACAAATTTGTTGAAGTTATAAATAAATTTAACAAAATATATGTATTAATATATTATATTAACTTGGTATTTAATAATTTAGTATTGATTATAATATTATGATAAAAATTAATATATATAACGTATATACACACAATTCAATGAACAATCAAATACTTTAAAATAGAATAAAAAATATGTGTAATATCAAACTAGAAAGTTACAAACAAACTAACCGACAGTCACACAGAAAATGGCAATTTAAATAGTTACTACAATACCTTCGACACACAGCTATTTCATGTTGTCATTGTTGGAATATTTTGTGTTTAGATTCGTGCTCGTTATCCAAATGGCGATAGTGCAGAAGGCGTGTTGGTTACGGCCTCTTATGAGGGTAACGATAGAAGGCAAACAACTGGTCCTAGTGGTATAGCCAACTTTGCAGTGGATGTCGGCGGTGAAGATCAAGAGAGTGTTACAATTAAAGTATTCATGCTACAGACCAGCTATTGAGTCTTACCAAATCGTAATATTTTTATCTCTAACTTTTACACCAGGTGAAGGCAAGAGATCAGAAGTTAGGAGTCGATTGCAAATTTAAGAAATTTTGTTCTGCCTGCACTGGCCTCTTCTCTGTCAGACCAAAGTCGATTGGAAAGGAGAGGGTAAGTGTCTAACCTAAAAACATAACCTAAACCTAAATGTCAGGAGCTAAACACACACACACACACACACACACACACACACACACACACACACACACACGCACGCACGCATGCACGCACGCACACACACACGCACGCACGTACGCACACCTAACTCCTAAATCCTAAATGTCAGGAGCTGTCTCTCAGTGGTCAGGCCCCAGCTGTTAAGCTGGGCACTGTGCTCTACTCAGAAAACTCTGGGCCTGCACTAGAAAACTTCTGAAGCCGGCCCAGGCACTCGCAGGAGCACCGACTTGTGAAGCCAATTGTGGTGCGAGCACCCGAACTCTCACTAAAACCTCAGTTGCTGATGTCACGTCACAGCCGATGACCGCTTAGGACCACAGTCAATGACCAGGTACTCAATTATACTCCTGAGTCGAGAGAAGCAAATGAATGTTAGTTTCTTGCTTAAGGAAATTATGCCATAGCTAGCCATCACGATGACTTAAACTTGTGACCTTTCAAAGTCCCTGACTCTGTAACCAACTGAGCTATCACACCACACACACACACACACACACACACACACACACACACACACACACACACACACACACACACACACACACACACACACACACACACACACACACACACGATTAATGAATGTCTTTCAACTTGCTTTTAAGCAGTCACCATAGCTGCTTAAGCCAAAACTTTGTTTTTCTGTCTTATATGCAACAACAACATCTACAGCTACAGCAACAGCAGCAGCAGCAATAGCAACGACAACAACAACAACAACAACAACAACAACAACAACAACAGCAACAACAACAACAACGTTTTCGACAACACCAACAACATTATTAACAACGACAATAAAAAAAATTAGACAAACAACAGCAACAAATAACAAAAAGCAGTAATAAAACAACAGCCTCTAGGTCTTCTGGAAACTTATGCTTGAAAATCAGCTGTTATAGCTACAGTCGCTTCCTATTTTTCAAATTTCCTTATTTAACTAATAAAATTTTATTTTTGAAATTTAGCAATACTAGCTAGCACTTTAATTAATAAAATCATAAAGGTATCATGTTTATCAGATTGGAGGATTTGCTGACTTTGAAATAATCAAGTCAAACTCAGACAACGAGATTGTAAGCTTGATCTATCGTTTGGCATATTGATATTTCCAACCATTTCTTTCTAAATTTGTGCTGTTTAGTTGCCAATTACTGTACTTGTAGTTGCCAGAGGGAGCATTCAGTCTTCACAACACTTTTCTAGTAAGCCAGGTCAGATCACTACCTTCCAGGTGAAGGTCACTCCTCAGCTGGCTGATCGTTTCTGCGTCGTTGCTTACTATTTGAAACGTTGCAATTGGCACAAACAGGTCATTTCTGACGTTGCCTGTGTGGACACCGACAAACAGTGTGCAAACGAGGTACAGTTTTTTGAAATTTTAATTAACTAGTAAAAAGGATTCGGATTATAACAGAATTATTGTTTGTAGATATCTCTTAGGTTATCAAAACCACAAGTAGAACCTGGTTCGCTAGTCAAGCTTGACATCAATGTGGATTGTCCATTTTCGGATGTTGCTCTTCTTGCTGTGGACAAGGGATTGTATATTCTCAACAACGAAAGCAAACTGACTCGCGAAAAGGTGAGACGTATTGCTACGTTAGTCGAGTGTGGTAAAGCTTAACTAGTATTGCTCGTGCACAACTGTCGACAGATGTTTAAAAGTTTGGATAGCTGCTCGAGCTCATGTGGTCACACTTTGGCAAGCTCAGATGGTATATTTGACGTAAGAGTTTTTCTAAATTAACTTATCAATTTTTAGCATTCCAAAGTTTTATAAAAAGAATTGTCATGTACATGTAATCTAGTATTTTAATTAAAATAGTTGTTACTTTACAAATATAACTGATGTATTAATTATTTAAAAATTTGTTAAACATTTTGATTGATTAAAGTATTTCGCTATTTTGCAGGTAGCAGGACTGACTGCGATTTCACAAACTGAGCTGAATCCTCAGTGCAGCTGTTGTTCACGATCCTGCCGTTCTACTTGCCTTAGACCAGGTATCACATTGATAAGATTAAAATCGTATATTTGTGCAATCTAGTTCATATTATAATGCTATTTTCTGTCTTTTTCTTGGTAGATGATGAATGTGCAGCAAAGCGTGAAAAACGTTCTGATGCACTTGGTAAGTAATTTTTTTATCTATATAGCTTTGTAAAAGAATATTATTTGGGTACGAGAGAAAATATATTATTATTATAAAGATTTGCAGTCCAACACAGAATTTCGCAATATTTTATCTAATAGTCAATAATTAATTAAAATTAAAATTTAATTTATTTAATACAATTGCTAGCGGAAACACAAATTTGTGATTGGCCTATATTACCAATGTCACAGTGGGGTCATTGTTAAAATTTGAATACATACTCGCGACCGACCGAAAGACTAGGGAATGTACAATCCTTGCAATAGCACCACTATCAGCGACTGTTTATAATTTTGACAAAACATTGTGGTACATAAATTTAACAATATATAAATAAATTAGAAAATATATAAATTAAAAATAAAGTGTATTTTTACCGTTTGAAGACCTTACGGTGCATTGCAAGACAATACCTTAATTAAGGTCAAAACTATATGAAAATACTAAAACGCAAAAATACCAGGCACTACTGTATATCCTTCGTCGTATGTTAATGTCATAAATAGTAAATGTTTTGAAACAATGTAATAATTATAGTTTTAGAAATTGATAAATTTATCCTTCTTTGCTCGATACTAGCTGATAACCCTTGTCCCGAGCTTCATCAGCGTATTCGAGATAAGGGTATTTGGACTATGCCGAAGCAGAGATATGATTTCTGTTTGATGGAGTACAAGGAAATGCTCAAAGGATCATTGCTTTTTAATGTCACAAGTGAAAAAGAAGCTCATGAACAGTATGCTTGCTGCCTTGGAAGTAATTTACTTATTTGCCTTTCTAATTGAGTTACAACTGCGTTATTCGTAATCTTCATTAGACTTAAGGGCAAAAGCCAATATTCCATCTGAATTCAATGACATTTTTGAAAGCTCTGATGGACTATCATTTAGAAGGAGGACTTCATTTCCTCACGTCTGGTTGCAAGACAAAGTCATTACAAATGGGTTAGACAATCCATCAGTTATCAATAAATTGATTTTAATATTTGTTGTTTTCATTTAGTGATTCGAAAACAGTCAGTCATGATCTTGCAGTTCCTGATTCGATCACTACATGGTCTATCTACGGTTTGGCTCAATGTTGTAAAACTGGATTTTGTGTGTCGGAACCAGTTGAGCTGACTGTTTTCAGACCAATATTCGCGGAATGTCATTTACCATATTCGTTTAAGCGTCAAGAGCAGGTGTCTGTAACTTGTTCTGTATACAACCACAATTCAAACCCACAAAGAGTAAACGCATTTTTAGGAAAACAGTTTTGAGAGCTCTCTTTCAGTTTGTATTTGAATATTGCAGGCTTGTCTTCAAATTGTGAATCCACCCGACAATCTTTGCACATCTGCGGGTACCGGAAAGGCGACGACTCCTGTTTGCTTTTTGATCGACGCTCAGGACACACGCTCGGTATCCATCCCTTTGTTGCCTCTTGAAGTGGGCACCACAAAGTTGACTGTAAAAATGAAGTCAGCGTTCGGAAATGAAGAAGTAGAAATGAAAATCAAAGTTGAAGTAAGGATCCATTTGATTAATATTCTGTTCCATATGCTGTATAAAGTTCTTGATGCAGCCTGAAGAAGTTAGACGAGATTATGATTATCGAGCTGAGCTAGATCCACAAGGTATACTTTTGTATGTAGTTTTGTCACTCGCTAAAGTCACTATTGTTGACAGTCGCTCGATCACTGCGCCTATTACCTTTGTCTAATTTATTTTTAGCAACTCTGGTAAATATTAAGAAAATGGGACAATTAAAAGCACACAATTGCATGTCGCGGGGATAAGCAGATCTGAGACTATCCGGCATAGTGTCAGCAACACTAAACAGCCCAAAATGTTCATTTTTAAATTAAGACGTGGCAAGCACCTATGCCTTCGCCATATAAAAGGGTATAGATAGACATTGAGATACTAAAATTATAAATTAAAGTAACCAGTCGTAGAGGTGTCGCCGGAATCTTGAGTAGGTTTGCTCCTATCTCTAGATACTAGCAGTTACATCATCGTCACTGCGTGTCATCCAACCATCATTAATTAATTAATATCACATGAAATAAAGAATATCAGCGGTGAATTAATTAATAAACAAATTAACTTATTACACAATCAATTGCATGCCACCTAATTTATTACATCAGCTTGGCCGTCGTTGACAAGATTATTTGGCAAATATATAAGAAGCAAATGAGAATTAGATGGGTATTACTCTATGCATGTATTTGAGTTGAATACGGAATTGTGCACACATAACTTAACGAATAGTTTGTGCAAGTGTGACAGGTCTTATGTCTGGGTGCAAACGAATTACTTTGGCTGTAAGCTTTTCATTCTTATTAATTTTTACGAGTTTTTTTGTAACAAAACGATGGGTTATAAAGTGTTTTACTCTGTTTCTATTTTAGGTGTCAACAGGGCTGATCCTGGAGGATGCAATCTTGATCCACCCCAAGGTATTAGTTATGAGATCAGTTTGTATCAATATTCTGTAGGTAACGGCAATTGACTTTAGATGCCAGAATTGGAAAATGCTTCAAATCGTTTACTCACAATGACAAGTGCGAAAATCCTATTGATGGCAACTTTACAAAGGAGCAGTGTTGTAGTGGACAGATAAGAAAGTCCTCAGTAGCTTTCAGTGATGGGAACAAATGTGAATTGTGTCCGTCAAAAATAGGTAAATGGTCCTTTTTACGTTTTGACATCATTTTCGAATGACTGAATAGTAAATTCATGATAGAATCGCATCCTTGCAAAGAAGACTGCGATTGCGCAGAAAACGGACAAACCCGAAAACAAGTAAATTATTTCTACGTCAGAGCTCCAGAAGAATACATTGAAGGATCACAGACATCTTGGTTAGGAGTCACTGGTATGAAAGTTGTGCTTACAATAATTAGATGAATAGTTTCCTAACTAAAAATTAGCGTTATTTAAGTTTAAAATTAATTATGAATATTTTAGAAACTATAGTATTGAATATTAAATAAATTTATTGTTAGTATACAAGCAATAAAGCAATAGTTATTAAAGTAATAAATAAACTGTATATAGTAGAATGTTTCAAGCGTGAAAACCATATGTTATTATTATTTGCTGTAATCATTGGTTTCTAGAAATGAAATAGTAAACTTGTTTGTTACCAAAATTAAAAATAGAAATAAATATAGAAAAATTATTTGGTACCTTTTGTTAATTTATTATTATAGACTTTTATAACAATTATACTTATGGTTTATTCATTTTAGATGTGAAAATAATGTAACAGTTTGATTGTCAGTAAAGCAATATATACACATTACTTATTTAAATGTAGTCTTGTTAATTGTTAAAGTTAGTTAATTAATTAGAGAATTAAAAGCGTTCAAGCGTAAAAATATTATTTGATTGGCTGAATAATTATTGATTGTTTAGCGCTCACCAACCAGTAAGACAGTTAGTTATTAAGTATTTACAAATTAAGGTGATGGTTACTGTTAATTAACTAAGAATAGCTGACACTGTAATTACATAGTGCATTTCCTTAATTAGTATATATATATATATATATAAAGTAGAGCCAATCATCTAGTGGAAAACCTGCAATTGCAATAACGTCGATTTGCAGGTAAATATTTTTCCATTGATGAAGACATCGACGGTAAAGTTGACGCAAGAGAAGGAATCCAGTCTCTAGTTAGACAACCGGGAGGAAGCGGAGAACAGAATATGCTGAACTTTGCTCCAACCTGTGCAGTTGTTTCGTTCTTGCACGCCACCAATGCGACTATCAACAGCCATCATCGCGAAACTCTGAGACAAGGTACTAATAGTGTAAACACGCCGATGCATTTGTGACTCTAATGCATTCGCCTTGCTACCAGGTTACCAGTACCAGATGACGTTTCGAAAATCAGACGGAGGATTTGCAATGTATCCGCGTCCAGAGTACGTGTCGACAACTTTCTTGACCTCTTACGTACTTGCGACTGTGTGTCGTGCACGTCACTTTATTCAAGTTGATTCTCGCGTGGTTTCTGACGCGTTTTCTTTTCTTGAATCCCGTCGGATGGCTTCGGGACAGTTTGACTCCAAGAAACGTAGTTACAACACTAGACAGGTAACTGTGTGTTCGTGTTACTCGTTGCTAACATTTCTAAAAGTCAGTTCTGTTTTCGTGTAGCTTGGTAGCGACGACAACGTATACAGGACTGCTTACACGGTTATGAGCGTCTTGGAATGCTGTCTTCCCAACGAAGAAGCAAGATTGAGAGTGAGTGTCTAGCTAGCATGCATTGTTGATTAGGTTTTAGCAGGCCAACCAAGAGGGAGTCAGTTCTGGAAACCTAAATGCATGACGTAATCACTCATTTAAACAATACATCTATCTGACAGAAAGTCTAACATAATCTAAAGCGGTCACGTATCTAGAATAATTGTCTGCTTGCTCACTAATGCGTCAAGCATGAGTCGCTTGTTTTCTAGCGGCTCTTGTCTACATTACAGTATGCAGAGATACAAGATGGCCAACTGTTAAAATTGCAGTGGCCTTGAAGGTGTAGGTCACGAGGAACAAAATGTGATAATTTAGCACTCGCGCTGATAGTAAAGTAGATTTTATAGCTAAAGCTATGTCTATACTACTGATACTTGCACGCGTAAAAAGGAGTGAGTTCAAACATTTGAAGTTTTAGCAAAGGATCCTCCTAGATAGCTCTTGCATTGACATATCACTTGCTGCCGATGCTAGTTTACCAACCACGTTCTTTTGGCAATTGTATTAGAAGTGTAAAATGTTTTTCATATTTTTGTTTGGTTTGGATTTTGGATTGTGATTGAAACTGTTGATTATAGTCCAGCGTATGTCCTTCTGTCACTTACATACTAAACGAACTTCGAGCTGATCGAGTGAGGACACTCTATGCTAAATCTATCATATACTTTGCTCTGGTAAAGGCTTGCAAGAACTCGGCTTGCAGTGTCTGTAATGATGAGAACGTGTGCGATTTGAGAATTATTGACAATCTGGGACGTGATCTGTTTAGAGAAGCAATTATCAGTATGATGCGAATTTATACAATCGATACAGTAGAATTAAATTTGATGTAATTTTTTGTATGGTATAGACGAGGAAGGTTCAAGGTATTGGGATGAAAAAGACTTTGGTTACAACAGAAGTATTTCATATTACAAGCGGCCTCAATCCTACGCCGTGGAAATGACTTCTTTCATTCTTCAAGCTTGTCTCATTACCAAAGATTGCAAATGCGCAGCATCTGCTGCTAAGTGGTTAAATAGCGTGAGAAACTCAAGGGGAGGCTTTGTCTCGACTCACGTAAGTGCATACATATATATACACACACACGCACGCACGCACGCGCGCGCACACACACACACACACACACACACACACACACACACACACACACACACACACACAGCAAACAAACCAACAACAAACACACGCACACCAATAGACGGCAGAGCACAAACAACGCGTGATTGCAAATGTTATATGTGCAGGATACAGTTATAGGCTTGAACGCTTTGTCTGCATTTACTGCTGGTTGTCAAATCGCCGTCCTTCATCCTCCCAATCTTTGTGTAAGAGTAACACAACTAAATAACCCGGATGTGGAGTTTGCCAATTTCAAGATCAATCGGTCAAACGCAGCCCTTATACAACGTATTCAGGTAAAATTAAAAGCAACTAAAAATGTATATTTTCTAAAACCGTTTGTATGTACCTATAGGTACCAATCAATAACGTGTACCGAGTAGAGACATGTGGTACAGGTCTTGCACAATCAATGGTACACAATTTCTAATTAATTTTCGTCGTCTATTGCAATTATGTGTCTTTGGCAGGTTCACGTTCAATACAACGTTCCTTCGACCGGATATGAACAGTGTGCGTTCCATATAACAACATACGCGTCTTCAAACAGTGAGGACGGTAACCGCGAGGCAGAAATTGGCTTTTGCGTTCGGTATCCATTGTACTACGTGTTTCGGAAATTGTTGATTTAAACTATTGCGGTTTGGCTTAGACACTTGGGTGATGGTTGCACCGGTATGGCTAATGTTGAAGTAGAATTGCCAACTGGATATGAAGCATGCAATAGGTCGTCAACTGACGAGGCTGATCCTCTCTGTCTTAGTGATGTAAGGCATTACCAATTTTTTTTAATATTTTCGTGAGTCAAATAATATGTTTTTATTCAGATACAGTCATTAGAAGGTGCAAATATGAAGCTGGATTATTACGAAATCAACAGCAAAGCGGTTGTTTTCTACTTTGAAGAGGTGAGATAAAAGTTGGATATTACGTGATAATAGGCATTTGTGGATTACAATATGCACTCGTGGAGTGTACAAACTTCTAGTGCTTGTGAAGTAATTTCCAAAAATATAAATATTAGAACTATTGCTAAATTCTGCCATTATGTAAAATGAATGATTACTTTCAAATAGGGCAGGCTGCTTGCCTCAGAGTAATAATTAACACCCAACCATAGATCTTTGTATGACAGTGTATGATTATTAGTGTAGTGCTGTAGCTCAATTGGTTAGAGAGTCATCCTTAGCTTTAGAGTGAGTTGCAAGTGATTTGCAATTTGGGTTGCAAGTTCAAGTCACAGTGATAGCGAGCTATGGCATAATTTTCTTATTATGGAAGAAAGTTACACAAGGAGTACGTCGTCTTGGATTAGAGCCCAACAGCCATCGGCTGTGACCTGATATCAACCACATCTAAGACTTTCGGACGCACAGCACAGTTGGCACACCGGCACGGTCTCAGGGCCAGGGGTTCTTCTGAGCAGTGCATAAGAGTCCAGCTGTTACATGGGGCCTGACCAGAAATTGGCCTTCCTGATGTTTAGGGGCTTTAGGGTTTAGGACCACTAGCTACCACTCTAAGTATATAGTAAAACTCAATTATGTCGGTTGGTGTGTTAATTTTTTGCCTTGAACGTATAGCTCTGCAGCACTGAGAGTATTTGCATCAAATTCAAAGCGTACAGAAAGTTTGAAGTCATGCGTTCTCTGCCTGTCAGTATCAAAGCCTATGATTACTACCAACCAGGTATGATATTGTCTGACTTTTCACACAAGGTCGGTAACTGACGAACTAAAACATTTATATTGCAGCTATAGCATGCACCGAGTTCTACACTTTAGACGGCAACAGTTCCGAGTTCTACACTTTAGACGGCAACAGTTCCGAGCTGTCTGCAATTTGTGATGACAACCAAGAGAGTAGTAACTCACCAATCTGTGTGTGCGGAGCAGGTGTGGCATCAGCTGTTGTAATGTTATAGAGTATTGAGGAATTTATCATATATTATTTTATCTAGGACGATGCCCTGTTCTTGGAACAATAGAGAACAGAGCTTGCAATGCTTGCGCTTACCACCATTACGGTGAGAACCCACGTGTTAAGTTTCGAGCAACGTCCCACTTAACTTATTTTCACATTTTTGTGTTAGTATATAAAGTTCGTGTGCTAGCAGTACAAAAAAGCAATGGATGGTCACAGATCATAGTCACCGTCATGGATGTGAGCTCTCATTGCACGAATAAATAGCAAATAACTCTCACACTGTTTTGTTAAGATTTTGAAGCCTGGGAATGTGGATCTGAACATCTCCGAGAACATCATGCTTTGGCTTCCTGAAGTCTGCACCCTGAAAGTCGATCTTCGAGTTGGTAACGACTACCATGTTCAAGGATTGGATGGACCAAAGTTTGTGCTCGATCACAACTCTCACATCGAGCAGTGGCCTCGGACAACCTTTAGTGAATGCAGAGAAATCGAAAAAGAGGCTTGCATCAGTAACAAATGTAAGAAAATCAAGAATCCAAAGCGAAACTTGAATTGTAAGAAGAAAAAGAAGAACAAGTGCAAAGATGAAGCTGAACAAAAATGCAAAAAAATTAAAGAATTTCGTGATTACGTCAAGAGCCTCAAAGAAGGTCGTATCTGTGAAGGAAAGGACATATGCTAACAGTAACGAACCTTTAATTTTGCAACGTTGTTTAGATAAAATTGAACAATTATTGTTATAGTGATTCAAGTGATAATGTTGAGACTTTGCTAAATTAGTAAAGAAAATAATTCTAAATGCGCATAATCGTCTCTGATTACATGTATAGCAAACATATCAATTTGCCATAACAGAATAACATCCTGCATCTTTAGGGGACACGAGCAACTTCCACAGGGCAGTCCTCTGCACTTGCAATGCTCCATAAATGAAAGCAAGCGTTAGTGATAGCTGCAAGAGCTAGATGAAAAACGCCTTTATGTGGTCCCAGTAATTTTTCTGCCCTAGTGCATCTTTCGATGTCTCGACCTAGCTAGAAGGGGTTTCCTTTGGCGAGAGCTTTAACACCTTGGTGATCGTTGCCTTGTCGCAATATAAAGGCTAGTGCGGATGCTTTCATGTTGCTCGTATTGGTCTCCA
The DNA here is from genome assembly GCA_964274945.1 of Dehalococcoidia bacterium. GTDB lineage: Bacteria > Chloroflexota > Dehalococcoidia > Lucifugimonadales > Lucifugimonadaceae > CAXXBX01. The sequence goes on along the minus strand of CAXXBX010000169.1, from coordinate 9,196 downwards.
AAGGAGCAACTGCGTACGCGCAGACCAGCGATGTAGCTATGAGGAGACCTGGGTCGAGAGGCACAGTCTGACACTAGAGAACTCTTGACCAATCACGGAAGTTTACCAATTACAATACAACTGATGATTGGGTACTACGAAAAACAGCTAGACGGAGTTACTAGATTTCACGTAAAAAGTTATATACAGAATGTTGATTGGTCGACACTGACAATAGGAAAGGCGGAGCAACGTGCTATGGTAAGATGTGCGCAAAGATCTACTGTGCAAGATTATGCAATATATATATATATATATATATATATAAACTAGAATTTAAAAAATATTTTTCTACTTTTTACACAATTCCTAAATCTATTTAGTTTTTAAAATTCTAGTTTGGTAAGTTTGTAGTATGAGTGCAAAAGCACAACCTTTACACTCCATTAAAGATTTACAGAAATGTTTCCGTACTAACATAAGCTCGTTCACAACTAGACACCATCCAAAAAGCCAGCTAGATTTTACTAAGAATTTCACCGAGAAATGTTGATAACAGTTAATCGTTTAACGTACACAGCAACGGATTAAATACAAAGCAACATACTAAAGTTTGCCCTGCTCTCTTCGACCAAACGTGGCAGATTGCTAGCAAACGACACTGATATCAACTAAAAAGACGTCACTGTAACTGCATCTACAATAATTCTATAAAAATTTTCAAATTTTCTAAATTTTAGTTTGTTAGCTATATTTTTAGAAGGGCTAGAGAGAGTCTATTTTGTATGGAGTAAGCAGCTACGTCGATTGTCGCCACATTTGCAATAGTTGCTAAATTGTGCATACAAGTCTTAGTGTCCAAACCTAACTGTGAATGTACAAACTTCGCGTATTACTAGCTGCCAAATGCCACTATAATTGACCTCTGTTTAGCACGACTCAGCCTCAGGGCCAGCCTCAGATGAGGATTTTGTAGCGGCCTCGACGACAGTGTGGACACCGAGGACACCTGATCCAGCTTCCGATTGTTTTGAGGGGCCACCAGCAAAATCGCGTTGCCTCTCTTCTGTCGCATCTGACTGTTCAATGTCAAATGGGACCGTTGTAACTCTCGGCTCAGTGTCAGGAGGAGATCATCGACGTCATAGAAAGCCAGGCGACTGTAGACGTCTGTGGCACTTTGAATGGGAAACAGCGTATCTTGTAAGGTATGATGACAAAAGCAATAAATGTGTCTGCTTGAAGTGTAATAAGACATTGGAGGCCGTGAAGAAATATACCCTTCAGCGGCATTACGAGAGTAACCAGTCCGATACTAAAGCATGGAGTACTAAGAAAAGGGAACTTTTTGTGAAGCAAGCAACAAAGAAGATAGAAGAAATGCAGCGGTCATTTGTGAAAACGTTCAACTCAAACAATTTACAGCAGTTGGCGGCATACAAACTTTCTCATACTCTTGTAAAACACCACAAGCCACTTAGTTTTGGAGAAGCAGTCGTTGACTGGGCTAAGTCATGTGACAAGGAGTCCAAGGTTTTCAAGAACATTTCAAAAAGTACACAAAGTCTTACATGCCGCGTTTCTAAAATGGTTGATTTTATTCAGGAAGAAAACAGGAGAAACATCCGATCGTCTCCATGTTGGGGAATTCAGATGGATGAGAGTACAGACAAGGAGGCTTTGCAAAGACAGTAATTTATTGCAGATATGTTGACTTGGAGGCATGCCACATTGAAACACGATTTTTGACTATCCTAAGAATAGAAGGCGGCCCTAATGCTGAAAACTTGTTTCAAACTTTTGACCGGTTTGTAAACAAGGAAGATCTACCGAAAGAGAAGTCGGTGTCGTTTTCCAGTGATGGAGCTTCAGTAATGACATCAGAAGGAAGAGGGGTATTTGGACATCTCAGACGAAACTATAATCAGAGTATTTTTCTTCAGCATTGCATTGTCAATAGACAAGTATTGGCAGCCAAGAGCGGACTTGAAGAACTCCCTGATAATGTACATAGAACTGTGGATGGTGTGATGACACATTTCAAAAACAGTCATGTTTGAAGAGAGAAACTAAAAGCTATCATCGAATTGAGTGATGAAGGGAATGAATATCATCAACTAGTGCTTATCACTGAGTAAGATGGTTGTCCCTGAATGTCTGCGTTCAAAGACTTGCTGATCTTCTGCCAGAGATTGTGTCATATTTTGAACTAGAGGCTCATAACACCTCAATTCGACGGAGTGAACGTGCAAACTTGCAGCAGCTGTATGATGAGTTAGTTGACCCCAAATTTCAACTGTACCTTTACTTTCTTCAGGGTCGTCTACCTATATTAGCTGACATAAATATTCAGCTTCAAACAAATGGTCAAGACCTTTACACATCATATCAAAAAATAGCTGGGTTCAAGAAAACGTTCTTCGAGCCCATACTCCATGAAGTGGAAGGCTGTCTTCACGAGAGTAACATTCGAAAGAACGTGGACAATATAGACTATGACTGTACACAGGTTGATGATTTCAAGAACAAGGTAATTTCATCCGGCCAGCTCTCCTATGCTCAGTTGCATGAAGTGATGAAAAACATCTTCAATTTCACAGTTGCTATAAGCAGATCACTCGATTCCCGTTTTCCAGAACTGGACTCTGGTGTCCAAAACGTCCGGTTTTTTAACCCAGCAAACCGCAAGGTCTCTAAATGTGACATAGAAGCAGTTGTCAGAAAGTACTGCAGGAACAGTTTGAATGGTCCTGTTGCGAAAAGGCAATTTAGCATCTACAGGAATGATGAGTCGATGGATTACCTCTTTCTGCAATGTGAAAAGCAGCCTGATACCTTCTTCAGCAGATTAACGCAGATTGTGGAATATGGCCAATTTGGATTGCTGGGGTAACGCTCATGTGTATGAGCCCTGATACTGTTGAATGTGAACGTGCATTTTCGAGCATGAACCTGACAAAAGACAAGTGCAGTACAAGAATGACCCAAGACAACCTGGAAAGTCGCTTGGCAGTCTTCATGGACACTAGAACTCTTTCATCTTTTCCATTTCAAGATCTTGACAGCATTTAGTTAAACAGTTTGTGGAGGATTCTTTTGTATTAGTTACATTAGTATATATTTACTAACAGACAGATACCTGTACGGGAATACCAATGGTAGTTCAGTGTGTTTAATTACATACGTACTAATTAATTAGTGCTTGCCATTGGTAAGTGCATTAGTGGCCCCTGTCAAGTTCCACATTTCCAGATCTGACCCTGAAATTCAAGTCCTTGGCCATGGCTGCAGACCCAGCGGTGTCTGATGATACCCAGATCATCCCGATAGTTCTAAAAGCAGCGGGAATATTAAAGATTTTTGAAATTCACACTTATGGAGAAGAGACAGTAAATTTTACGTGAAATATTTATATACTGAATGTTGATTGGTCGACACTGACAATAGGAAAGGTGGAGCAACGTGTTGCTATGGTAAGATGTGCGCAAAGATCTACAGTGCAAGATTATGCAAAATTATATGTAAACTAGAATTTTAAAAATTCTACATTTTATACAATTTCTACATCTATTTCTCTTTTAGAGAGAAGTTTTTAAAATTCTAGTTTAGTAAGTTTGTAGTATAAGTGCAAAAGCACAACTTGTACACTCCATTAATTAACAAAGGTTCGATTCGATAGCCTAACGAAAATACAAATTTGCTAGATCATACCTGATGTACACACTTTGGTTTGAATCATCCGTTATATTTTAGTTGCAATAATACCTCAAACATGTCATCCCCATTGACTGAAGGTCTAAGCTGTGCTAAAGACTTCACATACGGGATATGCTTTGCAATTTTGTGTTTTCGTGTTGTCCTGTGTACAACGACCCACAGGCGTAGCTAGGCATGAGGCAATGAGACAGTTGCCTCGCTAATAAAATAAGCGTGGCCCCGTCGCGTGTCCACATTCTGGTCCCGTTTGTTTAAATATTCCTTGCCAGCCCAATGACCGAGCCTCCGGCAACCATGCAAACTCATAGCAGTACATAGTGGCGTTTGTTGATAGCAATTTATCTTCAACTAGGTCACCGACCCGTTTCCCGTATAGGTAGACTAGACTATTACTTGTTAGTTAGTGCGTTTGAAACAAGACCCGTATACGTGTGCTCATAGAACGGAGTCTAACATCTCAGTAACAGCACACGTACGACCCAAATCACTCGCTATTTTGCTAACGATGCGTGCAAACTATTGTCTAACTGACAATAGGGTTTACACTTGTAATTCTTGAAAAGAAGAAAAATCTAAAATGTAAGTTTATTGTTTATTGACATCTTTTAAAATTTTATGCTAGATATCTTTCTTGTTCTCCTCAGGACGGTTGTAAATAGTATTGACTATTGAAGAATTAATTAAGAGTCCATCTTGTGAAAATTATTTGCCTAGTACTGTGAAAGCGTATAGCCTGTCAGTCAAGCCAAATTAATTAACAACCCCATAATCCTGTGTCTAAAGAAAGATAGCACGCATCGCTGAGCGCATTGTATACTTTGGGCGTTCTTTAATTAATTATGTGCACGAAGAATTCTAAATATGGCGTTTTTCAGACACGTATACCGTTAGTTATTTTTTGATACGAGTATAATTAATAATTTTAACCAATTTGGTTTGCATTTTTAATTAAATTAATTGTGCCTGCCCAGCTTTCTAAAGGCCACTCTAGATGACTTGAGATCACGACGAGTCCTGCGTTGCATCCTCTGGAAAAAATAGCGGTAAGACGTCTTTGAAAACTCGAACTCAACTGTAACAGTTACGTAAACTGCTGTAGCCTCGACACTAGACCATCTTACGTGTTGACTAACGCGCGTGACTACTCGTCGAGATGACATGACCGAAACGAAGTTGTTACTGTATTAAGACGAAGAGCGATCTTGATGGCAACACAGCCATTAGTAGAGTTAGTCCTCCATTATACCAGTAGCCGGACAGTCCAAGAAAAACTACGCATGCAGTCAAGACTCGATAATGTATAACTCTACACGAGACGTTCAAGATACACATGCATCTACCTAAACTTGTGGTGCTCAAATTTTAGTGCGAATTTAGAGCAGAGACGTGCACACTATACGTTCGTTGTAATACGTTACAGTTACATGTGCCTTCACCTTGCAACACTAACAGTAACTAACTATTAATACAGCTGACATCAACGCTAGGTAACGTTCCATACTCAACTGTTGACGTTGTTGTTTGAGCTCAGCGTGCTTACTGTTCATACCTTTGACTCTATTAATCTAAATCTTGAACAGCAGTAGCCACGTACTACTCTCTGCAGCCTCATTGCTATTGAATGTAATGAATTTGTATAGGCGAGCTAGCAAGCAGTCTTAGATTAATTTGCGGACGTTATTCATGAATTGGTATATATCTTCATCAGTACAAGCAGCTATTGGTATTTGAATTACTATTGTCCTCACTGGATTATTATCGTTTTGACCTGTAACACTGCTTATATTATAGTGGCTACTGTCTACAAATTTTATACGGTGTAATATTGATTAACTGATGTAGAAGGACAACATGACTGAGACCTAATTAATTAATTTTTTTATAAATAATGTATGAGTTGCTAGGGGTTACTAAAATTTAAATTAAAATTAATTGGGTACCTGATTGTGTGTATGGGCTTGAGAAAATGAGTACTCCTGTTTCAGTTACATTATATTATAAATTTTGTTAAACCGCGCAAGTCTATGTCTTAGCTCGACAAAACGTACACAAAAACTAAGTTTGAAATGCATGTTGCAAGCAATTGCAATGTAGCAGAAAACTGACGTTCACATTCTTTGTTATTTATCTATTTCAACGTGCCATGATGTAACCAATTGCCTTGATGTTGGTAACGCCGTTGTCTGCGGAGTACGGACCGGCGTAGTTGCCGGCACTGTTCTTGGGCGATGTGTTGGTATACCGTGTTCCGAAACCAATAAAAGAGTCTGGACTGTTACAGTCGTCTTCGTCACCAAGAAATCCCAGGCGAGCTCTTGCTAGTCCTGCGGCCCAGTTTGAATGAGGATTAAAGTTATCACTTACTACGTTGAATCCTTCCTAGAAACGAAAGACAAGTGTTAGATGTTGTAGATACTTTAGATGATTTTAATCGGTCTTGTTCCGTTTAATTAAGAATTGAGCCAAACATATCTTATTGCATGCAATAATTGCATGTTGTGTATGTGTGTGTGCGTGTGTGTGTGTGTGTGTGTGTGTGTGTGTGTGTGTGTGTGTGTGTGTGTGTGTGTGTGTGTGTGTGTATGTATGTATACATCAGATTCGTAGTTTACAACCGTAACTCCACTTTGCAAAGCGGCTGAGCATGTCTAGAATTAAGTTTTTTTTTATAAATTAACCTACCCACGGTTGTGGTAAACATATGAAATTATAGTCAGGAAGAACGCACAGCGAAAATCTGCTGAGAACGCTTACTCGGTTCTATGCAAACGTATACGTACTTACAGTAGAAACACTAGGATTAACTTAAACTAGTTAAGATTGCAGAAAGTGGAGACATGCTCTAACTGCATGTGGTAAAGTCCATGTAGCGGGCATATCCAGAACGATTAGTATGTTGATCACCTGTCTTGATATGCGGTTCTTGTTGAGTTGTTGGTCGTTATCTTATAACGATAAAGTCTCTAATCACTAAATATTGGCGACAAGAGCGACAAACTCTAATGCTGGTGGTGCTTCTACGACCGGGGCAAGCGATGCACAGGTGCCACCAGTTGGGAGCCCCTAGGCCTTCCATTGGAGGACCCGTTTTGGGACGCCTGGGCGCGTTCGACGAGCACACAGATGACTGCACTCATTACGCTAAACATTGGACGTTCTACTTCGCGGCCAATAGTATTCGGGACGATAACCAGAAGCGTGCAATATTTCTTCCAGCAGTTAGCGCGAAATAGTACAAACTGTTCTGCAGCTTCGTAGCTCTTTAGAATTACGTATTTTCTTTAGGGGACAAGCTATTCCCAGCTCTCAGTGACATTCTAAGCGAGCCCCACAATCCAGTCACACTGCACCGGCAGCGGTTCAAAAGCCATATTGCCAAAAGGTGAATCTATGCCGTATTCCATTCTTCGCTTCGAGAACTCTCAGAACATTGTGAATTTGGGGAATCATTGAAACAGATGGTCCAGGATCGCCCCACGTACGCCGTTGTATCATAAATCAGCCAGTTGTGAGTTCAATAACTCAAGGTGTTTCGCGTGTAAGAAACTGGGGCACGTACAGGCTGATTAATTATTAAAGAAAACACCTAAACAGGCAGTCTCATCAAAGTACGCACGCTGACCACACCCTTGTGCTCGACTATCGGCAGGAAGTAGAAGATGAACACGGTTTGGAATACATTTACAGACTCAATAAAAGTAGGCTGTAATTAAAACTAATTTTTCAGTAAATGGGACACAGCTAATACTGGATTAATACAGGCGCATCTTGCTATGTTCTCTCTCAAGAGACCTGCAAAAAGGACCCACTTTCCTGCATGGTCGAGACTAACTAAACTGTCTGGATTGAGGAAAGATCTTCCAAGTAAGCACCACCTGGTGCTAGACCAATTTTCGAAGGAATACTAGAATATTACCAAAGACGAATTGGAAGAGTTGCGTGAGATTTAAGCCACAGTCCATTTTGATCTAAACACACCACCTCGGTTCTTCAAAGCTCACAAGGTACCATATGCACTCAGAGACAAACTGGAAAAGTCTTTGTTTTGGACGAAAGAACAGACCATCATTTCCTTGGACAATTTTCAAACTAAGCAGCGCCTGTGGTGACAGTAGTCAAAACTAAAGGGTCCGTGAGAATTTTCGATTGCAAACTGACAATGAACCAAGCTAGCCAACTGGATCGCTACCCACTGCCAGACATTGATAACCTCTTTTCAAGTTGGCAGGGGCAAACATATGTAGACAGCACAATCGGACCTCATCCATGCAGGCATACCAACTGATAGTGCTCAATGAAGTGTCACTGGAGTTTACTTTATGTGACAATCAACACCCACAAAGGACTATTTCGATTCCGCGGTTTGCCATTTGGTGTTCATTCCGCCTCCAAATTTTGTACGGGCAATGGAAGCGTTCTTGCACGGTCTAGTTGAAGCAATAGTGTGTACCTGAGCGACTTATTAATTATGTGAAGAAGTATAAGAGAGCACCATCAACATCTAGAAAAGTTCGTCAACGGCTCCAAGATCTGAGTAAAACGTGACAACTGCAGGTTTATGAAAGAGTTCACCTATATATATATATATATATATATATATATATATATATATATATATATATAGTTCATAGGCATAGAATGTCAGCACATCGGTTGAAACTCACCGACGGCAAGGAGAAAGCTATCCAGAAAGCCTCAAAACCAACTGCAACCTCCAAGTCAAGAGAGAATGACAGCATATTATGACAAGTTTTCGCACAATTGTTTCTATTCTCTGCCTAGAAAAGGAACACTGTTGGCATGGTCCAAGGTACTGTACAGGAGGACGCTTTCATCACATCCAAGGCACTCCAGACTTCATCCTTTGTGTTAACCCACTTTGTTCCAACCCTGCCTTGCCTGTAATTCTTGCTTGTGATGTCTCTCAATAGGCATAAGTGCTCTCTGTCGCATCATCTAGCCAGCGGAACTAAATTTCCTATTGTTTGCGCATATTGCTTATTATCAGCGGCCGAGCAGAACTGTTCATAACTTGATAAAGCTTTGGCATTGGCTTGAGGAGTAAAGAAGTACCATTGATACGTGCACGGCCAACCATTCACCTTGATCTCAAATCACAAGCCTTTGCTGTGTCAATTTGAGAGAGACTATCGCAATTCCATAGAGAGGCTCTTCTCTAATCCAAAGATGGGCTTTGTGCTTAGCAGGGTACAACTACATGTTCTCCAGAATAGAGCAGGTCTAACTCATGCAATGCAAACGGCCTTAGTTGGTTGCCTCTTTTATGATCAGAAGGTCCTCCTGTTGATTTTGTCCAGAAAAGAGGTACACCTGATGAATCACTAAAAGCCTTGCCAGTAAACAGTGCCCAAATCAGAGAGCGGACTACTCATGATCCTGTACTTTTTCTAGTGCTGGAATTCACCCGGGTGAGATGGCCATGCAACTACAGTTGCGAAAGACTGAAACCTTACTTGGCAAGACGGTACAAACTGTCCGC
>CAXXBX010000168.1:0-13919 GCA_964274945.1 Dehalococcoidia bacterium | reverse complement strand
AGCATGCTTTCTTAGGTTGATAGAAAATTGGAATAGATCAACCATTACATGAAATATTGTCTATGATATGAAACCGTTTTGTTTTTTGTATTGCTAGAGATAATCTGTCCTGAATTAAAGGCTGATCCGCTTTCAAATGCCTTTCTTACCTACACTGGAAATCGCTACGCAAACGTTTCAACTTACAAATGTCACTCGGGTTATGAAAGATTGGAGGGTGCTTTTGAGAGACGTTGCCATGACAACAAATGGACAAACAAACCGTTGAAATGTGCCAGTTAGTAAAATACATTATTTGATTATCTATGCTAGACTTTAAAATTGCTTTATCTGCTAGAGAAAAAATGCCCCGTTTTGAAAAACCCAAACAATGGCTTTTTAACACAAGAAGATAGCAATAGCTACGACTATGGTAGCAAAGTTGTCTATGACTGCAACAGTGGGTACTTGTTGAAAGGAAATAGAAAAAGAACATGTCAAGCATCCGGACAATGGGAAGGAGAGAGACCAACTTGTCAGAGTAAGTATCAAACACGCTTTAGTACCAGGGCTGGATCCAGAGGGGGATTAAGGGGGTTGAAACCTCTCTTTTCCAATAGGCTTGGTTTAATAATTTTATATAATTTTATTAAAAAAGAGAAAATTAGTAATGCTATAAATAACTGCTAACGGTGAACCCCCTTTTTCAAAAATTCCTGGATCCGGCGCTGAGTACATGTATTGCTTTGAGGACTGCACAAACAACTGAAAGCCTCAAATGGTTTCAGACCTCTCGACTCTCACGGTTTGACCGTGAGTCTCTCAGTTTGGGACGATCTCTCACAGTCTCACGGTGAAACCCCATTTCTCACAGTCACTGGGCCTACACAGAGCCTTATATATCTAAGGCTTTGCCCCTTTACACAAAGCCATATATATATAGTACTAGGATCCATGGCCCGTCCTTCGTACGGGCAAGATGCTATAGTGTAAAGATAGGTCTGTGGACACGTCACGTGCAATCTTTGTTGCGAGGTCCCGGATGTGCTAAATGAATTCGAATTTTGCTCTTCGCGCTTGTTTCGATAGAAATCGACACACTCCCCGTGTATCGCTTGCTGCAGAAAACGTGTAGGTTGGGTTCGGTGCAAATGCAATCAAAATTTGGAGAGAAACGAAAGCGCTAGAAGAGTAAGTTTCGTCGGCAAGAGATATTCGATTGCTCGAAGCTTTGCGAAGGACGACGATGCATACAGTCTTTACGGGACTGGTGTGGGCGTGTGTTCGAATAAACTGGAATGTGTAGCGTTTGCGTCATCAAGAAATTTTACGCGGGGGTCGACCCCTCGAATGGGGACCCGGGGCATAATTTTTTTAATTGTTTTACGCAAACCTTCCCCTGTGCGTGCCGAGTGTGCGTGCCGATTTCGGTTGCGAACGGACAAAAGACGTGGCCGCCAAACGCGAACACACACACACACACACACACACACACACACAGACAGTTTGAGCTCTAAGCACCAAAGCAAAATGCGCAGACGGAAGCTTACGGGAAATTGCTCTATTTGACACGTGCGTCAATTGTGTTATGTCAGCCATGTCAGATGACGATCACGATGTAGTGTATAGCAAATCCAAGAAGCCAAGACACCTTGAGTACGTCAAAGAGCATGGGGATGGAAACTTATCCCGTGAGTTAGGCCCCGCCCTTGAGTCTTGCATATTTAATGAAGAAGCAATAGAAGTGCAAACCCTCGGCCAGTAGGCACCTTGAAGGTAATTAGTTGCGCTATGACAAAATCGTATGACAGAAACGCATGATGTGGGTAACAAATTAGATGTGGGAACGTTACAAATGCAGCTAGATTAGTTTGCTAAGCGTTGTTTCTAAATGCATGTTACAAATGTTGTTGTTTCCGAGTGATGGAACAAGCCAAATGTGTGTGTGTCTGTCTGTTTGTCTGTTAGTGTGTCTGTCTATCTGTCGGTGTGTCTGTCGGTCTGTCTATCAGTGTGTCTGTCTGTTTGTTTGTCTGTCCGTTTGTCTGTCAGTGTGTCTATCTGTCTGTCCGTCTGTCTGTCTGTCAAGTCGGAGAGCCTCGACGCTAGGCCGGCTGGCAATCTTCGCCTTATTACTTCATCACGTAATATTAAAACGGGCGTGATCATTGTTTTGTTTGTTGTATTGGTGGGAAACCTAGGTTACAAATGTAGACCAAACAAGCAGCTCACCACCGATTTTCCAGCTCACAAGAATGTAAAAGTCTCGTTCTTTGTGCAGCTTCTCTAGGCGTCTTGTTGTTTGTGCCGCTTCTCTAGCTAGACGTCGCCTACTGTGCACTGTACCGTATTTACACAGCTATCCGTCTAACCGCAATTCTGGTTGTTGTAATGAGGTGACCCCAGAGCCAAAACAAAACATCAATGTGGGAAAACATACACGTGCACATGTAGATTAGCTAGGCGTCTGTTCGCTCTGACTTTGGATACCGTAAAACAAAAATGAATAGAGACGCACTAGCGTACCTGCAGGTCAGCCGAGCCGCTTCGTCCGACAAACAGACGCTGTCATGGGCAATGCACGTTCTCCTTCGCAAATTCCCGTCAAACGCCAAATTTCTGTTGAAGGCGACACTAGTGATCTTTGCAACAACACCACGGCCGCTCAGCCACGCACACCGAAAATTCAAGCTGTCAGACTGCAGAACTACTATGCAGAAACACTGTGGAACAAGCACAATGTTACAATTCAGGTACAGCTACACACCCTCGCTCCTGGTTGTTGTTGGGGAAACATACACGTACAAATGTATGTGCTAAACCCTTAAAGCAAAGGACTAAACGCCATGTACAGGACGGACGCCCGGTGGTCGAATTCTCGTTAGCAGCTACCAAAGAAAGAGAGGTGGAGCCTCATGATGACATCACGTTCGTCTATTGGTCAGTAATGACATCACTTCTCGTCTATTGGTCGGAATAGCTTCATTTTCATCTGTGCTAACCAACTCTATATACGGTCGGTCGTCGGGTCGTCGGGTCGTCGAACGACTACTATACTTGAGGCCCGGAAATCCGGGCCTCGGGTAATTATTACTCTCTCATCACAGTAGTGAATTTGCAGACTGTGAAAAAGTTGACTCAAGCTTCAGTCCGACCATGTCTCCAGATGTTACGGCTGATCACCCTGCCACTGATCCTTCTTCACAATCTCACTCCAAGGATTTTCCACCTCGCACTAAGCCTCGGGTGAAAAGCAAGAAGTATGCAGGAGCCGCTAAGTACAAGTTATCAAGTTCTTTTCAAGAAAGCAACAAGACCCAAAATGATAGCAAATACAATCTCTGGCAAATAGAGTGCTGTAGTACTATGTTAATCTGCTGCAGTTCAGCCTCCGAAAACGATTATAGTAATGGTACATCAAGGTACATATATCTTTACAGCGTAGAAGCAACTTAATTAAAACAGTAGACCACGCCCACTCCAAATATAATTTTGCACGTGGCCTTTAGTGACAAACTGTGTCACGGTTTTGAATGTTTTAAAGTTGAGAGGTCTGTGGTTTGAAGTTAGGTTGGAAAACGTAAAAGCAGATTCACTACAGAAAAAATATGGATTGCTGAATAGCACCCTATTAGGGCATATGAACAGACAGATATTTAAAGCTGAAACAAACGGGTAAATTGATTTGTAAACGATTTTTGTCGCTAACACACACACACACACACACACACACACACACACACACACACACACACACACACACACACACACACACACACACACACACACGAGACAAACGGCAAATAGATGTACTGGTATTTATGTAATCACTAATAAATGATGTCGCGCTGATCAACTTATTAATTATTGTTACTATGTTCATAGACGCATGCGCAAATATTAAGTGCCAGTCATATGAAGAGTGCAAATACAACAGTGCCAAGAAAAGTGGTGAATGTCGATGTTTGGATGTATCTAAATGTCCATTAGACAGCAGTGAAGTTTGTGGCTCAAACGGGAAAACATACCAAAACGAATGCGTGATGAAGACGTCTAGCTGCCAAGAGGGAAAGAACAATGTCAACGTAGTAGCAGTTGGGAAGTGCCACTATGGTAGTGTACAATCAATTTTTGCGTTTGTAACTTACTAATATTTGATGACGTAGGTGGAATTTGCCGAGGTCCTCAGCCTGCGCCTCCAGATGGTGTCACGTGCAGATCGAGTACTTACCGATATTGGTTCAATGCAAGTACTGGACAGTGTAAACGATTCGCTTTCGGCGGCTGCTTTGAAGGAACAAACAACTTTTACACTGTGGAGGATTGCCAACAGAAATGCATTGATAGTAAGATTTTCAATCTCATTGTTAGCATCATTCCTTTCTCTAGTAAAGGAAATCTTCCTGCATGAGTGTAATACAATACGTGAGGTTGCTCCAAAGCAGAAATCAGTTCTGTACAAACCAATGTTTACAATGGCTAGACGGTCTTTGGCAAAAATTGCAATTTTATTGCATAATCAAGATTATATATTCAAGCAAGATTTGATTTCGGAGTATTAGATAATGACTAGCGTTGATGAAGACTGAAACATTTATATCCGCGAGATTTGCCAATATAGAAATTAGTGATAATCCTTGCTATATATATTGTTAGCAGAACTGATATTACTCTAATTTTTACTAAAATATTCTGGCGTTCCAGTGCATACATGCAGATGTACTTAGTTCCTACAGAGCAAAATTAGGCAGGGGTTCGGGTGGTATGCGCCTTCCTTGAGACAAGTCTTACCGCACTAAAGTTACTAATAATTAATGCATTACAGACATGCAACTGATCTGTTCATTTTTGAGGGACACTACATTCTTGGCATGACACGGGATATTGCATGTAGAAGACATTTAAGATACGTTATCATGATGAGCAGGACCGCTAACAAATTGGTGCAAATCTATGGACCCTCCTCTTACAGCTAGACTATGACCTCTCCTGCATTGTGCTACCAACATTTTAATAGTTGAGTTCTTGTAAATTCTAATAAATCGACGGCTTCTGTGTTACAGCTAACATTTGCAAACTGCCATTCGATGCCGGGAAATGCAACGTTGAAAAGAGCGTTCGATGGTTCTACAACTCTTCGTCCAACCAATGTCGAAAATTTCGATATGGAGGATGTTTTGGTAACGAAAATCATTTCTACAATCAAGACTCATGCTTGAACAAATGTCAGTAAACTCGACCACATTACTGTAGTGTTGTTGCTTTTAATGTTATAATCGTTTATGAAGGTTGCGAGTGTTTTTCAAAAGCTTCCCGAAAAGTTGCAGTTAAAAAGAATGACGCAAGTAAGATGTTTAATTTTCTCTCTCTATTTCTTTAGTTTGTTTTACTCAAAGGCGTTTCTGCATTAGTGGTCGTGGTGAGTGTAAAATCAATAAAGTCAACTAGAGGTGGCAAAGTAACATACGATGTCAAACTTGCAAAAGTATGCAAAGCAAAAAATAGCGTTTCTGACAAACTGCACTCTGGGAAAACTATTTCTTTATCTGTACGCCAAGAAGTGGATGGGAAATCCAGCTGTTTATGTCCAAAATTGGTTGAAGGTAAAGACTACCGGATGGCAGTTAACCTAGGCGCAACTTCCAGCAAGATTTGGAAAATCGAATTACCAAAGTTGTATTACATTAAACAGACAAGAACATGTTGAAAAGTGTAAAAATAAATTTCATTCCTAGTTGCAACTTGTAATACACTAATTAAATAGCTCAAAGATGTTTTGATTTTGTGACACTGTTAGGTAATTGCTTTATGGTGTTTAATGTTATGATACAGGGTCTGGAGTCATGTTGCGCTCCTTGTACAATTTCACATTTTTGTGCAGATTGCATGTGTGGAAACATGCACGCGCACGCACATACATTTTTTGTTATGAAGGTCGAATTGTTATGGAGCACTTCTGTCAGACTTTGCACTTGCGTCATTAGGCCTTGGTATCAGAACGAATCCTCCGTGAGCTACTCGAACAACTACCAGGCCCGTAGGCAAGGTTTATTCTTTACGAGGGGTTCGTTTGCGATAAATAGCTATATAGTGCATCTATATTAGAGTACGCAAAATTCGTCCTCGTTGGTAAGCACACCTTTGAGCCAATACGTATACGGGTACACCAGATACGTAGCCAGCCCTCCCCTTTCTATTTTCGGTATGTAGGCAGAGGTAGAAAAAGGGAGGGGCTGGCTACGCAAGTACCGAGATGTCTGAATACGATTGTGTCGTCTTAGATCCGCATATACAAGCACGCCAAAAAGGCCATGGGAAAGCTAAGAATCTGATTTTATATCATAACACTGTATAAGAATAAAAGGAGATCATTTATTAAAATATTATCACAACGATTCTGAGCACTGACCGCTCCAAAGATGTGACTGGGTCTACTTTGCTATCCAGTAGGACAGCAGTGCAAGCGTAACAGCTCGCAGCTCTTTGACAGAATACTAGCACTAGACAGTGATGTAGTTCTTTGAGAGAACACGAACCACAGTGATTTAGTCTGGGATTCTATGGTCGCGTACTGCACTGCTTTGTAGTTCCAACGTGTTACGACATCGTGACAACATCCTACAACGTGAGGAATTGTTTTTCAATCATTTAAAAAATCTATAGCGTGAACATTAGTATAATTCAATAAAACAGTCTACGTACGCTACCTGAAATAACTCTAAAAGTTGGCAAGAAATTGGAATTGCCAAAACAGTAAAATTACTCACATTCAATTTGGATCACACACACACACACACACACACACACACACACACACACACACACAAAATGGACAATTGTCAAGCCCTCCACGTCATTCGTGAATGACGTCAACCTTAATTAAATAATAATACGTGTAATGAATTAGCCAAAAGTATGCGGCACCAGGCCGCAGCAAATTCATTAGGTGAATTGTGTAATGGGACTGCACACAATTTGTCGTGGCCCCGCCTACTTATTTCCACACTAGTAATTGTTGTGTACACTTAGCTACCGCGCTTTTCAAACATCCGGGATTTTTACCGTCTTGTTTACCAACAGACTTTTGCTCTACAGTACTTTTGCAGTTTCTTGATTACTAATGGCAAGATGGCTACATCTAAAAACGTGACAGTAGTAAACAACATAAATCTGAGTGGTGTGGATACTCATCATTTCATCTTCTTTCAAGAGCCTGTAGTTCCCAACAGCGACGTGCTAGTGTGGCGTACACTAGATATTCAAGTTGGAGGAGAAGGAACCTTTCCTGTTGCTTTAGACACAGAGTATACAGCTACAGTAACTCACAAAGGTGGCAGCACGGAGACATCTAACGCAATTCCTGCCAAAAATGGTGACTTGCTGATTGTGACAAAAGACAGCCATAGTGACGCTCCAATGCTATGTTGAGTGATTTTGTACAGATTGCAGTGTGTACTATGATATACTATTAGAAATACGAACTTTTATTTATTAATTCACAGATTTGAAGAAAGACGTCGACCCAGACTCAACCGACTCGTCTACCACGTGTGTGACTGTTCAGAATGAACATGAAGGAAAGAAGCAAGTTTTGGTTCGAGCGCAAAGGAACGATAAACCTTTTATTCAGCAAGAGATGATTGTGCTGCATGACCATGTACAATTTGCAATTGACTCATTCATCTACATTGCTTGGAACTGCACTGATAAGAAGAAGGGAGAGACTTTCAAGAGTAGTACATACTCTCATAAAATCAATCTGCTAGCGACAAACATCGTCGTGATAGTCAGCAACAATGGGAATGTTATCGAAGCCACAGTCACGTACCCAAGCAGCGATTTCCATACAAAGGTTGGTCACCGTTGGTGTTATGTACACTTGGATCGATGCATGGACTAACTGAATGATGAGCATAACCATAGTTTGTTGATTACGTTTTCTGTTAGAGAAACATTCATGTACAGAGTGTAGAGTTTGTAAATGTATAGTTTTGTATGAAAGCATGCATGCGTGTATGGTGGTTGAATAGCTACTTTGACTTGTAACTATAGGCTGACTAGATGACTGGACAGTAAGAAGTATAGAACTAATAGTTTAAAACTAATGAAATGATTTGTGGCAGCCTACAGAAAAAATAAAAACGACTACCAAATCGAGCATTTGTACATGCATTTGAAGGCTTGAGGACTTGTTACTGTAACTTCTAGAATAGCACGCGTGCAATTACGTTTGCTGCTTAATGTTTGAAGCAGAGTTATAAACGCGTTGATTTTGAATAATTTGTTATGCTAGTCTAGATCTACTCTTGACCATTGATATGTGAATATTAGTTAGATCAGTTATAGAATGCTGCACTATAATGGAAGCGCAAGAGTGGATAGGTATCTATGTACTTTAGAAATTAATGGCAATAGCTGACATGTCTAGGTTTGATTATTTGTTGTCTGGAGGTGTTTATATATATATATATATATATATATATCAACTTTAGTTTTGCAATTTTTAAAATACAGAACCAAAAATAGCACTTGTGTGTACAAGATGCGTTCTGAATTCTTCTGTATGGAATTTGGTTACAATGTGCACATGCTGTAGCTAGACGGACTAAGCTTTAGTAGACGCTCCCAACATACCATATTAGCTAGACAAGGGCGACAAAAATATATGCATTAGAATAATATTAACGAGAAGATTAACCAAATGTTTGATAAAAGAGACAATTAACTACAACTTGTAGGATATCGATGCCAGTAATTGTGTACTTGCGTCATCACTGACCCTCCTTAGAAGCTAAAGTACCGGAGTAGTAGCTGGCTCAAGCTAGTTCAGCAATTAGAGGTGATTGCTTGGAATTGTAGGTGTTCTTTACCTTACTAAACTTCTGAATTTACGAAGTACGCCGCTAGTCTTCCTCCTACGACACTAGTTTAGGTCCAAAGTTTCAAACAACAGTAATCCAGCAAGACTTACTGACCATTGAGTGCGTGGTTCACTGTAGCGACTCGAGAACAGCGCGCAAAGGCACACTTGGAAGATAACATTGTAGAGCGATCGTTCAGGACTCCGAGAGAGAGCACACGGAAATAATTGACATATTCTTATTGCAAGAAGGCGGAGTCAATGTGGTTGCCATGACTACAAGTTTAATTAAAATACAATGTTAGCTGTTAAAATTTAGTTTACGAAATTGTTTTATAAATATACCGAGTTATGTAAATATCTTTTGAATAAGTCTAAAGTTCAATTTTTTAGCTATTTAGTACTTAGCTTAATTAATTAATTAATTAAAATTAAAAAGGGCCTGGTATGCTAGAACTTTCAGCTCGATTGCTAGCTAGGCGATTGTGAATTTCATGTGCAGGCGAAAGTCATGTGCAGATCATGTGTGTAGCTTATCTCTAGAACCGATGCGACGGCAACGGTCATAAAGCCGCTGCCAAGGTGTAACTGCCAACATCGTATACTATATATATAGATTAATATCCAGCTGCACGCGTGTCACTTATGCTAAAATTTTGCCCTAACCCGGTTGTGGCAAAAGTCGACACCACATGTTTGGGCTGGATGGAAAATGTTTGGCACCATCTACACCTAATTGTTTTGAAAGGTATGTTGTTAGGAATCACGTGCGTGTTGTTTTAACCCACAGTCGTGTTATTCTAAGATGTACGTTTTGTTTTGTGTTGTGTGTTGTTTCAAAACACTTCTATTTATAGTGTATATATATACGTATTTACAAAATGGTCAAATTATACAATATAGTCTTAAAATAACACATGATGAGTCAAAACAACACATAATGAGTTAAAACAACACGATGAGTCAAAACAACACATGATGAGTTAAAACAACACATCATGTTACAACAACACACGAGTTAAACCAACACATACTGCAACAACACATGTATAATGTGTTCTTTGCGGCTTCACTCGAACAACACATCTAAATGTGTTAACTAGAACAACACACTTCTATTTACAGTGTACATATATAAATAGGAGGTGTCAATAATGATGTCAACATCCGCTTATCAAACTATTAGGAGGTGTCAATGGTGTCAACATCCGCTTATCAAACAATTAGGAGGTGTCAATGGTGCCAAACATGTGGTGTCGGCTTACAACACTTGGATTGCCTAAGTGACACGCGTGCAGCTGGATTTTAGCTTAAAGGCACTTAATTTTTGTTAGACCTGTCACAAATTGCTACGAGTGGCTGGACTTGATTTGCTGCATACTGCAGAGACAAGTTGTTTGTTCATCTCTAAATCTCTACGGAAATACTGCATGAAAGATGGCTACCTCAACTAAATTGATAGTTGTGAACAACATCGATCTCCCTAACGTGGACTCCAAACACTTCGTCTTTTATCAAGACCCGCCGAAACCAGGTCTCGACACTGACGTGTTCGTGTGGCGCACACTCGACATTCAATCCCTAGGAGGACAAGGATACATCACCGTTCCATTTGACGTGCAGTACACAGCATCAGTGAGCCACTCGTCTGGTAGCGGTGAGACATCCAAGCCATATTCAGCAAAGAACGGTGACGTGCTCACTGTCACACATAGGACGCAACAAGTGACGCACCAATACTGACTAAAACAAGCTCAGGTTTCAAAATATAGCCTAGAGATGGTTACCGCTAGCTATAGGCTCGAGTTTCCAGCCGGTGACTTTCCCTCCTACGAGGCAAACATGCAGGTCTTTCGTCTCGTCTCGTCGAGCTCGAGGAAAGTGACCGGCTGGACCCTGCATGAGCGTCGAGCCTGCAAATCTCGCTTAAACATGATTTTAATTAATTAATCGCATGTTTTTACTTTCGCGTGCAGCTTCCACTCCAGATGCGACTGTCAACTACGTCGCTGTGAAGAACGGATACGCGGAAGTGAAGGAAGTCGTCGTTCAAGCAATTAAGAACGATACTCCTCTCGTTCAGCAAACAATGATCGCATTGGATGACGAAGCACAATTTGAAATTTTCTCAATCGTCTTCTTGGCTTGGCGTAGCGATCTGCAACAGGGAGATTCGTTCAAAAGCGGTACTTACACAGGCGTTTCTCAAAAAATTGACCTGGCAGACCCGATTACCAAATTGCCAGCGACGACCGTCCAGGTGACCGTCACCAACCAAGGCAATGAAATTCAGATAGCAGTGGAGTATCGACATTAACAGTTAGCGCATGCAAGCTGATCGACTCCGAATGACTGTTTGTAAAGTAAAACTGAACGAGCATGATCATGAATAGCGTATACGTGTAGTGCATGGATGCCGTTGCTGATTTTTGTGATTCTCTACGTCCTCTTTGCTAAGTATATAGTATAGCGTGAATTTACATTGAATTTCATGTGAGTTTGTGGTGAATCCTTGTTGAACTTGGCGGTGACACGAGCAAATTTCGCCCGAATTGTACGTTGCGATACTATTTAGATATACATATTTGTTTAGTTGACCTCTCAAAAGAATTTGCCTCTGTACCAAGACACGCTCTCACTGACATTCTCAAATATTTTGTTACAGAAGATGAAGTGGTTAGATTGATTGTTGACCTGCACGATGGCACAGATTGTTTTGTACGAAATAGGGAAGAAATCTCATTAAGGATTGAAGTAAACACAGGTTTCCGTCAAGGGTGTGTGCTGTCTCCAATCTTGTTCAATATGTTTATAGACAGACTTATGTGTGAGACTCTGGACAAGGTTAAAGGGAGGCGGCATTGAGATTGCTTACAGAACAGATGGTGGCCTATTCATAAATTATCTAGTAAAACTGAAGGGACACATAAGAACAAAGCTCCCATGTATGCTGAGGATTTGACTCTAGGTACGTCAAATAGTGAGTTGCAGCAGATGGTGGACTAGGCAAACTTTCACCCTACAAGACTACTAGATATGTGATAATCGACAAACAAGGGGACAGATATATTGGTGTTGTGAAATGGAAAGGACAACCCGCGAACCGTTCAAAGACATTAATTACAACGACCAAGAATTAGCTCCGGAAGAAACTTTATTGTGGGAGAAGAATATACAATGGATCAGAGAAGGACGGACAGTGAATTGGAAACAGAAGATGACTATTATGGACCGGTATCAAAAGAAAAGAGAGAACAGCCCGAAGAACATACACGACAGTATCCCATGAGACAAAGACGTTAGGGGCCGGTCATTATTAAGTGTCCAGTGGGGGCTGGCAAAGTTGCTGTAGGGGTCATAAGTTTGAAATTCAGTGATTTGCAGGGGTCACTAAGCATTTGGGTCACCTTCTGTTGGGGGATCATAATTTTTCAGGATAGTTTATCTGTATATTATCTGCCTACAAATTCTTGGCTCTATACCACTGTAATCTCACCCAAAGCAACGAATGCCTTAATGGCTGCCAGACATCAAAAGTTACCGACCAGGTCTATGGAGATTGTCCACTGTGGAGAGAAACATTACACAAAGCCTTACGCTTCCAGTCTTCCAGGCACATCGAAGCCTTTTGAGAAATTGTAATTACTCGATAAGGCTTCTAAATCAGTCTCTTGCCAATATGTCAACGCATTGCTTGATGTATCTGGTAATATTGATTTCTATCTTCTGGCAATACCAACATTTTAGATCGCCTCCGGCAATTATCTTCGTGTTTGGGAAGCATATCACAAATCACAAAAGAACGATAGATCAAGATCGATACAGCCAACTACTACCGCATCCAATACAAGCATCATGATGCTCAAGTGTCAGTGAGAGATTTTAAAAGATCTAATGGAACAAATTTCAAGCTTAAAATGAAGCATCGAAAATAGCAAAACCAATTTTTTCTATTGCTCAGTCTTCACAACCATCAGAAAGTTGGGAGGTTTATAATTGTAAAATGGCAATTGCTAGACGTAACAGAAAATTAGGAAACATGGAAACGCGTATTGAACAACTGAAACTAATAGCAAGGAGAGCATACACGTGTTCCACATGCAAATCAAAGTTGAAGATGCTACAATGGCTTCACAGCCAGCACAACAATCTATTGCGCTCCAGGATATCAGTTTGTGTCAGATACGTCTCTCACAGTTAGATGAAGCTAAGAGAATTGCTCAATCTCTGAGACCAGCAGAGCATCAAGATTTACAGATTGCATCCAATAAGATCTGCTTGGACTAGTTCAGATGCTGAAGTAGTTTAGAACGTTAGATTAAGGTACAGACTTATTAGCAAAAACATACAGTCACTGGATTCATGAAGTCTGCTTATTGATATTAAAGATATTTTAAATTTTGGAAGACAAAATATTCCATTCTAACTGTCGTTCGATCTGTCTGTCATGACACAGATTTCACACATCAGCACTAAATAATTTCGTTCCAACAACTCCACCAGACCATAAGGCTGGTTTTACATTAAACTGTCTTGCATTTTATGTCTTCCATCTATTTCTTGCATCATTTGTCTTGTGTCTGTGTTGTCACTGTATTGTGACGTGTCCCCATGATTGCTGTTTACATCTTGTCTCTTAGAGCATGCAAGTGTCTGTAGCACACGCTGGTTTGTGCAGTTCTGAAAATGATCTCAAACATGGTAACCTATATACAATGTTTCTGCTCGCCAATCGCCAAATAGGCAAACGCTACAAAAATAACAGTTGTTGGCGATAAAATGGTAATGCCTCCTCGCCAGTTTGGCTACCTTTTACAGTGTACCGTGTACGCCTTCCTCTGGATCAGATCTTGCAAGCACAGCAGCTAAGAATGGCAATTAGCACAATACATTGGAGCTCCAAGAACTAGGAGACCAATCTATCGTGCATGCTCTGTCTACGTCCTGTATGTAGCGGGCACTCTGTGCATGACTTCCATAAGCATCAAGGCGCTTTTAATTAAATTTAGTACAAGAGCTAAGAAAGATGGCACTAAACGCTTAAAGTCTGGTTTGTATACTTTTGGCTTTCCATGGTCAC
>CAXXBX010000167.1:0-21868 GCA_964274945.1 Dehalococcoidia bacterium | reverse complement strand
GAACAAACTTCCTGAAAGAAAGGTTTTCTTTTGCTAGGAAATATGCAAGATCAAATTTTTTCTTGAGCCTGGCTTCTGTCGTAGGATCTAGAGTTGTCAATGCCTTTGCAATTGGTACATATTCATTGACATAAGTGGACTTGCTTCTTTCAAGTAACCTCATCGCTTGTTTGTGCATTTCAGAATTTGTGTGTTCTTTAAAGGCTGATGATATCACATTCCTCGATCCAGTAATAAAAGCTGAAGTAAAACTCTTGAAACCTCTCAACTTGTCTTCGTACTTTGCACAAACACTTGAGAGCTGAAACACATAAACCATCTCCTTCAAACCCAAGCCACATAGACGTGTCAAGCAGTTTGTCATTTCAGCGTTCCATTTGGTAGCTGTGGCCGGAGTCACACTTGGATTTTTGGCAACGACAACAGGTACCTGTTCAAAACTTATGGCGACAGCATCAGCTTTATTGACATGTGCAGATAGCTCTCTAGCCTGTGTCAGAACGGGTGAAGAGGTATCATTTAGAAAGTGAAACTTTTCCTGAGGCCGGGGTGCAACATTTAGAAGCCAATTTTGGTGGTTGGGCCGACTGACTGTATCTAGCTTATCTAACTGATCGCTCTAACACAAAGCAGCGATTAGCAACGCAAAGCAGCGATTAGCAACGCAAAGCAGCGATTAGCAACGCAAAGCAGCAATTAGCAAAGTTACCACGACCACTTATACTAACTCTAAGCAACTAATACTAATATCCAGCAAGTTATGCTAACTCTATTTTCGTGGAAGTATGACCCGGAGAAAGGATCTGGCTACGCGAGACTACTATAGCAGTGTCTTCGTGTGTCTGAAAGCCGTGCATTTTCCCAATCACTCAACGGTTTTTCCACGGTCTCTTCTGGAACTGCAATGCAATTTGTGTATACATTTCTTATTAGCTAAGCATGAGTTATGTAAAGATTTTTCACAAACGACCAGAATTGAGGCCATAAATGATTTGATACAACTCTTTTAGCACCATGTTTGGAGTGTGAGAAACGCACGACAAAGGCTAGCGGTATTGAACGACCATTCGGACAGTCAGAGATTCCCCGACTACAGACGCCCTTCTAAGCGCGATGTACTGTAATCGACCTTTATCAAGGAACACCCATCTGCAATATGAACGAGGTTGAAATTTTTGAGAAGGGTATGTTATATTTCAGTTTAATGACTATTACGTAGTAGTAGTCTGATGGACATGTCATTCACCATATAACTTTACAGCGTACATGTCACGTAATAAAGAACGCGAAGCGTTATGAAATAGCTGTCAAAGACCGACCGTCTACTGTCGCTTAATATAGGGCATAAAATGTTTCGTGGTTCAATAATACAGCTCGACTTCTGGCCAAAGGCGGATAGCGTTATTCCTGGTCGAAATCAGTATCGTATTATGACGAGAAAACGTCGCACAGCAAACACGTGAATGTCTCCACGCTAATTAGGAACGCGAAGCATGAGGGCAAAGGAAAGAATGTAACATCATGTAGTTTTTAAATGTTATTGTTTACAGTATACAGATTATCTTATTTTTCAATTTAAAGATCATCAAGTGGAGACACAGCCTTACTACTTTATCACCTTCTTATCATTTTCCTCACAATTAATTTTGTTTATCGTATCATCATGTTCATTCACATTTCCCCCACTTTACACACAAACTCTCCACTGTCAACAAGACATAACAGTCTCACACCATCTCGTATTATAACATTGCGGTACATAGCACCTCCCTCTTTCACAAAGGATTCCCAAACCTGCCGACACGTATTCAATTTACGATCTGACAACCCATTTCCAGTAGTAGTCCCGAGGCACTCATCTACGCTGGTGCAATCAGATCCATATAATCTGCAAACAAATGTCTCACATGCTGCAAACAAATCGCTGGTAACTTAAAATTGTACTCTGAGGCGTGCAATATCTTTGTACTTGATGTCATTAATATTTTTGTTGACAACAGAAAATGCAGTTTCCCCCCACGTCGCTTATGAGCGCTGGTGCTGTCACAGCCAGTCAGTGCATGCAACCCAATAAGACAATCAGACAGGTCATCACCAAGATCTTTTCTAATGGTATTGATGTCGACGATTCTTGTTCTCGCTTTTGTGCCTGTCCGAAAGTATAGCGACGCCTTGAAGTGGCAACTAAGAGTGCAAGCAATTACAGCGACATCTGTGTCCGGTGATTGTATTACAATGGGTTCATACTCACATCTTTCTGCATGGGCGGCGTGCAATAGTAATCTCGTGTCAGCTTCTTCGCGTGAGCACTTCAGAGAGGGGACATCAGTTGCTTCAACTATTCGTCCATCACCACTGGTCACTAGACTGCACTTTGTGCCGTGAGCTATATACAGATGGCAATGTTTTAATCGTTCAGCATACACGTTTTTTCTCCATTCCGAGGCAAGAAATGTTACTAATTTTCTTTTGTTGGAATTGACCGACAGAAACTTCTTCCATTGCAGAGGACATTTTTGAGACCGATTGTCAATTTTGATCTTCAGGAGCCCCTGTCGACCTACGTTTTTATGCTCAGATCTGGATATTGGTCTGTCACAAAGTCAACTCTTTCATAACCTTGTGTGAAGTTATCTTATCAAAGATTATAATTGCCACGTCGCGGAAAGTAGTTGGTGGACTGGTAATACTCTGTAAAATAGCCATTGCATCAATAATCACTGCCGCATGAGGTGGAATTTGCTCAACGGGTAAAGTGTTCTTTTCCATACATTCCATCAATTTTGCCTTGTTATGAAATAGCTGTCAAAGACCGACCGTCTACTGTCGCTTAATATAGGGCATAAAATGTTCCGTGGTTCAATGACACAGCTCGACTTCTGGCCAAAGGCGGGTAGCGTTATTCCTGGTCGAAATCAGTATCGTATTATGACGAGAAAACGTCGCGCAGCAAACACGGCAACGTCTCCACGCTAATTAGGAACGCGAAGCAAGAGGGCAAAGGAAAGAATGTAACATCATGTAGTTTTTAAATCTTATTGTTTACAGTATACAGATTATATTATTTTCAATTTAAAGATCATCAAGTGGAGACGCAACCTTACTACTTTATCACCTTATCATCATTTTTCTCACAGAGAGCAGCGCGATGTCCGCCTTGAGTGTTGTTGTTGGGTGTTCCGGTACGGCCGCCATCTCCTTATCCACTATCATCGAAGGACTTCTCGAGTGCGGAGAGGCTGCTTTGAAGCGGTTGATGGTCGATGGTCATCGCATTGCCCCCTTTGATATTCATGACGTCGAGCGGTCTAAGGTTAGTCGATGGACCGACACAAGTTGATTGAGGCCGAGATGGTAAAATGTCCGAACCGCCGCGTGAATCAACAGTTTTGCTCCGCGTGCACTGTCACTTGTCTGGCTGTGTTCGAGCAAAAGCTTCTATGGACTGTCGATTGATTGTGATTTCGCCCTGCTGTGTCGGAGTCAGACACTTCGTCTTTGTCGTTCGTTCGGGATTGAGATGCTCTACTGCTCTTTGTTAAAATGCTGGTGTTATTAGAGAGATTCAGTTCAAAATAACAGTAATTCAGCTTGTAGAAAGGAGCAATGATCAAGTCAGAAGAAACGATATCCAGCTACGAATGACGTTTTAAGTCGATGCAGCGTGCACACAAACGAACGTTGCACGGCTTATTAGCGTACACGTTTCGGCTATTGCTAGTCTTCATCAGCGGTCTGTTAGATTACGTTACTGGCCAACCAAGAGGCAAAGACATGTTTGGCGAAATTCTTACATATGAGGTTGAATAAACTAGTTCAATGGATAATAAACGGAGATCAGGTGTTAGTAAGAATGTCTAACTTTGTTGTCGCACGCTTGATAAGAATTTCTGTAACGGTGACCGTATGTTCGTGACTTGTACGCATTCCAAGCTTGAGAACAATGAACGCAAGTTGTTGTGATATTGATTTAAATCGATTGAATTGTCTTTGGACATTTTCTAATGAGTTCTCTTCTTCTGGGACGTTAAGGGTTTGTTATCTGTCGGCAGTTGTGCACCAAATCATAACAGTGTGTTGTTGCATGAAGTTAGGATACAGCCATCAGAGAAACCTTAAGAGAAGCATGACACAAATAAAAGACCCCAATTTTTTGCAATTTGTTTTGTGACCATGTGCATGCAATGTCGTACACTATTCCCCTCTGTACGTTTGTTAAATGAGACAGACCTGCAATATCGAATACATACTATGACCGCATTAGATTGGTTTTCGAGTATGAAAGTTTACTTACCAAGAGCTGCAATCATACACGCTTTCCGAGTGTAAGCCTCAACAGATATAGCAGACTGAAAAACGTGTAGTGATACAACTCCTCTGTCGTCACTCCAGATTTCTCTCATCCTAGCCACCTTCTTACTGTCGTTGTAATTGAGCGTACCTTGGAGACGAAGTCTATTGTTTTTCGTCTACAATTTTATCGCCGTGGAACCGGTAACAACCTGTGGACTGTACAAGCGTTGTACTGTCGGATGGAGAAATACTGGCTCGAGCGTCCTCTTCTTCTGGGGTAGACGAAGTCCACCTACAGATATCAAAAACGTAGAATTGATCGATCGTTGTGCTTCTTGAAACTTGTGATAGTCAGGTGTTGTTTACGTCGGTCACTCGCGTTGGCAGCTTGTGCGTCCCTCGAACAAAATAGTTTTTTTACAGTCTCTTATCCTTGTTTTAGGCAATAGTCATGCACACGCTCGCTAGCCACCGCTTTCCGCTCGCTATAATTATAGAGTAGCTACTCCATCATTTTCTACTGGTTGACCAACAACCTATTCCATTGGCAACAGATCTATTCCGCACTCTTGCGGGTGGTAAGAAATTTACGAGAATAGACTTATCGGATGCTTATCATCAGTTGTGTCTGGACAAAGAAAGTCAGGAAATTCTAGTAATCAATACGCACAAGGGTCTCTACAAGTACTTACGTCTACCATTTGGTATTAGTTCAGCCCCAGCACTGTTTCAAAGGATTATGTCTAACGTATTAGATGGTCTACCAAGGGTTGTCAGTTTTGCTGATGATATAGCTTTAACCGGTGACAATGATCAAGATCATCTTCAGAATTTATCAGCAGTATTACAGCGACTGAAACAGCATGGACTTCGAGCAAACAAAAGTAAATGTGCATTCCTTCAACCTTCAGTGGAATATTTGGGTCATGTCATAGATAGTAACGGAGTTAGAGCATCTGACAGTAAGCTCAAAGCTGTCCAAGCTATAAAGTCCTAAAAAGCAGACAGAACTTCGATCATTTTTGGGTCTTGTGAACTATTTCCGCCAGTTTTATTCTATGATGGTAGACGCAACGGTGCCGCTCAACCAGCTTCTACAAAAGGATACTCCTTGGATTTGGTCTGCACGAGCTAAGTCGGCATTTGAACGGTTAAGAAAAGGCTTACATCATTACCAGTTGTCACTAATTACGATGAAAAACTGCCGGTAGGCCTATCATGTGATGCCAGCAGTAAAGGGATAGGCGCATGTTTATTTCATTTTGACCAAGATGGTGCAGAACGTGTGATCGCTTATGCATCTAAATGTCTAACTACTGCAGAAATGAATTACTCACAAGTTGAAAAAGAAGGTCTATCTATCAAAAAATCAAATTTTTTTAACTTGTCAAACTAGCTTAGTTGTCTGTCAAATTAACTCTGGAGGGTGTCAATTCAAATTTAAGAGTTACGTGCTATTACTTAGTAACTAGTAATCAAATTTGCAAGATGTTCACCTAAGATGTCAACCCGTAGGGTTAATGGCTATGAATTTCAGTGCTTTGACTTGTCAACGAACTACTTGTCAACAGACTATCATCTGCCTACCAGTAATAATTATGTTTAAATTGTGAAGTGTTGTTGAAATTTCGAGCTACAACGATGAGAGCACACTGTCGTACTTTGGCAAAGGCTGTCTTTAATTATCTTCTTCGTTGCAGGATCAAGCAACTGAAATTATTTCCTCACTATAGCCCACACTATTGTCCTAGCTCTTGCGTAACAACTTTTAAAATATTTGTTGTTTATTAAACCAACCTTACGACTAATTGCAAATTGCCAGAAACAAAGGCCAGCCGATAACAATTTTTGGGATCAGATAAGCGATTGTCTCAACAAAATAGTAACCGTAGTTGTACATGTTTCGGCAAAATATTAAACAGAAGTTATCCGCAGGCTTCTGTCCTACATTAGTGAGACTGTTTACCGTCGATGTCTTTATCAGCGTACGGCAGGTGCCATTTCGAAGCCCCCTAGCGTACACTTTGTACGCTCGCTAAAATGAGGGTCAATATTTGTCTTGTTCATCAGACCATGTTTTGAGTATTTTGTTGCATGTTGGCCCCTTTTGTGTCACATTTCATTTACAAATATATTTTGAGCTGTAAGGCACTGAATGTGGATGGTTTTTTCAATTTGTGGAGGAAGAAGGGGGGAGGTTACACATAATTGTACTCGAGGTGTGATTGACGTGCGATTGATTTGTCGAATCCCGTAAGGAAGCCAGCCAGCCGTGCAGATTATTTACCGATTGCTGTACTATGCAATCCAAGCTAATTTCTTATTAATTAGTTGATGATGGAGAACAGTTTCATGATGCGTTTTCTCTTGGGAAATGTAGGATTTTTTATATCCGTATACTTGTAAGATAGAAACATAGGCCATGTCTGCACTAAGTGCACTTTAACTTAGCTTAGATGCGTTTATAAACTAAACAAGTTCAAGAAAGCGACTGTTTCCTCTTAGAAACTTGCACATCCGGGCTGTGCAAGACAAATAGTTTAAGAACACTTGTAGGCTTGTTGTAAAGGGTTACATACAGCTTTACAACATATTTGTGTCCAATTGCTATACTCTGTTACACGCTTTTAGTTCATATACTCAAATGATGGAGTGGCGTTCTGCCGAGAAACGGCAACTTCTTAAGGCCATCAACGATGACGTTGGATCTCTCTGTTCTGTTTCAGCAGAGACAATACCATATGGAGTGGCATACCACAACAGCACCTTGACCATGGATGAGCGACAACACATAGAATCTGCATACATGTGTGGAGTTCTGTTTAGTGACATAAGAACTAAAATGATAATCTACCTACGTATCTATGCACCTGCCTACCTACCTATCTAACTATATACCATATAACCGGTTATTACTGCAATTTGAGAATCTAATTGAAGTAATCTAATCGATTACGTAACGTCCACCCAATCGGGTTTCAAACCTGTTCGGTTTTCGTTCGTTCGGGACGTGAGACTTTTTTCGAAGAGGATCACTTTTGTGTCTGACAATTCTCGAGTGGTTCTGTTGAGGATGTTATTTCTGGTTGCTGTCGATGTCTTCGTCGATGGAGTCGAAGGTATAAACGACTGTTGGGGACGGTTGTGTAGAGGCGTTTGCGAGTTTTGGCGGGTTGTCGCGGCCGACAGAGAATTCAGAATCATCATCGTTGTCTTAAATAGTTCTATTGTTACGGTTCAACTCAACTGATCGGCAAATCGCATTAGTTAATTCAAATCGTTTTTAGTTCAATGATGGGGAAGCTGTATGCTTTCCTGAGGTCTGCAATGATTCCTTCAAGCTCACGTAATTTTTAGGAGACTTGTGGTATAAGTAATATAATCACTGCCACATTAGCCAGGGCAACTTACGTTGCATTTTGCCTTTCATGCTACTGATTTGTGATATGTTTACTGCTGCTCCATCGGTACTTACCCCTACAAGTACCGCATCAGGGGCAAGAACATTTTCACCCTTGTAAACATCGACCACACCCAGCTTCTCCAAACTTCTCTGAAGACATTGGATGAGTCCATCAGCAGTTACAGTCAAAGGTACTTCAACTGATAGAAAACGTGAAACTGATCTAACTTCTTGGGATCTAGTGCACAGTATTGCACCATTACAAGCTCATCATCAATGTTACCTGCATCTGTTATCATTGCACTGTAAAACTTGGCATCCTTTAACTTGCGTCGTAATTGCAAGCGTTGGCTCTCTGCAATGTAGTGAGTAAACTCTTGTGCTCTGGCTCTGTTCAAATAGGAATTGCCAATATCTACTCCGTGTCTCTTTTTAAGTTTGGCTAGCACAGGATACTTCTTAAATGCCATCATTTCCTTGACTAAAATATAGCAGAGATCAAACTTCTTCAATAAGCGTGTGTACTCTGATTTCTCGATATGAAGTAGGCTCTTAGCGACTGGTGCATAGGCGGGTATAGACTCCTGAGATGCCCGAGCATTGTCAGTACGCCATTTGTTAACCGCTTTACTACGCTGTTGACTCATTGCATGATCGATAACGTTGCTTGTTCTCTTGTTAACAGATCCAACTAGCCATGCATGTTGAAAATTCTTAGATCCAGCAATACTGCTTTCATACCTGCGACATAACTCGCACCAAAGAGAACCAACACAATCATTTGAATCGAAATCAAGATTGCAACGAAGCCACGACACGTAGATTTCAGCACGCTTTCAAGTTGTTCACTGTCAAAGGGGAACGCATTTACTTGGGGTGTGTGGGAAACGAAAGCCCAACCACCTGTTCAAATTGTGAGTTTATCGGTAAACTACACTTCAACGCAGGAATTCTCTATTTACATATCTTTCTTTAGCTACTACAGTACAAGTTCAGTGTTAGCTTGTAGATATGGACATCATGCCCGACACAGTTGATGCAGCTGGCTTTGCTGCAGACAGCGTTGCTACTATCTTGTATCCTGATGATGCCCCAGTCAACCATGTCCCTGTGGCGGTACTTGGGGATGGCAACTGTTTGTACCGGGCAGCTAGTGTTGCTGTATTTGGAAAGGAGAATGAGCACTCGAATATCAGGGCAAATGTGGTCAAAGAATTGGTAGAAAACGTACGATATTATGCTCAGCTATTCGTTGAAAGGGGCTGAGCAGGCAAATGGTGATGGTGGACACAAGGCATTCTCTGCTGCTGCGATACTGTCACAGGTATTAGGAAACGAAGCAACCATAACATCGCCAGTTTCTATTTTCCTTTCCTAAAAAACACCAGTTATATACATGGCACTCACCTCACAGCAGCTGCCATTAATGGATAGACATTAACAAGTCACAAATCACAGAGCATGACTTTGAGACACAGTATAAAGTGGTGACTGGTCCAGAGTTTGTCACGTTTCTTGCTGAGAAAGAAATTGCAGCTAATCTTCATAGACTGAAAGTATGTTATATTGTAATAAATAGGTGTGGGTTGCAGCATACTTATATCTTTTGTGGCTGGCTTACATGACAGTGAATTATGGTAATTTTTGAACACTAAGTAACGATGTTAGAACAATTTCTTGAGGAGAGCCTTTGCCTAGGACTTCAAATGAAGCTTGTTTACAGAGTTGATTAGTAAATTCAAAACAAAATACTCACTAGCATGTAGTAATCGAGTGTTTTATCACTTTTTGTTGGCAATTCCATGGAGAGTTTGCACTTTATGAAGTTGTGACACTGTTTGCAACAAATCAGAATTGCATACTTTCTTTTTGTATCTGTTAGTATGACATCATGACCGATGCCTATCTAGACTATTACATTTGCTAGATTATTTAGTCTGCCTTGAGTACAGCTACGCGTTATAGCAATAGGATAGAGTTGTTCTACTGGTACATTTGGTGTCAGGAGTGGGATCCAGATAAATGGCAGAAGCGCCAGACCAGCAGAATGCGGAGCAGGCAGTGTGCAGTGGCTTCGTCCAGTGAATAACTGCGTTCTGCTATTTCTGAAACAATTCGTTGTTTTGTACTACTATAACCTATAAATAATTGCGAATTAGAGCGATATCAGTTAATGCACAAAACGTAGCTATATACATAGCTGTAGATAAGACACTTACTAGCACGAGAGGTGTTCCGTTCTCTCTCTGGTTGCATAGTTGGCGACGTAATGTCATTTACGGAAAACCAGCGGTTACTTGGGCCATGGCTAGAGTCGTACTCTACACGGTAGCGATACCTGTTTAGATCTGCCTCGATGACGCGACCGCGTAAAGAAGTAAGAAGACGAAACAATTTCTGTTTGCGTCTTCGACCAGGACGTATATCCGGAAGTCTGACGAATACTGCATCTCAAACAAGATATTCCGTAGGAATTCTCACTCCCAGTTTTCTCGCCATCATCTTTGCGGCAGCCTTGTTGGACGACTTCAATGCGGCTTCCCGAATAAGTCGACAAAATTCTATCCATGTAGCAGTGCAGTGATGTAATTTCCCGCTATCTTGTCATAACCTTGTGTGCAGTTATCTTATCAAAGATCATAATTGCCAAGTCGCGGGAAGTAGTTGGTGGACTTGTAATACTCTGTAAAATAGCCATTGCATCAATGATCACTGCCGCATTAGGTGGAATTTGCTCGACAGGTAAAGTGTTCTTTTCCATACATTCCATCAATTTTGCCTTGTTTGTTTTTAGCAGACTCCCGTCAACAGAAGCAAGTGACCATGGCATTGGACCGATTTCGTATCGAAGAACGTCTTTGATGTCGAGAGCACGATTTTGTGCCACAATTAGAAGTCGTGCAAATAGGTCACGGTCTGCTCGTACCATCACTTCACGTCCGGTGATTTTAATTGCTTTAGTTGTTCAAAAGAGAAGAAAACGTTTTCAACTTAGTTTATTAATTAATTGGATCATAAAAGAGCACATCTGATGATGACAAACGAGACTTCACAAATTCAAGGAGCTCAGGGTCACCGATTCGATGGGCTTCCGTGAGATCGCGTTGAACATCGTCGTCTGCTACAACGCCAGATACGACATTATAGAGAGCAGACTCATTCTCCTAAAAACAGTCAAAACAGCCATAAATGTTTTCATTAAGTTAAACTCTCGACGGTTACTTTGTCTTTCGTAATTCGACTGGGTGAGCAGTCTTGATGATTGGTGGTCTCTGTAGATTCTAGACCTGCCATTTCTCGACATCTGCTTGTAATTGCTGCTCTCTGATGAGCATTGATCATCCAGCGTTGGACAGCATTTGGGTTTCGACTGAAACCTATGGTTCGCTCTTTCCTTGGTTTTCGTATGTCGATTGACCATTTGTTCGATATTTTTTTTGTAAACTTCATGATGAGAGACAGGCAACGTAATCATTTGGCACCGGTAGAGTGATAAGTACCTGCTGTAGTTTATACGGTCATAAGCAAAAAAACCATGGAAGCATTTGCCGTATGCAGTCAATGTGAAGATACCAATCGCCCAATCTTGTTGCTCGAATAAAATTTAGAAAAACGTTAACGATAGAAATATATGTTAGGTAGCGACAGGGCTTTGCAGCTGTGAGCAGTATTGAGTAAAGTTGTCTTTCAATGCAATAACCTCAGACAGACACAGCAGCTCATCTAGGTTTTCTGTATGGAAACCGGAGCATTTAAACGATTTGCAGACCTCATGGACGGTTACCAATTCATTCAAGTCATCATGTTGTTGATAGGAGTTCCACAAAATGTGACAAAGGGCTTCCAAAACTAATTTGTCAATTCTAACGCCACGGTTGTAGTGTAACAGCAAGAAATTTCCTGAGATGATCATGACTTTGCTGTAAATAGCTTGATCAAGAACGATGACCGTGTCTTGCTGTCCTAATTCTGCTGCTAGCGTGACCGAACGTTGGATTAACATATATACTGTTGACAAAGATGTTGGAGATGAAGGAATAACCGGAAGTTATCTTACGGAGCTACTGTGAATAGGATCACGTTTCGTACGATAGAGTTGAATCCCGACCAAGTTGGTGTTACGTCGTCTTTGTCGACTTGAAATGTTTGTTCGTATATCCGGCAGAACGACCACGCAAAATCTGTTTGGCTTATGTCGAAAGAAATACTGTGTAGACTTTCAACTTCTTGAGGAAGCCGTACAGCGTCAGGTTGCTTCTGCTCGCAATGTATTCAATTTCCTGAAATAGTGGCATGGCGATAGATCGAACGTTACAGTTGGGTACGGCTAACCGTTGGGGCCGGTCTTCTGGCGAAGGAATATCATACGGAATTCTTTGCACAACTATACCATTGGTACAATGGGTTGTTCCTTCAGCAGAAAGTGTTTCTTCACAAATGTCATTGTTGTCCCAGTAGATTGTAACAGGTTCTCCACGGCTGATTATCCATTGAGGATTCGAGGCTGTTGTCTAGTTAATTTGTATATCTTTACATTTTTGTGGCCGATGGGCCAAGCTAATAAAGGTTTATTTCATTGCCAGAAGAAATCATTGAAATATGATTTCTAAAACTAGTGTATCACGATTATCCGGGATTTTGTAAATTGTACGGGGCATTACGTCCCTTTCAACATGGCTGCGCCGTTGGTTCGCTAACCGGTTTCCTATGTAGTCCGTCCACGTGCCACATTGACGGTTCAGACACTATATTGATAGGATAGTTAGGGATTGTCTCATTTCTAGTTGTCTAGGCTCTGCGGGTTTAGGTAGAACGATTTTCTAAGATCAAAGGATTGGTGGTTGTAACGCAGACGAAAAGTTCAAAACGTAGATGTACTTTCCCGCTATCTTGTCATAACCTTGTGTGCAGTTATCATCGTCGTCTAAGGTTTTCTACATACTAGAATGACTAGTAACAGTCATTACAGTCTACAGTGTCAATAACACAACAAAACACAGACTATCTAATTACTACTCAATCGTCTTAAATTACTATACCGTTTTAACACTCCCACTTAATTTGAAGATTGAGTATTCTTGTAAACCATACCCATAGCTTTACGCAGGAACTCAAATCGGGTGCGATTTAGAGGCTTCGTGTTCATGTCAGCAATCATTTCGTCAGTAGGTCAGTAAAATAGTCCTATCCTTTACAGCATCTCGTACATAACGAAATTTGATGCCGATGTGCCTAGTCCTTGCTTGTGACCCAGGATTCCTGCACATACTAAAGTTTACTCAAGCAACGCGTGCTGTGTGGGAAAATTTCCAGGTCTTGAGATCCCGTGTCCCTACAAACACGGAACTGGTACCTCCCGAACGCACGTTTATTTTAGTCTACAAATGCTTACGTTTCTTTATTAAGCATGCACATTAAGTAGCAGCTGCTTTGTTGTATGTTAAACACATAATGTATCGCAATAAGATAACCAATCGAATTTTCTATTACAGATGTCCTGAATAGTATTTATTTTTGCAACTCCACGTATACCTCGGCAAAGTCTACAGTAGGAGTGTGTGGTTGTCATGGCCAAGGTGGTGAATAACAATAGCACTCACCTCACAGCAGCTGCCATGAATGGATAGACATTAACAAGTCACAAATCACAGAGCATGACTTTGAGACACAGTATAAAGTGGTGACTGGTCCAGAGTTTGTCACGTTTCTTGCTGAGAAAGAAATTGCAGCTAATCTTCATAGACTGAAAGTATGTTATATTGTAATAAATAGGTGTGGGTTGCAGCATACTTATATCTTTTGTGGCTGGCTTACATGACAGTGAATTATGGTAATTTTTGAACACTAAGTAACGATGTTAGAACAATTTCTTGAGGAGAGCCTTTGCCTAGGACTTCAAATGAAGCTTGTTTACAGAGTTGATTAGTAAATTCAAAACAAAATACTCACTAGCATGTAGTAATCGAGTGTTTTATCACTTTTTGTTGGCAATTCCATGGAGAGTTTGCACTTTATGAAGTTGTGACACTGTTTGCAACAAATCAGAATTGCATACTTTCTTTTTGTATCTGTTAGTATGACATCATGACCGATGCCTATCTAGACTATTACATTTGCTAGATTATTTAGTCTGCCTTGAGTACAGCTACGCGTTATAGCAATAGGATAGAGTTGTTCTACTGGTACATTTGATGTCAGGAGTGGGATCCAGATAAATGGCAGAAGCGCCAGACCAGCAGAATGCGGAGCAGGCAGTGTGCAGTGGCTTCGTCCAGTGAATAACTGCGTTCTGCTATTTCTGAAACAATTCGTTGTTTTGTACTACTATAACCTATAAATAATTGCGAATTAGAGCGATATCAGTTAATGCACAAAACGTAGCTATATACATAGCTGTAGATAAGACACTTACTAGCACGAGAGGTGTTCCGTTCTCTCTCTGGTTGCATAGTTGGCGACGTAATGTCATTTACGGAAAACCAGCGGTTACTTGAGCCATGGCTAGAGTCGTACTCTACACGGTAGCGATACCTGTTTAGATCTGCCTCGATGACGCGACCGCGTAAAGAAGTAAGAAGACGAAACAATTTCTGTTTGCGTCTTCGACCAGGACGTATATCCGGAAGTCTGACGAATACTGCATCTCAAACAAGATATTCCGTAGGAATTCTCACTCCCAGTTTTCTCGCCATCATCTTTGCGGCGGCCTTGTTGGACGACTTCAATGCGGCTTCCCGAATAAGTCGACAAAATTCTATCCATGTAGCAGTGCAGTGATGTACTTTCCCGCTATCTTGTCATAACCTTGTGTGCAGTTATCTTATCAAAGATCATAATTGCCAAGTCGCGGGAAGTAGTTGGTGGACTTGTAATACTCTGTAAAATAGCCATTGCATCAATCATCACTGCCGCATTAGGTGAAATCGCTTACCAATAACAGCAAGAAATGCCAAACAAACATGAAAAGCTCCCATTTGCAGAACAACGTTTGAAAACAGTTCTTTGTTCTTCCACAATATTTCTTGAGCTTTGCTGTAAATAGCTTGATCAAGAACGATGACTGTGTCTTGCTGTCCTAATTCTGCTGCTAGCGTGACCGAACGTTGGATTAACATATATACTGTTGACAAAGATGTTGGAGATGAAGGAATAACCGGAAGATATCTTACGGAGCTACTGTGAATAGGATCACGTTTCGTACGATAGAGTTGAATCCCGACCAAGTTGGTGTTACGTCGTCTTTGTCGACTTGAAATGTTTGTTCGTATATCCGGCAAAACGACCACGCAAAATCTGTTTGGCTTATGTCGAAAGAAATACTGTGTAGACTTTCAACTTCTTGAGGAAGCCGTAGAGCGTCAGGTTGCTTCTGCTCGTAATGTATTCAATTTCCTGAAATAGTGGCATGGCGATAGATCGAACGTTACAGTTGGGTACGGCTAACCGTTGGGGCCGGTCTTCTGGCGAAGGAATATCATACGGAATTCTTTGCACAACTATACCATTGGTACAATGGGTTGTTCCTTCAGCAGAAAGTGTTTCTTCACAAATGTCATTGTTGTCCCAGTAGATTGTAACAGGTTCTCCACGGCTGATTATTCATTGAGGATTTGAGGCTGTTGTCTAGTTAATTTGTATATCTAGTAGACGTGATGAAGCTGTTGAGAATGCAACTGGCTGGAAAGTGTAGCTGTCGAAGCATCGGTTTGAAGAAACGGCTCTAGTAGGTGTCGTTACTGCCGTCGACAGGCGCAGAATACAAACCACAACGTGTAGGAACGTAAGTTTACGTGAAGAGCGCACTACAAGTCGTCGTTTGTGTACAGTGTAGTCTTTGGTAGACAGCAGATATGCATGAGATGTCTTCAGCTGTAACTGGAAAGGTATGCATTATAAAACTGAACACTAATGCTGGTCTTAGGACCAACCGCAATATATTGAGAAGAGGCGGTACCATCCCAGACCCGTGAAGGACGATTTTGAATCGGCGCTACACGGGTCTGGGAGGCCGAAGCTAACCAATTAACCAGTTTTATCGAACGAGTCTTGATTGACCGGTTTGCAGCAGCTGTTGGTCAACTGACCAGCTTGCGTTACAATCATTGTTAATATATTTGTACAAAAACTTTTGAGCAAACCAAATCCACTAGGTAGATGACATTTGTCTGAACAGCCTACAACCCTGAGACTTTGTTCAAACTGATAGTAATTGTATAGTAAAGACATTACTTAATTACTTACTAAAACTATTGACCTCCACTACCATGGAAACTCGTACCCTATCGATTTCTATTCACTTAATTATTTCGTTAGAATATTGTAGAGCATCCGAATGTACTTATCCGGGTACTTAACAGAGTGTACGAGTTGTTATTTCTCAAAACGGAGAGAGACACTCAAATTCACAACAGTTGAACTTGCTTGTGCAATATTTTCTTCAGTAGAGTTTTGGTTTCTTCCCATTGCTCTTTTAGGGGCCGTCTCCAATTGTGGAATGCAGAGGAGTAGACAATATGGGTAGAGGAAGACATCACAACTGTCTGTCTGTCTGTCTGTCTGTCTGTCATTAATGCTATAATCTCTACCTATGAAGGCGACCTGTCTCTTCTCCACTTCCGTGTTGTATTGGCTCTATGACAAACGTGTGTGTCAACTGCGGCGCTATGAAGTGGAAACGAGAAGCACCCGGCATGTGTTGTCCCCCGGGCGAAGCCGGGCATTGGAGCTTGTTCTAAATAAATTTAGCATTGTTGGAGATATTGGTGAGCTTTAGTGAAGTCTGTCAGATGTGTAGTTTTCCCGTAGACTTGATTGACAGTGATTGCTGTTTGTTGCTGTTTAGAGGCACTGAATCTATGTCATTCACATTTCCTGCTTTTCGTGACGGTAGCATTGCTGTTGATGATGTAGCTGCAGACCTTTCTCCTCAAGATAGTCTATCTGGTATGATTCCCATAAAAGTAATTGGAGACGGACTGTCTCTTTCGCTCCGCCAGCGTACTTGCCTAGA
This sequence comes from Dehalococcoidia bacterium, assembly GCA_964274945.1. Lineage (GTDB taxonomy): Bacteria > Chloroflexota > Dehalococcoidia > Lucifugimonadales > Lucifugimonadaceae > CAXXBX01. Next base: position 5,162 of record CAXXBX010000167.1, on the reverse strand, counting down.
GGAGGGAGGACCATCATGATTATTTGCGAGCTGCAGTCATGCAAGAGATGGCACAAAATGCAGATGTCTACGCAAGACAGTTTATAGACAGAGCCCAGCAGCAGCAGCTAATGACAAACAAACGCTTAATTACCAAACGTTGTTGTGGCAGACACTGTTTGATGTGCCCAGCCGAGTATATGTCAATAATTGTAAATTCCAGTCTGTTCATGATGCGTATGCGACTGGTATTCAAGAGCAGGTTTCTCTAGGCACCGAATCCCACACTTGGTCTATTAAGTTAGAGCTGGCTGGGCTGGCTACTGTGCTGGGGCACCGTATACGGTCAGTATATTCTACTGAGTTTACCTTTGCTAATCGTGAATTTATGGACACTACTTTCACAAATGACCGCTGCATTTCTTCTATCTTCCTTGTTGCTTGCTTCACAAAAAGTTCCCTTTTCTTAGTACGCCATGCTTTAGTATCAGAGTGGTTACTCTCGTAATGCCGCTGAAGGATATATTTCTTCACGGTCTCCAATGTCTTATTACACTTCAAGCAGACACGTTTATTGCTTTTGTCGTCATACCTTACAAGATACGCTGTTCTCCATTCAGAGTGCCACAGACGTCTACAGTCGCCTGGCTTTCTATGACGTCTATGATCTCCTCCTGACACTGAGCCGAGTGTTACAACGGTCTCATTTGACATTGAACAGTCGGATGCGACAGAAGAGAGGCAACGCGATTTTCTGGTGGCCCCTCAAAACAATCGGAAGCTGGATCAGGTGTCCCCGGAGTACACACTGTCGTCGAGGCCGCTACAAAGTCCTCATCTGAGGCAGGCCCTGGCTGATCCGACATTAAACATGACTGCGTTTGTTTGTCACTGCAACTGCTAACAAACGTTTCAGACTCCAGACTTTTCTGCACTGGTGACGGCTGGTGTGACTGAGTCTGTCTAGCCGACTGCGGTGGTGCAGCATCGGCATACCTGGCGGATCTTGGCAGATACACGATAGGACTACTACTCGTCTGAGTCTCACGACGGAACAGTCTCCACGGATCTCTATTCATGGAGAGTAACCACATCCAGGTGTAACTCGCCCCAGGCACTATTTCCGCCTTTGGGATACCGCATAATGTTCTTTACCCTCGGAGCCCCAGAGCCTCTTAACGCAAGGAGGGAAAAGATTTGCCAGGCTGGTACGCAAGACAGGATAAATGTGCTTTGGCCATGGCTGGATCAACAGATGCTGCAAATATAGAAGTTGAGCTGTTAATGGCAATATTTGGATCCATATACTGATGATGGCAGAGTGCACGTTCGAAACTGCTTCTTTTCTTCAAGATATCCTTGTAGTGTGACTGGTGAAGGTTTGTATCAATGTTTCTGCGATGTTGTGAAGTTTGTTGGGGTTGACAACTGGAAAACAAAACTTATCGGTCTTGGTTGTGATGGTGCTGCTGCCAATATGTGGTTTACATAGATTTCTAAAAGAAGATGTTCCATGGGTAACGGTATCTTGGTGCTTAGGACATCGTTTGAAACTTTCTATTAGAGATGCAATCAAATCGACGTTCTTCACAACCATTGATGAACTTCTGCTTCAAGTCTACTTTATGTATGTAAAATCTTCTAAAAATGTCGAGAGTTAAAGCAGGTGATAGAAGAGCTTAAGTTCGTTTTGATGATTCTGACCTGCCTAGGGCTGGTGGGCTTCGCCCACTTCGTGTTTGTGGCACACGATTTGTATCGCACAAAATTGCTGCCTTAGCCCGTCTCATTGACAGATTTGGAGTATACATTAGCCATATGTGAATCAAATGGATAGAACTTTCAATGTTGCTGGTGAGTCATTTTTGAGCCCTGATGAGTTGCTAGATTTGCCAATCAAAAGAGAAATAGAAGACAACCCTATTGAGGATGCATTACAGGAAGTACAACAAGACCCAGATGTTGATGTGGTTGAGGAGATTGAGGAAGACCCAGTAGACAACATTGACCCTCCTATAATCACTCTTCGAGATGCCCGTTGCCATATTCGAGTCGTTTCCACTTTCCTATCTCAGAACTTAACTATACTGAAGAACAAGGAACTTCTGCAGGCAGCTGATGAAATCAAGTCTTTATTAGACAGAATGGTTAATTCTGTTCATCATCGACAAGCGACCTTGAACCAGTGGATCGATGACTAGTGCACTGTGATTAATTAGGCTAAACAGTTGGAACATTTAAGTGTCACTAAGCATAGTTTAAAGTAAGAACTTGTGCACAGACAGAGGTTCAGATTGCATTATCTTTATAACAATATTACCCTTATAAGGATATGTTAGCATAAAACGGAGATATCGTTATACATATCAAGTAACAATGTATAACGTAGCAATCTATTGTGAGTTGCTGGTTGACCATCATTTTTATGGAATTTACTGCCTGTACCGATCTCATCGGTCTCTGCCATCATCTCCAGACAAATCCAACTAAATACCTGCAGGCGCGTTTAATTTTTCAAACAATCGCGATCGTGCACTCCTATTCTTCATATGCTACACTTGCAAATCCAAGTCACCAGTTCTATCATCGATGAGACGCTATTGCACAGCAGCTTTTGAATAAAACATGAAATTTGCAGTCAATTGTAGTTAAAGGTGACGGCAACTGCTTCTTTAAATTCTTTTCTACGCTGTTCAAAGAAACGAAGAATCCAGCTGACAATCTTGAATTATTTCAAATGAAAACTACTACGTAGATCTTTGCAAGTGTCGGGCGTCGGAAGTGGCAAAACAAACAGCTTTTTTACCGCACGCTGCCTGAGTGTCTTTCTATCAGAAGAACTACCAGATACGTCCAGGAGCTCGTACATCTCCTAGTGCTGTTAGGAATGTCCGTTCAGACAAAAGTTTATGCACGTCCAGTTCTGAAATCTAGATGTTGAATGATGCCACGCTAGTGAAGCGCTACAATAACAAAAGTTTATCGCTTGTGTTCCAGATATTAGCGCAGCTACCCATAGAACCGGTAGGGTTACATGCAGTAGTCGGATGTACTGTTCTCAACAACAATAGTGGCATTGAATCATAGGCAAAGAAACGCTCTTATCTACTCAACCAAAGAATGCTCATGCCTTATTGGATCGATTTTCTGGACGTCGATGTGATAACAGACCACATTTTTGTTTGGTTGTAGCTATACAATTAGTTGAAAGTTAGGATAAAGTAAAAATATTCATAGTATTACATAGAAAGAATCCCAAGCATAACACTGTAGATTGATGTGTTTACTTGCTATCTACAATGTTCATCCAACGTTACTGCAAATTCCTAGTTAGGTTTTAATTTAATGTCAAACATGATAATCTGGGAAAAGGTCTCAACAGTAATATTAATGACTTGTTTAGTTCTGGAATTCCTGACCTAGAAGCTGGTGAAACTTTGGCGACTAACCGTTCCTCTACGTGGCCACGCAAATTCAAAATTTAACATTTAATTTTTAAATTAAATTGATTATTGAATTTAAAATTGAAAATTGAACTAACGTGCTTTCAATGTCATATTGTGAACAGCGATCCGCTGCGCCGCGCGCGGATCGGATGCATATTGTGAACGTGCATACGTCTATTGTGAACCAGCCTTAAATTAGGAAAGTATGACTATACAGCTACTAGAGGAAGTAGCCAATTAGCAAGGTCACTAAACGGTCCACCGCTGTGACATCAACTCACAGTCCTCATTGTTTCGCGTGCAGTTGGTTGGTATTCCTGACTCTTCTTCCCGTTCTGTTTCTTATTTACATTTGGTACGGAGAAAGAAAATTGCGTCGGAGGCTCTAGTCTAATAATCATAATTTACGAAAATTGGACGGATGGAAAGATTGAATCTATTTGCAAAGTAAACGAATATTGAAATGACAATTGGTCTTCAATCAATTTCTATTTGATGAGCCAAGCTAATAAAGAAGGCAGCTCTATTTCTCCTCCTAGAGGTAGCATGCTCCTTAGAGAGCAGATTACCAATATCCTTGGTCGTACTAGGAAGGGTAATTATAATTTCGGTGGCAGCCCGATGACAAGCTGATTTCTCATGATTCTTGAAAGATACTGTAGCATTTTTCCAATTTGTAAATCCTCTCCTAATCTGCAGTAGAAAAACTAGTGAAAACAATGGATGTCCAAGCGTAAACTCATGATTTGTGGCAACAATAATTGTGTGTATGTGATGTGTAGACTGTCAGAGTTTACGTCACCAAAAAAGGTACAAAAATTTGCAAAAATAACTGAAATGTAGCATATAATCTCATACCCTATCACTGACAACTTGGTTAAGCGAGGCATGACTTCATGCAAATCTGATCGCGAGGGAGTCTGGTATGAGACTACTGGAAAACAACTTGTACATGTACACAACTTACAAATGAGTCGTCAGCCGTTGGAATGTTGACCTTCTTCGTGAAATGGGCTGACAAGCAGGTGTGATAATAGACGGCGTCATTCGTTTCATCGTAGTGGAGAAATGGCCATTTCTCAAACCAAGAAGGTTGGAAGCTTCTCAGTTTCGTTTCCGTACGATCGCTTTGGAAACCTGAACGTTGCTGCAGACGGCTGATGCGGATGTGTTGCAATGACAATGTCGTCATTATCAAAGCCGGACGCGGACGTCTGCCTTGCCATTTGCTACCTGGGCATGCTCAGTAGATGTCTCGTGACAGACGACTCTGCACATCGAGGCAACATGGATTCAATAGAGTCAGGAGCATATACGGAGATAGAAGCTCCTGTTAGAAGTACATGTATCAATAAATAATATATTTAATCGCCTATACCTAAACCGGAAGTTTACGGCAATCGTTCGCTTGCTGAAGTCCATATTTCCAAAAGTGGTCGGGCCATGGCCCGACCGGCCCGACCCGTTCCTACGCCCCTGGATGGTGCATCACGACGAGTCACAGTCTTTTTCGCGGTCAAGTTGAAATAAACATAGATTATCCGGGTCAAACTTCTTCTAAACATGGCCAGCGAAGTTTCTCACACTGTAAGCGGGATCAAAGTGTCATTTCCGTTTATTAAGCCATATCCATCCCAGCTATCGATGATGGCTAAGGTGTTAGTTATCTAGCTAGACCAACTGTGAAGCAAGCAAAGCTGTATGCTAAATACTAAGTAAATCAGCAAGGGCATAGCT
>CAXXBX010000166.1:0-99502 GCA_964274945.1 Dehalococcoidia bacterium | reverse complement strand
TCTATTATTTAGTGACAGTTGTGTTGCTTTTTACTTGAATTAATCAGGGCATTTTCTGTACATTCGTGTATTGTGAAATGTGCTGGCCTTGGCCTCCTAGACTTGTGTAACGGCGATTAAAACGGCTTTTTGATTTTAATTGGCGCTATACAAGCTTGAGAGGTTGAGGCTCGAAATGACTACATCTTTTGGAATGTGCAATAGGCATGGTCATGTTTAGAAACGTAAACAATGATTGTAGTGAAACAAATCAGCAAAGTATGCATGTAGTTTGTTTGATAGTGGGAGTTTTGTACTGCTTTGATGTTTAGTGCTGCTCAACTACTTGTACTTCATTCCTTGTTTAAGCAACTACACTCTTGGCTGCCAGTTTTGGAAGTATTGTTTGCTTGTTAATGATTCTGAATGTAGCTAGTAGTTGTTAGAGCAGGGTTGGAAATGGCATGAACAGTTTGTGTTATGATATTCTTCTGTTTGCACTAAATGCAGTCGATACTTAGATCAGATGCTTTATTTCTGTATGTCGGTAACAAACATTTATGACATTGAAATATGTATGTAAAAGATATCTGTGAAAACTTCTATTCTAGATGCTGTCGTGCTTTTCACATCAGCTCCATCATTTTCACCTACTGGATTTATCAAAAACTCATTAACTACATTCACAGTATTACTTGTTCATCTCATCAAACTGATGGCAACTTTCCTGCTACATCATTTATTTAAGTACAGTTTATATTGCCTAATGGTAGTGTATTACTTTTGGGAGACAGTGGAAATGGAAAGTATTCAGTTACCAACAACTACCTGTCAATCATAAGAACAAATAGTGGAACTTTGACTATTATAAATTCAGTGGCACTAGAAACAGGAAACTACAAGTGCATAGCATCAACAACACCACCTACAACTAATATCACTGCTATGGTCAGACTGGAAGTAAAAGGTAATTTCTCAATAGTCTTCTTGCTTAAGTGGAATTTGTACATTTTATTGTTTTTAATTTCAATGTGTAATGAATTTGTTTTGTTGAAGGTTGCTTGATAAATTTTTTGCTTTTTTAGCTGCTCCTGTGTTTAAAGAAACATTTTTGTTTTCTAATCGCACGATATTGGTTGGAGAGAGGTTTAATTTACATTGCGGTATTGAAGATGATGTATATCCTATTCCAACTATTACGTGGAACAAAGATAATACACCACTAGCTACAGTCACAAGCAAAACATTTGTCCATACTGTGACAACTCAAAAGTTATCTGATGGTGGAGTTTATCAATGTCAAGTCAACAATTTAGTGGGAAGTATAAACGAGTCAGTTTCTGTAACAGTTGAAGGTTACAACATTATTCTGTGGTGTTGACGTCATTCTGTATGGTTGTATAAATTTGTCCTCTAACTGCACCTAAAGTTGAATCGTTTTGCAATGCTGGAGGTACAATATATTTGTGTGCTGGAATGAATCAAATATTAAGCTGCTCAGCATCTGGTCTACCATAGCCTGATGTTATGATAAGTGGACCGCACTCATCTGTCTTGTTACCAAACATTTCTAGGATCACATTGAATCCCGTGATGCAAAATGATTGTGGGATATACATGTGCAATGCTACTAATACACACAAAACAGTTAATGAAATGTGTACAGTTGACGTTGGAGGTAGAATCAGATGAAATAGATTGTGTAATAACGTAGGTGTGATTATTATTTTTCTACTCTAGTTCCACCTACTGCTAAGTTTTCTGTGATACCAGTTAATGGTCTTGTCCAAGAGAATGACGACTTCAATTTGACTTGTTCTACTACTGGTCTTCCATCTCCCAATATTTTTTGGTTTGAGAATGGTCTTGAACAAAGAGATTGGAGGAACATGAAAACTGTGACATTAAAAGTAGCTGTGAGATGCAATAGAACATTTGAGTGTGTAGTCAACAACACGTGTGGGCAAGACGATGACAGTGTGAATGTGAGAGTAGAAGGTTAATTTGATATTTACTAGCTAAAGTGTATACTTAGATGGTGTGTGTGTTTTCAGTTCCATGTTTATTTGAATCAAAGAAACTGTGTTTGGATACTGTCTCTTGCCCTTCATCTGTTGTTAATTCAGCACAACAGCAGACTGTTGGTTTGTCTGGTGTTGCACGCTGCTTTTCTCACTCACCCACATTGTTATTGCGCAATTTATCAGGAGATCAACTTGCAGAATTAAAAGCTGCAACTATACAACCTCCACGAGATGCTTACAATGTGCAGGTCAATGTGAATGTAACAGAAAATGGAAATTATTACTTTTTGAAATTGATGGACAGAACAAAGAAAGAGTTGAGCAAATTGAACGTAAACACATGAATGTTATTGTTATGAATTGCTGGTCTAAATTTGTAAATATTTTACTAGTTCCATGTATTTTGTCTCCAACATTTGTCAGTATGTCTCAGCCAATTGTTCTTACAGCTATTCACAAATCTCGACTACTGACATGCATGGCTTGTTCATATCCTTGTGTTCCACATCTACAATGGAGTAGACAACAAATGCTAGAAACAACAGCTAATGATGGTATGACTTCAAATAACGCAAACTGTGTTACGTCTGTTCTGACTGTGTCATCACCTGGTGATTATAAATGTTATCTGTGTGGATACACAGATGAAAGAATGTTTATTGTAAATGGTGAGGGTCACAGCTTGCAAATAAATTTTGTAAGGAATTGAGTTAGTTTGGTTATTGTGATGCTGTTGTTTGAAGCCGAGCCGATGTTTGTAAATGATGCTGCTGCTGATCAGTTGAATCGAAATGTGAATGAATTGGATAATTTGAAGTTGGACTGTCATCACACTGGTCGACCTAGTCCAAGCATCACGTGGAGTCTAAATGGAGCTATTCTGCCTAACTTTAATGGATCATCGACGCTAAGTCTTTCAAATGTTGGCATTCAAGATGGTGGTCGTTATAACTGCAGTGTTGTCAACGAATTAGCTGCGAATACAAGAGAATTGTAATTTCTGTTGTTGGTATGATCACTTACCTGTGTGTTTGATTACCAAATAGTCAATGTTAATATTGTGTGTGTGTGTGTGTGTGTGTGTGTGTGTGCGTGTGTGTTTTAGCTGCTCCTACTATCACTAGCTCTTCGAGTCCTTCAGTCAATATTGCCTTTAATACAAGAGTAGGTGTATTTTGTAGTGCAAGACAATATCCTGACAAGCCACGTGTAGAATGGACGAATACATCTGGATCAGCTGTTGCAAGTTCTGACGACTTTACTGTTAGTAATGACGGCGCAAATGTGCTTCACTCAACAGCTCGTGTGAATCGTGTTGGACGTTACATCTGTTCGATTCCTAATACACAAGAAAACAATTTGGAGGCTACCTTAGGACTTCCTGAAAGTTGATGCATTATGGAAATAGGGGTGTTTCTGCGGGGACTATTTGGTTTCGGGAACTACTTGGTTTCGGGAGATTATCTATACGGCTTATTCGGTTTCGAATAGGTTTTCCTGGCTATACCGTCATATATAGTACCGACAAGTGTGGACATATAATTTCCATCAAATAATCAAATACAGTATCACAGTAATCTAAACGACAATGGGAAACGAAAACCTAATGATTAACAATAAGAAAATATATACAGTTGTGTGTATACATACGATAGATGCCATACACTTTACTCAAGTAGACAAGCAAACAACATGAGAAAGGAAGTTCAATTGTATCGCACACAGTGTTTAGAGGTTAAGAGTCCAATTCTCGTGCAGATCAGTTACATGACTGAACACTTGGCAAGGTCCACGGCAACTGAGTTACCGAGCACAGAGACACCGATCTTGCGACCCAGCTGGAAACCGGTTCCAGCCACTTTTAGGGTCAATGAATCGTCTTTGATACCTGCTCCACATGATAATCCAACTCCGAGACGAACATCTAAAGCGGAGACATGACATTCAACCAGGGTGAGTCCAATCTTAGTCTCGTAGTGAAACGAGGAGTAACTGGTGGATGCCTCAGCGCTGAAGAAGTGAGCGTCGACCTGTTCCATGGGGCTCTTAACTCCATTACCAGTTCGAATGCGAAAACCCCCAACGGCTGCCGTCACAGTGAATGCAGGTCCGGTCAAATTCTTGGTTACCTTGCACACAAGATCGCCGAACCCAATGGAATATACCGCGTCCCATGTCTCCTCACTCTCCCATGCGTCACCGAGTCGCATCACTATCCTAGAACTGAATAGTTGCATGTTGCTGTAATTAGCAACCCTCAGAACGATTTTGGCATCTTCTTCTGTGAAGTTGCCAAAAGCTAAAGGTGATGCAGCCGCCATAGAGTTTGAGGTACGAGTTAATGCGCGTTGTGCAATGACTGGAAACTATATATGGTGCTCACGGGGGAGTGTGGAACTGTTTTGTTTACAGCGTCTGTTTTGCCTATAAAACAGAGACTATTTCTTCATATTCTCCTATTTTGTTCACGCATGCATGCATTCTGAGCCGACGGAGTGAGGACTGTTGAACTATTTTGTTGAACCTACAGAAGCGTGGTCTCGCGTAGCCAGCCTCTCTCCTTTTCGACTTCCGACGGCGAGGGAGGGTAGAGCTGACTACAATGTCCCCGAAGTCCGGAAGTCGAAAGGGAAGGAGCTGGCTACGCAAAATCAACTCTGCGACCATTTACAGTTTAGATCTATTTGTTGAAGTGGAGATGTAGAAGGCTGGGGACGACAAAGACTGTAGGCCTATTTTGCTCATGCATTCTGAACCCTCCGGAGCAGGGACTTAGATCTAATTTGTGGGAACGTGATCTCGCGTACCCCGAATCTCCCCTTTTCGACTTCCTAGAAAGGGCGTGATCTCGCGTACCCCGAATCTCCCCGTTTCGACTTCCTAGGAAGGGCGGAGACGAATGTGACTAGAAAGTCCCGCCGTCATGAAGTCAAATGGGGGGAAAAGCTGGTTACGCGAGACTAGCCAGGGACTCCAGACCTATTTTGTTGAACCCCAAAGCAGGGAGGTAGACCTGTTTTGTTCACGTGGAGTTGTTCGCTGCATATTCGCGCAATCGCGTAACAATTTTTTTTTGCAAATGTGCCATAGAGCTATGCGCTGCTTGCAAACTACCGTATCTAGAAGATGAAACGCTCGCGGGAATTATTTTGGCGGTTTGTTAAGAAATTGGCGAAAAATTATATTAGCAAATTTTATTTTGGCGCTTGGACAGCGTTGTTGGATAATTGATTTAATTAAATTAAGTACCATATTACGGGGGAATCCCCACTCACTTGTCAGGTGGCCAAAACAACTCAAGGAGGGGTTCAGTTTGCTGTGTTCGTGGCCATCGCATTTCCCTAACTTACTGGTCTACAACTACAGTATTGATAAAAATCTTATTGACGGAACCGACATGACTCCTCCTTCTTCATCGATATCTTTATGGCCTCATTCTCATGCTTAAAACTACCCACATACGCATCACGTGGCAGCCAATCAAGTCATGATAAAATCTATACATTTTATGCAATAAATTAAATTATTGATTATAATCAGCAAATTAAAATGCTGCGTTAAGGTATAGTAATAAACATCAACATATAGTGACTACATACAACCCTAGCTTGTACCTGATAGAATATAACTTCTAGTAATCTAGAAAAGTGTCACGAAAACGTACAACTGAACATTAGAATCAATATCAACAAATGAATACAGATAATAAAACGCTGCACGTAACACAATGCAATCCTCTATACCACGTTCAAAGATCCATGGAGATACAATGTTTGCTAACCACAGTAATGCAAAATGTAGCCAAGATATTAAAAATGCATAGAACAGCGGACCTATTGACAAGTAAAAGCGCACATGCTCTGTCACAAGCTTACAAAACCATACACATATATGTATATCTATCCTTAATTGTTTAAAAACGTTTTCATCATCCAAGACAAAAAATTACGTAAGCTACATTACAAAGAGCGACTCACTCACAAGAAACTCTAAATATCAAAAGCAGAAACTGCATCATGTCACAAAATAGATTCATATGCTGGATTGTGTTGAAGTTGTTCTGTATTCTCACTCTCCATTGTCGAGTAGAGGCGATTGGCAGTCAGCGTCTCTTGCTGGTGATCAGACCCATGAACAGTCGCTGGATGTTCATCAGGAACTTCGTAGGTGGAAACGATTGGTGCAGATCCAACAGTAGGAACAACACTTGCTGCTCTCGTGATGACTTCGTAATCGTTAGATGGAGGAGGCTTCTCCTTCCTAGAGACAGACAAAACAAGATGTAATAGATTAAATAGAAACAGATACACCAATAAGTTATATATACTTGAATTTTCTTGCGGTAATCGAGTAGGTAAGTACAGCAGTTGCTACAATTGCGCACAAGCACACAGCAATGATAATTCCAGTAACGGTACCAGCTGAGAGATTGCTGCAACTTGAATCACTAGCAGGTGGATGGAATGTAGGACAATATTGGCATATAGTTTGACAAACTTCTGTTGTACTATATACATTAGGCTCGTTGGAAGCTACAAATATGCACTAAACGCCACAAGCACACGCATCAAATTCAATGCAATTTTACTTAATCCGATGGACGCGATTCTTGTGGTAACTGGTGGTGCAGTTGTAACACGGACAGCAGCAACAGAGATGATGCTTTCTTGACGTTCACCTAAAGCTTCAGCACGACAAGTAAAATTTCCTGTTGTTCTTACTGTGATTGATGATTGCCGAGAATAACTTCTATCCGAAAGATCATTACTAACATCAGCATGTCTTTGTGAAATAGATGAGCCATTCCCAGGCATCCATGTTATGCTTGGATAATTCGGGTAAGCTCTTGCAACACAAACAAGCAGCTTTGCACCATCTGTACCAAAATTAGCATCTTGTGTAGTAGATAATATAGAGACACGAGCAATCACTTCTATATGCTTGTTTTCCTGTGTATTGGGAATCGAACAAATGTAACGTCCAACACGATTCACACTAACTGTTGAGTGAAGTACATTAGCACCGTCACTACTAACAGTAAAGTCGTCAGAACTTGCAACAGCTAATCCAGATGAATTTGTCCATTCTACATGTGACTGGTCAGGATATTGTCTTGCACTACAAAATAGACCTACTCTCGTATTAAAGGCAATATTGACTGAAGGACTCGAAGAACTAGTGATAGTAAGAGCAGCTAAAAACACACACACAACAATATTAACACTAACTATGTTTGGTAATCAAACACACTGGTAAGTGACCATACCAACAACAGTAATTACATATTCTCTTGTAATTGCAGCTAATTCGTTGACAACAATGCAGTTATAATGACCACCATCTTGAATGGCAACATTCGAAAGACTTAGCGTCGATGATCCATTAAAGTTAGGCAGAATAGCTCCATTTAGTCTCCACGTGATGTTTGGACGAGGTCGACCAGTGTGATTACAGTCCAACTCCAAATTACCGAATTCATTCACATTTCGATTCAACTGACCAGCAGCAACATCATTTACAAACATCGGTTCGGCTGTAAACAAGAGCATCACAAAATAACCAAACTAACTCAATTCCTTACAAAATTAAATTGCAGTATGTGATCTCATCGTTTACAACAAACATTCTTTCATCTGAGTATCCACACAGATAACATTTATAATCACCAGGTGATGACACGGTCAGAATTGACGTAACACAGTTTGGATTATTTGAAGTCATAATGTCATTAGCTGTTGTTTCTAACTTTTGTTGTCTACTCCATTGTATACGTGAAACACAAGGATATGAACAAGCCATACATGTCAGCGGTCGAGATTTGAAACTAGATGTAAGAACAATTGGCTGAGACATACTCACAGGTGTTGGAGACAAAATATATGGATCTAGTAAAATATTTACAAATTTAGACCAGCAATTCATAACAATCACATTCATGTGTTTACATTGAATTTGCTGAACTCTTTCTTTGTTCTGTCCATCAATTTCAAAAGTATAATTTCCATTTTGTGTTACAGTCACATTGAACTGCACATTGTAAGCATGTGGTGGAGGTTGTATAGTTGCAGGTTTTAATGCTGCAAGTTGATCTCCTGATGCATTGCGCAACAACAATGTGGGTGAGTGAGGAAAGCAGCGTGCAACACCAGACACACCAACAGTCTGATGTTGTGCTGGATTAACAACAGATGAAGGGCAAGAGACAGTATCCAAACACACTGCCCTTGATTCAAGTGAACATGGAACTGTAAACACACACACCATCTAAGTATACACTTTAGCAAGTAAATATCAAATTAACCTTCTACTTTCACATTCACACTGTCATCATCTTGCCCACACGTGTTGTTGACTACACACTGAAATGTTCCATTGTGTCTCACAGCTGCTTTGAATGTTACAGTTTTTATGTTCATCCAATTTCTTTGTTCAATTCCATTCTCAAACCAAAAAATATTCGGAGATGGAAGACCAGTAGTAGAACAAGTCAAATTGAAGTCGTCATTCTCTTGAACAAGACCATTAGCTGGTATCACAGAAAGCTTGGCAGTAGGTGGAACTAGAGTAGAAAAATAATAATCACACCTATGTTATTACACAATCTATTTCATCTCAACCTACCTCCAATGTCAACTCTACACATTTCACTAACTGTTTTGTGTGTATTAGTAGCACTACACTTGTATATCCCAGAATCACTTTGCATCACAAGATTCAATGTGTTTCTAGAAATGTTTGGTGACAAGACAGATGAGTGCGGTCCACTTATCATAACATCAGGGTATGGTAGACCAGATGCTGAGCAGCTTAATATTTGATTCATTCCAGTACACACATAAATTGTACCTCCAGCATTGCAAAACGATTCAACTTTAGTTGCAGCTAGAAAACAAATTTAAACAACCATACAGAATGACTTCAACACTACAGAATAATGTTGTAACCTTCAACTGTTACAGAAACTGACTCATCTATATTTCCCACTGAATTGTTGACTTGACATTGATAAACTCCACCATCAGATAACTTTTGAGTTGTCACATTATGGACAAATGCTTTTGCTTGTTACAGTAGCTAGTGGTGTATTATCTTTGCTCCATGTAATAGTTGGAATAGGATATACATCATCATCAACATTGCAATGTAAAGTAAACCTTTCTCCAACCAATATCGTGCGATTAGAAAACAAAAATGTTTCTGTAAACACAGGAGCAGCTAAAAAGCAAAAAACTTATCAAGCAACTTTCAACAAAAACAAATTCATTACACATTGAAATACTAAAAACAATAAAATGTACAAATTCCAAATAAAGCAAAAAGATTATTGAGAAATTACCTTTTACTTCCAGTCTGGCAATAGCAGTGATATTAGTTGTTGGTGTTGCATGTTGTTGATGCTATGCACTTGTAGTTTCCTGTATCTAGTGCAACTGGATTTGTAATAACCAAAGTACCACTATTTGTTCTTATGATTGACCGGTAGTTGTTGGCAACTGAATACTTTCCATTTCCACAGTCTCCCAAAGCTAATACACCACCATTAGGCAATATAAACTGTAGTTCAATAGTTGATGTAGTCGGGAAGTTGCCATCAGTTTCATGACATCCACAAGTAAATGTTGTGAATGTAGTTAATGAATTTTTGATAAATCCAGTAGATGAAAATGATGGAGCTGGTGCTGTGAAAACCAAGACAGCATCTAGAATAGAAGTTTGCACAGATATCTTTCACATACATATTTCAATGTCATAAATGTTTGTTACAAGCATACAGAAATAAAGCATCTGATCTAAGTATCGACTGCATTTAGTGCAAACAGAAGAATATCATAACACAAACTGTTCATGCCATTTCCAACCCTGCTCCAACTACTACTTGCTACATTCAGAATCATAACAAGCAAACAGTACTTCCAAATCTGGCAGCCAAGAGTTTGTTGCTTAACAAGAAATCAATTACAAGTACCTGAACAGCATTGAACAACAAAGCAGTACAAAACTCCCACTATCAAACAAACTGCATGCATACTCTGCTGATTTAATTGTTTCACTACCATCAATATTTACGTTTTCTAAACATGACCATGCCCATTGCACATCCCAAAAGATGTAGTCATTTCCTAGTAAAAAATTAGTCAAAATTAAAAGTAGCACAGAACTAATTAATGAAGTTAATTAGGAAAAGTCCTATAGAATGTGACTCACAGATACAAATGCAAGTTTACAGTCACTGGTCAGTTCCTCCCATATTTCAGCGTCTGTAATCAATTAATTAAAAAAGGTAGGGACGACGTTATGTGTCACATGCGTAAGGGTGGAGCGAGCATGCATGTTTCAACCCAAATAATTTCTCAATTTTCTCTGACTGCGATAGCAAAATTTTAAGCCAACTCTGGCACCTAAATTAGGTTTTTAAAAATATAGCCAGTATGACCTAGCAAACGTCTGTCACACCATTAATTAATTTGCTTACCTGCTGACAATTGGCAAAGTAGGAGTAGGAATATTAGGTGAACAGACATTGTACCACGCTCACTTGGTTTGACGACGTAACAAACGCAACCGCAGAATTAATCACATACCGGTAAAATCTGTCGCTCTTTCGGATGTGAACGTTATCTTTGATCGCATCCACTCTCCCGTAAGAGGTTGTGCAAGACGTCATTAAGCCACGTGATCCACTGCCGCCGCCATTTTGGGTGTCAAGTTGTCAGTCACGCCTCCGATATTAGCTCGCGTTCCCGTTCTGTTGTCTATTAGAGATTGTCAAGAGCTGCTGTGCTGTTGGGTGTACTAATAGGTAATTCAGTGTTTGGCGATATCACGATATATCGCCTTTTAACGACATTTGAGGTCTCAGTCGATTCACAAGTGCTAAGTATCCGAGGGTTTACGGGATCGTCGCCAAACGGTACCAAGTCTATACATTTCTATACAATAAATTAACTTGTTGATTATAATCAGAAAATTAAAATGCTGCGTTGAGGTATAGTAATAAACATCAACATATAGTGACTACTTAGAACCTTACGTTGTACCTGATAGATACTAGAACGCTACACGTAACACAATGCAATCGTGCAGACCACGTCCAAAGATCCCTGAAGATACAACGTTTGCTAACCACAGTAATGCAAAATATAGCCAAGACAATATGAATGCATAGAACATCGGACCTATTGACAAGTAAAAGAGCACATGCATAGTCACAAGCCTACAAATCCATATACATATATATATATATATATATATATATATATATATATATATATATACATATACATATACACATATATATGTTATTTTACTTTATTTTTAAAAAATTTTTAAATTATAATGAAAGAATCCATGTCATAGCTATACAAAGCTAACTTATCTACTATCAATTTAGCATTGTACCTTCAAAGCTTACATTACAGCTGTTCGTGTAAATTACATAAAGTTCTGCTAAAAGTCAATCCGTTGAACAGAGATGTTTTCTTTGCAATGGATTTCAGAACCCCAGGCTGTGCATTGACCACACTCCATAAGTTTCAACTATTAGAGAATAGAAAATCCCCCTGCAGCTGCAACGTTCTCAAGATCATTCTCACATTTCCCAGCTTCAGCGGCCACACCTGCTTTACTTGCAGCGTTGATAATGTGAGAAGGGCCGAATGAATTCTTGACCGACACATCAAAATAGGCAGGTTTGCCCTGAGAGAAATCAGGTTTATAAACATCACCCGGTCTATCAAAGGACAGAGTCGAGCATCCTTCTTCACGACGTGTATCAGCATTTTCCTTCAAAAGACGGTGGTAGATAACATCACATACAGCATCTTGACGTTTAATTCTCAACGGTCCGCAACCAAGGGCATGGTCGCCATGTTCATGAATGACATGATTACATGTACATCTGTATGACGTGGAGTGACGTGGAAATACAGCTATTCCTAGACGTAATCGCAAGGCAACAACAAACTTCTGAGTGGACATGGCTAGGCCGAAACTGCGGTTAGGAATGGCTCTTAACCAAGCCCCCGAGTGAGGATTTGTCACTGCTTTCATTCGTGCTTGATCACGTAGGCTGAGACAGCTTTCTTCAATATTACATTTCGCGTTGTTGTCCAAGATCTGCTGGATATCATGTTGAGTAGAGACTGGTGTTATACAGTCACTGAAGCCCGGAAGAATACTTGCCAGATGTTGTTGGCATTGAGTTTCACCATTGATGATCAGGTCAACGCTTCTTCCAAGTTGGTGTGATGGTTCATCTTCAAGGATCGATATTGGCATTGAATTGTATAGTAGCTGAAATGACAGCTGACGTGATAAATTGCAGCTTCCAATAAATGCTGCAGAGGAAGCTCTGCTGGCCTCTCGAAGGGCTACACCACCAAGGAGAATGGGAAGGGTTGCTGTAGCCAGGTGCAGGTCTGAAATAGATGAGGCAGTCAGCGTTTCAAAGCTTCGTCGTAAGCCAGCATCAGACCTAAACAACTCATCAAAAATTGAGAGATGGCACCGTTCTGACAATATAATTCATTTTGCATGAACCAAGGCAACTCCTGAGGAGATGTAGTTCCACGTGAGAATCATCCAAACTGACAACTGAATCTGTTGGTGTAGAATCCGTTTGTATACGGAACTAACAAAATAAGTATCTGATCCGTAAACTGGAGAGAAAAGAATATCAACACCATTGGAGACCCGAACAGTGCGTTGAATCTTAGGATCAATTTCGGGGAAATCCTGTTGTCCAGAAGACCAGAATATCTTGCATTTGTTCACATTCGCATTTAGGCCAAAAGATGGTCCTCTAGACAGCAAGATATCCAGGAGATGAGCTATAGCATGACGAGAGCCCACGAAAGCACAATCGCCAAGGTACCATAACTGAACATTGATACCTTCGGAAGTTTCAATGTCATCTAACAGTTCTAGAAGGGCCAGTGAGAAAATCAATGGTCCAAGCGTGTCACCATGCTGTACTCCAGCGGAGGACTTGATCCAGGCATTACCAAACCGGAGAAACCTTCGCAATGGTAGCATCACTGCGACCAATCATAGAGAGAAGGAAAGTCACAGTGCAAGCTTCGCAGGAAGGAAGACAGATGGCATTCATTGAATGCGTTAGACATGTCAATTTTCAGACAACAAAGATTAGGATTGGAACCATGAGTTGTAATATATGACGACAAGGCATGAACAGCTGCGTCCATACCTCCAGGCACCCCGACACCAATCTGGCCATATGGTAGGAATATATCAGGTAATTCTGATTTAGTTGCCCAACAACAAAGATGACTAATAGGACGTCGTAAAACTTCACATACTGCTGTCGGGCGTATCCCACCTTGCTTCTTCACAAGTGTTGTCAACGGAGCCACAGACAGCTAAGAGGCTATTCTACGGTCAGCTCTCCCAGACATGAAAAAGGCTATCAGAACAGTTAGGTTGTTAAAGCTCTTTTCAATCTCAAGGTGTCTTCAGGCTATAGATATAAGTAGGGTAAGGAAAATTTATACCTCATACATAGTAGAAATGTGTTCCTTCTCACCAAAGTCTCGTCAGTCACCTGAACATGACTTCTTTTATTACTTCTCCGCTGTGAAGGATGGTGTGAGTAGACAAACAGTCTGTTGGGATCCTGGCTGTGAGTAAGACAAGTGCTACAGCAAGGCAAACCCCCTTGTTCTGTCAGGTCGGAGTCCAAGGCTGCCATAAATACACTTCTAATGCATCTTTTACCGTTGACCAAACTTTTCAAGTCATCTTTTACACATTTTGCTTTTAGTTCAGATGGTCTGTACAACAGTACAGTAGTAGCAGGTAGCCCATCTCGTCCAGCTCTTCCAAACATCTGTACACAATAGCTACACAATTGTGCAGGCATGGTCACACACCATGGATAAAAAATACCTGGAACATCTGTGGAATAGAGTCAGGTAGCCCATAGAGGATTACCAATCGGATGTCTTTTATGTCGATTCCCTGAAATAGATTGAAACCGCAATTCTATCAGAATAACTGCATGGCATTCACATTTAGATATATCTATGTTGTAAGATACCATGCCAAATCCAATGGTAGCAACAACTACCGAGACCTGTGAATTTTTGAGCTGGCTCTCTGACTGTCTTCTTCTCTCTGTGGTGAGAGAAGAATGGTGTATTTCTGCAAGCCCAGTCTTCGACAACATCTGCCAAATGGCAGTGGCTGATTCCTTTGTTCGAACAAAGATAACCGTCTTTTTGAAGTCATTGCTTTCTTGTCGTAGGTCTTCAATAATAGGCATTAAACTGAACTGGAGTTATCATTGCAAAGAAGACCTTGCATAACTTGTATACTTTTATTTACAAATTTTATTCATACTAACCTCAGTTGTTGCCTTTTTCTTCATGAACAGAAAAAACAAGTTAGATCTGTTTAAGGATCCTCTGATAACTTTGGGATGATCAAGCCCAACTCTCTCAGCTATGACATCAATGGTAGCCTTTGTTGCTGTTGCTGTAAGCACCATCACTGGACATGTTGCAAACTGTCTAAGTCTGTGTAGTTGTGCGAATTGGACTCTGAAAGAGTCACCTCTGTATCACAAGGTTTCATAACTATAGTATGTCTGTGGATATGTGTAGTGCCATAATAAGTACCATTCCTGGACACAATGAGCTTCATCTATGGCAATTAATGAGATTCGTTTTGTCAGCGTTTTCATTTGCCCTAGCCATTCCAAACTTGTTGCACATTCTGGAGACAGGAAAACTGAAAACACATTCAGGTCTGGTATAGTGTCACGGTGTGTGTACAATATTAATAATATTAAATTTATGTATAATTTAATTACTAGTACATGAAACTTTCTAGACTAAAATGTGAGATGTCATGCACCAACCAAAGTGACAGAGCTGTAGGTCGCTTGTCCTAGCGTACTTTAGTTCTCCCGGATGGACAAATGACGCAGCTCTGAGCCCAAGATGCTTCAATTTCTCCATCTACCACTCATGTAAGTAAATAAAGAGCGAACGATGCCAAATATGCCATTCTTACCTGATCATTCATCAGTGCACGCAGCGGACTTATTACCAGGCAACACAAATTACTACCCGCAATGAGTGGAGGTAGCTGGTAACACAGTGACTTCCCAGCGCTGGTCGTCAAGCGAACAACCGTGTCGTTTCCGTGTACCACTGATCGTATAGCTTCCAATCGACCGGGTCGGAACTCACTGAAGCCAAACACGCTCTTCAGCAGAAGCGTAGCTTTCTCGCAAATCCAGTCACTACTTTTCGGCGACGCCATCACACAGTAGAAATATCTACGCTTTTTGCGCGCCTTCTTCTCTAGCCAATAGCAAGCGTACTGTACTTTGCGCTTCATGTATCAAACGCAATGCCATTTAGCTCTTTAAGAGCAATCGAATTAGCTTTATCAAGCTATGAAATCGGATCGGGGTCCCACGTCACTATGACGTTCTCGAAAGCGACCAGGCTCTTCTCGCGCTGGAGCAATTCCGGTAAAAGCTCCTCCTCCTCATGTGATTCACGTGCGGTTAGCTCAGCGACTGCGCGGAAGAGCCTGGTTTGCGAGGCTACAGCTTCTCTAGGCGTCTTGTTGTTTGTGCCGCTTCTCTAGCCAGACGTCGCCTACTGTGCACTGTACCGTATTTACACAGCTATCAGTCTAACTGCAATTCTAAAAGAGGTGACACCAGAGCCAAAACAAAACATCAATGTGGGAAAACATGCACGTGCACATGTAGATTAGCTAGGTCTGTTCGCTCTGACTTTGGATACCGTAAAACAAAATGAATAGAGACGCACTAGCGTACTTACAGGTCAGCCGAGCCGCTTCGTCCGACAGACAGACGCTGTCATGGACAATGCACGTTCTCCTTCGGAAATTCCCGTCAAACGCCAAATTTCTGTTGAAGACGACACTAGTGATCTTTGCAACAACACCACGGCCGCTCAGCCACGCGCACCGACAAATTCAAGCTGTCAGACTGCAGAAAAACTATGCAGAAACACTGTGGAACAAGCACAATGTTACAAGTCAGGTACAGCCACACACCCTCGCTCCTGGTTGTTGTTGGGAAAACATACACGTACAAATGTATGTGCTAAACCACTTAAAGCAAAGGACTAAACACCATGTACAGTACGGACGCGCGATGGCCGAATTCTCGTTAGCAGCTACCAAAGAAAGAGAGGTGGAGCCTCATGATGACATCACGTTCGTCTATTGGTCAGTAATGACACCACTTCTCGTCTATTGGTCGGAATAGCTTCATTTGCATCTGTGCTAACCAACTATATATACGGTCGGTCGCCGGGTCGTTGGGTCGTCGAACGACTACTATACCTGAGGCCCGGAAATCCTGGCCTCCGGTAACAAGTCGAGTTGTGCCGTTTCTATCAAAATTAGCATCTTGTGTAGTAGTCTAGGAGCCGATCTAGATATCTGCGTCAGAAACAACTTGTTTTGACTCCTCAGTGGACGTCATTTTCTTTGTAGATTGGCTTTTTCTATAAGTAGACAATCCAAAAATCGATGTTTGCGGTCGCAAGCAAAGTTGTTTTTTGTAAACACGGTCGGGACACCGAGCTCTCGCGCATACGCATAGCATATCAGACAAAGAGCAGAGAAATCAATATCTCTATAGTTTTGCAACGGTATCGTATTGTGTAAATTTGTTTGATTGACACTTGCTTTGTATTAAATTTTTACTAGTGACAAGAATATTCAAAAATCGAATGTGAGGAGACGACATAACAATTCAATTTTATCTTTCTCTTTTGTACGTCCTGTACACACCAGCCGTTGACGCACTATAAGCTTACGTTGTTTCGCATCTTAGAAGTTCATGTAATGTAATACGTTCATTGCTGTTGTCAGTTCGAGATCGATCAGTGTCTAGCATTTGCTTTCTGCGTAGAGCCAAATTAATTTAGTTGTACTGTTTACCTTGTATTCGATCTAGTATGTATGTATTATTGTCTTTAAAATACAGTACTAGTGAACACAACTGTCATTGAATCAATTTGTGTACCGAGCACTGCGTCGAAACAGTTCTATCTCGAGTACGTCTAGATCAGCTGCTAGCGCCACAATTTTGTGGTAATGGAAATTGATTTGAGTGGTCAAGCAGAAGAAAAAAACAATGGTTCGTGTAGTCAGTCAACTTCAGAGGAATTATATGCAGTTTCGGCAAGTTTTAGTTAATCTTCAAGCAGCAAATTTAGAGTACCATTATCAAGCGGGAAAACTCTGCATTAGTGGTGCAGTTTTTTAAGCTTACGTTGCATGCATTTGCTAATGTTCTCAGATTAACACACCGCGTACGTTGCACGGCAGTACTGCTCCTGTTCAGGCTGACCGTCAATATTTCTTTGCAAGAATGTTATTTATTTCTAAAGTCGTGAAATGGATTTGCAATACGTACTGTCATTTTCTTTGGGTTCTTTACCATGCATCGTCTAGCTTCTCTCCAAGGAACTTTGGCTAAGTCAACCAAATCTAAGCTACTGCCTCTTCTCAAAACATTAGTAAGTCCAATTAAAACTTTTACAACTGCTATCATTGCAACAGCAACTATTGTGGATCGCATGGCTTTGCAGTCACCAGAACCTGCATTTCAAGATGTTGTAGATGTAGTGCTTCACAACAATTAAAGACTCACCCTGCGGCTGGTCATATATATATATATATATATATATATATATATATATATATACACACACACACACACACACACACACACACACACACACACACACACACACACACACATATCATCTCGTATTGATTTTGCTGTAGACACCTATCCATCATTTTCAACAAAGGCATTCGAGATGGCTGCTCGCTCAACAGCTGGAACAGTACATGTCAAGATTTCAATGTTAACAGTCTTGTCATAAGCAATGGAAATTTTTTTAGACGAAAACAAGTTAGGGCTTGTCGAGTTTTTGGTACAGATGTAGAGCAGCAGTAGGTACGCAGAGCGGCTTCTTGATGTGAAGCTATTCGTTTGTCACCGACAACTCTGCATGCAGCCTTCTTACATGAAGATGCTTACGCAGTTATTCTTTCTTCCGTACCAGCTCTTACTTCAGATTATGAGAAGGCCGACAGTCGCATTTTTTACATGCCAAGCATCAAATGCTGTCTTTGCCTGTATTGTTATATCCTCTCCTGACACCGACGTAGCAGTGATAGAAATCCATCATGCCTATGCCATCAATGCATCATTGCTATGGCTCACTGGCACAAAGCTACGTTCAGTTAGTCTCACGGACAGGACATTGCTGCCAATCTAAGCGAAGACATGTCTGCTGCACTTCCTGCATGGCCTACACGCATTTTGTGAATGCGACACCACGTCGAGTGCCTTTGCTAGACAAGGTGAGACAAAGGTCTTTAGCTTAGCTTCTCAAAACAACTGTTTACGTAATTAAGCTTGGCGATGACCAGATTAGGATCCATTTTGGCTCCGAGTAAAGAGTTGAATGGTTTGCCAACTTCTACCAGTGTCAACGAAGCTCTGTACAAGATATGTCGCATGAATGTTTTCGAAGAGCAGCAGATGCTACTGACTCAAGGTGCGCTTCGGCAGCATGTATACTGTGGGCTAACCATCAAATTTTTGTATAAAAGCATACTTTGGGTTCTATGCAGAATATGCCTAGTCCGCACGGTCACGGATCGGATGTATTGTTGAAACTGCTGAAAACGGTTCTTACATATATGTGACAGTATGAATGTGAACTGTGGGATTTGGGAATGAGATGTAGCAAACGTTTACTACATCAACCGTGGAGAAGAGGGTATCGTAGAGGGCTAGGGATCTCAAAAATCCTTGCAGGAAACTCTTGGAGAACCTATCATGGAAGCTCCAAATCTATTGCGTGTTAGCCAGTTCTCTTTCTTATGGAGAGCAGTTTATTCAAATAATGAATTAGTCAGCGGGTTTATTCTGAATACTCAAGGTAATCTGTGGCGATCAATGGACAATGAGACAAGGACAAGAATCATGGTGTTGTCCTACATAGACTTCAAGAGCTGGATTAATCTATAATTTGTTCTGTATATTCTTCTAAGTTTATTCTTCTATAACTATCTATTTTTGCTTTTTAGTGTATATATCTTGCCTGGCCTAGAGCACTGTACTTGTGGTGGTATGAAACAAAATATATTATGTCGTGCTCAACCAGACCAGTCTAGTTTGTAAAGTCTATTATAAGTACCGGAAGCAAACCCTGCTTCAGAAGTACTTAGACCATCACGGCTGTCTAGAAAGAAGACATAACTTTAAGAAGGATCCGAGTAGATCCCAGAAGCACTGTTTTTTGTACGAGCTGCAAGTTGTGATGGCCAGAAATAATGTCCAGCCATCGTGAAATACCTGCGTGCGCTGTACCCAAAGCTCCCAAGACGACAACCACCAGTGTTCGACAATGCCCCATGCGGCTTATCTCCACTCGCAAGTCGCTGTACTTCGCCAACTTCTTAGCATGTTTCTTGCCAATGTTGCTATCAGCAGGACAGCTGATATCAATAAGAAAAGTGTTTGTCTTCCTATTTCTGAGACAAATGTCTGGACGATTGGCTTTGATCTTCCTGGCAGTGGACATGGTGTTGTCCCACATCAGTAATGTCATTCGTCTCCACAAGCCTATTAGAATGATGCCGGTACCATCTGCTCTCCAGTGGATCTCCGAATTAGCGAAAAACATCCCAGTGAATGATAGAGACCACCTGATTGTGTCGATGAGTGTAGTCCATCGGTGCCAAAGCACTATACAGCCTGCCACAATTGTGGTCTCCTGTTTCCAGGCCTACACTGCACATGCGGCAAGTAGGACTGGCATCGCAATGTAGAATCCTGCACTCATAGTACCGAGTCCAAAGAGCTTGGTCTTGAGCAGCAACAACCAGTCCTCAGTTGCAGCAAGAAGATTCGCTGCCTTTATCCATGCGTAGGTCTCTTTCATGTGCACATGCGGTTGCTCAGTGAGACGGCGATTCTGCCCGTGCGTAGGCTTCCGGCTCCAGGACAGCACACGAAGAGAACTGCAACACGTACGGTAATGTCTCGCATCTGTCTCAGGCGCTTGCTTGAAGCCACCTTCAACCTAGATGGATGTATTCCTGTGTAAGCTCTGCGACTTGTCGTCCGAAGCAAGACTCCTTCGCAGTTGTGCAGTAAAACGACAAGCCATGCGCTTGATCGAGTGTGAAGATTTTCCAAAGTCACACTCCCGTATCATCTGCATGAAAGGATCAGAACTGTCAGCAAGGTAACAGTTCAGCCTCACAATACAAGATTGATATGTCGACTCAATCTGTTGCAACCCCTACCCCTCACTGCAAGGAGCGTACAGTCGATCAACGTCTGCAGAAGCATGGTGGACACCGTGGATAGAGAGGAGCCTCCTGGTCCGTCGATCGAGCCGCTAAAAGGTCCGTGCACCCCAATGAATGACGTCAAAACCGTAAGTGAGAAACGGTAGTGCAAACCCATTGATGGCTAAAATCTTGTTGCGACCATACAACTCAGTTCGGAGAACCACTCAGCGAAAGTACTCACAACGAAGTCCCTCCCGCATCATGCTGTGCTGAATACCGTTACTCTCATCTATACCCATGTACTTGTAGACTTGACCCGGTTCCAGACAGTTGATGGTGTCGGTTTTTCCTACCGTCACTCCAGAGTTGTGTCCAGATAGTCTGCCGTTGACAAAGTGTGCAACAGGTCATTTTTCCAGACCAAACTTTATCTGGATGTCATAAGAGAAGGTACGAACCGTGTGCAACAACCCGTCCAAATGATCAGAGTTTCTGCCATACATCTTCAGATTATCCATGTAAAGTAGATGACTGATGAGCTGACGTTGGGCAGTCTCACCATGTCCAGTTGTCATCCAGTAGCCGTAACCGGTTCTGTTTAACTCCTTACTCAAATGATTGAGACGCATTCAGAAGAGAAGTGGAGAAAATGAGTTACATTGGAAAATACCCTTCCTGATCTGCATAAGCCTTGTCTTGATTGTACTGGTCCCGCAAGAAGACACCATCGATGTCCTCCAACTCTTCATCACACATGACAAGAACTTGCACAAGACTGGACTGATCTTATGCATCTGAAGGCATTGGGACAACCAATTGCGTGGCACGATGTAACAGGCTTTCTGGTAATCCACCCAAGCCATGCTCAAGCTCTTGTGCCTGGTCTTACAGTCTTCGGTAAGAAGCTTGTTGATCAACAGCTGATCCTTTGCACCAATATATCCCTGTCGACAATCTTTCTGCTCCACAAGCCAAGCACTATGTGTCGCTATGCTCCTCTATAATGAGCAAGTGGGGTCTTTACTCCCATCAGGCCGCTCATCAACCCGGCAGGTGCACCTAGGTGTGCTCAGCAGGGTTCATGTTTCTGTGTAGTCAACACGACGATCAATGACTAGCCAATTCGATATAGATTGCAGGCATTACGGTTACCGCGAACATCGGTAGAGGACGCCTGGTGGATATCAATGACCACCACGAAAGCACTGACCGTTATCGTCAACGGACCGTTCGCCAGACCACAGAAACTCTCCAACGACTGAAACAAGCCATAGTCTCATGGATAAGGCTAGATAAACATGAGAGAGAAAGACAGACAAGTTTCATAATTTTGGAGAGGTAGCTATTGTCGCTAACCACTAAGCCACAGCGGTGACCTTTATTATTATTATCATTATTGTTATTATTATATCCGCTGGATGACACAGCTTCCTGCCCCGAAAGCATTGTTGAAGCTTGTAAGCTGGAACTGAAATGTTGGATGTAACCCGCAGCAACGTTTGTGCGTTCACGTGCTGTACCAATGCATGTGGTTGCAGAAATTGCAAGAATCCCAATCCAGTACTATTGAAAGAAGAAACTACAAAATCAGACATTCAGGCTGATGATAACGATAACAAAAATGTAGTGATAGTGAATAGATAAGGAATCAAGTGTATAATTGTACTAGCGAGTTATTTACTAACTAAACTCTAATTAGTAGATCAAGTTATTTATAGAAGCAAACTGGTCCAATAATATTTTAGACGGGCTAAATTACTTTCCGCAATGCAAAAAATATTTACATAGTATTGTACTGGTAAAAATGCTTACTTTGATTCATCGATACCTATTGCTGTGAAGTGTAACTCCAAGGCTGTAGCAATGAGCAGTTTCAGATAAAACAAAAAGTTGCTGCTTTTTAGAAACTATTTCAAGCATAAATGCCATTCTAACTTTGTTGGTGCTAGTTTTTTTTATTGCAAGACTCGATTCTGTAGAGATTCTACGCCTTTGAGAAACGCTCGTCCGGCAGAGGTCTGACAGAGCCGTATGGCCTCGACTTCACGTGCACCTCGCTCGTACTATATATATAAATTCTACCGTTACTTTGTTGCATGTTTTCCAAAGTGAAAACGATTAAGAAATACTTTCTGTTGGTTTGTATAATGTTCCGGTGCCAAGAAACCCTGGTCCACAAAGGATCGGAACAAAACGACAGCTTCTGAGACTTGGCTCAAACACTATTGTACTTAGATCGTTGTAACGTTTGTAAAATTCCAATTACAAAAATTTTATATTTTAAAATTTAGTAAGGATTTTATATTTAGTTAAAATCGATTTGCTTGTGCTAAATAGCGTGTCGGTCGACAACTAGAAGTAAAAGCAAAATTAGTAACGATAGTGTACGTCACGGACGAGAAGTCTAGAATAACCAAAAAAGGAAAATAAAATGTCATAATGACGTCATCACACGCTGTGAAAATTATTTTGAAGACATCTACGTGTATAGAAATTAGTTTAGTTTTAGACTGTGGCCATGGTAGTAATTCTTCGAAGGTTGGCTAGTTGGAAACTAATTAGTAATAAGTTTTGTGACGTCCATGATATCTAATTTAGTGGTGGGAAAGGCGACATCTTGTGACGTTTTGACGGTAAAACTACCTACAAGAAATTAAGTTAGTGACAAGTAGTCTATATGAGCTAGACCAAACTTTGTGCGATTGCCAGCGTCAATTATACGGGAATTAATCAGTTTACCACGTGGCTAAAAACTTGGAGTCGAACACTGACTCGCTGTTCGAGGTTATTCTCTAGTTGTACTTATCATCGGAAAGCTGAAGTGTTTCCAGTTTGTAAGTATTGGGCTATGGTCTTGCTACCGCTAGTAGCAACACTTGCTTCACTACTTTGCCGACCGTCGTGTAAGTCGACCTCTTTACAATTATCTGAATGCGTACACGTCGTAAAGTTATAGGCTGAAAACAGAATTTACTCAAACGTAGCTGATTAATTGTCTTTTTAATTAAAAGACAATTATTCAACTACGTTTGAAAAAGACAATTGATCAACTACGTATGAGTAAATTCGGTTTTCAGCCTATCACTTGACGTACATGTACCCATTGAATGATACTGAAATGAATCACTGGCCAGCAAAGCTACTATTATTATGTGTCGTTATGCCTCTGCATGATGGGCAAGTAGGGTCTTTGCCCCAATCTGGGCGCTCATCAACCCGGCAGGAGAGCCCATCACGGTACATGTTTCTGTGTAGTTCACACGGCGATCAATGACTAGCCAATTCGATATAGATTGCAGGCATTACGGTGACTGCGAACATCGGTACAGCACGCCTAGTGGATATCAATGACCACCACGAAAGCACTGAACGTCATCGTCAACGGACCGTTCGCCAGACCATAGAAACTCCTCAACGACTGAAAGGAGTCATAGTCTCATGAATAAAGCTAGATAAACATGAGAGAGAAAGACAGGCAAGTTCATAATTTACTGTCGTCACTGGGGTTAGAACCCCCAAACCATGGAGCGGTAGCCATTGTTGCTAACCACTAAGCCACGGCGGTGACATTATTATTATTATGTGTCGTGCTCAACCAGATCAGTCTAGTTTGTAAAGTCTATTACAAGTATTGGAAGCAAACCCTGCTTCAGAAGTACTTAGACTATCACGGCTGTCTAGAAAGAAGACACGACTTTACGAAGGATCCGAGTAGATCCCAGAAGCACTGTTTTCTGTAAGTACTGCAGGTTGTGATGACCTGGAATAATGTCCAGCCATCGTGCAATACCTGCGTGCACTGTGCCCAAAGCTCCCAAGACGACCGGAACCACCAGTGTTCGACAATGCCCCATGCGGCTTATCTCCACTCGCAAGTCGCTGTACTTCGCCAACTTCTCAGCATGTTTCTTGCCAATGTTGCCATCATCAGGCCAGCTGATATCAATAAGTAGACAAGTGTTTGTCTTCCTATTTCTGAGACAGATGTCTGGACGATTGGCTTTGATCTTCCTGGCAGTGGAGATGGTGGTATCCCACATCATAGTAATGTCATCCGTCTCCACAAGCCTATCAGGATGATGCCGGTACCATCTGCTCTCCACATTATTATTATTATTATTATTGCGTCATCACACACAGCTAACCTGGCCTAAAGTACATGAGGTAGCCAGAAAAATTATAATTGTTATAGCAAGCTTGTAAAAAATAGGAAAATTATAAACGCGGAGATTGAAAAAGAAACAGTGCTACTATTCTTAACATTTTGAAAGGTGAGTGAAGAATTGAGTTACTTGATGTAAATAGGTAAGTTAGTGAAGACATCGTATTGGCAAAGATGTACAAGTTTTGTTATTGCATTAATTTGCAGATGTAATAATGATTATATTGTTATAAGTTTCAATATTAAACAGTTGAGTCATCATATTCATAATTTTAGTTGTATGATATTTTTTGTTTAGATGTTGCATTGATATTCAGTGCAACTCCAGCATTTACACCTTCTAGCTTTACATGGCAACGAAATGGAAACAGTCAGCCTAACGTTAATCAATCGCCCAAGCTAAATCTAGCAAATGTTGATATTCAAGATGGTGGACATTATGTGTGTACTGTTGTCAATGGACTTGGTGCAATCACAAGAGAATATGTAATTGCTGTTGTCGGTAAGGTTACTCAATCAAGTGTTTTATGATGCTTAGGATAAAGTACAGTAGAGCACCACTTATCCAGATTCCATTTACCAAACGTGCCTGTAGCTAAATGGCTTATGCGTACCACTTATAGTCATCATGTGAACATAAAAAAGCTCTTACTAAATCAAGATCACAACATCAAAGCAATATACAGTACAATAAGAATGAGAGAATTCGTGCATAAAGAGCTGATAATGGAGACAACTTTTCTGAATACTTTGCATGATGATTGCGGATATGTCTGTGTTACACTGTAGTTATTGCACTTTCTATGAGTTATCTCAACAAATTAATCACATATTTAAACAACCGAAGTTTCCTCTAGGTTCAATTTGTTTGGATAAGTGGCGCGCTTTAATTATGTTGATGTTGTACTTGTTTGTAGCTGCTCCTACTATCACTAGCTCTTCCGCTTCTCCAGTCAACTTGCCTTATAATATGAGTGTAAATCTATTATGTTATGTAAGACAATATCCTGGCAAGCCACATGTACAGTGGACAAATTCATCTGGATCAGCTATTGCACATTCTGACGACTTTACTGTTAGTAAGGACGGTGCTAATGTACTTTGCTCAACAATTAGTGTGAATCGCGTTGGACGTTTCTTCTATTCGATTCCTAATACACAAGAAAGAAAGCAGATAGAAGTGATTGCTTGTGTCTCTATATTATCTACTACACAAGACGCTAATTTTGGTAGAGATGGTACAAAGTTACTTGTTTGTGAGGCAAGAGCTTACCCGAATTATCCAAGCATAACATAGATGGCAGGAATTGGCTCTTCTGTTTCACAAAGACATGCTGATGTTAGTAATGATCTTTCGGATGGCAGTTATTCTCAGCAATCATCAATCACAGTAAGAACAACAGGAAATTTTACTTTTCGTGCAAAAGCTTCAGGTGAACGTCAAGAGAGGATCATCTCTGTTGCACCAGGTACTTTATATACTTTTAAATTAAGCAAAGTTGAATGTTTGCAGATTGAACCTTTAGCTATTGCTATCCGTGTTACAAGTACACCACAATCAACTACAAAAATTACGTCAATGGCACTTTGTAAATTTTCATTGATTGCTGTGCATGTACTTATCAATGTGGCTTAATAATATTAATTTGTACTTGCAGCTTCTAAAGTGCCCTCCATCAATACAGAAATTTGTCTAACTATGTGCAATGTTTCTACCTTTCATTCTTCTGGCAGCGATTCTTGTCCTGTCACTCTCTCAGCTGCTACTGTTACTGGAATTATCATTGCGGTGTGCTTGTGCTCAAATGTAGCAACTGCTGTACTTACCTACTTAGTTGCCACAAAGAAATTTAGGTAATAGGTTTTTCATATTGTATGTTGGTAAAAAATTATATTTGTTTCGTTTACTTATATTAGGAAAGAGAAACGTCCTCCGTCTAACGATTACGTAGTCATCACGAGAGCAACAACGTCCGTTCCTGCTGTTGGATCTGCACCAATCGTTTCTACTTACGAATTCCTGACGAACGTGCAGTGTCTGCTCATGAGGCCGATCACCAAGGCGAGACTCTTACTGCCAATCGTCTTTACTCTACAATTGAGAGTGAGAATACCGAACAGCTACAACGCAATCCAGCATGTGAATCTGTTTTGTGACGACAAGTTTGTTTTTTACATTTAAACTGTATAAGACACGGATACGCTTGTGGCGCTGCACGTGTCATTTCTTCGGTCCAGAGTAGCAATGCATTTACAAGCGACGCTGATTTTTAGTACCGCGAAAATGAATGCTTTAGACAGCACAAAAATAGACTTCATTGATTTCTTCTGCGTTTTTCATTCATCTGTTTTTCTTTCATAAATACGATATATAAGGATAGTATTGTACACTAAGCAATATAACGATGGAATAAACGAGCTCTCTAGTCAAGCGTACTTTATGTATGGGACCATACAGTAACGCGTGGAGGACTATGGATTATTGGATACCCAATTTGCGACTGCGCTTTGTTACGATAGCCCCAACATTGATACGACGGTTATTTCACGATAACGTCAATTAAAGCGCCAAGGAAGATCTTAGCTCCACACTACTTATTGTTTTACTCCCCTATAGGAATACCTTAGACAACCGGTCTGTCTTATACTTCTCTATATGTCATTGGATTGACCATACTATTGACACGTAGGGGTTGCTGGTGTATACTACTACCGTACACTCTATATATACTTAAAATATGGCAGAAATGTTCTGGAAATCGTAATATAACATCTCCATGTACTCGAGAAGAATCAATGACAGAACATTTGTTGGTCAAGCTTAAAATTGCCGTTAATGCAATAATTATTCATTAATTGTTTGTTTAGATCTAGCTCGACAAGATAACACACGTTTGGCAACTTTTCCTCGAGTAATCCAACGTCTCTTCAACGATGGACCTCCTTAACTTACTGCACACTACACGCTGTCATCTCCAAGAGTTGGTGGCATCTTTCTCAAACAGGTGCGGATCTAAAAATATAGTGTCAAAATCTTTTGTCACCTTATTTTCAAGAGGCGATTTGCATTTGCATATCCAGATAGAAGGATCAGATCTTTCCCTGACTAATCAAGCTCCGAAAAGCCTAGTGATCTTAGCGTTGATGCATGCAGGCTGTTGATGTGTAAGCTATCGCGAATAGCAGAGACAAGGATCACTTTCTGAAATTTCGACATAGTAATTGCTCACATATTCTTTGTGCTATATCACTCCAAGCCCTTGCCCAAGATTTTCTAATGACTATAATAAAAATTAATACTAATGACATTACACGGTTTGGTTACCATTCACTTACCATTCTTAGCTAATTCAAGCGTGTCGCTAGTGCATAGAATCGATTATCTAACAATCTTCTTAGGCTTAGTTAATGTTGTAAGGGTTAGGGGTAAGTGTGTGTTAGGAATATAGTTGTGTTAGTGTTAAGCTTATGAGGATTAGGGCTAGAGTTTTGATTTAAACTGTTTCAAAATATGGATTCTTTAACACTCGTGCTAATAATTACTCGCATTAATAGTAAAGTGACGCCCATCTCATGGGGTTTTCAGGCAACCTGAAAACATGCCTGGATACGTTGTAACCACTCAAAGTAATCAGCGTGTTAATGGCTGCCAGACTTGAAGTTAATGACTACGTATAAGGAGATTGTCCATTGTGTACAGGAAAGACACGTTACACGAAAAGCTTAAAAGGTAAACGCTACCAGTCCTCCAGCCACACCGCAGCCTTTTGAAAAACTCTAATTACCCGATAATACCTAACAGCCAGTCTCTTGCCATTATAGTTTTTACATTTTGGCGATATTGACACTTTCTATCGCCTCACCTCCAGCAACTAATTAAATTAACGTAAGCATCTGCGTGTTTGATGAGAATATCGCAAAGCATGAGAAAAAGTTTAAGAGACAACCAACTACCACATCCCAAACGACAATCAAAAGAAACATATAAAGCTTAGAAGTGTTCTTGCTCGTAGTAAGTCAGGCGCGGATCCAGAGCCTCAAGATGGGGAGCACGATTAATATCAATAAAATAAAATTAATATAAGCACAAAATGATCTTACCTAATCTCGGTAGTTATGAAACGTTACTACACACACTACTTTAAACTTGCCAATTAGCCATCTGAGTCTAGTATACGGATAAATTCTATCCTTCGGGGATGTTTTCTAGCAAAATCATGGATGAATTGATCGTAGTCTACTGTCGTAGTGAAGTGTAGTTAGGCGAGACCGTTACGTCTTTTCGGTTCAGTTTTGAATATTGGTAAGTGTCAAGTCGTCGCAGCCCACTGATGCTCTGCTCACAACTAGTAGTTACTGTTTGTATGTAATTCTCAAAAGGGTATTTACGTAACTATTGGAAAATACCGTTTATCTGTGCCGACTGCTAGAGCTTGCTGCGACAGGTGCTAAATTTCAAAAAGCCTACCATTGAACGTTCTAACATACCAGCTCCTCGTTCAAAGTCGCAGGACTCTATTAGGCACAAAGATTCGTCTGTTAGAAAACGGTCCAAGCTCTTTCGTTGGTCGTTTCCAAAGGGTCTGTACACATATCTTAGCTGCTAGAGGAAGGCTTAGTCAAACACAAAGTTTTCCTGCGTTTCATAAAATATTTCGCTGAGCATTTGCACTAATAAAAGAAATCATAGCATTTGAGTCTAACAGTTACCTACTATCTTTGACCAAAGAAGTGATCAAGATACGGAACGACAATAGTTCTTCTATAATATCCTTTGTTAGAACATTTATGCGAGTCCTTTGCGTACCACAACGACAAGAAGATTGCTCAAGAATCTACGAGCAACGAATCTCTTCTTCACGGAGAGGCGACGAGTTGCGTACACCACCACTCCCAAGGTTGCAAAGAAGGTATAGCCGAGATGACGACAATGCTGGTAAAGCTGACAACATTGATATCGATGACACTTCTGTTTACTGCATGGCATTAGACTGGTGGTGTTGCATGTGTTGTACTTAGATCATTGTAACGTTTCGAAAATTCCAATTATAGAAATCTCAAATTTCCAATTTAGTACGAATCTTAATTTTTTGGCTAACATCGACCTGCTTGTTGCTACATAGCACGACTGTCGACAGCTGGAAGTGAAAGAAAAATTAGTGACGATGGTGTACGTCACGAACAAGAAGTCTAGAATAACCAAAAAGGATAAAAAATGTCATAATAAGTCATCAAACGCTGTGAAAATTATGTTGAAGGCATCTACGTGTATAGAAATTAGTTTAGGTTTAGACTGTGCATGGCCACTGTAATGATTCTTCGAAGGTAGCTGGAAACTAATTAGTAATCAAGTTTATATTTTCCATGACATTTTGGTGACGGCAAAGGTAACACCTTGTGACGTTTTGACAGTAAAATTACCTACAAGAAATTAAGTAAGTGACAAGTTGTCTAGATGAGGCAGATCAAACTTTGTGCGATTGCCATCGTTAATTATACGGGAATTAACTAGATTAGATTACTTCGCGGATAAAAACTGGAAGTGGGACACTGACTCACTGTGCTATGTGAGGTTACTCTCTAGTTGTACTTATCGTCGAAAATCTCACGTGTTTCGAGTTTGTGAGTCTTGGGTTATGATATTGCTACCGCTAGTAGCAACACTTACTTCACTAATTTGCCGACCGTCATGTAAGTCGATGTCTTTACGTACACGTACGCCAAGTTATGTTGCTATTGCATAGCATCGATGATCTAACAATTTTCTTAGGGTTAAAGTGGTAAGGGCTAGAGTTAGACTTGTGACGAATATGGCTAGAGTTTTTAGTTACTGTTCACAAAAGTATCTTTAGCATTTGCGCTCATTATCTCTCGCGTTAACAGTAAAGTGACGCCCATCTTATTTAGGTTTCTGGGCAACCTAGAAACATGCTTGGGTACGGCACTGCACTTTAACCTCACCCAAAACAAAAAAAAAATTAATAGTCTTAATGGCTAAGGAGATAGTTCATTGTGTACTGGAAAGACACGCTAGGAAAAGCTTTAGACGCTAGCAGTCCTCCAGCCACACTGGATCCCTAAAAAACTATAGTTACCCGATAAGACTTCTAAACCATTCTCTTGCCATTATATAATTTTTATCTTTCGGCTATATCGATCGCTTCCAGCAGTTAATCATCTGCGTGTTAGTTATCGAGAAGCTTGAGAAAACCTTTGAGAAATCAAGAGACAACCAACTACTACATCCTAAACAAGAATCACAAGTTACCTAAATCTCGAAAGTGTCCAGCAACTTGCTCAGAGTTTGGACCTTTTGACGTAGATTATCCTGAACTGATGACATTAGTTTTCTAGATTCTGAAAGCTCTAGATGCTACCTAAAAAATATATCTTGTGCCGTTATCCTTGAACGATATCAAAAAGACATACTATAGAATTATGTCGACAAGAAGATCCCTACAGAATCCACGAGCAACGAGTCTCTTTATCACGGAGAGGCGCGAAAAATTGCTTAGTAAACCACCACTTCCAAGTTTGTGAAAAAGTATACGTAGTCGAGAACTAACAAAGCCGATAAAGCTGACGACAATGATGTCAATAACATTTCTGTTTAGTGAAGGCAGAGACGATGTTGACTGATCTTGTTGTATTTCGTTTTACTGTTTGGAAAATGCCAATTTATAAAAAACTCACATTCAAACTTTTACGGATTTTTAGATCTGCTCGTTGTTAGTTACTGCCGACAACTAGAAGTAGAAGAATTTTGTAACAATGGTATGTCACAAACTAGAAGTTTAGATTATATAATCAAACCGATACTAAAATGTCATAATGACGTTATCACACTACCGGTGACAATTATGTTGAAGGCATCACGGTTATAGAAATTAGTTTACGACTGTGTGTGTCCAAACCAATTAGTTAAAATAATCTATTAGTAATCAATTTCGTGATGTTGATGACATTTTGGTGACGACAAAAGTAACACCTTGTAACGTTTTGACGCTAAAAATAATTATTAAAAGTGACTTATGGCAGTTAGTGACGAGTAGTCTAAACGAGCTAAACCAAACTTCTGCGCAATTGCCACCCAAAGTCAATTATACGGGAATTAACCAGTTGCTCACGTGCCTAAATACTGCAACTTTTCGAGGTTATCCGGGCCAACTCTCCAAAAGCGCATTTTCGATCGTCTGAATTGTTTCGAGAGTCAGTTTGTTTGTGAGACTGTGGATATGGTCTTGCTACCGCTAGTCGCAATACTTGCTTCACTACTTTGCCGACCGTCACGTAAGTCTCTTTGCAATCATCTGAACGCATGCGTACGTATAGACACGTGCGTTGATTTGCTATACAGCACGTAATCAGTGTTGCATGAGAGTTGTATGAAATGCTGTCACGCCCTTAGAATGTCGTGCCCCTGCATTCCTGTCAAACGTTTTTCAACGATATACATCACAAACGCACTAGATATATGTTGCATGGAAACCGACTTTTGCAGTAAACACGGCTGTACAGTAACGGGAATTCAAATGAAATGCCAAGGCGTACTAACTTTAATTGTACTGTTAATTATGTATTATAATTAAAATGTTTAGGCTTTTCTTTTAGGGGAGAATATGGTATTGATTTTCAAAACAAAGTGAAGTAAATAAAATAGCACAAATATATGTTGGTGTTATAGTTTATTAAAGAGTTTTCTGCTGAATTCGATTTGCTGCCTATATATTACAGCATGGTAGAGTGAATGGAAACCCACCTAGGAAGAAAAGTTTCTGCTATTTTTAGCATTTTGAGAAGAGATTAAGAATATAAACTGAGTTAATTGGTGCAAATAGGTTATTTAGTCAAGAGATCGTATTGGCATAATTGTACAAGTTTGTTATTGCATTAATTTCTATTGGTAATAAAGATTATACTGGTTGTTAGATTTTATAAAAAAAAACATTAAGAAATGTTAAACAGTTGACTCATCATGTTCATAACTTAAGTTTTATGATATTTTTGTTTAGATGCTGCATTGAGGTTCACAGGACTTCCAGGATTTACACCTGCTAACTTTGTTACTGACACGTCTTTGTTAAAGATGTGTCAGTAACGCTTACAACATTAAGTTGCAATGCTGAAGAAACTGACGTCAATTTTCCTTCATCATCAACTCTTGACGTGCAGTTTAGTTTGCCTAACGGTACTCTCTTACCTTTGGGATGGAGTGGAAATGGAAAGCACATTGTCATCTCCAGTCTCGTGGCAAGGACGAATAGAGCTATTCTGTATCTCGCAAATCCAGCTGCACTAGATACAGAAAACTACACGTGCATAGCATCAACAGCACCACCTACAACTAATATAAGTGCTACTGCCAGACTGGAAGTAAAAGGTAATTTCTTAAAGTTTGACAGCTGGATGTGAAATTTACATTTTGTTTAGTGAATTCTAATCGAGTGTTTCTCTTAGCATTGTTTACATTGCACTTTGTTTCTAGCTGCTCCTGTGTTTACAGACACATTTCTGTCTCCTAACCAGACAATATTAGTTGGAGAGGATTTTGCTTTGCATTGCAGTATTGAAGATGATGTCTATGCTATTCCAAATATTACATGGAGAAAGGATAATATAGTAGTAACTACTGGTACTTGCAAGACACTTGTACACTCTCTGACAGCGAAACAATTTTCTGAGGGTGGAGTTTATCAATGTAATGTTGACAATGGAGTGGGAAAAAGTATAAGTGAATCAGTTTCTGTGAATGTTCAAGGTTTATACATTACTCATTTGTGTCATTGTCGATCTGTTTACTATTTTGTTACTAGCTGCACATAAAATTGAATCATTTTGTTATACTGGAGGTACAATTTATGTGTGTGTTGGAATAAATCAAAGATTGAGCTGCTCAGCATTTGGTCTACCATACCTTATGTTATGATAAGTGGAAAACACTCATCTCCCTTGTTAACAAGTATTTCTATTATCACCTTGAGTTCTGTTTTGCAAAATGATGCTGGGAATTACATATGCAGTGCTACTAATAGACACAAAACAGTAAGTGAAACGTGTAGAGTTGACATTGGAGGTATAGGTTGAGATGAAGATACTGTATGATATTTTATAGTGCGAGACTATCTTTGTGTTATAGTTCCACCTACTGCCAAGTTTTCTGTTATGCCTGCTAATGGTCCCGTCCAAGAGAACGATGACTTAATTTTGACTTGTTCTACAAGGGGTCTTCCATCTCCTAATACTTTTTGGTTTGAGAATGGAATTGAACAGAGAAACTGGATGAACATGAAAATTGTCACATTGACAGCAGCCGTAAGACACAATGGTACATTTCAGTGTGTAGTTAATAACACATGTGGGAGGCATGATGACAGAGTGACTGTTAAAGTTGAAGGTTTATTTGAAATTGCTTTTTGTAGACAAAATCTTTAGATTGTAATTGTTTGTTTGCAGTTCCTTGCTCACTTAAATTATCAGCAGTATGCTTGAGTGATATTTCTTCTTCATCATCGTCTGTTGTCAATCCACTACAACAGCAGACTGTTGGTTTGTCTGGGGTGGCTCGTTGTTTTCCTGACTCACCCACATTACTGGCGAAATATTCTTTGAGAAATCAACTTGCAATATCCAGCGATGTCATCACAAAACCGCCACAAGATGCTTACACTGTGCAACTGAATGTGAATGTAACATAAAGTGGAAATTATAGTTTTGAAATTGATGGACAAAACGTAACTGAAGTTGAGGAAATAAGATGTAAACACATGATTGGAACCATTGTAAACTTTAATTAAGAGTTTTGGTCTAACATTTCAATTTTTGTACTAAATTCATTCATCTCATCTCCAAAATCTGTTAGTATGTCTCCAGCAATTGTTCTTACAGCTAGTAACACATCTCAACTGCTGACATGTGTGGCTTGCTCATATCCTTGTGTCCCACCCATTCAATGGAGTAGAGAGCAAATGTTAGAAACAACAGTTCAGAACAGTCAACATTCAAGTAATCCAGCCTGTGTTATTTCTGTACTGACTGTTTCATCTCCTGGTAATTATAAATGTTATCTGTGTGAATACTCAGATGAAAGAACTTTTGTTGTAAATGGTGAGAGGAAATACTAAAATATAGTTTGTATAGAAAGTGACTTGATTTGTCATTGCAATGCTGTCATTATGCAGCTGAGCCTAGGTTTGCAAGACATGTTGCTGCTGACCAGTTGAATCGAGGTGTTGCTGAATTTGGGAATGTGGAGCTAGACTGTGAACACACCGGTCGACCAAGTCTAAACGTTACATGGCAACGAAATTGAAACAGTTTGCCCTACGTTAACAAATCACCCAAGCTAAATATTTTAAATGTTGAGATTCGAGATGGAGGACATTATGTGTGTACTGTTGTCAATGGTCTTGGTACAATTACAAGAGAATATGTAATTGCTGTTGCTGGTAAGGCCACTCACTGATGTATTTTATGATGTTTATGATAAGTACATTAGAGCACCATTTATCCACATTCTATTTACTAATAGTGCCAGGTAGATGAATGGCTCGTGCGTACGCCTAAGCCAATATTTATGTGAGCATACAGCAATTTTACATAATCACAATTAC
Organism: Dehalococcoidia bacterium; assembly: GCA_964274945.1. Lineage (GTDB taxonomy): Bacteria > Chloroflexota > Dehalococcoidia > Lucifugimonadales > Lucifugimonadaceae > CAXXBX01. The sequence continues at coordinate 64,397 of CAXXBX010000166.1, read as the reverse complement.
AAGATTTATGTTACCGTCTACAACACAAATCAGAGAATTTGTTCGTAAGAGGGCTGAAAACGGAGACAACTTTTGCAATCAGACTAAGACTTGTCTTGATAATTGTGGGCATGTATAGTCATAACAGTTTCTATCGGTTATCTGAACAAATCACATTTTGAACATTCTAGCTTACTGTCCTCTGGGTTCAGCCGGTTGGGATGAGTGGTGCTTTACTGTAGTTGTGTTGGGGTTATGTTTGTAGCTGCTCCTACTATCACTAGCTCCTCCACATCTCCAGTCAACCTTACTTATAATATGAGTGTAAATATATTATGTAATGCAAGACAATATCCTGACAAGCCACGTGTAGAGTGGACAAATTTATCTGGATCAGCTATTGCACATTCTGACGACTTTACTGTTAGTAATGACGGTGCTAATGCACTTCGCTCAACAATTAACGTGAATCGCGTTGGACGTTACATCTGTTCGATTCCTAATACACAGGAGAACAAGCAGATAGAAGTGATTGCTCGTGTCTCTATATTATCTACTACACAAGATGCTAATCTTGGTGGAGATGGTACAGAGCTACTTGCTTGTGTGGCAAGAGCTTACCTGAATTATCCAAGCATAACATGGATGGCAGGGATTGGATCATCTATTTCACAAAGACATTCTGATGTTAGAAATGATCTTTCGGATGGAAGTTAGTCTCAGCAATTATCAATCACAGTAAGAACAACAGGAAATTTTACTTGTCGTGCTGAAGCTTCAGGTGAGCGTCAAGAGAGGATCATCTTTGTTGCACCAGCTGCAGGTAACGGAGTAGAAGCAGCAATTTGAGCTGAGTGGTAGGTAGCACTTGTGTTTAGCCATCATGACAACTGCAGCATCTCAAAAGCCAACGCCCACTACCGACAGGGCTGTTACCAGAAGACCTCAAGCAAACATTTCTTCTTCAACATCATTACACCCAGAGAGAAACAAGGATACAATATTTGGTTTTGACAAGTGTTGTGTTTGTAGATGCTTGCTAGCATACGGGAACTGGGGTTTTGCGGTAGATAAAGGATGACTGAACCGGTGTTTGAGTCAGTGTTAGAGTAGCGGCCGTTAACGTGTGTTGAATAGTACATTGAGTGAATACACGACAATATTGGCGACGAGGATGGCGATTTCAGGCATTCACCCGCCTCCTCCTTTCCTTCCACACCCGGGGGAACCGGCGGTGCCATGGAAGCATTGGTTGTCCGCTTTTGACACCTACGTGGCAGCCGCGGCAATCAAAGACGAAGCAGACAACAAGCCTCGACTACGCGCCCTTTTGACTCATTGCTTAGGACTGGAAGGGCAGCGGATACTTTCGACGGAGACAGAGACGGAATCATACGTTCAGTTACGTGATGTGTGTGCGACGTTGTTCGGACCGAGACTCAATTCTATGGTCGAGAGATTCAAATTCCGACAAAGAAAGCAACATCAAGGAGAGTCCGTGAAGCAATATGTGTTTGCTCTGAGACAGCTAGCAGCCACTTGCAAGTTTGGACCGTTGCATGACGAAATGATTAGGGATCAACTTATAGAAAAGACGGTTTGTGGTAAAGTGAGAGACCGCTTGTTGGAAGAAGATGAAGATCTTCCTCTAGACAAAGCAATTGTACTGGCATCACGGATGGAAGAGGCGGCTAGGGATTCAGCAGCTATTGCGACAGTGTCAGGTAGCGTAATGGATGCAGTGCCAGGAGGTTTAACTAATACAGCTTTGGGTCAATTGGCACAGGAGTCACGTGGGATTCGTCAAGTACAGACACGGCCAGGTAAAAGCGGCTGGAGTAGCAGAGGAGACGGCAAATGTGGTAACTGTGGGTTCTCGGTTCACAAGGGTTCAACATGCCCAGCATCAACACAGACCTGTAGAAAATGTGGGAGAATAGGACACTACGCACGTTGCTGTAGGTCAAAGAAACAGTCACAGATCCAGGAAGTTGATTGTGGCAATGAGCAAGGGGTAGAGTTGGAGACCGTTCGAATCAATGTTGTTGGTGGTCAGTCCAGTACACTCGAGTATCGCCAATGCGTTTGCGAGTTGGCTGGTGTCAGTTTTTCACTTGTTATTGACTTGGGGGCGAAGGTTTCAGTGCTGTCAAAAAGGTCATATGATCGATGGTTTTCTTGGAGTAAGCTGGAACCAGCAAATCGAAAGCTAGTTGGTTATGCAGGATCGCCAATAAAGGTGTTGGGAAAGGCAAAGCTACCAGTCCGATACCGGAGATGTCAATTAGCAGAGTTTCCATTCTATATTACAGACAAGGGGACAGACATACTAGGTCTCGACTTGTTTGATGCCCTGGGATTTCAAATTTGTTGGGATCCAGAAGAACTAGGCAGTCATAATGTACAAGCGGTTGACTTGCTCAACGATGGAGTTACTAAGGGAGGTTGGAGTCGGAGATGGCCTAGGGTGTTCAGTGGATTGGGGAAAGCCAATCACTTTGTTCATTGCCCGTTAGTGAACACCACCGTACCACCGATTATGCAGCCACTTAGGAGATTGCCACTGGCTCTACGAGAGAGGGTGGCAGAGGAGTTGGATCGTTGGGAGAGTTTGGATATCATTGAAAAAGTGGATTCATCCCCATGGATCTCAAATTTAGTAGTTGTATGGAAGAAATCAGGGGCAATTAGACTCTGCGTAGACCTTCGAAGAGCCAATCAGGCAATCATACCTGGCAAGCATCCACTTCCAACAATGGAAGACATAGCAGCAGAGTTTTATGGATCTACAGTATTTTCGAAGCTGGACTTAAACCAGGGGTACTTGCAAATACCTTTGGCAGAGGAAAGTCGCTTTATTACAGCATTTGTAACACATAAGGGGACTTACCAGTTCAAGAGAATGCCATTCGGTTTGGCATCGGCCCCAAGTGCCTTCCAGAAAGTCATGGTTACGGTCGTAGCCGGAATACCAGGAGTTGCTGTCTACATGGACGATATTGTCGTTCATGGGCCAGATCGACCAAGTCACAATAAGAGACTGAATGATGTGTTTCAACGACTACAACATCACAATTTGACACTAAATGTGGACAAGTGCACTTTTGCAGTTAAGGAAATATCATTTGTGGGACACAGTATTTCGGCGAGTGGTATTCGTCCTCTAACATCTAACATAGAAGCAGTTGAAAGACTGCAAGAACCGACATCAGTGACAGAACTAAATTCATTCCTCGGTATGACAAATTACTACCTCCGGTTCGTGCAGGGCTATGCTGATATCTCTTCTCCTTTGCGGTGCTTATTACGGAAGGATGCCCATTGGGAATGGTCCACTGAATGTCAAACGGCATTTGACAAATTGAAACAGCTTGTCACATCAGCACCAGTTCTTGCCCACTTTTCATCCACAGCGGACACCTTTGTGTCGTGTGACGCTTCTGGAGTAGCTATTGGGGCAGTATTGTCTCAAATACAAGATGGACAGGAACGTCCTGTGGCATATGCGTCCCGTGCGTTGTCACCAGCAGAGCAGAAATATGCTGTGGGAGAACGGGAGGCATTGGCCTGTGTGTGGGCGTGTGAGAAGTGGCATGTATTTTTGTTTGGACGACCGTTTGTACTTCGTACCGATCACCAAGCCTTGGTATCACTGCTATCTGCGTCAGGAACAGGTCAAAGGCCATTGCGATTACACCGGTGGACAGAACGGCTGTAAAAGTATACATTCCGCGTGGAATATCGACCTGGTCATTCCAATCAAGTTGCTGATCTACTGTCGAGGTCACCAGCTCCAGCTGAGAATTCAGCATGGGACTCTGATGATGTGGAAGAATGTATATTATTGTTGAGCACATGGAGCCCGGGGGTACCCTTGGATGAAATGGAAAGGGAGTCAGGTGCAGATGCAGAAATCCAAACGGTTTTAAGGTGCATCCGGGAAGGATGGCACGATGTCAAAGGAGAGTTCCGTCCTTTTTGGAATGTTCGACACGAGTTGGAACCTGTGGGTGGAAAGTCGAGTTGTCTGATGAGAGGGAATCGAATAGTCGTACCAAGGTTGCTGCAGAAACGGGTGCTACAGCTAGCTCATGAGGGTCACTTGGGGGTTGTTCGTATGAAACAGAGATGCCGAGAGTTTGCCTGGTGGCCTGGGATTGACCGCCAAATTGAGCAAATGGTGAGAGATTGTGAGCCCTGCCTTGTCAGCGGGAAGTCTCGCCAACCTGTACATGCTCCATTACAACCTACTCCTTGGACAGCGGTACCGTGGCAACGACTTCAGGTAGATATCTTTGGAGAAATTCAAATAGCAATGGCTCACCAGCGATACGCTATTGTAGTTCATGATCTGGGATCAAAGTGGCCAGAAGTAAGACTGTGCTCACAAGTGCGGACGCAAGAGGTTGTGCAGTTTTTGGAAGACCTTATTGTTAGGTGGGGGTTTCCTGAGTCGATAACAACGGACAATGGACCTCAGTTCCGGTCGTATGAGTTTCAGCAGTGGTTACGAGAACGGGGTATTCGCCATATTCTCACACCACTGTATCATCCAAAAGCAAATGGAGGAGTCGAAAGATTCAATCAAGTGCTTAAACAAGGCCTGAAGACAGGGTTGTTGGAAGGACGTTCAGTGGAGAGTTCAGTGCAAAGCACATTGTTTAATTACCGGTCTACGGCGCATTCACTTACGAGGAAATCACCAGCAGAAGTTATGTTGGGCCGAAAGCTTCGGCAGCCCTTATCCCAGATGATTCCTAGGCAAGATAAGAAGGGATCACTTCAGCTGAAGAATGCGGACGAGGTCGTGGCAAGGAAACAGGCAGCGATGAAGGCATATGTAGATCATAAAAGGAGAGCTAGAGCTTCGTCCTTTTCTCCCGGAAGTTGGGTAAGAGTAAAGCGTCCGCTAAGAGGCCATAAGTTGAAGTCGCAATTGTCCGATCCAGTAGAAGTCTGGTCAAGGGTAGGGAAGGACACTTACCTGCTACAAGATGGACGTCTGTGGCATGCTGACCAATTAATTGCTGTGGCGAAGCCAGCTGGTGTTGCAAATACAGCTGCAGTACTCAGCTGGACTGATGGGGAAGAGGAGATCTCAGAAGACATGATAGGAAATCAACACGATGGGGGAAATGTCGAAGTCGAAGGAGAGGCAGCAAGTGATGCAGGCACTGCCCATGATCATGAAAATGAGACAGAAACAACAAGGCCAAAACGAGTGAGGACAAGGCCCAAACGCTTCGAAGATTTTGAGGTGGAATATGCAACTCGATTAGAAGGGGGAGAAAATGTTGTGTTTGTAGATGCTTGCTAGCATACGGGAACTGGGGTTTTGCGGTAGATAAAGGATGACTGAACCGGTGTTTGAGTCAGTGTTAGAGTAGCGGCCGTTAACGTGTGTTGAATAGTACATTGAGTGAATACACGACAACAAGAAGCTATACGACTGGCTAATTATTGCAGGCATAGGTGTTCTTTCTCTTATTATCATAATAATCATCATTTGTGTTTGTTATCGTTGTATTTGCTGTGCTCAAGGTAGTGAGTTCTTGCAATTCTTTAACTGATATCTTACGGGTTGTTGTTGTAGATAAAACAGATTGTTCAGATGTGCAGCTAAAGGATAGAAGGTAAGAGCCTGAAAATACTACAGTATTATGATTATTACGGATACAGTATTTGCAATTGCCTGCAATGTGTGAGTGATTAAAAATTTAAATTAAATTAATTAAAACGACATGTAAAATGTCAAGAAAGATTGGTAATAAGGAATAGTTGCAATTAAATGTGAGTTAATTAATTATTTAATTGATTATTAACGAAGACAAGATTAACATGTTTAATAACATGATTATTAATTAAGACAGAACATTTATGAATGGTAGCCACAACGACCTACAAGTATCACACTGCCAAAGTTCAAAGTTTGTTTCTCAAGAGCAAATATTCTCACTTTCAGTCTCATATTGGCTGCTGCAGTAGTGTCAATTACAGGTGCTTCTGTGCCTTTCTCAGGTTTTGCCTCAAAATCAATATCTAAGGATACCTGCTTACCTTCTGCAGACATGCAAGAAACAATTAGGGAAGACCTCAACTACGTGATAATTGCAAGGCATACCTCCATGTTCAGCTCTCCATTAGATTATGATTCTAAAATTATCATCTTAGACTTACGTCTGTTTAGTTATTGACTGTAGAACATTGAAGAAGTGATGTTAAAATGATTTTGTTGAGACAACAGTGAATAAGCTCTCTAACTGAGTACTGTAGACTTTACTAATCACTAGCAACAATAAACAGCTTTGTCTTGTTGTTTGATAGTCAAATATATTGTAGATAACGCGACGTTGTCTCGCTGCAAACAATACGGGTGTCTCATATTAGACTTTGCGACCCGCTCCTTTTCCTAGTCTGTACAAAGGAGAAGAGCGAAGCGACGAACTTGGCTCCAACACTGTAGATAGAAGAAAAGTGCCCTTCTTGACTGAATACCCGACTCATCATTAATTAAGACGCTTCGTTCAGCGAGAACTAGCAGCGGTCCCATACTAGATGGTGTTGTCCCTTAGAGCTAGTGGAGAATCAGGACCTTCCTCGAAGAAGAGCTTGTGGCGGTACGAAATTATACCGATTAGCTTGAATGTAACAGAAATTATTTATGAATGATCATTCGTTACTTTGATGTAAAAAAAAAGAGAGGTAGCTTGCTTTGAAGCTTTTGTGCCAGTGGGGGAATTTCCCATATTAGATTTGGGACTACAAACGTTTCCTATTGCATCATGTGAAAGGCACTCCTTGTTGTTGACTTTGAAATAGGGGTTTCAAAGTCTTTGTAAAGCAGTCATTTTTAGCAGAGGCAAAATGGGACGCGTAACTAACGTTATTGGGATTCTCTTGTAAAGAACTATTTTAAAGCCTAGATTGTATTTCGTAGTACTGCATCTTTAATTAATTAAGTAATATGTTTTTCATATTTTATGATAAGTTTGTAAAAATTATATTTGTTTCTCTTAACTAAAAATAGGATGGTGAAACATTCTCCGTATAAAGATTGCGAAGTCATCACGAGAACATCAACGGTCTTTCCTGCAGCTGGATCTGCATAAATTGTTTCTACTTATAAAATTTCTGACGAACGTGCAGTGTCTGCTGATGCGACCGCTCACCAGAGCGAGACTCTTACTGCCAATCGTCTTTACTCTACATTGGAGATTGAGAATACCGAACAGCTACAACGCAATCCAGCATATGAATCTGTTTTGTGGCAAAACGTTTGATTTTAATTGTCTTAACACTTCTGCTTTGGTTGAGGCACGTAATGAACTTGTCCTTCACGTGTCAATGTTTTCCCCCTCGTCGATCGGTCGAGAGTGGCAATGCATTATTTACAAGCACCGCTCAATTTTTAGACGTATATAATGCTTTAGCCAGCGCAAAACTCGCTGACTCCTTTGATTCCTTCTGCGTTTTTCGTTTATCTGTTAATTGGTACTTTTATAAAATTCTAAGGACAGTATTGTACACTAGACAATATTAATATAGCGGTGGAATAAAGAAGCCGTAAATTGTCAAGCGTACAGTGTGTATGGAACCAGTAACGCGTGGAGTATTATGCATAGATACCCCATTTGCGATTGTGGTTTTGACATTGATACGGCGGTTATTTCATAACGTCAAAGCGCCAGGGGAAATCTTAGCTCCACTCTTGCACTTTCCTTTAGGAATACCTAAACAACCGGTCTGCTTTACTTCACTAATTATGCCATTTTCATTACCCGAGGCCCGGATTTTCGTGTGGAGGGTATAGTAGTCGTCGACGACCGTACAACTCATCGACCATATATATAGTTGGTTAGCGGAGATGCAAATGAAGCTATTCCGACCAATAGACGAGAAGTGGTGTCCTTACTGACCAATAGACGAATGAGATGTCATCATGAGGCTCCACCTCTCTTCGTTTGGTAGCTGCTAACGAGAATTCGGCCATGGGGTGTCCGTCCTGTACATGGTGTTTAGTCCTTTGCTTTTAACTTAAAGGTTTAGCACATACATTGTACGTGTATGTTTCCCCAAGAACAACCAGGGCGAGGTGTGTAGCTGTACCTGACTTGTAACATTTTGCTTGTTCCACAGTGTTTCTGCATAGTTGCTCTGCAGTCTGCCAGCTTGAATTTTGGGTGTGCGTGGCTGAGCGGCCGTGGTGTTGTTGCGAAGATCTCTAGTGTCGTCTTCAACAGAAATTTGGCGTTTGACGGGAATTTGCGAAGGAGAACGTGTATTGTCCATGACAGCGTCTGTTTGTGGGACAAAGCGGCTCGGCCGACCTGTAAGTACGCTAATGCGTCTCTTTTCATTTCTGTTTTACGGTATCCAAAGTCAGAGCGAACGGACCTAGATAATCTACATGTGCACGTGCATGTTTTCCCACATTGATGTTTTGTTTTGGCTCTGGGTTCACCTCATTACAACAGTAGGCAACGTCTAGCTAGAGAAGCCGCAAAAAACAACAAGACGCCTAAAGAAGCTGCACAAAGAACGAGACTTTTACATTATTGTGAGCTGGAAAATCGGTGGTGAGCTGCTTGTTTGGTCTCCATTTGTAACTTAGGTTTCCCACCAACAAACAGAACAATGATCACGCCCGTTACTTCATCACGTAAGGCGAAGATTGCCAGCCGGCCTAGCGTCGAGGCTCTCCGACTTGTACCATTTGGCTTGTTCCATCATTTGGAAACAACTACATTTGTAACATGCATTTAGAAACAACGCCTAGCTAATCTAGCTGCATTTTTAACGTTCCCACATCTAATTTTGTTTTGGCTCTGGTACAGTACCTATGCCACGCCTAGAACCGCCTATAGTTACGATCTCAAAAGCTGCACAAACAATCACGTGTACAAAGAACCGACGAGCGAAGGTTGTAAAAAATAGAAGCTAGGTCCTACGGGACGTTGGCTGACGGACTGCGTAGCTACCCGTTGCACACGGTAGCGGCCAGTCACGTGACTTACCTCAAGCTTGACCTGTGACCATTTCAATAATGCTTCTTATTTATTACCTACATCATACCATTCTGTCATACGATTTTGTCATAGCGCGACTAATTTACCTTCAATGTGCATACCGGCCGAGGGTTTACACTTCAAGTGCTTCTTCGTTGATTATGTATCTACTTTTTAGAGACATATGCGGGTTTACTGTTGTACTACTCTACTTGAAATATGGCAGAAATGTTCTGACATTTGTATCACAACTTCTCCATTCTCTCGAAAACAAACAATGACAGAACGCTACGGGGCAACCCTAGCTATACATGTAATTGCTGTTAGTGGCAGTTTATTAATTGTTTGCTTAGATGCAGCTCGACAGGGATGCCACACGTTTGGCAACTTTGTCCGAGTAATCCAAGGTCTCTTCAACGATGGAACTCCTTAAATTCTAACTGCACACTACACTCTGCTATCTCCCAGAGATGGTGGCAGCTTTCGCAAACAAATGTACGTGTGGATCTGAAAACTAATTTATAGCAATTGCAGCTGTTGCTAGATAACGTTCCTGAAGTAGGCCAATGTTCACGAGCGGCGTTGGGGGTGGGGATGTACCTTGGAAGTAAACAAAATCTACCTAGCTTACCAGACCGTAAACAGATTTGCAAAAGTCAGTAGCACAGAAAATTTTAATTCCTACGGTGAGCGAGGGGCTGCCGTCCCTCATCCCCCTCCGGTTACTACGCCGGTGTATTCTCGCTTTCTGACAACCCAATTCTTTTGTCAAGGCAACAGCACAGGCAGTCTATCAAAACCTACTGTCACCTTCTCTTCAAGGGTCTATATTTGCCTCTTTTAGATCCAGATACAAAGATCAGATCGTTTTTTAACCAGGCAGGCTCCGAACAATCTAGTGACCTTACCGTCGATGCAAACGGACGATGTGCAAACTATATAAACGAATATGGGACAGTGAATATTTTCTCGGATCGTGGCCTTTGCTTGATCACTACGGCGTTCAGCTGACGTACCTTGGTGATGAAGTAAATGTTACCACCCAGACACACCTAACCACTGAAACGGTGATGTCAGCTAACAGAACACAACAAACTCTGCAGTGACTTCCGTCGCTGTCTGCTTATGCAATGTCTTTTTCATATCTTTTCTCTTGATTCCTCTTGTAGTAACAGCAATGGATTCAGAAAGCACTTTTTATTCCTATGCATTGAAACAAGTTGCAATTGGTAATGTGGGCGAGCGTTTTTGTTGCCTGATGATTGAGTTTGTTATGCAATCAGTTTAAACCCAGTTTCTAATGTACACGTGCTTGTTTTTGTGCAAGTTTTCGAACACATACTGCTGGCTTGATAAGAAACATCTAAGCGTTCTTTGCAATCTGTATTTTCTATCTTCTTTGCTTTCGTCATGTTCCGAACTAATGAATTTGCAGACTAGACATATTGACGCAATTAGGGATGTGACTCTTAAGTAAGCATTGTTTTCTCTATGTTTCACCAATTTGTAGCAGTTAGGGTTTGCAATATATATATATATATATATATATATATATATATATATATATATATGGATGATGCTTTGAGATCCAGCATTAAAGTCAGCCTTGTTAGTCTACGAGAACAAGCACCTTTCAGTGCTGTCGCATATCCTCATGCGGGGGCTTGGTTGACGGCAATCCCCATCTCAAGTCTAGGCCTGGTCATGTCTCCGCGTGGATTTGTGACCTTTTTGCGTTTGCGGTTGGAAATTCCAGTTTTTTCAGCACCCCACACTCAGTCCGTTGTGTGTTCGGTCATGAATTGGACATTTTTGGTGACCATGCTCTTGGTTGTGGTCCTCTTCGGACTAGGCGACATGATGCCTTATGTGACGTCATCTTCCACTGGTTGCTCTTAGACAACTCCAATGTACGTCGAGAACAACGCTGTTCCTCTCATTCCATGACAAGACCAGGTGACGTTTTCCATCCCGACTTCCCCTAGGCAAGGCTGCTTATTCGACATTTCCGTGAGGAATTCGTTCACTCCCTCTCACCTTACTAATGCTGCCATAAAAGCTGGTGCTGCTGCTGAGGCTGGGAAAGTGGACAAAGATGAACGCCATGTTGCTAACGTTTCCAGTTATGGCTGTTTGTTTTACCCTCTTGTGGTGGAATCAGACGGAGTGTGGGCTGCACATAGTCTGGAGGTGTTGAGATCAATTGCCAAGAAGTCTCCTCTATCGTCTGGCTTGTCTCTGGGCCAAGCTTCCAGGCAATTTCACGAACAGTTATCTGTTCGTTTATGGCAGTATAATTGAAGACTGATTAGTGACTATCTACCTAATTATTATGACTTAGACTGTTTGTGCTTTCGTCCTTAGTGCGGATATGTTTTATCTGTGTTATCTGTATTATATACAAATATATGGTTATATATATATATTATACATACATACATATATATATATATATATATATATATATATATATATATATATATATATATATATATATCGCACAGCAAAGACAACGATCACTTTTGGAAATTTTTTACATAGGTAATTGCCCAGAAATTCATGGCTATTTATCATTACAGGACTGCGTACCCATGTAAGATTTTCTTCCAAAAGTTAATGACAACAAATAAAAATTAATATTAATAACATAACGCGGTTTGATTACCATCCACATAAGAGTCTTAGAGCGATTTCACACAGAAATCTAGACTAACTATAACTAGGCTAATTATGATTAGGCCAACATTAGTGGAAGCGCGCTCACGCCGCTAACTATGATTAGTAAGTCACGTGGGCACCTGATTGTAATTAGCCTCGACAGCTTTCATCCGTCATATCTGGTAAGAATTCAGATAAATTTTTTGACGAATTCATTGCTTAGGTTTTGAAAAGGGAAACATTTTGTTTGCTTTCTCTGACAGCTCTCTCAGGAACGGCAGGAAGTTGTCACGGGTACAGGCACGTTCGTAGTATACATCTGCCGTATACGTCATGTTGTTGCTGTGTTTGTACGTTTAAGCATAAACACCACATCAGAAACATCGGCGGCATGCTCTTCTTGTATACTACCTCACATCCAAAAGCCACGTGCAACTACACTACCGCCACTAATGTGGCTGTAATACTACTCTTTACGGCGTTAGAATGGCATTACACTAATCATGATTAGGACAGGTGTGAACGAATGGCGTTATTGCACTAACGCCAAACTAATGATAAGGCCCGGTGTCAACACGCTCTTAGCTAATTTAAGCTGGTTGCTTTGCATAGCATCGATAATCTAACAATCTTCTTACGGCTAATTAAAGTTGTGAAGGTTAGTTGTAAAGTTTTAAGGGTTTCGGTTGAACTGGTAAAGAATAGGGCTAGAGTTTTGAGTTACTGTTCACAAAAGGATCTTTAGCACTCGCGCTAATTATCACTCGCGTTGACAGTGAAAGTGACGCTTTTCTGCTCTACAGTCAAGCGTGCTTTATGTATGGGACCACACAGTAACGCGTGGAGGACTATGAATTATTGGATACACAGTTTGCGACTGCGCTTTGGAGCGATAGCCCCGACATTGATACGACGATCATCTAACGATAACGTCAATGAAAGCGCCACGGAAGATCTTAGCTCCACACTTGTACTCCCCTATAAGAATACCTTATAGAACCGGTCTGTCTTATATTTCCCTATGCCATTGCATTGACCATACTATTGACATGCACGTAGGGGTTGCCGGTGTATACTACTACCGTACACTCTATATATACTGAAAATACGGCAGAAATGTTCTGGAAATCGTATTACAACCTCTCCATGTTCTCGAGAAGAAGCAATGACAGAACATTTGTGGGGCAACCCTACCATTGCCGTTAATCCAATTCATTACTTCTTTTGTTTATATCTAGCTCGACAAGATACCACACATTTGCTAACTTTTCCTCGAGTAATACAACGTCTCCTCAACGATAGAACTCCTTAAAGTTGTGAGGGTTAGGGGTAAGGTGTGTGTTAGGAGTAGAGTTGTTTTAGGGTTAGACTTATGAGGCTTAGGGCTAGAGTTTTGAGTTAATTAAACTGTTCTGAAAAAAGATTCTTTAGCACTCGTGCTAATAATTACTTGCGTTAATAAGCAACCTGAAAACATACCTGAATACATTGTAACCTCACCCAAAATAGTCAACGTCTTAATAGCTGCCAGACGTGAAGTTACTGACCACGTATAAGGAGATTGTCAATTGTGTACTTGAGATACACGTTACACAAAAAAAGCTTTAAGATGTAAAAGCTACCAGTCCTCCAGCCACACCGCAGCCTTTTGAAAAACTTTAAATGCCCAATAATACCTGAAAGCCAGTCTGTTGCCATTATAAATTTTACCTTTTGGCGATATTGACACTGTCTATCGCTTCGCCTCCAACGACTAATTAAATTAACGAAAGCATCTGCGTGTTTAGTGAGCATATCGCAAAGCATGAGAAAACGTTTAAGAGACAACCAACTACTAATCCCAAACGAGAATCACAAGGAACATATAAAGCTCAGAAGTGTACTTGCTCGGAGTAACTCAGGCGCGGATCCAGAGCCTCAAGATGGGGTGCACCATAAATGTCAATAAAATAAAATTAATACTGACACAATAATTATCTTACCTAACTTTGGCAGCTAGGAAACGCCGCTAAGCACTATTTTAAACTTGCCAATTAGCAATCTGAGTTTAGCATACGGCTAAATTCCATCCTTCGGGTATGTTTTCCAGCAAAATCATGGATAAATTGAGCGTAGTCTACTGTCGTAGCAAAAGTGTTGTTAGGCGAGAACGTTACGTCTTTTCTGTCCCGTTGTGAATATCGGTAAGTGTCAAGCCGTCGCAGTCCACTGATGCTTCCCCTCACAAGTAGTAGCTATTAGCTAATGTTTATGAGTAATTCTCAAAAGTGTATTTACGTAACAAATTGAAAATACCGTTTATCTGTGCCGACTGCTAGAACTTGCTGCGACAAGTGTTCTATTTCAAAAGCCTGCCATTGAGCGTTTCAACATATCAGCTCCTCTTCTAAACTTGTAGGACTCTACTAGGCATAAACATTCGCCTGGTATAAAGCTGTCCAAGCTCTTCCGCTTGTCGTTTCCAAAAGGTCTGTACACATAGCTTAGCTCCTAGACGAAGGCTCTGTGCAAGCACCAAATTTTCCTGGGTTTCATAAAATCTTTTCCTGAGTAATTCCCCAAATAATAGTAATCATAGCATTTGAGTCTATAAACAGTTACCTACTATATTTGACTAAAGAAGTGATCCAGAAGACAATAGTTCTTCTATAGTAGTCTCTGTTAGAACATTTAATGATTGTTTTGCGTACTAAAACGACGAAATAAGGATGGCAAGCAGTCGGTATACAGTTTAATAAACTTTCCATCTGCATATTAGAACCATCCTCCACTGGCTTTTGACACGTTATGCCTGAAATGCTGCAGCCCATGGAAAGTAATATCTGCGTCACTAAATATTCTCTAGAATATTTTGATAGAATTTCTGTAGAAATTCCTCAAGACTCCTGTATGGGTTGGGGTGCACGTGCACAAGGTTTGTGCACCATCCTTAGATCCGCGCCTGGAGTTTGGACTCATTTACGTTGACTATCCTGAGCTGATGTCATTAGTTCTCTAAATTCTAAATAGATCTTGTCGAAATTATGCTGTTACTAATCTTGAACGAGATCAAAATGTATCTTTACCAAGTTAGTATGCTAAAGGAGGATGTCGACAAGAAGATTGCTCAAGAATCCACGAGCAACGAATCTCTTCATAATGGAGAGGCGACGAGTTGCGTTCAGCACCATTCCCGAAATTGCAAAGAAAGTCTAGCGGAGATAACGGCAATCCTGATAAAGCTGACAACATCGATATCGATGACCCTTCTGTTTACTACATGGCAGTGGCCTGATCGTGTTGGATGTGTTGTACTTAGATTGTTGTAACGTTTAGAAAATTCCAATTATAGAAATCTCACATTTCAAATTTAGTACGAATCTCTATTTTTAGCTAACATCGCTCTGCTTGTTGCTAGATAGCGCGACTGTCGACAACTAGAAGTAAAAGAAAATTAGTAATGGTGGTGTACGTCACGAACGAGAAGTTTAGAATAACCAAATATAATAATAATATATCATAATGACGTCATCATACGCTGTGGTAATTATTTTGAAGGCATCTACGTGTATAGAAATTAGTTTCGTTTTAGACAGTGGCCACGGTAATGATTCTTTGAAGATTATTTAGTTGGAAACTAATTTAGTAATCAGTTTTATATTGTCATGACATTTAATTTGGTGACGGCAAAGGTGACACCTTGTGAAATTTTGACGGTAAAACTACCTAGAAGAAATTAAGTTAGTGTCAAGTAGTCTAGATGAGTTAGACCAAACTTTGTGTGATTGCCAACGTCAATTATACGGGAACTAACTAGATTACCACGTGGCTAAAACTTTGAGTCGGACACTGACTCACTGTACGAGGTTACTCTCTAGTTGTACTTATCGTCGAAAAGCTGAAGTGTTTTGATTTTGTGAGTCTTGAATTATGGTCTTGCTACCGCTAGTAGCAACACTTGCTTCACTACTTTGCCGACCGTCATGTAAGTCGATTTCATAGCTTGCTATTATCTAAATGCGTACATGTACACGTACGCCAAGTTATAGGCTGAAAACAGCATGTATTCAAACGTAGTTGATTAATTATTATACTGTCAATTCACATGTGGGAAACGAATGTTACTGAAATGTATCACTGGCCAATAGAGCTGTTATCATTTTTATTATTGTGTCATTACACATAGCTAACCTGGTGTAAAGTACATGGGGTAGACAGAAAAATTGTAATTTTAAAGCAAGTCTGTTAAATATAGGAAACTTGTAAACGCAGAGATTGAGAAAGAAAGGTGCTACTATTCTTAGCATTTTGACAGGAGAGTAAAGAACTGAGTTACTTGATGTAAATAGGTAATTTAGTAAAGAGATCGTATTGGCATAAATGTACAAGTTTTGTTATTGCATTAATTTACAGAGGCAATAATGACTATATTGGTTAATAAATTTTATATAAATTTTTCAATAATTAACAGTTGAGTCATCATGCTCATAACTTAAGTTGTATAATATTTTGTTGTAGATAGTGCATTGAAGTTCAGTGCAAATCCAAGATTTACACCTTCTGGCTTTGTTAAAAGCGTGTCAACTTCACTTACAACATTAGTTTGCAATGCTGAAAACGCTGACGTCAATTCATCATCAACTGTTGATGTGCAATTATTTTTGCCTGATGGTACTGTCTTACCTATTGGACTCAGTGGAAATAATGGAAAGTACAATGTCATCTACACTTCATTGTCAAGGTCGACTATGGTTATTCTGTATCTCAAAAATCCAGTTGCACTAGATACAGGAAACTACACGTGCACAGCATCATCAACACCACCTACAACTAATATAAGTGCTACTGCCAGACTGGAAGTAAAAGGTAATTTCTTACACGTTTGACATTTTGTATGTGAAATTTCCAATTTGTTTATTGACTTGACATCCAGCGCTTCTCTTAACATAGTTGACAGTGCAGTTTGTTTGTTTAGCTGCTCCTGTGTTTACAGACACATTTTTGTCTCCTAGCCGGACAATATTAGTTGGAGAGAATTTTGCTTTGCATTGCAGTATTGAAGATGATGTCTATCCTATTCCAAATATTACATGGAGAAAGGATAATATAGTAATAGCTACTATTACTGGCAAGACACTTGTACACTCTCTGACAGCTAAACTATTATCTGATGGTGGAGTTTATCAATGTAGAGTCGACAATGGAGTGGGAAGTATAAGCGAATCAGTTTCTGTGAATGTTGAAGGTTGCAACATGACTCGTTTGTGTTATTGTCAATTTGTATCCTCTTTTGTTTACTAGCTGCACCTAAAATTGAATCATTTTGTTATGCTGGAGGTACAATTTATGTGTGTGCTGGAATGAATCAAACACTGAGCTGCTCAGCATCTGGTCTACCGTACCCTGATGTTATGATAAGTGGAAAACACTCATCTCCCTTGTTAACAAATGTTTCTATGATCACCTTGAGTCCTGTTATGCAAAGTGATACTGGGAATTACACATGCAATGCTACTAATAGACACAAAACAGTCAGTGAAGCATGTAGAGTTGACATTGGAGGTAAGTTGAAATGAAGATACTGTGTGATATATAGTTTGTAGTGAGAGACTATTTCTGTCTTCAGTTCCACCTACTGCCAAGCTTTCTGTGATGCCTGCTAATGGTCTTGTCCAAGAGAACGATGACTTAACTTTGACTTGTTCTACAACTGGTCTTCCATCTCCCAATATTTTTTGGTTTGAAAGTGGAATGGGACAAAGAAATTGGATGAACATGAAAACTGTGACGTTGAAAGCAGCCGTGAGACACAATGGAACATTTCAGTGTGTAGTTAATAACACCTGTGGGAGGCATGATGACAGTGTGACTGTTAAAGTGGAAGGTATATTTGAAATTGCTTTTGTAGACAAAATGTTTAGGTTGTAATTGTTGTTTGCAGTTTCTTGCTCACTAACATCAGCAGCAGTATGCTTGAGTGATATTTCTTGTTCATCATCGTCTGTTGGCAATCCATTTCCACAACAGACTGTTGGTTTGTCTGGTGAAGCTCGCTGTTTTCCTCACTTACCCACATTGCTGGCAAAAAATTCTTCGGGAAATCAACTTGCAATATCCAGCGATGTTATCACACAACCTCCACAAGATGCTTACACTGTGCAGCTGAATGTGAATGTAACACAAAGTGGAAATTATAGTTTTGAAATTGATGGACAAAATGTAACAGAAGTTGAGGAAATAAGATGTAAACACATGACTGGAATTGTTGTAAACTGTTGGTCTAAACTTTCAAATTTTTGTACCTAGATCCATTCATCTCCTCTCCAACATCTGCTAGTATGTCTCCAGCAATTGTTCTTACAGCTAGTGACACATCTCAATCACTGACATGTGTAGCTTGTTCATATCCTTGTGACCCACGCATTCAATGGAGTAGAGAGCAAATGTTAGAAACAACAGTTCAGAACAGTCCAGATCCAAGTAATCCAGCCTGTGTTATTTCTGTACTGACTGTGTCATCTCCTGGTGATTATAAATGTTATTTGTGTGGATACTCAGATGAAAGAACTTTTGTTGTAAATGGTGAGATGACATACTGAAATATAGTTAGTGTAGGAAGTAGCTTTTGATTGTTATTGCAATGCTGTCATGTGCAGGTGAACCTATGTTTGTAAGAGATGTTGCTGCTGATCGTTTGAATCGAAGTGTTGCTGAATTTGGGAATGTGGAGCTAGACTGTGAACACACTGGTCGACCTAGCCCAAACATTACATGGCAACGAAATGGAAACAGTTTGCCTAACGTTAACCAATCACCCAAGCTAAATCTTTCGAATGTTGAGATTCAAAATGGTGGACATTATGTGTGTACTGTTGCCAATGGACTTGGTACAATTACAAGAGAATATGTAATCGCGGTTGTTGGTAAGGCTACTCACTAATGGATTGTATGATGTTTATGATAAGTACAGTAGAGCACCACTTATCCAGATTCCATTTACTAATTGTGCCAGTTAGCTGAATGGCTCATGCGTACATCTTAGTCATTATTTATGTGAGCATAAACACAATTTTACAAAATCACAATTACAAGCTCTAAGTCAGTCATCTACAACACACATCAGAGAATTTGTGCATAAGATGGCCGACAACAGAGACAACTTTTGCAATTAGACTAAGACTTGTCATGATAATTGTGGATATGTATTGGCATAGCAGTTTTTATCAGTTATCTGAACAAATCACCATTTGAACATTCCTGCTTAGTATTCTCTGGGTTCAGCCTGTTTGGATGAGTGGTGCTTTGCTGTAGTTATGTCGATGTTGTGTTTGTAGCTGCTCCTACTATCACTAGCTCTTCCGCTTCTCCAGTCAACCTTACTTATAATATGAGTGTAAATCTAACATGTAATGCAAGACAATATCCTGACAAGCCACGTGTAGAGTGGACAAATTCATCTGGATCAGCTATTGCACATTCTGACGACTTTACTGTTAGTAATGACGGTGCTCATGTACTTCGCTCAACAATTAGCGTGAATCGTGTTGGACATTACATGTGTTCGATTCCTAATACACAGGAGAACAAGCAGATAGAAGTGATTGCTCGTGTGTCTATATTATCTACTACACAAGATGCTAATCTTGGTGGAGATGGTACAAAGCTACTTGTTTGTGAGGCAAGAGCTTACCCGAATTATCCAAGCATAACATGGATAGTAGGGATTGGATCATCTATTTCACAAAGACATGCTGATGTTAGTAATGATCTATCGGATGGAAGTTATTCTCAGCAATCATCAATCACAGTAAGAACAACAGGAAATTTTACTTGTCGTGCTGAAGCTTTAGGTGAGCGTCAAGAGAGGATCATCTCTGTTGCACCAGGTATAGGTATATATATATATATATATATGTCGTTAGTAAGGAAATGCAGTCAATATTATTTAACTAAAGCTGAATTTTTGTACGTTGAATCTTTAGCTATTACTATCCGTGTTACAAGTGCACCACAAACAACCACAAGAATTACGTCTATTGGACTTGGTAAATTTCCTTTGATTGACGTGCATGCATTTACTTATACATATATAGCATACTATTAATTCTTATTATTACAGCTTCTAAAGAGCCCACCATCACAAAAGAAATTTGTCTAACTATGTGCAATGTTCCTACCTTCCGTTCTTCTGGCAGCGATTTATGTCCTATCACTCTCTCAGCTGGTACTGTTACTGGAATTATCATTGCGGTGTGCTTGTGCTCAATTGCAGCAACTGCTGTACTTACCTACTTGGTTACCGCAAGGAAATTTAAGTAAAAGGTTTTTATATTTTATATTTATAAAAATTTATATTTGTTTCTCGTAAATAAAATAGGAAGGAGAAACATCTTCCGTGCAACGATTACGATATCATTACGAGAACATCAATGGTGGTTCCTGCGGTTGGATCTGCACCATCTGTTTCTACTTACGAAATTCCTGACGAACGTGCAGTTTCTGCTGATGCGGCCGATCACCAGAGCGAGACTCTTACTGTCAATCGTCTTTACTCTACAATGGAGAGCGAGAATACCGAACAGATGCAACGCAATCCAGCATATGAATCTGTTTTGTGACGAAAATTTTGTTTTGAATTGTTTTCATAGTTATTATACTGTAGGTGAGACACGTAATGAACTTGTCCTGCACGTGTCAATATATTTCCCCCTCGTCGATCGGTCGAGAGTGGAAATGCATTTATTTACAAGCAATGCTGATTGTTTAGTACGTATGCTGCAAACAGTGCTTTAGCCAGCGCAAAACTCGCGGACTCCATTGATTCTTTCTGCCTTTTTTCGTTTATTTGTTAAATAGATATGTTTATAAATTACTAAGGACAGTATTGTACACTAGACAATATAAATACAGCAAAGAATAAAAGAGCCGTCTAGAGTCAAGCGTACAGTTTGCACGGTACCAGTAACGCGCGGAGGACTGTGAATGGATGATTGAATACCCCATTCGTGACTGCCCTTTCGGACGATAACCTCAACATTGATACGGTGGCGGTTATTTTATAACGACAAAAGCGCCATGGGAGGTCTTATCTCCACTCGTGTACTTCTCTTTAGGGTTACCTTAGACAACTGGTCTGTCTTACTTCACTATGCCATTTTCATTAACTATAAATATACTAGAGACATGTGCAAGTTTGCTGGTGTACTACACTACTTGAAATATGGCAGAAATGTTCTGGAAATCGCATCACAACTTCTCCATGCTCTCCAAAACAAGCAATGACAGAACCCTGTGGGGCAACCCTACAATTGCCGTTAACGGCAATTCATTATTTAGATGGAGCTCGACAGTGATACCACACGTTTGGCAACTTTTGTTCGAGTAATCCAACGTCTCTTCAACGATAGACCTTCTTAACTTACTGCGCACTACACGCTGCCATCTCCCAGAGATGGTGACAGCTTTCGCAAACAGGTGTGGCTGTGAAAACTAATTTATGGCAGAAGCAGCTGTTCCTATTCTCACTTTCTGACTACTCA
Organism: Dehalococcoidia bacterium; assembly: GCA_964274945.1. Classification (GTDB taxonomy): domain Bacteria; phylum Chloroflexota; class Dehalococcoidia; order Lucifugimonadales; family Lucifugimonadaceae; genus CAXXBX01. The sequence continues at coordinate 43,237 of CAXXBX010000166.1, read as the reverse complement.
ATACTTTTGTCAAGACAACAACACAGGCATTCTATTAAACCTATTGCCACCTTCTCTTCAAGAGGCTATATTTGCATTTTCATATCTATATGGAAAGACCAGATTGTTCCTTAATCAGTCAGGGTCCGAACAATTTAGGAACCTTAAAGTCGATGCAAGTGGTCGATGTGCAAACTGTCGGACAGCCAAGACTAGGACCACTGTTAGAAATTTGTACATAAGTAATTGCCCACAAATTCTTGGCTTTATATCACTGCAGAACCGCATATCCAAGATCTTCTTGGTAAGGTTCCAAAAGTTATAACAACAAGAAAACGTAATATCAATAATATAACGCGGTTTGGTTACCATTCACATACGAGTTTAGCTAATGCAAGCTTGATGGTATTGCATATATATACCATCGATGATCTAACCATCTGGTTAGGGTTAAATTAAAGTTGTGAGGGCTTGAGGTAATGTCGTCAGGGTTAGAGTTAGACTTTTGAGGAAGAGGGCTGGAGTTTTGAGTTAAACTGTTTTGAAAAATGATCTTTAGCACTCGCGCTAATAATCACTCGCGTTAACAATAACAGTGACGCCCATCTCGTGGGGTTTTCGGGTAACCTGAAAACATGTCTGAGTACGACACTGCACGGTAACCTCACCAAAACAATCAATATCTTAATGGCTACCAGACGTGAAGTTAGTGACCACGTATAAGGAGGGATATTAAATTGCTTACTGAGAGAGACACGTTACGAAAAGTAAACGCTAGCACTCCTCCAGCCACTCTAAAGCCTTCAAAAACTTTAGTTGCCCTACAAAACTTATATAAACCAGTCTCTTGCAAATATATATATATATATATATATATATATATATATATATATATATATATATATATATATATATGCCTGAAGTACATGATGTCATTCATTTAGGTCATAAATTATCGGCTGTTCCGAAAGAAACAACTGGTGCGGTGGAAGAGCGGTGTCGGAAGTTCTACTCTTCATTATACTCAATTGCAAGGGCTTTCAAAGGTGTGGGTAATAATGCTACAGTATGGACAACAATAATGTACTCCGTATTGTTACCTGTATTGGGCTATGGATTACCAAACGTTTACTACATCAAGCGTGGAGAAGAGGGTATCGTAGAGGGCTAGAGATCTCAAACAGAACATCCTTGCGGAGAACTCTTGGAGAACCTATCAGGGTAGCTCCAGATTTATAGCTTGTTAGCCAGCTCTCTTTCTTATGGAGAGCAGTGCATTCAAATAATGAATTAGTGAGCGGGTTCATTCTGAATACTCAAGGTAATCTGTGGCGATCAGTGGACAATGAGACAAGGACAAGAATCATGGTGTTGTCCTACGTGAACTTCAAGAGCTGGATTAAAACTTAATTTATGTTGGTTATTCTTCTAAGTTTATTCTTCTATAACTATCTAATCTTACTTGTTAGTGTATGTATCTTGTCTAGCGTGGAGCACTGTACCTGTAGTGGTATGAAACAAAATATATTCTTATATATGTCGCGCGAGAATCCAAGAGCCTTTCGGCGTACACGGAAGACGACGTAGTTCGACTCGCAGTGAATGATTAAATTAATGTTACGGACTACATATGAGTACAAACGTGCATTTACGCGCACAAGCTCTTCAGCACCACGTAACTAACAGTAATTATAACGGTATGTACCAATTCCCTCTGTCTCTCCTGTCTGTTGTGCTTATATCCTTCGTAAAGACTTTTCCGTCTGATTCTTCCTCTCTCTCCTCTCCTCTTTCTCTTCTCTCTCTCTCTCTCTCTCTCTCTCTCTCTCTCTCTCTCTCTCTCTCTCTCTCTCTCTCTCTTCTCTCCTCTCCTCTCCTCTCCCGCTCTCGCTGACATTATCGCTCACACTCTCGCTCACACTCTCTCGCTCACCGGCAACTGCAACTCTAATTGACTGCTTCTGAAAATATCTTCAGCTCCTCCCCTGAATCGCTAGTTACTTCCAAACTTCCTCTGTGTGTGTGTGTGTGTGTGTGTGTGTGTGTGTGTGTGTGTGTGTGTGTGTTTGTGTGTGTAGAGACTTGACAATATAGTTTTTACGTTTCGGCGATATTGACACTTCTGATGGCTTCCAGCAATTAAGTTAACTTAAGCGTCTGCGTGTTTGGTGAGCATATTCAGAAGCATGAGAAAATGTTCGTAAAATCAAGAGACAACCAAATATACTACATTCCAAACAAGAATCACAAGAAACCTAAATCTCGGAAGTGTACAGTACACTTGTAGTTCTTGTAACAAGGAATTGTAGAAATGAGATGGCAAGCACTGACCGAGATACGATACTCTGTGACCGAGAATAGGTGCGATCAGTTTTCAAGTTCGACAAAAGCAGCGTTACGACGGATGCTCACGCAACCCGCTCTGAGTCTACCTAGTTGCTTATCCAGTAGGACTATGACGCTAGCGTAGCAGCTACAAAAATAGGTCGGACTGCAGTTATTTGACAGAGAACGAGTGACCGAGATTTGGAAATGACCGAGATTAGATCCAGGACTCTTCGTCATGAACAAGAAGTTTAGATATAACTAAAACGGATACTAACATACTGACGTATCGGTGACAATTATGTTGAAGGCATCTACGTTTATAGAAACTAGTTTAGTTTTAGACTGTGGACACGGTTGGTTAATTAAAATAATGTAGTAATCAGTTTTGTGACGTCTACGACATTTTGGTGAATGCAAAAAGTGACACCTTGTAAAGTTTTGACGCTAAAAATAATTATTGAAAGTGACACATGGCAGTTAGTGACAAGTAGTCTAGACGTGAGCTAAGCCAAACTATTTTCCTGCGCAACTGCCAATGTCAATTATACGGGAATTGACCAGTTGTCTATGCGCCCTAAAACTGGAAGTCACACTGACTTCCCGTGTTTATCTAGGCCAACTCTCCACTTGCGCTTTCCCCATGAATGCTTTGTTAGTATCTCATCGGGATATCAACACGGTTATGATGGAAGTGAGGCACTCCTACATAATAGAAAGAAATTTGCCCGAGAACTATATCTATGGAGTTGGCGCAGCTATCGATGCAGCTCCAGGTAAATTCAACAACGAGCATTCGTCCGTATGGATGCCTAAAGTTTGACTGACCGTCGCTTTCCGTGAGGCGTTGATGTTGACAGGAGCGCGGCATAGTCTCTACTCTGAGCAAATTAGAGTGTCTAGAGCTCAGCTTAGAGCTACCGAATTTGAGTCCCACTTGGAGGGTCACCAACGTTGCCAGCGAGCAATTACTTCGACACGTCTTTGTAGCGTTTGCGTCCATTGAGCGGAAGGGGCAGAAACAGCCAGATCTTGGACAATGCTTTGCTGAGACGATCGAGTGTGCGCGTTAATAGTAGACAGTACCGAGAGAGAGAGAGAGAGAGAGAGAGAGAGAGAGAGAGAGAGAGAAACTTTGACAAAGGGTCTGAAAATTACTCAAGGGCGTACATTTTATTTCAGAAAGCGGTCAAGAAATATTCAGACACGGATTCCGGAAGCCTAGTGTCTAAAGTCTTTGTATGAAGGATAGCAGAATTTGTGAATTCGTCGAACGACACGGTTCTCTCAGACTAGAGAATGGCATCGATTACGACGTCGTACGGTTGGAGGGTCTGAAATAGCTGCCCTATTGGGTTGGAACCTCTATTGTTCCTTTCGACAATTGCTCGGAGATACGAGTTGTGTCGAGGTAGGATTCCTTGTGGGCATTGCCTGTTGGTGGGGACGGTCTTCGAACCTGTATCTGAACGATTAGTCGAAATAGTCTGTAGAACCACCTGCATGGGTGGGCAAAGATATATTCGAGCTGAAAATGTAGGATAGAGCTCAAACGGTTATTGTGTTGTATTGTCCACCAAATCATGTAGTAAAAAACAAGAGACATGTTTATACCATACGAGAAGATAGTTTGATCTATGGTATGGCCAAGAGTCTACTCAAGGGTTTAATTCCATTCAAGGTCTCCAGAGATATTGTATTACTCAAATATAAGACTCCGTATCGAAGATACCCAAATGGCTGTATACCTAAGTACTATTTAGCCCAAATATGGATGGAACTGGATCTACCTCACATTGATCGCTTTGGTCTGTAAGTAGAAGTTGTATATCGTGTCAGTAACTTAAAACAACTAAGACCTACACGGAACTACAATAAATCCTACCAAAAAGATCTTAATTATGGTTGGCTTTCCGTTATGACTTGGGTTTGTATAGTTGTACTAGAAGATAATGACAAGGGAACCGACGATGGGGCCTCCTCTTCTTCACTTGGGATCAGACCTATAGACTTTGGCGCTGCACCCAAAGATGTGCTATATGCAATTATGAAAGCTATCGCTAGAGGTACTCGTCGAGTTATGTATCTAGAACTTAGGTTTGCATATGGAAAAAGAGGTAGCACAGGATCACTCGAGAAGACCCTAGATACCTGTTTGACCAAGGATGATCGTATAGTAGGATATGTACCTTGGAAAGCTATGGAGGTGCACTATATAACAATAGAACGCAAGCGAGATTTTCTACGAGATAGTAGACAAAAGATAGAGGAACTGTGAAAGATGGTGCATGCAATCCAATTCTTGGATAATCTACGTAGGACCCTGCACGATATGTATGAATCACCTGTTGGGTTAGATGAGATATGTCTACCATCATGTGGGTATACATGCGAAGATCTATATAGGGATAAGGTATAGAACCTTGGACCAACATCTTGCCCTAAAACCCCGTTGTTTTAACAACGAAAATCGTATTGGTGCTAAAGATAATGTAAACCCCAAAAGGTTTAATAATAATAATAATCATGGTCTTGCTGGTGCAGGACCAAATTTTTTATGTTTTCTACAATATCTTCCTCCGTCTCGGGCCTAAGAAAGTGAGACCCCGAGATGGGAGGAGGAGGGGGAAAACCGACTACTTTTCTTTACACGCAGTCTCAAGTGAGAGAGGAGTGTTTTCTAGATCTCTGCAATTATGTTGCCCCTATGATGGAACTACGCCAGATGTGATGTAATAAAAGTAAATTATTATTATTATTATTAATATACACAAAAGCTATTTTTGAAAACGGTATTGGAGAACTCCCACCCTTACTACTACCAGGTATATCTTTAGTAAAGAAATGCAGCCAATGTTATGAGTTAACTTAATTAATCAAAAGCTGCATTTTGCACATTAAACCTTTAGCTATTACTATCCGTGTTACGAATGCGCCAGAAGCAACCACAAGAATAGCGTCGATTGGACTTGGTAGATTTCCATTGATTGATGTGCATGCACTTATTTTAATGTGGCATAATATTTATTCGTATTTACAGCTTCTACAGAGCCCACCATCACAACATAAATTTGTCTAACTATGTGCAATGGTCCCACCTTCCGTTCTGCTGGCAGCGATTCATGTCCTATCACTCTCTCAGCTGGTACTGTTACTGGAATTATCATTGCGGTGTGCTTGTGCTCAAATGTAGTAACTGCCGTACTTACCTACTTGGTTACCGCAAAGAAATTAAAGTCATATATTTTTCATATTTTTATGTTAGCAAAAATTGATATTTGTTCTCTTATCTGATTATTAGGAAGGAAAAACATTCTTCGTCTAACGATTACGTCATCACGAGAGCATCAACGGTCGTTCCTGCTGTTGGATCTGCATCAATTGTTTCTACTTACGAAATTGCTGACGAACGTGCAGGGTCTGCTGAAGCGACCGATTACCAGGGCGAGTCTCTTACTGCCAATCGTCTTTACTCTACAATGGAGAGTGAGAATAACGAACAGATACAACGCAATCCAGCATATGAATCTATTTTGTGTGACGACAAGTTTGTTTTGAATTGTTTTAACACTTAAACTGTAGGTTAGTCACGTATTATATAAGCTTGTGGCGCTGCAGACGTGTCAATGTTTTTGTTGTTCGAGAATGGCAATGCATTTACAAGTATATACATGACATTGAATTTTAGACTGAAGATTACCCAGCGTAAATCTTGTTTTTTGTACATTTGCTAGTTGGTACTTTCATTAAAATACTAAGAACAGTACTGTACACTAAAAAGTCTAGGGATAGCAACCAGAAGCAAAAATACGCAGAAACTTCCTGTGATGGGTCACAAAAGGTGTTTCGTACTCTTCTTACGCCGCCGTTACAGGTATTTAAAAAGATACTCCGACGTCACGTAAGAGCTTCGTGACGAGTAGGATGGAACGACTGTTTGCATCAGTGTACTGAGATATTATATATAATTTCAACTATTAGCCTTAGGAAACGAAACTTTGTAAAAGTAAAATGCGTAATGCTGAACTGACTTCCGGTCTGCGGGCTATTTTTGTAGATTTAAAGTCCGTTATGCTCATGTGCGATACGGTGTGGTCCAATTGCAGGGCAAGTAGTTTACTTTAGATATGTCGTACGTGCTAGCCAAGCACAGACAATGAACGAACAGCCAATCAGATGCGCGAACTGTTAGTTCTCAAGAGATTTTACCAGAGCAGCTATAGCGTAATTACGTAAATCATGTTTTATCTTGTCTTGTCAAATCATGACAGGTCTCGTCCGAACTAGACAACAGAACTTCCCCTGTCTGCAACTGATAACGCGAATAAATCGCTTTCTTTGTTGATATTGATAGGGTAATCTTATGTCTCCCAGGTGATAACTGTCGTTCACTGTACGTATTTCAACGAGTTACCACTACAATTTTTACAGACTTTGCGAAACGACAGTCGAGGCTAGTTAAGTAGAGCGCTAGAAGAAAAATTCTAGCGTCTAAATTCTTGCGTAGGTCTTCGCGACAATTTTATCGTGAGTTTTAGAAAGCTCATAGTAGGTGTGGAAACACAATTTCAATTACTAGTCTAGTACACACACGATAACAACAACTACTGGCTAGCTAAATAATACCTTGTAATTTGTTTTATCGAAGTTTGAGAAAATCTGGGTGCCAATCTAGTTTTCTTGGCTAAATTACCGTGACATAGTATACGAAAACCATTTTGTTTTGTTGAGTTTGATGTTAAAGGAAAATTTGAAGCGCTAACGTGGTGGTACTCCAAGGCTGTGGCATCCGTACACATATCCGGGCTATTCTGGAGTAGTTGCGTTGGCCTGTCGTCGAAAGAAGTCTTCTTGAGTACTTTGAGCGTCAGTTTTGGGGCGATGTTGTTGTTATCGACATTCTCAACACTTGCTTTACTACTTTGCCAAACATCACGTAAGTGCTGTTGTAATCAACTCTAGACGCGTTACTCTCACACACACTCTGAACCTTTCTTTTACTTAATCGAGTTAGATCTGCTACGCTTCTAGTTTTTAGTCATAGTTAGTCTAGTTCACGCAAACGATCGGAATGCAGCCACGCCCTTCAAGAATGGCGGCGCATGACGGCTTGTCAGAGCTGTTAAACGATTTTACTGAAAGCAGGAACGCACGTTTAGTTTTGGTGATAGGTCTGCTTATGAAAATAGAATTCTGTGGGTCTTGCGTTTGTAGAAAGTTACGTGAGGGGAATTTCTCAGTAGAGGAAATGAAGACCTCTGTCTTTAGTGGGGCTTTTGTTTCATGAGATCATCTGGCAGTAACGTTGGGAACAAAGTAACTTAATCCAATGGCAGAAATGTGTCTGTGCTTGGTAAAAATGTTAGAGTGAAGAGTTCTCAGTTGGTGTTGATTTACTGTTGCTGTCAGTTCTTGTTTGTACTCTACAGTTTAAACTTTAGAGTAATTGACGACGTTTTAAGCATTTGCTGAAGTCTTTGTAGTTTGAAAGGTGTCCCTACTGGCATGTGTTTCTTTTTTTCTCTTTTTATGCTCCAGTAGCAAGAATTGTATCCAAATGTGATACTAAATAAATAAATAAATAAATAAATAAATATACACATACATATGTGTGTGTTTGTTTGTTTGTGTTTGTTTGTGTTTGTGTGTTTGTTTGTGTGTTTTTGCTTGTGTGTGTTTGTTTGTGTTTGTGTGTGTGTTTGTTTGTTTGTTTGTGTATGTGTTTGTGTATTTGTTTGTTTGTGTGTGTATTTGTGTGTGTGTTTGTTTGTGGGTGTTTGTTTGTTTGTGTGTTTGTTTGTTTGTGTGCATGTGTGTGTGTGTGTGTGTGTGTGTGTGTGTGTGTGTGTGTGTGTGTGTGTGTGTGTGTGTGTGTGTGTGTGTGTGTGTGTGTGTGTGTGTGTGTGTGTGTGTTCTACCAGTGCTGGCTGGTAGAGGTTGGAAAAGGGGTGTGCTCTTCCAACCAGCAGCAGAGTCTGTAGAGTTGGCTCTTCTGACTATAGCGGCAGAACTGTAGAAGATGGAAGAGGGGCGTGCACACGGAGCCTCTTCTGGAAGAGACTGGAGCACACGGAGCCTCTTCTGGAAGAGACTGGAAGGACCCAATTGAATGCGCCCTATATATCTGGGCTATCATAAAAGTGACTTTTTGTTTCTCAACATTTATTTATCGAACACTGTTTGCTACAAAGTGCCAACGATGGGCAAACATCAATTTGAACTCAGTTTCGTGTGCAGTGTGTAGGAGAAGATCAATGGACAGAGAGACACACCTACACACAGACATCTTTGGCTTATGATAGTACTAGCTGATTTGTCTGTTCTTTGCTTGGGCAAATTAACACACAGTCTCACCTATAGCACTAACTGCCGGATAATGGGTGGAGACCACACAAAATTTCGATTACACATCTAATCTTGCAGGTATTTTGACATTCCCATTGGACGTCGTCACTTTGAAGATGTTGTTGCCATTACATGGAACGGTTGTAGTGAACAGCAGCTGTTTGATGCGTATACCCAGGAAAACTAATGATAGGTGTATTTCTGAAGGACTCAGATATGTATACGCAAAAAATTTCTTGCTTTTATCCGTGTCATTGGTAGTAAATGACACCCTCAGTGTGTACTGTCGGAGGTTAGTTTTGGGCATTTCATATTTGGTAGAGATTTGATGCCATTCTTGAGAAATTTAATTGCAAGAAGAGACAATTTGATTGGCAAGAAGTCACGTCGTCCCAAGACAACTGTGAAAAGCAATGGCATATTCACTGTTTACAATTATTGGATTGGTGTGCGTGAGCAAAATTTGGTGGAGTTGTGACTTGGTGATTTAGATGTATGGGCAGTAGACAGACTTCCTAGGAAATTACAATCATCAACTATGTGACTCTAAGCAAACAATTGTGAGTCAATTGTATGACTTATCAAAGATATGTAGATTTTTTTAGAATTACAGCTAAAGCAATTGAGAAATGAGGAAACATCTAGGATTTTTATCAAAAAGAATTATAGAGATAGCAGCTCAAGGTGCAGGGGTAAGGTGAGTGAGCAACACACAAGAATCAACAATTGTGAAAGCAATTAGGTTTTGTCACATATTGTGTGCATTATTTGAATGTTATGGATTGTAGTTAGGGAAGTTGTAGAAGTCAGGTGACTGGTGGTGAGCATTTTGTTAACTAAATTAAGTTATAACAAGAGCTACACTTGCCTTACTACTAGGCTAGACCACAGAGCAACTTCACCTTGTTTGCTCAGTTGATCATTGCAGTGAAGCTACATCCACGTATTCACAGTAAGGCCCCTATTTGTTGCATGTCTGTTTCATATTGCCCGCCCGCATCTGAGAGACAGGGCCGCACTGATTTCACCATTACGCCATTATTCATGTAATGCGCATGTGCAATACGACCAGAGCATATGGTATACGTCTGAACCATCTTCGGTGTCTCATTTCTTTCAATTGCACGATATTTGCTGTTACCTACATGGTTTACTGTATATCTTCAAGAAAGAAAGTGAGGACCAGAACCAAACACAAATCGTTCAATAGTTGTTAAGTTAAAGTCACTCTAGCTGTCATTCACATGATGATGTCTAGAGCTTTTATTACCTCTTGTTGCCGTGGATGCTGATCTGTTGTGTTATATTATTTATACTGTGCCTGCTGACTGCCCGTGCCATGTGTACATAATGGATAATGGTAATGGCCCGCCTGCCCACCCGCCCATGCGTTGGTTTGAGAGAGCCTGGATGATGTGAAACAGACATGCAACAAATATGGGCCTAACATATGGAAAAGGTGCTTATGATTTTATCTCCTTCCTCAATTTTTGTTTTTAGCTTTGTAAGATGTGGAGCACTTTGGCTGTGTTGGATGCTTGCTAAGTGCTTATAACCATATAAGTGTCTCCTGAAGACGTAATTAACACTTACATTCAATGGAATTAGACAGTTTCTCTCTGATTCTTATGAAGTTATACTGTTGCCTTAATTGATTGCTGATGATTTTTGATAATAATTTTCAGTAGCAGGCAATGCAAAGTTTGCAAAATTTCTGTTACCACTTTTGCATTAGTAGACTAATGATTATATTGGTTGGTAGATGCTATAGAGTTTTTTTGTCAATATGATACAGTTGAGTCATCATGCTCATGACTTAAGTTGTATAATATTTTGTTTTAGATGGTGCATTGAAGTTCAGTGCAACTCCAGCATTTACACCTTCTAGCTTTGTTAAAAGCGTGTCAACTTCACTTACAACATTAGTTTGCAATGCTGAAAACGCTGACGTCAATTCATCATCAACTGTTGATGTGCAATTATTTTTGCCTGATGGTACTGTCTTACCTATTGGACTCAGTGGAAATAATGGAAAGTACAATGTCATCTACACTTCATTGTCAAGGTCGACTATGGTTATTCTGTATCTCAAAAATCCAGTTGCACTAGATACAGGAAACTACACGTGCACAGCATCATCAACACCACCTACAACTAATATAAGTGCTACTGCCAGACTGGAAGTAAAAGGTAATTTCTTACACGTTTGACAGCTGGATGTGAAATTTCCAATTTGTTTATTGACTTGACATCCAGCGCTTCTCTTAACATAGTTGACAGTGCAGTTTGTTTGTTTAGCTGCTCCTGTGTTTACAGACACATTTTTGTCTCCTGATCGGACAATATTAGTTGGAGAGAAGTTTATGTTGCATTGCAGTATTGAAGATGATGTCTATCCTATTCCAAATATTACATGGAGAAAGGATAATGTAGTAATAGCTACTATTACTGGCAAGACACTTGTACACTCTCTGACAGCTAAACTATTATCTGATGGTGGAGTTTATCAATGTAGAGTCGACAATGGAGTGGGAAGTATAAGCGAATCAGTTTCTGTGAATGTTGAAGGTTGCAACATGACTCGTTTGTGTTATTGTCAATTTGTATCCTCTTTTGTTTACTAGCTGCACCTAAAATTGAATCATTTTGTTATGCTGGAGGTACAATTTATGTGTGTGCTGGAATGAATCAAACACTGAGCTGCTCAGCATCTGGTCTACCGTACCCTGATGTTATGATAAGTGGAAAACACTCATCTCCCTTGTTAACAAATGTTTCTATGATCACCTTGAGTCCTGTTATGCAAAGTGATACTGGGAATTACACATGCAATGCTACTAATAGACACAACACTGTCAGTGAAACATGTAGAGTTGACATTGGAGGTAAGTTGAAATGAAGATACTGTGTGATATATAGTTTGTAGTGAGAGACTATTTCTGTCTTCAGTTCCACCTACTGCCAAGCTCTCTGTGATGCCTGCTAATGGTCTTGTCCAAGAGAACGATGACTTAACTTTGACTTGTTCTACAACTGGTCTTCCATCTCCCAATATTTTTTGGTTTGAAAGTGGAATGGGACAAAGAAATTGGATGAACATGAAAACTGTGGCGTTGAAAGCAGCCGTGAGACACAATGGAACATTTCAGTGTGTAGTTAATAACACCTGTGGGAGGCATGATGACAGTGTGACTGTTAAAGTGGAAGGTTTATTTGAAATTGCTTTTGTAGACAAAATGTTTAGGTTGTAATTGTTGTTTGCAGTTTCTTGCTCACTAACATCAGCAGCAGTATGCTTGAGTGATATTTCTTGTTCATCATCGTCTGTTGGCAATCCATTTCCACAACAGACTGTTGGTTTGTCTGGTGAAGCTCGCTGTTTTCCTCACTTACCCACATTGCTGGCAAAAAATTCTTCGGGAAATCAACTTGCAATATCCAGCGATGTTATCACACAACCTCCACAAGATGCTTACACTGTGCAGCTGAATGTGAATGTAACACAAAGTGGAAATTATAGTTTTGAAATTGATGGACAAAATGTAACAGAAGTTGAGGAAATAAGATGTAAACACATGACTGGAATTGTTGTAAACTGTTGGTCTAAACTTTCAAATTTTTGTACCTAGATCCATTCATCTCCTCTCCAACATCTGCTAGTATGTCTCCAGCAATTGTTCTTACAGCTAGTGACACATCTCAATCACTGACATGTGTAGCTTGTTCATATCCTTGTGACCCACGCATTCAATGGAGTAGAGAGCAAATGTTAGAAACAACAGTTCAGAACAGTCCAGATCCAAGTAATCCAGCCTGTGTTATTTCTGTACTGACTGTGTCATCTCCTGGTGATTATAAATGTTATTTGTGTGGATACTCAGATGAAAGAACTTTTGTTGTAAATGGTGAGATGACATACTGAAATATAGTTAGTGTAGGAAGTAGCTTTTGATTGTTATTGCAATGCTGTCATGTGCAGGTGAACCTATGTTTGTAAGAGATGTTGCTGCTGATCGTTTGAATCGAAGTGTTGCTGAATTTGGGAATGTGGAGCTAGACTGTGAACACACTGGTCGACCTAGCCCAAACATTACATGGCAACGAAATGGAAACAGTTTGCCTAACGTTAACCAATCACCCAAGCTAAATCTTTCGAATGTTGAGATTCAAAATGGTGGACATTATGTGTGTACTGTTGCCAATGGACTTGGTACAATTACAAGAGAATATGTAATCGCGGTTGTTGGTAAGGCTACTCACTAATGGATTGTATGATGTTTATGATAAGTACAGTAGAGCACCACTTATCCAGATTCCATTTACTAATTGTGCCAGTTAGCTGAATGGCTCATGCGTACATCTTAGTCATTATTTATGTGAGCATAAACACAATTTTACAAAATCACAATTACAAGCTCTAAGTCAGTCATCTACAACACACATCAGAGAATTTGTGCATAAGATGGCCGACAACAGAGACAACTTTTGCAATTAGACTAAGACTTGTCATGATAATTGTGGATATGTATTGGCATAGCAGTTTTTATCAGTTATCTGAACAAATCACCATTTGAACATTCCTGCTTAGTATTCTCTGGGTTCAGCCTGTTTGGATGAGTGGTGCTTTGCTGTAGTTATGTCGATGTTGTGTTTGTAGCTGCTCCTACTATCACTAGCTCTTCCGCTTCTCCAGTCAACCTTACTTATAATATGAGTGTAAATCTAACATGTAATGCAAGACAATATCCTGACAAGCCACGTGTAGAGTGGACAAATTCATCTGGATCAGCTATTGCACATTCTGACGACTTTACTGTTAGTAATGACGGTGCTCATGTACTTCGCTCAACAATTAGCGTGAATCGTGTTGGACATTACATGTGTTCGATTCCTAATACACAGGAGAACAAGCAGATAGAAGTGATTGCTCGTGTGTCTATATTATCTACTACACAAGATGCTAATCTTGGTGGAGATGGTACAAAGCTACTTGTTTGTGAGGCAAGAGCTTACCCGAATTATCCAAGCATAACATGGATAGTAGGGATTGGATCATCTATTTCACAAAGACATGCTGATGTTAGTAATGATCTATCGGATGGAAGTTATTCTCAGCAATCATCAATCACAGTAAGAACAACAGGAAATTTTACTTGTCGTGCTGAAGCTTTAGGTGAGCGTCAAGAGAGGATCATCTCTGTTGCACCAGCTGCAGGTAACGGAGTAGCAGCAGCAATTTGAGCTGAGTGGTAGGTAGCGTTTGTGTTTAGTCATTATGACAACTGCACCATCTCAAAAGTCAACGGCCACTACCGACAGGGATGTTACGAGAGGACTTCCAGTAACCATTTTTCCTTCAATGTCATTACCCCCAGAGACAAAGGAGGATACAATATTTGGTTTTGACAAGAAACTATATGACTGGCTAATTATTGCAGGCATAGGTGTCCTTTCTCTTATTATCATAATAATCATCATTTGTGTTTGTTATCGTTGTATCTGCCGTGCTCAAGGTAGTGAGTTCTTACAATTCTTTTAACTGATATCTTATGGGTTTTTTGTTGTTGTAGATAAAACAGATGGTTCAGATGTTCAGCTAAAGGATAGAAGGTAAGAGCCTGAAAATACTGCAGTATGTGATTATTATGGATATGGTATTTGCAATTGCTTGCAATGTGTGAGTGCTTAAAAATTTTAGTTAAACTAATTAAAACAACATGTAAAATGTCAAGGAAGATTGGTAATCAGTAATAATTGGAATTAGTTAAATGTGAGTTTAAAGTGAAGTGCAGGTTTCTACAATTGACATGTTTATGTATCTGACAGTGTAGAAAATAATGGTAGGACATAGGACAATGTCCGACTAAATGTGTTGTTTGTCCGACCAAATACTGCACTAGTGTTGGAGGTGTTTGGACAAAATATCCATCGTTACACATGATAGTGTAAACCTTGTCTGTTAGCACATGATGGTCTTTCCAATGGTGTAACTGTTAATTTCATGAATTGGTTGCCTCTTAGCATGCTTTATCCAGAGAAAACCTTCGCTGCATTTAACGCCATTTCTCCCTTGGAAGTTGGTTATCAAAAATTACATGCAATGGTTGCAGAAGGGGAGGCACTTAATTAGAGATGTAACACCATACAATAATGTCATACCAAGGCTCAGTCTGCCCGAGCCAAAATAATTCCCTATTTTCCACACTATAATCAAGACATCAGTGTTTGTGTTTACTTGGTGAGTTACAGTTCTGTACATTGTTTTTCTTTCTTTCCTTGTAACAAAGCGTGTTGTGCAGTCAGTTAATTTGTGATCTTTGTCGTAAGTAAGTTAGTGTCATGCTGTTGTCTCTGGACAGTGACCAAGTGCAGAGGCGGCAGAAGCTGTTGCAGATTGAGGGGCCAAAGGCAAGGTATAGATGGGCGTTGCCCATTTCCTATACGTGGGTGTGGTTAAAGAATTAAATAATAATTAACTAGTATTCAAAACAGCAGACATACACTAATACCTCGGTTATCCGGGCAACTCGGGACCGGGCGCTGTTTGTAACTGGGAAATATCCATATCTCAAAGGTCAAAAACCACACTGATAGAACGTCATCCAAGAGAGGAAACTGTCATCCACGTACAACACACCGCCGCGTGGCGACAGCCGGGTCCTCTGCACCGAACACGTAGCAACTGATATTTTCCCAATCTTTCCGAATGTCTCCAACAGTTGACTTCTGCTGTTCAAAAATCTCAGCTACTTGACGTTGAGACTTCCATTTTTCGATTTTTCTTATGATTTCTATCTTATTCTCAAGTGTAAGGACAGACCGCCTCCCCTTACTGGTCGCCATTTTTGTGGATGCAAAATTGCGCATGCGCATTCATGTAAAAACCTTTTCACACGTGATCACTGGGACTGCCCTGTAGATCGAGGTGCCTGGAATTTCGAGGGCCTGATAAAGTAGGTATTAGTGTATAGCATAATTGAAGACATTTTTCTTATTCTAATGGCAAGTTTTCATAGTGATTTATTTCTTACAAATCATAAAATTACATAACAGTGCGGCAAGAGTATTATGCACATCAAACAGGACTTAGTGTACTATTTTGAATGGCAGTGACATATCACATCAACACCCAAAGCACAGACGATTCCCATAGTGAACATGATTATTAATGAAGACAGAACATTTATGAATGGCAACCACAGCGACCTACAAGTATCACACTACCAAAGCTCAAAGTTGTTTCTGAAGAGCAAATATTCTCACTTCCAGTCTCTCATTGACTGCTGCAGTAGAGTCTATTACAGGTGCTTCTGTGCCTTTCACAGATTTTGCCTCGAAACCAATATAAGTATTTCTGCTTACTTTCTGCAGACCTTCAAGAAACAATTAGGGAAGATGTCAACTAAGTGATAATTGTAAGGCATACCTCCTTATTCAGCTCTCCATTAGATTATGATTCTAAATTTCTCATTTTAGAGTTACGTCTGTTTAGTTATTGACTGTTGAACATGGAAGAAGTGTTTTTAACATGATTTTATTGAGCAATGAAAGTGCAAAACATTTTCTATTCTAAATGATAATTTATTACAATATAGGAGAGCCATTGCCCCTCTTTGCCCTCTTTTCCTTCCTTGCCTCTTCTGCCCCTCCTTGCCTCTTCTACCCCTCCTTGCCCCTCCTACCCCTCCTTACCCCTCCTTGTCCATCCACTTGAAATACTGGAGGGAAAATGCCCTTTCTGCCTCCCAGTTCCGTCATTGGAGTGAGTATGAGAAACAAAACTAGCTAGTGAACTTGAAAATATGTGACTATAGCTGTTTGGCAAAGTGATAGATGACAGGTTACGTCTTGTACCAGCATGATACTTAGTTGAATAATGAAATCTTAAGACAGTTTTCTGACATAGTAGAATGCACTTTTCAGAAGGAAAAGAGATCAGGACTAGCTGCAGTTGAGTCTTGTTTCATGAAACATATACAGTGATTAGGTATTGTGTTGTTAGTCAAGGATATTACGTAGATATTGCTACAAATAGCTGGTTCCACATGACGGCAATTGTAGGTTTGAACTTACAGATGAAGAGTGCCTGTGCTGTCTCGCTGTACTTCCAATTGGAAGCTTAAGACTACTGCCAAGGGCTCTATGTTGTCTCTCTTTAGGATACTGCATTAAGTTTTGTGTACACACTTTGGAATCAGTTATAAAGGAGGTTTGAAGTACAGGGAATAGTAAGATAAATATTACAACATGAGGAAAGACATTGATTACTGCTACAAGTGAATAGTTAATTAATTAAAGTAATAATTGTTAAGCTATATGCACTGGTGTCAAGTTAAGGTAATAGTGGTGTGAGTCATGTTGCCAATATTATTTTGTTTTACTGACAGACATTTAATTTATTAGTCACATCGTTTTAAGTGAGTTTTCTACCATATTGTCAATTTGTGATTCAAATGTTTAGACGTCTTGACGATGGAACACATTTCTATGGATCTGAAGGAAGTGGCTTGGCTGAACAATACGATGATGTCACAGATACTAATGGATTTGTCGGTCCCTCCATGACTTCATTCAGACCAAAACAGAAACCTAATGAGTATGAATCTGGTGGAGCTGGCTATGAAGCAGTTGGAGGAGCACCTCTCACAAAAGCTATGAAAAAGGCTATAGATCAGAAAGGCGGTAGCGGTTATACTAACTTGCCCAACACTGAAGATGAATCTTACCCTGTGTCAGATGGACGCAAGTCATCAGTGGGGAAACGTTCAGGATCTATCAAACAGCCTGAATCAAATCTTGTACTAGACAACCCAGGATCCGAACCGACTCAGGCATACGCTGCAATAGATATGTCAAAGAAGAAGCGACACCAGCAGAGCAGTGAGCCGACTGATGCTTATGCTGTCGTTGATATGGGGAGAAAGACGTCTCGAATGAGGCACGACGAGGTTAACAATAGTTACGAGCCTGTTGAGAGAGGCAGGAAGAGCTCAAGACATCAGTCTCATGGACGGCAACAGTATGATGATCCTCAGCAGAGTGGTATTCCAATGACCAGAGGATCGATGAAAGCACAGAGATCGGTAAATTTGATTTCTGGTGGTGCATTGAATTGTTTGTGTTTGGTGTGTGTGTGTGTGTGTGTGTGTGTGTGTGTGTGTGTGTGTGTGTGTTTGTTTGTTTGTTTGTGAGTGTGTGCATGGAACAAAAAGCACGTGCTAAAACACGTGGAGCGAACGAAAGGAGAGGACTGGGTATGAGTCTAATATGTAGCGACTCTGATGTTTTATGGTTTAATTAATAGTTAAGTAGAATTATTTGTTGTTTAATTTATCAAATTGTAGTTATTGCTTTCTCTATCCTCGATTCGACTACATAATAACTTCTCATATGTTGGTGTGGTTAGGAGACAAAACTGCTTGATGGCATGTGTCATAAATTTTTGTGGAGTGAAATAGCTGCTAGGATCACTTGCATGCCAGTGCACAGATTTAGTGTGCAGTGAACTGTTGTGAAAGGTGCATACACACTCATTGTTTATGTGCACCTGTGTGTGCATTCATAAACTTTATCCATGCGTTTCTCGTTTCATTGTAAGATTGTTTGCCATTGATGGCAAGCAAATGTTTAGTCTTGTCTATGCAGTGTGTGATATGGAAATGGTGGAATGCAATAAGCAATGCTACAGATAATGTGGATTGTAAGTAGATCTTTATTACATTTGGATATCATGACAATATTGCCTGTCTTGCACCCATTTCTGGTTCATTTGCAACAGGAAAGAGATCGAAGAAAACAATGAAGTTTTTACGAGAAGCTATCTCAACATGGAAAAATGTTAAAAGTTGTGAACAAAAACTTTAAGACGACGGTGACAGTTGTTATTGGTTTTCTAGAAACATCAAATACAAGTAGCAAACTGACATGGTTGATGAGAACATAATTCATATGTCTTGCATACAGATTGTTAAAAAATGAAAAATATAATATAAAAGTAGAAATGACTACTAATAAAATAAATGGTAAATAATAAAAAAAAATTGAAAATAAATAGTAAAACAATAAAAATAAAAATGTGAAAGTAAGATTGTTTGTAGAACAGGGTGGATATATAATTAATAGGATTTCTGTTCTGCTTTGATTTGGCACAAGTCTAAGTCAGTCGTCATTGTTTCCATTGATATTATATGTTTGTTGTACACGTACTGATGTTTGGTGAACTTTTTTATTTTTTTGAGATTTTATGCCTTACCCGTATGGCAAAACCATGCATTTCCAATTGGAGGTCTAATGGTCATGATGGAATTTGACAAGACTTGCATGGTGTTGATAGTAATTGTATACTAAAGCTTCTGTAAGTCTCAACAATAGATAAACAAACACCATGTTTTGTAGTTTTTGATCTAGTTAATCACGGGTGTTTCAGCTCTGTGCTTTGCTTGATTTCAGGGAGAGATTCAATACACCGATGTGGACTTTACTGGCAACGATCCTGCTGCTGCTGGCTATCGTCGTCCCCCAGGTGACCCAATAGATTACTCATCTGTCATGATTCCACAGCAAAAAGTCATCGAAGCTGAACTCTAAGTTCATCGGCAGGTGCAGTCATATAACTAAACTTGCTTTTGGTATGGTAGCGGTAGTATAACAGGAGCTTGCATTTTTTACTATTTTTAGCCGATAAGCTCGATTGCAGCTATGTCCCAGAGTAGTATATTTGATGGGACGCGTGTTTTGATTGTTTGTGAGTGTATGCACATTAGATGTAATGTTTTTCTTGTTAGCTTAATTAGCACATTTGGAATTATGGTAAATGTTTATGGCGTAAACATGGATATGGTATGACGTCATGATCATGACGCTTTGATTGATAATAGTATGTGGGTAGTATGTTTGTTTCAATTAAATTTTTGGTTGAAAGTTTGATGAATTATAATCAAAGCTGTTTTGTCTGCTTATGCGAGTGTGCATGCATGCTACAAACTAGTCTGTTGACATAACAACATAAAATAACTCTCCGGTCACCTGATAATTAGAATTATTGTATTACTTTTGGAAGTACCAGTATTTTATTATGTCACCTGGCCTTGAGGGGACTGCCCTTCAGTTACCCAAGTACAGAGAATAGGTGAGTGAGATTGTAGAAAAGAGCATGCAGTACAACTCACACAACACACACACACACACACACACACACACACACACACACACACACACACACACACACACACACACCACACCACACACACACACCACACACACACACACACACACACACACACACACACACACACACACACACACCATC
This sequence comes from Dehalococcoidia bacterium, assembly GCA_964274945.1. Lineage (GTDB taxonomy): Bacteria > Chloroflexota > Dehalococcoidia > Lucifugimonadales > Lucifugimonadaceae > CAXXBX01. The sequence continues at coordinate 23,280 of CAXXBX010000166.1, read as the reverse complement.
CGTCTATGTTCTACCTTCACTTGAGTAAGCGGTGCAGACTGCATTGTTTGGTTACTTCTGTAATTGGTAGACTCTATTGCCTCCATGATTCTGTTTGGATTTTGATAGTAGAACTGCATATGGTTTCTATAACCATATTGTTTAATTAAAGTTTGATGGCAGTGACAACAAGAGAGGATCTCTTGGCTGCTGCTCCATGTTTCTGTCGATGATTAACAAGATCTGCCTTGTTTTGTGTTGTAAAGGTGCAACCAGTTGGGATGCCCTGTAGTTCGGTCTGATCTGATAATTGCTTTGTCTCCTTTTCTTCCTCTTTTCTATTTTCATCCTTCTAACTTGAGTTGAAAGTTTTCTTTTGTGATTTTACAAATCAATTGGTTGCAGATCTGCAAGATGATCAGTCCTATGAGTCTGTTGTTGCTGACGTTTAGCCATCTATCAGGGATGTTTCCAGGGCCACCACGAGGAGGAGTCAGCCCCAGCCCCACACACAAACAAACAAACAAACAAACAAACACACAGACAGTCAGACTGGTAGGAAGAGATGGCTCTACACAAAGCTAGTGGTAATGTAGTTATGTACCATGTCATTTTGTGATGAATTGTATTTTACCATAAATTGAAATCTGTAATTGCACAGTTTTCGCTGGATAATAAATATCTCGTTGAACTCAGTATTACTGCCATCAATCCAATTAATTAATTTAACCGGTTCCACACGTCACGTGTTTAGCGCACGCGCAAGTCCTCCTAAACCAACCTGTCGGTTTTTCCTGTTGGGACCGTGGCATACCATGACGATTGCGGAAAGTCAATCCAAGCGGAGCAGAGGCAAGTTAGAAGAGCTACGCCTCTAGGAGCATCATTGGCACCTACAACGTTCGGTTAGTCTCTTCATCAATGTACTACGACTGACACTGTTCGCCTGATGAAGCTGCATAGCGAAACGTCGCGACACAATCAGTCAGTATCGATTCTATTCAGTTTATTCACATTATACTATATCATTTACAACCACTGAGCACTGTCTCTCCGTCTCCATTCTACCGACATGTCTGCCTCCCAACCAACCCTCCGCACCAAGAGACCAACCCGACAACATGAACACAACGCACTCCCAACACGTCCCTCCACTTCTCAACCGCCTCACGCACCAAAGAAGACTCCTCCCGCCATCACCAGAACATCGACCGTCGACAACATCCAACCACCTCCGACCGACACCTCGCCGTCGATCTTCGCGAGTACATTCGATATCCTGCCCGCACCATCTAACAACACAGAAACACGCCAACGAACTGCCGAACATGACGAAGAGAACGACTTACCGCCACCGACAAACGTCGCCACGCCACAAACTGAACGGGTAATCCCCGCAGTCCAGACAGTGAGAATTGGGAGACAATCCTCAGAGACACCGAATCAAAACTAATGTTACTGTCAATACAACATCTGGAAGACACAAAGACACAACTGGAAAGAGAAATCACAGACTCACAACAACAACTAGACAGCATCTCTAACGGCCTCGACACACAACAACAGACGGAACAACTAAAACAACAACAAAAAGACAATGCAGAATACATCGACCAACTACAAAACGAATTGAACCAGCGACGATACAAAAAACTCAGATACCTCAACAGAACAACCGGGAACAGAACGACCACCAGAGGCACATACGACACGAGACACAGACAACACCCCAACCACGAGCCCCGACACCACACACACGACAACAACAGACCTCCAGCACTCATGTCCCTGCGCATCCCCGACCAACACCATCGACCCGACACACAAGAACAACATCACCAACAACACGACCAACAACCGGACAACCACCAGAGACACCAACAACAACAATATGAGCAACAACAACCACAACAACAACAACACAGACTAGTACAACAACAACAACACTACCAACACCACCAATACCGTCAATACCAACCGCAACAATACAACAGCCATTACCAATATCAACCGAGACAACACCACGATCCCGCCCACAATGACGTTAAACAACAAATTCAACACATCGCACAGACCCTACACTTCCTGCAACAATCCATCCAACCACTACTCGAACAGCATCATTTTTTATAGACGACACGCCCCACAGCACACACGACATCACAGCACACGTACCCCACGAGTGGCAGCTCCTCACTGGCGACACCGGCACAGTCCGACGCCCCACCGACAACCTAACCATACGATGAGGAGCCCACGATCACTGCACAATCCCTACGACATAAACAAAAATCAACAAACACAAGAACGAGAACGATACGAATCAACCAACACTCACAGACCCGGAAGAACACACAGGAGAAATATGGCAGCCAAGAAGAAGTACATAGTCAATAGATCGACACACCATCTCACAGATGACGAGATCACCGTCCTGAGCCTCGGCCTGACATTCGTCCTGTCGACTACATACCAGAGAAAGAACATAATTATCAAAGACTTCGAGAGATATGAGAGAAACATGAGACTAAAAGAATACTTCAGAACCAACGACCGACAACAACACAAATTCAAAATCAAGAGCGACTGGTGAAAGACTGTCTACTTCTATTATCCGACAAGAAGACATACGAAGAGACAAGAGACGACCGTCGATGGGAGACCTATGTCACAGTCCAAGATCTCTCATTCGACGCATACGCAAATCATGTCGTCGACAGAGACACTCACAGATACCTCCTACAACAATTCGAAACGATCAAGACGGCAGAATTCTACGGACTGAGAAAAATCCACAAGAACCCTGCGACACTACGACCCATTATCGCCGGACACAGCAGCCCGACTGCGAGACTGAGCAGAGCGCTCGATCACTACCTGCAAGCTATTGTCACCACTTCGAAATCCTACGTAAGAGACTCAAAGCAGTTCATTCAAATTCTAGACAGAACGACTCTCCCAAGAGACGTCCTACTAATTGCAGCAGACGTCACCAGTCTATACACTAGCATCCCTCAACAAGAAGGGATCGACACAGTGTGTCGAGCTATGGACAGACACTACAACGACAGCTGGCTAACAGCGTTCACGAGAGAGGGTCTTCGCCTCATATTAACAGAGAATCACTTCCGATTCACTGACAAGTCATACAGACAAATACACGGCACGGCCATGGGGACACCAGTCGCCCCGTCATTCGCTAACATATTCATGACCGACCTTGAGACGACCTTCATGGCGAACGAGACCACCACACCGACTCACTGGTTCCGCTACATCGACGACATCTTCATGACCTGGACACAAGACCGCACGACATTAGACTCGTTTATGAGCAGACTGAATAATCAACACTGCGACATCGAATTCACCTGGACAGTCAGCGACACAGAGACGACATTCCTCGACATCGATCTATACAAAGGCGAACGATTTCAAGAAGACGGAACCCTGGACACAAAGACACATTCTAAAGATACCAACACATTCCAATACCTACACAACACAAGTCACCACCCAGCGACCACCAAAAAAAGTGTCTGTCAACAGCGAACTCATTCGATTCGTAAGAAACACGTCCGACAGAGACAACTACGAGCAACAGAGAACAGACCACCTCCGACACCTGGCACAACGGGGCTATAAACACCATCAATTAGAGAACTGGACGAGAAACATCAATCATGACAACAGACGGGAATATCTGAGAGATACCAACAGAAACACCTCGCCATGGAGACCGGTCTTCTCAACATCATTGCAGCCAGGATCGCACCGAATCAAAGACGTAATCAAAAAACACTGGGAGATCACAGAGAACAACACCACACTCAACGACCTCTTCCCGACCAGACCGATAGTAGCGTACAGAAGAGGGAAAAACCTGGGACAGTCACTGACGAGATCAAAAGTGAGAACAACAAATGAAGAAAACGAGAACGAGAACAGAGACATCGACACCCTCATGCAAGCATGCATGACAAGCCAACCGTAAGTATGACGCTGTAACATAATTAAAACTAGCAAATAAGACTCAATACAGATTAGTTAGTAGTTCACTATAGACTGTTATCCGACTGACTCTAGTCGCCTGAAGAAGCTACTCACAGCGAAACGTCGCGACACAACGAGTCGGTATCGTTTCTATTCAGTTTATTCACATTATACTATATCATTTACAACCACTGAGCACTGTCTCTCCGTCTCCATTCTATCGACATGTCTGCCTCCCAACCAACCCTCCGCACCAAGAGACCAACCCGACAACAGGAACACAACGCACTCCCCGCCACTTCTCAACCGCCTCATGCACCAAAGAAGACACCTCCCGCCATCACGAGAACGTCAACGATCGACAACAACCAATTACTTCCAACCGACACCTCGCCGTCGATCTTCGCGAGTACATTCGATATCCTGCCCGCACCATCTAACAACACAGAAACACGCCAACGAACTGCCGAACATGACGAAGAGAACGACTTACCGCCACCGACAAACGTCGCCACGCCACAAACTGAACGGGTAATCCCCGCAGTCCAGACAGACGAGCGAGGCGAGGCCACACCTACAGACCCTAACACCATACAACGGAAACTACACCAAAAGAAAATCATTCTAACAAAGACGAACCACCACATCGAATTCTTGACTAAATGCAGCGACCAACAAACAACACCAACAGGACTACAAATACGCAAACTCCCTAACATCACTCAAATGACTGACACCTTTATAGAGAATTGGGAGACAATCCTCAGAGACACTGAATCAAAACTAATGTTACTTTCAATACAACATCTAGAAGACACAAAGACACAACTGGAAAGAGAAATCACAGACTTACAACAAGAACTAGACAGCATCTCCCACGACCTCGACACACAACAACAGACGAACCACCAAGAACAACAACAAAACAACACAGAATACATCCACCAACTACAAAACGAATTGAACCAGAGACGATCCAAAAAACTGAACTACCTTAACAGAACAACCCGAAACAGAACGACCACCAGAGGCACCTACGACACGAGACGAAGACAACACCCCAACCACGTGCCCCAACACCAGACACATGACAACAACAGACCTCCAGCACTCATGTCCTTACGCATCCCCGACCAACATCAACGACCCGAGACACAAGAACAACATCACCAACAACACGACCAACAACCGGATAACCACCAGAGACACCACCAACAACAATATGAACAACAACACAGACCAGAACAACAACAACACTACCAACATTACTCGAGAAACAACCACCAATACCATCAATACCAACAAGAACAATACAATCGCCATTATCAATATCAACCGAGACAACACCACGACCCCGCCCACAATGACGTCAAACAACAAATTCAAAACATCGCACAGACCCTACACTTCCTGCAACAATCACTCCAACCACTACTCGAACATCATTTTTTATAGACGACACGCCCCCACAGCACCCACGACATCACAGCACACGTACCCCACGAGTGGCAGCTCCTCACTGGCGACACCGGCACAGTCCGACGCCCCACCAACAACCTAACCATACGATGAGGAACCCACGATCACTGCACAATCCCTACAATATAAACAAAAATCAACAAATACAAGAACGAAAACGATACCAACCAACACACACAAACCTGGGAGAACACATAGAAGAAACATGGCAGCCAAGAAGAAGTGCATAATCAACAGATCGACGCACCATCTCACAGACGATGAAATCACCATCCTGAGCCTCGGACTAACATTCGTTCCATCAACTACATACCACAGAAAAAACACAATCATCAATGACTTCGATAGATATGAGAGAACCATGAGACTGAAAGAATACTTTAGAACTAACGACCAACAACAACACAAATTTAGAATCAAGAGCGACTGGACACCCCCGACAGACCATGACAACAAAATCCCTGATCTTGACCGATACCTAGAACTAACGAGACGAGACCTACAATTAATACCGAGATGACACACCACCGATAACCTAACACCAGAATTGAGACAGACTCTCAAACAACTACAGCAGAGAGAAGAGATCATCATCAAAAGAGCGGACAAAGGATCATATACCGTAATTGAAGATAAGAAGACATACATTAGAGACTGTGCAGATCTATTATCTGACAAGACTTATGAAGAGACTAAAGATGACCATCGATGGGAAACCTACCATACAATTCAACAACTTTCATTCGACGCATACGCGAACCGAGTCATCGACAGAAACACACACAAATTCCTCCTACAACAATTCGACACAATCAAGACAGCAGAATTTTACGGACTAAGAAAAATCCACAAGACACCGACAACACTACGACCCATTATCGCAGGACACAGCAGCCCAACCGCAAGACTGAGCAGAGTACTCGACCACTACCTCCAACCAATTGTTACAACGTCAAAATCTTATGTCAGAGATTCAAAACAGTTTATCCAAATTTTAGACAAAACGACATTTCCAAGAGACATTCTATTAATTGCAGCAGACGTCACCAGCTTATATACAAGCATTCCACAGCAAGAAGGAATCAACGCAGTGTGCAAAGCAATGGACGGACATTACCATGACAGCTGGCTAACAGCGTTCACAAGGGAAGGTCTTCGCATCATATTAAAAGAAAATTACTTTCAATTCACCGACAAGTCATACAGACAAATACACGGCACGGCCATGGGGACGCCAGTGACCCCATCATTTGCAAATATTTTTATGACCGACCTGGAAACGACCTTCATGGCAAACGAGACAACCACACCGACTCACTGGTTCCGCTACATTGACGACATTTTCCTAACATGGACACAAGACCGAACGACATTAGACTCATTTATGAACAGACTGAATAATCATCATTGCGACATTAAATTCACTTGGACAACCAGCGACACAGAAACGACATTCCTCGACGTCGATCTATACAAAGGTAAACGATTTCAAGAAGACGGAACCCTGGATACAAAGACACACTATAAAACTACCAACACATTTCAATATTTACACAGTACAAGTTATCACCCTGGAACTACCAAAAAAAGTGTCTGCAACAGCGAGCTCATTAGATTCATACGCAATACTTCCGACAGAGACAACTATGAACAGCAGAAAACAGATCACTTCCGACACCTATCACAACGGGGCTATAAACCCCATCAACTAGAGAAGTGGACGAGAGACATTAATCATGACAGGAGACAAGAATATTTGAGAGACACTACCAAGAACACGTCAGCATGGAGACCAGTCTTCTCAACCCTGCTGCAGCCAGGAGCGCACCGAATCAAAGACGTAATAAAAAGACACTGGGAAATCATAGAGAACAACACTATACTCAATGACCTCTTCCCAACCAGACCGATAGTAGCTTACAGAAGAGGAAAAAACCTGGGACAATCACTGACCAGATCGAAAGTGAGAACAACAACAAAAGAAAACGAGAACGAGAACAGAGACATCGACACCCTCATGCAAGCATGCATGACGAGTCAACCTTAAGTATGACGCTGTAACATAATTAAAACTAACAAATAAGACTCAATACAGACTAGTTAGCAATTCATTATAGACTTTAGTACGACTGACTCTAGTCGCCTGAAGAAGCTGCATAGCGAAACGTCGCGACACAACCAGTTAGTACCGTTTCTATTCAGTTTATTCACATTATATTACATTATATTTCACAACTACTGTGCACTGTCTCTACCTCTATTCTACCGACATGTCTGCCTCCCAACCAACCTTCCGCACCAGGAGAGCAACCCGACAACAGGAACACAACGCACTCCCCGCACGTCCCGTCACTTCTCAACCGCCTCATGCACCAAAGAAGACACCTCCCACCATCACGAGAACGACAACGGTCGACAACAACCAATTACTTCCAACCGACACCTCGCCGTCGATCTTCGCGAGTACATTTGATATCCTGCCCGCACCATCTAACAACACAGAAACACGCCAACGAACTGCCGAACATGACGAAGAGAACGACTTACCGCCACCGACAAACGTCGCCAAGCCACAAACTGAACGGGTAATCCCCGCAGTACAGACAGACGAGCGAGGCGAGGCCACACCTCCAGACCCTAACACCACACAACGCAAATTACACCAAAAGCAAATCATCCTAACAAAGACGAACCACCACATCGAATTCTTAACGAAATGCAGCGACCAACAAACAACACCAACAGGACTACAAATACGCAAACTACCAAATATCACTCAAATGACGGATACCTTTATGGAAAACTGGGAGACCATCCTCAGAGACACTGAGTCAAAACTCATGCTACTCTCAATACAACATTTACAAGACACAAAGACACAACTGGAAAAAGAAATTACCGATCTACAACGACAACTAGACAACTTCTCCCACGACCTCGACACACAACAACAGACGGACCACCAAGAACAACAACAAAACAACACAGAATACATCAACAAACTGAAAGACGAACTAAACCAGAGACGATCAAAGAAACTAAACTACCTCAACAGGACAACCCGAAGCAGAACCATGACCAGAGGCACATACGACACAAGACGAAAACAACACCCCAATCACGTACCCCAACACCAGACACACGACAACAACAGACCTCCGGCACTCATGTCAATACGCATCCCCGACCAGCATCATAGACCCGAGACACAAGAACAACACCACCAACAACACAACCAACGACCGCAGAACTACCAACGACACCAACAACAACATGAACAACAACAACAACACAGACCAGAACAACAACAACACTACCAACACAACTCGAGAAATTACCACCAATGCCATCGATACCAACCAGAGCAGTACAACCAACACTACCAATATCAACCGAGACAACACTACGACCCCGCCCACAACGACGTCAAACAACAAATACATAACATCGCACAAACTCTACACTTCCTACAACAATCACTCCAACCACTACTCGAACAACATTTTTTATAGACGACACGCCCTCACAGCACCCACGACATCACAGCACACCTAACCCGCAAGTGGCAGCTCCTCACTGGCGACACCGGCACAGTCCGACGCCCCACAATCAACTTCCACTAATTTTCTTACAATACCAACAGACGGGTTTGAAACTCTGTTCGATATCTGACGGTGTTAGTGCAATCGAGGCACGTGTACTAATTCAAATTGTGAGACTACAGTACACTGTTACGGTAAGTTTAATTAGTTTAATCTAATTTAATTAATGAAACGACGATATCGTTACATACATAGCCATGTATGTAGCTGCCTTTTTGACAGAACTCGTTCAAATAAAAGTCTAAATGCAATGTTAGGCCACAAGAATACATTTAGCTTGTGTAAGGAGCGCGCGCATCAATTTATTGATTGGTGGGCGTTTTAAAAGAAATATTACATTTTAATTATATTACATTTTAATTATATTACATTTTAATTATATTACATTTTAATTATATTACATTTTAATTATATTACATTTTAATTATATTACATTTTAATTATATTACATTTTAATTATATTACATTTTAATTATGTTACATTTTAATTATATTACATTTTAATTACATTACATTTTAATTATATTACATTTTAATTATATTACATTTTAATTTTGAAAACTCTACGTTTGGGTTTGTAATACTTTTTGTTATATACTTAAGGTAGTTTGCTGTTGATGCCAAACAAATTTGTAGTCTTGTTTATGTAGTGTGTGATATGGAGATGGTGGGTGGAATGCAATAAATGATGTTGCAGATATTGTGGATTGCAAATAGACCTTTATTACATTTAGATATCATGACAATATTGCCTGTGCTGCACTCATTTCTGGTTCATTAGAGATCGAAGAAAGCAATGAAGTTTTTACGAGAAGCTATCTCAACATGGAAAAATGTTAAAAGTTGTGAACGAAAACTTTAAGACACTGTGACAGTTGTTATTGGTTTTCTAGAAACATCAAATACAAGTAGCAAACTGACATGGTCGATGAGAACACAATTTATACGTCTTGCATACAGATTGTTAAAAAAAGAATAATGTAATACAAAAAAATAAATAATAAAAAATACTAATATTTTAATAAAATAGTAAAAAATAATTAATTAAAATAAAAAAGTAAATAGTAAGAAATAATAATAAATAAAAAAATAAATAAATAGTAAAACAATAAAATTAAAAATGTGAAATAAGATTGTAGAACAGGGTGGATATTTAATTAATGGGATTTTCTTTGATTTGGCACAAGTTCAAGTCAGTCATCACCATTTTCATTGATATTATATGTTTGTTGTACACGTACTGATGTTTGGTGAATTTTGTATATGTTTTTAGATTTTATGCCTTACCTGTATGGCAAAACCATGCATTTCCAATTGAAGGTCTAATGGTCAGGATGCAATTTGACAAGACTTGTATGGTGTTGATAGTAGTTGTATACTAAAGCTTCTGTGAGTCTCAACAATAGATAAACAAACACCATGTTTTGTAGTTCTTGTATCTAGTTAATCACGGGTGTTTCAGCTCTGTGCTTTGCTTGATTTCAGGGAGAGATTCAATACACCGATGTGACTTTACTGGCAACGATCCTGCTGCTGCCGGCTATCGTCGTCTCCCAGATGACCCAATAAATTACTCATCTGTCATGATTCCACGGCAAAAAGTCATCGAAGCTGAACTCTAAGTTCATCAGCAGGTGCAGTCATATAACTAAACTTGCTTTTGGTATGGTAGCGGTAGTCTAACAGGAGCTTGCATTTCTTACTATTTTTAGCCGATAAGCTCGATCGCAGCTATGTCCCAGAGTAGTATATTTGATTGGACGCACGTTTTGATTGTTTGTGAGTGTATATGCACATTAGATGTAATGTTTTTCTTGTTAGCTTAATTAGCACATTTGGAATTATGATAAATGTTTATGGCGTAAACATGGATATGGTATGACGTCATGATCATGACGCTTTGATTGATAATAGTATGTGGGTAGTGTGTTTGTTTCAATTAAATTTTTGGTTGAAAGTTTGATGAATTATAATCAAAGCTGTTTTGTCTGCTTATGCGAGTGTGCATGCATGCTACAAAATAGTCTGTTGACATAACAACTTAGAATAACTCTCCGGTCACCTAATAATTAGAATTATTGTATTACTTTGGAAATACCAGTATTTAATTATGTGACCTGGTTTAGAGGGGACTACCCTTCAGTTACTCAAGGACAAGGAAACGCCGAGTGAGGTTGTAGTTGACAGGAGCATGCAGAACACACACACACACACACACACACACACACACACACACACACACACACACACACACACACACACACACACACACACACACACACACACACACACACACACACACACACACACACACACACACACACACACCACATCACACCACACCACACCACACCATCTCATTGTTCGGTCACTTCTGTAATCAGTAGACTTTATTGTCCTAATGATTCTGTTTGGATTTTGATAGTAGAACTGCATGTCTTTTCTATAACCAGGATCTCTTTGGCTGCTGCTCCATGTTTACAACACATAACAAGGCCTTAATTGTTTTGTGTTGTAAAAGTGCAACCAGTTGGGATACCCTGTAGGTCGGTCTGATCTGATAATTGCTTTGTCTCCTTTTCTTCCTCTTTTCTATTTGCATCCTTCTAACTTGAGTTGAAAGTTTTTCCTTTGTGGTTTTACAAATCAATTGGTTGCAGATCTGCAGGATGATCAGGCCTACGAGTCTGTTGTTGCTGGCGGTTAATTAGCCATCCATCAGGAATGTTACCAGGGTCACCACGAGGAAGAGTCAGCACCAGCCCTCCCCCCCCACACACACACACACACACACAAACACAAACAAACAGACAGACAAACACACAGTGAGACTGGTAGGTAGATGGCTTCACACAAATGTAGGGACGTTATGTCATTTTGCGATAAATTGTATTTTACCATAGGTTGAAATCTGTAATCATACAGTTTTCACTGGATAATAAATATCTCGCTAAACTCAAGTATATTACTGCCATCAAACCAATTAATTTAATTAACTTGTTCCACGCGTCACGTGTTTAGCACACAGCGCACACGCATGCCCTCCTACACCAACCTGGCGGTTTTTCGGTGGCATGCCATGATCTTTTCAGAATCTGTGACGATTGCGGAAAGTCAATCCAAGCGGAGCAGAGACAAATTGGAAGAGCTACGCCCAGGAGCATCATTGGCACCTACAACGTTCGGTTAGTTTCTTCATCAATGTACACGAGTCTTCTACTAATTTTTTACGATGCCAACAGACGGATTGGAAACTCTGTTCGATATCTGACGCTTTTAGTGCAATCGAGGCACGTGTACTAATTGTGAGACTACAGTACACTGTTACGGTATGTTTAATTAATTTAATCTAATTTAATTAATTAATCACACGACCTGTGACGATATCGTTACATACATAGCCATGTAGCCGCCTTTTGGACAGAGCACGTTCAAGTAAAAGTCTGAATACAATGTTAGGCCACAACAATAAATTTTTCTTGTATAAGGAGCGCACGCAGCAATTTATTGATTGGTGGGTGTTTTAAAAAATTATATTACATTTTAATTATATTACATTTTAATTATATTACATTTTAATTATATTACATTTTAATTATATTACATTTTAATTATATTACATTTTAATTATATTACATTTTAAATATATTACATTTTAGTTATATTACATTTTAATTATATTACATTTTAGTTATATTACATTTTAATTATATTACATTTTAATTATATTACATTTTAGTTATATTACATTTTAATTATATTACATTTTAGTTATATTACATTTTAATTATATTACATTTTAATTATATTACATTTTAATTATATTACATTTTAATTATATTACATTTTAATTATATTACATTTTAATTATATTACATTTTAATTATATTACATTTTAATTATATTATATTTTAGTTATATTACATTTTAATTATATTACATTTTAATTATATTATATTTTAATTATGTTACATTTTAATTATGTTACATTTTAATTATATTACATTTTAATTATATTACATTTTAATTATATTACATTTTAATTATATTACATTTTAATTATATTACATTTTAATTATATTACATTTTAATTATATTACAATTTAATTATATTACATTTTAATTATATTATATTTTAGTTATATTACATTTTAATTATATTACATTTTAATTATATTACATTTTAATTATATTACATTTTAATTATCTTACATTTTAATTATGTTACATTTTAATTATGTTACATTTTAATTATGTTACATTTTAATTATGTTACATTTTAATTATGTTACATTTTAATTATGTTACATTTTAATTATGTTACATTTTAATTATGTTACATTTTAATTATGTTACATTTTAATTATGTTACATTTTAATTATGTTACATTTTAATTATGTTACATTTTAATTATTATGTTACATTTTAATTATTATGTTACATTTTAATTATGTTACATTTTAATTATGTTACATTTTAATTATGTTACATTTTAATTATGTTACATTTTAGTTATATTATATTTTAGTTATATTACATTTTAATTATGTTACATTTTAATTATGTTACATTTTAATTATGTTACATTTTAATTATATTACATTTTAATTATATTACATTTTAATTATATTACATTTTAATTATGTTACATTTTAATTATGTTACATTTTAATTATGTTACATTTTAATTATGTTACATTTTAATTATGTTACATTTTAGTTATATTATATTTTAGTTATATTACATTTTAATTATATTACATTTTAATTATATTACATTTTAATTATCTTACATTTTAATTATGTTACATTTTAATTATGTTACATTTTAATTATGTTACATTTTAATTATGTTACATTTTAATTATATTACATTTTAATTATATTACATTTTAATTATATTGCATTTTAATTATATTAAATTTTAATTTTGAAAACTATACGTTTGAACTTGTAATACTTTTTGTTATATACTTAATGTTGTTCGCGTGTACAGTACGACTCAGAGGAATGCTGGTGGTACAATATTAAATAAATGAGGTATAATGGGTGTACATTTCTGTGCATTAAAAGTTGATATTAATAGTAAAATATATAATAGGCGCGCACGGATTTTTGAGCATCTCTGATCTCTTGTGGAACAAGTGATTTTATTTTTGTGGCGTTAGAGCTCAATTTTATTCTCAAATAAGGGAAAACCATTTTATGGGACCATGCAGTAACTGAGTGTGATGAACAGGTAATGCATGCAGCTGGTGTGACAAATTAATTTTATTTGTATGGACATGCACTGTCTGTTGGCCGGACAGTGCTGTTATAGTTCAAGCCATGACCTCTTGACCACTACAGCATTACTCTATTGGAGTTCATTTTAGATCCTCTCTTCTGTGATGTTTAACTTTTGTCAAACTCTTTCTACCTGACAGTGAGCGTATGGATGCTGACTTTGAACTGCCAGATCAGACCCTCGTTGAACAGTCGTTTGAATCCAAGTGCTCATGTAGTTGCAATGTAAACAGTGCTCAATGGTGATTGGTTGCAGTGAAGGCTCCTGTTCAGGTTGACTCACTAGGCTTGAAGCTGATTGATTTATTTGGATTTTGCTTTGTTCAATTTGATCCTGTCTCTAATTCTGCAATATCAGTCACGTCTGGTCAGGCACTGGGTGGTAGCATTTTTCTCTAAAAAGCATAACTAAAATATTTTAATATACTTTGGGTCTACTATCCGAAGAGTATGACAGTAAACAGATAAACATATCATTAGTAGGTGGTAGATTGACATAGCTAACAAAACATTTCAACAACTCAGTCTCAGTCTTTTCAGGAGGCTGAAGGAGAAGGGAATAGCGGAAGTACACCCCTCATGGTGAAGAACTAAAGATTTTTGCTGATTCGAGGTGTGAATATTTTACATTTTTTGTCTACTGATTGTGCTTTGGAATTCTAATACCTTGTCCATTGTGACTTACAAATTACAGCACGAATACTTACTTGATTTCTCTTGTTTTCCAAAGCAGCCCACAATTAAAGTTAGTTAATTTGCTCTCTGTTTGCTTGTGTTTTGAATGTTTCTGTGGATTTGTGTAAACTGTAGTTCATGCATTTGTACAAAGGTGTTCTTGCAATGATATGTTATAGAAGGTCGTCTCCTACTTTGTGATCGCTATTTAGCAGACTTTGTGATCAGGAACTACGTTACACTGATCAGTTCTCTGCTCAGACCGGGTTTCAGATTTTGCAATTAGTTTTTGTGGGTTTTTGCTCAAGGCTACCAAACCCAACAAAACACTACTGAGGTCATGTGGGTTATGGGGCATAGTTATTGTTTTAGTGCCATGATTTTGTCTGATATGCTAAAGAACTCGCTGTACTACTTTGACTCTAGAGACACGGGAAATAAACAGAACTTTCAAACTTAACATTGGCCATCAGAGCAGCCATCATAATATCTTTCCAAATGAAATGCAAGCAAACTGAAGGCCGCACTCAACACACAGGCATGTTTTCATGCTAAATCCGGGGATCTGTTTTTGTCTGTCAGTTGTCTGTCTGCTTGTCTGAATGTATGTCTGTCTTTTGTTTGTCTGGTTGTGTTGTCTGGCTGTCTCTTTCATATATATTTTTTATAAATGGTCACTGTGTGTACATTGCTGTATGTACAAGCAAGACTAGCTAGACGACTACCTAGAAGTTCAGGGCCTTCAATGACTGTCTGCATATTTTTTTGTTTGGTCCATTGTCTGCCTGTCTTTCTAACCTGCCTGCCAGTCATCGAATACGTCGTTTTCTCTTACTAGCACTTGCATGAGGCAATGAGGCAGTTGCCTCGCTACTAAAATAGGCGTGGTCTTGTCCCGTTTCTGTCGCGTGCTTGCAGGATGACCAAGCCTCCAGCAAAACAAGAAGGCAGACTACAACTCAGCAGCTGCTTCTCTCAGGGTAATTATTCGAGATATTGTGTAGTTAGTTAGTGGCTATCTGTGTGTATTTCACGTGTTGATAGTGTGAACTGCAATTTATCTTTGACGTCATTGTGCACTAGAGGACAAATTGTTGATATTAATAATTACATTTATTTGTCAATCGCAAAATTTATATCAACCTGCCTCGGTTAAAAATAGTCCTGGCTACACCATTGATTACGTCCCAGACTCTCTCGCACTTGTCTTGTCCGGTGCACGTATATCGCGCCTGGAATTTTCATACGGGCACCGGACAAGACTAGCGCGAGAGAGTCTGGGGACGAGGCTAGCTTAGAACGCGTGCAGCATGGTTACACAAGCGAGTTTTCGTACGGTAAACCATACGAGAGCGAGAAAAGTATTGGTTGCGAGACTGGAACGGCATTTTACAGAGATAGAAGAAAATCCTAAAAATCGGTCTAATTAGATAATTGAACAGCAGCGAGCTGTCTCAACTATTTTTATGGTTTCTACGAGACAGTGTTTATTCTATACGCGTTTGCTCAAAACACGGTTAATTTCGTGCAATTGTAACATTCGCTCCGTCGCTTGACGAACGGGATGATTCTAAGTTAGACTACAGACGTGTGGTCACGTGAATAGGCGTATCGTTTAATTAGTAAAGGCTAAGGCACCTCGTTACACCTACGCTTGACATACACCTTCAATATTGCACACGATTGGTGCGACTCTAGACGTACAGAAAAAGAAATGACTAACTAGATTAACAAGTAAAGGCGCCTAGCGCACGTTCTGCAGGAGCGTAGTCTACAGGCGCTCTAGGTACCGTTCATGATGGAAGGCAGAGGTCGTCGGTTGTGGTTGCTGTCTGTGTTCCTTGTCGGACTGAGTACTATTAGCTATCGCGTCATATACATTGGTGTATGGAAGAGTTTTCATGCCCGACAACCTTGTGCAACTCTATGGGAAAGGGTTGGTTGTCGATCAAAGTATCCAATACTTCGCTGTATGCCACATCAGAGAAGTCCAGAGGAACGACACCACGACACGGTTGTGACGACGTTCGACTCTCTGTTATATCTCGATGCTTGTCGTCATGACACTTGTTCTCTAGTTGGCTCATCCGGGAATTTGAGAAATTATTTGCACGGGAAACTGATTGACAAAAGCGACGTCGTCATTCGTGTCAACAATCCACCAATCAGAGGATACGAGGATTATGTGGGGACACGCCCAGCTGATATATTAATATTTAATGATCATATTGCCAATTGCTTTGGTAACAGCACTCATCCAACTCTGTATATCCGTTCTACAGACAACGCTTTGACGAAAAATGGAGGCGTTATTAAGAAATGTCAAGCACATTGGGTTGCACCTTTGTACTCCTTCTCCAGGTTTATTCAACAGCAAACACGGGCTGCATTGCTGTATTATGCTGAGAGGTTTCCTTCTACACGCCTCTCCATTCATGCTACCAGTGGTTTGAAAGCCGTCCTGTTTAGCATGATGATATGCAGGCAGGTTGTGCTGTTTGGATTTGGAATGCAAGGAGCGAAGACGTGGCATTATTATCCTCCTTACTCGAACTACACACCTTCTCACCACGACATATCTATAGAAACAAGAATAATACAAGACCTAGCGAATGGAACGTTTAGAAGTAGTCTAGCTGATTTTCGAGATGACACGTTTGGCAAACTAAATATTACATTGTTGGGGTATTGACGAATAAAAGTTGATTATGATAACATCAGACAGCAAAAGCAAGAATTGAGATTACTCTACAAGTCCATGCAGTTTATCCGGTCAGTAGTGGACCAGGATTTACCTAAACGAGAGGCCTAACTGTCTATTTCCCGTAAGTGTAAGGAAGTAGAGGTCACACCAGGTGTGCTCATTAGAGCACTAAGAGCTGCTCCAGTTGGACCATGTTACACCAATTATCTTAGATGGTTCCAGTTGCTGATCCGTTGGTCTTACAAGATAATTGGATAATAACCATTGCTTTGGTTATGGTCATTATCTTTGATATGCAATATTTTTTGACTTTGATATGCAAATATCTTTGATTTTGCATATCTTTGATATGCAAAAGTATTATCCCTCCGTTTCGTTTGTAGGAAAGGCTTAGATAATTTGATAAACAGAAATACCTGACCTAGCTGTTTCTTAGCCTCGGCCTCCCAGATCCGTGTAGCGCCGATTCAAAATCCTCCCTGAATCGGCGCTACACGGGTCTGGGAGGCCGAGGCTAGCGGTTTCTAACGATACCGAGATCATCGCGATAGTCCAAAAACAGTGGAGATATTGATGATTTTCAAAGTTCACACTTATGGGGAACAGACAGTAGTCTAGAAAAATAATGACACGCCCACGCATTCCAGAAAATGCAATATTTTGAGCAAGCATGATCTTAACTGCATTATTTTGTTGCCAATTTCTAGCTTGCATGCGTGGCAACTTGGTACCAACTTGGTACATGTACAGTACTGTGCAAGACAGTGTGTACTGCGTGCATGCGTATGTTGGCTTAGAGTGCATGAGAGCTCCGCAAAATTGCGGAGCTCACATGTACTCTAAACTAGATATTACTACAGAGAACGAAAGAAGGACCGCTCGCCTGAATCCGCCACTGCCGGTGGTCTGCATGGAGATCCACACTGGTTTGGTATGTTTTTTACTTCACCGCGCTTTCTGTTTTCTTCCCGAGTGACTGCTCATCTGTTCTTGGAAGCTTATCACAAGTGCATGCCTTTTTATTCGGTCTTTCTGGTAGATCTTCCGTGCCTTCACTGGTTGTCACTGCGTCTCGTCATCCTAATGTAAGCTAGCTTGATTGCTAGAAAGACGGTGAGACGGTATAGCGTTTTCGATTGCTAGAAGGATGGTGAGACGGTATAGCGTTTTCGATCGCTAATCGTGGCTTAATCTGGGGCTCATTTCTGTATTCTCCACCAGCTAACCCGGTTGAGGTTGTGCAGATATGAGGTTCTGGACTTCTACTGGGTGAGGTAGCATTTTATTTATGTCTTCAACCAGAATCAGTGGAGCTCAACCAACATCAACCGGATTAGCTGGTGGAGAATAAACAAGTGCGCGTAGGAATGGCATTTAGGTTGGGGGACCAATTGCAACCTGGATGCAGGAGCGTAGCGTGACCTCTAGAAATGGGGGGAGGGGAGGGATAAACTTCACAATGCTACGGTACTCACACACTTTTGTTGTCTTGTAATTGACCGATACGGTAGAATTAGTGGTAGATCCAGACTGGAAAAAAGGTGGCGTATATATTCCACAATTTTTTGACTACGCCTACAAATGATGGGGTCCGGTTTAGCCCATGCCACGACGCCCCTGCTGGATGCCATTATTGGAGCTACTCGTTTTCTTGCACTGGTAGCTCGTTTTTTTCACGATGATCTATTCTATATATATATATATATATATATAGTGACGATTTAGGCTGCTGATTGGTGGCTATGGCCCCCGTGGTTCCTACGCCTTTGTTGATGTCGTCTGACTACCGCTTCATTTGTCAGGTGGACACGAAATGAAACAGGTCCAGTCCTCTCCAGTATTGCACTTTTTGACCATCTTGGAAAGACCCTACTGCAATTCGCACATGGACACCTTGTCCGACCTCGAACAGCCGATCTTTGCACAACTTGCCATGGTCTCGATCCTGCATGTTGTGGTTATTTCCGTATTGTTTTCTGAACCAAATCTGGACGCAAGAGATCAAGCGACTTCACTGCCTACTTCCCATGAAGATAAATTCTGGAGCTTCTTCCTGTTGATACTCTGCATTTACTTCTTCCTGTTGATACTCTCTATCAAGAGCAACTCTGCATGGACCTTCTTCCTATTGTTGCATGAGGTGTCAGACGGTAATGAAATAAGAAGCGACTCTCGAGTGAACCATACCCTTTGCCATTTTCTTCACCCTTCGTTGAAGGCTGAACCGCTCGTTTCGCTAGGTCATTTAGAAGCAGGGCAATACGGAGCAAACGTCACGTCTCTGTTCCCCTTTATCAGCTCATGCATGCAAAGTCTAGTCTTCTCTCGTGAGTACCGATCCGCTGTCAGTGACTATCAAATTATGTAGACATTGTGTTGAAACAAGTTTTGTAATATTTTCAGTAGCACATGCTGTTGTACTAAATCCTAGGGCTATAGAGTTAGCTATAGGCTTAGGTCTTCATAGGGTGGATTTCCAACCATTTGCAAAACGCGTCAACCACGACGCAAAAGCACTGGCCCAAAAGGACAACGAAGTCAATGTGTAGTCTAGCCCATGGTCGTTCGAGCTTCACCTAGCGTGTAGCGGCCTTAATTACGGTGGTGCATTCCGGTGAGCCTGCATGGTCATGCGGTTGACGAATCCGCTTCAACTTCTGATTTAAGTTAGACCATGCACTAAAGGTAGCTCCGTGCTTATTCTTTTATTCGGGAGCATCTTTGGTGTGCTATGTGTAATCCTTTAGGACTCTCTCTTTTTGTCTGCCGTGCGCGGCACAACTGCACTGTACTCTATAGTTGCCCAAACCATGCAACCTTCTAACATGAGTAATTCGTTACGTTGATCGATTTCAGTATGGCTGTGAAGCTGCATGGATCATCCGGCTTCTTCGGCCAACCGCTGAGGATGTGGTGCAACGATTTCAATAGAGTGGGATCTCTTTTCGCGCAACAGCGAATCTGCGAGGGCGGTGACCGGCTCCCAATTCCAAGATGTGCACAGACAATATACCGCTTTATACGGGTCGTACGTCCAACCTATATAGAAATGCTTGTGTAGGTAAACATCTCAAAGCACCCGCAGTCGCATTATCCATTCTTTACGCTAAACTATAGTGTACGGATACTTCGCCAGTATCAAGGCCCAACGTTGCATTCTTTCTGACGCCATAACAGGCACACTTTCCCCCTCACAACATTACCAGGGGTTTGTGGTCTAATTCTTGCCCACATGCAGAGGTATTGACGGAAACCGTCTATATAGTACGAGTACCAACTACGACATCAGCTGGACAACGTCCTTAGGCTGAGGCTAGTCTTTATCGCCTGTATACCCTTTGCCATTGGGATGAAGCCCACAGCATCAATCCGATGGCCTAGAATCTGATGATTCACTTCTTTTTTAATTACATGCATGTTTCTCCAAAGTTTATCGTAATCCAGCGTTGCAACATCCTAAGCAGACCGCGTTTAGTTGTAGATGCTCCTTGGTGGACCATACCATGCAGGAAAGCCTTGACAAGTTGTGGCGTGGCGCTGCTACATGATGCCCCAAACGACAGTCGCTTGTACCTAATAAACCCCAAGTGTGTGTTGATTACAACCTACTCTTTGGATTGTTCTTTTAAGGCTACCAGCTAATACGCCTGACTCAGGTCTAGTATAGTCCTCGCGCGGAAGGACCACCGTGTCAGGCTAAATCGTTTGGCCCTCAGACAAGCTTGCATGCGAATATGCATGACTTCTATGCGGGGCAATGGGTTATAGCTATCACGTTCATCCTCGTTATCAAAAGTCATTCTTGTAGTCCCCACAAATTCTCGCTGTACTGCAGGTATCGTTCTGTTTCGTTACTGGCACTGTGCGTGCTGCTCATTTCGAGAGGATTAGAGGGTCTATAACACTATCCTCTTGTAATCTCCTCGACTCTGCCTCGACTTTCATCTTGCATGCCTAGCTCTGCGGCTTTATTGGGAGAAGTTCTTTTCTTCCAACAGAAACGCTAATTGTGTAGCATCAATGACAATCCTCCAACAAATGTGGGCTCTTCCCTTCTAAGGCCTTTTCACCCTTGGAGCGCATCAAACCGCATTCAATCCACTTCGCTGCGAGCTGTTGTGAATTAGAAGCACATTGATTGCGTATTGATCCAATACAACGTCATAAACACGCCTACCCGTGAACGTGTGTCAGAACCTGCGGTCATCATGACTGCCAGTAGCGAAGATAGTCCTGTAATGTCTCTGCTTACAGAATCTACACCATAAACACAGGATAGAGAAGGAACGTAGATCTACTGCTGTCTACCGACATGGAGAGCTGCGTGTGTAGGCGTGATGCCACGTTGTGGCAGTAAGTTACTGCCACGCCTCGTTCGTAACACAAAGAAGGGGCGGCGAACAAAGCGTCTTGCACATTAATCAAACATATGTCAACGCTTATCGAGGCACAAGCAATAGCGACTAAGTAAATTACCACCCTACAACATACGCACTACTACGTATACGAGACAGGTGAAGAAGATCACAACGACTAGTGCACTATACTCATAGCGCCTTAATTAAAGAGAAGTGGTGGGTGTGAACGGTTTATTGAGATGAGGAGGAGTGCTCAACGGTTGAAGGAGCTGTCGTTCCTGTTCATGATAATCGGACTGACTACTATCACCTATTTCGTCATCTACATTCGTGTGATAGGGACCCCTCATGGTATACACAAGGAGAAGATAAAGAGACTCAAGTTTCAGAGATTGCGTGATCGACTAGGCTGCATATCTCTATGGGAGCAGGTCGGTTGTCGATCAAAATATTCAATACTTCGTTGTGCGCGTAGTAAGAGGAGTCCAGACGAACGTCACTATGACTCGTTCGTGACGACATTTGAATCTCTCGTGTATCTAAATGCGTGTCGACATGACACTTGCTCTCTGGTAGGTTCTTCCGGAAATTTGAGAAATCATCGCTATGGGAAACTGATAGATGCAAGCAACATCGTCATTCGTATCAACAATCCACCAATCAAGGGATATGAGGAATATGCTGGGACACGCCCAGCTGATATATCCATAGTTAATGATCATTCAAATTGCTTTAATAGCACCACTCATCCTACTCTGTATATTCGTTCTAAGGACAATGCTTTGACAAAGGATCAAGGCGTTATTGGAGTATGTCAAGCACATCGGATTGCATCTCTGTACTCTCTGTCCAGGTTTATTCAACGTGAGTCACGGAAAGCGTTGCATGTTTATGCTCAGAGGTATAACGTACAGACGACCGTCGTTCGTTCTGCAGGCAACTATGTTCATGCTACGAGCGGTTTGAAAGCCCTCATTTTTAGCATGATGATATGCAAGCAGGTTCTCTTGTTTGGATTTGGAATGCAAGGAACGAACAGTTGGCATTATTATCCTCCTTACTCGAACTATACACCTCTTCATCACGAGATGTCTTTGGAATCAAGAATAATACAAGACCTTGCAAATGGAACGTTTGGCAGTAGTACAGCTGATTTTCGAAACGAAATATTTGGCAAAGTAAATGTTACGTTCTTGGGGTATT
>CAXXBX010000165.1:0-9561 GCA_964274945.1 Dehalococcoidia bacterium | reverse complement strand
CGCGCGCACACACACACACACACACACACACACACACACAAACACACACACGCGAGTATTTGCAGCAATTTCGCTCTACTTTCTACCGTACCTATAACTTAAACTAACAAATTTGAAGTTTTCAAATTCGTGATGTTGCCTAGTTGCCTTTGTTGTAAGTAATGCGACATGCATGTTCTGTTTACAGAGCGGCAATGTCTTCCAGTGAACGAGTCCGACTTACCACCCAACGTCACCCTTCATTACAAGTACGTCAACCTAAGCATTGGGATTGAGTGTGGCGCTCTTGCCGTTTTCGAATGCCACAAGGGAATGGAACGACGCAGTGGTCCGCGTTTCTGGCAGTGCGGCTGCGACGGTAACTGGATCCCTCAAGAGTTCCCGACATGCAACGGTTAGATATATCTAGATATATAAACCATGCACGCACGGCAAGCAATGATTTTCTGAATAACGTTTTTGTTTAGCCTTGACGTGCGACGCATTGACTTTTCCAGCCAATGCATATTGTCACAGTACGAACGCGATTAACGATATTGGGACGTCTGTCAATTGCAGTTGCGGTCACGGCTTTCGACCCAAACATGGCGGCGATACCGGTACTTTTGTTTGCGATATCGTAGACGACGGCAGCAGTACCAGCTGGGTGGGCGACTTCGAATGCGAGAGAGAACGTAAGATTACTCCACAGACTGCGACAAATGTACCACATATACATATGGTGTTCGTTTGCAGCGAGTCTTGGCTTCTGCGACGAGCCTGCTATCCCGGCGTATTCGATGAGAATTTTCTCTAATTCTGATTCTAACTACCCTATTGGAACAGTGCTGAAGTACGTTTGCGCGAATGGTAGAGTACTCGTCGGTCACAGAGTCATCTTTTGCAATACTTCCTCACAGTGGTCATCTGATCCCCCCACATGTAAAGGTTATTTAAATTTCATCAATCCTAGATATCTATAGCTAGCCAAACGGTGGTCTGTATGCTTCAATGCTTGTCCTTGCAGTTGCTTCGTGCCGGAAACCTGAAGTTGAAGACAAGTTGGTCATAGTCCTAACTGAAAATAAGCCCACCTACCTGTTTGGTTCAAAGGTGGCCTATGCCTGTCCTCGTCACTATCATCTCGTTGGCTTGATTGAGAGACGATGCTTTGACCAAAATCGATGGAGCGGTACCCAACCACAGTGTAAAAGTAATCTTACATTCGCCAATGAAATCCTCTCATGTGTCATTGATTTTCTATATGCATAGAAATTTGCAATGAACCTGGAGTTCCAGTCAATGGCAGTCGAAACAGTGAAGGCCCTTTCTATGAGGGCGTTCAGGTTGTATATCAATGTGCACAAGAAAGCCATCTAGTTGGTGACAAGCAAATAAGCTGTAAAGCAGACGGCACTTGGTCCGCAGTCAAACCAGTGTGTGTGAAAAACAAAGGTCTCACAGAACTGGTCATCAGTCTGAAATGTAGGTTAAGTATTTGTGACTTCTCCTAGAATCATGTCCAGATCTGGGAATTCCAATAAATGCTACAAGAAAGAACAACGGACCTTTCTCTATTGGGAGTCACATCAACTACAAATGTTCACCTGGCACACGTCTGGTCGGTTCCTCTCGAATAACCTGTCAACACAATGGTGCTTGGACGGATGAGATACCTTCGTGTCAGCCAGGTCTTGAACAGCTGTCCGCTATTTTATACTCATTTTATTGTCACCAATGTCTATAGCTATCGAATGTGAACATCCTCATGTGAGGGATCCTCTCGTCATTCAAATGACTGAAACATTCTTCAGCTACGAATATCGTGATGACATCCAATACACGTGCGCTCAAGGGTACAAACTAGTCGGCAGTAGACGAAGGAGATGTCTGAAACGAGGGTGGAGTGGAACAGAGCCGAGCTGCAAGAAACGTTCATAAAGACTGCTGACTCCTTAACAGCAGAGGACCGCTGGCTTAGACAATTTAAGCAAACCTTTCCTTTACTATTTTTTTATGACTAAACACTTTTGTTTATAATCCGTTGGTATTGAATAGTTATCCTAGCTATCCGTATTATTACAGTCTATTGTTAGGTATTCACTACAGTTTATGGAAGTAAACTATAAATGACTCTCACAAATGGCTACATATTATGTATATTTGCCTACTCTGCCAAAAGCACATACATAAAAACTCCTTGCAGTTGTTATTACCTGAATTGTCTGATGACCTCTGTAACAATTCTGCAGATGTTTAGTGGCTTCTTCGTCCCAACAACCAAGATGTTCCATGACAAGAGGAACAAATCTCAATGATGGTGTTCCAGAAGTTTGAGTTGACTACATTTTGTTGTCTTCCTCTCCTCTTTTCTTGCAGCAGCAGCTCCATCTCTGCAGCTTCACTCAAAAATACCCGATACCAAAAAAAGGGGAAAGAGCCACGCCTAATTCCACATTGGCACCTGATCGACATCAAATGCTGCAACATCTGGTTGAATATTACTGTTGCTGTATCTATCTCTTGGTCCTCCTTTGTGCTGAATGTTAAACTGTCTCATACAACCATCCCATTCACAAACCACTGAATCGTGTGACCAAACTGGGCCACCACCCTTCTTACAAGTAAGGGATACTCCATCTCATCAAATGTAGCTCCACAGTCACACTTTTTAGTTCAGGTGACAGCTAGCAACTGCAGACCCAATCTAAAAAATGCACCAGGTATATTCCTATGGTTCAAGTGCAAATTTGGCTGATTCTGGAATTGCAGTGAGCTAGGTACCAGCTCTCTTCTGAGCAAGGCAAGCGGCATCTGTAGGCAAAGGAGCGTGTTCCACCAAGTACGCAATAACAGAAGACATGTGTTTGCGTGTACACTTTGTTGTAGTCTCCTACTATAGCCTTGAACCCTAAGAATCTTACCAGAAGGGTAGGGTCACATGATGTAACTTGGATCTAATTGAACCTTCTGCTCCGTCTTTCAAAACTGATCTCATTGATTTTGGTTTTCCATTGTCAGAAATTGTATTGGCAATACCTACATGTGAGCATAGCTAGAAATAAAGGCTACCCATGGTAACAATTCATCTCATTGACTAACGTCATGCCAAACCTCCATGTCTAATGTGCAAAGTAGCTTGTAACCACTGGTCATCCTGGATTGGTGCACAGTTAAGTATGTTGAAGAATTCTTGCCTTGTCATATGGCCATGAAGTGTATCTGTATCACTTTGATACCACGGGGCTACAGATCTAGCTAACTGTGTTATCTTTCAGCAAATGACAACACCTAAATAAAGCATTGCACTCTGTAGGTTGATCAGCTGGTTGTAGCAGCACAAATGTCTCCAGAGGCAGGAGACAATGAGCATTGAATTTGAATAAATGATGGACAGTCAAACGTAACTTCAAGAATTGTAGTTCCTGTGGTTGTACCAGGATAGATGGAACTTGACCTCTGAGCAGAATGTCGTCCAAAGAAGGGGAAAACAACTCACACTTGCCGTTCATACGGTTGAATATTTCTAGGCCACTGTTTAACAAACCAGACCCCAAATCCTCAAGGGCTATAGTATAGTTGTTTGGTCTGGTGATCATGTTTGAAATATGTGTATTAGACAGACAGACAGACAGACAGACAGACAGACAGACAGACAAACAGACAGACAGCCTTACATACAACCAGACAGCTTTACATACAACCAGGCAGACATACATACAAACAAGCAGACAGACAGACAGACAGACAAACAAACATACATACATACATACAGACAGACAGATTGTTTTATTGATTTAAACTTTAGATACAACAAGCAAACCTTCAAAAGTATACAAATCCACCGCAAGTCCATTACTCTGTTCATCAATTCAGACCTAATGAATTAAAAACTGAATATCCCTATCTCTTAATTTGTCTATATCTACTTGATCATGTTAAAGGCGAGAGATCTCTTGTAAGATCACTTTGCTGTTACATATCTCGTCTGGCGTGTTTGCTGAGGCTGGGTTTGGAGATACTGGCTGTAATAATCGCCCAGACATTGCTGTCTTTGATGTGGGCTCAGGCACCAGTGTAAAACTTGATGTAGCTTTGCTCATCCTTGGGCAACAGACACATTGTCCCAAGCTTCTAAGAAGGAGGGAGCAGCTGCTGCAAACAGGGAGAACAGGAAGTTAATTAACCAAAGATGGTCAAGTCACTCTCCCTGGTGCGTCTTCCTTGACACTTGTTCCACTTGTGTTTGAGCATTTTGGCCATTGGGAAGAACGAGCCACCAGATACCTACAGGAATTATCAACCAGGTTGACGGATGATGATGAGAATAAGAATGCTAAAGAATTCATGTGTTACTGGAGAAAACGATTCTCAACAGCGGTACAACGTTGCAATGCTAAGACTATTGCAAGGAAACTATCACGCCTTTATCTATGAGTTCTAGCAATGTAAAGAACTATCATACTCAGTTTTGCATACATTAGTTTGCGAAATGTATTGACCCTATTGGGTCTCTGGAACGTTTTAAATAGTTTTGGTTGTAAAGCATTCATTTATGAAAATATATGAAAAAGACAGACAAACAGACTGACAGACAGACAGACAGGCACACAGCCAGTCCGCATAAACAAAAACCAGACAAACAGATAAACAACAGACAGCCAAGGATGCAGACAAACGTGTATTTGTGCAGAAATCCCAGAACTACAACATGCACATAAGTGGCTGCCAACAATTGACCAAACTACATTGAAATCTATTAATATACTGCCTTGCTGACATTTAATAACATCTATTACAAGCATAAAACACAACTCCAGTACATCCACTTTCTGCCTGTTTCACTTCATTTTGATTTATCATCAAACAATAATAATTAACTCTATTCATACAATAAAAAACAAGTCCAGCGCTAGCCATACCAGCAAACCTCATCTACGATGATCCAAACTCATCCATCCACTCCTTGTATTTCTTAAGATCTTCAGCAGACACAGATCGAGAAACCTTTGCCAGCGCTTCTTCCAGATC
This sequence comes from Dehalococcoidia bacterium, assembly GCA_964274945.1. GTDB lineage: Bacteria > Chloroflexota > Dehalococcoidia > Lucifugimonadales > Lucifugimonadaceae > CAXXBX01. The sequence goes on along the minus strand of CAXXBX010000165.1, from coordinate 4,551 downwards.
TTGTTTGCTAACTGGCAGCTCCAGTTCCTCCTTTGGAATACCGCGAATCTCTTCGGGTGACAAACCGGCAATTCGTTTCCTCATAGCCATCATGGATGCATCCCTGCAGTAACATGTGTATTAGTTGATGTATGTCAGTGACAGTTGCTTGGCAGATAAGATCAAACGTGTGCATGGGTAGAAAGACTAGAACTAATACCATACAACCAGTTAGTTCTGCGATCATGATATTTCTGCTAATTCTGTGAAGAAATACAGGAGTGCGCAATTAAAATTTACAGATATTAAGGCCTATCCTCAGAGTCCCAGGCAGTCAGTGTTCCAACAAATGTGCAGCTCTTAGACACTTGTTGCACGTGTAAGGCTGTGTGCGTGAAGGTCACTTTGGGATAAGCGTACATCGCTATATCACAACCCTTCCTACACCAACGAGCCAAAATTGGTCAATACGCAGCTGAACAAAGAAACAAGTCAGCCGTCCTCAAGTTCCTGCTCACATTCAAATCAGTAAAAGCACTGTTCACCAATTCAAGCAACAGTATCTGAGCGAGGTAGCTATGAACACAAAAATTTAAGTCGCAGTAATTAAAATTTCTGTCTAAATTCTCAAATCAAAGTACTTTAAGACTGCAAAAATAACCAGTTATACAGTACACCAGAATTAATCACCACTTTAGTTTCCTTGTCAAAGCTTTAGAAACTGTTTACATCACTACCAGCAATTGTTAACCCTAATGTTTTGACGAGAGCAACTTTAGAGCTCCGTTTAGTCCAGCAAGTAAGGAGGCATCGTTAAAAATGCAATGGTAAGCAAGAATACCATAGGATTGGTATGTTTGCTAGGTTACTTTTTTTGCAATTTCCCACCTGCATATAATGTGCAATTTTAATTTTTGCAAATGCTAATGAATGAATGCCAGCCATAAGTACAGTAGGATATGTTTGCAAATTTTAGTTTTGCAATTTCTAATAGCGCAAATCGCAAAACGAAAACTAACGCAAAATTCCAATTCTACAGTAGATATTACAGCTTGACAATAGTTTGCATGTCAAGGCAGCTCATTTTATCACAAAAGAAAAGACAGATTTCAAACTAGATCATCGTACTGCAAACTAGAAAGCGGGGACAGTAACAAGATTTTCTGCAAGATCCAGGATAGGCACAAAATGCACATGACTTGTTAATTAAAGGTAGTTAGAAACCAGTATAAGTAAGATCTTACAATGGTCTTTACAATACAACCCTTTTTTGATGGTATCCAAATTGTCCGCCAGACCAAATAATCAAAAGCCCGGATAAATGAAATGATGGTGTGGTGGAATGGTGCTTTTTGGGCGAAACTAAATTTGTCAGGATTATCTAAATGTCTGGATAATCAGGGTTGTACTGTATAGGACGTGCCTTAGATGGGAACTGTCTGAAATAAAAAAGATGTTTGTGTAAAAGACAAGGATAAAAGCAAAGGCTGTAGTGTTTTTCAATTACCATGGCAGCAGCACAATATACGTCACACATTGTAAACACCAATGAAACGAAATTAAATGATTTATCAAAGTCACAATATTCATTTGATTTACACACAGGCAATACAAAAAATTGATTGTGTTATAAAATGAAGTTGCACCGATAAGTCAATTTTACTTATTTTCCAATAACTGATAATCTACGACCAATATAGGCTCATGCCAATAGTCAATCTGATATTTCATTAATTAACATCTGTAATGTTGACAACTATATAAACATCAATTCGTATTAGTGGTATTCATTTGATTAACATTAGGTTTTAGTGCGCTGCCACGAGAGAAAAAACTAACTGCAAACGTTGCAAAAAATACTGTCCTCTCTCAAAGTGTTCCCAAATAGGAGACATCTTCTTTAGTCCACAAACTCATCATGATGTGCACCTCACATGCCAACCACACACTTCTAAGCATGCTATCTGTTTTATTGACTGTAACCAAACCGATTCCGATACATTCTGATACTAGCTATATCAGCCAATATCCAATAACTGATCTGATTATCAGTGCAACCATATTATAAATAATAAAGGGCATATATCACCTCATTTACATGAGCACACAGAAAGCTGACCCACGTCAAAAACAAGCCAGCCAACGTCTACTCGGCACATTAAGAAGTGAATTGCACAATGTGCACAAGCTACATGAGATGCATTCCACTCAAGCTAAAATGCACAAAACCTAGTACATGACTGTTTCCTTACCTTTTACAACAGTGAAAAAGAAAAAGTGTTGACACATTTAAAAAAACTCATACCGTATTACTGTGCGTAAAAGAGCATGCACCTATATGTGAAATCAGGCTATTTCAACAACTGAAATTTGTCTGATTGAGTGTTGGATTGACTAGAATTATGTTCAGACTATCACACTAAGTAGCTCTTTGTCTCAAATACTGTCATAATCGCTAAGTGTTCATGTCTTCGTCAGTAACGTCGCAAGTCCCTGTTGTCATTATTATCATTGATGCCACTGGAACTGCACTCTTTTCCAGTCAAAAACCCTTCTCTAGAAGGTGACATAATTGAAAGTGTACGTAACAAAAAGTTTCTTCTTGTTGAGTGCAATTGACGATACCACACCCTAAAAAGATTTGCTATAACATCTGTCTCTAAATTTCCAACACTCAATCTACCCAGTCTGCTACTTAGAGATATAGCCGGCCGATAAACCTCATAAACCAGCGTATGTGCTGTAGTACCCCGAGGTATAGGCGCACTGGTTTATAACGATCACACATAGGCACAGTGCACTTTTATGCGTGGTAATACAGTACTGTATGCTTGCTTGATGCAGATTGCTTCACACCTTTTTGCAATCATGAGCATGTTCAGCCTTCAGTAAAGCACGTATAATGGACACAAAGCTGGACCAAGCAAGAGCGTGCTGGCTAGACAAGAATTGCTGATCCAGGCCAGCAGAGCTTAGCACAGCTCGAGTTTACACAATATTTTGAAACTGAGCTGACTCAGGTACAAGTGCTTGTGTATAAATGGGGTTAACTTTCATAAAAAGAACACCAAATCGAAAACCTTAATCATAACAGCTCTTTATTTCAGAATCTCATTTACCTGCACACACTTGTAATATCAGCACCACTATAGCCATCCATCTTCTTAGCAATTTCCGACAAATTGACATCATCTGCAAGCTTCAAACTACTTAAATTGATTCTCAACAACTGCTCTCTGCCTTCCTCTACGTGCACAACATGTCACCATCCAATGACAAACCAAAGCTACAGTACCAATGTCCATACCCAGTGGCAATGGAATGTAGATCCGTTTCTCTAGACGTCTCCGTAATGCTTCATCAATGTCCCAAGGGAAGTTAGTAGCAGCCAGAACCATCACAATCTTTCCTGCTTCTTCTGGATTAGATGCACCATCAACACCTATGATAAACAATAATATATAATGTTTATCAAACATTCAAGACCAAATTAAGTTTATTCTTACCATCCATTTGAATTAGTAGTTCACTCTTGACACGACGGCTTGTCTCGTGTTCTCCTTCTGTGCCCCGTTTACCTCCAATAGAGTCAACTTCGTCAATAAATATAGTGCTAGGTGCATAGAACCTTGCCTATACAAAATTCCAAATGAATGTCGACGTGTAATGTGCTACATAAATAACATTGAGACAAGAGCATGAAATCCCTGTGAGTGAATTACCAATGTCAATCACTACTCACAGCATGTGTTAAAAATATGATAATTAGGCCGCAGCATACAGGCTAGCAACACATTGTAACAAGGTCTTCAGCCAGGCAAATCTGTAGTCCATGGGTGCATTCGATTTGCAGTTCTAGAACTGCCGGAACTACTAGCACTCGCATTCGATTTAGTTCTGGAACTGTTCGAACTGACTCCAACAGTTCCATCCAAGAAGCTGGAACAACTGGAACTGACAGCATGCTCTTTGGTCTGGAAGCTTGAGGCTAGGACTGACACGCCTCTGTTCTGAGCCGGAAAAGTGATGGCACACCAGTTGCAGACAGCAATACTGATAGTGCGTGCGCTCTATCGCTTCATTTGAAGAAGATTGGCATCCATCACAAGGTCAATAAGAGGTGCTGTTAGCTGAAGTCGCTCTGGTAGTCGATGGATCGGTAGCTGATGAAGCCATAGGAGATGTTGACATTGTTTCGGTTAGCAGTTCCAGTTCACCAAGCAGATTTTTGTTCGATGAAATTCTTTTTGTCATTTCCAACAGTTCCGACATGCCCTCATTATCAGTTCTAGCACTGCAAATCGAATGCGCCCCTGGTAAGACAGTAATAGTGGTTCTACTCAGACTAAGCAGTCTTACAAAGAGTACTGTAAATTCACACAACCGTCCTCTACCACTAAAGATCCACCAGTTCTGGTCATGGTCCCTTGAGGAAAATAATAGTGAAAAAGAGATGTATGTGCAGTTAGTAGAGCTGTGTTCTTGCTGGAGCCAGCAATGCCTCCAACTTGTCTAGTGTGGATGTAACTGGCAAAATCTGGTAATTTTTTTCTTCAGCCAGCACAATGCCTT